>NZ_PYHL01000002.1:680755-1715717 GCF_003023755.1 Rhodococcus sp. AD45-ID | reverse complement strand
GTTGTGTGTTGTTTGAGAACTGCACAGTGGACGCGAGCATCTTTGTTGTAAGTAATGAAGAGCGTACGGTGGATGCCTTGGCACCAGGAGCCGATGAAGGACGTAGGAGGCTGCGATAAGCCTCGGGGAGCTGTCAACCGAGCTGTGATCCGAGGATGTCCGAATGGGGAAACCCAGCACGAGTGATGTCGTGTTACCCGCGCCTGAATATATAGGGCGTGTGGAGGGAACGTGGGGAAGTGAAACATCTCAGTACCCACAGGAAGAGAAAACAACCGTGATTCCGTGAGTAGTGGCGAGCGAAAGCGGAAGAGGCTAAACCATGGGTGTGTGATAGCCGGCAGGTGTTGCATTCGTGGGGTTGTGGGGTTCATTTTGTCAATGCTGCCGTGTTGGCCAACAGTAAGAAATCATGAGGTTAGTGGAAGTGGTCTGGAACGGCCTGTCGTAGAGGGTGAGAATCCCGTACACGAAAACTTTGTGACTGTTGTAATGGAAACCCAAGTAGCACCGGGCCCGTGAAATCTGGTGTGAATCTGTCGGGACCACCCGATAAGCCTGAATACTCCCTGGTGACCGATAGCGGACTAGTACCGTGAGGGAAAGGTGAAAAGTACCCCGGGAGGGGAGTGAAATAGTACCTGAAACCGTGCGCTTACAATCCGTCAGAGCCTTTGCACACTTCGGTGTGGGGGGTGATGGCGTGCCTTTTGAAGAATGAGCCTGCGAGTTAGTGGCATGTCGCGAGGTTAACCCGTGTGGGGTAGCCGTAGCGAAAGCGAGTCCGAATAGGGCGATCATAGTGGCATGCTCTAGACCCGAAGCGGAGTGATCTACCCATGGCCAGGTTGAAGCGACGGTAAGACGTCGTGGAGGACCGAACCCACTTAGGTTGAAAACTGAGGGGATGAGTTGTGGGTAGGGGTGAAAGGCCAATCAAACTCCGTGATAGCTGGTTCTCCCCGAAATGCATTTAGGTGCAGCGTCGCGTGTTTCTCACCGGAGGTAGAGCTACTGGATGGTCTAGGGGGCCCACAAGCTTACCGAAATCAGCCAAACTCCGAATGCCGGTGAGTGAGAGCGCGGCAGTGAGACTGCGGGCGATAAGGTTCGTAGTCGAGAGGGAAACAGCCCAGATCGCCAGCTAAGGTCCCTAAGCGTGTACTAAGTGGAAAAGGATGTGGGGTCGCGAAGACAACCAGGAGGTTGGCTTAGAAGCAGCCACCCTTGAAAGAGTGCGTAATAGCTCACTGGTCAAGTGATCCTGCGCCGACAATGTAGCGGGGCTCAAGTACACCACCGAAGCTGCGGCATTCACGCAATAGCCCCCCTTCACTCTGCGGAGTGTTGGGCAGGTGTGTGGATGGGTAGGGGAGCGTCGTGTGGCCATGGAAGCGGCAGGGTGACCTAGCCGTGGAGGCCACACGAGTGAGAATGCAGGCATGAGTAGCGAAAGACGAGTGAGAAACTCGTCCGCCGAATGACCAAGGGTTCCTGGGCCAGGTTAATCCGCCCAGGGTGAGTCGGGACCTAAGACGAGGCCGACAGGCGTAGCCGATGGACAACGGGTTGATATTCCCGTACCCGTGTGAACGCGCCCATGGTGAATCAGTGATACTAACCGTCCTGAAGCCACGAGAAGACCTTCGGGTCTCGAGTTGGTGGATGCACGGGACCTGATCTGGTAGTAGCCAAGCGATGGGGTGACGCAGGAAGGTAGCTGGGCCGGTCAGTGGTAATACCGGTGTAAGCGTGTAGGGCGTGACCTAGGCAAATCCGGGTCACATTAAGCCTGAGACGTGATGCGTAGCCGATTGAGGCGAATTCAGTGATCCTATGCTGCCGAGAAAAGCCTCTAGCGAGCTTTCACACGGCCCGTACCCCAAACCGACACAGGTGGTCAGGTAGAGAATACTAAGGCGATCGAGATAACTATGGTTAAGGAACTCGGCAAAATGCCCCCGTAACTTCGGGAGAAGGGGGGCCCTGTCTGGTGACGACATTTACTGTCTGAGCTGGGTGGGGCCGCAGAGACCAGTGAGAAGCGACTGTTTACTAAAAACACAGGTCCGTGCGAAGTCGTAAGACGATGTATACGGACTGACGCCTGCCCGGTGCTGGAAGGTTAAGAGGACCGGTTAGTTCCTTCGGGAGCGAAGCTGAGAATTTAAGCCCCAGTAAACGGCGGTGGTAACTATAACCATCCTAAGGTAGCGAAATTCCTTGTCGGGTAAGTTCCGACCTGCACGAATGGCGTAACGACTTCTCAGCTGTCTCAACCGTAGACTCGGCGAAATTGCATTACGAGTAAAGATGCTCGTTACGCGCGGCAGGACGAAAAGACCCCGGGACCTTCACTACAGCTTGGTATTGGTGTTCGGTTCGGTTTGTGTAGGATAGGTGGGAGACTGTGAAACGGTGACGCCAGTTATCGTGGAGTCGTTGTTGAAATACCACTCTGATCGAATTGGACCTCTAACCTCGGACCATGATCTGGTTCAGGGACAGTGCCTGGTGGGTAGTTTAACTGGGGCGGTTGCCTCCCAAAATGTAACGGAGGCGCCCAAAGGTTCCCTCAGCCTGGTTGGCAATCAGGTGTCGAGTGCAAGTGCACAAGGGAGCTTGACTGTGAGACTGACAGGTCGAGCAGGGACGAAAGTCGGGACTAGTGATCCGGCACCGGCAAGTGGAAGCGGTGTCGCTCAACGGATAAAAGGTACCCCGGGGATAACAGGCTGATCTTCCCCAAGAGTCCATATCGACGGGATGGTTTGGCACCTCGATGTCGGCTCGTCGCATCCTGGGGCTGGAGTAGGTCCCAAGGGTTGGGCTGTTCGCCCATTAAAGCGGCACGCGAGCTGGGTTTAGAACGTCGTGAGACAGTTCGGTCTCTATCCGCCGCGCGCGTAAGAAACTTGAGGAAGGCTGTCCCTAGTACGAGAGGACCGGGACGGACGAACCTCTGGTGTGCCAGTTGTTCCGCCAGGAGCACCGCTGGTTAGCTACGTTCGGAAGGGATAACCGCTGAAAGCATCTAAGCGGGAAGCCTGTTCCAAGATGAGGTTTCTCACCCCCTCGAGGGGGTAAGGCCCCCGGCAGACCACCGGGTTGATAGGCCAGAACTGGAAGTACAGTAATGTATGCAGGTGACTGGTACTAATAGGCCGAGGACTTACCACAAAGAAGCTACGCGTCCACTGTGCGGTATCTGAAACAACACACAGATACCTTGAATTCGATTCCCCATCATTCACCGACACTTGTCGGTGGGTGTGTGGAGGATCTGGTTCACGGTTAGTTACTGTGACAGTTTCATAGAGTTACGGCGGTCATAGCGAAGGGGAAACGCCCGGTCCCATTCCGAACCCGGAAGCTAAGCCCTTCAGCGCCGATGGTACTGCACTCGACAGGGTGTGGGAGAGTAGGACACCGCCGAACACCCGTTAACCGAAAGGGGACCCAACATACTGGGTCCCCTTTCGTGCGTTGTATGAAAGGAAAGACTGTGTCGGAGAATGGCGACGAGCGTCGGTCCTTCCGTGGGGGAGGAGCGCCTCGTTCAGGTGGCCCCCGTCGTGACAACGACGGGCGTGGTCCCCGAAGCAGCGGTGGCGGCGACCGCCGCAGCGGCGGAGGAGACAGAAGCGGCGGATCGCGTCGTGGCGGCGAGGGTGGATTTACCCCTCGTGGACGCGACGGTGACCGCAATCAGCGTCAGGCAGCACGCCCTGACGAACCCGATCTACCAGACAACGTAGAACCGACCGAACTTGATCCGGCTGTTCGTCGTGATCTGCTGAGCTTGGACAAGGACAACGCCAACACAGTTGCGCGTCACCTCGTCATGGCCGGCAAGTTGGTCGACGAAGATCCGGAACTTGCACTGCTCCATGCCCGTGCTGCCCGTCAGCGCGCCGGCCGAATCGCGGTTGTTCGTGAAGCTGCCGGAATCACTGCGTATCACGCCGGTGAATGGGCTGAAGCATTGTCCGAGCTGCGTGCAGCTCGTCGTATGGCCGGCGGTCCTGGACTTATTGCAGTGATGGCTGACTGCGAACGCGGATTGGGTCGCCCCGAGCGGGCGATCGAACTCGGTCGTAGTGACGAAGCCAAACTGCTGTCGGGGGATGAAGCGTCGGAGCTTCGGATGGTCGTAGCAGGCGCCCGGATGGATCTCGGCCAGTTCGATCAGGCCGTTGTCACCTTGCAGACTGCCGATCTTGATGCAAAGCGCACCGGTGCGTCTGCTGCCAGGCTGTTCTACGCCTACGCCGACGCACTTGTTGCGGCCGGCCGCGTCGAAGACGGTCTGAAGTGGTTCCTCAATGCTGCAGCAGCAGATCTCGAGGGCGATACGGATGCAGAAGAGCGGGTGGCGGAGCTGTCCGGAGAAGATCTGTGACGGTTCTTCGCAGCCAGTACGACGTACTTCTGCTCGATCTCGACGGGACGCTCTACGCGGGTGCTCACGCGATTCCTGGTACCCAGAGTGCTCTGGGCCAGGGATCGCAAGCGCTCTACTACGTGACCAACAATGCGAGCCGGTCGCCGTCGGACGTGTCTGCGCATCTGACCGAACTCGGCTTCGATTCTGTCGACGACCGGGTTGTGACAAGTTCACAGACGGCTGCCCGTTTGCTTGCCGAACGGGTCGCTCCCGGGTCTGCGGTCCTTGTTGTCGGCACCGAAGCGCTTGCCGACGAGGTGACTCGGGTCGGACTGCGTCCGGTTCGTGAGTTCGCCGAATCTCCAGTAGCCGTCGTACAAGGGCATTCGACCGCAACCGATTGGTCGATCCTCGCCGAGGCGTGCCTTGCTATTCGCGCAGGCGCACTGTGGGTGGCGGCCAATCTCGACACCACGCTGCCTTCCGAGCGTGGTTTGGTGCTCGGAAACGGTTCGATGGTCGCGGCGCTGCGCGCAGCGACCAAGGTAGAACCATTGGTGGCCGGCAAGCCCGCGGCCCCGCTCATGAACGATGCATTGCTCCGCAGCGGTTGCACCAAACCGTTGGTCGTCGGCGATCGCCTCGATACGGATATTGAAGGCGCGCATGCTGTTTCGATTGATTCACTGCTTGTTCTGACCGGTGTCAGCACGCCCGCTGATGTTCTGCGCGCTCCACTCGAACAGCACCCCACCTACATTGCTGCAACCCTGGACGCACTGAACCAGCCTGCCGCATTGTCGAAGGTCGGCACCGACTCGAAGTGGACCATCTCCGCGTCCGGGACGGCACTGGTCGTGGACGGACCCATGGTGGGGGACGAGACGTCGCTGCTGCGCGCACTCGCTCCCGTGGCATGGGAACATCCGGCATTCGAAAACGTCGAGGCATCGAACGCCGATGTGCAACGCGTCGTAGATTCGTGGTTGGCGTAAATTCTCGCAAGAGTGTTCGACTCGCGGGGTGGGGATGTGTGCGCAACCAATGGTCATGCACTAGCGTTGTGCGCGATGAGCACCCCGATATCGAACAACAAAAACACGAGCCCCGGCACCGGTGTGCCTGGGCCGTCGCGAGGTGTTGACCCGGAGCGTATTCGGTCCGACGTCGACGCTTTGCTCGTGAGTCTCGGGCAACTCGATCAGGATCCGAACGATCAGCACGGAGCAGGCGTGATTCCACACAAGGCGCAATTACTGGAACAAGCACACGAGGTGCTGGTCCAAGCACTGGCGTCTGTGGACAGGGTCTGACATGGCACGTAGAGCACGCGTGGACGCTGAACTCGTTCGTCGTGGATTGGCACGTTCACGCGATCACGCACAAGAGTTGATCTCGGCCGGCCGGGTCCTCATCTCGGGCGCCGTTGCCACCAAACCGGCTACGGCCATCGAAGCCGGAACACCGCTGCGCGTGGTCGAGGTCGAGCAGGAAGTCTCTTGGGCCTCCCGCGGAGCACACAAACTGATTGGCGCTCTTGACACTTTCGGCGAATCAGGGCTGAGTGTCGAGGGGCGTCGCTGTCTGGACGCCGGTGCCTCGACCGGTGGATTTACCGACGTTCTGTTGACCCGCGGTGCCAAAGAAGTGGTTGCCGTCGACGTCGGATACGGCCAGTTGGTGTGGCGACTGCAGTCGGACGAGCGGGTTCACGTCATCGACCGCACCAATGTCCGCGCCATCGACGCCGAAACCATCGGCGGGACCGTCGACATGGTTGTTGCCGACCTCTCGTTCATCTCTCTCAAGCTTGTGCTCCCGGCATTTGTCGCGTGCACGGCAGACGGCGCCGATCTTGTTCCGATGGTGAAGCCGCAGTTCGAGGTCGGCAAGGATCGAGTCGGGGCAGGTGGGGTTGTTCGTGACCCTGAGCTTCGGATTTCCGCTGTCCTCGAAGTGTCCGAAGCTGCCGCCAAGGTGGGCCTGCGTACCGCCGGTGTTGTTGCGAGTCCGCTGCCCGGCCCGTCCGGAAACGTCGAGTACTTCCTGTGGCTCAAGAAGGAAACCGAGCCGCAGGAGCAGGCTGACGATGCGCCGTCGGTCGAGGATCTGATCCGCAGAGCTGTAGAGGAAGGTCCGCAGTGAATGCAACTGCCGGAGGTGAGTCACGCGAAATTCTCCTGGTGGCACACCCGGGTCGCCGTGATATCGCCGAAACTGCCAGACGCGTCGGAAAGATCTTCGAGAGCGCGGGCATTGGCCTGCGGGTGCTGGTCGACGAAGCTGACAGCTCGCGTATCGAGGCAATGACTGCGCCTGAGGGATTCTCGGCGCCGGATCTTGATGTGACAGTTGTTCACCCAGGTCCCGAAGCGGCAGTCGGATGCGAGATGGTTCTGGTTCTCGGCGGCGACGGCACCTTTCTCCGTGCCGCTGAGTTAGCTCAGGAAGCGTCGATTCCGGTTCTCGGAATCAACCTCGGACGCATCGGGTTCCTGGCGGAGACCGAGGCCGAGCATCTCGAAGAGGCTCTCGCGCAGGTAGTCCGCAAGGAATACCGCGTGGAACACCGGATGACGTTGGACGTTGTGATTCGCGTCGATGACGAGATCATCGATCGCGGGTGGGCTCTCAACGAGGCGAGTATCGAAAACCGCTCACGTCTGGGTGTTCTCGAAGTGGTTCTCGAAGTTGACGGGCGGCCGGTGTCGGCATTCGGCTGCGACGGTGTGCTGGTGTCCACGCCGACGGGGTCGACGGCCTATGCGTTTTCTGCCGGTGGTCCGGTGGTGTGGCCGGAACTCGAAGCGCTACTTGTGGTTCCGAGCAACGCTCACGCACTGTTCGCGCGTCCACTCGTCACCAGTCCGGAGTCTCTGATTGCGGTGGAGACCGTTGCCGGCAGTCACGACGGGTTGGTGTTCTGCGACGGTCGCCGCACGCTGGAACTGCCTGCGGGCGGACGCGTCGAGATTGTTCGGGGTGCGACTCCGGTCAAGTGGGTACGACTGGATTCGGCGCCGTTTGCCGATCGGATGGTGCGAAAGTTTGAATTGCCGGTGACCGGTTGGCGGGGAAGGAAGCCTTAAAACGTGCTCGCAGAGATCCGAATCGACAGCCTGGGTGTGATCTCCGAGGCGTCAGCGCAATTCCACGAGGGATTGACCGTCCTGACCGGTGAGACCGGTGCGGGTAAGACGATGGTTGTCACCAGCCTGCACTTGCTCAGTGGTGCGCGAGCCGATGCCGGGCGGGTGCGTCTGGGCGCCTCCCGCGCAGTTGTCGAGGGCAGGTTCGTCACGGACTTGTCGCCGGCGTCGGAACGAGAGATCGCACGGATCCTCGAGTCGTCCGGAGCCGAGCGTGACGAGGACGGCAGCATCATCGCGGTCCGGACCGTCGGTAGCGACGGACGATCGCGAGCGCATCTCGGTGGTCGCAGCGTTCCGGCCGGTGTGCTCTCGGAGTTCACCGACCCGTTGTTGACGGTGCACGGTCAGAACGATCAGCTCCGACTACTTCGTCCCGACCAGCAGCGTAATGCTCTGGATCGCTTCGGCGACAAGACAATCGGAACGCTCCTGACGCGCTACCGGAAGCATCGCCGTGAATGGCTTGACGCTCGTTCGGAACTGATCGAACGCACGTCGAAGGCCCGCGAACTGGCGCAGGAAGCGGATCAGCTGACCTTCGCGCTCAACGAAATCGACGGTGTTGCACCGGAACCGGGCGAGGACGCCACCATCGTGGCAGAGGTTCGGCGTCTCAGTGATCTGGATTCGCTGCGCTCGGCAGCCGAGGAAGCGCATGCGGCACTCGCCGGTAGCGACGACATGGCCAGTGCTGATGTCGGAGTCTCGCCCGCACTGGATCTGATGTCGGAGGCCAGGGCGCGGATCGAGTCCGTCGTCGATTCCGATTTGGACGGATTGGGTGCGCGGCTGGCCGATGCCATCGCGGTTGTCACCGATGTAGCCGGCGATCTCAATACCTACCTCGCTGGATTACCGTCTGATCCGGGTGCTCTGAACACACTGCTGTCACGTCAATCCGAACTGAAGACGCTGACGCGGAAGTATGCCGCTGACGTCGACGGAGTTCTGGAATGGGCCGACACTGCTCGTACTCGACTGTCCAAACTCGACGTATCGTCGGATGCTCTCGGATTGTTGAGCAAGCAGGTCGAGGAATCCGCCGCGCTGACAGCAGATGCGGCCACCAAACTCAGCGCGGCGCGAGTGAAGGCGGCTGCAAAGTTGTCGAAAGCCGTCAGTGCGGAACTGGCCGGACTGGCGATGGGCCGGGCCGGTTTGGAAGTCAGCGTCCGGCAGCAGGTCGCCGGTCCTCAGGATTCGGCTCCGCTGAACGTCGGGGGAGTGGAATTGCATGCCGGTTCCGGTGGCGTAGACGAGGTGGAGTTCCGGTTGTCGGCGCACAGCGGCGCTCCGTCGTTGCCGATCAGTAAAAGCGCGTCGGGCGGTGAACTCTCACGCGTGATGCTCGCCTTGGAAGTTGTTCTTGCCGGTAGCGACACGGGCGCGACGATGGTGTTCGACGAAGTGGACGCCGGAGTCGGTGGTCGTGCGGCCGTCGAGATCGGTCGCCGATTGGCCAAACTTGCTCGGACACATCAGGTGATTGTGGTGACGCACCTTCCGCAAGTGGCGGCATTCGCTGATACCCATCTCGTAGTCGACAAAGTCGACGACAAGGGCGGCGTCGTCAGCAGTGGTGTTCGGACACTCTCGGACAGCGATCGAGTCGTGGAACTGGCCCGGATGTTGGCCGGTTTGGACGATACTGAAACGGGTCGTGCGCACGCCGAGGAACTGTTGGAAATAGCCAATGCGGCACGCGTCACAGATTGAACAATACGTGGTGCAGTTGTGGTTGATGTGGTAGTTGGTTCGGCGCGCCTCCACCGATAGCGGCAGGTTCGGGTTCATCATCGAAGCCATGAAGATGCCCGCATTGCTCTCCCGTAACACCACGTCGTTGCCAGGGATCAGCGGCATCGCCAGGGTCGATCGGAATACGGCCAAGCTTTTACGCCGTGTCGGTCCCGGGGATATCGTCGTCCTGGACGAGCTCGACATCGACAGGCGAACAGCCGACGCTCTGGTGAAAGCCGGAGTGCTCGCGGTTGTCAACGCATCGCCGTCCATCTCCGGTAGATACCCGAACCTCGGCCCGGAGGTGATCGTCGCCAACGGCATCGTCCTGATCGACGCGCCGGACGGCGAGGTATTCAAGTCGATCAAGGACGGCAGCAAGATTCGCCTGCACGAAGGCGAGGTCTTCAACGGAACAAAGAGCCTCCTCAAGGGTGAGGAACAGTCCGAGGCCGAGATCTCCGACCGGATGATCGAGGCAAAAACCGGACTCGTCGACCACCTCGAAGCGTTCTCCGGCAACACAATCGAGTTCATCCGAACCGAGAGTCCGCTCCTCATCGACGGCATCGGCGTGCCAGACGTCGACATCAATCTCAAGGACCGCCATGTCGTGGTGGTGTCCGACGGGCCCGATCACGAGGCGGATCTCAAGAACCTCAAGCCGTTCATCAAGGAGTACTCGCCGATCATGATCGGCGTCGGTGCGGGCGCCGATGTACTGAGCAAAGCCGGCTACCGCCCCGACCTCATCGTGGGCGACCCGGAAGAAATCACCAGTCCCACTCTGAAGTCCGGCGCCGAGGTGGTTCTGCCTGCGGACCAGGACGGTCATGCTGCCGGTCTTTCGCGTATCCAGGATCTCGGCATTGGAGCGATGACGTTCCCGGCAACGGGGTCACCGACGGATCTGGCTTTGTTGCTTGCGGACCATCATGGCGCGTCGCTGATCGTGACGGTCGGTAACGTCGTCTCGCTCGACGAATTCTTCGATCGTGCTCGCCGCGAAAGCAATCCGTCGGCGTTCATGACCAGACTCAAGGTCGGTCCGAAACTTGTCGACGCCAAAGCCGTCGCAACGCTGTATCGCAGTCGGGTATCCGGGGGAGCTATTGCTCTTCTGGTGCTCGCCGCACTGGTCGCGGTGATCGTCGCGCTGGTCGTATCCAATGCCGGTAGTGAAGTTCTCGACTGGGCAATCGCAACATGGAACAGCTTTGCGCTGTGGGTTCAGGGGCTCTTCAAGTGATTTCTATGCGTCAACACGCAATTTCGATTGCGGCTATTTTCTTGGCACTCGCTATCGGCGTCGTTCTGGGATCCGGAATGTTGTCGAGTGGGCTGCTCTCCGGCCTGCGCGACGACAAGGCTGATCTGCAGAACGAGATCGAAAATCTTAACGAACAGAACAATCATCTCGAAGAGCAACTCAACTCCGCCGACGGTTTCGACTCGGCCGTGGGCGGACGCGTCGTACGTGATTCTCTCGCCGGTCGGACCGTTGTGCTGGTGACCGCACCCGACGCTGATCCGAGCGATCTGGACGGTGTCACGCGATTGATCGCGGCATCGGGCGGCGTGGTGACCGGTCGCGTGTCGTTGACGGATTCGTTTGCCGATGCCAGCGGCGGTGACCGTCTGCGGACGGTCGTGAACAACGTGATCCCCGCGGGCATCACTCTCAAGACGGGAGCGGTCGACCAGGGAAGCCTCGCCGGTGACCTGCTCGGATCAGTCCTCTTGCTCAACGGATCGACCAGTGAGCCGCAGAGCACGCCGGACGAGCTGAATCTGGCTCTCGACACGTTGCGCAGCGCAGGTTTCGTCACGTACGACGGCGTCGTCAAGCCGGCTCAGCTCGCGGTGGTCCTCACGGGCGACAACGCATCGGACGACGGGGCCTCCGGTAATCGCGGCGCCGTGATCGCCCGCTTTGCCGGTGCGCTGGACGGACGCGGCGCAGGAACGGTCCTGGCGGGTCGACCGGGCTCGGCCGATGGCAATGGTCCGATTGCGGTTGTACGGGCCGATGCGGCGCTCTCAGCGGGTCTGACGACCATCGACAACGTTGATCGTGAAGCCGGGAAGATCACTACCTCGCTGGCTTTGCAAGAGCAGTTGAACGGCGGAGCAGGACGGTACGGAACCGGCCCGGGAGCCGCGGCGATCACCGTCGGTGCACCCGCGAGTTGATACCCCGGTCACATCGTGGGGCGAAACTCGGCGCGTAGTAGGCGTCGGGGCCCCATAGGTGTTACCGTGAAATCCCGTGGGTCGGCAGGCCCCAGCATTGCTTCAACAGACCAAGCCCTGCACAGTCGTCACGGGAGCCCCTTTTGCCACAGTCACGCAACACCACGCGTACCGCCACCAAGCACATCTTCGTCAGCGGAGGTGTTGCTTCTTCGCTCGGTAAAGGTTTGACCGCCTCCAGTTTGGGACAGTTGCTCACCGCGCGGGGCATGCGCGTGACCATGCAGAAACTCGATCCCTATCTCAATGTGGATCCGGGCACGATGAATCCGTTCCAGCACGGTGAAGTGTTTGTCACCGAAGACGGCGCGGAGACCGACCTCGACGTCGGACACTACGAACGCTTCCTCGATCGCGATCTCTCGGGTCAGGCCAATGTCACCACCGGCCAGGTGTATTCGACGGTTATCGCCAAGGAGCGACGCGGCGAGTACCTGGGCGACACCGTTCAGGTCATCCCGCACATCACCGACGAAATCAAGCGACGCATCCTCGAGATGAGCGGCCCGGATCTGCAGGGCGTGCGCCCCGACGTCGTCATCACCGAAATCGGTGGGACTGTCGGCGACATCGAATCGCAGCCGTTCCTCGAAGCTGCCCGTCAGGTCCGCCACGACGTCGGCCGCGACAACGTGTTCTTCCTGCACGTCTCCCTCGTGCCGTTCCTCGGCCCGTCCGGAGAACTCAAGACCAAGCCGACGCAGCACTCGGTTGCGTCGTTGCGCAGCATCGGCATTCAGCCCGACGCGCTCATCCTTCGTTGCGATCGTGACGTTCCGCAGGGCCTCAAGAACAAGATCGCCCTGATGTGTGACGTCGACGTCGACGCCTGCATCTCCACTCCCGACGCTCCGTCGATTTACGACATCCCGAAGGTTCTGCACCGCGAGGGCCTCGACGCGTACGTCGTGCGTCAGTTGGGTCTGCCCTTCCGTGACGTCGACTGGACTGTGTGGGGCGATCTGCTCGATCGGGTTCACCAGCCGCGTGAGACGGTCCGAGTTGCGTTGGTCGGCAAGTACGTCGACCTGCCGGACGCGTACCTGTCGGTGACCGAGGCGCTGCGTGCCGGTGGCTTTGCCAACCGTTCCAAGGTCGAGATCTCGTGGGTCGCTTCCGACGAGTGCGAGACCGAAGCAGGCGCCCAGGCCGCACTCGGCGACGTCGACGCCATTCTGATCCCCGGCGGCTTCGGCATCCGCGGTATCGAAGGCAAACTCGGCGCGATCCGGTACTCCCGCGCACGCAAACTCCCGCTGCTCGGTATCTGCCTGGGTCTGCAGTGTGTTGTCATCGAAGCGGCACGCAGCGTCGGTTT
This sequence comes from Rhodococcus sp. AD45-ID, assembly GCF_003023755.1. Lineage (NCBI taxonomy): Bacteria > Bacillati > Actinomycetota > Actinomycetes > Mycobacteriales > Nocardiaceae > Rhodococcus > Rhodococcus sp. AD45-ID. Next base: position 1,702,867 of record NZ_PYHL01000002.1, on the reverse strand, counting down.
GACGGATGCCAACTCGGCCGAATTCGAACCGGACACCAAGTACCCCGTCATCTCCACGATGGCCGATCAGGAAGACGTGATCGCCGGCGAGGCCGACCTCGGTGGCACGATGCGTCTGGGTGCGTACCCGGCAGTGCTGACCAAGGGTTCGGTTGCGGCGCAGGCTTACGGAACCGAAAATGTGTCCGAGCGTCACCGTCACCGCTTCGAGGTCAACAACACCTACCGTGAGCGGATTGCCAAGTCCGGCTTGCAGTTCAGCGGTACGTCCCCCGACGGTCATCTCGTCGAGTTCGTCGAGTACCCGCGCGAGCAGCACCCGTTCTTCGTTGCAACGCAGGCACACCCGGAGCTCAAGAGCCGCCCGACGCGTCCGCATCCGCTGTTCTCGGCGTTCATCGATGCGGCTCTGAAGTACAAGCTCGAAGAGCGTCTGCCCGTTGATGTTCATGCCGAGAAGACCATCGACACCGCAGCAACCGAGACCGAACTCGACGCCGTCACCGAATCCTCGGAAAAGGTCTAGCAATCACATGAGCGACCCCGGTCGGCACGAATTCGACACCCTCGACTCCACCACGATCTACACCGGCGCGATCATCGCGCTGCGTAAGGACTCTGTGGTGATGCCAGGAGGTCAGCGCGCCGACCGGGAGGTCGTCGAACACCACGGCGCTGTTGCGGTGGTGGCGATCGACGCCGACGACAATCTTGTTCTGATTCATCAGTACCGGCATCCGCTCGGTCATCGGTTGTGGGAGATCCCGGCCGGTCTTCTCGACGCACCTGGCGAGAGTCCGTTGGACGCGGCCGCGCGTGAGTTGGGCGAAGAAACCGGACTCGGCGCTGATCGTTGGTCCGTGCTTGTCGACGTTGCGCTCTCGCCGGGGTTCACCGACGAAGCTGTGCGAGTTTTCCTCGCCGAGGGGTTGCACGACGTCGACCGGGAAGATCCCGAACACGAAGAGGCGGACCTGCAGATTGCGCGGGTGCCGTTGGCGAAGGCCGTCGACATGGCCTTGCGCGGCGATCTGGTGAACGCCACCGCGGTGTCCGGCATCATGGCGCTGGCGGCAGCACGCGCTGTCGGCACAGAGTTGCGACCAGCCGACGCTCCGTGGCCGGACCGTCCGACCGCCTTCGGAGAACGCAAGTCCAGGGCCTGAAATGCTTGCCAGACAGGTGGATTCATTTCTGGACCACCTAGCGGTCGAGCGGGGATCCGCTCGCAATACTCTTCTCTCGTACCGCCGGGATCTGTATCGCTACGTCGAATTCCTCAATGCCAGGGGCATCGACAATGTCTCTCGAGTTGCTGAAAACGACATCACGGAATTCGTGACGAATTTGCGGCTGGGGGACAAGGACGCCGGAATTGTCGCGTTGGCGCCGAGTTCTGCCGCGCGGACCCTGATCGCGGTACGCGGTTTCCACAAGTTCTCGACCGCCGAAGGACTCACAACGGTCGACGTGGCCCGGGCAGTCAAACCGCCGACCCCCGGACGCAAACTCCCCAAAGCGCTCCCGCTCGACCAGATCATCGCGCTATTGGAAGCGTCCGGTGGTGGCGCAGCCGGAGACGGTCCCCGGGATCTGAGGGATCGCGCACTCCTGGAACTGCTTTACTCCACCGGAGCTCGTATCTCGGAAGCCATCGACCTCGATGTCGACGACATCGACACCCACTCTCGATCCGTGGTGCTCCACGGCAAGGGCGGAAAGCAACGCGTGGTGCCCATCGGTCGGCCCGCGATCGAGGCCGTCGACGCTTATCTTGTGCGTGGCCGGCCCGCGCTGGCTACCAGGGGCTTGCCTGCCCTGTTCCTCAACGCGCGAGGTGGACGGTTGTCCCGGCAAAGTGCCTGGCAGATCCTTCAGGATTCGGCGGCATCGGCAGGAATCACGGCTGACGTTTCGCCCCACACGCTGCGACATTCCTTTGCCACACACCTGCTGGACGGCGGTGCCGACGTTCGTGTTGTGCAGGAACTTCTGGGCCACGCGTCGGTCACCACAACCCAGATCTACACCTTGGTCACCGTCACAGCGCTGCGTGAAGTGTGGGCGCAAGCACACCCCCGGGCGCGCTAGCCGGCTGCGTGTAATGCGTGTTGCGTGAGAAATCGGAGAAATAAGCGGTAGCGTTCAAGGCGCGCGAGCGACTCTTGTGAGTATTCGGCCTGTCGGAATTCGGTACTGCCGGGTATTCCACGGGTTGCCGGCGCCGAGAGCAACCGTCGAAAGAACAGGGGAGCATCGGACCGTGTCGACATCGCAGCGAGCAGCGGCGGAGTCAGCGCCGCCGTATGTCACAACCCAGTACCTCGACCCCTCTACCGAACCTGCCCCAGCCACCGATTCCGAGGCGATATTCGACCTACCGACCTCGTCGGACACTGCGTCAGTTGAAGAACTCGGACCAACCGGTAGACCGGTACGAGAAGTCCCGATGCCGACCCCGTTGCCGCACCACGGTCCCGCGATGATCATCGCGATGTGTAACCAGAAGGGTGGCGTCGGCAAGACGACGTCCACGATCAATCTGGGGGCGGCGTTGGCGGAGTACGGCCGCCGCGTGCTGTTGGTCGATCTGGACCCGCAGGGCGCACTGTCCGCAGGGTTGGGTGTGCAGCACCATGATCTGGAACTGACGGTCCACAACCTGCTCGTCGAACCGCGTGTGTCCATCGACGACGTGCTGATGCGCACCCGGATCGACGGACTGGATCTGCTGCCGAGCAATATCGATCTGTCGGCGGCCGAGATTCAGCTGGTTACCGAAGTGGGACGTGAACAGACGCTGGGTCGCGTTTTGCATCCTGTTCTGGATCGATACGACTACGTCCTGATCGACTGCCAGCCGTCGCTCGGTCTGCTGACGGTCAATGCCTTGGCCTGCGCTGATTCGGTGATCATTCCGATGGAATGCGAGTACTTCAGCCTGCGCGGTCTGGCGCTGCTCAACGACACCGTCGAAAAGGTTCACGACCGGCTCAATTCCAAACTCGAGTTGGCCGGTATCGTCGTCACGATGTTCGACTCGCGCACACTCCACGCCCGTGAGGTGATGGCGCGCGTCGTCGAGGTGTTCGGCGACGTTGTCTACGACACCGTGATCAACCGCACCGTGCGTTTCCCCGAAACCAGCGTGGCCGGCGAGCCGATCACCACCTGGGCACCCAAATCTGCCGGAGCCGAGGCGTATCGGGCGCTGGCCCGCGAAGTAATCCACCGGTCTGGTCGTTAGTGAAACTGATTCCACCGCAAGAAGATTCATCCCCAGCAGTTGCAGAGTTCCGCGTAACACTTCGAAACTTCGAAGGGCCGTTCGATCTGCTGCTTTCCCTGATCAATCAACGCCAACTCGACGTCACCGAGATAGCGCTGCACACCGTCACCGACGATTTCATCGCGTACACCCGGCAACTCGGCAGTGCGATGGGGCTCGATCAGACGACGGAGTTTCTTGTTGTCGCCGCGACACTTCTCGATCTGAAAGCCGCCAGGCTCCTGCCGGCAGGCGAAGTCGAGGACGCCGAGGATCTTGCTCTGCTCGAAGCCCGCGACCTTCTTTTTGCCAGGCTCCTTCAGTACCGCGCCTACAAGCAAGTTGCGACGCTGTTCGGTGAACTCGAGGAAGCAGCATTGCGGCGATACCCCCGCTCCGTTGCCGTCGAGGACCAGTTCGCCGATCTCCTTCCCGAAGTGCTGCTCGGAGTGGATTCGCACAAGTTCGCCGAGATCGCCGCAGCCGTTTTCGCACCCCGGCCGGTGCCCACAGTCAGCCTCGATCACCTGCATGTGTCCAATATCTCGATCCCCGAACAAGCGGAGTTCATCCTCGAACTACTGCGTGCCCGCGGCACAGGGGAGTGGGTACCGTTTCCGGACCTGATCGAGGACTGTGACGACGCCGCCCCGATTGTCGCCCGCTTCCTGGCGCTGCTCGAGCTGTACCGTCGGCGCACCATTGCCTTTGACCAACCCGAGCCGCTCGGGCCACTGCTCGTTACCTGGACCGGCGAGGAATCAGCCCCCGTCACCGAGGAGGACTACCGATGAGTCTCAATCCGGCCGCGACGGAATCTGTGCAGGTAGATGACTCTGGTGAGGGTGATTCGGCTCTGGCTTTCGAGCTGGACGACACTCAACTCGACGCTGTGCTCGAGTCGCTGCTGCTCGTAGTCGACTCACCGGCGGAGGTGGCGCAACTTGCCTCCGTGACCGGTACCGATCCGGCTCGCGTCGAGCAGCGACTGCAACTGATGTCGGCTGCACTTACCGCCCGTGGCAGCGGCATAGACCTGCGATACGCAGGCGACGGATGGCGTTTCTACACGCGGCAAGAATTCGCCCCCTACGTCGAACGGCTGTTGCTGGAGGGCGCACGTACCAAACTGACCCGCGCAGCATTGGAAACTTTGGCGATAGTCGCATACCGTGGACCGTTGACTCGTGCGCGGATCAGTGCAGTACGAGGCGTCAACGTGGACGGGGTGGTACGCACACTCCTCGCCCGCGGACTGATCGCGGAAGCCGGGCCAGACCCGGACACCAACGCGACACGGTACTCCACAACCGAACTGTTCCTCGAACGGCTCGGATTGAGCTCGCTGAGCGATCTCCCGGAGTTGGCACCGCTTTTGCCTGATGTCGACCTGATCGACGACATCAGCGAAAGCCTCGAATCCGATCCGCGATTTGCGAGAATGAACAAGGCCGACGTGCCCACCGACGTGGTGGACACCGAAGTCGACGACGACTGACGGGGAAAACCCGCCGTCGTCAGCAGAAAGAAAAGACCCGACCACAGTCGGGAAACAGCTGAAAACTGACAGGAAAAAAGTGAACAATCCCGCTCGCCGAGATGGCACACCGGACCGTAACAACTCCCGCGACACCCGCGGCGCACGCAGCGATGCCCCCCGCGGTGGTCGTAGCGACAGCCCCCGTGGTGGACGCAGTGACGCCCCCCGTGGCGCACGCAGCGAAGCCCCCCGTGGTGGACGCAGCAACACTTCCCGCAGTACTTCCGGATACGACCGCAATGCCGGATCCGACCGCCCCCGCACGGATGACCGTCGCAGTGGATTCAATGATGATCGGCGCCCCCCGCGCAGTGATGATCGTCGTCCCCCGCGCAGTGATGATCGTCGTCCCGCACGTAGTGATGATCGTCGTCCCGCACGGACCGACGACCGTCGTGGTGGCTACAACGATGACCGCCGCGGCCCGCGCAATGACGATCGTCGCGGCCCCCGCAGCGATGACCGTCGTACCCCTCACGTTGATGCCCGTCGCGCACCGCGCGGTGGCGCTGACCGTCGCAGCGACGATCAGCGCGGCGCACGCCCCGAGGCTCCTCGCGGCACTGCCTGGGCAAACGCTCCTCGTGGATCCAAGTTCGACGGACCTCCGCGCAAGCGCCCGGCAGCCCCGACACCGGCGGCAACCAACAAGCGTGGCAAGCCGAAGACGGAGAAGCCGCAGCGCGTCGTCTCTCAGAACCCGTTGGTGTCCAACGCCAAGCCGGCGCGTCATCAGCACGCCGAGGTCACCAAGCACGACGGCCCGCCGAAGGGCGACGGCGTCCGCTTGCAGAAGGTGCTGGCTCAGGCCGGCGTCGCATCACGTCGTGCAGCAGAAGAACTGATCGACCAGGGTCGCGTCGAGGTCGACGGCCGCATCGTGGTGGAGCAGGGTCTGCGTGTTGATCCCGAGAACGCAGTAGTCCGCGTCGACGGCGTTCGTGTTGTCGTGCAGAAGGACCTCGTCTACTTGGCAATGAACAAGCCGCGTGGATGGCAGTGCACGATGTCTGACGACCTCGGTCGCCCGTGTGTCGGTGACATCGTCTCCGAGCGCGTTCAGTCCGGTCAGCGACTGTTCCACGTCGGCCGTCTCGACGCCGACACCGAGGGCTTGCTCCTCTTCACCAACGACGGCGATCTCGCTCACCGCCTGATGCACCCGTCGTTCGAGGTTCCGAAGACGTACCTCGCCACCGTTCACGGCGTTGTCGAGCGCAGCACCGGTAAGCAGTTGCGTGACGGTGTCACCCTCGACGACGGTCCGGCCAAGGTGGACGCATTCACTGTGCTCGAGATCAACGAGGGCAAGACGCTCGTCAAGCTCGTTCTGCACGAAGGTCGCAAGCACATCGTGCGTCGCCTCCTCGATGCCGTCGGTCACCCTGTTGTCCGCCTGGTTCGCACCAACGTCGGAGTTGTCGCTCTCGGCGATCAGCGTCCGGGAACGCAGCGCGTACTCGGTCGTAGCGAGGTCGGTGGACTGTACGAGGCGGTCGGCCTGTGACCGATTCGTCCATGCCGCTAGTGGTCGCGATGGACGGACCGTCCGGAACCGGCAAGTCCAGCGTCTCCCGTGCGTTGGCGCAGCGTTTGGGCGCCCGCTACCTCGACACCGGAGCTATCTACCGGATCGCGACCCTGCACGTGCTGCGTCAGGGAATCGATCTGACTGACGCTGCGGCGATCACCGCTGCGGTTGCGGCGTTGCCCTGGTCCATCGGTACCGATCCGAGCAACGAGCAGGTGCATCTCGACGGCGCGGACGTCAGCGAGGAGATCCGCGGCGACGCGGTGACCAAGGCTGTCTCCGCTGTGTCCGCCGTGCCCGAGGTTCGCGACTTGCTGGTTGCCACTCAGCGTGAGTTGGCGGCGGGCGCAGAGCGGATCGTCGTCGAAGGACGCGACATCGGAACCGTCGTACTCCCTGATGCGGACGTCAAGATCTTCTTGACCGCATCGGCGGAAACCCGTGCGGCACGGCGCAATACGCAGAATGTCGGCCAAGGCCGCGAAGACAATTACGAAGCGGTGCTGGCTGATGTGCAGCGCCGTGACCATCTCGATTCGACTCGGGCAGTGTCGCCGTTGCGCCCTGCCGAGGATTCCATCCTGGTGGATACGAGCGAATTGGGCATTGAAGATGTGATCGCCAAGCTGCTGTTGGTGGTCAGCGACAGAACTGGAGCAGTGCAGTGAGCGACGATCTGGTAACCGAATTTGCCGGCGACGGAACCTGGTCCGAGGAATCGGAGTGGGACTACGCCGATCTCGAAGCGGACGGCGAAGGCGAAGCGCACATTGCCGTCCCGACCTTGGCTGTTGTCGGTCGACCGAACGTCGGCAAGTCGACGCTCGTGAACCGCATCATCGGCCGCCGTGAAGCGGTAGTCGAGGACATCCCCGGCGTTACCCGTGACCGTGTCTCGTACGAGGCGAACTGGGCCGGCCGACGCTTCCTCGTCCAGGACACCGGCGGATGGGAGCCCGACGCAAAGGGCCTTCAGCAGGCCGTTGCTCGGCAGGCCGAGTTGGCCATGGGAACGGCTGACGCCATTCTCCTGGTCGTCGACGCTGTTGTCGGCGCCACCGCGACCGACGAAGCGGTCGCTCGCGTGCTGCGTCGTTCCAAGACTCCGGTCATCCTCGTTGCCAACAAGGTGGACGACGGACGCACCGAGTCCGAGGTCGCCGCACTGTGGTCCTTGGGCCTCGGTCAGCCGTACTCCGTGAGTGCGACGCACGGCCGCGGTACCGGCGACCTGCTCGACGAGGTTCTGGAGAAGCTTCCGGAAACCCCGCGTGAAGGCATCCCCGGCGGCGGCCCGCGTCGTGTTGCTCTGGTCGGAAAGCCGAACGTCGGAAAGTCCAGCTTGCTCAACAAGCTGTCCGGCGACGAGCGGTCCGTCGTACACAACGTTGCCGGCACCACCGTCGACCCGGTCGACTCGATCGTCGAACTCGGTGGGCGCCCTTGGCGTTTCGTCGACACGGCTGGTCTGCGCAAGCGCGTCAGCCATGCCAGCGGCGCCGAGTTCTATGCGTCGTTGCGCACGAAGAGCGCGATCGAGGCCGCTGAGGTCGCGATCCTGCTCATCGACGCACACGAGCCGATCACCGAGCAGGACCTCCGTGTTCTGAGCATGGTGGCCGACACGGGTCGCGCATTGGTGATCGCATTCAACAAGTGGGACCTCGTGGACGAGGACCGTCGACTCATGCTGGACAAGGAAGTGGACCGCGATCTAGTCCGCGTTCCATGGGCTCAGCGAGTCAACATCTCCGCCCACACCGGTCGCGCCGTGGCGAAGCTCGTGCCGGCTCTCGACACGGCTCTCGAGTCCTGGGACAAGCGCATCCCCACGGGTCGCCTGAACACCTGGCTCAAGGAAGTTGTGGCAGCAACACCGCCGCCGATGCGCGGTGGCCGACTGCCTCGCATCATGTTCGCGACGCAGGCAAGCACGCGTCCGCCGACCTTCGTTCTCTTCACCACAGGCTTCCTCGAGGCCGGTTACCGCCGGTTCATCGAGCGGCGTCTGCGTGAAGAGTTCAACTTCGACGGCAGCCCGATCCGCGTTTCCGTGCGAGTGCGCGAGAAGCGCGACCGTAAGAGCCGCTAGTTTCTGCGTCCAAACAGTACTAAAAAGGCTCTGACCAGCCGATTGGTACTTCAGCCCGTCTCTGATGTAATCTTTCCAGGCGCCCGAAACAAGGGCGCGGACGGGCTGTGGCGCAGCTTGGTAGCGCACTTGACTGGGGGTCAAGTGGTCGCAGGTTCAAATCCTGTCAGCCCGACCGAAGAGCAAAAATGCGGTTCCGGAGAAATCCGGAGCCGCATTTTTTGTTTGTCTGAGTGGATGTCGATGTCGAACCGGCACTCACGTAGGGATTGGCTCGAACTCCCGCATTTCGTCCCGTCCCGCTTGAACGACACCCGCAGCCGATTCCGGCACCTCGTTCCACGCTCCCGGAAGGTCGCGCAGTGGTTCGGAAACGACGATTCGTGCTTCCTCACCAAGGTGGTGCAATGCTTCCACTTCGGGATGGAGTTTCCGCAGCGTGGAGATCTCGGTGGAGAAGAAGAGCGACCTTGATTGTCTTTCAGTCGAATAGCGGAAGATCCAGGTTGATGTTCCGTCCGTCGTAGCGACCGTCATCTGTACTGGATTGTCGATTCCGTGGGCGCGGGCTGTCTGCTCGACAAACCCGACCGCTCTGGCAACCCCGTCGAACGGATCATCGGTCAAGCCGAAGGTGAGCGCGAGAAAGAACAGAGTTTCCGAGTCCGTGGAGCCCTCCAAGTCGGGGAAGAGCGATGGATCGATGGCGGTCACCAATTCGCGTTTGATCTCATGGAACCCACGCAGGGAACCGTTGTGCATCCACATCCAATTGCCATGTCGAAATGGGTGACAGTTGCTGCGCTGCACCGGAGTTCCCGTCGATGCACGGATGTGAGCGAAGAGCACCGCCGTCCGCAATTGACTGGTGACCTCGCGGAGGTTCGAGTCGTTCCACGCGGGTTCGATGCTTTTGAACAGGGCAGGCTCGCTGCCCTCCCCGTACCAACCGATTCCGAAGCCGTCACCGTTGGTTGTTGTCGCACCGAGACGAGAATGCAGGCTCTGGTCGATTAGCGAGTGCTTCGGCCGGAACAAGAGGTCATGCGCAAGGATCGGTTCACCTGAATATGCCAGCCACCTGCACATCTTTCCATTGAATCAGATTGCGGCAGTGATGACGATCCTCTACGACTGGTGAGGGATAGGGTTGAAGGGCGCTGGTCGTGCCGTCGGGACCAGTGGCCAGGAGTTAGGTGCCGACGGAGTGAGTAGGCCGTCCGATGGGTGAAGGTGATTCGCTCGGCACTCAGCGTTACCCGCCGCCGTCGGCCGTGGAACTGGGAAGTGCCGGCTTCGACGATGTCCAGGAGATCGGCCGCGGCGGATTCGGCGTCGTCTACCGCTGCATGCAGGCAGATTTGGATCGCCCGGTTGCGGTGAAGGTGCTCACGGTTGATCTCGACGAGGAGAACCGGTCTCGCTTCTTCCGGGAACAGCAAGCGATGGGCCGGTTGACCGGACACCCGAACATCGTCAACATTTTGCAGGTCGGCGCCACCGACAGTGGCTGTCCGTTCATCGTGATGCCGTATCACCCGCGGGATTCCCTCGATGCTCGGATTCGACGCGACGGTCCGCTGCCGTTGGATCAGGCGTTCCGCCTGGGGGTGAAGATGGCGGGCGCGGTGGAGTCGGCGCACAGGCTCGGCATCCTGCACCGCGACATCAAACCCGCCAACATCCTGCTCACCGAGTACGGCGAACCGGAGTTGGCCGACTTCGGTATCGCGCATATCACCGGTGGTTTCGAGACTGCCACCGGGGTCGTCACCGGGTCGCCGGCATATACGGCGCCGGAGGTGCTGGGGGGAGATCCGTCGAGTCCAGCGGCCGATATTTACGGTCTTGGCGCTGTCCTGTTCAGCGCTCTCACCGGTCACGCCCCGTTCGAGCGTCGTAGCGGTGAGCAAGTTGTCGCGCAGTTTCTGCGGATCACCAAGCAAGCGGTACCCGACTTGCGTGACCATGGGATCCCCGACGACGTGGCCGAAGTAATCTCTCGCGCGATGTCGCGGACGCCCGGCGCGCGCCCAGTCACTGCCGCGGAGTTCGGCGAGCAACTGCGGCAAATGCAACGGCACTACGATTTCCCGGTCGACGAGATGTCCCTACGTGCCGAACCCGGCGAACCCGGCGAACCGGGCGGCGGCTGGCGACCTGGCCCTGAAGGTCGACTGCGACGTTCAGGTGCCTTTACTCCGAGCACGACGGGGGAGCTTCCGCTGGAACTGACCAGCTTTGTGGGCCGCCGACGCGAGCTGACCGAAGCGAAGAACCTGCTCGCCGCTGGCCCGTTGGTGACGTTGACCGGGATCGGCGGGGTCGGAAAGACGCGGCTGGCGATGCGGCTCGCGGCGGGGATGCACAGCGAATTTGACGATGGCGTCCGGCTCGTCGAGTTGGGCGAGCTGCGTGACGAGTCGTTGCTGATCGAAACAGTGGCTGGTGTGCTGGGACTGCGGGGCCAGTCGGCGAGACCGGTACCGGAGATGCTGATCGAGTTTCTCGAACCGCGGGAATTGCTGCTGGTTCTGGATAACTGTGAACAGCTGGTCGATGCCGTCGCTGAATTGGCCGCGACCCTGGTGCGCGTCTGTCCGTCGTTGCGGATTCTGGCTACCAGCCGCGAACCCCTCGACATCGGTGGGGAGGCGGTGCTGCGGGTTCCGCCGCTTGGCGTCCCTGAGCCCGAGCGGAAGCCGTCGCTCCGGGGATTGTCTAAATACGATGCAGTGTCGTTGTTCGGCGAGCGCGCCGCGTCGGCAGTTCCGGGATTTGTGCTCACCGAGGAGAACGCGGAGACGGTGGCCGGGATCTGCCGCAGGCTCGACGGGCTGCCGTTGCCGATCGAGCTGGCGGCGGCGCGATTGCGGGCGATGTCGCTCGAGCAGATTCTCGAGCGATTGACTGATCGATACGCGCTGCTGACTCGAGGTATCCGGGGCGCCCCGTCGCGGCAGCAGACGTTGCGGCTCTGTATCGACTGGAGCTTCGAGTTATGTACTGCCAGTGAGCAACTGGTGTGGGGTCGGTTGGCGGTATTCGCGGTTAGTTTCGAACTCGATGCTGCGGAGCAGGTGTGCAGCGCGGACCAGTATCCGGGCGCGCTTCTCGACACGTTGACGTCATTGGTCGATAAGTCGATTCTGATTCGCGAGGAACATGGGTCGGTGGTGCGGTTCCGGATGCTCGAGACGTTGCGCGAGTACGGCTACGAGAAGCTCGAGCAGTCCGGCGATCTAACGGAACTGCGCCGCCGGCACCGGGACTGGTACGAACGGTTGGCGCTCGACGCGGAGGCCGAGTGGGTCAGCGACCGCCAACTCGACTGGATCGCGCGTCTGAAGCGCGAGCAACCGAACCTGCGGGAAGCCCTCGAATTCAGCGTCGTCGACGATCCCGTCGCCGGCCTGCGAACCGCTGTCGCGTTGTCCTTCTTCTGGAGCTCCCAAGGCCTGTACAACGAGTGCCGGCACTGGATCGACCACTTGCTTGCCCGTCAGAGCGGCCAATTCACCCTCGACTGGGCCAAGGGTCTTTACTTCGCCACGCTGATGGCGAGTATTCAAGGTGACCTCAGGGCCGGGGCGGGCCGCGTCGAGGAGGCACGGAGTCTCACCGCTCACACGCGTGACCCGATGATGCGCCCACTCGTTGACTTCGCCGACGGAATGCATGCTCTTTACAGTGGTGACCCCAGGCGCGCTTCCTCGCTTCTCGAAGCCGCCGCCGCCGGATTCAGCCGTCACGGCGATCGGACGCTCGAGGTAGGTGCGTTGTATTCGTTGGGGTTGGCCTATGGATTGAGCGGCCAGATGGACAGGGCAATCGAATGTCTCGAGCGTGTCCTCTCGATCACGGACCACTATGGCGAGAAGATGTATCGGTCGCTCTCGTTGTGGGCCCTCGGCATCGCCGTGTGGCGAAAAGGCGATACCGATCGTGCGATGCGGCTACTCGAGCAATCGCTGAAGTTGGCCCGCCTGGTACACCACCCACGCGTCGCAGCAGCTTGCCTCGAGACGATGGCCTGGATCGAGTGCGGGCGGCGCGACGCCACCAGAGCCGCAGTGTTGATGGGAGCGGCGGATGGGTTGGCGCACGCAATGGGCAGCACCGCGATTATTCATTCCAACTTACTTGTCTATCACCAGGAATGCGATCAGAAGGCGCGTCAGAAGCTCGGAGACAAAGCATTCGCGGCGGCTTTCCGAAAGGGGCAAGGCTTCGGACTCGAAGCTGCAATTTCCTACGCCCTCCACGAACGGCTCTCCGACGCAGCCGGATCCGGCATGGACGCCTCGACGCGACTGACCAAGCGGGAACGCCAAGTCGCCGATCTCATCGCGCAGGGCCTGACAAACCAGGCCATCGCCGATCGGCTGGTGATCTCACCGCGCACCGCCCAGGGGCATGTGGAGCACATACTGACAAAACTGGGGTTCACCTCGCGGGCGCAGGTTGCAGCCTGGATTGTGGAGAGGGACCGTGATCGGACATCTTGACACGATCTCGCGAGATCCGTTGCCGATCAATAGATTTAGTGTTCTCCTGCTGTAGGGGCATGCTGTTGCTCCGAGGGTGAACTGCTCCGGGAACGGCACGGATATGCTGAGTCCGTGGAAGCAACTGAATACCGCGACGCGCTGAGAGCCGTCCTCGACACCGTGTCGCCGGTAGTGGCCGCTCGGCTCGAAACGATACGCAACACAGCGTCTGCCCGCATTGACGGCGTGATCATCGAGGTATTCGTCGACCAGGACGCGCACGGCACGTTCGATGTCTGGGCGCGATTCGACGGCCCTGATGCGTTCACGTTGGATAGGCAGCTCGGTGATGAGCGGGAACTGTTCGGCGTCATCTGGGGTGAGGACGGCTGGGAGCCTGCGGTTCCGGTCCGGCCGCGGATTTGGTCACGAGAGGAACTCGAGGACGTCATCGTCGAGGTCGTTGCCGAGTGGGTCGACCCACTCATCTTGGTCGGGCCATCCAACCTGTACTGGGAGGTCGCCACGCCGGACGGTGCTGTCGACCCGCGCCCCGTCGGAGCGAACCGTGAGTGAGCCTTCGATCGGTGTGGCCGGATGACGCATCGGCTCAGGTTCAGATCGGTGTTCGGCGGCCCGTCGATACCGCTGACCTACTTCGAAGAGTTGAGTCGGATCAAGTGGCAGCTGCGGAACGTGGAGTTCCAGTACGACTTCGACCTGTTTGTCATCGTCGGTGGCGACATCACGACGGTGACTGATCCGACCGGTGTCCGGTCCCCGCGTGTTTTTCTGGCGCGGCGCACGATCACTGCGCAGATCCAGATGAACAGTGCCGACGTCCTGGGAGATTCCGACCCACGCGGATTCTTGCGACAGACGATCCACGCTGCGGTGACGGAGCTGATCGCGCGCATCGCCGCCCGCGACGCCGACTTCGACGTGGATGTGGAACGGCAGAAGGTCGCGTTCTTGGTGGGGGAAGCGCTCGGCTGACATCCACATTGCTGGAATGCGGCAAAGCGCGTGGTTCGGAGCAACGGCTGTAGCGACACAGTTTCGATCTGGTTCGTATTCGATCGAGTGAGACTTATTCCTGCAGAGCAGATCCCTCAGTCGTGCAACGCAGCCGAGGGGCCGGGGTGATCTGTGAGTGCACCGATATCACGTGTGTTGCCGGCTTCAGGAGGCTGACGTCTCCGAAGTCCGCGTCCGCGAAGATCTTCTTTCCGTCGGCTTCGAGGCGCCTGAGAACGGAATCGAATGCGTCGATAAGCCATTCATCGGTGGCGTCGGCGAGTAGTTCGTCTGGGAGGCCGCCGATTTGAGATTGGAAGATACGAACCAACCACGAGCCGGCGGGATAGGTTTCGTCCGACAGACCCTCGGCAGTGTTGGTGGCCAGTACGTAGCGGCTGTACTCGAGATCGACACGGATGGCGTAATCGCCGGCGAGGTTGACAACATTGGCCGGACGCTGGGTTGCAGCGGCCAGTGCGATCAATGCGTCGTTATATGTTTCCGAGTGCTTCGACGTAAGGGGAATGATTGACCTACCTGTTCGAGGTGGCCGTTGCAGGGCAGCACGGCATGGGAATTAAACGTCCGTTGCCGATGCTTGACGAAGAACTGAAACAGATCCTATCCCAGCGGGCCAGACATGATGCTGCCGGCTGCAAGGCAACCGTCTCGCGCCAACTTTCTCAGGAGGCAGCGAGCCGGTCAGTCGAGAGTAGATCGATGCCGGACGATGACGTCGCGAGCGAGGTCTGCGACCTTGACATTCATGTTCTGCGAAGTCTTCTGCAGAATCTCGAATGCTGCGTCGCTCGATACCCCGTGTAATCCCATCAGCAAACCGACGGCCTGGCCGATCTCACGGCTACCGGTCAGACCTCGCCGCAGCGATTCGGCATCCTCTCCTCGCGACAACGCAGTGACTGCCACAGACGCGAAGGAGACGAGAACAATAGCCACGTCGGCTATGTCCTCCGTGAACGCTCCCGGTGTATCGGAGAAGAGGTTGAGAGCACCGATTTTGCGTCGGTCGACGAGTAGGCGGAACCCCATGCTTCCACGGATCGGAGTCTTCGAGAGAGCTTGCCGCGCAAATTCAGGCCACTGGTTCGGAGTGCGCAGATCCGACTCGAGCTGTGGTGTTTCGGTTTCGAGAGCGTCAAGGCACGGACCTTCTCCGGTGGCGCGCTCCAAATCATCTGCAAAAGCGGCCATCTCATCACTCGCAGCGACGGTGACGGTGGTGTTCCCACGGCGCAGCATCAAACTGGCATGATCACAACCGGGAATCAAGTCGACCGCGGCGGAACAGATCGCGTTGTACACGTCGGCATCGTCTGTCGCGGAGTAAAGAATCTGGGCCAACGCCGCAAAAACAGCTGCGGGTTCTGTCAGGGCATTGTCTGGCCAAGACATCGTTTGTGCACCTCGGGGTCTGCTGTTAAGTCCTACCTGCATCGAACGGTACTAGATCCTACTTTCCCGTCGTCAGAAGCTTTTTGCGGCTCGACGCTTCCCGGATCTCGACGGTTGAAATGCTGTGAATCATCTTCCGTCGGTGTCGTCCTGCTTCGTGAAACCTTGCTCTCCGGAACCCTGCTCTGCGCGGGAACCGAGGCGTACTTGTCGTTTGTATCGTGCAGCGGTCGCGAGGAGGTAGCGCTCAGCGGCGGTGTAGTCGATGGTGGTGCCGTCACGCTCGTTGCCTGGTGTTATCAGTTCAAGATATCGGCGCCGGATGCTTGCTGCGTCAGGTTGCGTGCGGAGGAATTCCACCGCTGCGATGATCTCCGGGGCGGGCGGTATTTTACTGCGGTCCGTCGTTCCTGCAGGGGGAGTGGAGCCCTGCCTTTCCTCACCGGTGTGCGCGTTCATCGTGAAGTCGCTTTCGTGTTGACGAGGGTGAGATCACCGTCGTAGTAGGCGAGAACACGGCGATCCATGAGCCACCTCCACAACGGGGGTATCCAAGCGCAGACGATCATTACCGCGTATCCCGCCGGCAGTTGCGGTGCCGCCGGGCTACTTCGCAATGATTGGTATCTCAGGCGTGGGTTGGCGTGATGATCGCTGTGACGTTGAAGTTGATAAAGGAACACATTGCTGACGATGTGATCACTGTTCCAACTGTCCTCCGGTCGGACTTTCGTAAAACTGCCGTCGGATCTGCGCTTGCGTAGCAGTCCGTAGTGTTCGATGTAATTTGCCGCCTCCAAAAATGAGATCCCGGCGATTGCTTGGAGTGCTAGCCAAGGGGCGATCTGCCAGCCGAACACTGCGATCAGTCCACCGAATAAGACGATGCTCATCACCCATGTCTGAACGATGCTGTTCTGCGCACCCCAGCTGAGTTTTCCGCGTCGGCGCGCACGCGCTGTTTCGATCGCCCAACTCGATTTCAATCCGCCGATTACACTGCGTGACAAAAACATCCAGAATGATTCGCCGAACCGAGCGCTGGCTGGATCGTCAGGTGTTGCCACTCGGACATGGTGCCCGTGATTGTGTTCGACGAAGAAATGCCCGTAGAACGATTGTGCGAGAACAATTTTTGCCAACCATCGCTCGACGGCTTCGCTTTTGTGTCCGAGCTCGTGTGCGGCATTGATTCCTACGCCGGCTACGACTCCGACTGTCATGGAGAGGGCGATCTTCTCACCCATCGCCATGGGGGCGTTCACCCAGCACCAGCACGCAAACATCAACCCGGCATACTGTAGTGGCACGAAAAGGTAGGTGCACCAACGATAATAGCGATCCTTTTGCAGCGGCGGAATTGCATGATCCGGCGGGCTCTGGCCGTCTCTACCTGAAATCAAGTCGATGATCGGAATGATCAGTACCAGAATCCATGCCCCGGTCGCCCAGAACAATCCCAAGCTCAGACGATCGACGAGCAACCAGGACAGGAATGGGCTCAGTGGGATCAACAAGGCCACGGGCCACCAATACCGTTTTCGATCCCGCCACCTGGGTAGATCAACTGTCTCGGTAGCGATATCTTTGTCGGTCGTCATGGTGTCTCCAACATGTGCTGCACAGTCGTGGGTGTTCCGGTCGTTTGCTGAGCATGCAACCTATGTATCCCTTTCCGTCGCAATAAGTTACAAGGATATTCGTGCGACTGATGGGTGGTCCCCGAGCATTCTCGGCGCTGTGTCTATCGACAGAGTCTCGTGTTGCGGCGTCTTGTGTCACGCCATTTGGGACGTGTCCGTACACGAATGTTCACAGAGGTAAATGGTGCCGCGAGGAAATGTGCGGTCACGCGCCGAGCATGCAGGAAATCAAGCAGAAACTTCAGGATCTGGACGACACTTCTCTGGACTGGACAGCAAAATAACTAGTGCTGTTCAGTTTGCTTGTAGCACTGCGCTTATCGCACCGCCCATCTTCGGACCACGTTACAGTGTCAGGCAGGTCGGTTTGGAGTTGGTGTCCGTGTTTCGAAACCCGATCAACGCAGGCTCTCTCGACACTGTCGGATAAGCCTTGGTCCGGTTTCCCTCGTGATTGGTCATAGGGCCTCCTGGAGTTGCGTGGTTAACACTGCCTGAGGCGTCGTTCTGCAGATGTGACACTAGATCTGCCTGTTCATTCAGATCTGTCTGTTCATTCGACGGTTGCGCCCATCGCCTTCCCTCAAAATCTATACCAGCAGCTGCAGATAATTGGCAACAGCTGAGGTGGAAAATTGACGGGACAAATGCGCGCTCGCATTGCACACTGCTGGACTCATGAAATCTGTGCTGGCGACGTTAGATTGAAATGCAGAGAATGTTAAGGTTGCACGGTCAATGAAGACGCCTAGGAGGTATACCGTGACGTCAGAGACCCAGGCGCGCGCGCTTCGAGGCGTTTACGGAATCTCGGTGATGGCCGAACTTTCCGGAGTCGGGCCGCAAACGTTGAGATTGTATGAGCGACGAGGGTTGTTGACACCGACCCGCACCGGAGGCGGAACCCGCCGATACAGCGAATCGGACCTGGAGACGCTGGCCCGTATCACTGCGCTGATCGACGACGGTGTCAACTTGGTCGGCATCCGGTTAATACTGTCGCTCGAGGCCGAGAATTCAATTCTGGCGGCGAGGGTTGCACAGTTGAGCGAACAAACTGGAGTTCGAGTCTGACCGGCGAGTTGGTTCCGGTTTCCTCTGCAGGCCCACCGCGAATCATGATGGCTCGCTACAACTCTCGAACCTCACGTCCTCTGGTCGACTAGGCCGCGCCGAGGGCTCACATGGCTTTGCCACATCACGTCCACATTCAGCGCTGGTCACGAGGGATGGACTTCCTTTTCTTGTGTGTGCCGTCGCAGAACGGAGAGATACTCGTACCACCGCATCGGCACAGCGCGACCGTTGCCCGTTTTCGTTCGATCGGATTGCCCGCGCCATCGATCAGGGTTGCAGGACCACGAACAAGTATCGGTCCGTCCGGGCACACGGTGACGGTGACCGAGCTCATGTCGCGTTCGGTATCGGACATGGAATTCACATGACCTCCTTGTCGAGACTTGGTTTCGCGGCCCGAAGGACAACGATCTCTTCGGTGCGCTGGCCCGGAGCGATGAGGCCGCGGGCCTCGAACAGTGCCGCCCGCGCGGAGAGTACGCGCCCGAAAGGGATCTCCGCGCGAGCCACGACTTCCACAGATAATCCCTGTTCTTCCAGCATGGACTGAGTTTTCTCAATCCCGCTGAGCACAGACTGCGCGATCAAGAGAACACCTGACTCGGCAAGCACTCGGGGTGCGTGTGTACATATCCGATCCAGAAGCACCCGCCCGTCTACGCCCGCGTCCCACGCCCGCTCCACGCCGCGAGTGGGTAGGACGTCGTCGTGCGCAGGAACGTACGGGGGGTTGGAAATGACTACGTCGAAACGTTGGTCTTGAACGGGTGTAGTCAGATCGCCTTGAATCACTCGAATCGAATGCCGATGCAGGATGGCATTCAACTGGGTGGTGACGACTGCGCGACGAGATATGTCGACGGCGGTGACATGTCTGGCTCCGATTGCAGCGGCGCGCAAGCTCAGCGCCCCCGTCCCGGTGCAGAGATCCAGTACCCGAGAGTCCCGTCCTAGTCTCTCTGCAGCCAGTGCGTCGGCCAGCAGCCACGTATCTTCCTGTGGAGGGTAAACACCTGGCAGACGCAAGAGCATCGGTGACTCCTCGAGGTTGTGCGTTGTGGTGACGCGGCCGTTTAACTGAAGCAATCCTATACTCCAAACGGTCAATTATCTGCATCCACTGATGTAGATAAGCTACATTTAGACTGGATGACAAGAGTCGATTTGAAATCAGGACAAGGCGAGTATGGCGGGAGGTATGACTGGTTACAGATCAATCATCACGACGGCGCGGTCGATTGGCCCACGAATGCCTCTGGGCGCCGAGCGTGAGCGAAACGCTACTGCGATACTGAATGGGTCGGCGTGAAATACAGCGGAGGGTTTCCTCGATGACTGAACAACCCGGTCTTGCCGCAGGGGCCGAGCGGGAAATCGGCAGGAGGACAATCACTTACGCAGTCTCGATCGTCCTGGTTGTGATTGTGATGATAGTGGCACTTGTGGTGTTGGGTTCTCGGCGGGGCGAGTGTTTCGACACCGACGTGCTGGTCTGCTCGCGTAAGGATCGACGCCTTTTGGTGTTCTTGCCGAGCGTGACGCTCTTGGTGGGCGCTGTAGGGGCATTCTTACGAGCGTCGCCGCGATGGCATCGCACTCGCAGGCTGTCCATCAGATCGTATGTCGGATGGATTCTCGTAGGGTTGGCCGTAGCGTACGGTGCGGCGTCGTTTTCCTTCTTGTTCTGACCGATCCGAAGGGTGAATGGACGACAGTGCGCTGACAACTATTTTGCATACTTGACGAGTGCGCGCTCGAGTACTTGGCGATCGTCGAACACTATCTCCGTACCGTCGTAGTTCATCACGTGGTCGTTCCCACGCCCCGCAACGACAACGATATCGCCTGCTTTTGCCAAGCATACGGCGGTCCGTATAGCGTCACTCCGATTCGGGATGATAAGCACCTCTGCATGATTCGCGAGTCGCGCCCCCGCGGCCACGTCATTTCTGAGGGCTGTTGCGTCATCGTGGTACGGACCTTCGTCGGTGACGACAACGACGTCGGCATGACTGCCGGCAGTACGACCCAGAGGCTCGCGTTTGCCGGGGTCCCGGCCCCCAGTGGCGCCGATGACGACAATGATCTTTCCCTTCGACAACGAGCGCAGGTACGGAAACAAGCGGAGTTGCGCACCTGCGTTGTGTACGTAGTCGACGAATGCCAGGAAATTCTGTCCTATTTCCACATTTTCCAATCTCCCGGGGACGGTGTCGAGATTTTCGATACCGTCGAGCGCCGCCGCGATATCGACTCCTCCGATGCGAAGAGCGGCAATTGCCGCCAATGCGTTGTCAACTTGGTGACACCCCAGCAGGCGCAGCCGGATTTTCCTCTCCCAACTCCCATGGCGTGCAACAAAAGATGTTCCCGTTTGATCGGCCTCGATGTCAGTGGCGGTGACATCGGCGCTGGCACCAAGCGATGAGAAGGTCAAACGAGGAACAGTGACGCGTTCAGCGAGGGCTTTGCCGTACTGATCGTCGACACTGATCGCCGCGCGGGCGCAACGTTCGGGTAAGAAAAGCTGCGCCTTCGAGTCGAAGTACGACGCCATAGTTTTGTGGAAATCCAGATGGTCACGCGAAAGGTTCGTGAAGGCAGCGACGCGAAAGAACGTCCCATTGACTCGGTGTAGTGCAAGACCATGACTCGACGCTTCCATAGCGACGGCGTCGACGCGGTTGTCGACGAAAGCGGACAACGTACGTTGCAACGTGCACGCTTCAGGTGTTGTTCGCTCCGCTTCCGATACGCCGTCTGGTCCCCGAACGCAGATTCCGCTGATGATGCCGGTGCGCAGTCCGGCCGCGGCTAGACCGGCTTCGAGCATGAATGTAGTGCTGGTCTTGCCGTTGGTGCCGGTAACGCCGTATACGTCGAGCGATGTGGAGGGATCGCCGTATATCCAAGCGGCCAAAGGGCCGAGGATCTTTCGGGGGTTCTTCACCACAAACGCCGGCAATATTTCAGTGGGTCGATCGCTGACCACAGCGACGGCACCCCTCTGCGCGGCTTCGGCGACGAACTCGCCACCATGGTGTTCGGTGCCTGGCAGCGCCGCGTAAATATCGCCAGGGCGAACCTGACGGGAGTCCTGACAGACGCCGGCAACAACCAGGGTTCCTTGCTCGTGCAGTAACTCGCTGTCCGCGCCGAGATATTCAGCCACCGCCTCGAGCGACCATTTCGGTTGTCTGCTGGGTCTATTCGACACGGTGCGCATGTCGGATCACGGCGTTTGTGCTCGAGGTGGCATGTCTCAGGTTTGACATTTGCGAGTTGCGCCAAACACGTCACGCGGCACTGCACACCGCAATCATTCCGCTGCCGCTCGCCGATTATGCACACGCGCGGATGATCAGGCCTGCGTGAGCACAATTGCCGCGCGGCGGTTACTCGGGTGAACTGTAACTTTTGAATCGCGCCGAAACGATGTACCCAATGTCGGGATCGGCTGCGGAATAATTGCCCGATGGCACCACAAGAATATTTTGTCAGTCCGATCGTGCCGTTATATGCGATTGTACTGGTATTTTGACTGAATTGACCAGATTGTCAGACCGTAGGTGAGGGTAGCGGGAATGAGAACTTTTGGTACCGCAGGTGCGTGCGCAGCGATCTTTGCCACCGCAGCCCTGATCACTACGGCGCTGCCGGGAGTAGCCGGCGCCGCGCCCGTTTTGACGCAGACGTGCGTTCCCGAGATCAATGACAACTCCATGTCGCTCGATCCAGCCGTCGTCGACGGCTGGTACGACGTCTCGACCGGCACACCCGGCACGAAGATCAATTCCATCGAGTCCTGGCGCGCTGTCCCAGGCGACACTCTCGAGTTTCGAGCCTCGGTAACCATCCGCGCGCATGGCAGCCCGGTCAGCGGCACCTTGCGGATCGACGGCGCGGGACTCACCGGCGACCCAGAACTCCGCTCACGTATGACATTGACCCAGGATCTGGGGATGTCCGGAACGAAAGTCACGCATACGGACAACGGACGAGTGATTCCGGTCCGAGCAACCCTCGCCTTTGATGCGTCGACTCCGAACCTCGTGGCGCAGAATCAATCCGTCGACCTCTCCGCGGTCAAGATCGTGCTGACGGGCGATACAACCGATCCGGGGACCGACTGCCCAGACGACGGCGGGAATGGCGGCAACCAGGGTGGCGGAAACGGCGGCGGTGGTGGCGAAAATGGCGGAAACAACGGTGGCAACCAGAACGGTGAACTGCCCGGACGCGATGTAGGCAATCGAGTTCCGATTTCCCAGGTTCCGTCCGGGCCGATCTCGCGGTGACGCAATCGTCTCGCCAGACGCTTCGGCGCCTGTGCGGCGCAGCGGCGCTGACGGTGTTGTTGTGTGTCAGTGGGTGTTCGGACGACAGTGACCAACCGGTTCGGGTTCTCGCGACCGGGCAGGAGGATCTGCCATCTGCGTTGGAGGCGGTAGTCGACAATCCGGCAACACCGACTCAGTTGCGCATCGGCAGCGAGGCCGCCGTGGTTCTTGCGATCAAGACAACGTCGGGTGGTTCGCTGATTCCTCCGGAGGATGTGAGCAAGGTCGGCTGGTGGGCGGACTCCGCATTTCCGGGTTCGGGTACGGGAACTGTTGTGATCACCGGCCACATCAATGACGTGTACGCCGGTGACGGTTTCGGAAAGAAATTCTCCGCGTTGACTCCGGGGTCGGTTGTGACGTTGACCGGGGAGGATGGCCACGAGTGGACCTATCGGATCGATGCGGTTGACGAGTACCGCAAGGACGGGGAACTACCAGTCGAGCGCCTGAACCGAATGGACGGACCGGAGACGCTTGCGTTGATCACGTGCGGGGGAGAGTTTGTGGGTCCGCCGCTGGGTTACGAGGACAACGACATCGCCTGGGCGACACGGATTCCCGATTTGTCGTAGTTCTACGCATTGTCGCGATTATCGATATCGTTGGCCGCACTAGCGTCTTCGCCGCACTGGTTACAGTGCCCGATTGAAGGACACGAGTGTGAGTGCACTGACAGAGACCGCGGCCGCTGCTTATTTCTATTACTACCCGCTGGTGGAGAACCTCCGACAGGTGGAGCGTTATGTCACGACCGGCGTCGGCTCCAATCCTGCAACACCGTTCAACAGTTTCTCGCATGCCCGCAAACTTGCAGGGCCAGAGGACACGTTTGTCACGATCAACAACGACACCGTCTATTCGATGGCGCAGCTTGACCTTTCGGGTGGACCACTGCGATTGGACGTGCCCGCAACCGGGGATCGCTATTACGTACTCCAATTTGTCGACGCCTGGACGAACAACATCGCGTATGTCGGCACGCGGGCTACGGGCAATGAAGCCGGCAGTTTTCTGATCGTCCCACCGGGCTGGACCGGAGAATCGGAGCATCCGGTGGTCCAGGCCTCAACCGACATTGTGTCGATAGTCGGCCGATTTGCCTGCACCGGCCCTGGCGACATTCCCGCCGTGACGAAGCTGCAGGATTTGCTGATACTCGAGTCACTCGACCCGGCCGCGACAGTGAACGGTCTACCCGCGGTGGACGCGAACCTTACCGACGATCTGCTCTTCTGGCAGCAGGCACACCGCTGGTCACAGGCATTCCCCGCTCCGACCGCGGAATCTGCCCTGATCGAGCAGTTTTCCGGTTTGTGGTCTCCGGATGTCGACAGCGATGACCTGCGCGCCTGGTATGCGGACGGCGTCGCGGAGCTCGAGGACGCCACCAAACACGGCCAGGCACCGGTCTTCAACGGATGGACGGTGGGCCTGCATCTCTTCGACTACAACCTCTACAACCTCGGCCTCGGAACGATCGACGACGACCGGTGGAAGATCCTGGACGAGAAGGTGCGCATTGTCGAAAGGGCGATTGCGTGCCGCCTGGGGCTGTGGGGAAATCACGCCTACGAAGCGGTGTATGCACAAGCCTTCACCGACGTGACCGGAGCGCCTCTGATCGGCGAGAACACCTATCTCATCAACTTCCCGGAGAAACCGCCCGTCGGCGCATTCTGGTCGATCACGCTCTACGACATTCCGCGCTACTACCTGGTTGACAACCCGATAGACCGGTACTCGATCGGCGACCGCACCGCCGGAATCCGCTACGAAACAGATGGGTCTCTCCGGATCACCATCTCGAAGGACGCGCCGACCGACGCCACCGCGCGAGCAAACTGGCTGCCGTCGCCCGATGCAGCATTCAGGCTGGTGCTTCGGCTCTATATGCCAGGGGAGGCGATCCTCGACGAAACCTATTCGTACCCTCCGGTGGAGCGGGTGAGTAACCAGGACACGTAGTCGCGGAGAAGCGCCGGGGTCAACGTTGATAAACTTCGACCTCCGGCGTTCGCGGGTATCCGTGAATGGTGTCGAAGCCTCAAAAGGAGTTTGTACCGTGGTTGACCTCGCCTATGTCATCGCTGGATCCGAATCCACCGGTGGTGCCGGCTTACAGGTCGACCTCAAGACCTTCCAGGCCCGCGGTGTCTACGGAATCGCCACCACGACGTGCATCGTGTCCTTCGACCCGAAGAACAACTGGGGCCACCGCTTTGTCCCCATCGCACCCGAGGTGATCGCAGACCAGATCGAGGCAGCAACGTCGGCGCACGATCTCGACGTCGTGAAGATCGGCATGCTGGGAACTCCCGCGACCATCGAGGTTGTTGCGGAGGGGCTGCGTCGTCAGTCGTGGCGGCACGTGGTTCTCGATCCGGTTCTGATCTGCAAGGGTCAGGAGCCCGGAGCGGCACTCGATACCGATACGGCACTTCGTGATTCGATCCTGCCCCTCGCAACTGTTGTCACCCCGAATCTCTTCGAGGCGCGCACCTTGGCCGGAATGGACGCGATCTCGAGCGTCGACGAACTGATCGAAGCAGCGCGTCGTATCCACGATCTCGGACCGAAGTACGTTCTGGCCAAGGGTGGCGTGGAACTGGCCGGCGACGACGCCGTCGACGTGCTGTTCGACGGAACCGACGTGACGGTACTTTCTGCTCCCAAGGTTGGCCAGGAGCGCGTCTCCGGTGCCGGTTGCACCCTTGCCGCTGCGGTGACCGCAGAACTCGCAAAGGGCGCTGACGTGGGAGAAGCTGTGGCACTGGCAAAGAAGTTTGTCACCGCGGGTATCGAGGCCCGGGTCTCGGCGCACACGCCGTTCGACACCGTGTGGCAGGGAGCTTTCACTGGATAGGGGACCTGATGTTCGCCCGGCCTGGCAGGATCAGACGGGTGAGCACAGCAAACCTGAACCGAACTGAAGTCACTCTCCGATCGTCCGCGGTATCGGTCACCGGTTATCGAGTGGAGTTGGACCTCCGCTCGGCGGTCGACCCTGCTGTGGCGACGTTCAAGACCGTCACCACGATCGAGATGACATCGACCGTGGATTCTACGTGGCTCGATTTCATCGGTAGGGCAGTCGAATCGGTGGAGGTGAACGGCCGTCGCATCGCTGTCGAGTACGACGGTGCGCGGATCGCGCTGAACGGGTTGTCGGATGTGAACGTCGTGCAGGTTGTTTCGCTTGCGGAGTACAGCCGCTCCGGAGAGGGTCTGCACAGATTTGTCGACGACGCCGACGGGCAGGCGTACCTCTACACACAATACGAACCAGCGGATGCGCGTCGGGTGTTTGCGTGCTTCGAGCAGCCGGACATGAAGGCGCCATTCACTTTTGTGGTCACGGCACCGCAGTCCTGGGAAGTGCTGTCGAATCAGGTTCCCGTGCAGACAGATTCGAATTTCGCCGGCAGCAAGACCGTCACTTTTGCTCCGACACTGCCTATTTCGACGTACATCACGGCAGTGGCGGCCGGTCCGTACCATCGAGTGAGTTCGGGGTGGAGTCGCGGCGACCTCACCGTCGAACTGGGTGTTCTGTGCCGAGCGTCGCTGGCCCAGTACCTCGATGCCGACGACGTGTTCGAGGTGACTCGGCAAGGTCTCGACTTTTATGCCGATGCCTTCGACTACCCGTATCCGTTCGGCAAGTACGACCAGATATTCGTTCCCGAATACAACCTCGGCGCAATGGAGAATCCGGGCCTCGTCACCTTCACAGAGTCCTACGTGTTTCGCGGCAAAGCCACTGCCGAGCAGTACCAGCGCCGCGCGAACACGATCCTGCACGAGATGGCACACATGTGGTTCGGCGACCTCGTGACCATGGTGTGGTGGGACGATCTGTGGCTCAAGGAATCGTTCGCCGATTTCATGGGATCGCTTGTCAGCGTCGAGGCAACGCGGTTCACCGACGCCTGGGTGGCGTTTGCGATCAAGCGAAAAGCCTGGGCGTACGTGCAGGACCAGTTGCCGACCACGCATCCGATCGTCGCCGACATCGTCGATCTGGAAGCTGCGAAGCTGAACTTCGACGGCATTACCTACGCCAAAGGTGCGAGTGTCCTCAAACAACTGGTGGCCTTTGTCGGGCGTGACGCGTTTTTCGAGGCGTCACGGAAGTACTTCCGGGCGAACGCTTTCGGTAACACTCGGCTAGTCGATTTCCTCGACGCGCTGAGCGCGACGTCCGGGCGAGACATGCGCGATTGGTCACGTGCCTGGCTCGAGACAACGGGAGTGTCGACGTTGACGTTCGAGGGCGGGGAATTGGTGCAAACTGATCCACGACCGCATCGTCTGGCAGTCGGGGTCTACAACTACGGCGATACCGGCGACCTGGTTCGCACGGCACGCGTCGAGGTCGACATTTCGGCGGAGCGCACACCGATCGACGTTCCCGCGGGACCACTGATCGTGCTCAACGACGACGACCTGACATACGCAAAGATTCGGCTCGACGCCGCGTCGCTGGCCACCGTCGAATCGTCGCTCGAGCGTGTTGTCGATCCACTCGCGCGTGGATTGATTCTGTCCTCGCTGTGGAACTCCGTACGTGACGGTGAGCTGTCGGTATTCCGGTACCTCGCGGTGGCCGAACAAAGTGGCCCTTCCGAACCGGACCTGGCGATTCTCAGTTCGATCACTGCTGACGCGCAGTTCGCAATCGCGCACTACGTTCCGCGCGAGCTGCGCTCCAGCGCGGCGGCTGGGTGGTTGGCGACGGCATGGAAGGCGATGTTCGAGAGCGAACCGGAATCGGGCCGTCAGTTGGCGTGGGCCCGAGCCTGTGCCGCCGCGGCGGCGCTCGACGATTCGCGGGCTGACGCGTTGCGTGCCATCCTGCTCGGCGAGAGCCCCGGCCCGATCGGGCTCGCTCTCGACCCCGATCTTCGGTGGTCGATGTGGATTGCCCTGGCTGCCACAGGCTTTGCCGAACCGAGTGACCTCGACCACGAGTTGCGCAGCGACGGGACATCGGCCGGCCGGATCGCATACGCTCGCGCACTCGCGTCGTTGCCCACCGCAGCGACCAAGCAACGCGTCTGGCAGGCCGCAACCACAGACTTCACATTGTCGAACGATCATCTCGATGCCATGATCGGCGGCTTCAAAGCCGGCGTCGACGCGTCCCTGATCGAGGGCTACGCGGCGGACTATTTTGCCTCGTTGCGCACGTGGTGGTCAGGGCGCAGCATCGAGATTGCGCGGCGCCTGGTGAATGGCTTGTTCCCGGCGTCCGGGGATCTGATTGCGGTCGATCGGTGGCTCGACGCCAATGCCGATGCGCCGGCGTCGTTGCGGCGGTTGGTGCTCGAGAAGCGCGACAACCTGTCTCGGGATCTGAAGGTTCAGGCGTTCAACTCGGCGCTCTGAATTACTTCGCTCCTGGTTGTCCGACAATCAGAGGATGGACACGGCCGCTTGCACCTGCCTCGGATCCGAGGCCCTGGGGATCGGCGACACCGGCCAGGCGTATGTCCAGTTCGCCGGTCCACTCGCGGGTCAGTTCGGCGTCCATGGCGTCGAGGCGTTCGAGGAGCGGAGCGTGCTGATCCACCGGGCACGCTGCCAGCAAGGTCGTGAACACGGCGCGCAAGCGGCGCTGCACCTGGGCGGAATTGGTACTGAAGTGCCGAATTTCGTCGGTCGCGATGGACACGTAGTCCGTCCAGGTTCTCTGCTGCCCGCGGATTCGGGTCAACGTGGACGTCGCGGAGTCGGCATGCACCCGCGGTGCCAGCAGAACGAGCAGATCCTCGATGTGGTCGAGAGCTTGGACCGCGCGGCCAGGATCGTTGATAGCCGGAGACAATGCTTTGAGCGCAATATCGACAATGGATTGGATTGCCGCGGCCGGACCGACTACGGGACCGTGAGTGTCACCGAAAACCAGGCACGACATCAGCGAATCCGGACGGATCGCCATCGAGGTGCCACGGACTTCGAACAGCGGCGCGTTCTGGGCGACGAATTCTCCGATGCCGGGCACGACTGCGATGCTGACCCCCCACTTCGATGCCAACCGCTCCAGTCGCGGCAGGTTGATCGCCAGCAGTATGCGCCCGTTGGGGGAGAGGTGTCGCAGTCGGACGATCAAGAGGTCTGCGGACTCGTCGTCGGCCAGTGCGGGATTGGCGACTACGGGTGCAGCAGTTGCGTCCAACGTCGACTCGTCGTAATGCGGGTAGGAGCGAACGATTGCGCTTCGTCCTTCGGCTGCGATCCATCGCAGGAGGCGACTGGAATTGAGAATCGAGCCAACTCGGGACACCAGTGCAATAAACAGAATGGCGCTGATGATCGCAAGAAACAGCGCCGTGTACGTGGATATCTGGGGAGCTGAATGTTGGGTGTTGAGAGCAAGATCGAGGGCAACGATGATCGAGTAGACAAATGTCGCGAGAAACATCCCGATGGACCATCGCATGACTCGCTGCTGAGCCAGCATCGGCACCACTCGCACCGATATCTGCGAAGCGCCGAATTGCATGGCCAGTGTGATCGCAGTGAACACCAGACCGGTGAGGGTGATCATTCCACCGGCAATCACGCTCAGCAGAGTGGCTGTGGCTCCCGGATCTACGGCATATTCGAGCGAATCAGAACCGAAGCCGTCGAATACCGAACTGTCGAGATCGATAAGCGTGTCGGCCAAGAAGAATGCCGCGACGACAAGCAGAACAGGTAACCGCCACACGGGGACGGTGCGAAGCCGTCTGCGGGTACGACGCCACCGCAGTGCGTCGGATAGCCGCCACTTCGGAGTCGTAGCCGGGGGCTCGGGTGTCGACACCGTGGTCGGTTCAGCTGCTGCTGAAGGGATTGGTTCCGGTACCCCGAAACTCCCCGAGACGCTTTCCTGGAATCGAATTTTGGCTTTGATCAGTGGTTCCCTGACGCGTTGCTCGCGAGCGACCGCGCGAGACATCTTCGCCGGCTTGTCGCGATACCGGGATCTGGCCCACGGCGCACCCGGTCGGCTCAGCCGGATTGCGCCGACGATGAGGAGCGGCGGGAAAAACAATCCGATCAAACCGGTCCACAACTTGCCTTTGAGAAGTGTGATCATCGCGAGTGCCAATTGGAGTATCAGCGCGACAACAATTGCAATGAGGGTTGCGATACTGCGATCTTCCTCGTACGGGTCGAACTCGCCGGCAAACCCGATCGGATGGACGCCGAACAAGAAAAGAAAGGAAATGGCGATCGCCACGAAGACCGCATCTATCGACGACCGACCTTCTTCGGCCCAATAGACATCACGCAAATGCAGAACCAGCGCATATTCGTCGAGAACCAAGGCGCTACCGATTCCGAACACCGACGCGAGCACACAATTGGCGACCGGGGTGTGGAAATCCGCTAATGCGATAAAGGCAAACCCGGAGACGAGCATCATCATCAGCCCGAACACCATGTGATGGATATGCATGCCGCCCGGCGTGACATTGCCCGGCCACCACGACACCTCGGCGCGGATCATGCGCACACTGAATCTGATGAACAGAAAGGTAAGCAGGAACGCGACCAGCAGGAAGAACAACGGTAGTCGTCCGGTATCGACGACCGTGTGCTCGAACCATGCCTTCACTACGTCAGCATGACAGGGTTTTCCGCAGGTATTCTCGCAAAACGCTCAATTGGAAACTGGCCTGTGTCTGAATCTCGCCGGGGCCGCGCTACTGTCGAGAAATGGTGAACGCGGATTTACTGGATCGGGCCCATGTCGAATCAGCCTTTTCGACCTTCGAACCGCGGTCTGTCGACCTCGACGGGCGCAGGTTGGCATCTGTGGTCTTTGCCCTGATGCGAGATGCCGACGGCACATCGGTGTTCCCGCTGACCAAGCGGCCGAGCAAAATGCGCGCGCACCCCGGTCAATTCGCCCTGCCAGGCGGGAGCGTCGACGCCGGTGAAACACCCGAAGAAGGCGCCCTGCGCGAACTCTCCGAAGAACTGGGGCTGACCGCCGCGACGTCCGACATCATCGGCCGCCTCGACGATTACGTCACACGCTCAGGCTTCGTGATCCGCCCGTTTGTCGTGTGGTCGGGCGCCGAGATCGAAAAATTGGTACCCAACCCGGACGAGGTTGCGTCGTTGTACGCGGTCACATCAGCCGAACTCGATGTGGACCCGCGTTTCGTGTCGATCGAGGAGTCGCCGAATCCTGTGGTGCAGTGGCCGTTTCGAACCAGCCTCGTGCATGCTCCGACCGGTGCCGTCGTCTACCAACTCCGGGAAGTTCTCAGTGGGCGGCACACCCGGATCGACAACCTCGAACAACCCGTCTTCGCCTGGCGGTAACAACACCCGCACGGCGCGAGCGACCCTGGGCACGCACGAGGGGCGGCCATGAGCAAAATGTCGCAAGTGCTGTGGAAAGCTGGCACCACGGCGCCGCAACGGCGGGCAGTTCGATGCGGAGTGCGGAACAATACGAGGTGTGTGCAGTGACATCAGGTGAACAGGAACTTGTCGTGACAGATCGAGTTCTGACGGTTCCCAACATTCTCAGCATGGCTCGCCTGCTGCTGCTCCCGGTGTTCGCTTACCTGCTCTTGGTGACACATTCTGACGGGTGGGCGCTGGCGCTGCTGATGCTCACCGGATTCACGGACTGGCTCGACGGCAAACTGGCGCGGATTCTCGATCAGAGCTCGAAATTGGGCGCTGTTCTCGATCCACTGGTCGACCGCTTGTACGTCGTGACGACGCTCGTGACGTTTGTGGCCCGCGACTTCATCCCCTGGTGGGTCGCAGCGATCCTGATCGGCCGGGACTTGATCCTTGCTCTCACTCTTCCGATCTACCGCAGACGCGGCCTCCCGCCGCCCGAGGTCATCTATCTCGGCAAAGCCGCGACATTCCTGCTGATGTTTGCGTTGCCGCTGATACTGGCCGGCCACGGAGATTGGCCGATCGCCGGATTCACTCACGCTTTCGGTTTTGCCTTCCTGATCTGGGGAACAGTCCTGTACGTGTGGACCGCCGTGATCTACGTGCTCAAAGCTGCCCGGATTGCGCGGACCTACGAGGTTGTACCCCGATGAAAAGAACGGGGGAGGACGTGCGCCGCAACCCGGTGCCGTCACTGCTCCGGTCGCTGATGACCGAACACCTCGATCCCGGATACGAGGCTGCAGCACTCGAACGAGAACATGAACACAGCAAGAACTCCATGCCCCGAACCGGGCCGTGGCTGGCTCTGGGCGGACTCCTGCTCGGTTTTGTCCTGACAGTCTCAGCGGTCTCGGCAGTTGGGCAGGTGTCCGGCACCGAAGATCTCCGTTCCGATCTCGTTGCGAAGGTACGTGCGACCGAAGATCAGATCGACGATCTGGACGCGACTCGGGACTCCCTCACCGAGCAGGTCGACGCCGCCCGAGCCACCGCATTGGCCGGAGACACCGAAGGCAACCAAATTCTCGGGGAACTGCGCGGCGTCGAATCCGAAGCGGGCGCCGAAGCCGTACACGGCGAAGGCATCACCGTCACCCTCACCGACCCGGCTGGGCGCCCCAATCTTTCCGACGCATCGCAACGCAGCGTCGGGGGAAAGAGCGTCGTACTCGATAGAGATATACAGAGTGTGGTCAACGCACTGTGGGCCGGCGGCGCCGAGGCCGTTGCCGTGGGCGGCGTGCGCATCGGCCCGACGGTGACGATCCGTCAGGCCGGCGGCGCGATGCTGGTCGACAATCAGCCCGTCTTCTCGCCGTACGTCGTCGAGGCGATCGGTGACTCTCGTGCGTTGCAGCGAGAATTTGTCGTGAGCGATGCCTACCTGCGGATGTCCAGCATCGCGCAGCTGTACGGCGTCGGTTTTGCTGTGGCCGAGGATAATTCGATGAGCCTTCCGCCCGCCGCAACGCGCCCGGTGCGCGTTGCGACTGAACCGATAGGACCTAGATAGATGGAGCGAGTTCGATGAAGGCCGGTTCCGCCCTGTACGGACTCGCCGCGTTGGTGATCGGCATCGTCCTGGGTGTTGTCTTCAGCCCACAGGTGCCCGACGCATTCGCGCCGTATCTTCCGATTGCCGTTGTAGCCGCACTCGATGCGGTATTCGGTGGCTTGCGGGCGTACTTGGACGAGATCTTCGACGCCAAGGTATTTGTCGTCTCGTTTGTCTTCAACGTTCTTGTCGCCTCGCTGATCGTCTGGCTGGGTGATCAGCTCGGAGTCGGCACGCAACTCTCGACGGCCATCGTAGTGGTCCTGGGGATTCGAATCTTCGGCAATGCAGCGGCACTGCGTCGCCGGCTGTTCGGAGCGTGAGACATGGCTGACGCGGTCAGGAAGCACGACGAGGGACGACACGAGTTGCGACCGGTGAACAAGCACCGAAGCAACGTGGTGTTCGCAATTCTTGCGACAGTTCTGCTCGGTGTTCTGGGAGTGGCAATCGCAACTCAGGTGCGCAGCACCGTTGCGGGGGACTCGCTCGATTCTGCGCGCCCCGCCGATCTCCTTGTGGTTCTCGACAACCTGAATCGGCGCGAAGCCGCGCTGCGACAGGAAGTCTCGGAGCTCGAGGATTCTCTGGCGACATTGCGGCGCAGCGGAAGCACCGACGCGGCTCTCGGTGAAGCGCAGGCCCGATTGAATGCCCTCTCCATCCAGGTGGGGACAGCGCCGGCGAGCGGTCCTGGCGTCACCATGACGTTGACCGATCCGACGGGTGGTGTCGGGCCGGAGGTGATTCTCGATCTGATCCAGGAACTACGTGCCGCCGGAGCCGAGGCTATTCAGATTGCCGGAGCCACAGGCGAACCGATCCGGATCGGCGTGAACTCGTGGGTCGGTGGCCGCGGCGGTGACATCGAAGTGGACGGAACCAAGATCGCAGCGCCGTACACTGTGAGCGCGATCGGCGATCCGCCGACTTTGGCAGCGGCATTGAACATTCCGGGCGGAGTGTTCGACAACGTGTCACGGGGCGGCGGAAGTTCCACCGTCGAGCAATCACAGCAGGTCACGATCTCCGCCTTGCGACAATTGAATCCGCGCCAATACGCTCAACCCGGAAATTGAATTTTTGCGTCCGGAACTTTCGGGCGGCATGTGAAAGGAAGCCACTGTGAGTGAGCTCGATACACCTACCGATCTGCGTTACACCGCGGAGCACGAGTGGGTGAAGCGAACCGGCCCGACATCTGTTCGAGTGGGCATTACCGACTTCGCTCAGTCACAGCTCGGAGATGTGGTGTTCGTTCAGCTCCCCGCCGCGGGAGAAGACGTCACCGCTGGCGAATCGCTCGGTGAGGTCGAATCGACCAAGAGCGTATCCGACATCTTTGCGCCGTTCACCGCGAAAGTTATTGCGGCTAACAGCGAATTGGACGGTGCTCCCGAACTCGTGAACACCGATCCGTACAACAACGGTTGGCTCGTCGATCTCGAGGTTGCCGACGAAGCCACTTTGGACAGTGCGATTTCGGAGACCTTGGATGCTGCGGGATACACCGCACTGACGTCCAGCTAGGGCTTGACTGCCGACCCGTTGTGTCGCGGCCAGTCTCGCTGCACACAAGGGTGCGCGCAGGGTACGGTCGTGGGGTACGCATGTGCCAAGTCGGGGTGCAGGTCGTATCTGTAAGTGACTGTGAAAGATGCTCGAGAAAAAAGTGCACTGCGTAGTCCAGTGATTTCTGATCTGGACGATTGATCGAGGAGGAGAAACAGTGAGCGAGAACGGTAACGACGCGGGCTACGGGGAGACGCCGGCGGAGACCACATCGGTATTCCGTGCAGATTTCCTCAACGAGCTCGACAACTCCTCAGCAGCACCGGCCGCCGAGCAGCCGGTTTCGGGTGTCGAAGGTCTACCTGCCGGCGCGGCTCTGCTCGTCGTCAAACGAGGACCAAACGCGGGATCGCGTTTCTTGCTGGATCAGCCGACCACGTCGGCAGGTCGCCACCCGGACAGTGACATCTTCCTCGACGATGTGACGGTCAGCCGCCGCCACGCCGAGTTCCGTCAGGAAGAAGCCGAATTCCACGTCGTCGACGTCGGAAGCCTCAACGGCACGTACGTCAACCGTGAGCCTGTCGATTCGGCAGTGCTGGCCAACGGCGACGAGGTGCAGATCGGTAAGTTCCGTCTGGTTTTCCTCACCGGCCCGCGTTCCGGCGGTTCGCAGGTGGGCGAGGCGTCAGCAGGTGCTGGTAGCTAATGACGGCATTGCGGCAGCAGAGCCAGCCGGGGATGTCTATCGGCTCCGTGCTGGATCGGTTGCGTCCAGATTTTCCCGACGTGACGATTTCGAAGATTCGTTTCCTCGAGTCCGAGGGCTTGATCAGCCCACAACGGACGCCGTCGGGATACCGCAGGTTCTCCATCGAGGACTGCGAGCGTCTTCGCTACGTACTGACCGCTCAACGTGATCAGTACCTGCCGCTGAAAGTCATCAAGGAACAACTCGAGGCGATCGACAGTGGTGCCGCGACGGTCAGCGCAGACAACTCTGCGCCGCGACGTCCGCGCGTCCTGTCGATCGCTCCGGGAGAAGTATCGCCCGAGGTTTTCCGGGTGGATCGAGAAGTCCGAGTGGGTCGGGCGGATCTTCTCGCTCGCGCGGACATCGACGATCGATTCCTGACCGACCTCATTCGCACCGGCCTGATCGTGCCAGGCGCTGCCGGATTCTTCGACGAAGACGCAGTGACGTTGGCCCGGACAGCCAAGGCGATGGCGGAATACGGTTTGGAAGTACGACATCTACGTGCGTTCAAGTTGGCTGCGGATCGTGAAGCCGGGTTGGTTACCCAGATCGCCGGACCGGTAGCCAAGGGACGTGATGCGGGTGCCCGTGATCGAGCCGAGGAAATGGTTCGAGAACTGGCAGCATTGTCGTTGACATTGCATACATGCCTGGTCAAATCAGCAGTCCGCGGAAGTCTTGATCGCTGAGTTCTCGATCATCTCGTTCCACGCGAATAGAATCTCAGTACGGTCGTGAATTCGGCCACCAGGGTCATTTCAGGTTGGAGGCAAGCTCGATGGGCGAAATGCGTGTGATCGGAGTTCGTGTCGAGCAGCCCCAGAATCAGCCGGTTTTATTGCTCCGCGAGTCAGATGGTGATCGGTACCTTCCGATCTGGATCGGGCAGACGGAAGCCACGGCGATCGTTCTGGAGCAACAGGGAGTCGAGCCGGCGAGGCCGCTCACACACGACCTGATCAAAATACTGATCGAATCCTTCGGCCGCAGTCTGCAGGAAGTCCGCATCGTGGATCTGCAAGAAGGCACGTTCTATGCCGACCTGGTTTTCGACGAGCAAACTACGGTCTCCGCTCGTCCGTCGGATTCCATCGCGTTGGCACTTCGGATCGGGGTCCCGATCTTTGCCTCGGAATCAGTCCTTGCCGAGGCGGGATTGGTCATTCCTGACGAGCGTGAAGACGAGGTGGAGAAATTCAAGGAATTCCTGGACACGATCTCGCCGGATGATTTCAAGGCAACTGACGGTTAGCCGATCGTTTCCGAGACTGGCTTGAGGCTTCAACTCTCAAGTAGAGGTTTAGTCTCGTTCGGCGTGTTGCGTTGACCAAAATCGCGCCGGGGTCTTACCGTTGCGAGCGGTGAAGATCGTTGAGCCTTGAAATAGAGTCTGGTCTTGGTGCTCTGTCGGGGCGTACTCTAGGTAAGTCCACTCGTGGAATTACGTGCCTCGGATTCACTGCTTCGAAATGTTCGGTGGTTCGAGATCGGCTGACGCGGGTATCCGTTTCTGTTCGGGTATCAGACTCTGCCGCATAGCACAGCGTGATGACACGATGGCGTATCGAGAAGGAGACGGCAGTGGAAGAACAGTCGAACTTAGGCAAGGCGGAGAATTCCGGCGTCGCTGAACTGACTGCAGATCCGGCTGCCCAATCAATGTCGGAAGAGTTGCAGCCGGGATTGTTCCCGGACGACTCCATTCCTGACGATCTTGTCGGCTACCGCGTTCCCATCGCATGCCAGATCGCCGGCATCACCTACCGTCAGCTCGATTACTGGGCACGGACCGCACTGGTCGTCCCGTCCATCCGCGGCGCGGCCGGCTCCGGCAGCCAGCGTTTGTACTCGTTCAAGGACATTCTGGTTCTCAAGATCGTCAAGCGATTGCTCGACACCGGAATCTCTTTGCAGAACATCCGGGTGGCCGTCGATCACCTGCGTCACCGCGGCGTTCGCGATCTCGCCAACATCACTCTGTTCTCCGACGGGACCACCGTCTACGAGTGCACGTCCCCCGAAGAGGTCGTAGACCTGCTCCAAGGTGGGCAGGGAGTATTCGGCATCGCCGTCAGCGGCGCGATGCGTGAACTCACCGGAACCATCGCCGACTTCCCGGCCGAGCGTGCAGACGGCGGCGAAAGTGATCCGAATCCCGAAGACGAATTGGCGTCGCGCCGCAAGAATCGCGTGAGCCGCAAGACCGGATAGTGTTCCGGGCGTCACACCCGCTCGGTCGATGTGGTGGCGACGGAAGGTCGGCCGGTCAACTAGACTGGTCCACGCGTCGCCGGCGTACGGGAGAGCCTCGGGTAGTGCTTCACACACCAGTCTTCGATTTGCGGACTTGTCGTGAGCGTTATCAGGGCGCCGAAGGAGCAATACCTCCCCGTCAATCTCTCAGGCACCAAGGACCGTACGGGCTCCGACGCCTCTGGAAAGCGGTGGGATAACCCACCCGCCGACGGGGAAAGGCTGTGGTTCCGCCGGCATGGTGGATCACTACCGAATCTCTCAGGCGCTCGTTGTCGAGCAGGCGACAGAGGGGGAGGAACACACCGCAGTCGGTGTGTGTCCTGATCCTCCGATCTGCCTGGGAGTTGTCGTGATCGACGCTGCAAGCCGTAATTTTGCCGACCGCCATGTCGGTCCGAACGCCGCGGAACTCGCGCGCATCCTCGAACTCATCGGGGTCGACTCCCTCGACGATCTCGCAACCAAGGCCGTTCCGTCGGTCATTCTCGACGCCGCACCCGGCGGAATCGCTGCCGGACTCGACGCATTGCCGTTGCCGGTCGGAGAGCACGAAGCGCTCGCGGAACTGTCCGCCCTCGCTGCCCAGAACACTGTCGCCACGTCGATGATCGGCCTCGGCTACTTCGATACGTTGACACCGCCGGTGTTGTTGCGCAACATCATCGAGAACCCGGCCTGGTACACCGCGTACACGCCGTACCAGCCCGAGATCAGCCAGGGCCGCCTCGAAGCCCTCCTCAATTTCCAGACCATGGTCGCCGATCTTTCCGGCATGGAGCTCGCCAACTCGTCCATGCTCGACGAGGCCACCGCCGCTGCCGAAGCCATGACGCTCCTGCGCCGCGCGAACCGCAGCAAGTCCCCACGCTGTGTCGTCGACGAGGACCTGTACCCGCAGACCCTTGCTGTCATCGAGACGCGCGCCGAGCCGCTCGGCATCGAGATCGTCTCCGCTGACCTCACTGCCGGACTGCCCGAGGGCGATTTCTTCGGTGTCATCGCCCAGATCCCGGGCGCTTCTGGACGCGTTGTCGACTACACCTCGATCATTGCGGAAGCTCATGAGCGCGGCGCACTGGTTGCCGTCGGTGCCGACCTACTTGCGATGACGCTCATCACCTCGCCCGGTGAGCTCGGTGCGGACGCGTGCTTCGGCACCACCCAGCGCTTCGGTGTTCCCATGGGTTACGGCGGACCGCACGCCGGTTACCTGGCGGTGCACTCCAAGCTCGCGCGTCAGCTGCCCGGCCGTTTGGTCGGCGTGTCCATCGACGCGGACGGAGACAAGGCGTATCGCCTGGCGCTGCAGACGCGTGAGCAGCACATTCGCCGTGAGAAGGCGACGTCCAACATCTGCACCGCTCAGGTGCTCCTCGCCATCCTGGCCGCGATGTATGCGAGCTACCACGGCGCCGAGGGACTCAAGGCGATTGCCTTGCGCGTCGCTGCCCGGGCGCACGCGTTGGCAAACGGTTTGCGTGAGGGCGGCGTGACCGTTGTCCACGATTCGTTCTTCGACACCGTGCTGGCTCAGGTTCCGGGCAAGGCGGCCGACGTTGTCGCTGCCGCAAAGGAATCCGGAATCAACCTGCGTCTGGTCGACGCCGATCATGTCGGCATCTCCTGCGACGAGGCCACCACCGCCGATCACGTTCTCGCGGTGCTCGACGCTTTCGGGATCGACGACGCTGTTGTCGCCATCGAAGCCGAGGGCAACTCGGTTCCGGCTGCTCAGGAGCGCACCTCCGACTACCTGCAGCACGAAGCCTTCACCCGTTACCGTACGGAAACGGCAATGCTTCGCTACCTGCGCGCGCTGTCCGACAAGGACATTGCGCTCGATCGCAGCATGATCCCGCTGGGTTCGTGCACCATGAAGCTCAACGCGACCGCCGAGATGGAATCCATCACGTGGCCCGCGTTCAACGCAATCCACCCGTTTGCGCCGACGTCCGACGCACCCGGACTGCTCAAGATCATCAAGGACCTCGAGGACTGGCTGGTCGCGGTCACCGGCTACGACAACGTCAGCCTCCAGCCCAACGCCGGCAGCCAGGGGGAGTACGCGGGCCTGCTCGCGATCCGTAACTACCACCTCAGCCGCGGCGACGATCACCGCGACACGTGCCTCATCCCGTCGAGTGCTCACGGCACCAACGCGGCTTCGGCCGTCATGGCCGGGATGCGCGTCGAGGTTGTTGCGTGCCGCCCCAACGGTGACGTCGACGTCGACGATCTGCGCGCGAAGATCGCCGATCACGCCGAGCGTCTCGCCGCGATCATGATCACCTACCCGTCCACCCACGGTGTCTACGAGCACGAGATCTCCGACATTTGCGCAGCAGTACACGACGCCGGCGGCCAGGTGTACGTCGACGGCGCCAACCTCAACGCGCT
Organism: Rhodococcus sp. AD45-ID; assembly: GCF_003023755.1. NCBI lineage: Bacteria > Bacillati > Actinomycetota > Actinomycetes > Mycobacteriales > Nocardiaceae > Rhodococcus > Rhodococcus sp. AD45-ID. Next base: position 1,663,555 of record NZ_PYHL01000002.1, on the reverse strand, counting down.
TGTCGGCCTTGCTCGTCCGGGCCGATTCGGTGGCGACGTCAGCCACCTGAACCTGCACAAGACCTTCTGCATCCCGCACGGCGGCGGGGGACCCGGCGTCGGACCGATCGGCGTGCGCTCGCACCTGACGCCGTTCCTGCCCGGACACCCGATGGCCCCCGAACTCGGTGGTAGAGGCACGATCTCGGCAGCGCCGTACGGCAGTGCGTCAATCCTGCCCATTACCTGGACCTACATCCGGATGATGGGAGCTCAGGGCCTGCGCCGCGCCAGCCTGACCGCCATCGCGTCGGCCAACTACATCGCGCGTCGACTCGACGAGTACTTCCCGGTTCTCTACACCGGCGAGAACGGCATGGTCGCGCACGAGTGCATCCTCGACCTGCGCGGTCTGACCAAGGACACCGGCGTGACCGTCGACGACGTCGCAAAGCGTCTCGCCGACTACGGTTTCCACGCTCCGACCATGAGCTTCCCCGTGGTCGGCACCTTGATGGTCGAGCCGACCGAGAGTGAAAACCTCGAGGAAATCGACGAGTTCTGCGACGCGATGATCGCCATTCGCGGCGAGATCGATCGCGTGGGAGCCGGTGAGTGGACTGTGGAGGACAACCCGCTTCGCGGCGCTCCCCACACTGCCGGAAGCATCGCGGCGCAGTGGGATCACCCGTACTCGCGTGAGATCGCAGTGTTCCCGCGCGGTAAGGCTCGTCCCAAGGTGTGGCCGTCCGTGCGTCGTATCGACGGTGCACACGGCGACCGCAACCTGATCTGCTCGTGCCCGCCGATCGAAGCGTTCGCAGGCAACTAAGGCGTGTGCCCGCCGGAGACCATCAGTTCTCGCGAACGAGTTCGAGGACGGTGATCTCCGGCGGCGCGCCGACGCGCACCGGCGGACCCCACGCTCCGGCGCCGCGCGTTGTGTACAGAACGGTATTGCCGATCGTGTCCAGGCCCTGCACCGAAGGTTGTTGCAGCGGGACGAGATAGCGCAGCGGCCACATCTGTCCGCCGTGCGTGTGCCCGGACAGTTGCAGATCGATGCCCATCTCCGACGCTTCGAGCGCTTGGCGGGGTTCGTGGGCGAGCAGCAACGCAAACGTGTTCGGATCGTGCCCGTTCAGTGCTGCTGTCAGATCCGGCTCGTACGGGGCCGGTGACGTGTAGTCGTGGATACCCACGATGTCGATGGTGTCGCCGCCACGCTCGATCGACGCTCGGCTGTTACGAAGCGTGGTGATCCCCAAGGTTTCCCACACGTCGAGCCACTTGCCGCCGTCGTCGGCGTAGAACTCGTGATTGCCACTGACCCCGAAGATCCCGTCCGGCGCATGAAGATCGGCGAGCGGCCCAAGATCGGGAGCAACCTTCGCGACTGTGCCGTCCACGAGGTCACCGCCGATCGCAATCAGATCGACATTCTGCGAGTTCACGATCTCGACCACCTTGCGGGTGAAGTCGACTCCGCGGGCCGGGCCAACATGCAAGTCGGTGATCAAGGCAATCCGGTAGCCGTTGAAGCCTTCGGGCAGGCGGGCCAACGGCACCCGAATCCGGGAGACCTTCGGGTTCGACGCCTCGTACACCCCGTATGCGGCAGTGCCCAACGCCGCAACCGTGACTGCAGCGGTTGCCAACTGCAAAGTACGACGCTTCGCCGGATCCACCTCAGGTTCCTCACGGCGTCTACGCACCAGACGATTGACCCCGGCGCACACTCCGATGATCAGCAGCCCCGGAATCAGATACAACCACGAAGCCAACCAGACCCACCCGAGAAACCCGACCGGGCGGGCCCACGACGTGGCGAAGACCTCGCCGCTGCCCATGCCGATGAGCGTCAGAACGGCCAACAGCACCAATGCGGTGTCGGTGATGCGGGCCCACCGCGTCGGCATGCCGGTTGCCCGGACCAGCCTGCGGTGTAGAAACCAGGTGAGAAGCGCGAGAACAACGGCAAATACTGCGATCCGCGCCATCAGGACAGCAGTTCCGCGACTGCAGCCGACATCGCGGCGGAGTCATCCGGGTTCACGCGAATCAATGTTCCACCAGTTCTGTCGGAGACATCTTGCAGCGTGGCGGCATCGCCACTGGAACCGATAACCAGAATGTCGACCCGCACCGGGCGAGCTGGATCGGTTGCCGAAGCGATGGCGCTGAGGAGTTCGGCGCGTGTCATCGTCGACTCGTCGGTGGCAGCAGAGGTGACCAGCAGAACGGAGTTGGTTCGATCGGCGTCGTATCCGGTTGCCGCGTCTTTGTACGCTGCGGCCAGCGCGGGGTACTTCGATGATTTTCCTTCAGCGCTGAGACTGCTCACAGCGGCGGTGAGTTTGGTTCGTTGATCAGCATCGAGGGGTGCGCCGGGAACGATTACACGCTCCGCTGCCGCGGCGTCGGAACCGGGGAACGCGTGCACCGCGACGTCGGAGGCGTCCGGGCTGCGGACCAACTGAGACTCGATCGCCGCACCGGCTGCGGACAAGTTGGCGCTCATCGACGTCGAGGTATCCAGCAGGATGGTTGCGCTGCGAACGGAAACAGGGTTGGCGACAACAGCGTTCAGAGCAGTGGCAGTTTCCGCCGATGCGGGCGTCAGGGTTGAGGTGATCTGCGCGGGTTCGAGTGCACCCAGATCTGGGACACTCTTACCCTCGACGCGGAATCCGGCGTCGACGAAGATCTGGGACTGCTCCGCATCGCGCATGAACTCGGAGAACTGTGCGGCGGCGCGTGCGGCGGTTTCGTCGATTCCGCCGCCCGCGACGATCACCGCCGGATAGTCCGCGAGCGGAGTTGCGCCGCTCGGGGAAAATGCCGTCATGTCAGCGTTGGCCGACTGGGCGATCGACTGTTCGATGGCCGGGACGGCGGTGACAGTGGCAGGGGCGCCGCTGGTGAGGGCGGCTAATGCGTCGGCGGTTGTGGCGGGCGGCGCCGGGAGGGATTGAAACTGTGACGCCAGAGCGCTCAATGCCGATGTGACTTGGCTGGACTGAGCCTGTTCGAGGGTGACCGGTCCGGAACCCGCGCCGGCCACGGCCGCGGCAATTGCCTGCGTTGCCATGACGGTCTGCGGGCTGCCAACCGGAAGTGCGAGTGTTGTGTCACCGAGGGACTGCCATCCCGCGTTCGCGGACTCCAGCGAAGTTGCTGTCTCCGGCGCAACCGCCAGCACAACCGGCGAGTTCGCGATGGACCGTGGCTCTCCGTTGATCACGGCTTTACCGGACAGTGGGGCGAGTTCGAAAGAACTGGTCGGAATCCACAGATTTGGGCGCGGTCCGAGCGCGGCGGAATCCCATTCGGCGGCTGCTGCCAGGGCATTTGCGATTAATGGCGATGGAACCGCATTGATTGCAGTGGTGATGCAATGATCTCGGATCACCGGTGAAGTGTCGGTGAATCGCTTGGCCAACTGCTCGACCTGTGGGGCAATCGACGGATCAACCGTGATGTCGAGCGTCCGGTTGCCCTCGACGCACGTCCCCGCTGCTTGCTGACCTTGATCGTCGATGCGATTACCGAGGGCCTTCCACCCGAAGAATCCGGCCACGATCAGGACGACCGCCACGACAACAAGGATCGGCCCCTTACTGATACCTCTGGCGCCTGACCCGCCGCGATGTTCGCCCACGTACGCTGCCCTACCTTGCTCACTCGACGATCTCTGCCGAGAGCCAGTCTAGTGACGAATCTTCGGGGCCAACGCGAACAGCCTCGACACCGGGAGCGGCGTCGAGGCTGTTCGAGTTGAGCGAGGTGAAATCAGGCGTTGGCGGCCTTGTACTCGCGGCGGCGGCGATGCAGGATCGGCTCCGTGTATCCGCTGGGCTGCTTCGCACCTTCGAGGATCAGTTCCTTCGCGGCCTGGAAGGCGATGTTGGAATCGAAATCAGGTGCCATGTTCCGGTATTCCGCGTCGCCCTCGTTCTGGCGGTCGACAACCGGTGCCATGCGCTCGAGTGCGCTCACGACATCGGTCTCGCTGACGATGCCGTGACGCAGCCAGTTGGCGAGCAGCTGGCTCGAGATGCGTAGCGTTGCGCGGTCCTCCATGAGGGCGACATCGTGGATGTCGGGAACCTTGGAGCAGCCGACGCCCGCGTCGATCCACCGGACGACGTAGCCGAGGATGGACTGGCAGTTGTTGTCGAGTTCTTCCTTCTTCTCCGCGTCCGTCCAGTCGGTGCTGGGGGCGAGCGGAATGGTCAGGATGTCGTCGACGCTCGCGCGCGGCTTACCCTTCAGGCCGTCCTGAACCGCGAACACGTCGACGCGGTGGTAGTGCGTCGCGTGCAGGGTGGCGCCGGTGGGCGAAGGCACCCAGGCGGTGTTGGCGCCGGCCTTGGGGTGACCGATCTTCTGCTCGAGCATGTCCGCCATCAGTTCGGTCATGGCCCACATGCCCTTGCCGATCTGAGCCTTGCCCTGCAGACCGCAGGCCAGGCCGGTGTCGACGTTCCAGTCCTCGTACGCGCCGATCCACTTCTGCTTCTTCATCTCGGCCTTGCGCACCATCGCGCCGGCTTCCATGGAGGTGTGGATCTCGTCGCCGGTGCGGTCGAGGAACCCGGTGTTGATGAAGACAACGCGGTCGACGGCTTCCTTGATGCAGGCTGCAAGGTTGACCGTCGTACGACGCTCCTCGTCCATGATGCCGACCTTGAGCGTGTTCGCCGGAAGACCGAGGACCTGCTCGACACGGCCGAACAGTTCGGTGGTGAAGGCAACTTCCTCGGGACCGTGCTGCTTGGGCTTGACGATGTAGATCGAACCGGTGCGGCTGTTGTCCAGTGGGCCGTTGGCGTCGCTGATCGACAAGCCGTGGACAGCACAGGCGCTGGTGATCAACGCGTCGAGAATGCCCTCGGGAACCTCGTTGCCGTCGGCGTCGAGGATCGCCGGGTTGGTCATGAGGTGACCGACGTTGCGGACGAACAGGAGTGAACGACCGTGCAGGCTGAGTTCGCTGCCGTCGACGGCCGTGTACTTACGGTCGCCGTTGAGCGTGCGGGTGAAGGACTTGGCGCCCTTCTTGATCTCCTCGGACAGATCGCCGCGGTTCAGGCCCAACCAGTTGCGGTAACCGACGACCTTGTCGTCGGCATCGACAGCGGCGACCGAATCCTCGAAGTCCATGATCGTGGTGACCGCGGATTCGAGAACGACGTCCTTGACGCCGGCCGCGTCGGTGCTGCCGATCGGGGAGGACGCGTCGATCTGGATCTCCGCGTGCAGTCCGTTGTTGCGCAGCAGGATGCTCGTCGGTGCGTTCTTGTCGCCGAGGTAGCCGACAAACTTTTCCGGCTGGGCGAGCGTGGTGACAGTGCCGTCCGCGAGGGTGACCTTGACGTCAGTGCCCTCGATCGAGTACTTGGTCGAATCGGCGTGCGATCCCGACGCGAGAGGTGCTGCCGCGTCGAGGAATTCACGAGCCCACGCGATGACCTTGTCGCCGCGGACCTTGTTGTAACCCGAACCCTTCTCGGCGCCGTTCTCCTCGGAGATGGCGTTTGTGCCGTAGAGCGCGTCGTACAACGAACCCCAGCGAGCATTGGAGGCGTTGAGCGCGAAGCGGGCATTGAGGATCGGGACGACCAACTGCGGGCCCGCGGTTGAGGTGATCTCGGTGTCGACGTTGGTGGTCGTCACGGAGAACTCGGCGGGTGTGGGCAGGAGATATCCGATTTCCTGCAGGAACGCCTTGTATGCGGCGGCGTCGATGGGAGCGCCGGCCTGGTTGCGATGCCACTGATCGATCTGCGCCTGCAGATCGTCGCGCTTGGCAAGCAGGGCGCGGTTCTTCGGCGCGAGCTCGGTGATGACCTTGTCAGCGCCGGCCCAGAAGGTCTCGGCATCTACACCGGTGCCTGGCAGAGCCTCCTCGACCACGAAGTCGTAGAGAACCTTGGCAACCTGCAGACTGCCGACCTGAACGCGCTCAGTCATGAATAGCCTCACTTTTCCGAAATCGGAGCACCACGACGGGTGCCATGAACCACAATCAATGTTACTCGTGAGTATCTCGCAGGTGGACAGAGCCTCGATGGATACATCACAACCGGCCTGCGGAGATCTCGAAACCGCTACGACGCAGACGTTCGACCAGGACATCCCCCAAGGCTGTGGCCGGGGTGAGGACGCCTGCAGCGTTGGGTAATGCTGCGTTATCGGGCAATTCTGCGTTGCTGACAGCAAGACTCAGCGCTGATTCGCCGAGCATCACTGCGGTAGCACTATATCCCGGGTCGCCTTTGGCCCGGACACGCGAGGTGTAGCGCGCGCCCGTTGTGGTCACCGTGAATACGTCGAGGGTGAAGTGGCCTTTGCTCTGAGTTTCCTCGCTTGGTCCCTCGCCCGGGGACGGCAGAACCTTGTCGAGGAGGAAACGCGTCGGCGGCAGTGCGAGGCCTGCGATCAAGGCGCCGAGTCCCACGGCAACGCCGCCGGCGATCACCGGTGAGACCACCGACGAACCGACGTTCATCACCTCGGTGTACTTGAACTTTCGGCCGTAGGCCCACTCGCGAAGGGCATTGCTGCGTCGTACGACTCGGGTGTTGTACGACGCCATGAAGAACGGCGCCTTCCAGCCGTGCAGCGACGGATCGATCTTTCGGCCGTCGACCACCGTGGCGTCGCTCTGCTTGCCGAGATCGGGTTCGCTGGCGCGATCGGGGCTCAGCGAGTACGGCGAGGCCGCGAGTTTCCGCAACCGTGCGTCGTGTTTCGACACGTCGATCTGCGTGCGGAGTGAATCGATGGTCCCGCCGCTGACGCCGCCGCGCAGTGACGTGACCACCAGCGTGGTGTCCGTCAACTCCCCGGCGCCGTCCGCTTCGATCAGCTTGTGAAGAACATGGACTCCAAGATCGGAAGGGACGGAATCGAAGCCGCACGAATGGACGATGCGGGCACCTGTCGACACGGCAAGTTCGTGATTGGCGTCGATGCTCTCGCGGTGGAAGAGAACCTCACCGGTGAGGTCGACGTAATGGGTTCCCGCGGCGGCGCATTCGTGAACCAACTGATGGCCGTACTTGGCATACGGACCGACCGTCGTAGCTACGACGCGCGTTCGTTCGGCAAGCGCCTTCAAGGCGGTCGAATCATCGGCGTCGGCGACAACGAGGGGGAGTTCGGCTGCCGCAGCACCCAATCCGGCCCGCACTGCGGTCAGCTTCTCGAGGGAACGCCCGCCGAGGCCGATCTTCGTTCCGGCGGGTGCATGCTGAACGAGGTATTCGGCAAGGAGTTTGCCGACGAAGCCGGTAGCTCCGTAGACGATGATGTCGAGTTCGCGCTCGGGTCGACTGTCGATATTGCGGTCACTCACGGGTCCGGTCATGTAGTCAGCCTACAAATGCGGGACCCGAATGCGTGTGAGTGAGCTCACTCCGCAGGTAGTGGTTCCTTCACGACGAGGATCGGAACCTCGACTTCGAGCAGTAGCCGCTGCAGCGGGCGCTCGAGTAGGAACTTGCCGATCGGGGACATACGACGCGTTCCCACGATCAACAGATCGGCTTCGACGGCATCGACCAACTCGACCAGCGCGGTCACCGGATCGCCGTCGTGTTCTGTGGTGCGGAGCTCCCACGGAGTCTGCGCAAATCCTCCGGCGTCCAGTGCCGATTGGATCTCGCCGCGCAAAGCCGCGCTGTCTTCGTCAGTGTCCGGGACATTGACGTCGTCGAGTACGTGCAGCACGACAAGTTGCTCACGCCGATTCACGGATTCTCGTGCTCCGTGGACAATTGCCGCGCGGCCCTCCGGGCTGTCCTTGTGTACGACGGCAATCGTCATGGTTCCTCCGAGGCAGTGGGCAGTGTCGGGGTCCATTATCGCGCGGTATCGCCGGGCACTACCTCAAATGCGGTACTCGACACGGCGTATACGGGGTGTCGAGATCGCCACATCGAGACGGTGAGGTGTGTGAGGTCACCTCTCTCACCAGGGTGAGGGCTTGTAGTCCTTGAGGAAGCAGCCATGGATGTCGACGCCCAGTTCGCCCTGAACGATGGGGTCGTAGACGCGGGCGGCGCCGTCGACAAGGTCGAGCGGAGCGTGGAAACCCTCGTCGGCGAGGCGCATCTTGGTGAAGTGGGGGCGCTCGTCGGTGATCCACCCGGTGTCGACGGCAGTCATGAGGATGCCGTCCTCGAGCATTTCCTTGGAGCTGGTGCGAGTGAGCATGTTCAGTGCTGCTTTCGCCATGTTGGTGTGCGGGTGACCAGGACCCTTGTACGCGCGGCTGAACTGGCCTTCCATCGCGGAGACGTTCACGACGTACTTACGACGCGCTGCTGCTGCCGCCATCGACGGGCGCAGGCGCGAGACGAGAATGAACGGGGCAACCGAATTGCAGAGTTGCACTTCGAGAAGCTCGATCGGATCAACTTCCTCGACGGTCTGAACCCAGCTGTTGGTGTGTGCGAGGTCGGGGAGGAGTCCGCCTGCATCAATGGCGATGCCCTGCTCGATGCGATCGGGCGACGCTGATTTCGCGACCAGCGCGAGCGAGCTGACTGCGTCAGCGGAGAGATTTCCGGACGTGATGGCTGCGACGTCGGACAGTGAGCCTGCGAGCGCTGCGGGATGCGCGTCGCTGGTTTTGCCGAAGGTCACGACATCGGGGAGTTCGCCCGCCGGCAGTGCGCCGGATTCGGCGTCGACCAGAGCGCCGTACGCGCCGGGGGAGCGGCGCACGGTCTGGGCGGCGTTGTTGATCAGGATGTCGAGAGGGCCTTGTGCTGCAACGGAATCGGCAAGGGCGACTACCTGCGCAGGGTCGCGGAGATCGATGCCGACGATGCGAAGGCGATGAATCCAGTCGGCGCTGTCTTCCATCGCTTTGAAGCGCCGGATCGCGTCGTTGGGGAATCGCGTGGTGATCGTCAGGTGGGCGCCGTCGCGCAGGAGGCGAAGCGCGATGTACATGCCGATCTTGGCGCGGCCACCGGTCAGGAGTGCGCGGCGTCCGGTCAGGTCTGTGCTGGCGTCACGCTTGGCGCGGGAAGTTGCGGCGCAGTCCGGGCACAACTGGTGATAGAACGCGTCGACCTGGGTGTAGCGCTGCTTGCAGATGTAGCAGGGACGCGCCTTGATAAGGGTGCCCGCGATTGCCCCGGCAGTGTTGGACGTGATGGGGATGCCGGCGGTTTCGTCGTCGATTCGATCCGGTGATCCCGTCGCCGTTGCGGCGACGACACTGCGGTCGGCTTCGTTGACCGCCGCACGCGAGGCGAGGCGACGCTTCTTCTTGAGTCGTTTGAACAGATGGCCGACGGCACGCTGCATGATGATCGAGTCGGGATGCTCGTCGTCGAGTTCGGCTGCTTCGCGCAGAACCTTCAAGCAGATTTCGAGTTCTGCGGGGTCGAGTCCGGCCAGTTCTGCTCCCGCAGATTCTGTATCCGTTACGTCGAACTGCCGTGTGTCTGTATCCACGTGAACTTCTGTTCCATCTCGATCGCCGCTCGCGCGGTCTGTTCCCGGTGTGGGAACTTGGCCTTTTACGAGAAAAGCTCCGGTTCAATGAACCGGAGCTTTTCCTGTCTGTCTCAACACAGAGTGTCCGAGGGGGGACTTGAACCCCCACGTCCGTTAATAGGACACTAGCACCTCAAGCTAGCGCGTCTGCCATTCCGCCACTCGGACTCGGCCCCGATTTCTCGGTGCTGGGAAAGAGTATCCGATGCTGTCCCGCTCTCCCAAATCGCGTCGGCGGTGTGGACGTTTGTCCTGTTCAGGCGTGTCAGCTGCCGCTGCCGAATGGTCCCGGATTCGGAGCGACGGGGTAGGCCGCGACGTCCATGATCACCGAACCGTCGCAGGGCCCGCCGTAGATGTCGGTGCGCCACGAACCGACCAGGGTGCCGTCTGGCTGTGGCGTGTAATAGGCCAAGGAATGAGCCGGCGCCATCACTTTGGGTACACCCTCACCCTGATAGCAGTCCCATTCCCAGTCGTATGGATGAACCCAACTGGTGCCGTCCCACGTGTATTGCGCAGGCTGAGGCAAAGTCGGATTAGCCGGCGCCGGCCCGGCGATCACGGTGGCGACACAGGGTTCGGCGGAGCAATCGGTGTCGAAAGTGTAGATATCGGAGAAGTCCGGTTCCCACTGACTCGCCGCGAGACTGGTGCCGGTTTTCGAGGCTGCGAACCGCTTGACCGAGTAGTCACCGTCCCAGGTCTGCGTAGCGGCTCCCGCCGGCATTGCCGTGACGATCACGGACGTACCGAGCAACGCTGCGACCAGCAGTGATTTGCGCATAAACGAAGTCAAGCACACGGAATGTCCGGATTTCCGGCATTCGGTACATAGTGAACAAAAAATGACCCCAGCTTGATCAGCTGGAGTCATTGGTTGTTTATTCGAGTGTCCGAGGGGGGACTTGAACCCCCACGTCCGTTAATAGGACACTAGCACCTCAAGCTAGCGCGTCTGCCATTCCGCCACTCGGACTCGGCCCCGATTTCTCGGTGCTGGGAAAGAGTATCCGATTCGGTGAGGTTGCCCAAATCGCCAGGTCGGACCACGTCCATGCCGCCGCGGCGGGTGTTTCGGTGGTAGGAAAGTGACATGTCCTTATCGCCGAATAACTCAGGTCCTTCTCGCGCCGAAAGCGAAGTTGTCGAACTTGTCAGCTCACTGATCCGGTTCGACACATCCAATACGGGAGAACTCGAAACAACCAAGGGTGAACGGGCGTGCGCGGAATGGGTCGCCGCCCAACTTCAGGAAGTGGGATACGAGACCGAGTACGTCGAATCCGGCGCGCCCGGACGCGGCAATGTGTTTGCCCGGTTGAAAGGCGCCGAGTCCGGCCGTGGGGCTCTCATGCTGCACGGGCACTTGGACGTCGTCCCGGCCGAGCCCGCCGACTGGAGTGTTCACCCCTTCTCCGGCACCGTGCAGGACGGTTACATCTGGGGACGTGGCGCCGTCGACATGAAGGACATGGTCGGGATGATCCTGGCCCTGGCGCGGCAGTTCAAGGCAGAGGGAACAGTGCCGCCGCGTGATCTTGTGTTTGCCTTTGTCGCCGATGAAGAGGCGGGCGGCAAGTACGGCTGCCAGTGGCTTGTGGAGCACCGTCCGGATCTGTTCGAGGGCGTCACCGAAGCAGTCGGTGAAGTGGGCGGATTCTCGCTGACCGTTCCGCGTCCGGACGGAACCGACCGTCGGCTGTATGTCGTGGAGACCGCGGAAAAGGGACTTGGCTGGATGCGGCTCACCGCAAAAGGCCGAGCCGGACACGGCTCCTTCCTGCACGACGACAACGCAGTGGCAACGTTGGCCGGTGCGGTGGCCCGCCTGAGCGCGCATGAATTCCCGATCGTGATCTCCGATTCGGTCGCGGAGTTCCTGACCGCGGTCGGCGAGGAAACCGGGCTCGACTTCGACCCGACGTCACCGGACATCGACGGGACACTCGCGAAGCTGGGGAGCATCTCCAACATCATCGGTGCAACGTTCCGCGACACCGCCAATCCGACCATGCTCAAAGCCGGTTACAAGGCGAATGTCATTCCTCAGACAGCCGAGGCTGTCTTCGACTGCCGTGTGCTTCCCGGCCGTCAAGCCGAGTTCGAGCGCACCGTCGACGCCCTGATCGGACCCGACGTCACCCGAGAGTGGATCACGAAACTCGACTCGTACGAGACAACGTTCGACGGTCATCTTGTCGACGCGATGAACGACGCAATCCTGGCCCATGACCCAGGCGCGCGCACTGTGCCGTACATGCTCTCCGCGGGCACCGACGCAAAGGCCTTCGCGAAGCTCGGGATTCGGTGCTTCGGGTTTGCGCCGCTGCAGTTGCCGCCGGAACTCGATTTCACCGCGCTGTTCCACGGCGTCGACGAGCGGGTGCCGGTGGACGCACTACTGTTCGGAACACGCGTGCTGGAACATTTTCTCCGCAATTCCTGAACGCGTGGACAGTCACCGAGTACAAGAAACAGAGAGGATTCGCATGGCTTACGATCCGTACGAACCATTGCCGAAGCTCCCGAGCTTCGAGCTGACCAGTGAAGACATCACGGCCGGTGAGCCGCTGAAACTTGCGCAGGCGAGTGGCGCTTTCGGCGTCCCCGGTGGGCAGGACATCTCGCCGCAGCTCTCCTGGTCGGGTTTCCCCGCTGAGACGAAGAGCTTTGTGGTCACCGTGTTCGATCCGGATGCTCCGACGGCGTCGGGATTCTGGCACTGGGCCGTAGCGAACATTCCCGCTTCGGTCACCGAACTGCCTGCCGGTATCGGCAGTGCGGACAGCACTGACCTTCCCGCGGGAACCGTGACTCTGCGCCACGACGGCGGCGGATTCGGCTTCATCGGTGCAGGCCCGCCTCCCGGGCACGGCCCGCATCGCTACATCGTCGCGGTACACGCGCTCGACGTGGACAAGCTCGACGGAGTCACGGCTGATTCCTCGCCGGCATTCCTCGGGTTCAACGTGTTCCAGCACGCAATTGCGCGTGCAACGCTGACCGGGACGTTCGAGGTCGCATAACGCACTGTGTGCCTTTGTTAACCGCCCGCGGTTAACAAAGGCACACAGCGTTCAGCGGGGGTTTTCCGCCCCGACGGCCTGGCTGATCGACGAGAAACCAGCCGCGCGAACACGCTTCGCGATTCCCTTGTGAATGCTGCGCGCCCAGAACGGGCCGCCGTAGATGAAGCCGGTGTAGCCCTGCACCAAGGTTGCACCTGCAAGAATCCGCTCCCACGCCTGATCAGCTGTTTCGATACCGCCGACAGAGATGATGGTGAGCTTGTCGCCAACCCGCGCGTACAGCCGGCGAAGTACCTCGAGTGAACGGTCCGCGACGGGAGCGCCCGAGAGTCCACCGGCGCCGATCGCGGCTACCTCCGCGTCCGGGGTTTTCAAACCGTCACGGCGAATTGTGGTGTTCGTGGCCACGATGCCGGCCAACCCGAGTTCGATCGCCAGGTCGGCGACGGCGTCGACGTCCTCGTCGGACAGATCAGGCGCGATCTTCACCAGCACCGGGATATGGACCGTATCGAGTACGGCCTGCAGGAGCGGGCGCAGCGACTCGACGGCTTGCAGGTCACGCAACCCGGGGGTGTTCGGTGAGCTGACATTGACGACCATGAAATCGGCGAGCGGCCCGAGCAATTGGGCGCTGGCGGTGTAATCGGCGGGCGCGTCCGCGGCGTCGACGATCTTGGTCTTGCCGATGTTCGCGCCGATCGGCACAGTGACTCGGCGCTGACGGAGGAAGTTCGCGGCATGTCCGGCGCCGTGATTGTTGAATCCCATCCGGTTGATCAGTGCACGGTCGGCAGGCAGTCGGAACAGTCGTGGCTGCGGATTGCCGGGCTGAGCCTGAGCGGTGACGGTGCCGATTTCAGCGAATCCGAAACCGAGCGGACCCCAGGCGTCGACGCCGGTTGCATCCTTGTCGAAGCCCGCGGCCAAACCGAGTGGGGCGGGAAATGTCAGTCCGAATGCCTGACTACGTAGTACCGGATCGTCGAGAACAAGAACCTTCGCCACGAGCCACCGGATCGGTGCAAACCGAGTCACCAGTTTCATCGCGGTGAAGGCCAGGTGGTGGATGCGCTCCGGGGGTAGCCGAAACATCAGGCTCAAGAGCAGTTGGTACACGATTCTCCTGCTTGTCTGGTGAGATCTTCGATGAAACGGGCGGCTCAGTGAGCAATGCCGTCCGGGTTGTCCACGTGCAACGGTGTCTTCTTGCGCCGCAGAAGGACCCGACGGCTGCCGTCGGGATAGAGCCGCACCTGCGAGAGTTCCCAACCGCCGAACTCCGCGGAAATTGCCAGGCGCATCGACGCCGTCACTCGTGAGACGTGGGGCGGAAGTTGCAGCGGCAGATAGTCGAACACATCGTCGGACATGTCCCACTGTGGTGACGGAGTGCGTCGCAGATGTGGCGATCCACCGTTGTGCCGCTGCATCGTCAGCCGTTCCGAGTGGGGATGACCTGCACGCCGTCCCCGGTTGCGGAACCGACGACGAGAGTTCCGGTGCTCGAATCGACCGCGAGAGAGTTGGGCTGACGAACGGTGTTGAATCGGTTCGTTTCGACCGGGATGCCCGACGAGAGGTCGAGTCCGACAACTTCGTTGGTCCCGGTCAAGCTCACCCACACACGATCGGCGGTCTCGTCGTATGCCACTGCGTACGGCGAATCGCCGACCGGGAATCGCTGGCGCAGGATGAGGGAATCGGCGGTGAAGACCAGCAGTTCGTCGCCGGTGGTGTCGGTGACGAGAATGCGACCGAAATGGTCGGTCACGAGGTGCGTCGCACCTTCTCCGGCGCGCAGTGCTGCGCCGAGTCGGTCTTCGTCGAGGTTGATATCCGTCAGTGAGGTCTGACGATGATCGAGGGCGCTCAGGTTGTCGCCGGTGACGGCAAGTTCGTCGACCGATGCAAGGCCTGAAATAGTTTGTGACTTATCAGAACTCGGATCGACAACGTGAACTGTGCCTCGCTCGGTTCCGATCGCGATGCGGCCATCGGGCAACTCGACAGCGGAGTTGGCCGGGTCGGGGGAGGCGAAGGACGTCTGTTCGCCGGACGTCAGATTCAGCTTCACAACCTGGTTGTCCATGGACAGCAGTGCGTTTCCGTCGGACGCGATCGACACGTCTCGGATGTTGCCGTCGATGCTGATGTTGCGACCGGCCGCAGCCGGGCCTGCGGACTCGACCTCGTCGGCCGCGACGATCCGAACGGCGGGCGGATCCTGCGATACGAGAAGTACGTTGCGCGTAACCGGATCAAATGTGATGGAATCGATCCGACCCGAATACGGATGAACGACGCCGTCCAGAGAACTTGTCGTGGCAGGCGATACGACGGCGGTGGCCGGATCAATTGTCTGGAGCTTGGTGCCGTCGCTTTCGGAAGAACATCCTGTCACCAGCATCAACGCCGCCCCCATCGCTGCTGTGGTGGTGCGGAGCCCAATGCGAGTCATGGTGTTGAATCCTCGTTTTCTACTCGAGACGGTGTTTCAGCGGAACGCGCCTGCACTCGATCATCCCTGATCGCTGCGAATCGGTTTTCATTGCATCGAAGTGCAACGGTCATTCCGTCTGCTGTTCGCACGCGATACCGTACAAATACGGATTTCCGCGCACGCGGTAATCCTCGAGGAGATCACTGTGATTCCTGTCGAACCCACCGAATCCGCTGCGGAACGACCTGGCGGATCTTTCGGCGATTTCGAGATCGAAGATATTTCGGTAGGACCCTATGCCCACGGTTTCGGCAGGTCGGAGGGGCGAACTTTCGCGTTTCGTGTCCGCAAGAGTGTGCTGTACGTCGAGGTGTATCGCGATTATTGCGAGCGCACCGTGCCGAGTTCTGACGACGTGATTGCCACGGCCAATCGTTCGGTGACCGATATCGATCTGACCGATGAACGCAGCATTTCTGCTGTGGTGCGAGACGCAGTACATTCCGCTGAGTCGGATTCGTCACATTCTCCGACTCGTGGTTCCGGTGTGACCACGTTGCGCGGAGTGCTCGATCGGCTCGGTTCGATCATCGATTCCGTTCGTTGACGCCGGCTTACTGATGCTGCGTGCTGCGGGAATCGCGCCGCGGGATCACCAGCGTCGCGCCGCTCCGTGGGTGGGCGAACACCTCCACGGGATAGCCGTAGACACGGGTGAGCAGATCTTCACGTAGAACCGACGCAGGTGGACCGTCGGCGGCAATGCGGCCGTTCTCGAGGACGACTATCCGGTCCGCGTAGGCGGCGGCCAACGCCAGATCGTGGAGAACGACAACGACGGCGTCACCGTCGGCCGCGCGGCTGCGTGCAACGGACATGACCGCTTCCTGATGCCCGAGATCAAGCGCGGCCGTGGGCTCGTCGAGCAGAACCGTCGACGTTTCCTGCGCCAGAACGCGGGCGAGTGCAACCCTCGCCTGTTCGCCGCCGGACAGCGCCGCAAACGGCCGATGGGCAAACGCTTCGACGTCACAGGTTTTCATTGCCGCCGCGATGGCGTCGCCGTCGCGTTCCTCGCGGGCGGTGCCGGCCCACGGCGCCCTGCCCATCGTGACAACCTGCGCAGCGGTGAACGAGAAGCCGATGGTGTGTTTCTGGGGGAGTACGGCGCGTCGCCTGGCCATGTCCAAGGGTGTCCAGTGATTCAGGTCGGTTCCATCGACGTCGACGCGGCCGGCGACAACGGGCTGATCGCCCGACAGTGCCGCGAGGAGCGTCGACTTGCCTGCGCCGTTCGGGCCCACGAGAACAACTACCTCGCCGGCGCGAACGTCGACGCTGACGCCTTCGAGGATGTTCCTGCCACCGCGCTCGACGGTGATGTCCCGCGCTTGCAGCGTGATGTCACCGCTCTGCGGACTCGACGGTTCGGGTGGCGTTCGTCCGAACAGTTCGCGCCAGTTCCGGGCGATGCTGCTCATGCCCACCCACCTTGTTGTGAACGGGTGCGTCGGAGGAGCCAGAAGAAGAAGGGTCCGCCGACCAGTGCCGTGAGCATGCCGAGCGGAAGGTCGGCGTTGTCGATCAGGGACCGGGATCCGAGGTCGGCAAGTAGGAGAACCAACGCGCCGGTCAGTGCGCTTGCCGGGATGAGCGCGCGGTGACCTGGACCGACGACGATGCGCATGAGGTGGGGGACAACCAGTCCGACAAACAGGATGATGCCGGTGAAGGCAACGCTCGCCGACACCAGTAGGGCGACGATCAAGACCGCCAGCTGCCGCAGCCGTTCGACGTTGACGCCCAGGTGCCTGGCGGCATGTTCGCCGAGGGCGAGGAGATCGAGACGCGATGCGATCGCCATAGTCGCGGCGATTCCGACAACGGTCATCGGTGCGACCACCAAGACCGAATTCCACGTAGCGCCGTTGAGGCTGCCGAGTTGCCAGAACACGATCTGATCGCGTGCCGACGGGCTGGCGATGAAGGTGAAGAAGGCGATGAGTCCGCCGGCAAACGCGTTGACCGCCACACCGGTCAGGACCAGGGTGACCACTTCGGTCCGGCCTTCGTGGCGCGCGAACAGGTAGACGATTGCCGTGGTCAGGAGTCCGCAGACAAACGCTGCGGCTGCAATGGCCCAGCCTGCGACGAAATTGCCGCCGACCACGATGACCGCGCTGGCGCCTACCGCTGCGCCGGAGGACACGCCGATCACACCCGGCTCGGCCAGTGGATTGGCAAAGACGCCTTGAAGCAGGGCGCCGGAACATCCGAGAGCTGCGCCGACGCAAATAGCCAGAACGACGCGAGGGAAGCGCACTTCCCAGAGCGTGACTTCACCGCTGGGGTGGGCGGGCATCGGGCCGATGTCCAGACCGATGCGGTGCATGATGCTGCCGAGTACCTCGAGCGGCGAGGTCGGCACCTGACCGATACACGCGGAGAGCACGGCGACGATAACCAAAGCGACTGTGAGCCCGATCAACACCCCGCTCACCCGTGAGCGCGATGTCGGTCGTGGTGCCGATTTCTCGACTGCTTTATCTGTTTCTGTACTCACGAATCAGCGGGTCCGTAGATTGCTTCGGCGAGCGATTGCATCACTCGCCCGGTGTTGGGGCCGAAGCTGAGCAGCACGCCGTCTTCCATGTCGACGACCCGCTGGTTCTTTCCGGCCGGGGTCTGGGCGATGCCCGGGATCTTCTCGAGACCGTCGATCCCGCCGATGGACGCGAGACCGTCGGTCATCATCAAGAACGCGTCGGGCGCTGCCGCGATGAGTGCTTCGCTGGTGATGGGAGCAAATTTCTGCGTGATGCCCGACGCTGTTCCGGCGTCGACGGCGCCGAGTGCTTCGATGAGTGAATCGGCTCCGGATCCGTCACCGCCGATCATGGTGATCGCCGATCCGCGGAGGTAGAGGAACGCGATCTTCAGGGGATCTCTGTCATCGGGGACCAGGTCGCGCGCAGCGGCGATTTCGCCTTCGGTCCGGTTGACCAAGGCCTTGCCCTGTTCCGGTACACCGAGGGCGTCGGCGACTGCCTGGATTTGTGCCGGGACACCTTCGAGGGTGCGGGTGGGATCGAAGAAGACGACCGGAATCCCGGCTGCCCGCAGTTGGTCCTGCACACTCTGTGGGCCGATGCTGGTATCGGTGAGAACGACAGTCGGGTTGAGATCGAGGATCGCTTCGGCGCTGAGCGACGAACCGCCCACCGTCACTACCGGTACGTCTTCGACAGCCGGGAACTTGGCGGACGTGTCACGCCCGACCAGGTTGTCCCCGAGTCCGAGTGCGACCGTGGTTGCGGCAAAGGTTCCGTACCTGTCGGCAGCGATGATTCGACTGTTGTCCGTGATCGTGACGGGGACGCCGTCGAAGCCGGTGACTGTGGTGGGCAACGCGGCGACCGGATTTTCACTGACCGGTGTGGGACTGGAATCCTCGAGTACCGCAGTGCGGGCCTGCGTCGAGCCGCCCCCGTCGTTCTCCGCCGACCCACATGCGACCAATCCGAAACCGGCAACCGCAACCAGTGCGGCAGCGGCCCACCGCTTGCTCATTTGACGAGGTAGCTCTCGATGTTGCCCTCGAGGTCGGCAAACAGATCACCGTTGAGGCGGTAGGCCAGGTTGACCTCGTCGATGAACTTCTGCTGGTCTTCGGGAGAAATCGAGAGCGCGTCGAGATTTGCGCGGTACGCGTCCTTGAACGGCTTGGGCTTGGGGATGCCGTCGAAGATGTAGAAACGCAGGCCGTCGGTCTCGAAACCGTACGCACGCTCGAGCATGCGGCGGATGATCTGGCCGCCGGACAGGTCGCCCATGTACCGGAGGTAGTGGTGCGCGACGAAGTCGGCCGGCGAGTCGAAGGCAACTTCCTGCAAACGCGCCACGTAACGCTGCGTTGCCGGCAGGGCCTCCAGGCTCTCACGCCAGTTCGGTCCGCTCAGGAACTCGAGATCGGCTTCGAGTGCCGCGACGCGGAGAAGATCGTCGGAGAGGAACGGGTTGACCAGCGCGTTGTCCGCGTGTGCACGACCGGCTTCTTCGAGGCTTGTGTAGACCAGGTACGTCTGTCCCAGTAGCGCCGCGTATCCGGCGGTGGTCAGTTCGCCGCCGAGGAGAGCGCCGACAAACCGTGACTGCTCGGTTTCGCGGTGCGCTGCATCGGTCTCCGCCTTGATGCGTTCGGAGAAGGCCGACGCGTCGGCGGGACTGTGGTCTACGTCAAGCGTGGTCATAGGTTCTCCTCTAGCTAAGGAACGTGTTATCTACTAGGTTAGCCTGCCCTCGCTAAATGGGTAATTCGGGTATTTCGTCGAGTGAGACCGCAAGTTACGCGCTCACGTCGTCGAGTGCAGCAGCGATCGCCGCAGGCAACTCCAACTCCTCGGCTACCAGTACACCCGTCAATTGCGCGAGATCCCGAGTACCGACGACGGCGCTGGCAACTCCGGGGCGATCGCGAGCCCAGGCGAGAGCAACAGCCAACGGTGAGGTACCCAGACCGTCGGCGGCTGTAACGACGGCGTCGACAACCCGGACCGACGAATCCGTGAGGTAGCTCTGCACGTGGTGGGAATGAGCGTCGTCGGCGCCGCGGGAATCGACGGGAATCCCGCCGCGGTATTTACCGGTGAGGACACCGCCGGCGAGGGGGACAGCGGCAAAGACTCCGACGCCGTGGTGTGATGCGGCAGCAAACAATTCCTCTTCGACGCCTCGCGCCAAAAGGGAGTACTCCGCCTGAGTGGCGGTGAGAGATGTTGTGCCACAGGCGCCGACGGCCGTAGCCAACTGCCACCCGAGGTAGCCGCGCACGCCGACATAGCGCACTTTGCCGCTCGAGACCGCGTAGTCGAGAGTTGCAGCGACCTCGTCGACCGGGGTCAGCGGATCCCAAGTCGCGACTTGCCACATGTCGAGGTAGTCGGTGCCGAGTTCGCGCAGTGTGGCGTCCAATTGGCGGAGCAGGCCTCGCCGCGAGCAGTCGACGCGATCCGTGCCGATCGGGTTGGGATGGATCCCCGCGCTCGAGCTGACGATCAGTTCGTCGCGGGGGACGACGTCGTCGAGAAGTTCGGAGAGGAGTCGTTGAGCCGCGCCGTCACCGTACGCGGGGGAGCTGTCCACCAGGGTTCCGCCGGCTTCCGCAAATGCCAGAAGTTGTGCGGCGGCCTCGTCCCCGTCGGTGTCGCGTCCCCAGGTGAGCGTGCCGAGTCCAAGTCGCGACACCCGAAGTCCGCTCGTTCCGACTGATCTGTGTTTCATCAATGCCGTCCATCTCACGCCCGACCCGGGAGCGTACGTCGCACCCGGGAGTTCTCACCACGTGCAGACTAGTGGTCACCCGACCGAACTCGGGGGATTCGGGCATCAGCGTGCCGGGCGCGGCACGTCTGGCGGTGCACCGGTAGCGTGACGCCAGTGAAAAGTGAACTCGCCCCACGAAACTGTTGTGTAGTAATCCCATTCGAATCAGTGCAGTTCGCATCAGTCCGGGCGGTTCTCTGATGGGTGAGGCGATGACATGGCTACAGGCCATGGTCCTGGGGCTCGTGCAGGGATTGACCGAATTTCTTCCCGTCTCGTCGTCGGGGCATCTGCGCATCGTCTCGGAGATCTTCTTCGGAAGTGATGCCGGTGCGTCCTTCACCGCGGTGACTCAGCTCGGCACCGAACTCGCGGTCCTGATCTATTTTGCGCGCGATATCGTGAGGATCATCACCGCGTGGTTCCGAGGGTTGTTCCACGCCGAGCATCGCGGCGACCTCGACTACCGGATGGGCTGGTACGTCATCATCGGCACGCTGCCCGTCGGTATTCTCGGGTTCCTGTTCAAGGACCAAATCCGTACCGGCGCACGAAATCTGTGGCTGATCGCCACAATGCTGATCGTGTTTGCGCTCGTGATCGCCGCCGCCGAGTACTACGGACGTAAGTCCCGACCCATCGAGTCCCTCACGGCGCGTGACGGCATCATCATGGGTTCGGCGCAGGCGCTCGCCCTCATCCCCGGAGTGTCGCGTTCGGGTGGAACCATCAGCGCCGGTCTGTTTCTCGGACTGACACGTGAGGCCGCCGCACGCTATTCGTTCCTGCTGGCGATCCCGGCGGTGCTGGCGTCGGGACTGTTCAGCCTTCCCGATGCCTTCGAACCTGCGGGTGAGGGACTGAACGCCAGTGGCCCCCAGCTGTTTGTCGCGACGGTGATCGCGTTTGCGGTCGGCTATGCGGCCATCGCGTGGTTGCTCAAGTTTGTGGTCAATCACTCGATGTACTGGTTTGTCGGCTACAGAATCGCTCTCGGCGTAGTCGTCCTTGCGTTGCTGGCCACAGGGGTTGTGTCCGCGACATAACGCCGGTTTCGACGTCGACCGCCCGCCGCGCTCTGCGCCGCCCCATTAGGGTTATGGCATGACAGTTGTCCTTCTGCGGCACGGGCGGTCGACGTCCAACACGGCCCACACACTTGCCGGTCGCACGCCGGGCGTCGAACTCGACGATCACGGCCGGAAACAGGCAGCGGCCGTCGTAGACAGGTTGGTGGGTCTCGACATTGCCGAGATCGTGCGGTCCCCGCTGCTGCGATGTGAGCAGACGGTGGGTCCCATCGCCGCGGACCGTGGATTGACTCCCGTTGTCGAGGAACGCCTCGTCGAGGTGGACTACGGGCAGTGGACGGGCCGCCCCCTCAAGGATTTGCTCGAGGAACCGCTGTGGAAAGTTGTGCAGCGGCACGCGTCAGGTGCCGTCTTCCCCGATGGTGAAGGGCTGGCGCAAGTGCAAGCGCGGGCCGTTGCCGCGATTCGTGAACACGACAGAAGGCTTGCCGAGGAGCACGGCAAAGACGTCGTGTGGATTGCCTGTACACACGGCGACGTCATCAAATCCGTACTGGCGGACGCGTACGCGATGCATCTCGATTCGTTCCAGCGCATCGTTGCCGAACCAGCGTCGATGAGTGTGATCCGATATTCCGCGACCTCGCCCTTCGTGCTGCGGGTCAACGACACCGGAGATGCGCTGGCGGCGATCGGTCAGGCCAAGGCGTCGACCAATGGCTCCGCTCCCGAACAGGAATCCGTGCCTGGCGGCGAGGTCGGAGTGTGATCGTGACGGATAATGGGTACCCAGGGAAGTTCCGCTCGAATTCGAGGAGGTGCAATGTCGCGCGCGATTCACGTATTTCGCACCCCTGACCGATTTGTCGCAGGGACCGTGGGAGAACCCGGTGACAGGTCTTTTTATCTCCAAGCCGTGCACGAGGCGCGAGTAGTGAGCGTGCTGCTCGAAAAGCAGCAGGTTCAGGTACTGGCAGACCGGATGGGTCTACTCCTCGAAGAGGTACATCGCCGTTTCGGCACCGAGGTTCCGCCGGAAGCCGGTGATATCACCGACCTCAGTCCGCTTGTTACTCCGTTGGATGCCGAATTCCGGGTCGGGACGATGGGTTTGGGCTGGGATGCAGATGCCGGCGCCGTTGTGGTGGAACTTCTTGCAGTGAGCGAAACCGAGTTCGACGAGTCGGTCGTGCTCGACGATTCGGACGACGGACCCGACGCGGTCCGCGTGTTCTTGACGCCGGAGCAGGCGCGCGAATTCTCACTGCGATCAGAGCGAGTGATTGCCGCCGGCCGTGCGCCATGTCCGCTGTGCGGCGAACCCCTCGCTCCGGACGGACATATCTGTGTCCGGACCAACGGATATCGCCGCGGTGATTCGTTCGGGTTCGCGATCGACGACGCCGACACCGACGAGGACTGAGCGGTGTCGAGCTCGCCTGGCCCTGATGTCCAGCTCGAAGGTGAGCTGACGGTGATCGGTCAGATCACCACTGCCAGCAACGCAACTTTGGTCTGCGACGCTGTTCTCGGTGACGAGTCGATGCGGGTCGTCTACAAGCCGGTGCGCGGCGAGCGCCCGTTGTGGGACTTCCCGGACGGCACCTTGGCGGGGCGCGAAGTGGCGTCGTACCGGGTGTCCGAGGCGCTGGGGTGGGGTGTCATCCCGCGAACAGTGTTGCGCGACGGACCTTTTGGGCCAGGAATGGTGCAGAAATGGATCGACACCGTCGACCGCCACGCTGACATGCTCGGCATGCCGGACATCGTCGACCTCTGCAGCCCGGACAATGTCCCGTCAGGATGGTTCGAGGTTCTTCAGGCGTTCGATTCTGCGGGGGAACCGGTTTCGCTCATTCACGCCGATGATCCCCGGCTTCAGCGGATGGCAGTGCTCGATGTCCTCATCAACAACGCGGATCGCAAAGGTGGTCATGCACTCGAAGGGATCGACGGCTCCGTCTACGGCGTGGATCACGGAATCTGCATGCACACGGACAACAAACTACGCACTGTCCTGTGGGGATGGGCAGGCCGACAAGTTCCCGGGCCCTTGATCGCGGATGTCGCGGAATTTGCGGCAACTGTCGACGGCAGTTTCGGTGATGAACTGTCGGAACTGGTTACCGACGACGAAATTGCGGCGCTGGCGCAGCGGGCGCGTGAGCTGACGTTGTCAGCAGTCATGCCTGTGCCGAACGGGCATCGAACGATCCCGTGGCCGGCGTTCTAGTTTTCGTTGTACTAGTTTTCGTTGTACTTGGGATTGAGTTCCGGGGACCGAACCAGCCGTAGTAGCTGTTCGCGCAATGCCGACACATCTCCGGCGCCGAAGGCCAGAGCGGCTTCGTCCTTTTCGAGTTCGAGTAGGCGTTCATAGGTCGCTTGCCCGGACGCCGTGATGGCTATGAGGCGTCGTCGTTCGTCGCGCGGATCGGTATCCCGGGTGACGTAGCCGGCACGCTCGAGGCGATCGACGGTCCGACTCATGGTCTGGTCGGTTACCCGAGCCTTCTTGGCGATGTCTCGCTGCGATGCGGGGGACATGGCGATGGAATGTAAGACGATAAGTCCGGCGTGCGTCATGTCCTGGCTGCGTAGGACCTGCTCCCACGAGTGTTCGACGAGGCGCGCCGCAGTCGACAGCAAGCGGCCTGTCGGCCAGTTTTCGAGCCCATCCTCGGTCACACTCCTGCCTTCCGTTTGCAATTGTTCAGCTTGCTGAACAAAATAGGGGACCATCACGCATCAGCCAAACCGAACTCTGGAGAAACCGTGAGCACACCCACGAGTACGCGTCGTCGCCTGAGATGGATTGTGCCAGCTCTGCTGGTAATCGGCTGGTTGGCTATCGGCGGCTTCGGTGGACCGTTTGCCGGAAAACTGAGCACAGTGCAGCAGAACGACAACACGTCCTTCCTGCCCGCATCGGCGGAAGCGACCGAGGTCGGCAAGCTCCAGGAAGGTTTCACCGACACACGATTTGTTCCGGCGATCATCGTCGCAGAACGTTCGGGTGGGTTGCAGGGTGGCGACAGCGCCTTCCTGACGGACACGGTCGCAGAGTTTGTCGGAACCGAAGGATTCGGTGACGCGAGCTCGCCCGCGATTCCGTCGGCGGACGGTCAGGCGTTGCAGCTGTTCCTCCCGATCGACAGCACAGTCGAGGTCAAGACCTCGGTGAAGGAACTGCGTGCCGCGCTCGAATCCGCGCCGGAGGGACTGACCGTACTGGTGACCGGCCCGGCCGGTCAGGTCGCCGACTTGTCCGCCGCTTTTGCCGGCATCGACGGTCTCTTGTTGCTGGTGGCCGGATCAGTGGTGATTCTGATCTTGATCGTGGTGTATCGCAGTCCCATCCTGCCGTTCGTGGTTATTTTCTCGGCGGTCTTTGCGCTCGGCTTGTCGAGTCTGTTGGTGTACGCGCTGGCCGACGCCGACGTCATCGCGTTGAACGGTCAGAGCCAGGGCATTTTGTTCATCCTGGTGTTCGGCGCCGCGACAGACTATGCGCTGCTTCTGGTCTCACGCTATCGCGAGGAACTGCGCATCGAGCAGGACAAATACTCGGCGATGCGGGTGGCGTGGCGTGCCACGCTGGAACCCGTCGCAGCGTCAGCCGGTACCGTGATCGCGGGCGTTCTGTGCCTGCTGTTGTCGGATCTGAACTCGAACCGCGGATTGGGACCCGTCGCGGCCATCGGTATCGCCGCATCGTTCCTCGCATCGATGACGTTCCTGCCTGCCATTCTCGTATTGTTCGGCCGTACCGCGTACTGGCCGACCAAGCCGAAATTCGACGCCGACGTCGCCCACCACGACGAGGCAGACGATCACCGTTTCTGGGCCGGACTTGCCGCTCGCATCGGGCGGCATCCGCGTCGTTTCTGGGTGGCGTCGACGCTGGTGCTGGTGATCTTCGCGCTGATGATGCCGCAGTTCAAGGCCAGCGGAGTGGCGTCGTCTGACGTCTTTCTGCTCGAGGTCGACTCGGTTGCGGGTCAGGAGATTCTCGGCGAGCATTTCGACGCCGGATCAGGTTCCCCGGCGATTGTGATCGCTGATGCAGACCAGATGGATGCCGTTGTCGCGGCAAGCCGAGTCGACGGCGTCAGTGACGTCACTGTTGTTCGGAACGGGGGAGCGCCGCTTGTCGTCGACGGCCGTGTCTCGCTCGAGGCGACGCTGACCGATGCCGCTGATTCGATCGAGGCCGAAAACACGATTGTGCGACTACGTGATTCAGTCCACTCCGTCGAGGGGGCCAACGCCTTGGTCGGTGGTGTCACCGCAACGGATCTCGACACCAAGACCACGTCGACGCGCGACCGCACGCTGATCATCCCGGTGGTAGTGCTCGTGGTCTTCGCGATCCTCGCGCTGTTGCTTCGATCACTCCTTGCGCCGCTGCTGCTCATGGGCACCGTAGTGCTCTCTTTTGCTGCGACACTGGGTATTTCGTCGCTCGTATTCGAGCATGTCTTCGGATTCCCCGGCGCAGATCCGGTGGTGCCGTTGTTCGCGTTCGTGTTCCTCGTCGCACTCGGGATCGACTACAACATCTTCCTGATGACCCGGGTTCGGGAGGAGGCACAGAAGATCGGTACACGGGCAGGCGCGCTCCGGGGACTGACCGTCACCGGCGGCGTCATCACCTCAGCCGGAGTTGTTCTGGCAGCAACCTTCTCGGCGTTGGCTGTGATTCCGCTGTTGTTCCTCGCGCAGATTGCATTCATCGTTGCGTTCGGTGTGCTGCTCGACGCGTTGATTGTCCGATCACTGCTGGTCCCGGCGTTGACGTACGACATCGGGCAGAAGATCTGGTGGCCGAGCAAGCTGGCGTCCACGCCGGAACCGACACCGGATCAGCCAGCACCTTCCGAGCCCTCGACCAGTCTCCACTAGGCTCGCCAGTATGCAGTCTTGGTCCGATACCGCACTCCCGTCCGTACCCGGTCAGGGGCCGCCGTTGCGGCTGTACGACACGGCCGACCGTCAGGTTCGTCCAGTCACCCCCGGGAAGACCGCCACGATGTACGTCTGTGGCATCACACCGTACGACGCGACCCACCTCGGGCACGCCGCCACGTACCTCACCTTCGACCTCGTGAACCGTATCTGGCGCGACGCCGGACACGACGTTCACTACGTCCAGAACGTGACCGACGTGGACGACCCGCTCTTCGAACGCGCCAACCGCGACGGTGAAGACTGGGTTGTTCTCGGAATGCGCGAGACGGCGCTCTTCCGGGAAGACATGGAGGCGCTGCGCGTGCTTCCTCCCAAGGACTACATCGGCGCTGTCGAATCGATCAACGAAGTTGTCGAACTTGTCGAGAAGTTCGTCGCATCCGGCGCGGCCTACATCGTCGACGACGCCGAGTTCCCCGACGTCTATTTCCGGGCCGACGCCACCGAACAGTTCGGTTACGAGTCCGGCTACGACCGCGAGACCATGGAGAAGTTCTTCGCCGAGCGCGGCGGCGATCCGGATCGCGCCGGCAAGCGCAATCCGCTCGACGCACTGGTGTGGCGGGCTGTGCGCCCGGGTGAGCCGTCCTGGCCGTCACCGTTCGGACCGGGCCGCCCCGGGTGGCACATCGAGTGCGCGGCTATCGCACTCAACCGCATCGGCTCGGGATTCGACCTCCAGGGCGGCGGCAGCGACCTCATCTTCCCGCACCACGAGTTCTCGGCAGCGCACGCCGAATGTGCCACGGGTGACCGTCGTTTCGCGCGTCACTACGTTCACACCGGCATGATCGGTCTGGACGGCGAGAAGATGTCGAAGAGTCGCGGCAACCTCGTGTTCGTCTCGAAGCTTCGTGGCGAAGGGGTCGACCCCGCAGCGATCCGTCTCGGACTGCTGTCCGGCCATTACCGCCAGGACCGGGCGTGGACCGAACAGGTCCTCGAGGACGCGCAGGATCGTCTGAAGGTGTGGCGTGCTGCCGCTGCCCTGAGTTCGGCTGCGTCCGTCACCGACACAGTTGCACGGTTGCGTCAGCATCTCGCCGACGACCTCGACACCCCGAAGGCTCTTGACGCCCTCGACGGTTGGGCGCGTCGTGCACTCGAAGGTGGCGGATCCGACGCACAGGCACCGGGCGAGTTCGCCGATGCCGTCGACGCCCTGTTGGGGATTTCGCTGCGCTGATGTATTAGCTGTGCGCCTTTGTCAACCGCGGGCGGTTAACAAAGGCGCACAGTGCTTTCACGGGCACGCCGGCGTCACCATGTCGTAGATCTCGTCGACCTGGGCTTGGGTCGGGACAACGCCGTTGTGTTCGGCCTGATCGCGGATTTCGTCGCTGACTTGTTGCTCCGAGGCACCATCGGCGATGTCGTCGCACGTGTCGAGCACGATCTCTTTGATGTCCTCATCGTCTCGATCCTGTGAAAGATCCGGGTAGCGGGTGCGAAACGCCACAACAAATGCAGTGAGCTTTCCCTGATCGACAGCGCTCATCTCGCCCGTCGACGTTCCGGCGGGCATTCGCATGGTTTCTTGACCGGTGGCGTGACCGTTGCCCTGGTTCTGGTCACCGTCGTCGTTTCCGCAGGCGCACATCATCGACGCTGCGCCCGCGATCATGATTGTCGCGATGGCTTTCTTCATGTCGTCTCCGCTCGCAAGTTTCGGCCCATGGATGAAAAGCGCGGGTGGTGCGGTGGTACCCAACCCGGGCGCTTCCCATTCCATCGACCTCGAGGCGCACAGTGTTAGGCGTAGTCGAGCGCACCTTCGGCCGGGGTGGGCACCCTACGGCGCAGCGGAGATCCAAGCGCTCTGGCCAAGTCCGTTCCGTCGTGTTCGGCGAGCAGTTCACCGTTCGACCACACCAGCAGCGCGGCGCTGACGGCTTGCTCGGCCGTCGAGTGAGCCAGGTCGTAGTGCGCGCACCCGGGGACGTCGGCGTACGTGATCCAGAGGTCGTATCCCGTCATGAAGAGGTCGAGGTCGAACTGGACGCTCAATCCCAACAACTCGCTTCGACCGTTGTCGTCGACGCCGGCAAATGCCTCGTCGAGTGCAAGTAGCCGCGGCGCATGCGGATCGGCTGAATCGAGCATGACGTGCGCTGCCGCGAAGAGTGGCAGATGCAGCGACACCGACTGCTCGCCGCCGGACAGCGCGCTGTGCCGGGCGACGGTGAGTCGATCTTCCTTGCCTTCGCCGCTGATGAGGGTGAAGGAGAAGAACCGCCACTGCCGGTAGTCGAGTGCCGACGACAGGATCTCCGGGTACGACCGCTCGGGATGCGCCGCCCGGGCAGTGCGAATCTGCGTCGCAAAATGTGCGCGCAGTGTCGCCAACTCGTCCACGCCCAGCGCCGACGCGTCTCGATCGAGCAGTTTGGAGATGGCGCGGGAGCTGTCGTCGAGGTTGTCGGCCAGAACCCAGTGGACGCCGATGGTGTTGCCGGACGACATGTGCCGCTCGCGCATCTCGGTGCCCATCTGCGCGATGAGTTCGCGGGCGTCGACGGTACGCTCGTGGATCTGTTGGGCCAGTCCGGTGAGCAGTGCGTCTTCGAGAATGCGACGCTCGGATTCGGTGAGCAGCTGCTCCTGATCTCCGCGAGCTTCGTGGATCCGGGTTGCGAACTCGCCGATCGAGGAGTGTCCCTGTTCGTCCTGCACGCGGACGACGGTGAGCCCGTCCGGTGCGTCCCACTGCAGGCGGTAATCCTGGCCGGCGGCAGCGAGTTGGGCGTCGAATTCCTGCAGCGCGGACGTCAGGGCCGTGCGGGTTGCCTTGCGCGCACCGTCGGTGACGCGAACCGTCGAGGTTGCCGCGTCGAGTGCCCGGTACAGCTTGTCCACGTCTTCGGGCAGTACCGGCGGGTGCGGGGCGTCGTCGGTGCGGTCCTCGTTCTGGATCCGGTAGACGAGTTGATCGGGGCTCATCCACGCCGCGGAACTGGCAGGCCAACTCAGCGGTTCGGTGATGCCGAGCAGCTCGAGCAGATCGGGTCGCGCGTACGGCGCGAGTTGCTCTGCGTCGCTACGCGTTTCGGTGAGAGTGTGCCGCAAGGTCTCGACGGCAGTGTTGTAAGCGCCCTCCGCGGTGCCGATGTGAAGCACGGCCGCGTCGTAGGCCTTACGGGCGGCGCGTTGGTCGACTTTGCATTCCTCGATCTTTGCGCGCGCCTTGGCGAGGTCGAGATCGATTTGCTCGGCACTCGCGCCGAGGGTGTCGCGCAGGGTTTCCAGGCGTTGGACCTGCTGGAGCAGACTCTCCTCCGCGATGGCCGCTTCTTCGGCAAATTCCTCGGCATTGGTGCGTGACTCGTCGAGGCGGTCGATCGATTCGCGTTCGAGTTCCACTTCTTTGGCGTACTCGCGTCGGCATCGCAGGGCGACGTCGCCTTGCTTCTCGAAGTGACGGATCGCCGCCGCCAACGAGTCGAGTTCCCGGCCGGCGTGCGGGGTGCGATGCGTCGACGCCGTCGAGCGCAACTGCTTTTCCTTGGCCGCGAGATCCGCTATCGCCGCGTCGAGTTCACGCTGCGCGCTGTCTGTTGCTTCGGACCGTGTGCGCAGAGCGCCCGCCGATTCGGCGACGGCTTTGAGCGCGCGCAGAATCGAGCCGGTCTTGGGGAGTTCCTTTGCGGCCGCGGCAAGTTGAGCCAACTGCTCGTTTGTGTGCGCCACGAGTGCTGTGCCGGTGTCGATTGCCGTGGCAAGTTCGTCGAGGGCAACGTCGATTTCGGCGATCCGGGCAGCGCGACGACGCGCGCGGGCCGTTGTACCGATGTACTCGGCATCGGTCTTGACGTGCCGTCCGTGGACAACACCCTGCCAGAATCGGCCGTCGACGCCGATAGCAACTGCGGCGGTGGTGGTGTCCGCGTTCTCGACCAGGCTGATCGAGGCGAGAATTCCCCTGACCTGTGCGTCGGGGACGTCGGAGTTGCCCTCGACCTCGAGAACATCGGCGAGGGTGCGTCCCTTGGGCCGCTGCTTTGTCGGGAGTGCTGTGAGGAATTGCTCGCTGACGAATTCGGGCAGTTGCTCGCCGGGCACTACCCAGCCGTCCAACATGTTTGCCGCTTGTAGTGCGGATTCGATTCCCGTGGCCACGTCGGGTTCGACAGACTCGGCGAACCGAACAAGGCTCCAGAAGGGCGCACCTGGTAGGTCCTTGCGGCTGTCGGTGCGGGCGTGGAATGCGGGCGGAGCATCGTCGTGCTCGGCCGAGACGGCCTTGCGTTCGGCTTTCAGTGCGGTGACTGAGGCGCGGGCGGCTGAGATTTCCGCTTCCGCACTGCGTCGCCGCTCCCGCAAGGCTTCGATTCCGGCCTCGGTGTGTTCGGCGAGTACGGCAGCCAGCGTCGGAGCGTCTTCGTCACCGACTGCCGACAGTGCACTGTCCAGTGCCTCGAACAGTGAGGTATCGGCGCCGGCAGCGGCGTAGCGCTCCGAATGCCCGGTCCACCACGAGCGAAGGCCGGTCGCACATTCACTGCGAGCCAATTCGACGGCGGCTTCGCCCTCGAGGACCGCAGCTTTGGCTGATTCCAGCAGTTCTTGGCCACGACGCGACGAATTCTCGGCGCGGGTCCGCTCGGTGGTGGCTTTCTCCACGGTGGCGAGGGCGGCGCGCACAACACGAACGTCTCCGTCGCGCTCTTCGGCGTGGCCACGCACGGCAGCGGTGATCTGATCGCTGCGGGAACCGTCCGGCAGCGGTGTCCAGACGATACCGGCGTCTTCGGCGGCGACGCGCAGTTCGTCCTCGGCCCGCGAGAGTGCTTCGGCACCGCGGCGTACCGACGCGGTGGCCTTTTCGGCTTCGTCGCCGCGCTGCGCCAATGTTGCCTGCGCCTTGCGGGACTTGTCGGCCTGCTGCTCGGTGGACAGTTTCAGCGTTGCGACGGCCTGGGCGAGGTCGTCGAGCTGCTGCTTGCCTTCGTACGCGCTCGAGCGTTGCAGCGCTTCGACATTGGCGCGGGCGTGATCGAGTGCCTGTTCGGCGGCATTGAACCGTTCTTCGGCTGCTGTGCGCGCTTCTCGGCTCCGCAGCTGGGCAACAGCCGATTCGTCCATGGCGGCAACACCTTTGGTGACCGCGGCCAGGCGGGCCCCGACCTGTTCGATCTCGCCCCGCGACTGCTGGCGCAGATACTTGGTGTAGACGCCGATGAAAGTCTGGGCCGCGCCGTCGGCAGCGGCCAGCCCCTCGAGCGCGCGGCCCACTTCTTCCATGTCGCTGAACGAGCGGGCAGCTTCGAGCACCAATTGATCGTCGAGGGGGCGCAGTCCGTCGGTGAGCGCCTGCGAAAGACCCTTCGGGTCAAGGTTCTTCGCTAGCTGCGGACGGCGCAGCGTCAGGATCAGGTTGATCAGCTGGTCGTAACGCTGCACGCCGAGGCCGAACATGCGCGCGTCGATGGCGGTGCGGTAGTCGAGGGGACGGTCCGTGATCGCGTCACTGCCCAGTTGCTCGGCCAACTGCTTCTTTGTCAGCGGGCGATCGTCGGCGCCGATCAGCGAGAAGTCGACACCAACTCGGCCGTCGGCGACGAAGTACCAGCGTGTGACCTTGTCGTTGGTTCGGCTCGCACGCATGCCGATGCCGACGGTGACGGCTTCGGGGTCGTCGAGTGAGCCGCGGCAGAACTCCATCCACACATAGGAGTGTGCGGTGTCCTGCCCGCGATAGAGCAGGTTCGACTTCATGGTGCGTTCTTCGCCGGCAAACGGATTGAGGCGACGCGGTTCGATGCGGCCGTCGAAGACAAACGGGAACAGCACCTCGAGTGCCTTGGTCTTGCCGGATCCGTTGGGTCCGCGAAGGACCAGGCGGCCGTCGGCGAAAGAGAATTCCTGGTCGCGGTAATCCCAGAGGTTGATGATGCCGGCCCGGGTAGGTCGGAAACGGGCGCTGTTCATGCGTTTTCTACCTCTGGTTCTTCTGTGCTGCCGGAAAATTCGGAACTGGGCTCGGGTGCGGAGTTGTCGACCGCAAAGTCGATGAGGGGATCGCGTTCGCGGACATTGACCACAACGTCGCGGTAGCGCGCGAGTACGGGCAGAACGAGCACTCCGCCGGGTACCGCGTGTGTCAGGCGCAGTCGCTGCAGCAGTCCGAGTGACTGTTTACGCAGTCCGTTGTGGTCTGCCTGCCACTGGGCCGCAAACGTTCGGCCGAACTGATCCACCAATTCGGTGATCTTGTCAGCCAGCCACGTGTCGTCGATCAGGGGATATGTCGGCGGTTCCTCGGGATCGGCAGGCTCCGCAGCAGGTTCGACCGGTTCGGCATCCTCGTCGGCAAGATCCTCGAAGATTCCGGCCTCGGGGATCGCTGCATCGAGTTGCTCGATGAGGTGGTCGTCGGACTCGGGAGGAAGCGGGAGTTTCGGCAGTTCCGGCGCGTCGACGTCGAGTATCCGGTCGGCGATTTCGCCGGCCAGCAGCAGTGCGACCTGGGCGATCGTGCCGGTGCTGGGAAAACGCACGTCAGACAGGCGCCCGGTGGGGTCGATCATCGCGATTCCCTCGGCCCGGCGCTCGGCAACCAGTCCGGTCAACATTTCGACGTCGGACGCGGTCTTGGGTTGGGCCAACGCGATCAGTTCATGCTGATCGAGTTCACCGGCCAACACCACTGGGCGTTCGACGAGAGCCCGACGCACTCGCCGCCCGATTGCCTTGGCGTCCACGGGAACCCCGTCTTCCTCAGCCGCCTGGGATGTTTCGGCAGCGAGGAGTCCGCGAATGGAATGCAGGTGCTGCAGCGCGCGCGGTGGGCGGAACAGTGCCACGACGACGGATCGGTCGATGTCGTAGAGCGCTTCTCCCGCTTCGGGATTGGATGCCCAGCCGTTGGCGTCACCGTCGGCGAGTGCGATGGCGCCGCGCACACCGAGCCAGCCGACGGCGTCGACAAACGCGTCGCGATCGGCGCCGCGATCGGTGGACAGTTCGACGCCGTCCACCTGTGCGGCGTCGGCGGCCACGTGATCTGCCAACTCCGACAACGTGATCTGGTTGCCGGCGCGGCCCAAGGCGGCGAGGCACAGGGCCAGGTACGAATAGCGGGTGCGGTCGAACGTGCGCTCGGTTGCCGTCTGGGCGGGTGCCGACGGGTTGAGGCGATCGGAGACCGTGAACAACCGAGCCGTTGTCTCGGTGACCTCGAGGCGGTAACCGAAGAGGTCGAGGAGGTCATCTCGCAGTTCGGTGGCCCACCGGCGTAGCAGTGGCAACGCCGCCCGATCCGGATACGACGTGGTGACCAGGTGATTCGACAGGATGACCCTTGCCGCGCGTTGATACGAATCGAGCGCAAGGGGAGTGATCTCGCGAGCTCTCATCGAACGCTGACCTCGATGCCGTCGAGGTGCATCCGGCCACGCGCGGTGGTGATGGTGGTGGAACCGTCCGACGGGCTCAGCGTCAATTTCACCCCGTTCTCGCTACCGGTGGAACTCTTGACGCGGCCGACCACCGGCACGCGGGCCGTGAGTGCGGCATTGAGCAAACTCAGCAAAACTTCGGTCTCCTGCTCGTTGAGCTCACGTTGATACACACCGTTGGTGGCCAGGGATTGTGCTGCGGCACTGCGGGTTCGCTGCGCCGCGAGCTGTTCTTCGCGCAGCCGTCGGATACTTCCGTCGTTGCGGGCGACCTTGCCGGGCAGGCCGGGCGACGGTGGGCGCCCTGTTTCCGCCAGGGTGCGGGCGATCTCGACGGGCGGTGCCTCCCACCAGGATCGGTGGTGGGAAATAATGTCGGCGTCTGGGTGAACCATCGACAGGTGGCGCGGGCGACCGAGGTCGAACACGGCCTGGAACAGTGCATGAGCCGCGTCCTCGGACGGTGTGGCGGCAAACCACCCGGCGAGATGGCGCAGCTGGCTTTCGCGGCTGACACCGCCCCGTCGGGTTTCGGTGACGCGGCGCAACAGCGCGAGCACTGCGGCAATCGCGCTCATCGTTCCTTCGCGCAGTCGCTCGGACTCACTGATTCCGGTCTCGGCGGAGACGAACCACGCGGTCAAACCGCGCCAGCGAGCCATCCAGTCATCTTCGCGTTCGGCGATCGGAACGAACACTCGCTCGTCGCTGGCGGCAGCGAGCCGGATCATCCGGTCGACCCCCGTCGATTCGACGTGCTCGATGGCTTCCTTGAGTTTCGGGGCGTACCGCGCGAGGTCGGAGCTGAATTCGCGCATGTGCGTCAGCAGGGCGTCCTTGTGGTTCAGGAATGCCTGCGGCGTCACTTCCGTCGTCCGAACCAGATCGCCGAGCGTGAGATAGAAGTGCGCGGCACGATCGGCCATGTCGGACAGTGTCGAGTCGAGGCGTTTGAGTTTGCGGAAGATGAGGTCGCCGTCTGCCGTTCGATTGGCTTCGGCCAGTTCCGACATGTCGGCCAGAAGGTCCGCCAGCGCCAGTCGTGAGAGGGACGAATTGTCGAGCCTGGCGGCAAGAACGTCCTCGACGGACCGGTACACCTGATACCCGGCCTGGCCGAACTGGTACACAAAATGGCGGTTCCGATACTCGGCCAACGACGCGGCGCGTGTGCCGTCGTAGCTGCGTTCGAGAATCTCCCACACGTGCAACTGGTCCAGCAGAGGCGCAATCTCGGTCGACGACAGCTGAGCGGCGGGATCCGAGCCACCGATCTTCTCGAGGATCTGAGCGACCGTCCCCGCATGGAGCAGGACTGTGTAATTGGCGCGGGCGTGGTCGAATGCGCGAAGCACCCACAGGTACTCGGCGCGCTTCTCGGCGACCGTGAACGAAAACAATTTCAGTCGATGGGTATCCGCGTACGCCGTCGCTACGCCCGCGATATGCGTTTCATTCACCATGACAGCGTAGGCGAGAGTGTCGTCCGAATTTCCCTACGGTCGATCCTTGGCTGGGGAGGCGGCGCGTCGCCACTGCGATTCGTTCTCGATCATCCAGCCCATGAGGTGATCGGCCGCTGCTTCGTCGGCATCCGGACCGACGAGAAGATCGGCGTAGGCCTGACTCGGAGACACGATCCGGATGCCGTCGCGGGTGAGAATTCGGTCGAACACCGACGGCGACAGAGGAGCGGTGACCCACACATCGGCACCGGTCTCGACGCGCCGCAGGCCCAACGCGTCGGCAAATTGGTCGACGTTGTCGGCGTGGAAATGAGCCCGCTGAGTGGGCGCATACCGGGCGAACGGCGCGGCAGCGACGGATGCCGTTGCCGCATAGATGTGTCCGCTGAGTTGGCGGAGCTGATCGAAGAGCGCTTCAAGTCCGTCTGGAGCGTGAAAGCCGTGCGGTGTGGGTGCTTTGGCGATGGATTCCTGTGCCCACTCCCGGAGCATTTTCTGCCAGTTGGCGTCGGCGATGCCGCCGCGGGGGAGTCTGGTCACCAATTCCCGATCCGCGAGGGTTTGCACTACTCGATACGTTGCGCCCGTTGATGCCCCGGCCAAACGGACCAGAGCGGTGATCGCCAGGGGTGGAGCAAAATCTGCGAGCGCCCGCACGACCCGCGCCGACGGATCGCCGGCCAGTTGGCCCGACGGCCGGCCGGGGCCGCGCCACGGATCGGCGTCGGCGCCCCTGCCTCGCACCCAGACGGCAGGGCGATCGGCGGTGAGTGAGACGTTGCCCGTCGCATCGGCGTAGGAGAGTGCATGGGCGTCGAGTTGGCGGCGCACCGGTTCGGATAGATATTTGGCGCAGACGAACCCGGTTTGCCCGGTGGGGAAGCGGTCGGCGATACCGGGAACGTCGCTGCTGAGAACTCCATGTGCGGCGTAGACGCCGAACTTCGCGACCGACCCGTCAGGGGAGCGCAGGTCGAGGCGAATGGGTGCTTCGGACAGATCGGGGGAGCGTTGCGTCGACAGTGACCAGGTGGCGGGCAGATTTTCTTCGATGATCGCGACGGATCGCCGAAAAATGTCGATGGGGCGCTCGGGTTCCGACTCGGATTCGCTCATTGTTCCATTGTATCAATATCTGTCGCTGACGGAAACACCAAATTTTCCGAATATTTGTCGTCAGTTCTATCCGAACCAACGACCTCAATTCACCAAGTCGCCGCACTTCAGCAACCCAAAGGATCAGAAAATCATCGACGGAGGGGGCTAAGCCTCCGCGGTATTCGACGGTTTCTGCCGAGGCATGATCAGCGGAGCCACAACAGCAAGTAGAGCGGCGGGTATCAGGAAACTTGCGATGGACGAGGCGTCGTAGATCGGAGTGAGAGCGAGGGGAGCGAGTGCCGCGCCGCCGAAGCGCATTGCCTGGACGACGGATACCGCGCCGCCGCGATTCGGACCCTGCGAGCCGAGCACCGCCGCGTTGACGCCGACGAGTACGAACTGGCTGGACACACCGGCAATAAACCAGGCGATCGCAATCGCCGGGATAGCGGACGCGAGTCCTACGACTGCAACGAGTACAGCGCCGCTGATTGCGCCGATGGTCACTGCCTTCCGGGCGCCGATGCGGTCGATCAGGATTCCCGCTCGTCGGGCGGCGATAATGCCGGCCAAACCGAACAGCGTCAGCATCAGACCGCGGGCTGTGGGCGAGAGACCGAACTCGTCCTCGAACCGGAATGCCAGGAGGAAGCTCAGACCGCCGAGTGCGCCCCAACCAAGGAGGGCGGCAACGCCGATCCGCAGCACTTCCGGACGCAGTGCGTCACGGAGTCTGGCGGGCGCGGCAGACGGAGGCGCCGTGGTTTTGGGTAACCCGACGGCGCCCAGAACTCCAGCTACAACCGCGATGACGAGAAATGCGAGGCGCCAATCGAATTCGGCTGCGAGGCCGCCGATCAGGGGAGCGGACGACTGGCCGGCGGCCTGAAACGCACCGAAGGCGCCCAGCGCGCGGCCGAGTCGGGCCTGTGGCGTCGCTGCTGCCAATGATGCAAGCAAGAGGGGAGTTGTGAAGGCATTGGCGCTACCTTGCAGGACCCGAGCTGCAAGGAAGATGTCCAGCGTCGGAGCCAGGAAACATGCCAACGACGCGGCCACATACACGCCATACGCGATGCGGACGGTCCGCACTTTGCCCCACCGGGAGCCGAGAGTTCCCGACACCAACATCAATGCCGCAAAAGGCAGAAGGTACGCAGTGAGCGACGACGCGGCCGCGGACGCCCCGACCCCCAGGTCGTCGCCGATCTCGGGGAGAACGGACGCCACCACGCCGCCGCCGAACGGGCCGAGAAACCCGCCGGCGTACAGCGCGATCAACTGGAGGCGAAGGCGAAGCGGTCTGGGGTTGTGCGTGTTTTCGTCGGGAGAAGTGTTGCTCACAGCCCGAAGCTACCGGGGCCTCGCCGCCGCAGGTAACGCTCGAATTCGGCAGCGATCGCATCGCCGTCGATCTTGGCGATTGCTTCTGTGATGTCTGTCTCAGCGTCGCCGCGCTCTTCCAAAGTCCGTACGTATTCGCCGATCTCCTCGTCGTCTGCAGTCATTTCGTTGACCGCTTCTTCCCAGTCCTCGGATTGAGAGGGGAGTTCGCCCAGGGGAACCTCGATGTCGAGAACGTCTTCGACGCGCTGCAGCAGTGCCACCGTGGCTTTGGGGTTGGGCGGCTGAGACACGTAGTGCGGCACCGCTGCCCAGAACGAGATGGCTGGTACGCCGGCCCGGACGCACTCGTCCTGAAGAACTCCGGTGATACCGGTGGGGCCTTCGTAGCGAGTCTGCTCGAGGTTGAATCGAGCTGCGGATTCGCTGCTGTATGCGGTTCCGGTCACCGGTACCGGACGGGTGTGCGGTGTGTCCGCGAGAAGTGCTCCGAGGATGACCACCGTCTTGACGTTCAGTTGGTCGATCAGCTCGAGGAGATCCTCGCAGAAGCTGCGCCAACGCATGTTCGGCTCGATACCGTGAAGCAGAACGATGTCGCTCTCGCTGCCAGGCGGTGAGCAGACGGACAAACGTGTGGCAGGCCACACGATTTCTCGGGTGACGCCGTCGACCTGCCGTACGGTCGGGCGGTTGACCTGATAGTCGTAGTAGTCCTCCGAATCGAGTTCCGCGAGCGGTTGGGCATCCCAGATCAGTTCGAGGTGCTCGACGGCGCCGCTGGCGGCGTCACCTGCGTCGTTCCAGCCTTCGAAGGCTGCTACGAGAATGGGATCGCGGAGCACGGGGATATCGCCCTGGGGGCGATCAGGGCTCTCGAAGGCCGCGGAATCATCGAAATCGACCGGGCCGTCGGGAGTGACGGGGAACTCACTTGGACTCACCCACCCAGCCTACGGCCAGAGCATCGGAGAGCGCCCACTACTCTGGACGGCATGTCTGCCCCATTTAACTCTGCCCTGCTTGATGCGTTGAATCAGCGCGTTGTCATCGGCGACGGAGCGATGGGCACCATGTTGCAGGCCGCGGACCTCACACTAGATGATTTCCTCGGACTCGAGGGGTGCAATGAGATCCTCAACGACACCCGCCCCGACGTGCTCAAAGACATCCACCGCGCGTACTTTGCCGCCGGTGCCGATGCTGTCGAGACCAACACTTTCGGGTGCAACCTGCCCAACCTCGCCGACTACGACATCTCGCATCGAATCCGTGAGCTTTCCGAGAAGGGCACTGCCCTCGCTCGTGAGGTAGCTGACGAGATGGGGCCAGGCCGCGACGGTATGGCCCGCTTTGTTCTCGGCTCGATGGGCCCGGGAACCAAGCTGCCCAGCCTGGGCCACGCCCCGTTTGCGATCCTGCGGGACGCGTACACCGAATCCGCCCTCGGTATGATCGAAGGCGGCGCCGACGCCATCCTCGTCGAGACCTGCCAGGACCTCCTTCAGGTCAAGGCTGCGATTCTCGGCAGCCAGCGGGCGATGGAGCAGTTGGGCTTGCGGATTCCGATCATCACGCACGTGACGGTCGAGACCACCGGAACCATGCTTCTCGGCAGCGAGATCGGGGCCGCGTTGACGGCACTCGAGCCGCTCGGCATCGACATGATCGGACTCAACTGCGCAACCGGTCCGGCAGAGATGAGCGAGCACCTTCGCCATCTGTCCAAGTACTCGACGCTGCCGGTCTCCGTCATGCCGAACGCCGGCTTGCCGCAGCTCGGCCCCAATGGTGCCGAGTACCCGCTGACCGCAGACGAATTGGCCGAAGCCCTCAGCGGATTCGTCTCCGAGTTCGGTCTCGGCATGGTGGGTGGCTGCTGCGGAACCACCCCCGACCACATCAGGGCAGTTGCCGACGCGGTTCGCCTCGTGGAGAAGGCGCAGCGCACCCCGATTCACGAGGCCAGCACGTCGTCGTTGTACTCGGCTGTCCCGTTCGAACAGGACGCCAGCATCCTGATGATCGGTGAGCGCACGAACTCCAACGGCTCCAAGGCTTTCCGTGAAGCAATGCTGTCCGAGGACTACCAGAAGTGCCTGGACATCGCGAAGGATCAGACTCGCGACGGCGCGCACATGCTCGACCTCAACGTCGACTACGTGGGCCGCGACGGCGCTGCCGACATGTCCGCACTCGCCAGCCGGTTGGCAACGGCGTCGACGCTGCCGATCATGCTCGACTCCACCGAACCTGCAGTTCTGCAGGCCGGACTCGAGCACCTCGGTGGACGTTGTGCCGTCAACTCCGTCAACTACGAGGACGGCGCCGGTCCCGAGTCTCGTTTCCACAAGATCATGACGCTGGTCAAGGAGCACGGCGCTGCCGTTGTCGCGTTGACCATCGACGAGGAGGGCCAGGCGCGCACGGCCGAGACCAAGGTCGCGATCGCCAAGCGCCTGATCGAGGACATCACAGGCAACTGGGGTCTCGCAGAGTCCGACATCATCGTCGACGCTCTCACCTTCCCGATCTCCACCGGTCAGGAAGAAGTGCGCCGCGACGGCATCGAGACCATCGAAGCGATCCGTCAGCTCAAGGCCGCGTACCCGGAACTGCACTTCACACTGGGTATTTCCAATATTTCCTTCGGCTTGAACCCCGCCGCCCGGCAGGTGCTCAACTCGGTGTTCCTGCACGAATGCACCGAGGCCGGCCTCGACACCGCGATCGTGCACGCCTCCAAGATCCTGCCGATGGCACGGATCCCGGAAGAACAGCGTGTGACCGCACTCGACCTGGTTTACGACCGTCGCAGCGAAGGGTACGACCCCCTGCAGAAGTTGATGGAACTGTTCGAGGGTGTCTCGGCAGCGTCGGCCCGTGAGTCACGCGCTCAGGAACTTGCCGGTCTGCCATTGTTCGATCGCCTCGAGCGTCGCATCGTCGACGGCGAGCGCAACGGCCTCGACGACGATCTCACCGAAGCGATGACGGTCAAGTCCCCGATCGAAATCATCAACGAGACACTGCTTTCGGGTATGAAGACCGTCGGTGAACTGTTCGGTTCCGGACAGATGCAGTTGCCGTTCGTTCTGCAGTCCGCTGAAGTCATGAAGGCGGCAGTTGCGTTCCTCGAGCCCCACATGGAAGCGACGGACGACGACGGCAAGGGCCGCCTCGTCATTGCGACGGTCAAGGGCGACGTCCACGATATCGGCAAGAACCTTGTCGACATCATCTTGAGTAACAACGGTTACGACGTCGTGAACCTCGGCATCAAGCAGCCCATCGCGACCATTCTCGATGCTGCGATCGAGCACAAGGCCGATGTCATCGGCATGTCCGGACTGCTCGTGAAGTCGACAGTGGTCATGAAGGACAACCTCAAGGAACTGAACTCTCGCGGTGTCTCGGAACAGTTCCCGGTGTTGCTGGGCGGTGCGGCGCTGACGCGTTCGTACGTCGAGAACGACCTTCAAGAGGTGTACGACGGAACCGTGAGTTACGCACGCGACGCTTTCGAGGGTCTGAATCTGATGGATCAGATCATGACCGAAAAGCGTGGCGGCGGACCCGCGCCGGACAGCCCTGAGGCGATCGCCGCGCGCGAGAAGGTTGCCGAGCGGAAGGCTCGTCATGAGCGTTCCAAGCGGATCGCCGAAAAGCGTAAGGCCGAAGCAGCTCCCGTCGTTCTGCCGGAACGGTCCGATGTTGCAGTCGACATCCCTGTCCCGACCCCGCCGTTCTGGGGCAGCCGCATCGTCAAGGGCGTGGCACTGTCCGAGTACG
Source organism: Rhodococcus sp. AD45-ID (assembly GCF_003023755.1). Lineage (NCBI taxonomy): Bacteria > Bacillati > Actinomycetota > Actinomycetes > Mycobacteriales > Nocardiaceae > Rhodococcus > Rhodococcus sp. AD45-ID. Next base: position 1,622,158 of record NZ_PYHL01000002.1, on the reverse strand, counting down.
CCGGTCTGCTCGACGAGCGCGCACTGTTCCTGGGGCAGTGGGGACTTCGTGGTCAGCGTAAGGGCGACGGTCCGACGTACGAAGAGTTGGTCGAAACCGAAGGCAAGCCGCGATTGCGGTACTGGCTGGACCGGTTGACGGCCGAGGGCATTCTCGCGCACGCCGCCGTGGTCTACGGCTACTTCCCGGCCGTGTCCGAGGGTGACGACGTCATCGTGCTCACCGAGCCGAAACCGGATGCGCCGGAACGATTCCGGTTCACGTACCCGCGCCAGCACCGGGACCGTTTCCTGTGCATCGCGGACTTCGTGCGCTCACGTAAGGAAGCCGAGGCGACCGGCCAGGTCGACGTTCTCCCGTTCCAGTTGGTCACCATGGGGCAGCCGATAGCGGACTTCGCCAACGAGCTGTTCGCGTCGAATTCGTACCGTGACTACCTCGAAGTTCACGGCATCGGTGTTCAGCTGACGGAATCGCTTGCCGAGTACTGGCATCGCCGGGTTCGTGAAGAACTGGTTCTGCCTGGCGGCCATTCGGTTGCCGAGCAGGATCCCACCGACGTGTCCGGCTACTTCGACCTCGAATACCGCGGCGCGCGTTACTCCTTCGGATACGGGGCCTGCCCGGATCTCGAGGACCGCGCCAAGTTGGTCGCGTTGCTCGAGCCGGAGCGCATCGGCGTCCACCTCTCGGAGGAACTGCAGTTGCATCCGGAACAGTCCACCGACGCATTTGTCCTGCACCACCCGGAAGCCAAGTACTTCAATGTCTGAGTTGTTGACCGAGGTATCCGAGACGACGCTTGGTGGTGTCCTGTGGGACATGGACGGCACCTTGCTCGATTCGGAGAAGTTGTGGGACGTTGCGCTGCGTGAGCTGTCGCTGCGCCTGGGCGGGCCGATGACGGAGGCGACGCGCGTTGCCGTCATCGGCGCGTCGAGCCCGTTTGCCCTGGCAACGGTGTTCGATTCGCTGGGGCTCGAGCAGCACCCGGAGGCAGTCGCCGAGGCCAAGGACTGGATGTACGCCCGCGTCGGCGATCTGTTCGAGGACGGTGTGACCTGGCGTCCCGGCGCGCAGGATGCACTGGCGATTGTTCGCGACGGGGGACTTCTCTCGGCTCTGGTCACCAATACCGAGCGGGTACTGGTCGATCGCGCACTCGGGATGCTCGGACGAGAGTTCTTCGACCACAGCGTCTGCGGCGACGAGGTAGCCAACGGCAAGCCTGCCGCGGATCCGTATCTGAGGGGTGCTGCGCTTCTCGGTTTGGAACCGTCACAGTGTCTGGCGATCGAGGATTCGCCGACAGGCACGGCTGCGGCCACCGCTGCGGGCTGCGGCGTGCTTGTTGTTCCCTGTGAAGTCGATGTTCCGGCGGGGCCGGGACGTATCTTCCGGGAGTCGTTGACGGACTTGTCGATTCATGATCTCCACGACGTTCATGCGCGTGCGGCACGTTAGGCTGGTGTAGCAAAAGTGTCCATTCCGAAAATTGTTCTGTTCTACCAGTTCACGCCGTTGGCCGATCCCGAAGCGATCAGGTTGTGGCAGCACAGCCTCGCCGAGTCGAACAATCTGACCGGCCGAATCCTGATCTCGCAGCACGGAATCAACGCGACGGTGGGCGGCGATATCGAGGACGTCAAGCGATACGTCCGCGGCACCCGCGGGTACGAACCGTTCCGCATGGCCGACATCAAGTGGTCGGACGGACTCGGCAACGATTTCCCGCGCCTGTCCGTCAAGGTGCGCAGCGAAATCGTGACTTTCGGTGCGCCTGATGAACTCGAGGTCGATGCCAAAGGTGTGGTGGGCGGCGGCGTCCACCTGGCGCCGAAGGAACTGCACGAACTGGTCGACAACCGCGGTGACGACGTTGTCTTCTTCGACGGCCGTAATGCCTTCGAGGCCGAAATCGGACGCTTCCGCGACGCCGTTGTTCCGGACGTGACGACAACACGGGACTTTGTCAGCGAACTCGACAGCGGCAAGTACGACCACCTCAAGGACAAGGCAGTGGTCACCTATTGCACTGGGGGAGTGCGCTGCGAAGTGTTGTCGTCGTTGATGCGCTCACGCGGTTTCGGTGAGGTGTACCAACTCGACGGCGGGATCGTGCGTTACGGCGAGACGTTCGGCGACAAGGGCCTGTGGGACGGATCGTTGTACGTCTTCGACAAGCGGATGAACATCGAATTCTCGCCCGAGGCAAAGGTTCTCGGTGTGTGTGTCGACTGTGGAACGCCGACGCCACGCTTCCGCAACAGAATCGACGGCGACGGACGCACCCTCGAATTGCTGTGCGAGAGTTGCTCACCCGATCTCGAACAGGTCTAGGGCGTGCCAAAGGCTCCGCTGCCGATCCGAGACGGGCTCGGGCCGGATCGGTTGCGGATGCCCCGGACGTCCGACGCGCGTACCGTCCTCGAGTTTCTGGTCGGTGAGTTTCCCGGCGAGCACGAGCTGTGGAACGCCCTCGTCGCTGCTGGTGACGTCGTCGACGAGCACGGGCGGATCATTTCGAGCGAGACTCCGTATCAGCCCACCCGCTTCGTCTACTTCTACCGCGAACCACCACCCGAAATCCCGGTCCCGCACGAGATCGAGATCCTGTACCGCGACGAGCAGATCCTGGTCATCGACAAACCGCACTTCCTCGCGACCATCCCGCGCGGCGCGCACATCGTCGAAAGCGCGGTCGTCCGTCTACGTCGTGACCTTCATCTCCCTGATCTGGCGCCGGTACATCGACTGGACCGCATGACCGCCGGTGTCATCGTGTTTACCGTGACTCCGGACCTGCGACGGCCTTATCAGGAACTCTTCGCGGAGCAGAAGATCGTCAAGGAGTACGAAGCTATAGCGGGATTCGATCCGGAATTGACGTTTCCACGCATCGTCCGTAGCCGGATCAACAAGGTGCACGGGGAGATGACCGCCACCGAAATCGAGGGCGAACCGAACAGTGAAACCCGAGTCGAGTTGGTCGAGCTACTCACTGATTCTGCTGGTAGCACGCTCGGTCGATACCGGCTGTTCCCGAAAACCGGGCGCACCCACCAACTACGACTGCATCTGAACTCGATGGGCATTCCCATCCTCGGTGACAACTACTACCCGCACTACCGTCCGGCGGTACCTGGTGACTTCTCCACACCGTTGCGACTCCTCGCCCGGGCACTGGAATACCCGGACCCGATCACCGGCCACACTCGCCGGTTCGTCAGCACACGCGCTCTCGATCAGGGCTTGTGACGGGCCAGCCTGTAGGCCTGTGAAAATCCGTTCCGCACTCGTGAAAGAATAGCTACCTGTGAAGACCTTCGAATCCTTGTTCGCCGAGTTGACCGAGCGTGCTGCCACCCGTCCCGAGGGGTCCGGCACCGTCGCCGCCCTCGATGCCGGTGTTCACGCACAGGGCAAAAAGGTCATCGAGGAAGCCGGTGAAGTGTGGATCGCTGCGGAGTACCAGAGCGATGAGCAGCTAGCCGAAGAAATTTCTCAGCTCTTGTACTGGACTCAGGTGTTGATGGTCGGCCGCGGGCTGACCCTCGAAGACGTGTACCGACATCTGTGAAGAGGATCTGACCCGACAATTCCGGTTCCCTTTTCCCACGTCTGACCACACCTTCCGAAAGGACGTTCACTGATGTTGCGCGTCGCAGTTCCCAACAAGGGTTCGCTGTCCGAGTCCGCCGCCGAAATCCTCAGCGAAGCGGGCTACCGTCGTCGCACCGATTCCCGCGACCTGACTGTTCTGGACCCCTCCAACCAGGTCGAGTTCTTCTTCCTGCGCCCCAAGGACATTGCCATCTACGTCGGATCGGGTGAACTCGATCTGGGCATCACCGGTCGTGACCTCGCCGGAGATTCCGGTGCACCGGTTTCGGAGCGTTTGGCGCTCGGTTTCGGTCGCTCGTCCTTCCGTTACGCCGCACCTGCCGGCAAGGACTGGACCGTCGAAGATCTTGCCGGCCTCCGTATTGCGACGTCGTACCCGAACCTGGTTCGCAGTGACCTCGCCGCTCGCGGCATCGACGCTTCCGTTATCCGCCTCGACGGCGCCGTGGAGATCTCGATCCAGCTCGGTGTCGCCGACGCCATCGCCGACGTGGTCGGTTCCGGCCGCACTCTGCGTCAGCACAACCTTGTTGCCTTCGGCGATTCTCTGTGCGACTCGGAAGGTGTCCTGATCGAGCGCACCGGCGCCCCGCAGGACGACGCGGCCCGTAACCAGTTGATCGAGCGTGTTCGCGGAATCGTGTTCGCTCAGCAGAACCTGATGATCGACTACGACTGCCCGCGCGGCATTCTCGACGAAGCAATCAAGATGACGCCGGGCATGGAATCTCCGACTCTGTCTCCGCTGGCCGATCCGGAATGGGTCGCCGTGCGCGCCATGGTTCCCATCAAGGGACACAACCAGGTAATGGATGCTCTCGCTGAACTTGGCGCCCGGGCCATTCTTGCGTCCAACATTCGTTCGGTACGCGCGTTCTGATCAGTTAGTTCTCGTGTATTCGCGCCCGTTCCGGAACATCGGGAACGGGCGCGAATCTGTATCGCCTGGACGCATACCGCCCTCGTCTGTAGTGCCTGTGTGTGTCAGGTCATTCAACGCAGCAAACTGAGAGCGTCCATCTTGTCTACGAGAATGGTCTTACAACAAGCATGCAGTGCGTTGTCGCGTCGCGCGGCCTGGCGATGGGTCTTGCCGCCATTGGGCGTATCCGACTCGACCCGCAATCCTAGGCTTGCGATGTGGAGCAGGCGGTAACGCCACTCGAATCCGGAGGTCGCCGAGAGTCTGCATCGCCCACTGTTCGAGACTTGACGCGTTGCCGGGTCGATCGGTGGCTTTCTAACGGCCATCCGGTCTGTAGGCACGGCCACCCATTGCCGGATGTGACCAACCAGACCAATGATCGGCGTCGAATCGCTCTGGGGCTGAACGCAATTCAAGATGTTGATGGAAGGGTTGAGAAGCAAGGATCGAATTGGCCAATGTCATGTTCGAGCGCCCGATAGATGTGGTGGGCGTGTGGACGCAGTCTCTATCGTGGTCATCCCCAATTCTCTTCCGTCGTTTGAATTAGCCGCACCATCATGGCGGCGGTCGTTATCACAAATGGTCGTTGCCCTTCGTTTCAGTTGAGCAGAATCGGGCGTGAGTAATAGCCTTCGGACGATTCGATATACGTGCAGAAATTGGAAATCGATAGCCACAACGGAATGTGGTGCCAATCACACTGAAGCATTCGAGCATTGAGTCCACGAGTGGCGGGCGAATTCGCCGCAATTTGCCCGCGTGGGCTCGAAGTCGTTACGAAGCGGCATCGGTATTGCTCGTTTCTCCGAAAATCGTTTATCGAATCAGCACATCGTGATTGTCCTGCACGCTGCGCCTCGTCTGGTAGTGGTACTGCTGCCACCTGAAATCTCTGTGAGAGAGTGCATCAATTGAAAGTGTCAACAACAATCCTAAGGATCTGGCATGTCGGATGAAATGCACCACTTCTCGATGGGAATCTGGCTGCTCGCACTCGCCTTCGTTGTTTCCGTCGCCGGATCGGTTATCGGCTTGGCGTGCACGCGTCATTCCATGAATGCCACGACCCGCGAATCGCGGATGCGCTGGTTGTTCATGGCTGCACTGTCGATCGGTGGTGTCGCCATATGGTTGATGCACTTCATCGCGATGCTCGGGTTCTCCGTGCCGGGAAGCCCCATTCGATACAGCCTGATGTGGACAGCGGTCTCGGCACTGATTTCCGTGACCGCGGTTTTCGTCGGATTGGTGATCATCGGCACCGAGTTCCGGTTGAGTCGACTCCTCGCCGGTGGCCTCGTCATGGGCGTCGCGGTCAATGTCATGCACTACACAGGTATGCGCGCCTTGCGCTTTCAGGGCGAGATCCACTACGACGTGTACTTTGTCGCACTCTCGCTCCTGATTGCCGTCGTTGCCGGCACCGTTGCGTTGTGGTTCACGATGATTGTGGAATCCACGGTGCTGCGTTTATTCGCCGGCGTGATCATGGGCGTTGCAGTAGTCAGCATGCACTACACGGGAATGGCCGCTGTAGAAGTTGTTCACGATCCGTCGGCAACTACTCCCGAGGGTCTCGAGGTGTTCTCGTTTCTGTTTCCCGTCTTCGTGCTCGGTCTCTTGGCACTGGCTATTCCGATTGTGGCAGTCTTGACCGCTCCGGATCCTGTGACCGCACATATGGATTCCGCTGCCGATGAATTGGCATCGGAAGCGCGGGAATTTGCAGTGAGAGACTGAAGCGAAGGATTCAGGTCAGGGCCTCGCCGAACAGATTTTCGGATGTGACTTTTCGGGCCTCATCCATCTTTAGTCGGGCGGTGCTGACATGAGGTTGATTTCAATCTCAATGTCGGCGTCGCCCGCTGATCCCTATCGTCGTGCCTTGAAAATGGACATAAAACCTACATAGCAGACAAAAAATCTGGACAATAGGGACTATCGGCGCAATGCGATAAAGATCATTCTGTTACCGTTCAATCGCTTTCCTTCGATTGCACGTAGTCGAAGGAGCTCGGGCGATTCCCTGATCGGGGGGTTGACAGACTTTAATAGCAGACGCGAAGAGGCATTGGTCCGCATGAAACACGATGCACACACAACCTCGTGGTGGTCGATCGGCGAATGGCGCCTAGGTTGGAAGGTTGTCGCCGTCTTTGCAGTTCCGATGCTCGTTGCCATCCTGCTCGGCGCACTTCGGATCCAGGGCGAGCTTTCCACTGCTGCAAAACTGACGTCGTCCTCGGAACGCGTGCTTGCTTCCCCCGCGGCTCTCCGGCTCGAAGAGGCGCTCGACGACCTTGCAGTCGCTTCCTCCTCCGGCACCGAACTCGAGACCGCCACGGCAGCAACGACAGCGGCCATGGCAGAGTTCGCCGCGGCCGGTCGAATGTTCCACACCGACGGGGCAATCGGTGACCAGGTCACCCGCGCTCTGGAGAACAGCCAGTCGATCATCGACGAAGTTTCCGCCGGCGCAGTCGCACCCGCTCGACTGGTCACCCGCGTCAACGAGGCATCCATCGACATCTGGACCATATTCGCCGACATCATGCGCGATTCCCCGCAGCCGGTCATGCGTCAGAGCGGAGGCGAGTTCTCTGCCTTGTGGTCAGCTCGTCGAGCATTCGCCGACCAGCGCATTCTGTTCGGTTCCGGGCGCCTCGATCAGCAAGCTCGAACCGCTTTGGTTGGCGTTGCGGGCGCAGAACTCGCGGCCCTGCGCGGTGTAGTGCTCCCGCGCGATGATTCGGAGAGCTCTCTGAATACCGTCGCCGCTGTGAACGCACTTCGCGCGTCCGCACAGGGGCGCGTCGACGAAATCGGTGCCACAGCATCGACGTCCCCGCTGAGCAGCCAGATCGACGTCGGGCTGCAGACAAGTCGTGATCATTACGACACGTTGGCCAACGCGGCATCAAGCAAGTTCGCCGCGACAGTGGGCACCGAAGCCAACTCAGCCCGATCCGCCGCCCTTCGAGACACCGCGCTCGTTCTCGGCGCTGTCCTCGCAGCCCTTGTTCTCGCGCTCATCATCAGCCGCTCGCTGGTCGAACCCATCCGACGCCTGCGATTCGCCGCTCTCCACGCAGCGCGACGGGGACTACCCGAGGCGATCGAGAGAATCCGCGCCGGCGAGAAGGTAAGCGACCTCGAAGTACCTCGAGTACCTGTTGACACCCACGAGGAAATCGGGCAACTCGCACGCGCTGTAGACGACATGCACGGGCAGGCCATCACTTTGGCCGGCGAGCAGGCAACACTCCGTCGCCAGGTCAACGACATGTTCGAAACGCTCTCCCGCCGCAACAAGTCCCTCGTCGAACAGCAACTCGGTCTCATCGAGCAACTTGAACAAGACGAAGACGACCCGAATCGCCTCGAGAATCTCTTTCGTCTCGACCACATTGCCGCCCGAATGCGACGCAACAGCGACAATCTCCTGATCCTGTCCGGCACCGAAGGGCGACGCGTACGAACCGCACCGATCGCTCTTGCCGACGCTCTACGCGCTTCGGTTTCCGGAGTCGAAGACTATCTGCGTGTCGAACTCGGACAGATTCTGTCTGCTGTTGTCAGTGGCCAGGCCAGTGCAGATGTCGTGCACCTCATCACCGAACTCCTCGATAATGCTCTGCGCTACTCGCCGCCCGAAACAACGGTGACGATCGACGCCGCACGCACGAACGACGGTTCCGTGCTGGTGGAGATTGCCGATCTCGGTATCGGAATGTCGTCGGCCGAACTACTCGATGCCAATAGGCGCCTGTCTTCGGGAGGCGAGATGAGCCCAGATACCGCCCGCCACATGGGACTTTTTGTCATCAGTCGTATCAGCCGTCGATACAATATTTCAGTGCGTCTACGCCCGTCGGGCAGCACATCCGAACACAGTGGCATTACCGCCATGGTTCACTTGCCGGTGGCACTGCTCGACGCACCACGCGACAATGTGGTTCGAACGCCGATGGCGCCGCGTGTTGCTCCGGTCCGTACAGCTTCTCAGGTGACTGTCGATCGCCCCGAAAGTCCGGCGGCCGATGTACCGGCAGTATCAGCGAGCGGGCTGCCGCAGCGCCAACCTCGAAACAGTCAACCTCGAAACATCAGTGCGGTCACCTTGCCGCCACCTGTTTCAGGCGCTCCCGCTGCAGTCGTTTCACAGCCGCACGCCAGTGCGCTTCCCGCGGGGAATACGCTTCCTCGCCGCACTCCAGGGAACAGTGGGGTACCCGGCATTGGTAGCGCCCTCGCCACCGAACCGGCAGCTACAACGCCAGCCGAACCGGAAACTACTGCCACTCAACCGGATACCAGCGTGTCCGCCGCCCGAGAACCTGCGCCGAGGCACCTGTTCGGCGCCCCCAATCCGACCAACACGGCGGCGTTCTTCTCCTCCCGCCCGCGCGATTCGACACCGCCGCGTGTGGGTGTATTCGGCGCGGATGCTCCCGACGCCACCTCCGAGACTCCACCGATTGCATCCCCGATCTTTGCCCGGATGGTGTCCGAGTGGCTGGTCGATCCCACAGACGACAACTCCAGTGCCGCAAGCGGAATCATCTGGACAACCGAAGCAGACGAGGGTTGGGTTGCTGCCCGCGCGTCAACGGACATGCCCGTCACCAGGATCTCCGATTCGGGTCTCCCGATGAGGGACCGCGGTGCGCGGTTGGTTCCCGGAACGGTTGGAACCACTACTGCCACTTTCCGTTCCGGATCCCACCGTAAGAGCACCGAGCCGGAGAACATCAGACGGGGATGGAGCGACTACCAATCCGGCGTCAGCCGCGGACGGCGGCACGCTAACAGTGAGAACACCACATCCCTGCACTCGACCACGCATGTGCAGGAAGACGAAGGAGAACAGTGAGTACTGTCGGAGCCCCAGAAACTCCTCGCGCACTCGACTGGTTGGTGTCGGGTTTCGCCCGAGACGTGCCGGGAGTGAGCCACGCGATCATCGTCTCGGCCGACGGATTGTTGAGTGCTGCGAGCACTCACCTTCCGCTCGATCGAGCTGATCAATTGGCCGCTGTGACTTCGGGACTCGCCAGCCTCTCCGCCGGTGCATCACGGTTGTTCGACGGCGGTGCCGTTCTGCAATCGGTGGTCGAGATGGAGAACGGGTACCTCCTCCTCATGGGCGTCGGTAGCGGGGCATACCTCGCTGCACTTGCCGTTGCGGGATGCGACATCGGTCAGATCGGTTACGAAATGGCAACCCTGGTCGATCGCGTCGGAACAACCATGGACATCGCTCCCAGATCAGGTCGGGATATGTGAACTCGATGCCACATCATCACTCCGAGCACGTTGATCCTGAACCGAGTCTCGTTCGACCGTACGCACTCACCGAAGGCAGGACGAAGCCGTCCATCGACCTTCCGCTCGAAGCGATCGTCGCAACGGTAGAGGATGCCATCGCAAAAAGCCTTGCACCCGAGGATATTCGCGCGTCGATTGTCGCTCTCTGCGGGCAGCGAATCTCGATCGCGGAAATCGGGGCATACCTCGGGGTTCCGATCGGGGTGGCTCGGGTCCTGGTCGCAGATCTTGTTGTTGCCGGGGCATTGGAAGTGCAAGCCACTCTGCGAAGCGATGCGACTGCGGTCGAACGCCTCGACCTGATCGAAAGGACCCTCCGTGGACTTCGGGCACTCTGACGCGCCATCTCGCGTCACATCGACAAAAATAGTAGTTGCCGGAGGATTCGGCGTCGGAAAGACCACGCTTGTCGGGACGGTCTCCGAAATCGTCCCCCTGCGCACGGAAGCGATGGTGACCGACGCCAGTGACGGCATCGACCACCTCGGCGCGACACCGAACAAGGACACCACAACAGTCGCAATGGATTTCGGCCGCATTACGCTGGCCGACGACCTGGTTCTCTATCTGTTCGGCACACCGGGCCAGCGGCGTTTCTGGTTCATGTGGGACGACCTCATCACCGGCGCCATCGGAGCCGTCATCCTCATCGACACACGCCGCCTCGAAGACAGCTTTGCCGCTGTCGACTTCTTCGAAGCACGCGGATTGCCGTTCATCGTGGCAGTCAACCGTTTCGACGGAGCCCCGATTCACTCGGCACACGATCTTCGTCAGGCGCTGGCGTTATCCGACCAAATCCCCATGATCGAGATTGATGCCCGCGACCGCGCGTCCGCGGTGCAGGCATTGATCACCGTCACTGAATACTCGCTCGCACGTCTTGCTGCCACTGCGCCCGCTTAACTTTGCGCTATCGCTCCCGAACGGAGTGACCGGCGTCAGAGGTTACTGAGCAGTTGGTTACCACATCGCAATGTTTACATGTATGATCGATGTGTAAGTGTCGATGTTGCAGTTGGCGTTTTGCCGGCGTCGTCGGTCCCCTAATTTGTGTGGCCGTCGAAGTCGACCGGCGTAGATAGTCGACGCGCTACTGTCTCGCTTGCGGCAATCAGGAGCGGGCACGAATCTGCAAGGTCTGGGCGATGCGCCCGACTGCACCCTGCTCGTCGTAGAGCACTCCGGCGCACATTCCGACGCCATCGGGTCCGGTGGTGGTTTCCGCGGAAACCCCGACCCATTCGCCCTCGGGAACCCGGAAGATGTGCACCGTCAGATCGGTGTTCAGGAACGTCCAGTGCGCGGGGTCGAGTTTCGCTCCGACGCCGTTGGAGATGTCGGCAATCGCAAACAGCCTCTCCAGGGCTGTCATCTCTTCACCCTCGACCAATACGGGCTTCGGCCGTGCCCACACCTTTCCTGTTCCCTCGCAACCAATTTCGGCAATCCACGACCAATCGAGAGTCTCGAGATAGCCGATGTTCCACATGCCGCCCAGTACACCCGGCGTGCCGGTTTCGCGCGGTTCCAGCGGTGGATCGACCACGTGGAGAACGTCGGTGGTGTCTGCGGTTTCCATGCGCCACGCCGTACCACGTGCCACGCCCCGTGACGATCCGTCGGGCGCGGTTGCCCACAATTCGGCGACGATCAATTCGATTCTGCGACCGGGTCGTTCGATCCACGAGCGAACCTCGATGTCCGCGATCGGGATCGGCCCGAGAATCTCCACGACCACCCGAGTCAGACGAGTTCCCTCGCGGGCGCCACAACGCTCGAGTGCACGCACCAACAGTGCCGACGGGGGAGCGCCGTGTTGGAGCGTCGGACCCCAGATACTGACCGTTGCCTGCGTAGTCGCGAAGCGTTCGTGGCCTTCCGCGGTAGTGCCCAAGAACTGGTAGTACGAAGTGTCTGCCATTACGTATTCTCCTTTGCCGCAACAACTTCTGCGTCCCGCAAGTCCGGCCACCCAGGATACGGCGGCGGTGTGCCGCCGAACGAGGGGCAGAGGGCCTTGTGATCGCACCAGTCGCACAGTTTGCCAGGCTTGGGTCGGAAGTCTCCCGTTGCACCTGCCGCCAGTATTGCCTTCCAGATAGCGGACAATGTCCGCTCGAAACGCACCAGTTCGTCGTGATCCGGGGTGTATGTGAGGATCGATCCCGACGCCAGGTAGATCAGCTTGAGTTGAGCGGGCACGATCTTGCGAGTACGCAGTAGGACCAGTGCGTAGAACTTCATCTGGAACAGCGCTTTGGACTCCGTGAATTCTCGCGGGGCCTTGCCGGTCTTGTAATCGACGACGCGCACTTCGCCGGTGGGGGCGACGTCGATGCGATCGACAAATCCGCGAAGTCGAACGCCGTTCTCGAGTTCGGTCTCGACGTACACCTCGCAGGCTTGTGCGTCGAACCGCGTCGGATCCTCGAGGCTGTAATACGTCTGAACCAGCTTGCCCACTTCGGAGAGAAAACCGTCGAGGTCCTCGTCGGGAATCAACTCGGCCGCGTCGGGGGAGTCGGCGCTCACCCGCTCCCAAGCGGGGCGAACCAACTCCGCAGCTCGATCCGGAACCCGTTGACCGGTGGGTAGCGCAAACAACGCTTCCAGGGCAGCATGGACAACAGTGCCTCTGACCTGTGCTCTTGTCGGTGTTTCCGGGATTCGATCGATGGCTCTGAACCGATAGAGCAGCGGACACTGTTTGTAGTCACCCGCACGAGAAGGCGACAGCGCCGGCCGACTACGCGGGCGATCGTGTGATGTTCCACCCGCTAACGAGGGGGCTGGCAGTTCTACAGAGCTCACACCTGGCAGGCTAGACGCTTGGCCCGACAACTCCGTCGGGGCCGGTGGCGAGGACGCCGGAGCAAAACGAACAGGGATTACTCACGCATGGTGAACGATACGCAACCCGAAGAAATCACGACCGAGTTGGATGAGGTTGCGCAGTCTGCTGTCACCGAACCGGAACTCGACGCTGTAGTAGCTGTAGCAGACGACCAGGCAGTAGCCGAGGTCGTTGCAGAGGTCGAGGAAACAGCACCCGGTAAGCGCCCCTCCGGGCCGTTCCGTGTCGGCGACCGCGTCCAGCTGACCGACGGCAAGGGACGGCACTACACGATCGTGCTCGAGGCCAACCGCGAGTACCACACCCACAAGGGTGGGATTGTGCACAACGACCTCATCGGCGCGGACGAGGGCAGCGTCGTCAAGTCCGTCAACGGGACGCCGTACCTCGCCTTGCGTCCACTGCTCGTCGACTACGTGCTGTCGATGCCACGCGGCGCGCAGGTTATCTACCCCAAGGACGCGGCGCAGATCGTCCACGAGGGCGACGTGTTTCCGGGTGCCCGGGTACTCGAGGCAGGCGCCGGTTCCGGCGCGTTGACGTGTTCACTGCTTCGTGCGGTCGGGCCCGAGGGCAAGGTCATCTCGTACGAGGTGCGCGACGATCATGCCGAACACGCGGTTCGCAACGTCGAGACGTTCTTCGGTGAGCGTCCGCCGAACTGGGAACTGACGATCGCGGATCTCGCGGAGTTCGATCCGGAAGCGCACGGCGGCAAGGTCGACCGGGTGGTTCTCGACATGCTCGCGCCGTGGGATGTTCTGCCCGCCGTGTCGAAGGCATTGGTTCCCGGCGGCGTTCTGATCGTGTACGTCGCGACGGTGACGCAGCTGTCCAAGGTGGTCGAGGCGATGCGTGAGCAGGAATGCTGGACCGAGCCGCGCTCGTGGGAATCCATCGTCCGCGGCTGGCACGTCGTCGGATTGGCCGTTCGTCCCGAGCACCGCATGCAGGGGCACACCGCGTTCCTGATCAGTGCGCGTCGTCTGGCCGAGGGCACTGTGACCCCGAAGCCTCAGCGCCGCGCCGGCAAGGGCTCGAACACTGCCGCCAAGTAGCCGCTGACTCCAAACAAAACGAGCGGCGATCCGAAAAAATCGGATCGCCGCTCGTTTTGTTTGCGGAGAAATTATCCAGCGCAGGAAGCGCGGCCCATTTCCAGGAGCACGCATGCGGAGGTGTCGGACAGCTTCCAGGTGCCGTCTTCGAGCTCCCACGTCCACGGAGCGGCAGGCATCGCGCCGTGCGGGCTCACCACTGCAACGTCGGCGGTGGCCGTCTCGCCGTCGACCTTGACGTTCTCGACGGTGAAGGTGATCTTGTACGCCGGGTTGCCACCCAGAGCGGTACCCATGGTCTCGATGTTGGCCTGACGGTTCGTTCCGTCGACCACAAGGGCGGTCTTCTCGGCGATCGGCTTGGCCGGATCGATAAGCGCAACCAGCTGTGCATTCAGCTCGTCTGCCGTCGGAGCTGCTGCGGCCGCGGCTGCGGACGTCGTTGCACTCGAGGCGGCAGAAGCGCTCGACGTTGCAGCAACAGAGGTGGACGTGGCCGACGAGTCGGAGCTGTCGTCCGAGCTGCAGGCTCCGAGAGCGAGGACAGCGGCGACGGCACAGGCGCTGACGAGTGTCTTGCGGATGATCACAGCGTGACCTTTCGTTGGGGGAGACAGGCACTGTCTCGGCATTGTAGGCAAGGCTAACATGGCTTACTTTTGGTTCAGGAGCGGTCTCGGTGTGGCAGTCGCGGCTGTGAAATCGAACTCGCGCACCGTGTCTGGCGACACTTGGGCCGCGATGCCGGTAGCGTTGATCTATCGCACTGGGAGGAGACGCATATGAGCTCGACAGAGAACCCGGATTCGGTTGCGGCAGCAGAAGAGCTTCACGCGTTACGAGTGGAATTGCAGGTTCTGCGGCGTCAACTCGCACAGTCGCCGGAGCAGGTGCGGGAGTTGGAGTCGAAACTTGACTCGCTCGCAATCCGAAACGGCAAGTTGATGGACACTCTCAAGGAGGCCCGTCAACAACTGATCGCTTTACGCGAAGAGGTCGACAGACTCGGTCAGCCGCCGAGTGGCTACGGCGTGCTGCTCGCAGTTCACGAAGACAAAACGGTGGACGTTTTCACGTCCGGCCGCAAAATGCGTCTGACGTGTTCACCGAATATCGACACCGACACGCTCACTCAGGGTCAGACCGTGCGGCTCAACGAGGCCCTCACCATCGTGGAAGCCGGTGGTTACGAGCAGGTCGGCGAAATCAGCACTCTGCGTGAGGTACTCGACGACGGCTTGCGGGCGCTGGTAGTCGGGCACGCCGACGAAGAGCGAATCGTGTGGCTTGCTGCGCCCTTGGCAGCGGTGTTCGCCGATCCCCAGGCCGACATCATCGCCTATGACGCCGATTCCCCGACCAGGAAGCTGCGCCCGGGCGACTCCCTGCTGGTCGACGCCAAAGCCGGTTATGCGTTCGAGCGTATTCCCAAGGCCGAGGTCGAAGATCTGGTCCTCGAAGAGGTGCCGGACGTGCATTACGACGACATCGGTGGCCTCGGTCGGCAGATCGAACAGATCCGGGACGCCGTCGAACTGCCCTTCCTGCACAAGGACCTGTTCCACGAGTACTCACTGCGTCCACCGAAGGGTGTACTGCTTTACGGTCCGCCCGGTTGCGGTAAGACCCTGATCGCGAAGGCAGTCGCCAATTCGTTGGCGAAGAAGATCGCCGAAGCCCGCGGGCAGGACAGCAAGGACGCAAAGTCCTACTTCCTCAACATCAAGGGCCCCGAGCTTCTGAACAAGTTCGTCGGCGAAACCGAACGCCACATTCGGATGATTTTCCAGCGGGCCCGCGAAAAGGCGTCCGAAGGCACCCCGGTCATCGTGTTCTTCGACGAGATGGACTCCATTTTCCGTACCCGCGGTTCAGGAGTCTCCTCGGATGTGGAAACGACAGTGGTTCCGCAGTTGCTCAGTGAGATCGACGGTGTGGAAGGCCTCGAGAACGTCATCGTGATTGGTGCGTCCAACCGCGAGGACATGATCGACCCTGCCATTCTGCGGCCGGGTCGTCTGGACGTGAAGATCAAGATCGAGCGTCCCGACGCCGAATCCGCGCAGGACATCTTCTCGAAGTACCTGGTCGACGGTCTGCCGATCAATGCCGACGACCTCGCCGAGTTCGGTGGCGATCGCGCAGCATGCCTCAAGGCGATGATCGTTCGCGTTGTGGATCGCATGTACGCGGAGAGCGAGGAGAACCGTTTCCTCGAAGTCACCTACGCAAACGGTGACAAGGAAGTCCTGTTCTTCAAGGACTTCAACTCCGGTGCCATGATCCAGAACATCGTCGACCGGGCGAAGAAGTACGCCATCAAATCGGTACTCGATACCGGTGCACCGGGATTGCGGGTTCAGCATCTCTTCGATTCGATCGTCGACGAGTTCGCCGAGAACGAAGACCTGCCGAACACCACCAATCCTGATGACTGGGCCCGTATTTCGGGTAAGAAGGGTGAGCGGATCGTCTACATTCGCACCCTTGTCACCGGCAAGAACGCCAGTGCCAGCCGCGCTATCGACACCGAGTCCAACACGGGCCAGTACCTGTAGGACGCCGCAGCAGAATCGGGCCGGCACTCGCAAGAGTGCCGGCCCGATCTGTATTCGAGCGCATGCCAACTCGATCCTGACTGCACACAACCGCGTCGAAAATGGCCAGATGTGACATCTCAGCGCTGGTCGTGTGCCGATACGCACGCCCAACCCGAACCTGTCCCGATCATTCGCTGCTGAGTTGGCTCCATCGGTAGTCGGCCAACAACACCCGGGTATCGGGCACGAAGGGCCACGACGGGTCCTTCAGATGCGCGTCGAGCTCAGCCAGGGTCCACCACCCTCCGTCGGAAATTTCGCTCGGTTGATGGATGACGGGACCGTCGTAGCGGAGCTCGAAGGCAAACAAATGACAGCGCAATGCGTGACCGCCCCATTCTCCGTCCCAGGAGATTCTGGCGATTTCCGTCAGCGCAAGTGGAGTGTCCTCGGTGCCGAAGATTCCGAGTTCTTCACCGACTTCACGCACAGCCGTGTCGAGTGGTGATTCACCGGGGTCGACGACGCCGCCGGCGATGCAGTCGTGATGGCCACCGAAGACCGCTTTGCTTGTAGTTCGGCGATGAACGTACACGCGCTCGCCGTCCGTGGAGCGCACGAGAACTCCTGAACTGGCGTGCCAGAGTCCGTCTCGATAGACAAGGCTGCGAGGCGCCTGGCCGATCGGTTTACCGAACTGGTCGTACACCGCAACAACCTCATCTGATCGTTTTGTGTCGGTGTCAGGTGGATGCTGCATTCCTCCTACTGTGCCACCACTGCAAGTACTGACGCTCGATCGCATAGTCTCGAACGTATGCAGCGGATTATCGGTGTCGAGGTCGAGTACGGAATATCTTCACCCAGTGAGCCTTCGGCGAATCCGATACTCACATCCACCCAGGCGGTACTGGCGTACGCCGCCGCCGCGGGTGTACCCCGAGCGAGGCGTACACGCTGGGACTATGAGGTGGAATCGCCCCTGCGTGACGCCCGTGGATTCGACCTGGGGCGACTCAGCGGGCCGGCTCCGGTGATCGACGCCGACGAAATCGGTGCGGCAAATATGATTCTCACCAACGGTGCCCGCTTGTACGTCGATCACGCACATCCCGAGTATTCGGCACCTGAAGTGGCCGATCCACTCGACGCGGTGATCTGGGACAAGGCCGGTGAGCGGGTCATGGAAGCAGCTGCTCGCCACGCCTCGAGTGTTCCCGGCGCGCCGCGCCTGCAGTTGTACAAGAACAACGTCGACGGCAAGGGTGCCTCGTACGGCACCCACGAGAACTACCTGTGCTCCCGGGCGACCCCGTTCACGGACATCGTTGCCGGTTTGACGCCCTTTTTTGCGTCTCGCCAGGTCATTTGCGGTTCCGGTCGCGTGGGCATCGGCCAGTCCGGGGACGAGGCAGGTTTCCAGCTGTCGCAGCGAGCCGATTACATCGAGGTCGAGGTCGGGCTGGAGACGACTCTCAAACGCGGAATCATCAACACCCGCGACGAACCGCACGCCGACGCGGACAAGTACCGTCGTCTGCACGTCATTATCGGTGACGCGAACCTTGCGGAGATGTCCACGTACCTCAAGGTGGGGACCACGGCGCTGGTTCTCGATCTGATCGAAGCGGGCGTCGATCTGACGGATCTGCAGTTGGCGCGCCCCGTCACCGCGGTTCACCACATCAGCCATGATCCGACCCTGCGCAAGACCGTCGCCTTGTCCGACGGGCGCGAGTTGACTGGGCTTGCGCTGCAACGTATTTACCTCGAACGCGTCGCGAAGTTCCTCGATCGGGAAACTGATCGGGATGCGCGCGCCGACGACATCGTGTCCAAGTGGGCCATGGTTCTCGATCTTCTCGAACGCGATCCGATGGACTGCGCACACATCCTGGACTGGCCGGCAAAGCTGCGCCTGCTCGAAGGTTTCCGCAACCGCGAAGGTCTCGCTTGGTCTGCTCCGCGCCTGCATTTGGTCGATTTGCAGTATTCCGATGTCCGTTTGGACAAGGGTTTGTACAACCGATTGGTTGCCCGCGGATCGATGGAACGACTGGTCACCGAGCAACAGGTGCTCGACGCGGTGTCCAATCCGCCCACCGATACGCGTGCGTATTTCCGTGGTGAATGCCTCCGTCGATTCGGTGGCGATATCGCTGCTGCCAGCTGGGATTCGGTGATATTCGACCTCGGGGGTGAATCGCTGATCCGGATACCGACCCTGGAACCACTGCGCGGCAGTAAGGCTCATGTGGGTGCTCTGCTCGACTCCGTCGACAGCGCTGCGGAGTTGGTGGATCAGCTGACACATTGATTTTGGTGCCTAATCGCGGCCGAGTCTCCCGGCGCGTGACGGTGTCGCTCGGTAGGGTAAAGGTCCGAGCGGATCAGTAACCGAGACTGCTGGGCAGAACAGGATGCTCGTGAGAGCTCCCTTCACACAAGGAGGTCGACGGCGATGGCTCAAGAACAGACGCAGCGTGCCGGTGGCGGCGAAGACGACGACACCACTGGCGGCGACGGTAGTGCCGGCCAGGAACGTCGCGAGAAGCTCGCTGCAGAAACCGACGACCTACTCGACGAAATCGACGACGTGTTGGAAGAGAACGCCGAGGACTTCGTCCGCGCTTACGTGCAGAAGGGCGGCCAGTGACGGTGGATCGCGCGCCCCGGATAACCGACGGGGACACACGGTTGAGCTTCGGCTCCAATCTGTCGTCATTCTCGGAATATCTTCGAGTGCACGCACCGGAGCATCTTCCGCAGAACCGATTCGCTGACAGGGGAGGTGTAACCATGGGCGGGGGTGATGTTGCTCCGCACGGGACCACGATCGTCGCGATCAGTTACGCCGGTGGCGTGTTGCTTGCCGGCGATCGCCGGGCGACCATGGGCAACCTCATCGCCAGCCGTGACGTGCAGAAGGTGTACATCACGGACGACTACTCGGCTGCGGGGATTGCCGGGACCGCCGGCATCGCGATCGAACTGGTGCGCCTGTTCGCGGTTGAACTCGAGCATTACGAGAAGATCGAAGGCGTTTCACTCACGTTCGACGGCAAGGCAAATCGTCTGTCGTCGATGGTGCGTGGCAACCTCGGCGCCGCAATGCAGGGACTCGCAGTTGTACCGCTGCTGGTCGGCTACGACGTGGACGCCGTCGACCCTACGACGGCGGGTCGCATCGTCTCATACGACGTCGTGGGTGGGCGGTACGAGGAACGTGCCGGCTATCACGCTGTCGGATCGGGATCATTGTTCGCGAAGTCGGCGCTCAAGAAGTTGTATTCACCGGGCATCGACGAGGCCACTGCGCTTCGTTTGGCGGTAGAGGCTCTGTACGACGCCGCCGACGACGATTCGGCGACGGGTGGACCAGACGTTACGCGCGGAATTTACCCGACCGCAGTCACGATCACCGCAGCAGGAGCCGTGGAACTGTCCACGGAGCGGGCGGCCGAAATCGCCAGGGACATTGTTGCGGCGCGTACGGCGCTCGGTAATCCGGAAGGGGGTTCTGCGCTATGACGATGCCGTATTACGCATCAGCCGAACAGATCATGCGCGATCGTTCGGAATTGGCGCGCAAAGGAATTGCCCGTGGACGAAGCGTCGTCGTACTGACGTATCGCGACGGTGTGGTGTTTGTCGCGGAGAATCCGTCGACGGCGTTGCACAAGGTCAGTGAGTTGTACGACCGTCTCGGTTTTGCGGCCGTCGGCAAGTACAACGAATTCGAAAATCTCCGTCGTGCGGGCATTGTGCACGCGGACATGCGCGGGTACTCGTACGACCGTCGTGACGTCACAGGCCGTTCGCTCGCCAATGCGTACGCCCAGACTCTGGGCACAATTTTCACCGAGCAACCCAAACCGTACGAGGTCGAGATCTGCGTTGCGGAAATCGGCCGCTTCGGTAGCAACACGCCGGCTCAGCTGTATCGGATCACGTACGACGGTTCGATTGCCGACGAGCAGGAATTTGTGGTCATGGGCGGCACCACAGAGCCAATCGTTACCGCGATGCGCGAGTCGTATCAGCGAGACCTCGATCTGGAGTCCGCTATACGTATCGCAGTTGGAGCATTGCAGAAGGGTGGGCCGGCGCCCGTCGGAACAACCGAGGCCGAGCCCAGGGTGCTGACTGTCGAGGCACTGGAAGTTGCAGTTCTCGACAACAACCGTCCGCGCCGTGCGTTCAAGCGAATCTCGGGAGCAGCACTCGAAGCCATGCTGCCATCGGCAGCAGAGCCCCAGAGTAAGGCTGAGAAGACTGAGGATGCGCCGCCGTCAAACGGCGACGCACCCCAATAGCAACTGTTTTTCAGTCCTTCGAGATTCTGTAGACGGCAACCGCGGCCGGTTCGGTACTGAAATCGAACCGGCGCGCGTCTGCCACAACTTCACCGTCGGTGGCAATCGCTACAGACTCGGCATTCACCTGAACCGAGAGCGTCGGCGCCAGGGCGTGGATGTAGACCGGTGAGCTGCCCAATGTTCCTGTGGCAGCGGCAAACAGCAACCGGGCGCGGGAGAATTTCCGGTCGGCTCGCAAGTATCGGACGTCGAGCAGTCCACGGTTGAGTTCGGGCCGCGACATCGGGACCTGGTCGCCGGGGGAGTACCGGCCGTTTCCAACGAAGAGCATCCAGATACTGGCCTTGGTGCCGTCGATGGTGACACTCATCGGCTCTGCGGCGGCTAGCACGCGGATCATCGCCGCGGCGGCCGCCGGCCACTTGCCGAATCGCGGTTCCCACTTTTCACGTAGCCGTACCGCATCCGGATAGCCGCCCAGACTGGCTGTGTTGAGAAAACGAGCGGTAACCCCGGTATCGGTTGTCACCACGGCATGATCGACAAACGCTGCTTGTCCGGACTCGACCGCCGTCACCGTTTCAGCAACGTCCGCGACACCGACGTCGCGGGCAAAGTGGTTGAGGGTTCCACCTGGGAAAACTGCGAGCGGAAGATTGTGTCGTGTTGCCGCGTCCGCGACCGTGACGACGGTGCCGTCGCCGCCGCACACACCTACCGCTCGTGGTTTCGACTCACGAAGCTTCGCTTCGATCTGCTTGTCGAAATCTATGTCCGGGTTGAATTCGATAATGACTGCTGCGGGCAGGGCTTCCCGGATCGCATCCACGATGCCGTCGTCTTCGCTGCCGGATCCGGGATTTGTGAAGACGACCAGTCCGTCGCCTCCAGGCAGCGCAGGTACCACACACTCGGGACCAAGATCCGCGGGTTCTTCGTCGCGTACTGCCCACCACCTGCGCGTTCCCGCTGCCACGGCACCTCCGACGGCTATTCCGGCGAACACGTCCGAAGGCCAGTGCACCCCGTTGTGGACGCGTGAATAGGCGACGGCCGCGGCCAGTGGAGCGAGTACTGCGCCGGTTGTCGGAGATTCCATTGCTACCGCGGTAGTGAATGCGGCTGCGGAGGCGCTATGACCCGACGGGAACGACGAGGACGTCGGGAACTCGACTCCGCGCTTCGGGTTGATCCACGCGCGGACGGGTGGGCGTCGACGGGGAAAAAGCGGTTTCAACACACCGTTTGCCAGTGCGCTCGATCCGGCCAATGCGAGCATTCCGCGGGCAGCCGCGCGGCGCGGTTGTCCGCCGATCAGCGCGAGGACACCGGCGATAGCCATCCACAGGAACCCGTGGTTGGCTGCTCGCGAGAGCCGCCGCATCACGGAATCGAGCGTGGAAGGCTTCAGTGCGCCAGTGCTTTCCATCCATTTGACGTCGGTTCGGACAAGTTTTCGGTGCAGGTAGCTCACCCCGCCACACTATGCCGACTCGAGATGTTGTCGAGTCGTGACGCCACGGGAGTTCGTCAACACGGGTGAAGCGGGCATTCTGGTTGTACTGTCGAAGTGTGCAGAGACGAATCATGGGTATCGAGACGGAATTCGGCGTTACCTGCACCTTTCACGGGCACAGGCGACTGAGCCCCGACGAGGTTGCTCGTTACCTCTTCCGTCGTGTCGTGTCGTGGGGTCGTAGTTCCAACGTCTTCCTCCGCAACGGAGCGCGCCTGTACTTGGATGTTGGTTCTCATCCGGAGTACGCAACCGCCGAGTGCGACAGCCTCATCCAACTGGTCAACCACGACCGGGCCGGTGAGCGAGTTCTCGAGGAACTGCTCATCGATGCGGAAGAGCGGTTGGCAGAAGAGGGAATCGGTGGCGACATCTACCTCTTCAAGAACAACACCGACTCCGCCGGAAACTCGTACGGTTGCCACGAGAACTTCCTGGTCGCGCGAGCTGGCGAGTTCTCCCGCATCTCCGACGTGCTGTTGCCGTTCCTCGTGACGCGTCAGTTGATCTGCGGTGCCGGAAAGGTTCTGCAGACACCGAAGGCAGCCACGTTCTGTCTCTCCCAGCGTGCCGAGCACATCTGGGAAGGCGTCTCGTCGGCCACCACACGTTCGCGTCCGATCATCAATACCCGCGACGAACCTCATGCCGACGCCGAGAAGTACCGTCGCCTGCACGTCATCGTGGGCGACTCCAACATGGCCGAGACCAGCACGATGCTGAAGGTCGGCTCTGCCGCCTTGGTGCTCGAGATGATCGAGGCTGGAGTCTCCTTCCGCGACTTCGCCCTCGACAATCCGATTCGTGCCATCCGAGAGGTCAGCCACGACGTCACCGGAAAGCGTCCGGTCCGGTTGGCCGGCGGCCGCCAGGCCAGTGCTCTCGACATCCAGCGTGAGTATCACTCGAAGGCTGTGGAGCACCTGCGCAATCGCGAACCGGATCCGCAGGTAGAGCAAGTTGTCGATTTGTGGGGCCGCATGCTCGACGCCGTCGAAGCCCAGGATTTTGCGAAGGTCGACACCGAGATCGACTGGGTGATCAAGCGTAAGTTGTTCCAGCGCTACCAGGATCGTCACGGATTTGATCTGTCGGACCCGAAGATCGCGCAGCTCGATCTTGCGTATCACGACATCAAGCGTGGGCGCGGAGTGTTCGACGTGTTGCAGAAGAAGGGCTTGGTCAAGCGCGTCACGGAGGACGAAACGATCGACGACGCCGTCGACAACCCACCGCAGACGACACGCGCGAAACTTCGCGGCGATTTCATCACTGCAGCGCAGGCCGCGGGGCGTGACTTCACCGTCGACTGGGTGCATCTCAAGCTCAACGATCAAGCTCAGCGAACAGTCCTGTGCAAGGACCCGTTCCGTTCGGTCGACGAGAGAGTTGAGCGACTCATCGCGTCGATGTAGTGCGCTGACGTGTCGGCAACCGCAGAGCCACTAGGATTTCGGCGTGGCGACATCGAAAATCGAGCGGTTGATGAACTTGGTGATTGCATTGCTCTCCACCAGGCAGTTCCTCACTGCGGAGAAAATCCGTGATTCAGTAGCCGGTTACAGCGATTCCGCCAACTACGAGGCGTTCTCTCGGATGTTCGAGCGGGACAAGAACGAGCTTCGTGACCTCGGAGTTCCGTTGGAGACGGGACCGGCTGGGCGGTTTTCGACGGTCGAGGGATATCGGATCAATCGCAATGCGTATGAGCTTCCTGATGTCGATTTGACCAGCGAAGAGTCGGCGGCCGTTGCCGTTGCCGTGCAGCTGTGGGAATCGCCCGAGCTGATTTCCGCCGCACAGAGCGCCTTGCTCAAACTGCGTGCTGCCGGTGTGCAGGTCGACGGGGATGTTTCCGCCGCGCCGATTACCGCGATTCCGGCTCGCTCACGTGGTTCCGAACCGGCTCTCGGGAAGCTGCTCGCCGCAGTCGACGCGGGCCGGGCCGTTCATTTCCAGCATCGCGCTGCGCTCAACGAACCGTTCATCGAGCGGACAGTGGAGCCGTGGGGCGTGGTCACGCATAACGGCAAGTGGTATCTGGTCGGTCATGATGTCGATCGGGACGCTGTCCGCACGTTCCGCCTGTCCCGCATCGGTGACGATGTTCGCGAATTCGGCCCAGTCGGCGCGGTGCACAAACCGGAGGGTCTTGATCTTCGCGAGGTTGTGGACCGAGTAACCGGATCCGGTGTCGTGACCGGTACCGCGACTGTCTGGGTGGCGGCGAACCGCGCACACGAGCTGCGCAGGTTGGCGTCGTCGATGACGGATCGGACGCTGACCGAACGCGAGGGAAGCGTTCTGTCGATCCCGGTTCGATCGTGGGAGTGGACTGCCAGATTGATCGCCGGACACGGGGCAGATGCGTTGGTGCTTGATCCGCCGGACCTGCGGGCTGACGTGATCACCAAACTTCAAGGTGCTGCGGCACGCTCGGAGATTGCCGAGCAGAAGGAAACTCACTGATGAACAATCGCCTGTCGTCGAGGCTTGCTCGATTGCTGAATCTTGTTCCGTTTTTCATCGCGAACCCTGGAATGAGCGCCGCGGAGGCTGCCGCCGAACTCGGTGTCAGCACAACGCAGTTGATGAACGATCTCAATCAGTTGTGGGTGTGCGGGCTGCCCGGGTACGGCCCGGGCGATCTGATCGACCTGTCATTTTCCGAGGAGAGCATCGACGTCACGTTCTCCGCTGGTATCGACCGCCCCCTTCGGTTGACGTCGACCGAAGCGACCGCGTTGCTCATCGCGTTGCGCTCGCTGGTGGAGATGCCGGGCATGGTCGATCCGTCCGCGGCGCAACGAGCAATTGCCAAGATCGAAGCGGCGGCAGGCTCTGCGGCAGCGCGCGCCACGGGTAACGGGCATGAGGCCGAACCGGAAGTGGATGTCGCCGAAGATCCGGTAACGGCGACGGTCCGGTCGGCGCTGGCTGATCGGCGCGCACTGAAGCTGACCTACTACTCGGCTTCGCGGGACGCGGTGTCCGAGCGGGTGGTCGATCCAGTGCGAATCGTGTTGGTCGACAATTTCAGCTATCTCCAGGGCTGGTGCCGCCAGGCCGAGGGTGTGCGGTTGTTCCGATTCGATCGGATCGATGCGGCAATCGAACTCGACGAGCCGTCCACTCCGCCACCGCACGCGCTCGACGAGGATTCCAGTCTGGAATTGTTCAGCGGCGACGGATCACTGCCCGAAGCCCGATTGTTCGTAGCTCAGAACTGTGTCTGGATGCTCGATTACTACCCGATGGACGTCCAGAAGGTGAACGACGACGGTTCCGTCGAGGCAACAATGAGTTTCGGGACACTCGAGTGGATGGCACGGTTGGTTCTCGGGTTCGGTGAGGGTGTTCGGGTGCTTGCACCGCCGGAACTGGTTGCCGAAGTGCATAATCGGGCGGTGACGGCATTGGACGCCTACGACACGATCGGATCGTGAGCGGGCTTCACAGCAACCGCGCATGAAACAAACAGGTAAACGGTAGCTGAAGTAAGGACTTGGAAGCCTCCTTACGCCGGTTGTGTCCGGTAGCATCGAGGAATCTGATCATGGGAGGTCATTATGGGTGCAATGCAGCCGATGCATTGGCTGATTGTTGCTGTTGTCGTTGTCATTCTGTTCGGGTCGAAGAAACTGCCCGACGCAGCTCGAGGACTCGGCCGTTCACTGCGCATCTTCAAGAGTGAAGTCAAGGAAATGCAGAATGACGACGCGGCTCCTGCTGCGCCCGTCGTTGCTCAGGCCCCGGCTCAGCTGCCGACCGCACAGGTGACCGCTACCGGCGCTGCTGCTCCGATCGCGCAGCCGACCGAAGTCAAGCCGCTCTAGCTACATGCCGCTGTCCAACCGGGGTGAAATCTGTATTCACCCCGGTTGTGTGCTGACCAAAACCAGTTTGCCAAGAGCAGGATGTACCAGTGCGAATTCCGTTAGACCCGCGTAACCGCCAGCGGAAGGTCAACCCCGACGGCACCATGTCGTTGATCGACCACCTGTACGAATTACGAACTCGACTGCTGTTCGCGTTCCTCGGTGTCATCATCACCACCGCCTTCGGATTCTTCTGGTATTCCGCGTCGATTTTCGGGATCGAAAGCCTCGGCGACCTCTTGCGCGGACCGTACTGTGAGCTTCCGGTCGAAAGCCGCGCAAACCTCAGCGTCGACGATGCGTGTCGTTTGCTGGCAACCGGGCCGTTCGAGCAGTTCATGCTGCGATTCAAGGTGGCCCTCACCGCGGGGATCGTGCTTGCCAGTCCGATCTGGTTGAACCAGTTGTGGGCATTCATCACTCCGGGCCTGTATTCGAAGGAACGCCGCTACGCCGTGGCGTTTGTCACCGCGGGTGCCGGCCTCTTCATCCTCGGTGCCGTTCTTGCGTACCTGGTCGTGTCGAAGGCTTTGCACTTCCTTCTCACCATCGGTGACAACGTTCAGATCACCGCGCTCAGTGGTTCCGAGTACTTCGGATTCATCATCAACCTGCTGCTGATTTTCGGCGTCAGTTTCGAGATTCCGCTACTGGTCGTCGTACTGAACTTTGCGGGAATCCTTACCTACGAGCGGCTCAAGGCGTGGCGTCGCGGCTTGATCTTCGGCTTGTTCGTGTTCGCGGCCATCGCGACTCCGGGTTCGGACCCGTTCTCGATGCTCGCGCTTGCACTCTCGCTCACTCTGCTGTTCGAGTTCGCGGTACAGATTGCGCGCATCAACGACAAGCGCAAGGCCAGGAAGTCCGGCGAAGACTGGGGCGCACTGTCGGACGAGGAAGCGTCGTCGATCTCGGCGCCGACCGACTTGAACGAAGCTTTGGACGAACCCGCGAAGCCGAAGGCGGAGTCACGCGGATTGTTCGGCCGGAAGTCGAAGGCGAAGGCAACTGCCGCGACCGAAGCCGGTTCCGGTGCTGCCGGCAACACGTCGGGCCAGGACTTTACCGACACCCTGTGAGGCGTTCCCCGGTACCTTGTGAGGCGTGTCTCCAGGGTGCTGGGGTTGCCGTGTCGCCGGCGTGTGACACGCTGACGAGGTGGTTATGAGTAGTAGTGAAACGAGTTCTGATGTTGAGCTCAGCAAATTTGCTTCGGGGCTGAAGTTCGATCTCGATCCGTTCCAGATCAACGCCTGCCGCGCCCTCGAAGAGGGTCACGGTGTGCTGGTGTGCGCGCCGACAGGTGCGGGAAAGACTGTGGTCGGCGAATTCGCCGTCCACCTGGCGTTGGCTGCTGGGCGAAAGTGCTTCTACACCACGCCCATCAAAGCATTGAGCAATCAGAAGTACGCCGAACTGAGCGAGCGATACGGCCCCAGTGAAGTCGGTTTGCTCACCGGAGACACCAGCATCAACTCCGACGCTCCTGTTGTTGTCATGACCACCGAAGTGCTTCGCAACATGCTGTACGCCAATTCGGAGGCGTTGCGCGGTCTGTCACACGTTGTCATGGACGAGGTTCACTACCTGGCCGACCGGTTCCGCGGCGCAGTGTGGGAAGAAGTGATCCTGCACCTGTCCGAGGACGTGCGGTTGGTGAGTTTGTCCGCCACCGTGAGCAATGCCGAGGAATTCGGCGCCTGGATGGAGACTGTCCGCGGTGACACCACCGTTGTGGTCGACGAGACGCGGCCGATTCCGTTGTGGCAGCACATCATGGTGGGGCGCCGGATCTTCGATCTCTTCGACAGCCGTAGCAATCCTTCGGCCGGACCCTCGAAGTTTGTTGTCAACCAGGATCTGGTTCGGCATGTCAAACAACGTCAGGCCCTCGACCGGGTGGAAAGCTGGCAGCCGCGCGGCCGCGGCCGCAGTCGCTACCAGAGTGCCAACGATTTCCGGCCACTTCCCAGGCCGGACGTGATCGCACAACTGGACAAGGAAGGTTTGCTGCCGGCAATCACCTTCATCTTCTCGCGCGCCGGGTGCGATGCCGCGCTGACTCAGTGCGTTCGCTCGAGGCTGGATCTGACGACTCCCGAACAGGTGCGTGAGATCGACACGATCATCGACAAGCACATCGGTGGCCTCCCCAAAGAGGACTTGGAGGTGCTCGGTTACTGGGAGTGGCGTAAGGCGTTGCAGCGCGGTCTGGCAGCCCATCACGCCGGGATGCTGCCCGCTTTCCGGCAGACGGTCGAGGAGTTGTTCGTCAAGGGCCTCGTCCGCGCTGTATTCGCCACTGAAACTCTGGCACTGGGCATCAACATGCCGGCCCGCACCGTGGTTCTCGAACGGCTGGTCAAGTACAACGGCGAAACTCACGCTGAGCTGACGCCGGGTGAGTACACACAGCTCACCGGTAGAGCTGGCCGACGCGGCATCGATATCGAGGGGCATGCAGTCGTCCTGTGGCAGCCAGGTGTCGAACCGACCGACGTCGCCGGCTTGGCGTCCACCCGAACATTCCCGCTGCGCAGCTCTTTTCGGCCGTCATACAACATGTCGATCAATCTGGTGGATCGCATGGGCGTCAAGGAATCCCGCACGCTGCTCGAGCGCTCGTTCGCCCAATTCCAGGCGGACCGCTCCGTGGTAGGCGTGGTGCGGAGCATCGAACGCAACGAGACCGCGCTGAAAGCGTTGCAGGACAAGCTCGGTGGTCCAGACGGTGAGTACTACGAGTACGCGTCGTTGCGTGATCGACTGAGCGATCGGGAACGCAAACTCGAACGAGAAAGTCGTGAGGATCGCCGCGATCAGGCCGTCGCGTCGCTGCGTACGCTGCGACGCGGTGACGTCATCGCGATTCCGATCGGACGCCATTCGGGTACCGCCGTTGTGCTTGTGCCGGACAACGATCCGAAGGATCCACGGCCGTTGGTTCTCGCCGAAGATCAGTGGGCCGGAAAACTGTCCGCCGCGGATTTCCCCGAAGCTGCCGAAACGCTCGGTGTGATGCGGTTGCCGAAGTTCGTCGATCACCACACCGGACGGTCGCGGCGCGATCTGGCGTCGGCGTTGCGCAGCACCGGATTCACCGCGCCGCGCCGGAAGAAGCGGCACAAGGGCGGCGCGTCCGAGGACGCCGAGGTGGCGTCGTTGCGTCGCGCGATTCGGTCGCACCCGTGCCACAGTTGGCCCGATCGTGACCATCTCGGTCGTATCGGGGAGAAGTACAACCGGCTGGCTCGGGAAACACAGGCACTGCGACAAAAAGCGGCAGCCACCACCAATTCCTTGGCGCGTACGTTCGACCGCATCGTGTCGTTGCTCAAGGAGCGCGGTTACATGAGCGCCGAGTCCGTGCCCCAAGTGACAGAAGCCGGGCAACGTCTGAGCCGGATCTACAGCGAGAGCGACTTGCTGGTGGCCGAGTGCCTACGTACTGGTGCGTGGCAGGGTCTGACTCCGCCCGAACTTGCGGCGGTCGTGTCCTCGGTCGTGTACGAATCCCGTAGGGACGGCGACACGACGAGTCGAGTTCCGACGCAGGCGATCCGTCATGCGCTCACAGACACCCAGCGTCTGTGGAGTGAACTGCGAGCGGACGAAATTCGCCACAAATTGCCGCCGACGCGTGAGCCTGATCTGGGTTTTGTCACGGCGGTCTATCACTGGGCGAGCGACAATTCGCTGGTCGAAGCGTTGCTGGCTGCCGGTGTGCAGGGGCGCGCGTTGTCGGCGGGCGATTTTGTCCGCTGGTGCCGACAGGTAATCGATCTCCTCGATCAGGTGCGGCTGACGGCTACGGATCCCGTCGTCGCGAAGGTCGCGGCGAAGGCCGTGGGGGCGATTCGTCGCGGAGTGGTCGCTCTCGACGCAGCTTGAGCGCGGACTGTGTGGTTGGATTCCCAGGAGTTGCGTGTGCACGCGGCATCTGGCATGCGTGACGTACGCGGTAACTGAAGACTGGTGTTTCGAGTGGAGGCGAAGATGAGCGGGCCTTACGGACCGAATGATCCGAATGGGCAGTGGGGCAACGGTGAACAACCACCGCAGCAGCCGTGGGGACAGCCTGGATACGGGCAGCCGGGTCAGCCCCAGGGTCAGCCGGGTTACGGTCAGCCACAGGGCCAGCCTGCGTACGGGCAACCCGGATACGGCCAGCCAGGCCAGCCTCAAGGCCAGCCCGCGTACGGGCAACCCGGATACGGCCAGCCAGGCCAGCCACAGGGGCAGCCCGGTCAGCCCGGTCAGCCCGGATACGGTCAGCAGCCGTGGGGTCAGCCTCAGCAGCCCGGTCAGCCGGGTCAGCAGCAGTGGGGTCAACAGCCAGGCGGCGACCAGACTCAGGTCTGGGGGCAGCCAACGGCCCAGCAACCGCAACAGGCGTGGGGCGCGCAGCCCGGTGGTCAGCCCGGCGCGCCGGTTCAGTGGAATCAGGGACCGCAGCAAGGTGCAAAGTCCAAGAAGCCGCTGATCTTCGGTGCGATCGGTGTACTGGTCGTTCTGGCAGCCGTCGTCATCGGCCTCTTCGTATTCACGTCGAAGGACACGCTGGACGCAAATGCTGCGGCCAAGGGTGTCGAGAAAATCGTCACCGAGTCGTACGGCGCCAAGAACGTCAGCGACGTTTCCTGCCCGTCGGGTCAGGAAATCAAGTCCGGTGCAAAGTTCACGTGCACCCTCTCCGTCTCGGGTGAGAAGAAGTCGGTGACGCTGACGTTTGTCGACGACACCGGAACCTACGAAGTCTCGCGCCCCAGCTGAGTTGTCAGTTGTCAGCCGGTCGGCTTGCCGCAGCTTTGAGTGCCGCGGCAAGACGGCCGGCCGAACGCTCGATTCTCAAGGTTTCAGCCAGTTCGTCGAAGCGGGCTTGATCAACCGGTGCGTCGGGAAGTACGTCGGACCTCGAGAACTGCACATCCGCGTCACGCACGACACGCACAACGGGTAACGCGGCGTCGAGGTACGCCTTCGCTTCGGGCGACGTCAGTTTCGCTCGCAGACCTTTCGCCATATCGGATTCGGGATCTTCGGCAGCCGCGCGGATTCCGGCGAGCGATCCATACCTGAGCATGAGCGTCGACGCGGTCTTTTCGCCGACCCCCTTGATGCCAGGAAGTCCGTCGGACGAATCTCCGCGCAGCGCAGCCAGTTCCGCGTAGGCGTCGCCGGCGCGGTCGGCGGGCACACCGTATTTCTCGGCTACCTCGGCCGGCCCGAAAAGTTCGGCTTTAGCCAAGCCGCGGCCGACGTACAGGACGCGAACGGGAACGTAGTCGTCGGTGACAACCTGCAACAGGTCGCGATCTCCGCTTACGACGACGGTGAGATCGTCACGCTCGGTGGCGGCAAGCGTGCCCAGGACGTCGTCGGCTTCGAGACCGACCGCGCCGGCGGTGGCGATTCCCGCTGCCGCAAGAACATCCATGATCATGTCGACCTGCGGGGTGAGGGTGTCCGGCACTTCCTCGGACGAGCCGTCGGATCCCTCGGCAACGCGGTGAGCTTTGTAGGTGGGGATGGCGTCGACGCGGAACTGCGGCCGCCAATCCAGATCCAGGCAGACGGCGAGGCGACTCGGTTGGTGCTTGGTGATCAGCGACGCGACCATGTCGGTGAATCCGCGGACTGCGTTGACGGGTCTGCCGTCATCGCCGACAAAGGACTCAGGCAGTGCGTGGAACGCACGAAACCACAGGCTGGCACCGTCAAGGAGAAGCAAAGGCCCACTCATGGTCACCATCCTGCCAGTCGGCACTAATCTGGAAGCCATGACCTCTCCCGCCGAATATGGTTCACGTTTCCCCTCAGCCGTCTACGAATCTCGTATTGCCCGCGCCGCGGAGTTGGCGAGCGCGGCTGGTCTGGACGGTCTTGTGGTCACGCCGGGGCCGGATTTGCGCTATCTGACGGGCTCCCGAGCGGATTCGTTCGAACGGTTGACGGCCCTGGTGATCGCTGCCGACGGAGCAAGGGCGTCGGTGGTGCTTCCTCGGCTGGAACTGGCGTCGTTGAAGGAATCAGCGGTCGGGGATCTTGGCCTCGACGTGCTGGACTGGGTGGACGGTGTTGATCCGTATGCCATTGTCGCTGGTCAATTGCCGACGGGCGCGAAGGTCGCGGTCACGGATGCGATGCCTGCGCTGCATTTGATTCCGTTGGCCGACGCTGTTGGTTCGTTGCCGATTCTGGCTACGGGCGTGCTGCGTGAGCTGCGGATGGTCAAGGACGCCGCGGAGGTCGACGCGCTCCGTCGCGCCGGTCAGGCCATCGACCGTGTGCATGCACGGATGGCCGAGTTTCTCGTTGTGGGACGGACGGAAGCCGAAGTCGGCGAGGCGATTTCAGCAGCGATTCTCGAGGAAGGTCACACCGAGGCGGCATTTGTCATCGTGGGGTCGGGTCCGCACGGCGCCGATCCGCATCACGAGGTGTCCGATCGTGTGATCGAGAACGGCGACATTGTGGTGATCGACATCGGCGGGCCGGTGGAGCCCGGATACAACTCCGATTCCACTCGCACGTACAGCATGGGGAAGCCGTCAATCGAGGTTGCTGCCCAGTTTGCCGTGCTCGAAGCGGCTCAGCAGGCGGCTGTGGACTCTGTTCGCCCCGGCGTGTCGGCGGAATTCGTGGATGCCGCTGCGCGCGACGTGCTCGCTGCACAAGGGTTGGCCGAGGTGTTCGTTCACCGCACAGGCCACGGGATCGGCTTGTCGGTCCACGAGGAGCCGTACATCGTGGAGGGCAACAGCATCGAACTGGCCGAGGGTATGGCTTTCAGCATCGAACCGGGAATCTATTTCCGGGGCAACTGGGGTGCCCGGATCGAGGACATCGTTGTTGTCACCGCGGACGGTTGCGAGTCGTTCAACAACCGTCCGCACGGTTTGACGATCCTTTAGCTGGTCAGCTCTTCGGCCGCAGGTTTGAATGCGGCCGTTCCCAGAATGCGGGTGACGTCGATTTCGATGACCACCCGCGCCGGATTGATCCGTGGCTGGCGGTACCGCTCGGCGTAGCGCTGAACGGCGTCGGCCACGGATTCAGGGTCGTCGAGCACGCGCGCCGGACCTTCGAGGGTGAGCCAGCGTCCACCGTCGACAGAACTGATGGCGCCGTAACCACCCCGGGCGGCGTTGACGGCTTTCTGTGATCCGCCGCTGGTGATGACACGTGCTTTTCCTGCTTCCTGATCCCACGTGAATCCCACGGCCACGACGTGCGGTGTGCCGTTCGGGCGCAGAGTTGTCAGGGTGGCGAGATGGTATTCGCGCACGAACGCCAGACCGTCGTCGGAGAGCGCGGCGGGTGCGGAGGGGGTGATGGTCATGCCACGACGGTAATCGAGGACACTGGTGCAGTGACTGCGGGTGCGAACACTGAAGATGCCGAGACGGTCCTCCTGCTGGGAGGGCGAAGCGAAATCGGTCTGGAGATTGCCGTCCGGTTGGCCCCCGGCAGAAGAATCGTGCTGGCGGCGCGGCGCAGCAACGACCTCGAACAGCAACGCACGATGTTGACGGACGCGGGCGCCCTAGCCGTGACAGCCGTCGAATTCGATGCCGATGCAACCGACACTCATGCAGACTTCCTCGCACAGGTTGCCCGAGCGCACGGCCGGATCGACGTCGCGGTGCTGGCGTTCGGAATCCTGGGTGATCAGGCCCGCGCGGAAACCGACGCCGCTCATGCCGTTGCAATTGTTCACACCGATTACGTGGCGCAGGTCAGCATCCTGACTCTTCTCGCGGACTTGATGAAGCGACAAGGCCGCGGCAAGATCGCTGTCTTCTCGTCCGTGGCCGGTGTCCGGGTGCGCCGCGCAAATTACGTCTACGGTTCTGCAAAGGCCGGCCTGGACGGCTTTGCCAGCGGCCTCGGAGATGCGTTGCACGGCAGCGGAATTCAACTACTGCTTGTTCGGCCTGGTTTTGTGATCGGCTCGATGACCGAGGGCATGAAGCCGGCGCCGATGTCGAGCACACCGGCGCAGGTCGCCGACGCGGTAGTTCGGGGATTGCAGTCCGGCGCAACGCGGGTGTGGGTTCCGCGAATCCTCCAACCAGTTTTCTTCATGATGCGACTTCTCCCACAATCGATCTGGCGGCGGATGCCGCGATGACCGCCGACGAACCCGTTGTTGTCGTCGGTCTCGGCGCTGACGGTTGGGAGGGCTTGTCGGACTCGGCGAAGAGCGCTGTGCTCGGCGCTCAGGTGTTGATGGGTTCCTCGCGTCAACTGGACCTGATCCCATTGGTAGACGGCTCCTCGGCCGATCGGATCGCCTGGCCCACACCGATGCTCTCAGCGCTCCCCGGACTGTTCGACGCTCACGCGGGCCGCCGTATCTGCGTGCTGGCCAGCGGCGATCCGATGTTCCACGGGATCGGCGCCACACTCGTGCGTCTGCTGGGTGCTGACAAACTTCGGGTGATCTCGCACCCGTCGTCGATTGCTCTGGCGAGTGCTCGCATGGGATGGGCGTCGGCCGATGCGGAGTTGGTGAGCCTGGTCAACCGCGACGCCACCACCGTCTTGCCGTCCGTCACCGACGGTGCGCGGTTGTTGGTGCTGAGCAACGGCAGGGCCACACCCGGCGAGGTGGCAGAAATACTGACCTCCACCGGTTTCGGTCGGTCCACGATCACTGTCCTCGGACAGTTGGGTGGAGCGCACGAATCACGCACCGTTGCCCAGGCGGACGAGTGGGATGTCGATGCCGCAGATGTCGACCCGTTGAATGTTCTTGCCGTGGAATGTGTTGTGTCGGGCGCACCGCACCGTCTGACGCGCGTGCCCGGATTGCCCGACGCGGCATACAGCGGTGACGGTCAGATGACGAAGCAGGAGATCCGCGCGCTGACGATCTGTGCGCTGGCCCCGGCTCCCGGTGAATACTTGTGGGATGTCGGCGGCGGGTCTGGCACTGTCGCGATCGAATGGATGCGCACCCACCCACGTTGCACCGCAACGTCATTCGAGCAGGCGGCATCGCGGATCTCCCAAATCGAGGGTAATGCGCGGGCCTTGGGTGTGCCGAGCCTCGATGTCCTCGGGCGCGCGCCCGAATCGTTTGCCGAGGTGACTCGCACACCCGATGCCATCTTTATCGGCGGAGGTGTGACGCAACCCGGAATGCTCGACGCCTGCTGGGACCACCTCGAGGCCGGCGGCAGACTGGTAGCCAACGCCGTTACCGCAGAATCGGAAGCGTTGCTCCTGGAGTGGTTCACCCGATTCGGCGGCACGCTGCGTCGGTTGCAGATCCAGCGGGCCGAGCCCTTGGGAACATTCAACGTGTGGCGACCCCAACTGCCCGTCGTGCAGTGGTCGGTCACAAAAACGGAGGCAACTGCCGGTGCAGATGCCGATCACACAGAGGAAGACGCTCAATGACCGTTCATTTCATCGGTGCTGGTCCCGGTGCTGCCGACTTGATCACGGTGCGCGCCCAGCGCATCATCGCGGCAAGTCCGGTGTGCTTGTACGCGGGCAGCCTCGTCCCCGCGGAACTGCTCGAATACTGCCCGGCCGGCGCGCAGGTGGTCGATACCGCTCGATTGAGCCTCGACGAGATCACCGCGCTGCTCGTGGCAGCGGATTCGGCGGGACACGACGTAGCGCGGTTGCATTCCGGTGACCCGTCGATCTTCAGTGCGGTAGCCGAGCAGGCGCGACGGCTGGACGCAGCCGGAGTCCGATACGACATGGTGCCGGGTGTTCCGGCGTTTACCGCGGCAGCGGCCGCACTGGGCCGTGAATTGACGGTTCCGGGCGTATCGCAGACCATCGTGCTGACCCGAGTGTCGACGCTGTCGACAGCGATGCCCGAAGGTGAGGATCTCCGGTCACTCGGACGCAGTGGTTCGACCATGGTGATTCATCTCGGCGCGCACCGCATCGAGCAGATCGCCGACGAGCTTGCCGAGAACTACGGTATCGACTGCCCGGTCGCGGTGGTCGCATTTGCGTCGCGCCCCGACGAGATCGTGGTGCGTGGAACGTTGAGTTCGATAGTGCGTCAGGTTCACGAGGCCGGCATCACCAAGACTGCCGTAGTCATCGTCGGACGCGTGCTCACGGCCGAGGGGTTCCCGGATAGTTACCTGTACTCGGCCGCACGTGAGCGGGTCACACACTGACCGTGCACAACGCCCGCCCCCGCGTTCTTGTGCTCGGAGGAACCGGCGAGGGACGCGAGATTGCCGCCCGCCTCGCGGATTCGGTGGACCTCGAGGTGGTCACGTCGCTCGCCGGCCGAGTCCGCGACCCGCGCTGGCCTGAAGGCGAGGTTCGCGTCGGGGGCTTCGGTGGCGCCGAGGGCCTCGCGGGGTGGTTAGCGGAAAACGATATTCGTGCCGTGCTCGACGCGACGCACCCATTTGCGTCCCGCATCACGGCTAATGCTCATCTGGCGGCTCGCACCTGCGAGATTCCGTTTGCTGTCTGCCAGCGGCCGTCGTGGGCGCAGCACCCACAGGACCGATGGTTTCCGGCTCGCGATCTCAGCCATGCTGCGGAATTGGTCCCTGTGTTGGGCACTAGAGCGTTCTTGACCATTGGTAGGCAGGGAGTTTCTGCGTTTGCCGAGGTCAGCGGCGTGAGTTTTCTCGTGAGGTCCATTGATCCACCGACGGGCGCCATGCCTGCGCCCCACGAACTGATCCTGGCGCGCGGGCCGTTCGACGTCGAATCGGAGCGCGAACTCATGCGCCGCCGCGGTATCGACGTTGTAGTGACCAAGAGCAGCGGGGGTGACCAGACGTACGCCAAGATTGTTGCCGCTCGGCAACTGGGCTTGCCGGTGATCGTGGTGGAGCGCCCACCGGCACCGGAGGGCGTGGAAAGCTTCAACTCGCCTTCTGCCGCCGCAGCGTGGCTCGAATCGACAGTTACGTGAAAGTTCGGGGGCACGCGGTTCAGGTTCGTCTAAGGTTCGCGGAACATACTGGACCTATGTCAGGAACGGGTCCAACACGCCGAGGGTGCCTATGAGGGTGTCCGTCCCCGCACTCGGGCGTCGGAAGCGTTCGACAATTCGTGTCCGGACTCTCCACGCCCGCGTGAAAGTACTCACTGCAGGCTTGGTGGCGATTGCTGTGATCGCGTCTGCTGCTTCGGTGTATTTCGTATTCAACGCCTACCTTCAAGGCAACGTCGATCGTCAGTTGGAGCGAACAGCCGACGCAATTGCCGATACCGTCAACTTCGGTGGTGTCACACCGGTTTTGGGACTGACAGCCGGCGCCGATACCGCAGTGATCCAAGCTGTCGGATTGGTGACGACCGATGGAGCATTGGTGACGGCAACACCGGGATTGCCACCATTCAGTACCAGCGGTGAGGCAATCAAATCCCTGGCCCACAAAGCTTCCGGGTCCACCATTGCGACCTTGGATTCGTATCGGGTGTTGGTTACGCCGTCGGTCGCGGGTCAGACTTTGATCGTCGCGCAATCGCTCGGGCCGACAAATTCCGTCTTGAAGCGACTTGCGGTAGTGCTGGCTGCGCTCGGTGCCGCGGGTATCGCGTTGGCCTATGCCGCAGGAGATGCTGTGGCGCGCACAGGATTACGGCCGATCGCACGATTGACCGCGGCGACACAACGTGTTGCCGCAACGGACGATCTCACACCGATACCGGTCACGGGCGACGACGAGTTGGCCTCGCTGACTGTCAGTTTCAACCGAATGCTGGGCACCCTGTCGGAATCACGGGCGCGTCAGCGTAGATTGATCACTGATGCCGGACAGGATTTGCTGGCACCCCTGACGGCATTGCGAACGAATATCGAACTGTTGATGTCGATCGACACCGCCTCCGGAACTGTGTCGGAAGCCGAGACAGCACTACTGCGAGACGAGATTACACATCAGATGATGGAATTGACCGCCCTGGTCGGCGAGCTTGTCGACCGTGCCCGGGTCGACGAAAGCGCCTCCGGACGAATCGAATCTCACCTGTGATTCATCCCTCACCTGGAGTTATGTATTTGCGAAATATTTTCTGACAATTCACTGCTGGTTAGTTGGGGGAGTTGAGATCATTCTGGGTATAGCCCGATTGGGGTGCAAACCGGAAGAGGGTTTGCGGGGGACCCTCGAGTGAGAGAGGAGTTCTCGTGGTCAAGCAAGCACGCGCCGAGCTGACGCGGCAGCAGATCGTCGCCGGCGCGGCAGCACAATTCGAAAAGACCGGGTACGGCAGCACAAGCATGAGTGACATCGTGGAGGGCGCCGGCACCACGAAGGGCGCCCTGTACTTCCACTTTGCATCGAAAGACGAACTGGCACAGTTTGTCATCGCAGAACAGCACCGCATGTCCATCGAGTCGGTCGAGGCGATATCCGCAACGTCGGCGACTCCGCTCGAAAAAACGGTCATGCTCACCCATGAGATGGCACGGCAGATCGTCGAGGAACCCATCGTCCGAGCCGGAATTCGATTGACCTTGGAACTGAGCACATTCGAAGGTCCCGTCGAGCCGTACGCAGACTGGATCAATGCGTGCACCGAACTCGTGCAGCAAGCGAAGGACAGCGGTCAGATCAAGCCGTCGGTGGACGTCGCCGCTTTGGGGCGATTCATTCCGGCTGCGTTCACCGGAGTTCAACTGGTGTCCAACGTGATCACCCGGCGCACTGATCTCACCGAACGTGTCGATGAGATGTGGCAGTTGCTCCTACCGGGAATCGTGTCCGGGCCGGCCGTTGGTGACATCGACCGACTCGTGAAGGCGCGATGGGAACCCGCTGCCGCCTAGCTGTGCCACACTGCTGACGTGGACCAGGAACCGCTGACCTACTCCGAAATCGGAGCAACAGGTGGCCTACTGCCCGTTGGCTATCACCACGTGCGCGAGCGTGCGGTGGTCGGTACTACCCGCGCCGATTTCGAGGCAGCGGCCAATACTGTCATGACGTGGGGGATGCATCGCGGCGCTGGATTGACGGTGAAAGCTGCCGGTGACACCGCCAGGACCGGCGAAGACGCAACTTTCGGTTTCGGACCGATATCAGTGCCCGTCCGCGTTGTTTACGTGGTCGACGAGCCGAACCGGACCGGATTTGCGTACGGCACGCGCCGTGGTCATCCCGAGTGCGGTGAAGAGTCGTTCATTGTCCATTTCGACGAACTCGGCAATCAGGTTCGCCTCGAGATCACGGCATTCTCCAAGCCCGGTACCTGGTGGGTGCGGTTGGGTGCTCCGATCGGGCGTCTGGTGCAGGGATGGGTGACCCGGCGCTACATCCGCGCAGTGATTGTGAAGGATTTTGCTCGCTGAGCGAACAAAATCCTTCACAATCAGGTTAGGGGTAGCGACGCGGCGTGAACACCTGTCGGCCGGAACCGGTATCCACAACCTTTGTCATGGACGATCCGACGATCAGCAACGTGCGCATATCGATCTCGGACGGTTCGAGATCGCCGAGCGTGACGATGCGCACCGATTCCTCCGCGCCGGCAACATCGCGGCCGATGATGACCGGGGTTTCGGGGGAGCGGTGCTCGAGTACCAAATCCTTCATGGCCTGGACCTGCCACGTTCGGGATTTCGACGCCGGGTTGTAGACGGCAAAAGCCATATCTGCCGCGGCGACCGCGGAGATTCGACGCGACACCACTTCCCACGGCTTGAGCCGATCCGAGAGGGAGAGCACGGCGTAATCGTGACCCAGCGGGGCTCCGACACGGCTGGCCACGGCATTTGCCGCTGTCATGCCGGGCAGGATTCGGACGGGAACGCCGCTCCACTGATCTTCGGCTGCCACCTCGAGTACCGCTGCAGCCATGGCAAATACACCGGGATCGCCGGACGAGACGACGGCCACGCGGGCGCCGTTCTTGGCGAGGTCGAGGGCCATCGCTGCCCGCTCCGCTTCGACGCGATTGTCGCTGGAATGGCGGCGCTGTCCGGGGCGGGTTGGCACGCGGTCGACGTACGGGCCGTATCCCACAAGGTCTGTGGCCAGTGAAAGTTCATGCGCCACTTCAGGTGTGGTCCATGCGGTGTCGCCGGGTCCGAGGCCGACGACAACCACTTCACCCGCGGTGTTTTCGCGCGTCGCTGCATTGTTCGACGGGCTGGGAACTATGGCGATGGAGAAGTACGGCACGCCCGCTGGATCGACGTCGGCGGCAGCGTCGACGCGCTGGCGAGGTGTGCTGGCTCGCTCGACATAGTGCGCTTCGCCGAGTCGGCCGGCGTCCTCGAGTGAGCGCAGAACCGGCGGGAAGGTGCGGCCCAACTTGAGGATCGCTGCGGCGTCTGTTTCCTTCAAGCGTCGCGTGAGCTCCGCTTGCGGCAAGGTTCCGGGCAGGATCGTGAGGATTTCGTCACCTTCGACCAGGGGTTTTCCGAGTGCGGCCGACGCGGCACTGACGGAGGTGACACCGGGGATGACCTCGGCTTCGAAACGATCCGCCAGGCGTTTGTGCATGTGCATGTACGAGCTGTAGAACAGTGGGTCGCCCGCGGCGAGTAGTGCCACAGTGCGTCCGGCGGCCAAGTGGACGGCCAACCTTTCGGCTGCGGCTTCGTAGAATTCGTTCATCGCACCCTGGTATCCACCGGGGTGGTCGATGGTTTCGGTCGTGACGGGGTACACGAGGTGTTCCTCGATCTGGCCCTCGCGCATGTACGGAGCAGCAACCCCGCGGGAAATGCTCTTACCGTGCCGCGCGGAATGGAATGCGATGACGTCGGCCTCGCCGATCACTCGGGCAGCTTTGACGGTCACCAACTCCGGATCGCCGGGTCCGATACCGACTCCCCACAACTTGCCTTCGCTCATTCTTGTTCGCTCGCAATCGCATTGACGACAGCCGCGGTGACGGCACTGCCGCCGCGTCGGCCTCTCAGTATCAAATGTTCTATGCCGCTGGGGTGTCCGATCAGCGCTTCTTTGGATTCTGCGGATCCGATGAATCCCACGGGTCCGCCGACGATAGCAGCAGGCCGCGGTCCGCCCGCCTCGATCAGGTTGAGGAGATGGAACAGCGCGGTCGGCGCATTGCCGATCGCGACCACGGCGCCTTCGAGTTTCGGGCCCCAGAGTTCGATAGCCGCCGCAGAGCGTGTGTTGTCGATTGTGTTCGCCAGCAAGGGAACCTGCGGATCGCGCAGTGTGCAGATCACGTCGTTGTCGGCGGGCAGACGCTTACGGGTAATGCCGGCGGCGACCATGTTCGCATCACAGAAGATCGGCGCACCCGCTCGCAGGGCAGCCCTCGCGACGGTGACGACGTTCGGTGTGAACGCGATGTCGTCGACCAGATCGACCTGACCGCTCGCATGGATCATCCGCACAACAGCTTGCGAGACATCCGCCGGAAAACGGCTCAGGTCGGCTTCAGCCCGAATTGTGGCAAAGGACTGGCGATAAATTTCTGCGCCGTCACGGATGTACTCGATCATGGGGCACAGGATAGAGGTATCACCGATCGGCCTGATTCACCCGGTAACCGTCGGTCGTCGCAATCACGTCGGCTACTTTCGCGCGGGGGCGCCCGCAGGAACGGTCACAGCCCGCCCAATGCTGCCGCCCTTCGATCGGTAGTGAATTCTGCTCGACCGCTTCGATGGCGTCCGCCCGGACATCGGCGAGCGACTTCTCGCATCCAGGGCTTCCGGTGCAGGCTGTGACGTCGAGCCACGGCGAATTCTCGTCGAAGATCAAGCCCATCGGAGCGAGAACTCGCACCACCTGCTCGGCTGCGCCTTCGTCGAGATCGAAGATCATGATCGAGCGCCACGGCGTCACGACCACGGGTTTTTCGATGGCGGCGAGAAATTCGGCGAGCCGTGCGTCCAGGAGTCCGAAGCGGAGTCCGCCGCCTAATGCGACGGTTCCGTCGCGTTGTTCGAGCCATCCGATCGACGGCCCCGCATCCGGGGCGAGGTCGACGGCACCGGCAAATTCCGCTGAAAGGCCCAGATGATCGATGGTTCGAGCGATTCCGTCTGGCACTTCGGCAAGTCGCCAGTGCTTGTCCCGAAGATTCAGGAACGCGTGCGCGGCCTCGAGGAGCATCGGCACAGCGTCGTCGACATGGACAAGGTGGTTCGTGCGATGCCCCGCGAGGACGAGTGAGTGCTCGGATTCGCTGTGGGCGTGCAGTCCGAAATCGCCGTGCAGACCGCTGATGTCGCCGCGGCCGTCGTCGAGTGTGAAGAGTATTCGCCCTGGTAGCTGCGCCAACGCGGGGTTCGACTGCACCGCAGCGTCAAGAGTGCGAACCAGCTCACGCACATCGGCGACACCCCCGATTCGGCCGGACAGCGGCGACGCCAGAATGTTGCGAACCCGCTCATGCGTTGCCGAGGGGAGCAAACCAGCGGACGCGATCCGTTCGGCGAATACGCGGGGGTCCTTGACGGCTCGGAGCTGAATATTCCCACGTGAGGTGAGTTCCATCTGACCGTTGCCGACGTCGCGCGAAGCCTCGGCCAGCGTTTGCAATTGGTGTGGAGCCAAAGCGCCGCCGGGTAGGCGCACGCGCGCCAACGGGCCGTCTGCGGCCTGGTGGACCTGCAGCGCTCCAGGGCACGCGTCTGGCTGAGAACGGTCTGTGGACATGGTTCAAGGGTACGACCGTGCAGAGCACGGACCCGCGACCGGTAGCATCACGGTCAACCAGTGACAGCAGGTGAGGAAACCGGTGAGATTCCGGTGCGGTCGCGCCACTGTGAGTGTGTACAAGCGGAAGTGTTTCCGTTCGTAAACACGAGTCAGACCCTCAACTGCTGTCCATGAAAGATCTTTTTCACGGGGCGCGAAACCCCAGGAAGGTTTCACCTGTGATTCTTCTGCTCTCGACGTCCGACACCGATCTGCTGAGCGCTCGCGCAAGCCAGGACAACGGAGACGGCGTTTCGTATCGCTGGGCAAACCCGTCCAGGCTGCTGGTTTCCGAGGATCTACCCGGCTTGCTCGACGGCGTCGATCTTGTGATCGTGCGCATCCTCGGCAGCCGTCGGAGCTGGGAAGACGGTCTGGACATGGTCCTGGCCAGCGGCCTGCCCGTCGTGGTGCTCGGCGGCGAACACGCGCCTGATGCCGACCTCATGGAGTGCTCGACTGTCTCCCCGGGGGTTGCGGCTGAAGCGCACAATTACCTGGCCGAGGGCGGCGCAGACAACCTGGCGCAGCTGCACCATTTCCTGTCCGACACGGTGCTGCTCACCGGTCACGGCTTCGAGGCCCCGACGCGGCTGCCGTCGTGGGGAATCGCTGAATTTGCCCCCGACATCAGCGACAACAGTGGTCCCGTCATCGCGGTTCTCTACTACCGCGCCCAGCACCTCGCCGGGAATACCCGCTACGTCCAGGCGCTCTGCGACGCGATTGCCGATGCCGGCGGCACCGCGCTCCCGATCTACTGCGCCTCGCTGCGCAGCGCCGAAGCCGAATTGCTGACCACACTCCGACGCGCCGACGCCATGGTCGTGACGGTTCTCGCGGCCGGCGGAACGAAGCCGGCCACAGCATCCGCGGGCGGCGACGACGAAGCCTGGGACGTGGCAGCGCTCGCCGCATTGGACGTTCCGATCTTGCAGGGACTGTGCCTGACCAGCAGCCGCGCCACCTGGGATGCCAACGACGACGGATTGTCGCCGCTCGATGTCGCGACGCAGGTTGCGGTCCCCGAATTCGACGGACGCATCATCACGGTGCCGTTCTCGTTCAAGGAAATCGATTCAGACGGACTGTCCACGTACATGCCTGATCCGGAGCGCGCAGCCCGCGTGGCCGGCATCGCGGTGCGTCACGGCAAGTTGCGTCATATTCCGACACCGGAGCGCCGTGTTGCCTTGATGCTGTCGGCGTACCCCACCAAGCACGCTCGCATCGGCAATGCCGTTGGCCTCGATACACCTGCCAGCGCAATCGACCTGCTCACCGAAATGCGTAGCGCTGGTTACGATCTCGGACCCATCGACGGACCGGACTCGGTTCCCGGGTTGGCCGCCAAGGATGGCGACGCGCTGATTCACGCGTTGATCGCCGCAGGCGGGCAGGATCCCGACTGGCTCACGGTCGAGCAGCTCGAGGGCAACCCGATCCGTATTTCGGCGGCGCGATACCGCGAGTGGTTCGCCACCCTGCCCGAAGATCTGCGCAGCGGCGTCGAAGAACACTGGGGCGAAGCGCCCGGCGAGCTGTACGTCGATCGCTCGCAGGACCCGGACGGCGAAATCGTCATCGCGGCACTGCGATTCAACAACATCGTGCTCATGGTCCAGCCGCCACGGGGATTCGGGGAAAAGCCCGTCGCGATCTACCACGATCCGGATCTGCCGCCGAGCCACCACTACCTCGCCGCGTACCGCTGGATCGCTGCAACCCCGGACAACGGCGGATTTGGTGCCGACGCGGTTGTTCACCTGGGCAAGCA
This sequence comes from Rhodococcus sp. AD45-ID, assembly GCF_003023755.1. Lineage (NCBI taxonomy): Bacteria > Bacillati > Actinomycetota > Actinomycetes > Mycobacteriales > Nocardiaceae > Rhodococcus > Rhodococcus sp. AD45-ID. The sequence goes on along the minus strand of NZ_PYHL01000002.1, from coordinate 1,577,699 downwards.
CGGAAACCTCGAATGGCTGCCAGGCAAGACGCTCGGCATGTCCAGCAACTGCGGCACCGACGCCGCTCTCGGTGACCTGCCCCTCATCTACCCGTTCCTGGTCAACGACCCGGGGGAAGGAACACAGGCAAAGCGTCGTGCCCACGCGACGCTCGTCGATCACCTGATCCCACCGATGGCCCGCGCCGAAAGCTACGGCGACATTTCCCGCCTCGAACAACTACTCGACGAGCACTCCAACATCTCCGCGCTGGACCCGTCCAAGCTCCCGGCCATCCGCCAGCAGATCTGGACCCTGATGCGGGCCGCCAAGATGGACCACGACCTCGGACTTGCCGAGCGCCCGGAAGAAGACGTGTTCGACGACATGCTCCTGCACGTCGACGGCTGGCTGTGCGAGATCAAGGACGTCCAGATCCGCGACGGTCTGCATATTCTCGGCCGCGCACCCGAGGGCGACGCCGAAATCGAACTGGTCCTCGCAATGCTGCGCGCCCGCCAGATGTGGGGCGGCGAGCAGAGCGTCCCAGGTCTGCGCGAGGCTCTCGGACTCAGCGAAGACGGCGACGAATCACGTAATCGCGTCGACGACATCGAAGAAAAGGCGCACGCTCTGGTCCGCGCGATGTCGGAAGCCGAGTGGAATCCTGCTGCCGCAGAAGAACTCAGCGACGACCTCACCGTCGTGAAGATCCTTCAGTTCGCCGCCACTGAGGTGGTTCCGCGCCTGCGACAGACGAACAACGAGATCAAGCAGGTCCTGCACGCGCTCGACGGCGGCTTCATCGCGGCCGGCCCGAGTGGCTCACCGCTGCGCGGATTGATCAACGTGCTCCCCACTGGTCGCAACTTCTACTCGGTCGATCCCAAAGCAGTTCCCTCGCGACTGGCGTGGGAGACCGGCCAGGCAATGGCGGAGTCTCTTGCCGCCCGCTACCTGGCCGACCACGGTGAGTACCCGCGCTCGGTGGGGCTGTCCGTGTGGGGTACCGCCGCCATGCGTACCTCAGGCGACGACATCGCAGAAGTGTTTGCACTCCTCGGTGTTCGCCCCGTCTGGGACGAAGCCAGCCGACGCGTCGTCAACCTCGAGGTCATCGACCTCGAAGAACTCGGCCGCCCGCGCATCGATGTCACAGTCCGCATCTCCGGCTTCTTCCGCGACGCCTTCCCGCACGTCCTGGCGCTCCTCGACGACGCTGTCCAGTTGGTCGCAGCGCTGGACGAAACGGATGAACAGAACTACATCCGCGCCCACGCCCAGGCAGACCTCGCCGAACACGGAGACGCGCGACGTGCAACCACGCGTATTTTCGGCTCCAAGCCCGGAACCTACGGCGCTGGTCTGCTGCAACTCATCGACTCCAAGACGTGGCGCGGCGACGACGATCTGGCCGATGTGTACACCACGTGGGGCGGCTTTGCGTACGGCCGCGGCCTCGACGGGATCCCCGCCGCCGACGACATGCGCAGCGCGTACCGTCGAATCAACGTGGCGGCCAAGAACACTGACACGCGTGAGCATGACATCGCGGATTCCGACGACTATTTCCAGTACCACGGCGGCATGGTCGCAACCGTGCGTGCGCTGACCGGAAAGTCGCCCGAGGCATACATCGGCGACAGCACCCGCCCGGAATCGGTTCGCACACGGACACTTTCGGAGGAAACGGCGCGCGTGTTCCGCGCTCGCGTCGTAAATCCGCGGTGGCTCGACGCGATGCGTCGTCACGGTTACAAGGGTGCGTTCGAGATGGCAGCTACCGTCGACTACCTCTTCGGATACGACGCCACCACCAATGTTGTTGCGGACTGGATGTACGAGAAGCTGGCCGAAACCTACGTCTTGGACGAGCAGAACCAGAAGTTCATGACGCAGTCCAATCCGTGGGCATTGCACGGTATCGCCGAACGACTTCTCGAAGCTGCTGAGCGCAAGATGTGGGAGCATCCGGAGCAGAAGACGCTCGACGGGTTGCGTCAGGTGTATCTCGAAACTGAAGGTGAGCTCGAAGGGGAGTAGTTACCCGAGTTTGTCGGTCCTTCGACCCATAATGGCGGAATGTCAGTTTGCACACGTTTCCGACGGGACGGCGTCCGCTGCACCAACCAGACCGAGTACGTCGACGGTTGGTGCCGCGCGGGCGAGTGCGACGGATTCTTGCGGGCCGAACATTCGGGCGCCCCGGAATCGGTCGGTGTTCCGCACGGCACGGCCAGACACATCCGCATGTCTCGAGATTTGCCGGTCGGCGACATCTCGCTCGAGGATGTCCACGACGTGCGGGTTACGGTGCGCGCCACGGACAGCTTTCGCTACCACCACGGCGGAGACGAGCGGGCAGCGGAGTTGCAACTGCGCAACATGCTCGAGGATTTCCTGCTGAAGTCTGCCCGCAGACCGTCGAGTGGCGGTTACCTGCGGCTCTCGCGCAACGGTTTCGACGTCGTGCTCTCGCCCGATCGAGGCACGATTACGGGATATTCGACGATCCACCGTGAGCGGACGTGGGAGCAGGTCAAGAGCGGGGTCAAGTCGCGTTTCTCGGGTCGTAGTCATGGCGGTCCGGGAGTGCCACGCCCGGAAATCGGTCCGCCGGTGTTGGCGGAGGACTTTGCCAACACCTTCGACCCGGCTTCCGTGCATCTGACGGTGCGGGTCCGTCAGGCGTTTGCGCGTATCCATGCGCTGACTTCCGACGTCGACACCACAATTCGGCAGTCCCTCGCGCAATGGGACCCACGGACGCTGGTCAGCATCGATGAAGGGCTGTTCGAAATCCAGGCTGACAACAATTTCTGGCTGGTCTCACCTGATTGCCGTGTGCTGATCGGGGTCCGGGACCATCCGTTCAGCAGGTAGATCGCCTCAGCGCTTCGAGTTGATGATCTCCGCGATGTTTCGCTCGGCCAGAGCTGTGATGGTCAACGACGGATTGACCGTGCCTGTGCTTCCGGGGATCGCCGCTCCGTCCATGACGTACAGACCGTCGTACCCCTTGACCCGGCCGTAACCGTCGGTGGCTTTGCCCAAGACTGCGCCGCCGAGTGGATGCGCGGTGAACGAGCAGTTGACGTCCTGCGCAAACGGCAATGCCGACGGCAGCGTCGAACCTGCAAAGGCCATTTTGTTCTGCACAGCTCGCAAGGCCTCGATCGTGGCCGCGCTGCCATTTTGCGGCCAGTTGAGAACAACACGGTCTGCGCGCGTGTCGAAGCTGAAATCGGCGCGCTGCGGATCGAGGGTCATACCCAGGCTGGCAAGCATGCCGATGTTCACCGGAACTCCTGCCGCATGCCAGTTCTCGAGAGACAGAGGCAGTCCCGTTTCGTCGACGATGCGCGATGCGGAAGGTGCTGCCTGCGCTGAGCCGTCGCTGAACCCTAAGGATCGCACCATCGCGCCGTCGCCGTTGGTGCCCCACCCTTTACCGATGTGTTCGTTGAGCTTCGGCAGGGCGCCGGTCGCCTGAGCGCGGACAAGCAGTTCGGACGTTCCGATCGACCCAGCGCCGAGAAAAAGACGATCGCACGTAATGGTGCGCCTGGTCAGCACGGCGCCGGTGGGATCACTCGATTCGACGTCGACAACGTAACGTCCGTCCTTTTCGCGGCCGATGCTCAACACCTGATGCCCGAAGCACACCGTGGTCTTGCCCGTGGCTTCAGCGGCAGGAATGTAGTTCTGAGTGAGATCGAATTTTGCGCCGTTGGAATTGCCCATGTTGGTGTCGCCGACGGTTGCGGACGTGCGGGAGCCGCCGCTCAGTTCGGAGCGAACGACGTCCCAGTTCCAGATGCCGTCGATGCGATGCGGATCGAAGCCGGCACGGCGGGCATCCTGATCCCACCGACGCGAATGCCCGAAGTTCGCCGTTCGGTAGAGATCCTCGGGCAGCGGGCTCAGGCGCAACATCTGGCGGACCTTGGGGTACCAGGTAGCGGACATCTCGTCGTAGTTCAACGAGTTGCCGAACACGGCGTCGAAGAATCTACGTTCGGGTGCGATCATCACGCCGGTAAAGATGACGGACCCGCCGCCGACTGCGGCTCCGCGCCATACCGACATGTTTTCGTAATCGGTGGCGTCGAGAACTCCACTGAAGTAATCGCACGCAACGGGAATCCCGGTGAGGTTGGTGAACGACGTCCGGCGAAACACGCCTCGGCCGTCAGCGAGCAGGTCCGAGGTATGGATTTCGCGATACGGATCATGAGGCCATCGAAGTCCCCGTTCCAATACCGTGACCTGAGTCCCGCTCTGCGCGAGTCGAAGCGCGGTGGCACTGGCACCGAATCCGGAGCCGATAACAATGGCTTCCGAATGCTGCTGGGGGACTGGTGAGGGGTCAAATAGTTCGGGAACGAGGTTGCGGTAGTGGTCCATGCCCATCGGGAGGGTGTGCCGCGGCGTCGCGTGGCTCACGGCAGTGGACGTCACCGTTGTCGTGGCGGCAACCGCTGCGCCAACACCGGCCGCCTTCAAGAAACTTCGACGCTGCATGATGAAAAGCTCAACTCCCGACACCTCGAAGACATAGGTAACGACAGAATAGCTCGAGTGAGAATTCGGCTGGGGATCATGCATAGCTTGGAGCCCCTAAAGTGCGGCAATCCGGACATATTGATTGATCGCGGAGCAGTGTCTGAAATGCCGGTCGCGTGATAACCGCGATTCGCACCTATCCTCGACAGGTGACCCCAGACTTCAAGCGAGTGACAGAATCCAAGTACGTCCTGCTCACCACATTCCGTAAAGACGGCACACCCGTCGCAACGCCGCTATGGGCTGCCCTCGACGGTGAGCGGTTGCTGGTGTGGACGGTGGCCGATTCCTACAAGGTGAAGCGGATCAGGCGGAACCCGTCCGTGACCGTTGCGGTGTGCGATGCTCGCGGAAACCCCAAGGGTGACCCGGTCGCCGCGAAGGCAGAAATCCTCGACGGGCCTGGAACCGATCATGCCCGCGATGCGATTGCTCGTCGCTACGGAATCATCGGCTGGCTCACCATGAAGGGCAGTCTCCTCCGTCGCGGCAAGACCGGAACCGTCGGGATCGCGATCTCCGAAACATAGTCGGGTGCCTATTCGATGAATAGTGTTTTCGGACAACATGATTGGATGAACTGATCAATCGAGCTGACGGCTAACGTGCCGTAGTTTAGCGAATGTGGAGATTCATTCCTAGTCATCGCATGGTGTGGCTCGGGTCGATACGCTGGACATGTCGGTGTGTGCGACGCACCAGCACAGACGCACCATCACAATGGGTGCTCGCCCTCATCGGCATGTCCAGATCTTCGATCTGACGGAGTCTCCCATGACGCTCACCAATCAATCACATTCCAAGGGTTCGTCCGCAGAATCTGATGTCGCGCCTATCGTGACTCAGCTTCGGGAAGCGTATGCAGGTGGCCGGACCCGTAAAGCAGACTGGCGCAAAGCCCAGATCGAGGGAATCGAACGATTTCTCGACGAACGCGAGCAGGAGATAGCGGCGGCTCTTGCGGCAGATCTCGGACGCAGTGAGATCGAGGCGTGGCTCGCTGACGTCGCACTCGTCAAGGCAGAGGCGACCTACGCGCGAAAACGTCTGCGCTGGTGGATGCGTCGGCGACCACAACCGCTCCCGCTGAACCAACTGCCGGCAGTCGGCTGGGTCCAGTACGAGCCGCGCGGTGTCGTGCTCGTGATCGGAGCCTGGAACTATCCCGTCTATCTCACTCTCGTCCCACTTGTTGCAGCACTTGCTGCGGGCAACGTAGTCATCGTCAAACCGTCGGAAGGGGCTCCTGCGACGTCCGCACTGCTGGCTCATTGGCTGCCGCGGTACGTCGATCCAGAGGCCGTTGTGGTTGTTGAAGGCGACGCACAGGTGACGCAGGAACTATTGTCCCAAGGCCCTGACAAGGTGTTGTTCACGGGCGGTTCCGAGATCGGGCGCAAGATCCTGGCAAGAGCGGCGCCGGACTTGACGCCGGTACTGCTCGAACTTGGTGGCAAGAGCCCGGTCGTCGTCGCTGCCGACGCCGAAATGGATGTCGTAGCCAGACGCGTTGCGTGGGCGAAGTTGTTCAACTCGGGACAGACATGCCTTGCGCCCGACTATGTGCTCGCGGAACGGTCGATCCACGAACAATTGGTGCGTCGCATCATCGACACTCTCACGCAGTTTCGCGCCGATCAGCAGGGCGCGGGATTGCAGGTCGTCAACGAGCGGCAGTTCGACAGGCTCGCCGCAAGCCTGGCCGACACTTCCGGGCGGATCGTGTTCGGGGGTGGATCGAATCGTGATGCCCTCACGATAGAACCGACGGTGATCACCGACCCCGATCCTGACGACGCAGTGATGCAGGAGGAGATCTTCGGGCCGATTCTTCCTGTGCTCGCCGTGGATTCGATCGACGAGGCGATCACGTTCGTCAACGCGCGACCCAAACCACTTGCTGCGTATTACTTCACGAGTTCGCGAACCGTGGCGACAAAGCTGGTCAATGCGATCAGTTCTGGTGGGGCAGTGGTGAATCATGTGACCGTGCACGCGATGGTGCCGCAATTGCCGTTCGGTGGTGTCGGTGACAGCGGGATGGGCGCCTACCACGGAAAGTGGGGCTTTGACGCGTTCAGTCATCGTAAGTCTGTGCTGGTCAAGCCATTCAAGCCTGATCTGAAGTTCGTCTACCCTCCGTATTCCGCGCGTTCCGTGAAGATCATGCGCAGACTGTTCTGAATCCTCGACTTCGGCAATCGATTTCGATGTCCGCAGGAGAAGTGATGATCGATGGCACCGATGACATAGTTCTTGTCCATCCGTCGGGAAACGAAGTGCGTACCGCAGTAGAGGCGTTCCAGCACACCGCGCGGATGCACCCCGACAAAGTCGCGTTGCGGACTCCTGGCGGACATCAGGAGGTGACCTGGCGTGAATACGCGCGGCGTGTCGAGGCCATCGCCGGTGGACTGGCCGAACTAGGCGTTCGGCGCGGCGACACCGTCGGGCTCATGCTCACCAACCGGCCGGAATTCAATCTCGTTGATACTGCAATCACGCATCTAGGAGCTATTCCGTTTTCGGTGTACAACACCAGCGCGCCAGAACAACTCCAATTTCTGTTTACCGATGCGGGCAACAAGGTGGTCGTCACCGAGCAGGTGTTCCTGTCGCCGATCGCAGCATCTCGCGTGACATTCGAGCACATCGTCACCGTGGACGGCCCGGCGGATGGAGCGCTCGAGTTGGCGGAGATCGAATCGAATCCGGCCGCGAACTTCGATTTCGAGGCGTCGTGGCGAGCGGTGAGACCGGACGATTTGGTGACCCTTGTCTACACCTCGGGCACCACCGGTCCCCCTAAAGGTGTGGAGGTCACGCAGCGCAACGCAATCGCTGCCGCCAGGGCGATAGCCGGCTTCGACCTCGGGTTCGAGGACCGGGCTATCTCGTACCTGCCGTCGGCCCACATTGCGGATCGGATTTCCACGCACGGCGCCAACCAGATCTTTGGTGTGCAAATCACGGCGGTCGGAGATCTGCGCGACTTGATGTCCGCGCTGTCCGATGTCCGGCCGACCATGTTCGTCGGTGTCCCACGGGTCTGGATGAAGATCAAGGCCGGAATTGAGGCAAAGCTGGCAGCGGAAACAAACCCGATCACGTCCAAGTTGGCGGCGTGGTCTTTCGCTGTGGGTGCGCGAGCGGCGAGAGCGACTCTGAACGGGACACCACGGGGGCGGGCGTTGCAACTGCAATACCGGGTCGCCGACACCTTGGTGTTTTCGAAGGTGCGGACCGCGTTGGGGTTCGATCAGCTCAGGTTGGCTTTCACAGGCGCAGCGGCTATTCCTGTCGAGATCCTCGAGTACTTCACCGGCTTGGGTATCCCGTTGCTCGAGATCTGGGGGATGTCGGAAACTATCGGCCTCGGTGCGATGACCACGGCCGACAATCTGAAGATCGGGACAGTGGGTAAACCCGTCACGGGCGTAGAAATCAGACTCGCAGCGGACGGTGAAGTTCTGGTACGAGGACCGATCGTGATGCGCGGATACCGCAATCAGCCCGAGAAGACCGCTGAAACAATCGATTCGGACGGCTGGATGGCGACTGGCGATATCGGAAAGTGCGATGACAACGGCAACCTGACCATCGTCGACCGCAAGAAAGAACTCATCGTCAATTCGTCGGGAAAGAACTTGGCGCCCAACAATATCGAGAATGCTGTCAAGGCATCCTCGTCGTTGATCGCCCAAGTTGTCGCGATCGGTAACAACCAGAGCTACGTCACCGCGCTGGTGACGCTGGATCCGGACGTCACTGATCTGCGAGCAGAGGCCCTAGGGGTGCCCGGAGCGCAACTCGCGGATTTGGCAGCACACCCGAAGATCGTGGAAGAGGCAACACTGGCAGTCAGGGCTGGAAACGCAAAACTATCCAGAGTTGAACAGGTGAAACGCTTTTCGATTATTCCATCGGCGTGGGTTCCAGGCGGTGATGAACTGACGCCGACGATGAAGTTGCGGCGCACACCGATCGCGAGTAAGTATGCCGACACGATCAAAGCGCTCTACGCAGAACGCAGGAATGACGGTGTCATCAACGTGGGTTGATCACATCTTGGCCGATCGGGCCATAGCGAAGGAGTAGAGACCGTAGGTGATGATGCCAAGTCCCGCGGCCACCAGGAGTGCGACTCCGTAAGGTTGGGCGCCGAGGGTTTTCAGGGCACCGTCGAGGCCGGAGGACTTATCGGGGGCCGATTGGATCACCGCAACGATCACAAGCACACCCACTGCCGCAATGGCCAATCCCTTGGCGATATACCCAACCGTGCCGAGGCGTCGAACCAGATCACTGGTGGGCCCATCGAGGTCGTCGAGGAAGTTCTGGCTGGCTCCCTTGTACACGTGGTAACCGCCGATCGCGACAATGACGAGAGCGCCGACAACGAGTGCGACCGAGCCGACACCGGATTGCATCAGACGCGCGGTGATCCCGGTGCTCTGGCTGCTGCTGGATTTGCCGATTCCGCGTGCAAAACCCCACGCGGTGAACGCAAATGCAAAGTAGACCGCGGCCAGGGAGAACGCCTTGATTCGATCGAATATTCGCGACAATTTCTTATTGGCATCGGGCCTGGACGAACTGCCGAGTACACCTTCAACCACCCGCCACAGGCCCATAGCTGCAAATACGACGACGCCGATCCAGAGCGCCAAGCCGCCACCCGGCTTGTTCGCCAGTTCTGTCATCGCCCCGGACTGGTCTGCGGTTCCGCCGCCGCCCCCGAGAGCGAGGCGGATGGCGATGTAGCCGATGATCAGGTGAACGATGCCGCTCCCGACGAAGCCTGCTCGGGCAATACGCTCGAAGATGCTGTTCTGGGCGACTTGGCCGGCGGTAGAGGACGAGTTGTTGTATCCCGTCGACGCGGAATTTGGATCGTCCGGGTTGGTGTGAGGCATGTTGGATCTCCAGTTACTGGGCGGAAACGGTTACGGACGATCCTGGTAATACTATGTGACTGCTGCCGTCGATCGAAAGTTCGATCGGTGCAGCATCTTTCGTCTCCGACGATACGGTCACTGAAGAATGTGTGCATTGGATCTGCAATCGATGGCCACGGTAGTAGATCGTGAAGGCAAGTTCGCTCAGTTCGATCGGCAATTGCGGATGCAACCACACAACATCGTCACGGAAGTCGAGGCCGGTGTAACAGCGTTCGAGAATATCGATCGCGCCCGCCATCGCAGCGAGGTGAATGCCCTCTCGCGTACGGCCATGCTGGGAGTCCGAGAGATCCGACGCGAGCGCGCTGCGAAGCATGTCCCATGATTGCGAACGATTACCGCGGACGAGCACCCAGGTGTGCGCGATTCGGCTGAGAGTCGATCCGTGCGTGGTGCGGGACAGATAGTAATCGATCATGGACGGAATCGACGACGGATCGAAGTGGTAACCCAACCGTGCGATCAGATCGGTCAGTTCCTCCGCGGAAAATACATACAGCAGCATGAGTAAGTCTGCTTGCTTGGATGCCTTGTAGTGGACGGTCGAGTCGCCTTCAGCTTCGAGAATGAGATCGAGCCGACCGATATCGAGGTACCGGGATCGGTAGTCTGCCCAATCCAGTTCTTTGAGGGTATCGAAACCCTCGAATTGCGCGAGCAGGCCATTCGGAAGGAAGGTGAGGCGCAGACGACGACTCATCTTGTCCCAGGCCGCCAACTCGGATTCTGTGACCTCGAGGTCTTCGGTGATGGATCGGCTTGTGCGGCCGAGAATCTCGACGGCGTCGAGCGCTCGCATCAGTGACCACTCCGTCATGATGTTGACGTACGTATTGTTGTCGATGCCTTCGCCAGGGCGACCTGGATAGCCGTCATGAAATTCGTCCGGGCCCATGATGCCCCGGACGTCGTATCGGTCATCGGTGGCGTCGTAGTCAGCCCGGCTGATCCAAAAGCGCGCATTTTCGACTAGAAGTTCGACCGCGTGATTCCTGAGAAATTCGAGGTCGGTGGTTGTTTGCCAGTAGTGCCATACGTTGTATGCGACGGCGAGGTTCACGTGATGCTGACGTCGGGAATTGTCGGGCATCCAGCGCTTGGATCGCGGATTGAACAGTGCAGTCGGCGTTTCCTCGCGCCCATCGCTACCGCTCTGCCAGGGGAACAGTGCGCCATCGTGTCCTGTCTTTCCGGCATTGCTCTTTGCCTGTCGAAGTCGGCGACTTCGATACAGCAGCAATGATCGTGTCAATTCGGGTAGGCGCAGAGTAAGGATTGGCGTGACAAACAATTCGTCCCAGAACACGTGCCCGCGATAGGCCTCGCCGTGTAGTCCTCGCGCCGGAACGCCCACGTCGAGATCGATGGTGTGCGCGGACAGGGTCTGCAGTGCGTGAACGAGCTGGACGTTGGCGGCCAAAGATGTTGTGACATCGGAGCCCAGAGTGATGGCAAATTTGTGCCACAGAAGCTCCCACGCGATGCAATGCCGGCGGAACAATTCGCGATGGTCGGCCGCATCGATTGCGTGTTCCCGTGCAGCATGGTCGGGTTCCGCTATTGCGTGGTCACGAGATGTGAAGAGCGACATGGTTTTTTCGAAAACTACGGGCTGACCCGATGTTGCCGTGTATGTGACCAACTGTGCGACGGAATTTTCGCTGACGTCCACGCGCCGTGTGTGTTGCGGCGTCGACCCGTCATCGAACCGGACTCTCAACCGTTCACACTGCGACACACGGATATGTGAGGTCGACGTTTCGACTGTCGTCGAAACACGTTCGTGATCAACCGCTTCTGCGGAAATGACGGTGAGGTGGTGATTCGCCAGTAAGGAATAGTCCGGGACGTTGTTGTTAGACACGGCTGCATTGATTCCCGAGCGCACATGGACAGTGCCGTCCCAGTTCTCGGGGATGATCGTCGTGCAGATTGCTGCGAGGTGAGGATCGTCCATCGATACGAATCGTTGTTGACGAATTCTGGTCACTCGGCCGGTGATGTCGCGGAAAGTCGTCTCACGCCGAACCGTCCCGCAGCGTAGATCGAATTCTTCATGGTGATGATCGATCAGATGGGACCCGCTCCCAAGCCACTGGCCGTCGGGTCCGGCCACGGTGAATACCGTCCAATCCGGAATATTGACGGCACTTTCGTCGTCGCGAGACCTACCCGCTGCCTCCGAAGTCAATCTGTTGTAGCACCCGGCGATGTATGTGCCGGGGTAGTGCACGCCGTCGTCATGTGATTCCGGGAGCGCTCCGCGGGTGGCGAAATAGCCGTTCCCCTGTGTCAACAGTGTTTCCCGCAGCCCAGCGGTGTCGGGGCTGAGGCCGCGGTATTCGAGGGACCAGGACGGGTCGGCGCCGTCGGTACACAGTTCGCACGCAGCATCGTCGTTGTCGCCCTCTGCCGAGGCAGAGGTGACGAAGTGGTAATCGATTTCGCTGACGTCGGACACCACGAAGTCGGCTCCGCTGCCGATCAGGTCTGCAACGTTCTCCGCCGGGCCCAGTCCGATACTGAGGCCGAAGCCGCCGGAATTGGCAGCGCGGATTCCGGCGGTCGCGTCCTCGATGACAACACACTCAGATGGCGGGACTGACAGGCGCGCTGCAGCTTCCAGATAGGTGTCGGGGTTCGGTTTCCCTGCAAGGCCGCGCTTTGCGGCGTCGATGCCATCACAGCGGATATCGAAGAGGTTTGCCAAGTGGGCGCTGTCGAGTACGAACTTCGCGTTTCTGCTTGCCGAGACAATCGCTGTGTGGACGCCGGCCGAGCGCAACTGCTGAATCCACCGGACCGTGGGAACAATCACTTCGACACGGTGTCGACCAAGCTCTTCGAGGAAGTACGTATTCTTGCGCCCGAGAAGGTCGGTGATGGTAACCGCATTCGGGGAGCCCTCCGAATTTCCCAGCGGGAGAACCACATCGCGCGACGTGAGATACGACTGCAGGCCTTGAGCTCGTGCTTTGCCGTCGATATATCGCCGGTAGTCGTTGTCGCTGAGTTCCACATCGCCGACCTCGCCTCGCTCGGTCAGGTAGTGGAAAAGTCGCCGCCAGGCCGCGAGATGAACTTTCGCGGTGTCGGTGACCACACCGTCCATGTCGAACAAGACGGCTCGCAAGACCTTGCCGTCGATGACGATCGACGCCCGAAGAGTTTCATCTGCCCGCCAGATCGTCATGGCAGTAGCGCTGGCGATCTGGGCGAATGGATCGAGGTAGGGAGGGCTTCGCTCGCGTCGAACGCAGAAGTGCCTGCGTGGATTACCAATCTCGCTCCCTTCGGCAATGCGGTTCCCTTCACGGTATCGGATATTCCGGAGAGAGTGGCGATGCGCAGCATGCCATCGCGTGTTGGTCTGCAAAGTATTTCGCCACGCGGGTTCCGATAACTTTTCCGAAGATTAGCTTGAATTTTTTCACCAGCATTTCAGGTGGGATTAATATGCGCATTACAGTCGGTTGAGCAGGCTGTATACGCGAAATTAACCCATGTCTTGCTGATTGTCGTATTTTCGACTCTTCGGTGGAGATGCTGTGCGCGATGACAAAACATGATCTACATTCGGTGTTGTAAGGATTGATTCAACCTCACCACGGAAGGGAAGATTGAAATGGGTAGTTTGGAAGATTTCGATATCTCGGCAGTGCTGCAAAAGTTGATCGCATTCGTGGATTCATTCTCATCGGACTCGCCGGAGACCGTGGAATAATGTAAGTGACGAAAGGTGCTGCGTACGCCCTATTAGGGTGCGTACGCAGCACCAACTGTCGTTTGCGGAACGTGCAGCGTCGGCCATGTATTCAACTCTGATTGAATACGAAATCTATTTATTCTTCAAATTATCTGCATCCCGGAATGCAGTCCCGTTCTATTCCTTGTCCGCATAGTATTAAAGCGGGGCTAGCTCCTGATGGGTTGAGATGGCGAGCCGATTCCAAGTGTTGATCGCTGAGATTGCCATCAACAGGCGAACGATCTGATTCTCGGAGTATGACGCCTTCACTCGCGCCCAGACTTCATCCGAGACGCCACCTTTCCCGATGAGCGTCACTTCTTCCGTCAATTCCAAGACGGCCTGCTCGGCGTCGCTGAACCACGACGACGCTTCTCTCCAGGCCGCTAATACGTCCAGCCGGCGTTGATCCTCGCCGTCTTTTCGGGATTCGGTTGTGTGCATGTCCAGACAGTAGGCGCAGCCGTTGATCTGCGAGGCACGGATTTTCAGGAGATGGAGTGTTTTCGATTCGAGGTCGCCGGCGTGGACATATTTCTCGATGGCCAGCATGCCTTTGTACGCCTCGGGGTCTATGTCGGTGACAGACAGTCGTTGGGTGGCGTGGGGTCGACTTTCGATGGTGCTCACGTGGTCCTCCTTTTGCGTCTGCTGGGGGAGCGAGCCGTGATCGCTCCGAGTTCCACGTTAGTGACGAGGAATTGCTTTTTACACCGCTGGCGCTCGAGTGGTGTGTCCTGTTTCGGCACCGTGCGCATCGTCGTATGCCAGAGTCGCCAGATGAGCGAAGAGGTGGGACCTGAGGCTTGGTGGACTGTGCTCGTCGGGATCACAGCGCTGCTCGTTGCCGGCGCTTGTGGTGTTGCCCTGTGGAGTGCCGTGCCACTCGCTTCGTATGTGTACTTCGCGCTCGCCATGGCCGTGCTCGCTGCCCTGGGTGCAGTGTGGTTGATACTCAGCCTGATTGGGTGGTTCAAATTTCGAGCCTTGCGCTGGAGTTTGATTGCGCCGGCGCTCGTTCTCCTCACATGTGCACTTGTAGCGCTGTCGGTGCCGTCGCGAATTGCGTTCATGGCGTCGAAGGACTCACTGGCTGCCGAGGCCCAGGAATGCTCGACGTCGGCGACTGACCGTCGAATAGGTGTGTATCAGGTCAGGCGGATCGAGTCAGTTGAGCACGGGTGTCTGTTCTTCATCGAAGGCGGGCTGATCAATTCGATCGGTCTGGCGTACCTGCCGGGCGGGGCGCCGTACCTCGGCGTTCCCAGACATGACGGCGACATCGGCTACCAGGAACTCGACGGTGATTGGTACACGTTCGTGCAAGTATTCTAGGTGCCTGTCAGGCGATCAATGCCGTGGCAAGATCCCGATATTCTGCCGCTGGGAAGGAAGTCGGGTCTGCAGTGAGCACTTGGATTGCTACTTCGTCGGCGCCCGCTTCGTAGTGCGCTTCGATGCCGGCACAGACACGTTCGAGGTCACCCCACGGAATCAGCGTGTCCATCAGAGCGTCGCTACCTCCGCCCAACAAATCCTTGTCGGTGTACCCCAGACGGCGGAGGTTGTCCGAGTAGTTCGGCAACGACAGGTAGCCGCGCATGTATTCGCGGGCGATCCCGCGGGCAATGGTTTCGTCCTCTTCGAGGACCACGGCAACTTCAGGTGCGAGCAGTGGCTCGGCTCCGAGAATCTCGCGGGCAAGGGCTGTGTGTTCTGGCGGCACGAAGTACGGGTGTGCTCCGGCCGATCTGGCAGCCGACAGCTTGAGCATGCGAGGGCCGAGGGCTGCCAGGACTCGGCGACTGGCGGGGACCGGGTCCGGTGCGGCGTCCAAAGCGTCCAGGTACTGGACCATGTGGGTGTAAGGCTTGGTGTAGGTGTGCTGCGCCTTCGCATCGACGATCGGTGCGTGGCTGGTTCCTACTCCCAGGAGAAAGCGACCAGGGTAGTCGCGCTCGAGGTTGCTGACGGCTTGGGCGGTTTCGGTGGGGTCAGCATGCCAGATGCTGGCAATGCCGCTGGCGACACCGATTCGCGTTGTCGCAGATAGCACTTCGCCGTACACGGCAGGCAGGCCTTCTCCGAAACCGCCTGACGTCCACAACCGCGTGTAACCCAACTCGTCGAGTTCGCGAGCTGCGTCGAGTGCTGCCTCGCGATGTTGCGGACTCAGCCAGAGCGCGCCACCCCATGCACTTACTTGTCGTGTCATAACGTGAGCCTAGCTATTGATCCACTCGAGGGTGATGAATCACCACGTTCAGTGTTGGGTCGGAGACGAGAGTTCCTTGGCGGTAGAGGACCGTCCAATCACGTTCGCGCCGTTGCCAAATAGTTGCCCTGCGGGTGAGCTTGGTGTCTTGCTGGAGCGTATAGGTCAGTAGATAGGTAGCCGGGGCGATCTCGCGTAGGTGGAACTCTCTGGTGGCGGACACTGTCCTTGCAGCCTTGGTATCCCCAATTCGCCTTGCAGCAGTTTCGCAACACAGTGAACCGGCGTGTGATATCGAGAAGCTCGTTGACCTCGTTGTCGGCCCTCAGTCCAGACGATAGCGATGCCCATCCGCGTATTCCCCACGCCGTCTATCCGGTCGACTACGGGATACCTTGCCGGCACAAACGGCGGCGACGGCGACGGCATCGACGTATTAGTCGGCACCGACACCGGCGCAGCGCCGGGTCCGAGTCCAGCATCCAGGCCGTCACCGTTGGATACAGCTTTCCGGCGCGATTCGAAAGTACAGATCACCCGGTCGATCGCCGCGTGGCAATTGTGCTCGCGCAGGCGGGATCATCCGCGCGTGTGCATAATCGGCGAGCGAACTCGGCGACGTCACGACCTGCTATGGGGGTTATACGCCTCTCCCAGAGCCGAGTGAAGTAGCAGCTCGATTCCGAACTGATCGCCGGTAGGGCGAGCGGTCTGGGTGCTGCGTTTGAGGTCTGACGTGTACAGCGACGGAACAACATAGAGCGGTATCAGTTCGCGCAAGCCGAACCGCGATCGAATCTGCATGCGCTCATTCTTTCCAGACGCCATCGGTGGCTTTGATCTCGCGGATCATCGAAGGTCCGCCTGTGGGCCAGGTCTGGATGAGGTAGTCCTCGGTGGGTGTGTCGACGTCAAGGTCCCAATGCGATGCTCGTCCACGGGTGGCGATGCGGAAGTGCCGAGCACCTCGGTGGGAGGTGAGCTTCCCGAATTCTTCGACGATCTCGTTTGCCAAGGTGATGAAAAGCATGGGTTCGCGGCACACGACGGTGACTTCCTCGATGTTGTCCCATGCGTCGAGATCGATATAAGGACCACCGTTTTCGAAAATATGGTCATCACCGGACAACAGTTCAAGTGTGACATTGACGGGACCGTAGGCGATTCCGGTGTGAACGGAGATGAGGTGGTTGCCGGCGTCGAAAACCTGGCCGGTGGTGTAGGTGTCGGTGGGATCGGCGTCGGCAGCCGAGATGAGAAACGTGTGGTGCTCGACCTCTATCAATCCTGTGATCGTCATTGGTTGATTAGAGCAGCTGCCCCTGCGCGCGTCGTGACTGCGGCAAGAAATCGTCGGGGTTGTCATTGTGGTCTGGGACTTGACGGCCCGTCGGCCCTGGCACACTCGCAGTAATAGTGGACCAGGTTCCTGGTCCTCACGGTTAGGGAGCGGAGGTCGATGATGAGAGTTCGCAGAAATTACGGGTGGCTTCGATCGAGCAAATCAAGAGTCATCGTTGTTGCGGCTCTTACCATGTTCTTCGTCGCGGCTTGTAGCAGCCCTGAACCCGAACATGACGTGGCGACAGAAATCATTGCCTTTGCAGATGGCGACGGTTCGATTTACACGATGAAGCCGGACGGGAGCGGCCTTCGCCAGCTCACCACCACCATCACTGACGACAACTACTCTGAATACGCGTCCGACCCTGCTGTCGCTCCGGATGGAAGCAAGATTGCTTACACCCGCGGATCTGGGATCGCGGTGATGAACGTCGACGGAACCGAGCAGACGACCGTGACCGACCGCGGCGGTTCCCCCAATTTCTCGCCGGATGGCTCGAAAATCGTATTCGGCTGCGTCGGCGGGATTTGCCTGATCAATGCTGACGGTTCCGATCGGCAACAACTCTCACCGGAGGTGAATGACGATCGCAGCATCCCGAGTAGGTCTTTTCCTTCGTTCTCCCCGGACGGAACGAAGATCATCTTCAACGAAAACGGCTACATCGCAGGGTTTTCGGCTGACGGCACCGGATGGTTCCAGGTGCTGCGTGACCAGTACTGGAACTCCGATCCCGCCTATTCGCCGGATGGGTCGACGATCGTCTTCTCGAGCAACCGTGGCGGGAAGAACCAATCCGAGACATATGTGATGACAGCCGACGGTAAGGACATTCGCGCACTTACGACGGAACATGATGTCGGAGCCGTGTATTCGCCAGACGGCTCGAAGATCGTCTACACGCACGGGGTAGCTGAACCTCGCACCCTGGTGGGTATCTGGGTCATGAACCCAGACGGCAGCGAACCACGGCTGTTGACCTCAAAATCGCTGATCGCTCAAGCCCCCAGTTGGGGCGGATATGCGTAACGACAACCTTTTGGGGTAATTGTCGCAATTTTTCGGGAATAGGCCTGGCCGCAAACAAATGTGTGGTCGACTCGAACCGCACATAGCGCGGGTCTCTGTCTGTCGTCCGCGAAAAACACTCCCACGGGGAACGGAGATGCGATGCAGAAAGTGCCGAGCGGGACGAGGGCCGACTGGTTCTGACAGCTCTGACCGCGGTACTGATTGCAGCAGGCGGTGGCAACGCATCCGCTCAGCCCACATCCTGGGGTCCACTCGCCGCTCCCAACCCGTTCCTCGGACCAATGGGTACCTCGACGATGCACGGTGACGCCGGTTCCTCCGATGCGACACCACTCAGCGGTCCGGGCACCGGGAAATTAGCCGTTGATCCGCTTCCCTTGGCTGCAGCATGCCCGACACTGCTCGAGGGATCCGATGGATTGGTTCTCGCGCTGTGTACCAGCATCCTCGGCCAGACTCCGACGGTGCACCTGATAGACACGTCGGCGCTCGGCACCGGATCGGCGGGTTCGTCGGTCGGATCATTCTCACCTGCTGCTTCCGTTGCGCAACTTGAACTTGCGAAAGGCAGCTTGCTCGGCGGTGTCTATGCGTACCTGGACAACGACAACCGGCTTGTTGCGGTGGATGGTAACCGCATGCTGGTGCGGGTGCAGCACGAACAGAAGCCAAACGGCGGTTGGCGACTCTTCGTCGACCAATCAGTTGATCTGACCTCGTCAATTCCCGACGGCGACAATGTCACCGGCCTCGCACCGGACTGGCAAGGCAACGTGTGGTTTGCAACTGGTGCCGGTCGCGTCGGTAGCGTCGACGGGGGAGGAGTCGCCCGCACACTGCAATTGCCGGCCGGCGAGGAAGTGCAGAACAGCATCTCTACCTCGGCGTTCGGCACCGCCGTCGCGACTACTCACGCGCTGTACCAGCTCAGCGCCACGCAGGACGGCACCCCGACAATAGATTGGCGTGCACCGTACGACCGTGGCAGTGCCCGCAAGCCAGGTCAACTCAGCTGGGGAACCGGTTCCACGCCAACCTATTTCGGCCCCAATGGGGACGACTACGTGACGATCGTCGACAATGCCGACACTCAGGTGCATCTCTTGGTCTACCGAGCTGCGACCGGTGAAATGGTCTGCAGTCAGAAGGTTCTCAGTACCGCAGGGCCAGGCAGCGAGAACTCGCCGATTGGTATCGGCAACTCGGTGTTCGTGGCCGGCACTTACGGCTATCCCTACCCGACGGTGCCTGAGGGCGCCGGGCCCGCGGTACCCGCGAGTGCACCGTTTGTCGGCGGCATGACGCGAGTCGATGTCGATAATGCTGGAACCGGATGCCACACAGTGTGGGACAACGACGCTCGTAGTTCTGCCGTGCCGCATCTGTCGACTGCCGACGGAAATTTGTACACCGTCGTTCGTCAAGGGCTTCCGCTTTCATCCGACAGCACCACCCCGCTCGACGGCTTTGCGTTCACGGTGATCGATCCGAACACCGGGGAGGTGCTTGCGTCGCGCGATCTGCCCGGGACCATAGTCAACGACACCTTGCAGATGTCCGCGCTGATCAATTCGAGTGCTGACTACCTTCAAGGGACGATCACTGGAGTAATTCGAGTCGGCGGCTAACACAGCCCGCCGACCTCGACGCACTCTGCACCACTATCGGCAAGCGCACAGCCGTGCATCTGTAACCGGCGTCTCGGCACCCAGTATCAGGCAATCTCACGCGTGCTGCGTGGAATTCGATGACCTTCGATGATTCTCTGCCTGAGGGGAGGAATCGCAATGCAGCATGGTCGGTATCAGTTTTCCGGTGTTGTCGATCCTCGATACCGAAACACTGTCGCTGCAACCGTGATTCAACTTCACTGCGTGGGCAATAGCATCTCGGTCGGATTCGAATTCCCCAACTGTCGAGGTGCCTTCCGGGAGGGTGATCTTGTACTTCTCCATTACAAAACTTCTTCGTGTAGTCCTATGGACGGCATACCCAGAGTGGGTGGGAGGGAAACGTTTCTACTGCGCCGCGCTGACCGACGACATGTGGAAATCGGGAATGCGCAGCGGTGGCATGGCGGTGCGGGTGAACCAGTCTTTCCATTCGCGGGGGAGCGTGATCTCGGTGCGTCCGGCTTCGGTGACACGGCGAAGGAGGTCCAGCGGGCTTTCGTTGAAGCGGAAATTGTTGACCGCGCCGACGATCGTGCCGTTCTCGATGAGGTACACACCGTCGCGGGTCAACCCGGTGAGCAGCAGCGTTGTCGGATCCACCTCGCGGATGTACCAGAGTGTGGTGAGGAGGAGACCGCGTTCGGTTTTCGCGATCATGTCCTCGATGCCGGTGTCATCGCCGCCGGTGAGGATCAGGTTGTCACCTGGCACGGCAACCGGTCGGTCGAATTCGCGGGCAGCATGACGCGGATACGCGAGGGCTGAGATCGTGCCGTCTTTGATCCAGTCGACACGATCGATGTCCATACCGTTGTCGAAGAGCGAGACGGATTCACTCGACGACGTGGTCACCACGAACGGCGCGGATTTCAAGCCGACGGCGTCCGGGTCCGAGGTCAGAGTCAATCCCAGTGTTCCGAGGGTTTCCCCGATTCGCGTGCCACCTGTCCTCGACAGTGCGGTGTGGCCTTCCTCGGCTCCGCGGCCTTCCATGGTCCACATCAGGTAGATCATGAGGTCTGCAACCGCGGACGGCGGAAGAATTGTTTCGTACCGTCCAGCCGGCAACGCGACCGAGTTTTTTGCCCAGTCGAGACGAGTAGTCAACTGGGACAAAAGATTGGGTATGGAGATGTCGCTGAAGTCGACCGTCCCGGATCCGACCCAGGCGCTGGCGTCGCCGCGTTTGCCGTTGATCTCGACTGAGCCGGTGGGCTGGATGGTACGGCGACGAAGTCCGGTGGAGGTTCCGAGCCACGTGGTGTGCAGTTGATGATGCGCAAAGCCGAACAGTTGATCCTGTCCGTCGAAACCGGCGGAGAGGTCGGCAGCAAGGCGACTGAAGACGGCGATGTCGGTCAGTGCAGGGCCGGATTCCCATTCGGAATCTGCTGGACCTGCCGGTACAAGGTCGGAGGCGTCATCGGCGGGTGTTGCACTTCGGGCGGCGTCCTCGCTTGCTTTCACGACGGTCTCGATCTGCGCGGGATCGACACTGCTGGAACTCACCGTCCCGACACGGGCGACGTCACCGTCCCGAACAATCGAGACGACGGTCCAGGTCCGAGACAGTGAGACACCGTTCGTGGTCATGGAGTTGTTGGCCCACCGCAACGACGCTTCGCTGGCGTCGGTGACGATGATGATCGACTCGTCGACAGTGCGCGCAGCCAACGCGCGTTCCACTACCTGCTGCGCCGTGATCACTGCTGGGCCTCCGAACGGGTGTTGAGGATATTGATACCGCGGAACAAAGCGGACGGGCATCCGTGACTGACGGCGGCGACCTGTCCAGGTTGGGCTTTACCGCAATTGAATGCGCCGCCGAGTTTCCACGTCGACGCTCCGCCTACAGCTTCCATCGAGCCCCAGAAGTCGGTGGTCGTGGCTTGATAGGCGACGTCGCGGAGCTGGCCGTCGAGTTTGCCGTCCCGGATTTTGAAGAACCGCTGACCCGTGAACTGGAAGTTGTAGCGCTGCATGTCGATTGACCACGACTTGTCTCCGACGATGTAGATGCCGTCCTCGACTCTCGAGATCAAGTCGGCCGTCGACGTGTCGGTCTCCGGATCGGCGGAGAGGGATACGTTGGCCATTCGCTGGATGGGAACGTGGTGCGGCGAATCGGCGTACGAGCACCCGTTGGAGCGCTCCAGGCCCAGGCGAGGTGCAAACGCGCGGTCGAGTTGATATCCGACCAGCGTGCCGTCTGCGACCAAGTCCCAGCGCTGGGCGGCAACGCCGTCGTCGTCATAGCCGACGCTGGCCAGTCCGTGTGCGACGTTGCGGTCGGCCGTGACGTGCATGATGTCGGTGCCGTACTTCAGTGTGCCGAGCTTGTCGGGGGTCGCGAAGGAGGTGCCGGCATAGGCGGCTTCGTATCCGATTGCCCGATCGTATTCGGTTGCATGCCCGATGGATTCGTGAATGGTGAGCCACAGGTTGGTCGGGTCGATCACGAGGTCTGTGGGGCCAGGTGTGACCGACGGCGCCTTGACCTTCTCGGTGAGCCACTGCGGGATCTGCGCCAGCTCCTCAGCCCAGTCCCACGTGCTACCGGTGCCGAGATACTCCCAACCCCGCGCGGCCGGCGGCGCCAAAGTACGCATCGACTCGAAGCTGCCCGCTGATTTGTCGACGGCTGTTGCCTCGATTTCGGGATGCAGTCGCACCCGTTGCTGGGTAATCGACGAGCCCGCCATATCGGCGTAGAACGTCTGTTCCTTGACCTGGAGAACCCCAGC
Source organism: Rhodococcus sp. AD45-ID (assembly GCF_003023755.1). Taxonomy (NCBI): domain Bacteria; kingdom Bacillati; phylum Actinomycetota; class Actinomycetes; order Mycobacteriales; family Nocardiaceae; genus Rhodococcus; species Rhodococcus sp. AD45-ID. The sequence continues at coordinate 1,555,435 of NZ_PYHL01000002.1, read as the reverse complement.
GGTGACGTGGTCGACGCCGTCGGACGCCTGAAGTCGGCCCGAGTAGTCCAGGAGAAGATCGACCTTGTCGGACGTCGGAGTGGTGAACGGATCTATCTCGTACGGAGACACCCACGTGGCGTCGGCGTAGATCGGTTCGTCGGCAAGAGTCACCGGATCGCGATTGAGTGATCGCAACGCCCTCGCCACCTCGACGGCTTGCCGTGCCAACGACGACGCAACAGCGGGTGACACCTCCGCGTGGGAGGCAAAACCCCAGGTTCCGTCCACGATCACGCGGACAGCCACACCCACTTCGTCGCTGTCCGAAACCGATTGAACTTTGCCGTCGCGCAACCGGATCGACTGAGTGAGCAACCGGTGCACACGTACATCCGCGTGCTCGGCTCCGGCGGCGCGCGCTGCGGACAGCGCGGCGTCCGCTACTGCCTTCAGAGGGAGGGCGAGGAAATCTGCATCGACATCTCGGGTGACGGTCACCGTCATGACGCTAGCCGAACTGCTGCCACCCCAGGCGAATCACCATGGCAATCACAACAACCAGCAGTGTGATCCGGACAAAACCGGAGCCTTTACTCAGCGCCATACGCGAACCGACGACCGCGCCGAGAACATTGCACACGGCCATCGCCAATCCCAAGCTCCACCACACGTGGCCGGTGACGGCAAAGTACGTCAACGCGCCGAAATTGGAACCGAGATTGATGACCTTGGCCATCGCCGCGCTGCGGACGAACTCCGTTCCGAGAAACGTCGCGAAGCTGATGATCAGGAACGTGCCTGTACCGGGGCCGAGTAAACCGTCGTAAAGCCCGATGAGTCCCGCTGACAGCAAGATCACCAGAGCCGACTTGCGTTGAGTCGGGCGGTGCGTGGCGAGCGTCGTACCCAGGCTCGGACGCATCGTGACGAACACGGCGACGGCCACCAGGACAACCATCACGATCGGAATGAAGTACTTTTTGTCGATCAACGACACTGCCGCCGCGCCACACGCTGCAGTAATCGCGGCCAAGATCGCCGCCGGGATCAACTGTCGCCATTGCATCGGAATTCGGCGTGAGAACGTCCACACCGCAGCGCTGGTCCCGGTGAACGCGGTGAGCTTGTTGGTAGCCAATGCGGCCTGCGGCGTCAACTGGGGTGCAACCAGGAACAGTGCCGGCAGCAGAATCAGCCCGCCGCCGCCGACAACGGCATCAACCCATCCGGCCGCCGTCGCCGCCGTCATGAGCAGGCCCCAGTCCGCAATATCCACGGCGGTGACTCTCTCACAGAGTGAGCGGTGATGCGGTGACGGTGTGGGAGTCTTGATCGCATGAGGAGGTTCAGCCTGTGGCTGCGAGGCAAGCCGATGATCGCCGACGGCGCGTTGGCGTTGCTGTTCTTTGCCCTGGAGATCGTCTCGTACATAAGCTCTGAGCGCGAGGAACATTGGCAACAACTGGCGCTCGGATTCCTGATCTGCCTTCCCGTCCTCTGGCGTCGTAAGTACCCGCGAGTGTCTGCGGTGGCGATCCTCCTGATGTCGTTCACCAGTACTTTTCTCATGTGGATGAGTGGGAATGCATCAGTCGAACATCCCGGGTTGCTGGCGTTAGGCGTAGCTCTCTACACGCTGGTCGTGTACGTGGACCGGCGCACCGCCGCGATTTACCTCGGCTTTCTCCTCATCGACTCGACTCTGGCGATGCTTGTGGTGCGAACAGACATCGTCCTGGATCTCATCGTTACCGCAATGCTGTTCGCCCTGGCTTGGATCAGCGCCGAATTTGTCAGTGCCAGACGCGCGTATGACGAAGAAGTGGCGGCACGTCTGGAGGTGGCCGAATACGACCGCGACCGCCGGGCCGAGGAAGCCGTTGCCGCGGAGCGGACCCGCATCGCGCGCGAATTGCACGACGTCGTTGCCCACGCGGTGAGCGTGATGATCGTCCAAGCCGACGGGGCGAGCTATGCCGTCGACACGAATCCGGCGCTAGCGAAGAAAGCGCTTGGCAACATCTCGAGCACAGGGCGAGACGCGCTGGCAGAACTACGACGCACGGTCTCGCTGTTGCGCACCGAAGTCAACAACGAGGCGATGCCGCAACACGGTTCTGCGGGCATCGCGAAGGTTGTGGAGATGATGCGTGCGACGGGTTTGAACGTACGACTGGAGTTGACTGGCGAACTCGACGACATCACGCCGTCCGTGAGTTTGGGTATTCACCGGATCGTTCAGGAGTCACTGACCAACGTGCTGCGTCACGGCGGCGACAGTCCGAAAGCGCGAGTTACCGTGCGCCGCACCGACACCGCAGTCCTGGTGGAAGTCATCGACAAGGGGATGGCGACGTCTGCTTTCACAGGTGGTTCCGGCAACGGCTTGGTCGGAATGCGTGAGCGCGTCGCAGTTCTGCAGGGAACTCTCGAGACCGGTCGACGCCCTGACGGCAGCTGGCGTGTGTACGCCGAGCTTCCCCTCGCGATCCAGGATTGACCGACCGGGCCAGGCGCGGTTTCCGACTTCCGGCACGGCTGAAGTTGTCCAGGCTCACCTGCACAACGTGACGCGACGGGTTTCGCATTCAACCGGCCTGGCCGGTGCATTTGTGCTGCTTGAGCACCACAATACCTCTGGCGAACAGACCATAATTCTTCTCTGCGGAGATTCGAGTCCGCGAAGCTGAACGAACCGTGCGGTGAATCGACGGTTGACATCGCTCCTTCCTGAAAGCAGAATAACTTTCTGTACATCAGAAAAACTATCGAAATGAGGCTTCTCATGCGTGACGCGGATGGCGTTATAGCGAACGTCCGACGAGGCATGCTCCCTGCGCACATCTACAACGACGCAGAGGTTTTCGAGGCTGAGAAGGAGCGGCTGTTCAGCCGTGCATGGATGTTTGTTGCGCACGAGTCGGAATTGCCGCAGGTTGGCGACTACGTTGTGCGCCGCGTCATGGAGAATTCGTTCATCGTCAGCCGTGACCAGTCCGGCGAGATCCACGCGATGTTCAACATGTGCCTGCACCGCGGTATGCAGGTGTGCCGCGCCGAGCAGGGCAATGCCTCGCACTTCCGCTGCCCGTACCACGGCTGGTCGTACAAGAACGACGGCCGCATCGTCGGTATGCCGTTCCACAAGGAGGCATACGGCGGCGAGGAGGGCTTCGCGCGTAAGGGACAGCGACTGCTGCCGGCGCCCAGCCTGGGCATCTACAACGGGCTGATCTTCGTGTCGATGGACCCGGACGCCGAGTCGCTGGAGGACTTCCTCGGCGACTTCAAGTTCTACCTCGACTACTACACCAAGCAGAGCGCGAGTGGCGTCGAGGTTCGCGGACCCCAGCGCTGGCGAGTCAAGGCCAACTGGAAGATCGGCGCCGAGAACTTCGCCGGCGACATGTACCACACGCCGCAGACGCACACGAGCGTCGTCGAGATCGGCCTGTTCCGCGAGCCGAAGGCGGAAAAGCGTAAGGACGGCAACACATACTGGGCGGGCAAAGGCGGCGGCACCACGTACAAGCTGCCCCCGGGAACCTTCGAAGAGAAGATGAACTACGTGGGCTACCCCGACGAAATGGTCGAGCGCATGAAGGAGCAGTGGTCCCAGGAGCAGGTCGACGTCATCGGACGCGACGGCTTCATGATCTCGGCCGCTTCGGTCTTCCCGAACATCAGCCTGGTTCACAACTGGCCGAAGGTCGCTGAAGGCGACGACGTCCTGCCCTTCATCTCCATCCGGCAGTGGCAGCCGATCAGCGCCGACGAGACCGAGGTCCTGTCCTGGTTCGTCGTAGACAAGGAAGCTCCGGAGGAGTTCAAGAAGCTCTCCTACAAGGCCTACCTGATGTGCTTCGGCTCCAGCGGCATGTTCGAGCAGGATGACGTCGAGAACTGGGTTTCTCTGACCAATACCGCCGGTGGGTCCATGGCCCGCCGCCTGCTGCTCAACGGCCGCATGGGCATGCTGCACGACGACAGCCCGGTAGTGCAGCCATTGACGGAGGACGAGTTCTGCGGTCCCGGCGTGGCGCACGTCGGCTACGGCGAATACAACCAGCGGCACCTTCTCAACGAGTGGGCCGACTATCTGGAGAAGCCGGCGCCGGTGACGGAGAACATTCACGTCGGTGCTCCCAATGTCGATGGTGAGTGCAGCAGTGACACGGCAGCGCAGTGCAGCAGCGAGAAGGCGGAGGTATAACTCATGAGCACCTACATCCCCATCGACTCCGCCAGCTCCCCGCTGGGTCAGGCCGCGTCGAAGACCACCGCCGTTGGCTCCTCACTGGCATTCGACGATCCGCGGCACCTGACCGCGAATCGCTGGCTCGTGGAGGAGACTTACATTCTCGATCGACAGGAGTACGACGCCTGGCTCGATACCCTCGCCGAGGACATCCATTACTTCATGCCGATCCGCGTCACCACGGCGCTGGGAACCGGCTATGACACGGCCAAGGACATGGCGCACTTCGACGAGGACAAGTACTCGTTGAGCCGTCGCGTCGCGCGTTTCGACACGGGCCACGCGTGGGCAGAGGATCCGCCCTCGCGACTGCGTCACCACCTGTCCAACGTCCGCACCTTCGCGACGGAGAACGAGAACGAACTCGTCGTCGAGTCGGCAGTCCTGTTGTTCCGCAGCCGCGGTGACGTGCTGGAGCCCTCGCTGCTCTCGGTTGGTCGCGTCGACCTGCTGCGTCTCGAGGGGGACGTCTGGCGCCTGGCCCGTCGGCACATCGCCGCCGACGAGTCCGTGCTGCGCATGCAGAACCTGGCGGTCTTCCTGTGAAGCTCGCCTGGGAGGGTGAAGCCGAGGACGCCGCAGCGGCAGCCCGGGCGAGTTCCCGGCTCGGCGTGCTGCAGGACCAGCGCGACGGTGAGACCATCGTCGTCGCGAATGAGTTCGCCGACATGCGAATCTCGAAGGTCCACACCCGCAACGGCGTTCGGCTGCTCATCGAATCGCCGAAGTCCGGCCAGTGGATCACTCTCGACGCTCTCGAGCTCGAAGCGCTGACGTGGCAGAACGAAACCACGCTGTCTGCGATGGTCGGGAAACCGTTCCAGTCGCTCCTCGGCACCGAGGACGCCTCGTGACCGGCTGGCTCGACGGTAAGCGTGCGCTTGTCGTCGGGGCGGGCTCCGGCATCGGGCGCGGTGTGGTCGACGCCTTCCTCTCCGAGGGCGCCAAGGTCGGCGTCCTCGAACTCGACACTGCCAAGTGTGAGGCACTTGCGGCCGAGCACCCCGAGGTCGAAGTTGTGCAGGGCGACGCCACCAAGGCTGCCGCGAACCAGACTGCGGTCGCTGCCGTCGTGGATCGCTTTGGCGGCCTGGATATTCTGGTGAACTGCGTCGGCGTCTTCGACTTCTACCGCAAGCTCGAGAGCATCGACGCCGACATGCTGGATCAGGCGTTCGACGAGATGTTCGCGATCAACGTCAAGTCGCACCTGCACAGCGTCAAGGCCGCGACGCCGGCGCTGCGTGAGTCGGGTGGGTCGATCGTGCTCACAGAGTCGACGTCGGCCTACTACCCAGGCCGCGGCGGAACCCTGTATGTCGCTTCCAAATTCGCCGTACGAGGATTGGTCACCACCCTCGCGTACGAGTTGGCACCGGACATCCGGGTCAACGGCGTGGCCCCTGGCGGCACCCTGGGGACCGATCTGAGCGGGCTTACGACGCTGGGACTGACCGAGAACCGACTCGACGGTCCGGACCGCGCGAAGGAACTCGCCGGCCGTAACCCGTTGGGAGTCGCACTCTCCGGCATCGACCACGCGTGGAGCTACGTCTTCCTCGCCTCCGACCGATCACGCGGCATTTCCGGCCGCGTCGTCCACTCGGATGGCGGCATGGGCATCAAAGTTTAAGAGTCGCACCGCGCGACCTACCGAAAGAAGAACTTGGAAATGGCAATCCTCAAAGCGAACCTCGAACTGTGCCAGGGCTATGCAAACTGCGTGGTCGCGGCGGACGACGTCTACGACATGGACGACGACGGCCTCGTGGTGCTGCTCAAAACCCGGGTGGACGAGTCCGACCGCCAGCGCGTCGAGACCGCAGCGAAGAGCTGCCCCGCCAACGCCCTCTGGCTGGAGGAAGAGTGAGCGGCGGGGTTCTTGTCGTCGGCGGCTCGGTCGGCGGTATCCGTACGGCCCGGGCGTTGCGCAATGAGGGCTACGCCGGGGCGGTAACAGTCGTCGAGGCCGAGCCGCACTTGCCGTACGACAAGCCGCCGCTGTCGAAGGTTCCGCTCGATGGCGACGCGCACGTGCCACTGCTCACCGCGGCGGAGGCACGAGAGCTCGACATCGAGCTCAGGTTAGGCGCTGTCGCAATCGAAGTGCGGGCGCAGGCCAACCAGCTGGCACTCGCCGACGGCACAGTTCTCGACTACGACGAGCTGGTGATCGCTACCGGCGCCGCGGCTCGGCCCTCGCCGTGGAGCGGCCCTGGTATCCATGTACTTCGCACTCTTGCGGACGCCCGCGCGCTGCGCGAGAGTCTGCACGGCGCGAACCGTCTCCTCGTCGTCGGTGCCGGGTTCATCGGTGCGGAAGTCGCGTCACTCGCGCGCAAGCAGGGCATCGACGTCACGATTGTCGATCCCGCCCCTGTCCCGATGGCCCGTATTGTTGGCACTGAACTGGGAGAACGCCTGTCGGACCTGCATCGGGTGCATGGCGTGGAGGCTAAATTCGGCACCACCGTCAGCGCACTCGACTGCGTAGACGACAGTCTGCGCGCGACGCTTTCCGACGGCTCAGAATTTCCGGTCGACGCTGTCGTGGTGGGAATTGGTGCGGTTCTGGAACTCGGGTGGTTGGAGTCGTCAGGCCTGACGCTCGACGACGGTGTCGTCTGTGACGAATACGGCCGCACTCCCGACTTTGCGAACATCCACGCTGTCGGTGACATTTCGAAGTGGTACCAACCGCGGCTCGGCACGTCGGCGCGGGTTGAACACTGGACTAACGCTGTCGAGCAAGCAAACACGGTGGCCCACAACATTGTTCACTCGGATGATTTGCTCGCGCACGACCCGGTGGCCTATGTGTGGAGCGATCAGTACGACTGGAAGATTCAGTTGTTCGGAACCCGTGACGTTGCGGCAGAACCGCTAGTGGTGGAACAGTCCGACCCGCTACGTTTGGCAGCGATCTGGCAGGACTCCGAGGGCCGGGCAAGCGGCGGTTTTACCGTCAACTGGCCCAAGGCGTCGGTCCAGCTGCGGCGGACTATCGCTGCCGGCGGACCCGCCGATGCGGTGCACGCGCAGCTTTCGACTCCGGCGGTGAAGCGATGATGTCCGGGGAATTGGCTGAACTACGGCATCTGGTGGCGGAGGGCTGCCGAGTTTTGGCGGCTCGTCAATTAGCGCCCGGCATTCTCGGGCACATCAGCTACCGGATCGACGACACCAGGCTGCTGGTTCGGTGCCGCGGCGCCCAAGAGCGCGGGCTGGCGCACACGACGCCACAAGATATTCGGTTGGTCGAATTGACCGGTGAGCCAGGCGCTCCCGGCGAACTCGACGGCTACACCGTGCCGTACGAGCTGCCTCTTCACAGCCGGGTTCTCATGCGTCGCCCCGATGTCATGTCGGTGGTGCACGCGCATCCCGCCAACGTAGTGGCAGCCGATCTCGCCGGGCTGACAATCCTGCCCATTGTCGGCGCCTATGACATCCCGGGGGCCGTGCTGGCACATAGGGGAGTGCCTGTATTCCCCAGGGCCGCTTTGATTCACAACTCTGCGCTTGGCGACGATGTCGCTGATTCCCTGGGCGAGCGGCCAGTGGTCCTCATGCGCGGACACGGACTCACGTCCACCGGCACCTCGGTGCAGGAGGCGGTTCTTCGCGCAATCTCCGTCGACACGATCGCGTCACTGTCGTTGTCCATCGTCTCGGCGGGCGGCACGTTGAAACCGATCGGTGCCGAGGATCTGGCCGACTTGCCGAATCTTGGTGCCGGTCTCAATCTGGGTGCCGCGTGGCGCCACGAGGTTTCTCTGCTCGGCTCTCAGTAGCAGGCGATTGCAGCTACTACTGGTGCCGAAAGCGCGATTTGTGCGGCATCTGGGATAGGAAAGTCCCGGTGACGGTCTTGGCCCAGGTGAATCCTGGGAGGAGTGGCGAAGGCGGGCGGTCAGTTCGGCGAGCGTGGACGTTGCGAGGGTCGAATGTTTGAACCACTGAGGACCAAGGTGCACCGCATGAGTAGCGGGGGATTCCCGAACGAGAGTACTGCGGGCAGCAGTTGACGACTGAACTTTCGGCGTACCTGACCCCCTTGTCCTGAAGTCTTCTGGAATGACTTTGCTGTCGTCAACCGGTCAACAACCGCACGTCAGACGCGGCATCCCGAAAAATATAGTGCTGCTTGCCTTCTGATCGAAATAGGTGGGAGGTTTGTCGCTGAGGAAGTTGACGAAACTCTCAGGCGCCACGACCAGAAATGTACTCATGTCCGACGGCGGAATGCGACGCTGATCCGATTCGCCAAAAACCGGCCTGACACCGCCGTGGCAGAACGGATGTAGTCGTGGCGAAAACCCACTGCCGAGCACAATCCGCCGGATCCCCATGGTCGCCGCGCTCGGTCAGCAGATACAGACCTGCACAGATGGCCGGCTGGAGTCGAAATTCCTCCACCCCCGATTTTCGAAGACCGGAATGGTCTGCGCCTGATGGAGGGTTCAATCTGATCACGTCGACGTTCGAAGGCCTCGAGGCGTTAACGGTTTCCATGTGAATTACATCGAACTTGTTGCCATGAGCGGAAGACTACCTCGCTGGAGTATTGGAATCCGGCAGCGTTTCAACTGCACACATGGGCGACCGATCACGCCCATATCCGGGTCAGCCTCTGCCGGTCTGATCTTTCACCGATCAGACCGGCAGAGGCGCCTCATGAAAGATTGACGTCAGTGCAATCACCATCAGATATCGGAAGTCCACGCAGATTGTGCCGACGTGACAGCAGATTTCTTTTGGTGACGGCACTGCCCTAAACGACTCGCCGCTACGTCCACTTTCCGATAACTTAGGATTAGTAGCCTAAAATCGGCAAGGGTCAGATATTGCTAATGTTAGGGCATATCACCCCGGATTGCTGCGCGGTCGCGGTCAGGATTAGCGAATATTAGTACCACGATAGCGGCCAGGAATGCAAGAATTCCTATAGCCTGAAATGACTGCCCGTACCCTACGGCCGGACTAACTGCATTATCAACGATTACACCGGTTGCGTAAGGAGCGATTAGTCCGCCGATGGCCATCACGGCGAGATATACACCCATGGTGCCGGCAATCTGCTGGGGCGGGCAAATTTCTGAGATAGCAGCATTAAGAAGGGGAAATGCCATACTTACCGCGGCATACCCAACCGATACAACAGCCACTGCGACGATTGGCACGTTAATCATTGGTAGCACGGCCAAGATTGTGCCACCAATGAACACTCCGATGCACGGAACGATAATCCGCGATGTCCGAGACTTTCCACCACGCAACAATACGCGGTCAGTTGTCACACTCGACCCAATCATCAAGATGAGTGCGATAACTGATGGGATCGCGAACATTGATCCAGCCTGCATTGCCGAGTATCCGAGGCCGAGTTCAAAATATGACGGAAGCCAAGTAAGAACGACCGTTGTCAGCGCATAAACCACGATGGTCAAGATGCAGCAGCTAACAAAGGTACGAGACAGAAAAATTGTTCGCCAGGGAACGCTTGGCTCCATATTCACCAGGTCGGCTTGCGGAGTCTTCGGGGTCCGACCTGTGAAGGGTCCTTCCCTCCAGCCGATCGCCCAGCAGACTGACCAGGCAAGACCAAGAATTGTCAATGTGATGACGGCATATCGCCAGCCGAAGGTAACAGAAATCGCGGTCAGGATTGGAGCGAGTAGGATTTTTCCAATTGACCCCGATCCCATCAGGAGTGCCCCGGGCAGTCCGCGCTTCGCCGGCGGATGCCAGGAGTATGCCGCCGTATGCATGAGCGCAGAACTAGGCCCTTCGGCGAAGCCCAGCACCATACGGCCAGCGATGAGTGTCACTATGCTCGCAGATATGACGAGTGGCAATAGAGTGACCGACCACATAGCTGCCAGGAGTAGAAGCCCCCAACGCAGAGTCATGTACTTGTTGATCGGACCGGCCAAGAATCCGCCGATCGTAAAAGTTAGGAAGAAGAGCGATCCAACCATTCCTATCTGCGTGGAGGTAAGCCCTAATTCACGTTTCAGTGGTTGTGCAATGATGCCCAGGATTGCTTTATCTGCAAAGTTTACAACATAAAGGAATACGACTAGTCCAGTCATGCCCCAGGCTGTTCTAATATTTACTGCCGCCTTGACGGTGGCAGAGTTAGGTATTTGATCAGTGGTCATCTTGACGTTCCTTTGGACAGGCGCTTTGACATTTTAGGCTTCGGCGCTCGGCTGTAGATCGGCCAATAGCTCGACCGCATGGGTACGGAATTGGATCAGTTCCGGATGCAAGGCAGTGTCGGGTCATGGTCAGAATTGGACTTGGTGAGAACGTCGAATGCATGAGGAGCGGCCGATTCAAGAATCAACCGAGTAATCACAGCTACTCCACCAAAGCCGCAGGCTCACTTGGCCGCTAACGGGCGATCGGCCAGTTCTCCCAAACGGGCCTCAGGGACCATTTGAAGTGTCCCCGCCGGCCATTAACACCCACTCGCGTCGGGTGATCCGCATCACGCGGGATTATGTTAGCAGAAGTAAGTTCTTCTGGGAAGAGAAGCGTAAGACCTGCGACGTTCGGATGCTCGCCAATTGTCGCCCGATACTGGAAGTCGATCCCGCCCTGCAACCTGGATCGACCCAGCGCCGTCGATGTCGTCAAGGGCAGTAATCCCCTCGCGCGCAGGAGGAGTCACCGCCTTGCCGGACCGGAGTCTCCTGCGATACGGCCAATCGACCCGCCGGTATCGGCAGGTCGATTTCGTCGGCGCCGCGGGTCCAGCCATGATCAGTGGCGAAGTCCACCGACAATGGCTCCGTCTGCAATATCGGTCCGTCTCGATGTGTGCCGATACCAATTCATCGACATTGCTTCTCATGCAACAACTCCCGAACGCTGAGGGTATGTGTTGATTGGTGACCACAGGATTAGTGCCTCGGGAACTGATAGGGCGCTGAGGACGTTGCGCGCGCTGGTAGCCGTTGGAAGTGCATGTTTCGGGATCGGGCAGAAGTCGACTGTGTATCGACCGACCGGTGGCAGCGATGTCGATAGCGATGTCCGGGCAGCTTCGATCGAGGGCTGCAGTCCGCGTGACGATGGTTCAGGTCTTTGTATGCAGAAAAGCGAATTATTGCAATCAGTATCGAGAAATTTCGGCTGATTGTGTACAATTTGACCGAGCGGAGGCCTGGATGTACCTCGTTATGGTCTTGGTCGATGCATGGCCCGTTTCATGGGCCTCGCGGGCGATTGGACGGACGTCACCTCGGGTATTTTTTCTCGTCAATCGCCGAAACTGGCTCGGCTTCGGCGCCGGTCCGACCTCGTTCATTCCGCGTGCCGTACCTGCGTGTTCGGCAGAACATGTCTCTGCAGAGAGAAAGTTTCTACTATTAGTGCAGCTTAAGAGATTGCGTTTCTGGCTTAGCGATCGATAGATTGCCCTTGACTCGACGCCATGTATGCCTGTTCAATGCTCAGGACCACAGTTTCAATGTGGGTCAGGTCACAACCCCGAAGGGACGTACTGAAGATGTTGAGGAAAGCTGCTCCAGCCCTCGCAATCGCCACAATGCTCACGTTGACTGCTTGCGGCGGGTCGGCCAGTGGAGACTCCGCAAGTGCGGATGGGGTCAAGACCGGAAAGGGCGTCAGCGACAGCGAGATCAATCTTGCGATCCTCACCGACTACTCCGGTCCACTTGCCCAGCCCGCAACCTCGGGTTCGATCGGCTTGGAAATCAAGCTGGACCAGGTCAACGCCGCGGGCGGGATCTGCGGGCGTCAACTCGTCCTGCACAAGATGGACACCAAATACGACCCTCAGGTCACCACCCAGCAGTATCGCGCCATCGCGAACAAGGTTGTGATGATCCCGCAGCTGATCGGCACGTCCTCGCTGATGGCGGTCAAGGACAGCATCGCGAAAGATGACCTGCCGACCTTCTCGGCATCGCTCAACACAGCAGCGCTCAAGCTCGAGGATGTCGCGATCTACACCCCGCCCTTCGAGGTCGAGCTGATCAACGGCCTGGTCTGGGCCGCGCAGAAGGCGGGTGCAAGCTCTACCAACCCGCTCAAGGTCGCCGTCGTCGCACCGGCGGACGAGTACGGCACGGGATACGCAGACTCCGTCAAGTTTGCCGCGGAACAGATCCCCGGCGTCGAGGTCGTCGCCAGCCCGACGTACAGCCCCGCTGACAACGACTTCACCGCTCAGGCCACCGAGTTGAAGAACTCCGGCGCCACGGTCGTGATCCTGGCCAACACCATGGCCCAGACCGCGGGGCTGGTGGGACAGTCCGCCCAGCTCGGTTATTCGCCGCAGTGGATCGGTTACTCGGGCGCCTGGAACGCCGCGCTGGCAAAGCCGCTGGCCGGCTTGACCGACAACTTCTACGTTTCGGCGAGCTACGGAGCGCTGAACGATGACGTTCAGGGCATCAAGGACATGAATGCCGCTCTGGCGCAGTACGCGCCGAACGAGAAGCCGAGCAACTTCCAGGTTGCCGGTTGGTTGAGCGGCACTGCCACCGCGGCTGTGCTGGAAAAGGCCTGCGCGAACAAGGATCTCACCCGTGAAGGTGTTCTGGCCGCGATGCAGGATCTCGACATCGACTTCGGTGGCATCCTGCCGACAGTCAACCTCGGTACCGGCGACTCGATCGTCAGCTACCAGAGCCGGATGAACACCGTAAATGCCGATGGTCTGCTGATCCCCACCACTGACTGGGCCGAGACCGATCAGGCTCGCGCCTGGGGCGAGGCAAACGGTTTCTGATCGACGCACTTCGGCGCCCGTTACAGGACGGCGGCGGGCGCCTTGGCGGCGCATCAGGACAATTATTGTTCGACTAAAGGAGTAGAAGGGGCTATGGCGCTCTTCTTGCAGCTCGGCTTCCAGGGGATAGCCCTAGGAATGGTCTACGGACTGATCGCCCTCGGGTTCGTGATCATGTACAAGGGCTCACACACATTCAACTTTGCCCACGGAGAGATCGTGGCGCTAGGCGCCTACACGGTGCTGGCCTTGATGGCCTTCATGCCCTGGGGGCTGGCGTTCCTCTTCGCGGTCGTCATCATGGTGGTTCTCGCGGTCCTGATCGAGGCGGTCTTCTTGCGCCGCATGGTCGGAAAATCTGTTACCACCGTGGTTCTCGCGACGCTGGGTATCTCGATCATGCTTCACCAGGCGATCTTGATGATCTGGGGCGTCGGCACACATGGCTCGGCCGGTCCTGTCGGTTCAGGCACGGTGACTGTCGGCTCGGTAGTGCTGCCGTGGAGTGGCATTGCGACAATCGGCACCTCCGTGGTGGTTCTCGCGGGGCTGGCCTATTTTTTCCAGAAGACACCGTACGGTCTGGCGCTTCGTGCGACCGCCAGTCACCAGGAAGCGGCACTGGCGCAGGGAATCGATGTGCGACGGATGTTCGCACTCTCGTGGGGACTTGCGGCGTTCCTTGCCGTGGTGGCCGGTGTCTTCTTGGCGTCGTTCCCTCGGGTTGTGTCTCCGGCATTGGGTATCGTTGCGCTGCTTGCTATTCCCGCGATCGTGATCGGCGGCATGGACTCGCTGGTAGGTGCGATTGTCGGCGGCCTGATCGTCGGACTGATTCAGGTGATGGGTTCTTACTACCTGTCGGACATCGGGGGCGGCCGACTCCATGAGGTCTTGCCCTACATCGTCATGTTTGCCGTGCTGGTGGTCCGGCCCTACGGACTCTTCGGCAGTAAAAGCATTGAAAGGGTCTGACCGATGACAACAACTCTCGAACCCGCACCCATCGACGACGACACCGCAGGTGTTCCCGCCGAAGTCGTGCGGACCAAGAAGCGAAGCACGCGGGTGTGGGTTGCCGTGTGGGTCGTGGCGATGCTCGTTGTGCCGTGGGTGGTGCAGTCCGATCTCTGGATGGGCGTGGGAATCTTTGCGCTGATCGCGGCGGTCGGCGCACTCGGCATGCAGGTCATCACCGGATTTGCCGGTCAGATCTCGATGGGCCACGCGGTATTCATGGCGATCGGCGCTTACACCTCGGCCTGGCTCGGAGTCGACGAGGGACTCCCAGTCTGGGTGTGGTTGCCCGCAGCCGCTGTAGTTGCCGGACTCGCCGGTGGGGTGGTCGCTCCGGCGGCAGTCCGAATCCGCGGGCTCTACCTGGCGGTTGCGACGTTGGCCCTGATTTTCATCGGCACCTATGTCTGGGAAACCTGGACCAGCCTGAGCGGCGGAGTCAATGGTCGGACGGCCCCTGCGGTGGAGATCAACGGGCAGGACCTGCTGGACGGCTACTGGTCGTCGGGAGGCGAGGAGATCCTGACCTCGTTCCAGGCGTGGTGGTATTTCGCCCTGGCAGTGCTGCTCATCGTCACTGTGCTGACGTGGAACCTCAAGCGTTCGCGCCTAGGTCGCGCCTTCATGGCGGTCCGTGACCGGGACATCGCGGCGGGCGTTGCCGGCATACCTGTGACCAGAACCAAGGTCGTGGCCTTTGTCATCTCTTCGGCGTTCGCCGGTGTCTCCGGTGCGCTGCTCGTGTCCTACATGGGCTACTTCACGCCGAGTCAGTGGACGATGATGGTCTCCGTCGACTTCATCGCGATGGTTGTCATCGGTGGTATGGGCACGGTCGCGGGCGCGATCCTCGGCGCATTCTTCATCAAGGCGATGCCTGAGATGGTGAATGTGCTGTCGCCGTACCTTCCGTTTGTCTCGAAGGACGCGAGCGCCGACGGCGGCGTTACCGCGCCTCTGCTCTCACAGTTCTTGTACGGCCTTGTGATCGTGCTGGTCCTCATCTTCGAGCCCAAAGGATTGCTCGCGCTCTTCAAGCGGCCCATCGACTGGATCCGAGCCCGAATCTCCGGAGGTAGCAAATGAACTCGCTGGTCATCGACAGCCTCAGTGTCCGCTACGGCGCAGCCTCGCTGGCCCTCGAGGATGTGAGCCTGACGGTTCCCCAAGGCCAGATCGTCAGCCTCCTCGGGCCGAACGGTGCGGGCAAGTCGACGCTGATGCGGGCGGTGTCGGGTCTGCTCGGCGTGCACGGCGGCACCGTTGCCTCGGGCAGGGTCGAACTGCTGGGCAACGACGTCACCAACGAGCGCTCGTCGAAGCGCGTGAAACTCGGCCTCGCGCAGGCCCTCGAGGGTCGACAGGTGTTCCCTGGACTCACCGTTGCCGAGAATCTCGCGAGCGGCGCTTTCGTCCGTCGCTATCGCAAGGCCCAGGAACTCGAAGCGCGTGAGCGGGTGCTGCACCACTTCCCGCGTCTGGGTGACCTGATGCAGCGCAAAGCCGGTTACCTCTCGGGCGGAGAGCAGCAGATGCTCGCGATCGGTCGGGCGATGATGTCCCAGCCGAAGGTGCTTCTGCTCGACGAGCCGAGCCTCGGCCTGGCACCGAAAATCGTTGCTGATGTCCGAGACGTGATCGTCGACATCAACAAGGAAGGGACCTCCATCCTGTTGGTGGAACAGAACGCGGCAATGGCGATGGCAATTGCGCAGTACGGATATGTCCTCGAAGGTGGCCGCGTCGTCAAGGAGGGCAAGGCGGAGGACCTGCGCGGCGACGCAGAAATCGCAGAGCTGTACCTGGGTGCTTCGGCAGTGGGCGCAGCTGAGCCGCCGGCACAGGCCACGGGAATCGATACCGAAGGGGTGATCCAGCATGTCTGATCCGCGTGCCGATCTGTTGGAGATCAACGATCTGTCCCTGAGCTTCGCCGGGGTAAAAGCCATTGACGGCGTAAGCTTTTCGATCGCCGAGGGCGAGCTGTTCTCCGTCATCGGCCCGAACGGTGCGGGCAAGTCCTCGCTGTTCAACTGCATCTCCGGTGTCTACGCACCACAGTCCGGTTCCGTGCGCTTCGCGGGAGCCGAAATCCTGGGCTTGCAGGCTCACAAGATCGCGAAAAAGGGCATCGCCCGGACCTTCCAGAACGTGGAGGTCTTTCCCGCGATGACGGTGCTGGACAACCTCTTGCTTTCGCGGCACAACGCGATGCGCGCGGGAGCCTTGGAGAACATGCTGTGGCTGGGCCGCGCAGCGCGGGAGGAGAAGGCCGCGGTGGAAAAGGTTCGCGAGGTCGCTGCGCTGATGAACATCGAGCACCTGGCAGACACCCCTGTCGGATCACTACCGCACGGCACGCAGAAGCGAATCGAGTTGGCGCGGGCACTAGCGATGGAACCGCGGCTGATCATGCTCGACGAGCCCGTCGCCGGCATGAATCACGACGAGTCCGCCGAGATGACGGAGACCATTGTGCAGGTGAACCGAGATCTCGGCGTTGCCATTTTGCTCGTCGAGCACGACATGAAGATGGTCATGGGCATCTCGAACCGCGTCTGTGTTCTCAACTTCGGTCAACGAATCGCCCTCGGCAAGCCCGCCGACGTTATCCGCGACGACGCTGTCGTCGCGGCCTATCTGGGAGCTGCATGATGAAAGACGGAAAATTTGTAATCTGCGCGATTGCAGGCAGTCTCCGCGCAGACTCGTGGAATCGCAAACTTCTCGAGGCGACGGCGGCAATGGCGCCGGTCGACGTCGAGGTGCGGATCACGAAGCTGCTGGGCGAGATCCCGATGCTCAACGAAGACGATTTCGGTAACGAGGCGAACAGCGTCCATGCTCTGCGCGCCGAGGTCGAAGCCGCTGATGCCCTGCTCATCGCGACACCCGAATACAACGGCGGCATCCCTGGTGTTCTGAAGAACGCACTCGACTGGCTCTCACTTCCACTCGGACGCTCGGTGCTCGAGCGTAAGCCGGTGGCGCTGATGGGCGCGACGCCTGGCCGCCTCGGCACAGCGCGCAGCCAATTCGAACTGCGTCACACCTTCGTCTTCTCCCGGTCCCCAGTGTTGCCCGGGCCGGAGATTCTCCTCAGCTTTGCCCCCAATCACTTTGACGAGCAAGGCAGATTGACGGATCCCATCGTCCTCGAGGGGGTCGAGTTGATGTTCACGCACCTGAAGAAATACGCAAGTCTCAACGAATACGAGGTTGTCTAACCATGACCGGCACCACCAGCCCGACCGTCCACAAGGAATTTGTCAGCAGCGAGTCACCAGGCGCTAAGCGCGCGGGTGCCGGCGGCTACCCGTGTCAGGGCATTTACTACACGCCGGCCGGTAAGAAGCCGCGCATCGCAATGATCGCTACGCATTACCAGATTGATTTCTCGGAGCATTACATCGCCGAGTTCATGGCTGCGCGAGGTATTGGATTCCTGGGTTGGAATACTCGCTACCGCGGTTACGAGGAGCTGTTCAATCTCGACCAGGCTTTGGTCGACATCGGTGTGGGTGTGCGCTGGCTCGAGGAGCACGCAGGTGTGGATCAGGTTATCCTGCTCGGCAATTCCGGAGGCGGCTCGCTGATGGCGGCCTACCAGGCGCAAGCGACCTCGCCGTGCATCCGTCCCGCCCGCGACATGGAACCCGCAGTCGGAATTAACGACCTCATCCCCGGAGCTGCCTACATCTCCCTCGCCGCGCACGGCGGTCGGCCCGACGTGCTGACCGCGTGGCTGGACGCAGCAGTCGTCGACGAAAACGACCCGACTCTGACCGACCCCGAACTTGATCTGTTCAACCCCGAGAACGGTCCGCCGTACTCCGCGGAATTCATCGAGCGGTACCGCGCTGCGCAGGTTGCCCGCAACCACCGGATCACCGCATGGGCGCAGGAAGAGCTGGCTCGGATTACCGCCGCGGGTTACAACGACCGGCACTTCGGAGTCCCGCGTACGTGGGCTGACCCCCGGATGGTGGACGCGACGCTCGAGCCCAGCAGTCGGCCGGCAGGCGAGTGCTACCGCGGCCCGACTTCGGTAGCCAACCGCGAGGACCGCGGCATCGGTGCCGGGAGCACGCTGCGGAATTGGCTACACATGTGGAGTCTCGAAGAATCGCAGTGCCGTGCGGAAATGCACATGGAGAAAATCACGGTGCCTTCGCTTGTCATCAACCCTGACGGGGACTCGGGTGTGTTCCCGAGCGACGCGGACGCGCTGTTCAATGCCCTCGCGAGCGAGGACAAGTCGCGCAAGGACCTGCCCGGTGATCACTATTTCCAGGAGCCCGGGGCCCGCGCCGCCGTTGCCGATGTGATGTGCGAGTGGATTGCGGACCGTTTCCCCAAGGCGCAGTGGTGAATACGAGCGTGGACATGGATGACCTGACGCGTGCCCGCCAGCAGCACTGGGTCAGTCAGGTCGCGCGGCATGCATTTGAGCGCGGTGAACAGACGGCCGTCGTCTTCGGCGACCGCCGGATTACCTGGGCAGATCTTCAGCAGCGAGTGGATTCCGTCTCCGCCGCCCTCGCCGAGCGCGGCGTGGCGCACGGGGACCGCGTTGCTTTGCTGATGGGCAACCAGGCCGAGTACATCGAGATCATGATCGCCGCCAACCGGATCGGCGCTATCGCCGTGCCGATCAACTTCCGGCTGAGCGTCGGCGAGGTGGCGTTCACGCTCGACAACAGCGGAGCCGTCGTTCTTTTCGTGGACGAGCAGGCAAGCGCCACCGGGATCGCTGCGGTCGCGCAGGCCGCGGGTCCGGTTCAGGTCTTCCAGGTCGGCAGCGAGGGCTCTGACGGCGCATCGGCCTACGACGTTCTCCTCGCACATTCCGGTTCGGGCGGACTGGTCGCGACGATCGACGAGTGCGAACCAGCGCTGCTCATGTACACGTCGGGAACCACCGGACGGCCCAAGGGCGCCGTGCTGACGCATCGCAACTTGGCGGCGCAGTCGGCCACGAATGTGATGGCGTTCCGGTTCGAGATGTACGACGAGGTAAGCCTGTGCGCCGCACCGCTGTTCCACATCGGGACTCTTGGCCTGGTGGCGCCGGCAATCCTGATGGGCGCCACCATGGTTGTCCTTCCGAGTGTCTCGTTCAACGCCGGGGCACTCCTCGACGTCGCCGAATGCGAGCAGGTCACTTCGACATTCCTCGTACCGACTCAGTGGCAGGCGGTCTGCGACGAGCAGGAGCGGTCGCCGCGCGATCTGTCTCGGCTTCGCGTCAGTTCCTGGGGCGCAGCGCCTGCCACCGATTCGCTGCTTCGCAAGATGAGCGAGGTGCTTCCCGGTGCGTCGAGCATTGCGCTGTTCGGGCAGACCGAGATGTCCCCAGTGACATGTGTGCTCGAGGCCAAGGATTCTCGCCGTAAGTTGGGTTCCGTCGGACGCCCGGTACCCGGTGTCTGGGCACGCATAGTCGACGAAAACATGGTGGATGTGCAACCCGGTGAGGTCGGCGAGATCGTCTACCGTGGGCCGGGACTGATGACCGAGTACTGGAACAACCCGGAGGCAACGGCGCAGGCCTTCGCCGGAGGCTGGTTTCACTCCGGTGACCTGGTACGCAAGGACGCCGAGGGCTTCATCTACGTCGTAGATCGTGCGAAGGACATGATCATCTCCGGCGGCGAGAACATATATTGC
The DNA here is from genome assembly GCF_003023755.1 of Rhodococcus sp. AD45-ID. NCBI lineage: Bacteria > Bacillati > Actinomycetota > Actinomycetes > Mycobacteriales > Nocardiaceae > Rhodococcus > Rhodococcus sp. AD45-ID. Next base: position 1,535,741 of record NZ_PYHL01000002.1, on the reverse strand, counting down.
GCCGAGGTAGAGAATGCACTGGCCGGCCACCCCGGCATCGCCGAGGTTGCAGTGATCGGCCAGGCTCACGAAACATGGGGCGAGACCCCGGTCGCGGTGGTCGCACTGAAACCGGGTGCGGCGGAGTTGACCATCGAGTCGCTGCGCGCCTGGGCCGGGGAGAGGTTGGCGCGCTACAAGCTTCCGACCAGCCTCGTGCTGGTCGATATGCTGCCGCGAAACGCGTCCGGCAAGGTCACCAAGAATGTTCTGCGCGCTCCTGCCGTTACGCTACCTGCGTGACCGCAAAGGAAGATACAACTGCGAACCGACCGCAGTACCCGATCGAGTCTGTCGACAACGCCCTGCGAATCCTGCTGCTGCTGGGCGAGCGTCGCAGTATCCGGCTGACCGAGGTGAGCGAGTACCTTTCGGTTGCCTCGTCGACCGCGCACCGACTGCTGGCGATGCTTCAGTACCGCGGATTCGTCCGTCAGGTCGAGGGTTCACGGGCTTACGAACCGGGCCCCGCCCTGACGACGATCGCGTTCGCGGTCCTGCGCCAAACAGACGTCAGGGCCCGTGTACATCCAGTGCTCGAACGGCTTTCGGCCAGCCTGGGTGAGACGGTTCATCTGGCTCGCCTCGACGGGAACACGGTGACCTTTGTGGACTCGGTCGAGAGTGCACGAGCGGTGCGCGTGGGGTCCCGCATGGGGATGACCATGCCGGCGCACTGCACATCGTCCGGTAAGGCGCTGCTCGCTACGCTCGATGACCGTGCGGTACGCGAGCTGTACCCCGATGAGAAGCTGAAGGGCCTTACGTCACACTCGATTACCAAGCGGTCGGCGCTTCTGCGCCAGCTCGCGGAGGTTCGCCGGGTCGGGTTTGCCACTAGCAACGAAGAGTCCGAGGATGAAGTTACGTCGGTGTCGGTCTCGCTCGGCGAGTACGGCGGGGCGCGCTACACGTTGAACGTGTCCACGCCCAAGAGCCGGATGTCCGACGTGACCCGTGAAGAGATCGCCGCCGCCCTGGCCCAAGCAGTAGACGAGGTTGCAGCATTCTTCCTGTGATCTCTGCACGGAGCGAATCTTCCTGCGCAGCAGGGTAGACCAAGGAGTGCAGCCCCGCCGATCCAATCGATCGGCGGGGCTATTTCTTGTGATCAGAACCAACCCGGCCCTGCCACTTTGCTTTTCGGTAAAGGTGACAGGGCCCGCGAAAGGTTACGCCCTAGTCCGAGATCCAGACCTTGTCGAAGAGCGTCAATCCATCCATGCCCGACTTTGCGTCGTGGACGTTAGGTGCCCAGGTAATGAAGTTTGCGCCCGAACCCAAAGGCAGGATCGGCACATCCTCGTTGAGGATCGTCTGCATCTTCTCGAATCCAGCCCGGCGCTCGTCTTCTGTGCCGGCAGTTTGAATCTGAAAGATCACTTCATCCATAGTGGGATTGCTGTAGCCACTGACGTTTTGACTGGATCCAGTCGTGAGCAGGCCTTGAAGGCGCAGGAGCGGGGCGGAGTCGGGCACCGCTGTGCCGGCGACGCTCACGTCGAAGTCATGGGTGACATAAAAAACTTTGGCGATGTCGTTCTTTGTTGCATTGGGCTGGATTTCGACTTCGAAGCCGACATTTTGGAGCAGCGACTGCATCGCCAACGCCAGGTCGGTCGATGCTGGATCTGACAGCGCGGCGAACGTCAGTTTTCCATCGTATCCGTCTGCTTTTGCCTCATCAACGAGCTTGCGAGCGGCCTCGATGTCCGGAGTAGGGCCCGGGATCGACCCATGCATAGTGGACCACTCCTGGAACATTTCGAGTCCCGGCGAGTTCAGGCCCTTCCTGGACCGTTCATTGATCACGGTGGGGTCGATCGCTTTCGCAATTGCCTGTCGGACCCGGATATCGTGCGCCGCACGACCTTCCCTGATATTGAGAAGTCCGTTGTCGACCATGCTTACCGGCTCGTAGTAACCGGGGAAATCGGCCCGCATCGTGTCGATGGCCTCGCCTCCCCTCAGATACGCCATCTGCACCTCACCAGCCTTGAGCGCGTCGACCATCGGCTGCTCGCCTTGAAGGTCTACAAACTTGAGTTCGCCAATTCGCGGCTTCCCGCCCCAATAGTCTTCGCGTGGCGCAAGAACGAGTTCAAATCCGGGATTGACGGACTCAACAGTGAATGGACCAGCTCCGATCGGTTCGACAAATTTCCCGTCTCTGAACGAGTCGGAGTGGGTAATCATGCCGAAACCTGAGGTCAGGAGGGTCGGGAAGTCACTCCACGGATTCTTCAGGTTATACGTCACGGTACTGGGGTCGGGCGCCTCGACAGACCGCACGTTGGCCCGGAACTGATCGCTGTTCGTGGCATTGCCCTCGGTCATACGATTGGTGCTGGCAATAACGGCCGACGCGTCCAGAGTGTCGCCATTGCTGAACGTGACCCCGTCACGAAGTCTGACGGTCCAGGAGAGTCGATCAGGAGCCTCTGTGATCGACTCGGCTAGCTGAGGCACAATTTCTGCGGATTCTGGATCCCATCGCACCAGGACGTCGTAAATGGCAGCCATTTCCGTACCTCCGAGCCAGGCAGACGTCCTGCCCTTGATCGGGTCAAGGGTATTGGTCAGCGAATGCGATGCATAAGTCAAAGTCGCACTTTCCATAGCGCGTCCCGGATCCGACTGCTCGCCAATCACCCCAGCCCTCACGAGCTTTGGCGCGCCAGTGGCATCCGATGAGCCGGCGGAGGACGCGCATCCGGCGGCTAGGAGCCCGCAAGTCGAAATGAGGGCCAAGGCGGTTAGCGTCCGCCGATAAGTTATTCGCTTCATTGCCATCCTTCGGAGGGTGTGTCTACAGATCTGACTGCGCGTTCACGCTGAGGCTGGGAATTGGATGCCGTCGGCCCCGACGAACCCCAAGGGAGACTCACATCACGTCGAACTTAGCAGAAGTAAGTTCTTTCTGAGAGAAAAATGGGGAGCTGGAGGGGTCTCAGCGGCCTTTGTGATCTCGGTACCGAATGAATCTTCCTGCGCAGCAAGGCAGGACACGAAACAGCCCCGCCGAGGGGATTGGATCGGCGGGGCTGTTTCGTGTGATCACGTTCTTTCAGGCAAAGACCTTGCGGAGTTGGCCTGCGTCCAAATACTCCTCGATACGGCGAACCTTTCCGCTGTCGACAAATACCCGGAAGACCGTGGGGACGTTGACGGTCTTGTCCCCGATAGTCGCCCGGATGACGTGTTGACGCAGGAAGCCGTCCTCGAGGACAGTGCAGCGCGGGTTGTCATAGTGGAACTCGTCGTAGCGGGTGGGAATGCCGGAGAGGATGCGCAGATTGTCCTCACGGGACTGCTCGGCGTTGTCCCAGTTGTGCCAGATTTTCACGTCCGAGTGATAGATCTTGTCGAGGACGGCGACATTGCCGAGAACCAGGGCTCCGAACATCTTGTCGGCGAGATCGAGCATCTCGCTCATTTGGCGGCGCCAACCGGGGCGCCGAGGCCGCCGTCGGCGGTCCGGGGCGCGTGCTTGACGTCGTCCTCGCGCAATTCGCGAGTCCAGGCCGCGAATTCGAGCAAGATCCCGTCCGGGTCGAAGAAATAGATCGACCGCACGAAGGTCGAGTCGCTCTCTCCGAAACTGATCCCACGCTCGGACATGTCGTGGTTGAGCATCGGTCCGGTCTGGACGCCCTTTGCTTCGAGCTTGGCCTTGTACTCGTCGAACTTGTCGAGCGGGATCTTGAACGAGACGTGATTCATCGAGCCGTGCGCCGACGCGATTTCCTTGCCGATGCCGGGAATGGCCGCGGGCGCCGCGATGCCGGGAGCGTGGGGGGCGGCATCGGCGAACCAGAAGAACGCGATGAACTGGCCGCCGCCCATGTCGAAGAAGAAGTGCTGGCCACCACCAGGCAGGGAGAGCGTCATGGACAGCTTCATGCCCAGGACGTTGGTGTAAAAGTCGACGGTGCGCTCCATGTCCTGGCACACCAGCGCCAAGTGACATACGCCGCCGAGTTCAAATTCTGTATTTGTCATTTCACACTCTCTTTGCTTTGTGACGCGCATCGCGCCGCTGCCTCGATTCGACAGTATTCCCAAGTGTTCGGTTCGTCAAGATCTATCGATCGCTAGATGACGAACAGATGGCTGATCGTGATCAACGCTTGCGTGATATTCCTTCGAAGGCCTTGTCGCGGTTCGCATCAGCTGAAGACGACGTCAAGCTGGCCACGGTCGAAGTACTCCTCGATGCGGTGGATCTGCCCGCCCTCGACGTACACGCGTAGGACCGCGGGGACATTGACGGTCTTCTTGCCGACAGTCGCCTTGATGACGTGTTGGCGGAGAAATCCGTCTTCGACAGCGGTGTGGCGGACGTCCACATAGGCAAAAGCGTCGTAGCGGCCGGAGATTCCGGCGAGGGTTGCGAGGTTGTCGTCCCGGGATTGGTCCAGGTTGTCGAAGTTGTGCCAGACGGTCACGTCGTCGCGATAGAAGCCGGCCACCGCGTCGATGTCACCACCCTCGACGGCGTTGAAGAACCGGTCTGCGAACTCGAGGATGTCGCTCATTGCGGTGCTCCTGACTGGACGCCACGGAAGGCGTCGAACTTGCGAACAGGGGAAGGGGGGACTGTGACGTACATCGCTTATGCGTCCCAGGAGGACCGTATTACCAGCTGTTCGGTTCGTCAAGATCTACCGATCGCTAAATTTCGAACGTCAGCTGACGGATGCGTGCGACAGTGGTTCTATCTCCATGTCATGACAGATCGTCGTCCGCCATAACGGCCGTCCAACCAGGTGGTCGAGTGTCGGCGGGATAGCGTGGTACTCATGGTGCAGGCGGGACGAATCGTTGGAGACGGGCTCGGAGCCAGGATGCGCGCGGCGAGAATCGAGCGCAAGGTCGGGCTCCGTCAGCTAGCTCAACAAATAGGCATGAGTGCGTCCTCACTGAGCGAGTTCGAGAACGGGAAGAGCCTGCCGGGTGCGGAGCGTCTGGAGGCACTCGCGAAGGCGCTCGGGGTAGAGCTTGATCTGCGTCCACCTGAGCCCACCGGACCGCGGTTCGAGGACTGGCGAGACTTTGAACGGTTGGACCTCACCCCGGTCTTTCGGGCGGCGCTGGATGTCTTTGTGGAAGTGGGCTACCACGCTGCGACGGTCAGGATGATTGCCGACCGGTGTGGCTTGTCGATGGCTGGCGTCTACTACCACGTGGAAAGCAAGGACGCTCTGCTCACCGAACTGCTGCAGGGCGCGATGGCAGAGCTCATAAGCCGATGCGTGGCTGCAGATGCCGAAGCAGAATCGCCTGATCAGCGTGTGGCCAATCTTGTCGAGTGCGTAATCCTGTTCCACACCCACCGACAGGCCTCGGCCGTGCTCGCGTCCACAGAACTCCGTTCGCTCGACGAGCCTGGCAGGTTGATGCATCTGCAGTTACGACGGCAAGTTCGGGAGATCGTCCAGTCGGCCGTGGAGGCGTGCCGTGATGCGGGGCGAGCCGGAACCGTCCCGGCGACGTCAACCGCCACAGCGATCGTCACGATGTGCGTTGCCGTTGCGGATTGGTACCAACCGGGGATCAGCCCGTCGCCGGTCGAAATCGCGAGGGAGTACGCCGATCTTGCACTGGCCATGGTTGATGCAAGATCTACCGGTGCTCGATGACGCATTCGCTCGCCACCTGACGAGATGGTTGAGAGTGTCGTAGCTGCTTCAGGTTTCGGGCTCATTCCTTGACTAACGCACTTGGCCTATGCAATTCTAGGTGCAGAGAGAGCTTCTGCATTGCAGAATAATGCAACTGATGGGCGTTAAGCCTCACCAAATATCAAGTCCAGGCGGCACGTTCAGGGCTCACGACAACCCGGGATGCGGTTCGCGCATGGAGTCAGCATCCGGACCCTCCTAGGTCGCCCGCACTAGCACTGGACCCGAGGAGTGAATAATGACCACAATTGTCAAGGGACACCCGTCGACGAATGACGACTCGTATCAGCTCAACACGACTACGCTGATCCGCCACTCGGCACGTAACTATCCTGAGCGGGAGATCGTCTACCGCACCGGCGACGGCGGATGGGATCGCTACACATACGCCGACGCCTATGCGCGTATTAAGCGGATTGCGAACGCCCTGACCAATCTGGGTGTAGCACCCGGCGATGTGGTGGGGATCCTGGACTGGAACACCAAGCGGCACTTCGAGCTTTACTGGGCCATTCCCGGCACCGGAGCGGTGATGCTGCAGATGAACCTGCGCCTGGCTCCCGAAGATGTGGGTTACGTCGCGACGCACGGCGGCGCGTCCGTCGTCCTGGTTGACGAGAGTCTGCTGAGCGTCGCGGAGTCGGTGGCACCGTTCGCGCCGGAGATTACCTGGGTGGTGATGTCCGACAAGCCTCTCGCAGAGGTTGTCACCACGTTGCCGAATGTGCGCCATTTCGAAGACCTGGTAGCGACTGCGTCGCCGGAGATCGACTGGCCGATGATCGACGAGAGCTCCGCCTACAGCGCCTGCTACACGACCGGGACCACCGGTCGGCCAAAGGGCGTCTACTACTCGCATCGAGCGATCTACCTACACACTCTGACGCAGGCCTCGTCCTACGGGATGAGCGCCGCTGACGCGGTCATGCTGATCACGCCGATGTTCCACAGCCAGTCCTGGGGTCTGCCGCAGTCCGCCGTCTACGTCGCAGCCAAAATTGTTCTCCCCGGACGCTATTCGGCAGGGGACACTGACATGCTGGCGGACGTGATGATCGCCGAAGGTGTGACCGTAGCGAACGGTGCGCCGGCGATCTTCCAGCCGATGCTCGACTACATCAAGACGCTTGACGTCAAACCGGACTTCAGCCGGACCCGTCTGCTTTCCGGCGCTACCGAGCCGGCGCTCACACTCATGCGCGGGTTCTACGACTTGACCGGTGCCGACTTCATTCATGCGTACGGGGCTACCGAGACTGCCCCGATGGCTTTCGTGAACTACGGCCGTAAGGTCACCTTGCAGGGCAACGTCACGGAAGACGAATGGTGGAACATCAAGCGCTATCAAGGTCTTCCCGCGGGTGGTGTCGATGTGCGAATCGTCGATCCCGAAGACAACGACTTGCCGCACGACGGCAACAGTCAGGGCGAGGTCCTGCTGCGGGGACCGTGGATCACCGCGCGATACCACAAGCTTGATGACGACGCCGACCGATTCCTGGACGGTTATTGGCGAAGCGGCGACATCGGGACTATCGATGAAAACGGCTATCTCAAGCTAGCTGACCGGCTCAAAGATGTCATCAAGAGTGGCGGCGAATGGATTTCGTCGATCGATATGGAAAACGCGATCATTGCCCACCCCCGGGTCGCTGAGGCCGCAGTGATCGGTGTCGAGCATCCGAAATGGCAGGAACGTCCAGTCGTCATCATGGTGACCACCGACGGTGAGGACGTCGCGCTGGGCGAGGTCCACGCGCTGCTCGAAGGCGCATTCGCCAAGTGGCAGCTTCCCGACACGATCCTGTACGTCGACCAACTCCCACGGACCAGTGTCGGCAAGCTGGACAAGAAGGTCATGCGCGTTCAGCACGGTGACCTCTATCGGAGCGTCTAGACGCTGTTGAAGCCCGGGCAGTGCGATTTTTGCACTGCCCGGGCTTTGTTGTATTTGTCTGTTACGCAATATTTTTCGCTGTTCTAAAATGTCGGAGTCTATTCTTCACAGTAGAAATGCTTTCTGATAGCCTCGTCACACGAGTCGCCGGTAGTGCCTCACATCACCCATGAATCAAGGAGCGTCAGTTGACCAAGCGGATTGCCTACGTGGAGTTGAAAACCAGTCAGCAGACGAGTCCGGTCCCCGAGCATCTGATCGCGCCCGGCTACGCCGTCGACTTGGTGCAGACGGAAATCCGGGTAACCCCCGTTGACGCAGCAGACCTACTGCTCTCCGATGTCGCCTACGGGGAGGCCGCGATGCGGGCCGCTCGCAACGGGTACGACGGCGTGCTGATCGGCGGCGTACCGGACTACGGTCTGGCCGCCGTACGCGCGACTACCGACATTCCGGTGGTCGGCAGCGGCGAGGCCAGCCTACTGGCAGCAGCGGCGCTCGGCGAAAAGTTCAGCATCGTCACGATCTGGCCGGAAACGATGGACTTCGTCTACGATCGCCTCCTTCGTGATAATCCCATTGGGCGGCAGTGCATCTCGGTACGTTACGTCTCGACGCACGCCGAGCAGAGCACTCTGGCCGAGGACGACAACTTCCTTACCCAGATGAAGGCCGGGCGCGAGCACATGATCGAGCGCATCCTTGCCGAAATCGAGCTTGCGGTGAAGGACGGCGCCAAGTCGGTCATCCTGGGCTGCAACTGCATGAGCCCGGTCGCCGAAATCCTCGCTGCCCGCTCGAGTGTCCCCATCGTGGACCCGACCACGGCCGGCTACCGGCAACTCGAGACGATGATCGCGCTCGGCTTGCGCCCGGCACGGGACCCACGGGTGTCACTATCGGAGCGAGCGGATCTCTTCGCCGAGATGGTGCAGGCTGCGGACCTCTCGCTCGGGGCAGAGCAGGAAGACTGCCCCGTGTGTGTCCTTCACGACGATGGCACCGCGTCGTGTGACCTGCCGGCAAACGTGCCCGCCGAAGTGTAGGGCGGAACCTGAATTCGACGCGGCTTTCCTCGCAGCGGACCACCTGCGGTCATATTCGACCGCAGGTCTTCCGTGGTTCGGGCACACCTCGAGGTCCTGCACACCGAGTTCTACTGAGACCGCGGCTGTCGGGGGGCTATGACAAGATCGGTGACATGACTCAATTCAGGCGAGCGTGCATGGTGCGGCGGGCGGTGGGCGCGGAGCACCAACCGTCGCCCCGGTCCGTCCTCATTCGGGGGTAGCGGTCGGGGCGCACGAACGTGAAAGGCGCTGCCTTGTCCCGAACTGATTCACACGCACCGCTGTGGGTTCGCATCACTCGCCGTGAGTTGGGTGTCGAACCCGCCCACGATCACCGCGATGGAATCTGCGATCTGCCGCCTACCCCTTCATCCGATTGGTCGCCGCGGTCGCCGGGCACTTGCTATTGGACATTCGCATACACCGGAATCCGGATCTGCTCCTGTTCACTCTGCTACGACAGTGCCGGCCGCCGGAATGATCTCCAGCGGGAACGGCGCAGCGCGGCATCTCGAATCTCGGCTGATCTGCGGCGTTGGCAGATCGGAGATGCCGCCGCATTCGACGACGTCTCCACGCCTCATCGCCGCCGCGATTGGTGGTGACGGTGCGACCGTCAGACCAGTGAACCCTGGTTGTTGAGAACCAGACCAGCTCGGGGCCAGTCGAATCGGAGCAATTTTCCGGTACTCGACGCGGTCACGAATGCCGTGCGCATGTCCTCTCCGCCCCAGCAGATGTTGGTGATGCCCGGGTCGCCGTCGGTGTCGATGCTGAGGAACTCGACCAACTCGCCGTCCGGACTGATCACGCAAATGCCGGGCGTGGCGAGAGATGCGACGCAGATATTGCCATTGGCCTCGACTCCGAGCGAGTCGAAGTAACGGAAGTCGGGTGATCCCCAGAGGAAGTTGCCCCCGCCGGAGCCGGCGAGCGTACGGCCACCGACGATCTCGCCGGGAGCGGTAACGTCCCACCACCAGACCCGCGCGGTGAACGTCTCACTGACGTAGAGGCGTGTGCCGTCGGGGGAGAGGCCGATTCCGTTGGGGCCATGCATTTCTGAAGCAACGAGGCGGATCGACGAACCGTCGCTCGTGCCGTAGAAGAGGCGGCCGTGATCGTTGCCTCGGTCGTTGCTCTTGCCGTGGTCCGTGAAGTAGAAGCCGCCATGCGCGTCGAAGACGATGTCGTTGGGGCCGCGGAGTGGGATGCCGTCGCACTCGGTGTACAGGGTCTCGACCTCGCCGGTTTCGAGATCGACAGCTTGAATGCTGCCGCCCGTGTAGTTCTCGGGGGTGCCGCCCGCGAAGACGTAACCATACGCCTCCGTGGCGATCATCCCTCCGCAGTTGGCGATGTATGCGCGGCCGTCTGGGCCGATAGCGGTGCCGTTGGGGCCGCCGCCGACCTCCGCGACCACAGTGTTGGTGCCGTCCGGGGTTACTCGCGTGAGTGTTCCGCGGTGAATCTCGACGACTAGTGCGTCGCCGTTCGGCAGTGCAACCGGGCCCTCCGGAAATTTCAGTCCGGTGGTGACAACTGTGAAAGACATCGGGTGCTCCTCGGTTCGTGTACTGCGGGAGTTGTTGTGCTGCTGGGGTGTTGGCGTCAGTTGGATGCGAACTGATCGCGCAGGACGTTCTTGCGGATCTTGCCGCTGACGGTTTGCGGCATTTCGTCGATGAAGATGACCTTGCGGGGCTGCTTGAAGGCGGCGAGTTGCGAGCGGCAGCTGCTGACTACGTCGTCCTCGGTCAGCGTGGTGCCGGGCTTGCGGACAACGACGGCAGTGACAACTTCGCCCCACTTGTCGTCGGGAGTTCCGATGACTGCGGCCCCGAGCACATCGGGGTTGGTGTAGATCGCGTTCTCGACCTCGCTCGAGTACACGTTCTCACCGCCGGAGATGATCATGTCCTTGGCTCGATCGACGATGTAGAGGAACCCCTCGTCGTCTTGACGGGCGAGGTCGCCGGTGTGGAACCAGCCGCCCTCGAATGTCTGCGCGTTCGCCTCGGGATTACCGAAGTAGCCCTTGGTTACCTGGTCGCCCTTGACGACGATCTCACCGATCGTGCCTGTGGGGCAGTCGTTTCCGAGCGGATCGACGACGCGTACATCTACCAGGGACATCGGCTTGCCGACGGCATCGAGCAGGTGCTCTTCCCCGTGTGCCGCCCTGATGTGTGCAGCCTTGTCGAGCGTGAGCATATTGCCGCCGAGTTCTGTCATGCCCATGCCGGCGTAGACGACGGGCCCGAACCGGTCGATAGTCTGGCGCAACACATCTGCCGGGATTTTCGACGCCCCGTACCCCATCCACTCCAGGCTGCTCAGGTCGTAGTCGTTGATCTTCGGGTGTGTGAGCAGCATTTGCATCATGGTCGGAGCGAATCCGCCACTGGTGACGCGGTTGTCCTGCACCAACTGCATCCATCGCTCCGGGTCCCAGCCCGACATCATCACTACCGAGCCGCCACGGAACTGGTGCAGCGGGGTCAGGTAGCCCGCGATGTGGCACAGGGGCATGGCGTTGAGGAAGCAGGTTTCGGGCTTCGGGTCGTATTCGATCGCCGACTGGATCAACGCGGTGTTGAGGTTGCGATGGCTCAGCCGGGCCCCCTTGGGCTTACCCGTTGTTCCGCTTGTGTACAGGATCCACGCATCATCGTCTTCGCTGATCTGCAATTGCGGGGCAATGGTCGACGCGGACCGGAGGACGTTCTCGTAGGCCGTGAAGCCTGTGGCGGGCTCGCCGATCACGATAATGTGCTCGACGCTCGTGAGCTCGGATCGATAGTCGGCAATTACCTCGAGATACTTCGACTCCACCATCAGCACTCGGGCCCCGGAGTCGTTGAGGATCCAGACCCACTCTTTTGGGTGCAGGCGGTAGTTGAGCAGAGTCAGGACCATGCCTGCAGTCGGGACGCCGTAGTAGGCCTCGATGTACTCGAGATTGTTTTCGGACAGCAGCGCAACTCGATCGCCAGGGGCTGCGAGGCCGCTCAAACCGTTCGCCAGGCGCAGGGCGCGCTGGTGGAGCTCGCCATAGGTCCGGCTATCGGATCCGTCATCCATCGCGAGTGCAGTCTTGTGGGGAAAGCGAGCGGCGTTCCGCCGTAGAAGATCGCTGTACAGCATGTGGGGCTCCAGTCGAAACGAGGCCAAGCGGCCAGTAATTGCACACAATCTAACTCAAGAGTGCCACAGATCACAAGTATGTGCACCATGCGGTCGAAACAAGATGTCCGATAGTCGACAAGTTGAGCGAGGGGCGACTTGAGCGATGATTCCCGTGGTCCGACACTTGAAAAGACATAGCCGAGCAAGTGCATTGCCGCGACTGTCAGCCACGACGGATTGCTTGTGGGTGAGGTTCCGGTCAGGTCCCGATCCATTACCTCGCGGTCGTGCACACTTGTTTGTATACAATAATCGTGGTCGGTGCAGATTTTGCCGAGCAGTGTTCAGACGAAAGGGATTTGCCGTGGAGATCGTGGAGGTGAGCCCGCGCGACGGGCTGCAGAACGAGGCGGTGCACGTTTCGACTGCGGACAAGATTGCGCTGATCGAGCGCGCCATCGCTTCCGGTCTGCGGCGCATCGAGGCCACCAGCTTTGTGCATCCGGCTGCTGTACCGCAGATGGCCGACGCGGAGGCTGTCATGGCAGGGGTGCCGCGTCGTGCCGATGTCTCGTACAGCGGCCTCGTACTCAATCGCCGTGGCTTTGATCGTGCCGTGGCTGCGGGCGTGAACGAGGTGAACTGCGTCGTGGTGGCGTCGGAGACTTTCAGCGAGCGCAATCAGCGAATGTCGGTCGCGGACTCGGTGCATATTGTGCGCGATCTTGTCGACGATGCCCGCGTCGCCGGTGTTGGGGTATCGGTCACCATCGCAACCGCATTCGGTTGTCCGTTCGAGGGTGAAGTTTCCGAATCTGCAGTTCTTGCCCTGGTCGAGCAGATAGCTGAGTTGGGAGTGGACGAGATCGCGTTGGCCGACACGATCGGGGTGGGTGTACCCGCCCAAGTCGCCCGACTGTTTTCAGGGACCGCGGCGATCGCGCCGGGAATTCGGTTGCGCGCCCATTTTCACAACACTCGCAACACCGGATATGCCAACGCTGTCGCAGCTATCGACTCGGGGGTGACGGTGCTGGATTCCTCGATCGGCGGGATTGGCGGATGCCCCTTCGCGCCGGACGCCACCGGCAACATTGCGACCGAGGATCTGGTTTATCTCCTCGATCGCAGTGGTATTGCCACGGGCGCTCTGCTGCCCGAGTTGATCGAGGCGTCAGACTGGCTCGGCGGGGTACTCGGCGCTCAGGTTCCCGGCCAGCTCGCCCGGGCCGGCGGTTTCCCAGGCTGAGACGCCGAACAGCTCGTCCACCTCGTCACTGCTGGTTGCTGCGAGGTGGGCGAGAAGTACGTCGCGCCCCTGGAGGACGTGTTCGTGCATCAAGGCGGACGCCCGGGGGCCATCGCCGGCGACAATCGCGTCGCGTATGAGCTGATGGAACAAATGTGACCGCTCGGTCTGGGCGCGATCGTATTGGCGGAACGCCTGGAAGACCAACGGAACGTCAGTGGTTCGTTCAAGCAGGCGGCTTAGCCGCTCATGCTTTGCCGCGGCCATGATGGCCCGGTGGATTTGGCTGTTTGCCGTATCCACCGCCCGAACCCGTTCAACGGCGTCGACCGAAGTGAGTGTCAGTGCGAGTGCAAAATCCTCGATGCCCGCGTCGAGAATCTTCTGCGTGGCAGGGTCGATGCGCTCGGCCGCCAATTCAGCGGCGTACGCCTCGAGGCGGGCGCGAAGTCCGTACAAGTCAGACACATCTTCCATCGACAGGGTTCGCACGATGGCTCCCCGGTTTGGCTCGCTGAGCACAAGCCCTTCGGCTTCGAGTCTGCGAAGTGCCTCGCGGACAGGTGTGCGGGACAGCGAGAACTGCTCGGCGATCCGCTGTTCGATCAGGCGCTGGCCGGGCTTGTAGCGTCCTTCGACGATCGCCTGGCGGATTTGAGAGTAGGCGGCCTGACCCGGTGCCTGCGGTGTGGTTGCCACGGTGCCTCTTCGTTGTATGTGGGGTTGATGCACAGCAAAGCCTATCCCGTCGACAATACGATTTTTGTATGCAGGAGTGGCGAGTTCCGGGCATATTATCGATTGAATGTCGCAGATTGTGTACAATTTTGCCATGACTACAACATCCGGGCCGCTCAGCGGCCTGCGCGTGCTCGAACTGGGAAACTTCATCGCCGGTCCCTTTGCCGGGCAACTCATGGGGGACTACGGGGCTGAGGTACTCAAGATCGAAGCGCCCGGGTCCGGCGACTCGATGCGGCGGTGGGGTGTCACGATGGAAGGCGAAAGCCTGTGGTGGCCTTCGATTGCGCGGAACAAGAAGTCGGTTGCAATCGACCTCCGTCAGCCCGACGGTCGCGAGTTGGTGCGCAAACTGGTCGCCGAGGCCGACATCGTCCTCGAGAACTTCAGGCCGGGCACGCTTGCGAAGTGGGGGATGGACTACCAGTCACTCGCGGAAATCAACTCACGCATCATCCTTGTTCACGTCTCGGGGTTCGGTCAGAACGGGCCACGCTCGACGGACGCCGGTTTCGGCAGCGTCGGTGAAGCGATGGGCGGAATCCGCCATACGACGGGCAATCCCGGACTACCCCCGACCCGTGTGGGCATTAGCCTCGGCGACTCGTTGGCGGCACTGTTCGCGGTGATCGGGACCCTTGCCGCAGTCCACGAGCGCTCGGTCAGTGGCCGAGGTCAGGAAGTGGACGTAGCGATCTACGAGGCAGTGGCTGCCCTGATGGAATCGACAATGGCTGACCATGAAATCGGTGGCATCACCCGTGGACGCACCGGATCGGTTCTGCCGCGCGTTGCACCGTCGAATGTGTATCCCACGTCGGACGGAGCCGAGGTGATCATTGCCGCCAATGCCGACACCGTTTTCCGCAGGCTTTGCACTGCAATGGACCGCGCCGAGTTGGCCGATGATCCGAAGTTCGCGGAACACGGGCCGCGAGGTGAGAACATGGCCGAGATCGACGCCATCATCGGTGCTTGGACATCGACGATGAGCGGCGATGTGTTGTTGAAGACCATGGAGGACAGCGGAGTTCCGGCCGGCCGGATCTACACGGCCCCGGACATGCTCGCCGATCCGCACTATGCCGCGCGAGAGATGGTAGTCCGCCTCGTCAACCAGTTCGGTGTTGCAGTTCCCGCCGCAGGCGTTGTACCCAAGTTTTCCCGGTCACAGACTGCAACTCCCGAGCCCGGGCCGGGTTTGGGCGAACATACCCGCGAAGTTCTCGCCGCACTGGCCGGTATCGATGACGGCGAATGGGCCGACTTGCAGTCGGCTGGTACCGCTGTTCAGGCGCGCAGCTGACATGAAGTTCTCGTCCACGCCGTAGACGTGTGGGTGGGCCTCGAGCGTAATCGCTCGAGGCCCACCCCGTATAAGTCCATCCGGCTAGGGCAGCGCTGCGAGCGCTTCCTGCAGGCCCGGGTAGGTGGGATCTTCGGCGAGAACTCTCTCGATGCTCTTGCGCGCGGCGGCTTTCCGATTCTGGGAGAGATCGACTTGCGCTCGTTCGAGCAGCGCACGGTGCCGTACTTCGGAAGCGCGGGAGCGCACCCGCAGTGCTTCCTTGAAGCTTTCGCGTGCGGCCTCGTTGTATCCGAGTTGTGCGAATGCTCGCCCGCGCAGCGCGAACAGCAGTGCGGTGGCGTCGTCTTCGTTGGTGACGCCGTTGGTCAGATCGACGACGTCCTGGTGCCGGTCGGCGGAACTGTAGAGGTCCGCCAACGAAAGTGCTGCGTGGGCTGTGGGGGTCGCGTATTCGACGGTCCAGATCGCGGCGGGGAGGTCGCCGGCGCTTTGGTGCAGTTCGGCGGCGGCGAGGATAAGTACGTCGTCACTGATGCGCAGGGCAGCTGTGACGCCGTGGACGATCTGTACCGGCCACCTGCGTTCGGCGAGGTATCGCTGCACGAACGGATCCGCGGACAGGTCGACATGTTGGGCGACGACCCACCCGAGTAGCGAACGCGCTCGTTGGGCGGCGGCAGGGTTGGTGTCGGCGAATTCGAAGTGCAGCAACCCTTCCAATGCTGCGGCGAGGATCCGTATGTTCGGGGCTACGTGCTTGTGGCGTTGGGCAACGCCGACGTAGTCGGCTGGTGTCCGAGAGTGCAGGATCTGGAACAGTTCGCGCTCCCAGGCCGGTGCATGCGGAGGCGGCATCAGTGGTGGGGGCGGTACGGGTGGGAGCTGGGGAACCGGAGCTGCCGCGGCAGTAGGGGTTCGGCGGCGGGGTGCGGTCGACGTACTTGTCGATCGAGATCTGTTGCCGCCGACCGTCGATTGATGCGAGAGCCCAGTACCTGGCACCGACAGGGTGCGGCTGACGCGGCCGTTGGCGTGCTTGGTGATTCGGGCGCCCTTGACGCCTGCGGAGTAGCCGATGCCGCTGCGACTGACATTGACGCGGACACCGGGGACGATCTGGATGCTTTTGCGGAATCTGAAACCCATGATCGGCTCCTACAGTTCGTATCCGGCAGGGACCGGTGGGTTGGACCAGTTGATGGTCGGCGGGCCGTTGACTACCGGTGCGGCAGCGGGCTGCGATGTTTGGGCGTCGATGTTGTCGTCGACGGTGACACCGAAATCGCGGGCCAAACCGGCGAGCCCGTCGTGATAGCCCTGACCGACCGCGCGGACCTTCCAGTGGTGGTCACGGCGATAGATTTCGACGGTGACAGCGGCGGTTTCGCTGCTCCAGTCGTCGATGGTGAAAGCGGCCAGTGCGCTGCCGACTGCGTCGTAGACGGCGATGTCGGCTTGTCCCAGGTCGGCGAGGGTTGCCGGCGCCGCCGCATCGAGACTGAGGACGATCGCGATGCGCTCGATCTCCGGATCGAGGCGCTGCAGGTCCACGGTGATGCAGTCCTCGACGGAAGTTCCCGCACTTCGTTTTCCGGCGTAGTGGGTGGAATCGTCTCGCGACTCGGCCTGGTTGTAGAACACGAAATCGAAGTCACCACGCACCTTCCCGTCGGGGGTGAGCAGGAGTGCTGATAGGTCGGCGTCGATCGCTGGTCTTTGGTGCCATGTGCAGCGCACAGTGACGTCGGCCTGATCGAGTGGGGCATTCTGTCCCTTGCTCAACTGCACGTGATGCGCACCCTGGTCGTACCGGCTTCAGCTACATCAAATCAGGGGGACCGTCATGATTGCTAACGGGTCGCCGCACGACGACGAGGGTCTCCGGTCGTGATTTCACGACCGGAGACCCTCGTCGTCCGGCAATCTGAGCCCGAGTTTCGATCACACCTGCGGGTCGACGGTTCCCGTCGTCAATGACGGTGCACCTGCGAGCAGCGGGCCGAGATCAGTGATCGCTCCCTCGCCGGCGCGGAACTTGCGGTACTCGGCGTCATGATCGGCCGATTCCCAGGTTTCGATAAATCGCCACGTGGTGGGATTCTTGCTGTCGACGACTGTCTTCACGGAAATGCAACCGGGGAATGCTCGCGTTTCCTCGAGCACTCGCGTCATCACCGTACGTGCGGAGTCGAGGGAATCCGGCTTGAATGAAAGTTCCAGGATGGCAACAAGTTCCATGTTCAGTCCTTACCTAGTAGATGTCCTTGATGAAGACTAGCGGGTCATTCTCCGGCAAGGTCGGCAGAGAGGTCGGCGACTACGACGCCCTCGGGTATTCGGACTTCTTCGATGAGTTCGGGGCGGTCGTCGAATTCGAGTTTCAGAGCCCGGCAGATGGTGGCGTGCATGTCGTACATGCAGGTGATGTACGTCAGTTCCATGATTTGCTTGTCGGACAGGTGCGCCTTGAGGACGGCAAAGACCTCGTCGGGTACGCGGCCGCCGTCGTAGACGAGTCCGTCGGTGTAGGCGAGGACGGCGCGTTCGATGTCGGTGAACAGGTCGCTGATCTGCCAGTGGGGTAGGGCCGCGATTTTCTCTTCGGTCATGCCGAGTGAGCGCATCTGCTTGCAGTGCTGAGAGAAGACGAACTGGCTGCCCCGTGCGTATCCGGCGCGGGCCTGACCTAGTTCGCGCAGCAGCGGGTCGAGGTCTGCGTTGCGATACAGGGCGAATCCTCGTACCGCGTGGCGGAAGACGTCAGGGGATTGGGCGAAGACGGTCCACCAGTCGCCTGGGGTGGCGTGGATGGTGCCGTGATCGACCGCGGGGTCTTTGTCGGCGCCGAACAGGCGGTCGTAGAAGAAGAGGATCTTCTCGTCGGTGACCTCGGCGCGGGGGATTTCACGAAGGCGGGGCATGAGTGGATCCTTTCGGGATGATCAGGAAGCGCTGGGAACGTTGCGGTCTGCGGCAGTCTTCGGCGTGTGTGCGACGTCCGATTCGGTGAATTCCTTGGTCCAGCAAGCGAATTCGAGAAGTACACCATCGGGGTCCTGGAAATAGAATGACCGGACGAAGGTGCCTTCATGGATCTCTCGCGACGCACCCTCCGGGCTGTCGTCGTGGTTGAGCGTGATGCTCAGTGGCACGCCGTCGGCCTTGAGCCGCTTGCGGTACTCGTCGAACTTCTCCGGTGGGACGGCAAACGCGACGTGATTCATCGACCCGACAGCGCTGACGAGCTCGTCCCGGTCAGGCAGTCCGGCGGGGGCGGAGATTCCGGGAACTGCGTCGGGTGCATCCGCCAGCCAGAAAAACGCCAGCGTGTCGCCGTTTCCACAATCGAAGAAGAAATGCTGTCCGAGGTTGCCGGGAAGATCGAGCGTCTTGACCAGCGGCATACCCAGAGTTCCCGAGTAGAAGTCGACGGTGCGCTGCATGTCCGAGCACACAAGCGCGAGATGGTTGATTCCGCGGAATTCGAACTTCGGATTGGTGACGGTCATTGCGGGCCTTTCTGGGGTGAATCGGTGAGAGCGGGACCATAAAGTGACTTGACAGTCATGTCATGTTCTTGGATAGTTTGTCCATGAGTAAGTCATCTGTCAACACCTCACTCCGGGCGGGCGAGGTGGGAGGCCGTTCGGATTTCTCCGTCCCGGTTATGGCTTGCGTGTTGTAACTGCCTCGAGGAGAATCATTTTCGCATGAAAGACTTCGCAGATCGGTTCTTCGCCGCAGTCTCCGGCGGCGATGAAGCGACACTCACCGAACTGTATGCGCCGGACGCGCGCATCTGGCACAACGACGACGGACAGGAGCAGACCGTCGAGGAGAACCTCCGAACGTTGCGGTGGCTCTCCCGTACTCTCGCAGACTTTCGCTACGAGGACGTCCGACGCTACGTACTGCCAGACGGATTCGCGCAACAGCACGTCGTACGCGGCCCCCTCCCCGGACACGGCCCCCTCGAGGTGCCGGCCAGTCTGTTCGTCCGCGTCGAGAATGGGCGGATCTCTCGGATCGACGAGTACGTCGACTCGGCCGCCACCCGGCCCCTGCAACTCGCTGCTGCCACAAGGAGGCACCCATGACTGTGAACCAACCCGAAGGCGATATCGCCGAACTGCGCACTCGGTTGCGCGCATTCATCGACGACGAGGTGATCCCCGCAGAACCCGTCCTCGCGAAAGAGGACGAGGTTGCACACAAAACACTCGGGCAACTGCGCTCGCGCGCAAAGGAACTGGGCCTGTGGGCGCTCGGGCACCCGGCAGACGTCGGCGGTGGGGGAGTTCCCTTCCTCGACTTCGTGTTCCTCAACGAAGTCATCGGCAGATCCGAATTCGGCCAGCTGGCAGTCGGCTCGGTGTCGATGCAGGACACTCTGATGCTGCACAAGCATGGAACCGAAGAACAGAAGCAGCGATGGATCCCGCCGATCGTCGCGGGGGAGTTCCTGCCGTCGGTCGGTTTGACCGAACCGGACACTGCTGGCTCCGATCCCACGCTGATCGAGACCCACGCGGAACTCGACGGCGACACGTGGGTCATCAACGGGCACAAGTGGTTCACCACCGGGGTGGCAGATGCGGGGTACTGCTCGGTATTCGCTCGAACCGAGCCGGATTCGACGCCGCGGCATTCCCGGATCAGCGCGATCATCGTGCCGACCGACACGCCAGGATTCGAGATCGTCCGCTCGATACCGACCATGGGGCACGATCCAAGCGATCACTACGAGGTTCGTCTCACCGATGTCCGCGTTCCGTCGGCCAACCTCCTCGGTGAACGGGGTAAGGGGTTTGTCGTCGCTCAGGACCGACTGGGCCCCGGCCGGATCTTCCACTGCATGCGCTGGCTCGGCCAGGCGCAGCGTGCATTCGAATTGATGTGTGAGCGCGCGAACACCCGCTACGTACACGGGTCACTGCTCGCCGAGAAGGGCGAAATTCACCGGTACATCGCGGAATCCGCAGCGCAGATACACGCAGCCCGCCTGATGACCCTCGACGCGGCCCGTGTGATGGATGCCGGCGAGGATGCTCGCATCCAGATCGGTCTGGTGAAGTTCTGGGGTGCTCGGATGCTGCACGACGTCGTCGATCGCGCGATCCAGGTGCATGGCGCACTCGGACTGACCTCCGACACACCGCTCGAACGGATGTACCGACAAGCACGTTACGCGCGCGTCTACGACGGTCCGGACGAGGTGCACCGCATGTCGACCGCACGTCGACTGCTGCGCGATCCAGGCGCAGCGCCATGGCTGTGACTCATGCCGCCAGCAGCCTTGGTGACGGAATCCGCGTCGCACTGAGCGACTCCTTCGGCGACGAGATCACTGTCGGGGAACCCCGACAGTTGACCGGCGGTGCGAGCCGTCAGATCTGGGCGGTCGACGTTCGGGGCGTAGATGGTCAATCGCAGGACGTAGTGCTGCGCCGGGACCCACCCGGGCACGGCGACGCAGACCGGATGCGGGCAGAGGTGGCATGCCTGCGGGCGGCCTCCGCAGTCGGGGTTCCGGTTCCCACCGTCCTCGCATCAGGGGACACGGCACCGGGCATCGATGCTCCGTATCTGGTAATGGACATGATCGTCGGTGAGTCGATCCCGCGTAAATTGCAGCGGGATTCCGCGTTCGACGAGGTGCGGTCTCATCTCGCTGAGGACATGGGTTACGTGCTCGGACAGATTCACCGTGCGGACACCGGCACTCTCGGGATGCTCGACGCCGGCGACCCGCTGGACGCGATCGAGGCCGTGTACCGGGATTTGGAACAACCTCGCCCAGCCGTTGAGGTCGGACTGCGCTGGCTTCGGGAGAATAGGCCTGCCAGGCGCCCGAATGCTCTGGTACACGGTGACTTTCGACTCGGGAACGTGCTTGTCGACGGCGGGGGAATCCGCGGCGTGCTGGACTGGGAACTCGCCCATCTGGGTGATCCGATCGAAGACCTCGGCTGGCTCTGCGTGCGTGCGTGGCGGTTCGGCGCGGAGCCGCCGGTTGCGGGCATCGGTACGCGCGAACAGTTGCTCGACGGTTATGAACGCGCCGCGGGAATCCGGCCGTCCGAAGCTGAACTGCACTGGTGGGAGGCGTACGGCACGCTGCGGTGGTTGGTGCTGAGTCAGTTTCAGTCGCAGCGGCATCTGAGCGGCGCCGAGAACTCGATCGAACTGGCCGCGATCGGGCGGCGAGTGTGTGAGTCGGAGTACGACCTGCTCCTGATTCTCGGTCTGCTCGACAACATCGAGTCGCTACCGGACGACACGGCGCCGTCGGTGCACGACCGTCCGAGCATGTCGGAGATCCTCGAACTGGTCACCGGCACTCTTCGCGATGACGTCGCCCCAGTGCTTGACGGGGCGCATGAACGGGAGCGGTACCTGCTCCGCATCTGCGTCAACCTGCTGGGGATAGCGGGACGGGAGCTCAGTGCCGGAGATCGCACAGGCGAGGTGACGGAATTGCTTGCAGCACTCGATTGCACATCGGAAGCAGATCTTGCCGATCGAATTCGTACCGGCGTCGTCTCGTACGCGGATACTGCCGTCCGCCAGTTGATCTCGACTGCCGTGCTCACTCGGCTGCGGGTGGCGAACCCCCGCCACGTGCTCCGTCCGTCGCAGACTTGATCCCGGACCAGGCTCGCCCCCTCCAGTGCTACGTGTCTACGCTGGCGGGGGGGGGCGAGCGGGTGTGTCCACCGAGGGAACATGACTTGACAGTCATGTCAGTTTATTGGACACTCACGAGGGTGAGCAAGTCATCTGCCAGTACACCTTCCGTACCGCCACCCGCTGACACCCTGACCGCGCGGGGTCGAAAGACGCGCGACGGTTTGCTCGATGCAGCGCGCAAGGTCTTCGAAGAGGTCGGGTTTCTCGATACTCGAGTCGAGCAGATAGTCCAGGAAGCCTCCGTCTCCTACGGGACGTTCTACCGGTACTTCGAGTCGAAAGACGATGTGTTCCAGGAGCTGAGCATCCGGCTCTTCGAGGACGTACACCGCCGTGAACCTCTCGACTCCGACCTGTCGCCGGCCGCCAGGCTCATCGCAACCAACCGGTTGTACTACCAGGCATATCGCAGAAACGCGAAGTTGATGGCCATCGTCGAGCAGGTCGCGACCTTCAATGCCGAATTTCGCGCACTTCGGCACGAGCATCGTCGACAACTGATCGAGCGAACATCCCGTGCAATCGCTCGGTGGCAGGTCCAAGGCCACGTTCGTGAGTCACTCGATCCGGTGATGGCCGCCCGCGCCATGTCCGCGATGGTCGACCACACGCTGTATTTGTGGCTCGTTCAGGGCGACGAAGCAGATGAGGAGATCTTGCTCGATACCCTCGATCAGATGTGCATCGGGGCGCTCGGCCTCGATGTTGCCTCCACATAGCCCTCCACATAGCCCTCCACATAGCCCTCGCGCATCGATCCTCACGGTGTGGATTCACCGTGAGGATCGATCCGTGGTCACGTGAGCGTCGTGCGCATCAGTCGATCTCGTTGCGGGACAAGGTGTCACCGAAACTCTGCGGCGATGTCCCGGCCGATGATTTCCTTCATGATCTCGGTAGTGCCGCCGTAGATGGTCTGGATCCTGGAGTCGACGTAGGCGCGGCCGATCGGGTACTCCATCATGTACCCGTACCCACCATGCAACTGCACGCAGCGGTCGACAACACGCTTCTGAAGTTCGGTCGCCCACCACTTGCTCATCGACGCATCCACTGCCGTGAGCTCACCGGCATTCAGTGCGAGAACGGCGCGGTCGATGTGCGATTCGGTGACCTCGATCTCCGTGCGCATCTCCGCAAGGGCAAACCGGGTGTTCTGCAGATCGCCGATCGGCTTTCCGAATGCCTTTCGCTCGAACACGTAGTTCTTGGTCCACTCGTAGGCAGCACGGGCAGCCACGATTGCAGACACTGCAATGGAGATCCGCTCGAGCGGAAGGTTCTCCATCAGATGAAGGAATCCCTTTCCTTCGGTACCGAGCAGGTTGTCGGTGCGAACGCGCACGTTCTCGAAGACCAGTTCTGCAGTGTCCTGAGCAGCCAGTCCGACCTTGTGGAGCTTGCGCCCGCGGGTGAATCCGGGAGTGTCACGTTCAACGGCAATCAGAGAGAAGCCCCTCGACCCCGCCTCGGGGTCGGTCCGGCACACGACGATCACAAAATCGGAGTGGATCCCATTGGTAATGAACGTCTTCTGGCCGTTGATCACCCACTCGTCGCCGTCCCGTACCGCAGAAGTCCGAACTCCTTGCAGATCCGACCCAGCACCGGGTTCGGTCATCGCGATTGCGCCGATCACCTCACCACTCGCCATCCGGGGCAGCCAGCGGGCCTTCTGCTCTTCCGTGCCCAGATGCAGGACGTACGGGATGACGATGTCGTCGTGCACGCTCAACCCGGAGCCGAACGATGTAGTGGCCGTGCGGGCGATTTCCTCGAAAACAACATTCCGGAACCGATAGTCGGTGACGCCCGCTCCGCCGTACTCTTCGGGAACGCTGAGGCCGAGGATGCCGGAAGCGCCGGCGGCGAGCCACGCACTGCGGTCGATGAGCCGATCCTCTTCCCATTTCGCGTAGTGAGGTTCGATCTCACGGGCCAGGAATTCGCGGACGGTTGCGCGGTAGTCCTCATGATCGGCTTCGTAGTGCTTGCGTTGCATCGGGTATCTGCCTCAGTCTCGGTGTTGACACGTAGGGTGTTGCTGAAACCCGGCCTGGGCCGGCCGGGTGATTGCGTTGTAGCGGAAGGTAACTCGAACAAGGTGGTACGGACAGCAAACCGAACCCCCGTTGAAAGTTCGGGCCGACTGATCGGCACATCCTTACCTGGGGTCGGCCATGAATCTCATCCAGTCACGGCCACCCTATCTAGCGCACGCTAAGTGATTCTAGCGTGCGTTGAATTACTCCGTCGACGCAGTCGGTGGCCCGCCGGCAATCGGACAGTGTCGACGCGCCACGACGCTGAATGTCACTCGCGACTCTCCCGAGACGAGATGTCGGTAGAAACGAAACTGCCCGGCGACCGTCGGATTCGACGGTCACCGGGCAGCGACGCAATACGTAAGGGGTGGGGATCAGCGCAGGTACTGTCCGCACACCGGCCATGCGCCGGCACCCTGACCTGCGAGGACGTTCTCCGCGACACGTTCCTGTTCTGCCTGGCTGGCGGTGTGTGCACTGCCCGAGCCGCCGTAGGCCTGCCACGTGCTCTGGCTGAACTGGAGTCCGCCGTAGTAGCCATTGCCGGTGTTCGCGCCCCAGTTGCCCGACGATTCGCATTCTGCGACGCCCGACCAGTCGTGGCCGGCAGCAGATGCGGTGCCGGTGCTCAGGCCGAAGACTCCGGCAGTGAGTGCGCCGGCGGTAGCGACGGAAGCAAGGACGCGAGTAACAGTGTTGTTCTTCATGTAAATGAATTCCTTTCAATTTCCGCCAGCGGAGGACGGTGACCGTCTCAGCTCCCACCACAAAGGGATGTTGTCGAATCCGAATCACGGGGTGGGGCTGGCGGTGGCGATCCGGTAATGCCCGGCTGCTTGGGCTCACTCCAAGGTAGGGGACTATCACGGATTGGTCACGGGTAGGCGTGTCGGTGCCTGTTTGTGCAACGTATGTGCATCAGAAGGTGTTATTGCAGGTCGATCGCCGTTATTCGGGCCCGCAAAGCGTTACAGAATCAACCTGAAATGTGATGTATGTCATAACGATGACGGTCTTCAATGGCCCGAAATATGCCCGTTGAGGGTGAGAAATGACGCGGAATCGACTGTTTCGAGGTTCAAATTTAGTCGACCGACCGACCAGATTTTCGTTGCAGGACAGAAGAATTGGCATGGATCGATCACGTGCGTCCGCAGATGCTTTGGTACGAAGTGTCGCGGCGGCGGAGATTCTCTCGCGGCGACAGGGGCGTGTCCTCGACAGCCGACACGGCTAGAGTTCGTCGCGATCGGTCGATCCGGTCTACCCGTCGACACATCTTTGTCGGACACTAAATCGCACAGATCTGCTGAAATATCCCCAAGGAATGTTGTCAGTTTTCAGAAGACGACTGCACGCTCGGCGAAAGCGTGATCACCGAGTCGTTCCCCTGTCTGACTGCTGAACCTGGAGTCCGGGAATTGACCGGTGTTCCTTTCGAAGCCACTGCGTCCATTAATCGTTTCTTCCTGAGCCACTTAGTGTTGAGACACTTCGTTGATGTTGTGCGGGGATGACCAAGGGGGATGAAGTGTCGAAGATCGTGCGGTTGCTCGACAGTGAGGTCGTTCAGCGATGGGCAGCTACGGTCGCCACAATCGGATTCTCCCTCTCTGTTCTTCCTTCCCGCGTGGGTCAGGCTGCCGAACACCCCTCGGTGTGGAACTGGGTTGTCGTCGTAGTCGTAGTGGGAGGCATCGTTTCCTTCGCGGTTAATGCCGTCGCTATGTGGCGCAAGCGTTTGGCCCGAGGAACCAAGCCTGATCACACGTTTGTTGCACCCGAGGATGTTCCGTTCTTGGATGTGGAGTCGGCGATCGAATCGGCAACGGACCGGATCTCGGCGATCAAGGCGTTGCGTGAACAACATCGGGGTCTCGGATTGAAGGTCGCTGCGGATCTCGTCGACGCAGCTCTCGATGAACGAAGCGAATGACCGGAGCAGCACTCGGTAGCCGCCCGCCGAGCTGACTCGTCCCAGATTCGTTCGGTTCTGGTGCAGTGATCAGTGAGACAGTCCCAGATTCGATCTTGGTCTCAACAGATCAACGCATCGATGGGGCCTTCCATCCTTGTCAGGTGTAAGGCCACATCGTCAGTATGGAGGCGCAGACAGATTGGTCAGCTGCCGAATCAGAATAGGTGGAGTGATCCGAGGGAACCGGTGACGGTGAAGGTGCCCAACCCTGTCGAGGCGTATCTAGTGTCCGTCGACGGCGAAGCGGCGTTCGTTGTTACCCAGGGAGCGGTATTGATGGGCGAACCCGACCTAAGGGCAGCGGCACCTGGCCCTCGATATAGTCGTCATTGCTCTGACCGGGCACGAAGATGTGCGCGCTCACCTTGCTGGCCGAAGAGGATGATCAGCTCAGCAGATGCGTCATCTGCGGTCGAAAACCAGTGCGGGACATGGGTATCGAACTCTGCTGCTTCGCCCGGGGTGAGGACCAGATCCTGGTCTCCGAGAACAAGTCGTACCCGCCCGTTGAGTATGTACAGCCATTCGTACCCTTCGTGCGACGCGAGGGTAGGTGTATCACCGAACCGCGCCGCCGGAATGATGAGCTTGTGGGCCTGTACTCCTCCAGCGCGGCGAGTGAGCGGTAGCCATGTCATCCCGTATCGGGTCACCGGCTGCAGATGAACCCGCGGATCGCCTGTCAACGGGCCGCCGATCAGTTCGTCTACCTGCATCCGGTACGTCCTTGCCAGAGCGAGTAAATGTTCAAGTGTCGGTTGACGATGTCCAGACTCCAGCCGAGAGAGGGTGCTCTCTGAGATCCCGGTGGCTGCGGAGAGGTCGGAGAGAGTGGTTTCGCGTTGCTTGCGAAGGACACGTAGCCGGGGTCCGACCGCGCTGATGGTCTGCTCCAAGTAGGTGCTCAGGTCGGAGTTCATGCCTACATCTTGACAGATCGGCAAGGGAAGTTGTCATCAAGGATCCGGGCAGTTCATATTCATCGTGGAGGTACTCACAATGAACGGACAAAAAATGAATAATCGATCCCGTACCTGGGATGTTGCAGTGATCGGTGGCGGTGCAGCCGGGCTGAGTGCAGCGGTCACACTGGCGCGTTCTCGCCGCTCGGTGATCGTCGTCGATACCGGACGCCCCCGCAACGCGCCTGCTGCGGGAGTGCACAATTTCCTGACTCGGGACGGCATCTCGGCGACAGAGTTGACCGCTGTCGGTAGAGATGAACTGACGTCTTACGGCGGTACGGTGATCTCCGGAAGTGCTGTTGCCGCCGAGCGGACCGATATTGCCTTCACCGTTGATTTGGCCGATGGGCAGAAGGTGAGCGCCCGGAAGCTTCTGGTCGCAACCGGACTCGCCGACACACTGCCCGACATCGCTGGTCTGCGTGAGCGGTGGGGCCGTGAAGTGCTGCACTGCCCGTACTGCCACGGATGGGAAGTGCGAGACCAGGCCATCGGGGTCCTCGGCACTGGGCCAGGCGCCGTGCACCAGGCACTGATGTTCCGCCAGTTCAGCGAAGACGTCACTTTGTTTCTGCACACAGCTCCGGAGCCAACCGAGCCGCAGTGGGAAGCGCTCGCCGCCCGCGGAGTCTCGGTTGTCGACGGCCACGTAACCGACGTACTCGTCGACAACGATCGCATGTCGGGTGTGCGGTTGGGCTCGGGCGACTCGCGCACCCTCCAGGCATTGGTGGTTGCGCCATTGTTCTTCGCGCACTGCAAGGTGCTCGAGTCACTTGGGCTCAAACCAAGAGAACAGAGAGCGGGTGAGGCGCTCCTCGGTGCCGTATTCGACGCGGATTCGAGCGGAGCTACGGAGGTGCCCGGCGTCTGGGTGGCCGGAAATGTCACCGATATGTATGCCGGAGTTGTCAATTCGGCAGCGGCAGGATTCACTGCAGCGGCGGCGATCAATGCCAACCTCCTCGACGAGGACGTGCGTCGCGGCGTCGGCGATCGTGGTGCCGCTGCCGCCAACTCATCCTCCAACCAGACTGCCCCCACAGCACCTGCTGCATTTTCCGCCGCGGCGGAAGCGGAAGTGTGCGAACGAGTCCTCGGCGAACGACGACACGGATTGTTCACCGAACCGAAGGCATGACAGTGACCAAGCATGTAGATAGCGCTACCGCCCCACACTCCGCAGATGCGTCCGAGTCGTTTTGGGAACCGCACTACCAGAAGAATATTCGACCGTGGACGGGTTTACCCAATGCCGCCCTCGCCGATATCACCGCCGACCTGACTCCTGGATCGGTACTCGATATCGGCTGCGGCGAAGGCGGGGACGCACTCTGGCTCGCAGGCAGAGGGTGGACGGTCACGGCCATCGACGTTTCCGCCACTGTTCTCGAACGTGCGCGCGCCCAAGCTGCCGAACGTGGCCTCACGGCCAACGTGACCTTCGAGAAATACGATGCTTCACAGTCCTTTCCGGACGGATCGTTCGATCTGGTGTCCGCACAGTACTTCCACACCCCGATTGGCATCCCCAGAGAACAGGTCCTCGCCAGAGCAGCAGTGACCGTCGCACTGCAGGGTGTGCTTCTGATCGTCGATCATGCCTCGACGGCCCCCTGGTCGTGGAACCAAGACTCAGACACTCGGTTCCCGACACCACAAGACACCCTGGCAAAGCTCAACCTCGACAACAATCACTGGCAGCCGATACGCGTCGAAGCAGCACAGCGAACTGCATCAGGGCCTAACGGGCAGACGGCCACCGTTACCGACAACGTCATCGCACTCCGCCGTGTCGACCGTTAGAACTCACCACTCACACATCGGACTCAGTTCACTCAAACACTGGAACCAGGAACACATCTGGTCGGATGTCGATACGCCACACGCCCCGGGTCGAACTCCCGCATTCTATGGAAATGGAGGGTGTCGCGAGAGATGCGGGCGATCGCGGTCAGGAGTACCTCTTGGAGCTCCGATGGGGGCGCGAATGTGAATCTGACATCCATGTTCCGGTGCGGGTTGTGCGTACCGTCCGTTTGTAGGTGGAGGCTCGGAAGCGGAAGTCGCACTGGACGACTCTCCGCTTGCTGAAGTCCCGGTCAGCAAGCGGAGAGTCGAGCGCTGGGCGTATATGCGATCAGCGTCCGCGGCTGGGGAAGCGTGGGGATTCGCGGTTGGCGAAGGCCGCTAGGCCGGCGCGGGCGTCGGCGGAATCGAATGCTTGCTGCCCGTACAGTGCTTCGGCATGAAATGCCGCTTCGAGTGGCATGTCGCCGAGCTGGAGTACGGAGCGTTTGACTACATCGAGTGCGTTGCCGGACAGTGTCGCGAGACGGTCCGCCCACCGCATCGCGGCATCGAGAACATCGTTGGGCTCGACTACCAGGTTCACCAGACCCATGCGGTACGCCGTGCCAGCATCGACACGGTCGCCGAGTAGAAGCAGTTCCATAGCGTGTGCGTATCCGATTTGCCTGGTCAACCGTGCGAGGGTGCCGCCGGCGGGTACAACGCCGATCCCAACTTCGGGCAATGCGAACTGTGCAGTGCGAGAAGACACCCGTAGGTCTGTCGAGAGCATGATCTCGAACCCACCACCGAGCGCGAGTCCATTGATCGCACAGATCACCGGTTTGAACAACCGGGTGTGCTTCTGATGCGCGCCGTCCCAATGCGAGATGTCGAAATAGCCCTCTGCCAGGGCGGGGATCGATTCTGAGAGGTCGGCACCGACGCAGAAGGCCCGATCGCCGGCGCCGGTGAGAACCACCGTGGCGACGGAGTCGTCACACCTGGCTGACTCGAACGCTTCGGCCAGTTCGTCGTACATCGTCAATGTCAATGCGTTGAGCTTGTCCGGGCGGTTGATCGTGACCAGTGCTGTGGGTCCATGTTTTTCATACGTGATCGACATCAGAGTGCTCCTACTGATCGGAGTTTCTCGATGTGCTCGGGACTGTAGCCGGCGAGTGCTTGAAGGACCGGATCGGTGTGTTCGCCGACGAGATTGGCACGACGAGCGGGGGTTGCCGGTGTGACGCCGAGTTTGATCGGTTGCCCGAACATCCGAAGGTGTCCGAACTTGTCGTAGTTCACATCGACGATCATTTCTCGCGCAGCAGTCTGCTCGTCGGTGACGACCTCGTCGATCGTCTTGATCGCCGTCATTGGCACCCTCTCGCCTGCCATATCCTCAAGCTCGCTTCGTGTCCGATCGGCGAACCATTTGTGTAGGAGCGGGCGGACGCGACGCTCGTAGGTGTCGCGGTCGAAACGTTTGACCATGGTGTCGATTTCGGGATCAGTCGCAGCTTCGGGCTCGTTGAACATTTCGCAGGTGATCGCCCAGAACTTGTCAGTGTATCCGCCGAAAAACACATCGCCGTCCTTGCAGGGGAACAACTCGTACGGACGAACGAACGGATGCTCATTGCCGAGACGACCTGCGATCTCCCCGTCGACGGTGTAGTTGACGACAGCTGTTTCGGTCATTGCCACCACACTGTCGACCTGTGCGACATCCACCAACTGCCCCACTCCGTGCTGTTCGGCGTGCCGCAGTGCAGCGAGTGTTCCGATGACACCGAACATGGTCGCCGACAGGTCGCCGATGATGGTGCCGACCCGCAGTGCAGGACGATCGGATTCACCGTTCATCGACCACAACCCGCCAGCGGCTTGGGCGGTGTTGTCGTATGCGGGGCGGCGGCTGAGGGGGCCGGTTTGTCCGTAGCCGGAGATTGCGGTGTACACCAGTCGTGGGTTGATCGCTTGCAAGACGGAGTACCCGAGGCCGAGCTTTTCCATGGTTCCGGGTCGGAAGTTTTCCACGAGGATATCGGCTTTGGCCACGAGATCTTTGAGGACCTGCTTGCCCTCGGGTACAGCGAAGTCGACGGTGATCCCGAGCTTGCCTCGGTTGTATTGCGCGTAGAAGGCGCTGAGTTCCTCGTCCTCGTGTTTCAGGAACGGTGGGAAGGTGCGCGTGTAATCAGGGTCGCGCGGGTTCTCGACCTTGATAACAGTCGCTCCTAAGTCCGCCAATATCTGCGAACAGTACGGTCCTGCAACTACTCTGGAGACATCAAGGACCACCACACCTGAAAGCGCACCGTTTCCTACTTCGCCAGCCAGTAGGGTCTCGGGTGTGCTCATTGCTATGCTCCGATCTTCGACAGGGTGACGCCTTCGACCTTGATCCGGGCGTCGAGTTGGGTGCCGCAGTCCGGGCAGTAGAGCTCTTCGAGGTTCACAGTGCCGATCTCGTTGTTGCGGTGCCGGATACGTACTCCGAGGGCTTCCATGGATTCGGCGGCCACAGAAGTTCGAGCGTGGCAGCCATCTCGCCAGGAGTCAGCCGATCCGAGGTTACCGGTACACGACGGACATTCCCAAAAGCTTCCGTTGCGTGTGGGCGAGACGGGGCCGGAGATCAGATCGTCGCGGACGCTTCGTGTCGGCGTGGTGCCGATCCGTGCAGCGCGCATCTGACTGCGGAGTTCGATCGTTGCGGTGTCGTCAACATTGCCATCTACATTGAGGCCCACACCGTAAACGTCGTGTGCAGCGGCGGCCGTGATGTAACGATCGCGTACGTCCTGCGCCACGGTAGTGGCCGAACGGAGGAGTGGATCGCCGTATCCGCCGCCGCCGGCGCACCACTGCACGAACACGTCGCTCTGATGGACTGTCAGACCAGTGTGGTTGATGTCGAGGAGTTGGCGTTCGTCGGAGACGAGGTTGGTCTCTGTAGGGACTACGCCCTCGTCGATGAGCGAGTTGGCGTTGGTGCCGCGCCAGATTTCGTGTCCGCTACCACCTCCGGGAAGTCCGCCTCCGAATCCGTCGGCGGGTACCTGGGCGGTCGGCGAAAACACTGTTTGCACAACCTCTTCGGCTCCGCGAAGCGTCCACGCGAACTCGGCTCCGAGGCCGCCGCGGGTGCGGCCGTGTCCGCCACTGGGCAGAGACAGTCTCTTCCAGAGGTAGTGCACCGGGTAGAGCATTTCGTTCATCTCCACGTCGGGGAGCATGTTGTTGACCTGGGTCATCATGCCGGCGCAGTCCAGGCCGTCCGATTCTGGTTGGGCACCGGCGCCCACGGCGCCGCCGTCCATGTTGAACAGCACGGTGTAGTTGCCGTCGTCGGTGTTACCTGACGAGATGCCTCCGGTCCAGGAGTCTGCCCACACACCCTGGGTGCGATTGCGGATGATCTCGTCCTCGCTGAGGCGGCAGCTCTCGTTGAGCAGTTTCGTCACCACACGGCTGACACGAGCTCCCGTGGTGAGGTGGCCGTTGCTGATGGGGGCGGGAGGAACCGGGTCAACGATACTGCCCCGTCGGGTCTTGACCTCGAATGCGGCGACGACACCTTCGTTGAAGGGAACGTTCCACGCCAGGATCGGGACGATCGCGCTGGCGACGCTGCCGAGCAGTGCTCCGTAAGAGCAGTTGACGAAGCCGCCGGTTTGGTCGCTGGAATCGGTGAAGTCGAACGTGACCTGGTCACCGGACTTGGTCATGACGCAGTGCACGCGGTACAGGTCGTTGTCGTGGCCATTGTGCTCGGTCCACTCTTCCGCTTCCCACCGTCCGTCGGGCAGCTTGGCGATGCGCTCGCGCATCACCTGTTCGGAGAGCTGGAAGCTGAGTTCGGAGTACTCGTGGAAGGTGTCGAGGCCGAACTCGTCGATGGCCTCGAGCATCCGTTGAATGCCGGTGTTGTTGCTCGCTACCAGGCTTCGGACGTCATTCCAGTACAGGACCGGCACACGCACGTTGTTCAGAAGTAGCCGCTTGGTGGACTCGACCGGAGTGCCGGCCTCGAAGACCTTGACTCCTGGTGGAATGCGGACCGCTTCGCTGTAACAGTCCAGTGCGGCGGGTGCGAATCCGCCCGGTGTCATACCGCCGACGTCGACGAGGTGTGCTTGTGACTGCGCCCAGGCGATCAACTGGCCCTTGTAGAACACGGGGGAGATGACGGTGGTGTCCGGCGGATGGCTGGATCCGGAGGTGTGGGGGTCGTTGCAGATGAAGGCGTCGCCCGGCTGCAGTTGCTCATCGCCGATGGTGGCGACCAGGTTGCGGACTGCTACGCCGCCTGAGCCGATGTGGAACTGGACGTAGTCGGAGTAGCTGTAGATGCGGCCGTCCGGGGTGAACAGTGCGGTGTTGAAGTCGCCTGCTTCGGTGATCACAGGTGATCCGCTCGAGCGGATCATCGCGATGCCCATCTCCTCGACAATGGAGTCGAGTCGCATGCGAATCACTTCGAGCGTGACGGGGTCGTACGTGGGCAGTGACGTGTTTGCGTCATGTGTCGTAGTCATGTCAGGTGAACTCTTCCTCGTCAGTTCGAAGCCAGGCGGATCAACAGGTGGTCGGCGCCGTTTTCCACGACTGCGCCTTGCGGGATGAAGATGGTGGTGTCGGGTTCCTCGAGAATGCAGGGACCGTGGAATGGTTCGGTCAGTGCCGTGGCGTTGCGGTGTACGTCGACGGTGATCCGTTCACCGGTCATGGGGTCGACGATCTCGCGTGAATACGCGCTGTGCACGCCTTCGTTCTTGCTCGCCTGTACGTCGAGGACTTCGCTGACGCCAACTGCTCGGACGCGAGCATTCATCAGGACGACTTCTGCTTCCGCCCACGCGGTGCCCAGCCCGAATTCGGCTTCGTAGTCCTCGATGAACCGCTGGCGCAGGACGTCCTTGTCGCTCTCGGTGAAGGCTTCGGCGGGCAGTTTGGTGGTGACCTCGAAGATCTGGCCCGCGAACTTCATGTCGGCTTCGCGGTACAGTTCGCGGCGATCCGCGGCGATACCTTCGGTTTCGAACCAGGCCTGTGCGCGTTCTTCGAGAGCTGCAAATGCGCCTTCGAGTTGGGTGGCGGGCATACCGAAGTCCCACGGTGTGGTCTGCACGATCGAGTAGACGCTGTCGGCGTGCATGAGTCCGTAGGCGGAGAAGACCGCAGCATTGCGCGGAACGATGACCTCGTGAACGCCCGCTTCGGCTGCGATGGCCGCTGCGAAGAGACCGCAGGCGCCGCCGAACGCCACCAGGGAGAAATCTCGAGGATCGTGGCCGCGGTTGACTGTGATCTTGCGCAACGCGTTCGCCATCTGCGAGACGGTCAGGCGGTAGATGCCGTGGGCCGCTTGATCTGTGGTCAGGTGCAGCGGCTCGCCGACCTCCGCATCGATCGCGGCGCTCGCCTTTGCGGTGTCGAGTTCGACGGTGCCGCCCAGGTAATAGTCCGGGTTGAGCAGCCCCATCGTCAGCGTCGCGTCGGTGACGGTGGGTTTGAGGCCGCCGAGTCCATAGCACGCGGGCCCGGGAGTCGATCCTGCGCTGTGCGGACCCACTCGCAACAGCGCTCGTTCGTCGACCCAGGCAATAGAGCCGCCACCTGCGCCGATCGATTCGATATCGACAGCTGTCAGGCTGGTGGGCCACTCGCCGACCTGCGCCCGAGGTGAGACCCGGAACTTGCCGTCGACGATGGCTGCCGCGTCGAGGCTGGTACCGCCCATGTCGGCTGTGAGGATCTTGTCGCGGCCCAGTTGTGAGCCGAGCAACCGCGCCCCGGTCACACCGCCGACGGGACCACTGTTGAACATGGCGATGGGAGCTTTGTTGGTTTCTTCGACAGAGAGGAAACCACCGTGGACCTGCATGATCTGCACTCGGCACTGAAGTCCTCGCGCCTTGAGATCCGCTGCAAGATGCCCGAAGTGCGAACTGACAATGGGTTTGACTGCGGCGTCGAGCGTGGTGGTAATCATGCGCTCGTACTCGCGGTACACAGGGGTTAGATCACTCGATGTCGAGTACGGAAGATCTGGATGGTGCTTGTCCAGGTAGCTTCCGACGGCCTGCTCGTGAAGGGGGTTGCGGAATGACCACAGGAAACACACCGCGATCGCTTCGACGCCGGCGGCCAACAGTTCCTCGACTGCTGCTGCGATGTCTTCTTCCTTGATCGGTGCGACGACGACGCCTTGAGAGTCCACTCTCTCATCGATCTCGTAGATGTTCGATCGCGGGAGGATATCGGCGCGTGGGTGCAGTTCGTGGGGATCGCGTTCACTGCCACGAGCTGAGCGGCTGATCCGGAGAGTGTCACGAAATCCGGCTGTGGTCAGCAAACCGACCGGGGCGAATTTGTACTCGTCGACCGCGTTGGTGACGATGGTATTGCCCAGCGCGAACCGGGTGATCTGCGCGAAGAAGTCCGATTCGGAAAGACCCAGACGCTCGCGTAGGACGGCGAGCGCGTTCAAAATTCCGGTGGTGACATCGCGGGTAGAAAAGGCCTTACCCCGAACCGTCCGACCGTCGGCGATGGCAACCGCATCGGTGAACGTTCCACCGACGTCGATACCGACATGTATCTGCATTGCTACTCCTCGTGCATTGGAAAAGATGAGGTGTGGATGTGGATGGGCCCGGGTCGCTTTCGCCTCGACAGAAGAGGGCCGATAGCTGTGTGTTACCCATCACAGTAGGATCAAGCCGGCAGCTAGTCGATGGGGGTTCAACCCACAAACTGATGCAATAAGTGGGGCAATGACACAGTGGGTGAATATTTGCAATATCCGCTATCTTCAGGAAACCGTGGCTACGTCACGTGTTGGACGCAGCATCGGCCTCCGGGGAACCTGGACGGATGCCGCTGCATTACCGGCGGGACCTCGATTGCATCGCGGTTCTGTGTCGATTGGGAGAAACACTGGTGATGGATTCTCGGACCAAGCCCCCTGCACTGGGGATCCTGATCGATGTCGTAGTCGGCAACCTCGCCATCGATTCGCCCGAGGTCGGTGCGTTGTTCGAGCGGTTCCGCGTTCACGCGCCGGAGCGGGCAGCATTCGCCGAGAAAGTACGCCACCATCAAGGGGAGCTCACTCGCCTACAACGGCGAGAACGTGAACTCGGAGTGTTGTTCTCGAGCGCGCGTGAACTCGCCGAACTCCGTGATATCGACGCGCTCCTCGAGCGGTTGGTGAGCCGCGCCCACGAGATGATGGGCACCGATGTCACCTACCTGTCGGAATTCGATCCGGCGACCCGAGAGCTGAACGTACGCAAGACAGTCGGCTCGGTGACGGCGCAGTTTCAACATCTGCGCGTTCCGCCCGGTATGGGATTGGCCAGCCAGGTCGCGAATTCCCGTTCAGCGCAATGGGTTCACAACTACCAGGAGTGGGTCGAGGGGGAACACGAAACGCGCATCGACGACGCGGTCTCGGCCGAGGGAATCGTGTCCATCCTCGGGGTGCCCATGCTGACCGAAGGGCAGGTTCTGGGAGTGCTGTTCGCCGCCACCAGAACTGAGCACACCTTCACGCCGGAGGAGATTGCCATGTTGTCCGCACTCGCAGATCATGCGTCGGTGATACTGCAGACCGCGAACACGCTCGAACGGATCCGCCGTTCCGAAGACGAGGCCCGCACGGCATTGGACCGGCTTACCGAGTACCTGGAAGTGCGGGATCGGTCCAATGTCGTGCACCAGGAACTCATCGACGTACTTCTGGTGGGCGGCGGGTTCGAGCAGGTTTCGGGCACTCTGTCCACTGCGCTCGGTCGCACGGTCACGATCGTCGATCGAGATCTGCGCCCGGTCGCGGCCTCGGTGTCGACCTCGACCTCGACCCAGGATTCACTGTCCTTGCCGTCGAGACATTCTTTGCCGTCGAAGGTTCTCGACGCTGTCATGACCAGTCGTACAACCGGGCATTGCGTTCGCGTCGACGACACCAGCACACCGATCGTCGCTGCTATCACCGCAGGCAAACTGTATTTCGGCGCGGTACTGATCAGCGGCGGTGAATCCGATCTCGGGCCGGTCGACGAACGAACTATCGAACGTGCCGCCCAAGTGGGAGCACTGTTGGTGCTGCAGCAGAATGCCGTTGCCGACGCAGATCTGCGTGCCCGCGTGGAGTTGGTCGCCGACCTTCTCGACCCCACACCGGAGCGGCGCCGCGACCTGGATCGGCGTGTGCGTGCACAGAACGTCACTCTCGGCGCGCTCGACTCGGTCGTACTTCTCTCCGTCCCCGCCGACGACCGCGGCGCCGCCGCCCGTGCCGCAACAGGGTTCGTCGGCGATCACGGTCTGGTCGGTGAACATGCCGGGATGGTCGTGGTCATCCTTACCGCCACCTCTCCGTCCGGGATCGCCGCGGACCTGCGTAATTACCTACGAGATACGCTGCACAGTCCGGTGCTGGCGATCACGACACCGACCGCGTCAACCCCGGAGTCCCTTCCTGCCCGCTTCGAATCCGGGCTTCGCACCGCACGTCTGCTTGCGGCACTCGGGACGACAGACGCTGCGGTCAGTAGCAATGCGTATTTGCCGTACGCGCTGTTATTCGACACAGATGCACGGACCTTGAATGCGTTCATCGACGAGACGATCGGCCCTGTCCGTGACTACGATTCGCGCAAGGGCTCCGACCTGCTCTCGACCCTGCGGGCATTCGTGCGCAACGAAGCTAGCCCCACCAAGACCGCGAGGGCGCTCAACTACCACACCAACACAATTCTGCAGCGTCTTGATCGATTGAAGTCGCTCCTCGGCGACGACTGGCGAAGCGACGAGCACCTGTTTCGGATTTCTGCGGCGGTCCGTCTCGACGAGCTACGTAGGCAGTGATGATCACCCATCAAGTCAGTGAATCTATGGGTTTTCGGTACATACCTGCACGCCGAGAACCGTCCTACTGTGTGAAGCGAAGCACATAACAGGGTTGACTTCGGAACAGACAACGTCCGAGCGCCCGCGAGTACGTGGAGGAACGCCAGTGCCCGTCAACAGTCGCATCCCCGGCTTGAAGGACTCGAGCGCGCAGGAGCGCCGCAAGGTTGTCGCCGAGCGGACAGGCCTGTCCGACCTCGACGTCGCCGTCTTCGATCCCGAACAGGGGCTCGGTGTCGAGCAGGCCGATCACATGATCGAGAACGTCGTCGGTGTCATGGGGATCCCGGTGGGTATTGCCACGAACTTCACTGTCAACGGGCGTGACTACCTCGTGCCGATGGCTACCGAGGAGCCGTCGGTGGTTGCGGCCGCCAGCAACGCCGCCCGAATGGCGCGAGTACACGGTGGATTTCACACGTCGAGCACTGATCCGGTCATGCAGGCTCAGATCCAAATCCTGAACTGCCCCGACCCTGAAGCCTCCCGGCTTCGGGTGCTCGAAGCCGGTGCGGAGATCATTGAACTGGCCAATGCCCAAGACCCGATGCTGGTGCGGTTCGGTGGCGGCGCCCGTGAACTCACCGTGCGACTGGTGCCGACCCGCACCGGGGTGCACGTCGTGGTGCACATCCATGTCGATGTGCGAGATGCCATGGGCGCCAACGCCGTTAACACCATGGCCGAGGCAATCGCTCCGCGGCTGGCCGAGATTTCCGGAGGTCGCACGTTGTTGCGGATCCTGACTAACAAGGCGGATCTCCGCATCGCCCGGGTACGAGCAATCTTCGACAAGGAATTGCTCGGCGGCGACGAAGTAGTCGATGATATCGTGCACGCCTCTGCCTTCGCCGAGGCTGACTCCTACCGGGCCGCGACCCACAACAAAGGGATCATGAACGGCATCACGGCCGCCGTGTTGGCCACCGGTAACGACACCCGAGCCGTCGAGGCAGGCTGCCACTCGCATGCCATCTCCGCCGACGGCCGCTACACGGCACTCTCGCACTTCGAGAAGACTGCGGACGGCCATCTCGCGGGCACTCTCGAAGTGCCGATGGCCGTCGGGTTGGTCGGAGGCGCCACCAAGGTCCATCCCGTCGCGCAAGCCGCGGTGAAGATGCTCGGCGTCTCCACCGCCTCGGAGCTGGCAGACGTGATCGTCGCCGTCGGACTCGCACAGAATCTAGGTGCCTGCCGCGCGTTGGCAGCGGAGGGAATCCAACGCGGTCACATGAGCCTGCACGCTCGCACCATCGCCGCGTCCGCTGGCGCCACCAGCGACGAAATCGATCTCGTGGTCAAGAGGCTCATCAACGACAAGAGCATTCGCGTCGAACACGCCGAAAAAGTCCTCGCCGATCTCCGATCCGGGCACTGACATGACTACCTCGTCAGCCGATGGCGATACGGTGTGGCGGCCGGTGCCCCACGAATTCACCGACCCCACACTGCCCAGCGCCGTCCGAGTGTATGAAGTCGGACCCCGCGACGGACTACAAGCCGAATCGGCCACCGTCCCTATCGAGGTCAAGGCCGAGTTCTGCCGTCGCCTGGTCGTTGCCGGTGTCCGATCGCTCGAGGTGACGAGTTTCGTTTCCCCGAAATGGATCCCACAACTCGCCGATGCGGAAGAACTCATGGCGGAACTCGACTTACCGGACACTGTCCGTCAGGTCGTACTGACCCCGAATGTGCGCGGGCTCGAACGTGCGCTCGCCTCAGGTGCTAAAGAGGTCGCCGTATTCGTCAGCGCCACCGAGACTTTCGCCCGCAAGAACCTGAACACCACTATCCTCGGCGCGCTCGACAATGCGCACCGGGTAATCGCAGGTGCGCAGTGTGCCGGCGTCGGCACCCGCGGATACATCTCGATGTGCTTCGGGGACCCATGGGAGGGGAAGGTCGATCCTCGCCGCGTCGCCGATATCGCCGCGGAACTGATGGCCATGGGATGCTCGTCGATCTCGCTCGGCGACACGATCGGTGTCGCCACCCCAGGGCATGTCCGTGCGGTGCTCGACGCAGTCTTGGAGAAGGGAGTTCCAGTCGACTCGATTGCGGGGCATTTCCACGACACCTACGGCCAAGCGCTCACCAATGTCTATGCGGCATTGAGGTTGGGGGTCACTGAATTCGACACTGCAGCAGGGGGTTTAGGTAGGTGCCCGTATGCTCGCGGGGCGACGGGCAACCTCGCCACCGAAGAGTTGGTGTGGATGCTCCACGGTCTTGGCATCCGTACAGGTATCGACCTCGATGTACTCACGGACACCTCGCAATGGATGGCCCTGCATATCGGGCATCCCAGCCCGTCTCGCGTAGCAACCGCACTGACCGCAGCCCGCTCTTAGTGTCGTCCTCGATGTCCTCAGGTCACTAATATGCGGGTACAAGGGAGCATCGAATGAGTTGTAGGAGCTCCTGAACGGGTTCCCTTCGGGCGCGACGGGTGTGTACACCGAATACTTGTCGGGACTCCTATAGATTGGCCCTGCCATTCCTCGACCTTCCGTCGCTGATCACCGATGGGGTGTCGTGCCGAGTACACCCCATCGGTCAGTCGAAGTTTGGTCGGCGCATTGCTTGGGTCTCCTTTGGTGGAGGCAAGTCCGATCCGCAGCGTTCATCCGAACGTGCAATGGTCCATCGGGAACGCATTCTGGCGCTTGAAGATGTTGTTGTACAGCCTGATTCAAGATAATTCGCAGACTCCGATTCGTTGCAAGACCGTAGCAACTCTGACTGCTCTCGGTCCGCTCCACTCAGATCGAGTTTCTCGAAAAGTACGTCGCCGCAGCCTTCGGGCTGTGCCCACAGACGGTGATGGTCACGGCATAACGGCCTGAGGCCCTCGCTGTGCCTGCTTCGACCGCACACCCCAACGTTCAAGGTTTGACGAACCTTCTTTGCAGGATGCAAGTTCGAAGTGTTGATCATCTCCGTTAGTCCGACTTGACGACAGCAGTGGCACAGGACGTTGGCGTTGCCGAGCGGTGATGAACGGCCGAGTCAACTCGACATAGCAACGGGTGCCTTCGAATGCGCAGCGCGGAAGGAAACACGCTGTGCGAGTTCGTGACGAGAACAATTCGAGGGCAATCGCATGATTCCTTTCGGATAGCGGATGTAAAGACCGTTCTCCAAAATTGCTCTACGCGAGGGATGTTCGAAATCGCATCTCGGCTTCATCGTCGACGCCAATATCCTCGCGCGCAGTTTCTCCGCCCATTGATATGAGCATGAATGACGCTGGAACATCCTGTCCACCAGCCGGACTCCCGAGCGTGGACGTGTTCTGATGACCATACGGGGCAGTGTGAGATCTACCCATTTTCTGTAGCAATTGACGTGCGAATCGCCCGTTCCAAGGGGTGGTTGCCGACCGTAAAGTGACCATTACCACACGGCGGGTGGTCTTCATCGTGACTCATCAAGGTAAATAGACCCAGATGGCCGTACCCCTGCCCCTTGCCAGGAAGTAATTACATGGATGCGACACCGTTGTCCGAGCAAGTCCCTTCATCAGTCGGGAAAAATCAACAGACCGAGACGAACTCTCAGCCGAGTCGTATGCGCGCGATTGTCGCGTCTAGCTTGATCGGTACGACGATCGAGTGGTTCGACTTCTTTGCCTATTCGACCGCTGCGGCGCTGGTTCTGAATGCTCTTTTCTTCCCTACCTACGATCCAGTTGTCGGCACCGTTCTGGCGTTCGGTGGTATCGCAGTCGGCTACTTCGGTAGGCCCCTCGGTTCTGTCGTGTTCGGGCATTTCGGGGACAAGATCGGACGCAAATCAATGCTTGTCATCTCACTTATTGCGATGGGTGGGGCGACGTTTGCGATCGGACTATTGCCCACCTATGAGGCAATCGGTGTTGCAGCACCGATTCTGCTCATGGTCTTGAGGTTCGTTCAGGGATTTGCGCTGGGCGGGGAGTGGGGTGGTGCTGTCTTGATGGTCGTCGAGCACTCACCTGAGAAGAAACGAGGACTGTTCGGTAGTGCTCCACAGTCAGGTCTCGCACTCGGTTTGACCCTGTCGACGCTAACCTTTCTGGCGCTCGGGCAACTGCCCGATGATGACTTTGCGAGTTGGGGTTGGCGAATTCCGTTCCTGCTCAGCGCCACACTGGTTATCGTGGGGCTTGTTATTCGACTCAAGATCTCAGAAACCCCAGCCTTCAAAACGCTTCGAGAGTCGGGCACACGAGTCGACATGCCCATCGTTGAGACGCTTCGGAACCATTGGAAGCCGGTTCTGCTTGCCGCGCTGTGTTTTGCCAATGTGGGTGCGATTTTCTACGCGCTGTTCACATTCAGTATCACCTACGGCACCACATACATCGGGCTCTCCCGCAACACGATGCTCCTGGTCGCTGTCGCCTGCTCGGTCGTGGCTTTCTTCGGGATTCCAGTAGCCGGTGTGTTGTCCGATCGGTTCGGACGTAGGGCTGTGTTCATGACTGGGATCGTGCTAACCATCGTGATCGCCTTCCCCATGTTCTGGCTGATCGACAGTGGAAGTGTTCTATTGACGGTGACCGGTTATTTGCTGGCCACGGTCGGGTTCTGTGCGTCATACGGAACTTTAGGCGTCTTGTACGCGGAGGCGTTCACTGTATCGATTCGCTACACAGGTATGTCTTTGGCATTGGGCATCGGAACGGTTCTCGGATCTGCATTCGTGCCGATCATCTACCTTGAGCTGTTGTCGATCTTCGATGGCTCGTGGGCAATCAGCCTCTATATCGTGTTGACGGGCGTGATTTCGGCGTTCGCGGTTCGAGCTTTGACTGCCGATCAAGGTTGAACCGACGTGGTACGGATGGGCGGTTCGGGCTATCGGATTCCTATCAAGGGGCAGTCGCTCCGTTCTTGGGATAGTAACTTCGAACCCCGGTTAAATCTCCGTGCGACGGTCTTTCTCAGCGGAAAGACGCGATCATGCGCGTCGGTTCCATTCAGGGACGGATGCCTCTATGACGGGTCGGGCGTCGGTGCTGCGAGGTTTCCGCCGGCGCCGACTCGTTCGGTGCCGTTGGGCCCGAGTATCGCTGCGGCCCCGAATCCCATCACAATGACAATCAGATAGAACATGCTGCACAGTCCGACTGTCCAGCCGATCGAATTCGGGCTGTGCCGGCATCCGGGACAGTGACGAAGCGGATCAGGATGTGTGGCCATGCCGGCGGTGCCGAGTGCAAATGCCAGTGAGTAGGAGACCAGGTTGAGTGCTCCGGTCTGGCCAGAAATCAGACCAGGGGAGAGGATCGCGTCGCCCGCTGCCGCATTTTCAGTGGCACCGGAGAGCATTCGGGGCAGGCTGAAACCGAATTTGGTGAGGCACGCCTACGCCGACTCGGTCGCCCTGCGGATACAACCCGGCGATGGCGCCCTGTGTATTCTTCCCGTCTCAGATGTATTCGGATTCAACACGGCGCTGGCGGGTGTACCCGTCGTCAGAGGCCGACAACGAGTGGGGCGTTCACGTCGAGCACCCATTCGTTGAGCGACCCGTCGTACACCCTCACGTTGCGGTACCCGAGCAAAGTGAGGGCGAAGGCGTCCAGGCTCGCCGAGATCCCGCCACCGCAATAGGTGATCACCGGCTCGTCCTGGTCGGCTAGTTCGTCGAATTGTGTTGTCAGTGCAAGAGTTCCGGTCTGAGGGGAGAGCATGTCGGCGGCGGGCACCGAGACAGATCCCGGTATGCGACCAGGACGGCCACGAAAACCGCTGTCTACCTCAGGGTTTTCCGGCGGGAGGGCGCATACGAGCGTTCCGCGTAGTTCTCCGTTGACGACGGCCAGGACATCGGCGCGCTCGACGAAGAACCCGTCGCGTGGCTCTGCGACAAAGATCCCGGCGTCGACCGGCGCTGCGAGCCCTGATTCCAGGGTGTGGCCGGCCGCCTTCCACGCCTGTAGGCCGCCGTCGAGCACTGCGACTCGGTCGTGGCCGAATGAGCGGAACAACCACCACAGGCGTGCAGAGAACGCATTGATGGCATTGTCGTACAGTACTACTCGGGAGTCCGGGCCGATTCCGAGT
Source organism: Rhodococcus sp. AD45-ID (assembly GCF_003023755.1). Taxonomy (NCBI): domain Bacteria; kingdom Bacillati; phylum Actinomycetota; class Actinomycetes; order Mycobacteriales; family Nocardiaceae; genus Rhodococcus; species Rhodococcus sp. AD45-ID. The sequence goes on along the minus strand of NZ_PYHL01000002.1, from coordinate 1,492,170 downwards.
GCGCGTGCTGCAGTCTGGAATCCGTGGGAATCCGGGCGCGTGAACACCAACTGCGCGTCAGGGGAGGAGAACGCTTCGAGCAGGTCTGCGAATCTTGATCCCGGGATATGCTCGTGTTCGAAGCTTTCTCGGCCGCTGCGCCATTCGACGCCACCGCCGCTACGGGCGACGCTCAGCACAGTGGTGTCGATTGTGATGATATCGCCTTCCGGCAGTGTTGACGCAAGCCATTCGGCGTCGACGAGTGCGGGTAGTTCGTTGACGCTCACGCTGTTTGTCCCGCTAGGTTGTGGGCGCGGCGGCCTGGATGGTCGATCGGCAGCTGGGGGCCGGTGCCGGTCAGTTTCTCGCGTAGCGTCCTCGCAATTGAATGGTCGGTGGCGGGGATTACGAGTAGTCCGCGTGCGCGTAACTCTGGCACGACGTACTGCACGAAATCGTCCAGGCTGTGCTGGCGCAGCATGTATGCGACGTTGAATCCGTCGACTCCAGTCTCGTCTCGGAACCGTTCGAGCTGGTCGGCGATCTCGGCACCAGTTCCCAACTGCACGTTTCCTTCTCCGCCGAATGCATAGGCGCGTAACAGGTCTCGTTTGGTGAAGCGGCGCCCGGACCGGCTCAGTCGGCGCAGGTAGTCCGCTGTGTGCTGGGATGTCTGTCCCTTGACAGGCAGGTCGTCGAGATTGATCTCGCCGGTATTCGGCAGCGCATCCACGTCGATGCCTGCCCATTGTTTCAGCACGAACGCGGCGCTCCCTTCGTCGTGGTGATCGACGAAGTCCTCGTATTTGCGTTCCGCATCGGCGCGGGTTGGGCCCACCACCGGAATGATGCGAGGGAGGAAGCGCAGGGATTGGGGGTCGCGCCCGTGCTTCTCGGCGCGATTGCGTATGTCCGACACAAGGAACGAGGTTTCCTCTGCGCTTGCGGCGTTGAGGTATACGACCTCGGCGTGAGTCGCCGCGAACTCGCGGCCTCTCTCACTGGATCCGGCTTGGAACAGCACCGGTGTACGTTGCGGAGACGGTGCGAATACGGGAATCCCCTGAACCGAGAATCGAGGGCCGCGGTGGTCGACCGGTCGGACCTTGTCGGAATCGATGTACACGCCACTGGCCGCATCACGGCGCACGGCGTCGTCATCCCAGCTGTCATTCCACAATGCGTAGGCGACGGCGAGGAACTCGTCACCTCGGTCGTAGCGATCGTCATGTTCGAGTAGGTCTGCGAGTCCGTGGTTGAGCGCTGCCTGACGGGCGTTGGTGGTCACCATGTTCCAGCCCGCACGGCCGCCGGTGAGGTGATCGAGCGTTGCAAACTTTCGGGCCAGCCGATAGGGGTGGTCATACGTGATCGAGGAGGTGACGACGAACCCGAGTCGCTCTGCTGCCCGCGACATTCCCGGAATCAGGTAGGTCGGGTCGATACGTGGCCCGAACCCCTGACGCAACTGATGTTCGTGTTGGGAGGGTATGTCCGAGCCGACCGAAGGCATGTCGGCGATAAACAGTGCTGCGAAGCCGGCGTCTTGGAGTTGTCGTGCCAGGGCGTTCCAATAGCTGGGCTTCTTGAACAGTTCCGGCTCGAAGTCCGGGTGGTTCCACAAACCGCTGTCGGCGGCCGGGCCGGCCTGCTCGACGTAGGTGAGAATAAACGGTTTGGTCATGGTGTCCTCACTGCTGAACTCGCCCGGCGCCCCGGGTGGTTGTCGGGTAGGCCCGGACCCCGGCCGGTGAGCTTCTCACGCAGGGTTCCAGCGGCGTATTCGGTCTGCACTCTGCCTCGCTTCTGCAATTCGGGAACGACGTGGTCGACGAAGTCGTCGATGGTCCCGGGTTGGACGACCGATGCCACATTGAATCCGTCGGCGCCGGTGAAATCGATGAATTCTTCGAGTTCGTCGGCAACCTCTTCAGGTCCACCGATTGTCAGCGCACTGGTGCCGAATGCGAAAACCTGGGCGAGTTCGTCACTGGACCAATCGCCACCAGGCTTCTGACGCCTTAGTGATTCGACGAGACCGCGCGTATCGGACTTGGACGCAATTCCCAGTAGTTTGTCCTCGCCGGCTTCGGCGAAATCGATGCCGGTCCATGCTCCGAGTAACGTGAAGATGCCGTCGGTGCTGGAGAAGCGCAGAAAGTCCCGAAAACGACGGTGCGCGTCAGCTGTATCGGCGCCGACGATCGGTGTGATCTTGGGGAAGAACAACACCGAGTCGGGATCGCGGCCCAGTTTTTCAGCCCGCTGACGGACGTCGTCGACGATGAATTTGGTGGCCTGCATGGTCGGTGTATTCAGGAAGACAGCTTCGGCGTGCGCTGCGGCGAATTGTCGCCCCCGCTCAGAGCTTCCGGCCTGAAAGAGAAGCGGAGTGCGTTGGGGCGTCGGATCGATGGTATGTACACCCGGCACTGAAAACCATGTGCCGCGGTGCTCGATTCCCTGCACGAGTGCGGGGTCGGTGTACACACCAGCGGCCTTGTCGATGACAACCGCGTGATCTTCCCAACTGCGTTCCCACAGTTCGTATGCGACGTCGAGAAACTCTTCGCCTCGGGCGTACCGATCTTCGACGTCAACCTGTGTGGAATGCCCGTGCAGTCGGGCCGCACTGTCGAGATTCGAGGTCACGATGTTCCATCCGACGCGACCCTCGGTGAGAAGATCGAGCGTCGAAAGGGTTCGGGCAACGGTGTACGGGTTCTCGTACGTCGTCGATACCGTGACTGCAAACCCGAGGTGCTCGGTCACTTCTGCCATCGCCGGCACCAGATAGGTGGGGTCGTGGATCGGTACCTGGATCGCCCCGGTGAGCGCCGGCGCCGGGTTCCCGTGGTACACGTCGTAGAGGCCGAGCATGTCGGCGAAGAACACGGCGTCGAACCGGCCGCGTTCGAGGGTTCGGGCCAATCGAACCCAGTAATCGAGGCTGGTGAATTCGTGCGCATGGTCGTCGGGGTGTGCCCAGAGCCCGGGCGAGACGGTGGGTCCATTGACGGTAACCGCGTTGAGGCGGATGCGTTTGCTCATGACGCGGGCAGGAAATCGGTGGTCCATGCGCCGTCGAGGGCGCTACGGTCGGTGACCGTTCCTTGCCTCAACTGCAGCTCGTAGATCGCGTCCCAGCGTTCCTGGGTCTGCCAACCGAACTGGTGCGTGTCGGCGTCGCCGCTCCAGATGTACGGAACCTGTGCTGTGAATTCGGCGACGATGTCCTCAATCGAGCTGTCCTCGATGTAGGCGGAGAGGATGTCGGCGGCCTTCTGCGGCTCGTCCCGAATGAAGTCCCAGCCCTTGACTGTGGCAGCGACGAACTTCTCTACCAGTTCCGGATTGTCGTCGATCAGTTTCCGTGTAGTGAAAAGAACACTGCCGTAATCATTTTCGGATATCCTCGGAATCGTTCCCACCGTGATGCCCTGCGCTGTGAGGGTTGCCGGCGTCGATGTTGCGTAGCCCTGCGCAACAGCATCCGTATCGGCTGCGAACGGCGCGTAGCTGCCCTGGAACTGCACCGGGCTCACCTTGTCGAGATCGAATTCCTTGACGGTGAGTTCCCAGTCACCCGAGGACGGCTGGGTGTAGACGGTACGCCCGTTGAGGTCCGCGAGGGTCTTGATGTCTGCTCCGGCGTGGTACACGTACACAGCAGGACTCTTTTGCAGGGTCGGCGCCAGAGCGACGACGTCGATCCCCTTCTCCCTCGCCTGCAGGAGCGGGCCGCCGTATTCGAGGCCGAAGTGCGCGCCGCCACCGGCGACGATCTTGACGCTCGACGCCTCGGTGCCACCGGGTTGCACGGTGACGTTCAGACCCACGTCGTCGTAGTAGCCGTTTTCGAGGGCGATGTACGCGCCGGCATTAGTGGGTTGGGCGAGCCAGTCGAGGGCGATGGTGACGTCAGTTTCGGAGTTATCGGCGGTACCAACGGCGTTGGAGCAGGCGGACAGCGTGAGTGCTGTTACGAGTACGAGCGGAGCGAGCAGACGTGTGCGCTTCATGAGAGTTCTTTCGGAGCAGTGGGTGACGGATGTAGACCGGCAATGAAAGAGGCCGGTCAGGAGGCGGAGGACATTTCCGATTCGTGCCATGACGAAAGGAGGAGTCGGCCGAACCATTGGACGATTTGGAAGAACACGATTCCGAGTGCGGCACACGCGAGGCCTGCCGCGAAAAGTAGCGGTGTTTCGAATCGGCTGGCCGATTTGGTGATCAGAAAACCGAGGCCTGCTCGGCCGCTTCCGATTCCGGAAATGTATTCGGCGACGATGACGCCGATGACCGACATAGTGCTCGATACGCGCAGGCCTCCGACGATGTACGGCATGGACGCGGGGATCCGTAGCCTCACCAGGGTTTGCCACTTCGACGCATCGAGTAGCGCGAACAACTCGACCATCCGCCGGTCTGCGGAACGTAAACCGATGAGCGTATTCGACAGCACGGGTACGAACGCCATGATCGTGGCAATGATAACCACCGAGGTCTGGGTGACTCCAAACCAGATGATGATCAGAGGTGCCGTCGCAATACTCGGGATCGTTTGCAGCAGAATCGCATAGGGGTAGGCGCTGAGTTCGATTATGCGGTGACTCGATAGCAGGAATGCACCGAGAATCCCCACTGCGGCACTGACCACGAATGCAACCACAGCTTCGGTTCCTGTGATGACGAACGCGGACAGGATCAACCCGGCATTCTCTGTCGCCGCGTCAAGTACGTCCGACGGGGCGGGGAAGAGGTACTCGGGAATCTCGCGAACCGTGCATACGACCTGCCAGAGAGTGATGACCAAAACAGCCAACAGAAGCGGAAACACTATGGGAGCCAAGTTGATACGCCTCGATGTACGTCGACTGGGGCGCGCGTGTTCGGACTGCGAGGGTTCGATCGAGTCCGCGATGTCAATGCTGATGGTCATATCGCTATCCGTCCGGCATTGTTCTCGAGCGCTGCAGAGATACGGGAAACGCTCGCGGTGTATTCGGAATCGCTGCGCACCTGATCGGCAGGAAGCGCACCAACCGGATTGTCGAATTCGGCGACGACGCGGCCGGGCCGGGAGCCGAGGACAGTGATCCGAGTGGACAGGAACGCCGCCTCGAAGACGTTATGGGTCACGAAAACGACAGTGAGACCAGGGGTGTTCTGCCAGATCTTCTTGATTTCGGCTTGCAGGTCTTGACGTGTGATTTCGTCGAGCGCTCCGAAAGGTTCGTCCATGAGCAGCAAGCTCGGATCGAGGGTGAGTGCGCGAGCAATCGACACACGCATCCGCATACCGCCCGAGAGGTGGCGAGGCAGGTCACGCCTGCGGTCCGCGAGGCCGACGACGTCGAGGGCACGGTCAACCGCTGCATTGATCTCCTTGCGTGGGCGGCCGGCCAGGCTCAGGGGTAAGGCGACGTTCTTGTGCACGGTAGCCCACGGCAAGAGCGTTGCGTCCTGAAATACGTAGGCAATTCGGCCACTACGTCGAGCCTGCTCAGGCGCGGTGCCGAAGACCGAAACGTCACCTGCAGTTGCGGTGTCGAGAGCAGCGATCAGTCGCAGGACAGTGGACTTGCCGGAACCGGACGCGCCCAGCAACGACACGAATTCCCCGGCCGCGATATCGAGGTCGAGGCGCTCGAGTGCTGTGGTGCCGGTGGAGAAAACCTTCTCCACACCGGACATGCTCACGACATGACGTGTGTGGGCGTAGCTGTCTGTAGTCACCGGTTGCTCCTCTCTCGTCCACGTCGGCTCGCATTCGATGCACGAGACGGTCCTCCACCCGAATGTAGGTGGAGCACAGTGGTGGTCACGCGAGAGTGTGTAGCTCTTGCCCCCTCAGTCCGGTTGTCGACCGAGAGCTGGACACGCACTGGTGGAGCGCGCATCGGAGTAACGTCACCGTAAATTCCAGCAGGCATCGAACCTACGAGGCCTACTGGAAGAAAAGAATAAACGGGTGGTTGCCCGAATGTAAGCTCTGAAATCAGGCTGATTGGAAAGCTGGCCGGATTCGGAGATCTCAGCGTCTGCCAAGTAACGCTCCCCGATTGAGCCTCACATTCCCCGGGGCAGCAGCGGGGTATTCATGAAACGTGGTACCGGATCGGTGAACTCAACGTCTGCACGCGTCTGGTGCTGCCGGAGGTCGGCATGAACTCAGCACGGCAGAAACCGAAAACTCGGCGGAGGAAAGAACAGCCGTTCGTCCCCGACACCAATCATCAACTCTCGAAAAGTTGTTCAGACAACCCGCCGATCGTCGTTTCGAGACAGAAAACCTCTGAACGGATCGGGTATGGCGTGGAAAGAAACACCTTAGGCAACTCGATTGGTGGGAAACGCCCAACTGCGGGGCTTCGTCACCTACAAAGCGAGAAAGCAAATCGGATCTCGCAGTGCAAAATTCCGCCGCCCACTGGTCGCGGACGGCTCATGGGGAACACGACGCAGCCCGCAATATTGCTTCGCTCGCCCCCGTACGGTCAGGGCGCATTGTCAACCCGTTTACCGCACCGCGCCTCTCGCCGCCGGTAAGAAGGTGAGCATCAAATCCGGCCCTTTAGATCCGAGCAGTCGATCCTTGAGCCAGTTACTCCTAGGAAAGAAGTCTCCTTCCTGATGGATTCGCAGAGCGACGAACGGTGTAGCTCCTCAGAGTGAGGGTTCTTCGTCACCACATAGTTGACGAGTCAGTCACACCAACGGGCTCGCTTCACCGAATCATCACGTCAATCTTGTCACGCTCGAACGCATTTTAGATTGAGGAGATCACATGGCGAAAACAGATCACGGCGACGACGCCCCGAAGGCTGGGCATCCGGGCCCGACAGACAAGGGTGGGAACGGAGGTATGGCTACGCGCGAGCAGGCGGCTGACTCGGTTCCGAATTCAACTGATGAAAAGGACGAGCGTCAGACGTAGTTCGAATCGATCAGTTGCCTTGAATCTCGACTTTCGTTGTGGCGGTGCGCAAGAATCGCCGGTTGTATGCCGGTGTTGGCGTCGCACTGAAAAGAGTGCGCCTCGGTGGGAGCAATTGACGGGTCATCACACCCACCTGTGGTCGAAGACTTGATTGGTCAGGCGTTGGAGTGATCGGGTTTCCCGTCGGCGGGGTAAACCCGAGAGGATTTCGCGACGCTGATTCTAGCGTTTTGAGGGAGCTCACCGGTGCTCGTGGTGGACCTTTTGCGCGCCGGTGGGAGAAGATCGACAACCCGCGTCACGAGGCGAAGGATCGCGTCCGGATGGCGAAAGCGCAACGAGCGCTGGCGAAAAAAGAGAGAGGGGTCCGCAAACCGGGCGAAGGCCCGGTTCAAGGTTGCGAAAATCTATGGGCGCGTTGCCGATCGGCGACGCAACCATCTGCGCACACTCTCCACTCGACTGGTGCGCGAAAACCAATTGATTGCCGTCACGAGGTTGAGCCTGCGGAACATGCTGAAGAACCGCAGTTTGTCTCGGGTGATTTCGGATGCGGCGTGGTCAGAGTTTTGGCCGATGCTCATATACAAGGCTGGTTTGTATGGCTTCGTTGCTCCGTGGAGTCACTAAACGGTGGCGGTCTGAGAGAGGCACCAGGGCGGTCTCTTGTGAAGGGAGCACCACCGTCGATAGCAGTTCACACTGCGAGCAACCCTGATACGCCAGCCGGGACAGTTCAGTCAACCTGTGGGCAGCGCAGCGACTGCGGGGTTAGATTTGACTCCAATTGAGGTCAGTCATTGGCGCCGGACTGTCACCTGAAGGGTCCACTGGCGGTCCTCCCGACGGATGGGGGAGAGCATGGATGAAGCAAAGAAGATTCTTCGCGACGATGCGGTGAACCGGGGAACTGCATTCACACAAGAGGAGCGTGCATCACTTGGCCTGGTAGGGCGGTTGCCATCAGCGGTCGAGCCCCTTGATCAGCAGGCGAGACGCTCATACGCACAGTTGCAAAAGCAGTCAACGGATCTCGCGAAGTACATCTACCTTGATTCGCTCCACGAGCGCAACGAAGTCTTGTACTACCGCGTGATTGCGGATCACCTCTCGGAATTGCTGCCCGTCGTGTACGACCCGACCATCGGGGACGCGATCGAGCAGTGGTCACAAGACTACCGCCAGTCGCGTGCAGTGTACCTGTCGATCGATCACGTCGACGACATCGAAATTGCCTTCGCCACAATGGAATTGGGTCCGGATGATGTGGACCTGATCGTCTGCTCCGACGCTGAGGAGATCCTCGGGATTGGGGACTGGGGCGTCAACGGTACCGACATCGCCGTGGGGAAACTGGCGATCTACACCGCCGCAGCCGGCATCAACCCCAGCCGCGTCATCGCGGTGAATCTAGATGTGGGGACAAGCAACGAAGCGCTCCTCAACGACCCGTTCTACCTTGGGAACCGACACAGTCGCGTCCGGGGGGAGAAGTACGACAAGTTCATCGGAACCTACCTAGGGACAGTGGAGAAGCTCTTCCCGAAGGCACTGCTGCATTTTGAGGACTTCGGCCCCTCCAATGCCCGCCGTATCCTCGTAGACCACGCCGACAAGTACCGCATTTTCAACGACGATCTTCAGGGAACCGGCGCCATCGTCATGGCGGCGGTCATCTCGGGGCTGAAGGTCACCAAACAGACGTTCGCGGATCAACGACTTGTCATCTTTGGCGCTGGCACCGCCGGCACGGGCATGGCCGACCAGATCTCCGCCGCGATGAGCCGCGCCGGGCTCAGCGATGACGAGGCCCGCGCTCGAGTGTGGCTTATCGACCGCGACGGCTTGGTCACCGACGATATGCAGGACCTGCCCGACTACCAGCAAGCCTATGCCCGGCCAGCACACGAACTCGCCGATTGGGGCGGGCGCCCTATCGACCTTCTGACGGTGGTCCAGCACGTCAAACCCACCATCCTGATCGGCACTTCGACCGCGCACGGAGCTTTCACGCAGGACGTCGTAGAAGCGCTCAGTGGCGGGGTTGAACGCCCCATCTTGCTGCCGCTCTCGAACCCGACCAGCCGTATAGAGGTCATGCCCCAGGACGCCATCTTGTGGTCCAAAGGGCAGGCGTTGATGGCGACCGGGATACCGATCAAACCGGTCGAATACAACGGCGTCACTTATCGGATCGGTCAATGCAATAACGCTCTGCTCTATCCAGGCCTAGGCCTTGGCACGATCGTGTCCGGTTCTCGTCACGTAACCGATGGCATGCTCCTTGCAGCTGCGGTCGCGGTCGCCGGTCAGGTGGATGTCTCGGAGCGGGGAGCGTCCCTCCTCCCCGACGTCGAAAACCTTCGTGCCTCGTCCGCGACGGTGGCTGTGGCGGTCGCGAAGGCAGCAGCCGATGACGGCGTCGCCACCGTGACCCACGACGACTTGGTACAGGCCGTTCAGGATGCGATGTGGCTGCCTGTGTATCCGGCCACCCCTCAAAACAGCTGATCCTGGACAACTCAGATAGGCAGGTTGCCGATTTCTCCTAATGGCGAAACAACGCGTCGAGATGCTGCGTTAATCGGTTGGCTATGGGAGGTGAAGTTGCATCCGGGTGGCGGCCACACCGCCTCTCGGCGCGAGGCTCGGCGTGTTGACTACCTGGCACGTTGTCGCTGTTGAGGCATGGCCTGGTGTCAGTGCCGTTAGGCCGGGCTACGCAGGTATCCGTCGATGAGTATGTCGAGACCTTCGAGATAACCATCGGTCGTCGTCCCGGCCGGCCAGTCTTCGAGCACCTCGTTGAGTACGGGTAGTTCCGCGGGCCCGATTTCTCGGATCTTGATCGCAAGAGGTGACACGCTGCCTTCGGGTCGCGCGCTGTCGTCATAGTTGTTGAGCAGTGCGCCGAGCGTGTAGTTCCACAGCGCTCGGTAGACCAACAGTGCGCGGCGTGGAGACATGCCCAGTTCGACACACGCGGCCATGGCTCGATCGACCAGGACGACGGCGCCGCTCCCGCCGCGCCCGCCGCGCTGAAGCAACTCGATGATCCAGCGCTCCGATGCCAGCGTTTCGAAGATCGCGGTGAAGATCAAGCGAATCCGCTCGACCTGATCCTGTGGCAGGACCAGCGAACCGAGGTCTTGTGAGTACGCATCGAGAACCGCGCTGATCAGCTGTTCCTTGTCGCCCACGTGCCGGTACAGCGCCATCGGTGTGGTGCCGAGCGACGTCGCCAACGCTCGCATGCTCAATGCGTCGGCGCCGCCGGACTGAAGTTGCCGTTTCGCCTCTTCGACTATCTGCTCCGACGTGATCGTCGGGGGACGTCCGAGCCGCGGCGATCTCGGTTCCATCTTTTCGGCCATGCATCGATTGTGCGCGCCCCTGCTACGGCGCTCTCGCCCGGGGAACCTCTTGCATCTCGGTCGACAGCAAGGTAAACCTAACTACTTATGAGAACATGTATACAAATGAGGTGCCTGCAATGACAACATCAACACGGGCGGTAGCCGCGCCTGCCCTGGTCCTCACAGCCGCCGCGGCAGCACAGTTCCTGGTCGCCTTCGACATGTCGGTCATCAACGTCGCGCTACCCGACATCCAGGAATCACTGAACTTCTCCGACGCCGGGCTGTCCTGGGTCGTCAACGCGTACGCCCTCGCCTTCGGCGGATTGCTGCTTCTCGGCGGCCGACTGTGCGATGTGATGGGCACTCGCCGGGTTCTGGTCGCCGGACTTCTGCTGTTCGCCCTCGTCAGCATCGTCGGCACCTTCTCGGTGTCCGCCGAGATGCTTGTCGGCGCTCGGGCACTTCAAGGCGTCGGCGCTGCGATGATCGCGCCGGCCGGGCTCGCCGCCCTCAGCCAGGCCTTTCCCACCGGACGCGCCAGGGCCAAGGCATTCGGCATCGGCGCAATGTCATCAGCACTGGGCGGTGCACTCGGTGTAGTACTGAGCGGCATTTTGACCGAAGGACTCAGTTGGCGATGGGTGATGTTCGCCGGCGCACCGGTGGCCCTGATCGCCGCAGTTGCCGGTACCCGCGGCCTGCCTGCCGGCCAAGCCGCTAGAGGCGGCTCCCTAGATCTCCCCGGCGCCATCTTGGCGACGGCCGGAATCACCGCCCTTGTCGGCACCGTCATCGCCACTGAATCACATTCCTGGACTTCGGGTTACGTGCTGGGTGGATTCGCTCTCACGATCGCCCTGCTGACCGCCTTCGTCGCGGTCGAAAGCCGCTGCGCCACACCACTGGTACGACTGTCCACCCTCCTTCGGCCCCGAATCGGACTGGCCAACGCCATCATGTGCCTGGTGTGCGCGGCACAGTTCAGCGCGTTCTTCTTCGTCTCGCTATTCCTGCAACGCGGACTGGGCTATTCGCCGACCACCACCGGTCTGGCGTTCCTGCCCTTCTGTTTCGGCCTGGTCATCGGCATCCTCGCATCCACCAAACTCCTTCCACGCTACGGAGTTCGGCCGCTACTCGTAGTCGGAACAGCGGTCGCAGCACTCGGGACTTTCATCTTCTCGACCATGAACCTCGACAGTCCCTTCTGGGCTGTCATCCTGGTGCCTTCGCTTCTGGCGAGCATCGGCATCGGCCTGTCGTTCATGCCGCTCAGCAACGTCGCCACCGCCGACGCTCCTCCCGAAGAAGTCGGCATGGCATCCGGGCTGCTGAGCACGTCGCGTCAGATCGGCGGTTCACTCGGACTAGCCGTTCTCGTGAGCGTCGCCGCGTCCTCGACGGCACGCTCGGACAGCGCGCCGACCGAAGCACTGGTTTCCGGATACTCCCAAGCCCTCTTCGTTTGCTCCGGCCTACTGCTGGCCGGCACCCTCCTGTCCTTCTTCTTCCCACGAATGGATCGTTGACCTCAGATGTTCACCACCCGAACCGCATTCGGCATCGTCTCGGCGCTCCTCCTCGCCGTTGCCAGTGCAAGCGCGTGCAGCAGCTACTGAGAACTTGATCGACGACGACCTGAGGCTCGAGAACTGACTTCACTTCCCGGCGAGTGATCTAACATGGCGTGGGAACCGATCAACAGTAAGTCCGAGGCATCCCAGCGCGGGGACGCAACTGAACGTTGTGTTGACGAATTTATGAAGATTATGTCCTGCGGTGCGGTCAGGAAGAGGGTGTTGGTTGCTTTGAGGATTGTTGGAGGAAGGGGCGCGGCCAGGCACTTAGAGCAAGCACGGCGAGGGTTGTCTGAATGATGCCGGTGGCGAAGTAGATGCCGTGCAGCGGCGACCAGACGAGGATGATGGCGATTTCGACGAAGACCCAGATCATCATGATTAGGCCGGCCGCGGCGTGTAGACCCCACGCCAGTGCGAACCTGCCGTACTGAGCAACGAGCGTGGTTGCCTGGCTTCCGCCGACGATCACGCCGAGGATGATGCCTGGCCAGAAGTAGGAAGTGAAGATGGTTCCTTGGATCCATTCCGGAGGGAGGCCGAACCCGCCACCAATGGTTAGTCCAGCCATTCCGAGGAGGGCGGAGAGCAGGTTGAACCATGCGACGACGGACAGGCTGATTCGGAGCGGGCGCGGAGGGAGCGGCGCTGGTTTCATGACTGTCACGATAGAATAATGCCGCTCATGCGACGCATCCGCTATTTAGTGGGTTGGTTAAGTTGCCGTGGCTGTAGCTCATGTTCCGATTGATCCACTGGTTTTTATTGCCGCTCAGGGCATTTCGGGTGTCCGGCAGGAGAAACTATCCAGTTTGTCGATGGTCAAAACGAACACCCAAACCCGTAGAAATGATCTGAGAGCGATCCGGTTAAACAGGCCAAAACGTGGTGCCGTGGCTGTGGCTTCACAATGTTCGGGGCAGATTGTGCGCTTGCTCGTCCGGCATCGTCAGATTCGTGATTGCCACGTAGGTGTCGGGAGCGTAGGTGTCGGGCAGCGGGTTTCCGCACGTCCCGTCAACGGGAAGAGCGGCCCTTGCTGAGTTTCCTGCGTCATCGACCAGCCACATAACGGGAGTGGGAATTGTGCCGTCGGTAGGGCATTCGCCGAACCACGGTCATTTGGTCGAAGCGCGACTAAGTTAAGTTGCTCGACTACCGCGACGAAGTTGCCGAACCCGCTGGTCTGGCGCATAAGTGCGCAGCGGCAATCGTCGGTGTACCCGCTGAATTCGCACACCACTGCCGACGTCGGGCTCAGCGAGGACAACACTGCGGATGCCATGCATGTGGGCTGTCCGATCGCCACTCCAAGCGGTACTGGTGCCGGATTTCGTCGTTCGTCGAGCACTCCGAAAAACATTGCTCCAAGAGCAAGGAGATTTGCACAGGTCCCGGGCGCTCTCAACCACGTACGCAATCGCCGCATAGCTCACACTATGGGCAACTACTGGCATTGAACTGATATCCCGAACGCCACACCAGGGGAGTGCTAATGACTGAGACGGTAGGGGGATTCGGCTATGTGCCGAATCCTATTTTCCAGCTGATGCAACGTCATCGTGAGCGAGGTCCTCATGTGTGGCCGCGGGGTAGTACACGGATGCTGCGCCGAAGGAAATGGCTGAGATTGTCAACGCAGGCCAGGCGATACTCCACCCATCGGCTCCTGCAACGGAGAGCGCAGCAGTGACGATCATCGCGACCACCACAGCCGTCGACGTTGCGAATGCGAGCCGCCACGTCGTCGGTGCCGCGGCGCGGACGTGTCGCTCGCCGACCGCGAGGACGCCCTTCCCCGTCATGATTGCTGCCATTCCCAACAGCCCGCCGGCAGGCAGCGAGCACAGCGACCCCAGGCAGATCGCGGTGAGAACACTACTGACATCACTGGAATCTGCGAAGAGAAGCGCGAAGTAACTTCCGAATACAGTTCCCACGACCAGCGGCCACGCCATCGCTCGGCTCTGCCAGGAAACGTCGGAACGAGTCATACCGCGACGATACCGATCGGGTGGCAACGTCCACCTCGAATCACCTGACGATCAAGCCGCGTGCCAAATAATTCGGTAAAAAACGTGCCAAATAATTTCGGGAGTCACAGGTAAATAGGGGTTTCCGGGACCGATCACGTCCTCGATTTGCAGAGTGACGCTCTGGCGGCCATTCGATGTGATCGAGGGTGGGAAGAAGCGGCGAGTGGCGCCAAGGACGATCGCCCGGTCCTGCTCGATCTACTCAGTCACCTTCGGGCCGGTGACACCCTCGTCGTCTGGCGACTGGACAGGCTAGGTCGGTCACTCAAGCATCTGGGCGAAACTGTCGAGGACTTGCAGCGGCGCGGCGCGGCTTTCCGCTCGTTGACGGAGTCGACTGACACGTCATCGGCCGGCGGAATGCTCATCTTCCAAATCTTGGGCGCCTTAGCACAATTCGAGAGGACGCTGATCCGGGCGCGCACGGCGCAGGTTTGGCGCCGGCTCGCGCTCGTGGTCGTATCGGCGGGCAGCCCAAGCGAATTGACCCAGCGAAAGCTCGTATCATTCGTCAGGTGATCTGGATTGGCACACCCAGGATGGAGATCGCGAAGGTCCTTGAGGAACGCGACCACGTCAGGGTCGGCGTTGCCGGGGTTGGCCAGGTTGGTGCTCACTCAGCTCACTTGGTGGTCCCGTCGCCTCCACGCTGTCGACCCCTATCAGGGTTGATGTGGAGTCGAACGCCCTTATAGGCGACTGTGTACGGCACATCGTCGTCGTTGTCCGGGTCGCCGGAGCCCGCAGGGTCAGGCAGTTCCGCGATCTGCTCGATGACGATCTGTGCTCGCGCCGCACCGGGATCGAACATCTCCTGAAACGGCCCGACGAACGACCCCCCAAGGCCGCGGCTCTTCGCCCGGACCGCCGCCCACCAGAGCAACGGCAACGGGCCGAACATGGCAAACAGCAGTAAAAACCCCAGTCCCATGTCCACGAGCGTACCGACCGACCGCTATCAAACGGGCTCACGTCAGTGCGACAATCCCGGTACGGTTCGGTGTCCGCATGGTGTCAGGAGGAATGTTTCACGTTTCGAATACTGCACACCGCCAATCGACCTCTTAAGTCGTCACTGATCAGTTCAGCCTGGAAGTAATGACTGATGATCGCAGGTCGCTGGATCTGGTTCTTCCGTTGCCGTGGGAATGGCGAATAGCGTTGTCGAAAGCAATCCCTTGCGAACTCGTCGGCGTACAGCGCCATCGGGTTCTCTCTGACTGGTACACGACGAAGCCCGCCGACACCCGGAGATATCGAGTGGCTTCCAAAGAGTCGGTGGCCGTCTTGCGCCTCTCGGCACCCCGTCGAGGTGCCGCTATTCGATACAGATGCATCAATGTTGTATCTGACTGAACGGGAACCGAGTCGGGTTAACGGCACACTCGATAGACGGTTTTGCGCGTCGATGTTGGTCAGACTGATTCTGCGCTGTTTGCTGACTCGACGAACCGCGACCAGTACGGGACGCTGATAGTTCGGGGGGAGAGTGCCTTTCGGCCCTGTCCGGACAGCAACTCGTTGGTGAGGTATTCGAGTAGGTTGGCCCCGTAGTAGATGATGTCGGTCTGCCACACGGAGAACACCGGTGATTCTGACGGTGAGGGCGCGGCGGGGGTGAAGCGGTGCGCGTAGATCGGAATGAGGCGCGGCCACCCCCTGAGTTCTCGGCGCACCGTTGTGGCTATGTCCTCGGTTGAGGAGGGCAATGTGCCCCACGATGGCGGCCAGAACGGCGGACTCTGATGCAGTGCATCCCATATGAATCCTTCGGCAACACTATCTAGCCATGTCTCCAGCTCGAGGTCGTCGCCGTTTCGCCAGTCCGGCCAGCGGTCACCGAGCGGTAAGGCAGTGGCGAGCAGGCTACGGTGATCCGGATTGAAGTGAAATCCGAAGCGTTCGTGGACAGAGTCGAATTCAGATTCGGTTAATCCGGGGCCGAGTTCGATTCCGGCGTCGTTGAGCAATGCCGCTGCTTCGCGCCCGATGAGTGCCATCCGAGGAGTTTCGCAGATATCCACGAAGACCGGGAATACTGCACGTTTCGAATGTGGCACCTCCTCCAGTCACAGTGGAGGTAATCCGCTCTATAACCAGTCAGTCATCCTCGACAGACGGTTGATCTGCTTCCTCAGTGATGCGGGTACTCGCGGACAAGTTCTGGATGTTTGGCACGCAGATAGTGGCCGCTCAGTGTGACGCGTTCTGCTGCCAACCACGCCCATGCCGACCTGTCCCACTCGGCCAGTTCGGTAACAATGTCCGCGACAGTGACTGTGCCACTCTCACTTTCGCGCAGAACGACAGTGGGATCGTCCCAGTCGATTTCTGCGGCCTCATTGTCCAGTGTCCCGTGCGCTGCGATGACGGCGAGGTCCATATCTTCCGAAAACGTTCCGAATTGGACTTGGCGCTGAAAGTCGTTGTCCGCGACCATATCAAAGTCCAGTGCCGCGACTAACCAGCGGCGAGGATGGAAGAGCTTGGTTCTCACGAAGACTTGATCGCAAGAGATGGAAAGTATTCGAATCTGTGGTCCGAGCGCTGCGGCGCGGTGGGATGGCGGATCAACACGGCTCGACCGAACAACGGCAAGCCGACGTCAGAACAACGTCGATCCTCGGGGAATCCCGCGCGACGATCGATGAATTTCGTGTCGATCACGTCACGCCCTGGCGCGAGGGCAGTTCGGCGACCGTGACTGTGCGCGGGCGATCGTCGATCGGCTCCCGTTCGGCGGCAACATCATCGAAACCGACTCGCGCATGGCCGAGCTCAGCAATCCGCCTGATCCATGCACCAAGGGGTCCAGATCAAGCCGCCTTACCGGATCTGAATGAGATTGACATATTTCCTGAGGCGCCACCTAGCGTTGAAGCTATGTTGCATCCTGCCGTTCCAGCCAGTTCAAGATTGCTTGGTTAGTTTCCTTGGGCCTTTCTTGTTGGATCCAATGACCGCAGTCAAGATTGACTACTTCTACGTTGGGCACGAACTCTGTCAGTTTTTCAGACTTCGCGATGGCGTCGCGGTCGCCGTAGATCATGAGTGTGGGCTGTTGGATGATTGGGTTCACGTCTGCCAACACATGCCAGTTGCGGTCCAAGTTTCGGTACCAATTGATACTGGCCGTGAATCCTGTCGATTCGAAGGCGGAGACGAAAACGGCCAATTCGCTATCGCTCATCAGAGGCTCACCGAGCGGCGTCTCTGCTCTGGCGAGATCGATCAGCGCCATACCCGGCTGAGGCTCCCTGAGGGGTTCGTTCTTCCGGTACATGTTGCGGAGGAACCGGAAGGTGTTGTCTTCGAACACGGCGTCCGCGACGCCCGGCTGTCGATTGAAGTGGACGAAGTAGAAGTCACCGCCAAGCACGGCTTCCATGAACTCAATCCAGGGCTGCTCTCCGCGATCCTGGTAGGGCAAGCTCAGGTTGATCACTTTGTTTACCCGGTCCGGGTGCAACAGGGTCAGGCCCCACACGACAAAGGCGCCCCAATCGTGACCGACAAAGGTGGCATCTTCGTAGCCGTAGTGATCGAGAAGTGCGATGAGATCACCCGCCAAGTGTTCAATGTCATAGTCCGTCACTTCGATCGGACGTGATGAATTGCCGTAGCCGCGCTGGTTCGGGACGATGACGTGGTAGCCCGCCTCGACAAGGGCGGGCACCTGGTATCGCCAAGAATAGGCGTGCTCTGGCCACCCGTGACACAGCACGATGGGTTTCCCGGCATTGTGTCGCCCTGCTTCGAAGACTTCGAGTTCCACGCCGTTGACTGGGATAAGGACGGGCTTGGGGAAGTCGGATGGATTCACGGATTCTCCTTTGGGTTGATTACCGATCGTGTGTGTGGAATGACCGGTTGCCCCGACGATAGGGAACATTGCGGACACATCGTGTCCTCGATTGTTGGCACACTGAAGAAATGCGGAACGATCCAACAGGTAGAGCGCTGCAGCTGCTGTCGCTCCTGCAGACTCATCGTTTCTGGCGCAGCGCCGAGCTCTCCGCACGACTCGACGTCACGGAGCGAACGGTGCGCCGCGACGTTGATCGCCTCCGCGACCTCGGCTATCCGGTCGATTCCACGTCGGGAAAATATGGGGGCTACCGACTTGCAACAGGCGCACACGTGCCGCCCCTGGTTCTCGACGATGACGAGGCCGTCGCGGTAGCCGTCGGGCTACGCTACGCCGCTGAGGCAGCCATCGACGGCATCGAAGAAACGTCGCTGCGCGCGCTGACGAAAATCGAAACACTCCTGCCTCATCGCCTGCGCCGACGTGTGTCGGCGCTACATTCGAGCGTCATTTCGATGCGGCGGGTGGACGACAACGACATCGTTGATCCCGAAGCACTCAGTGTGCTCGCCGCGGCATGTCGCGACCATGAGCATGTGCGTTTCGACTATCGGCGAGGTGATGGCGAGAGCAGCAGACGGTTGGTCGAGCCGCACCAACTTGTCACGGCAGGACGACGTTGGTACCTCCTGGCATGGGACCAACATCGTGGTGACTGGCGAACTTTTCGGCTGGACCGACTCTGGGAGCCCCAGCTGGCGGGCAGTCATTTCACACCACGCGAGATTCCGGGTGGTGATGCGGCTGGCTTCGTCGCGAGCTCACTCGGCTCGTCGCCCCGTCACCTCGATGCGAAACTCGTCATCGAAGCCACGTTCTCCGAACTCGAGGGTGTGCTCCGATGGATTGACCACACACCAATCGAGTTGGGGCCGAACTTCAGTGTGGTCGAGATCCGCGGTGAAGATCTCGGCCGGCTCGCCATGACGGTTGCTCGCATTGCGCTCACCGCTCCAGTGACAGTCATCGAACCAGCCGAGCTCGCCGACACCGTAAGGCAGCTCGCCATTCACCTCAGAATCTCGCCACCATGCCGGTCCCTCGTCTATCGAGATACGTGTCCGTTTCGCTCTGAGCCAGGAGGATAAATGACCACTTCGAAATCGCCGCCACCGGTCTCCGCCCACCCCCCAACGTGGAAATTCGACTACCCGATCATCCATGCCGAGACTCGGGAACAGTGGCGAACTTGGCTGACGCACAACCACAAATCGGCCCGAGGTGTGTGGTTGTGCTCCTGGCGCAACACCGCCGGCCGTCAACGCTGCCCGTACCCCGAGGCCGTCGAGGAAGCCATCTGCTTTGGTTGGATCGACTCCACCAACACCATCCTCGACGAAGAGCGTGGCTTGCAATTGTTCACGCCGCGCAGACCCAAGAGTTCTTGGACCCGGCTCAACCGCGAACGCGCAGCCGATATGGAGGCGCGCGGTCTCATGACCGACGCTGGGCGCCACGCCATTGCTGCCGCGAAAGCCAACGGCTGGTGGACGATTTCCGACCAAGTAGAAGACCTCGAGGAACCGTCTGACTTGAAGGCGGCGCTGGATCGAGACCCGCGAGCTCGAAGCAACTGGGACGGTTTTCCGCCCAGCGCCCGTAAACAGATGCTGTGGTGGATCGTCAGTGCCGCTCGAGACGCAACACGGGCAAGTCGAATCGCCCATATCGTCTCCGAAGCGGCCATCGGTCAACGTGCCCGCGGCTGATCCGCAATTCGCTCGTGCCCGGAGCGAAGCCGTAGCGAGCTTCGGATCACTCGGCGACGCAACAGGTAGCGCCGCACAAGTCCTGGTGCCCGGAGTCAGTCAACCTGTGGGCCTGGCAACGCCGAGGGACAGCGCGCCCATGATTTTTGGTACACCCTTCTGATAGAAGGTGTCGAGGGCGTGGATCTCGAAGCCCGCGGTTTGCACGAGCGTCGGGATCTTGCGCGTGAGATGGCAGCCGCCTGCGACTGCTTTCTGGATCGGTTCGAAGCGGTGCTGCCAGCGTTGCACTTTCTCGTCCGGGGCAAGACCGTGTTCAACGAAATGCAGGGTTCCGCCGGGCTTGAGAACCCGTCGCACCTCGCGCAGCGCGGCGCCCGCGTCGGGGATAGTGCACATCGTCCACGTGGAGAGTGCGGCGTCGAAGGTGTTGTCGGGGAAGGGAAGTGACTGCCCGTCGAGTCCGGAGCGCTCGACGGGCACGGGTGACGCAGCGAGCCGTGTGTCCGCTAGTTTCCAGCCGAGGTCGGCGGGTTCGACGGCGCTGACCGAATCGATGGAGTCTGGGTAGAACGGGACGTTGAGACCGGATCCGAACCCGATCTCGACAACGCGACCATGCAGGTCGGCGCAGACTCGCTTGCGCGAGGGTTCGGTCAGCGACATCCCGCAGGTTGCGTTCACCAGTCGCGGAACGATGTGATCCTCGTAAAACCTCATGTCAGCCTCCCCGTTGTGTGGTTGCTGTACATCCAGCATTCCAGAATCCCGACGAATGTTGCACTGGCGACTTTGCAACGCGCTGGTGCCGATGTTGAAACGGGGTAACCGTCGAACGGGGACGGATTCGGAGAGGACAGATGATGACTGACAATCCACGATCAATTGCTGAACGCACCAGAGAGGTTCCCCCGGGTGACGGACAGGAACGATTCGCCGGCTACGGGGTGATGGGACAACCATTCGCTAGTGGCCACTACTTGGCGATGCGGCATTTTCCCGCCAGCTCGGTCGGTGCCGGGTACGACTCGGTGTGGCATCGAGACCCCGACGGACGTTGGATCATTTACAGCAGCAACTCGCCCGAGAACAGTTGCGCCCGATACTTCGGCTCGGATCTCGCCGACGCGCGAACAGCGGACATCAAGGTGACGTGGACGGGCCCGTCCGCCTTCACGGTCAGGGTGGACGAGACACTCGTGTGGGAACTCGACGTGGGCCGATCTGCGGCAACCGCCGTGATGACGGGCATGGGCAAGCTGATGCCTGGCGCGATGTGGCGCAGCGATGGCGTGATGTCCGCGATGGGACGGGCCGCTGGACCTGCGCTGGGTGTCGGCCGGGTGAAACTGACCGGGACCACCTCGAACGGTCAATGGTTCCGAGCGAATCCTCGGATGTTGTGGACCGTCGACCGGAGTCGAGCGAGTTTCGACGGGGTCGATATCGGACCGCCAGGTCCGCTACCTGTGCAGGCACGTCTCGGAGATTTCTGGCTGCCGCAGAAGGGGATGTTCGTCGTGGGCGAATCCTACTTCGAGCCCTACGACGCCACTCGACATCTGCCGGCCCATCCGAAAGGCTGAGTCGCATCAGCCCGGTCGGCCCGATAGGTTTACGCGGTGCCTATCTCCGTGCTGATTGTCGATGACCAGGAACTCATGCGTATGGGGCTCAATATGGTCCTCGCGGCACACGAAGATATTTCAGTGGTCGGTGAAGCCGGGGACGGAGCGGCTGCGCTTGCCTCGGCGATCGCACTGAAGCCGGATGTCGTGCTGATGGACGTCCGAATGCCGATTGTCGACGGCGTCAGTGCAACCGAGCAGATTCTGGCGTCGGGGATCGAATCGCGTGTTCTTGTGATGACGACGTTCGATCTCGATGAACATGCACTCGGTGCGTTGCGGGCAGGTGCCAGTGGGTTCCTGCTCAAGGACACTCCACCCGAGGACCTCGTGTCCGCAATCCGCAGTGTTGCGGCCGGCGATGCTGTTGTGTCACCCAAGGTGACGCGAAGATTGTTGTCTCGCTTCATCGTCGACGGTCCGGCGCCACGGCGAGATCCGATCGTTCTGGACGTGTTGACCGAACGTGAACGGGAAGTGCTCAGCCATATCGCGGCGGGGCGATCCAATACGGAGATTGCCCAGGAACTGTACTTATCGGAGTCGACGATCAAGTCTCATGTGGGACGCATCCTCACGAAGCTGGATCTTCGCGACCGCGTGCAAGCTGTCGTGCTGGCCTACGAGACCGGGCTGGTGACTCCGGGCTCGTAGGCCGATACGAACTCAGGCGTCGAAGGAGCCGACCGTCGGAAGCACGATGCAGGACTTTCCGTCGGTGTAGTCGACCTTGCCGAATATCGCGGCCAGGACCTTGCCGTCACCGGTGTCGACGACCTTCGACAACAGGGGAGTGTCCACGACCGGGAGGGTCTCGTCCAGAGGAACAATTCCGCCCTTGAATGTGCTGGTGTTGATCCACGCGACACTCAACTCGGACGTTTTCGGAATCCCCACGTATGCGGGAATGGCCTGGAAGCGAAGCTGGTTGTCTTCCACCCACGGTGGCAGCGGGTAGTTGGGGCCGGATTGTGCCGTTGCCAGCGTCACCGTCGCCATCTGTCCGTCGAGCCCGCAACCAACCGTCGGTGCGGGATACATGAACGGCGCCGGTGTCGTGAAGCCGAGATCAACGCCCAATGCGTCAGCGATCTGGTCAGCTGCCGCCGTGCCGATCAATTGATTCAATGCAGCGGTTGCCTCGGGCGAGATTGCGCCGGCTTGATCGATCAGTGCCGCGAGGTCGGTGGGCACATTGATCTCGATGGGCACCGTGAACTCGGCAGGTGCCTGCGGATCTGCCGCCGCAGAACCGGCTCCGACCAGGGCAGACCCTGCAGTCAGGGCTACGACGGCGGCAGCGCCGGCCAGCGCAGCGGGTAGACGCCGGGAAAGTCTGTTGCCGGGGAGTCGGCTCATGTCGGGCTCCTTCACGTTCACTAGGTCCGCTGGAAAGCGGGTGAAACGACTTGACCACACACAGAGTCTAAAGGTCAACTTTAGGGTTAGATCGTTAGCGGAGCGTTAGTTAACGTCGCGCACACCCGGCGTGGTGGGGAAGTGACTCACTACACAGGCAATGTCGGGCGCTCGGGAGAAAAACCGAACCGTCGTGCGTTGTAGTGGTAGACCGTCTGAAAGGGGACGTCATGATCGCCGCCATGTTCCTGCTTTACGTGATCGTCGAGATCGCCGCACTTGTCATCGTGGGCAACGCCATCGGCATTGCCTGGACAATTCTGCTGTTCCTGGCCGGTTCACTGGTCGGGATGGTGCTCATGCGTTCGCAGTGGCGAAAAGTCATGGACGGATTCCGCAAGGCAACGCGAGGTGAAGGTTCACCGTCGCTCGCCGTGGCAGACGGCGCGCTCGTTGCTACTGGTTCCGCGTTGATGTTCGTTCCCGGTCTTGTCACATCGGTCCTGGGTCTGCTCCTACTGATTCCCCCGACCCGTTGGGCACTGCGTCCTCTTGCTGTCCTCCTGGCAGGCCGGCGGGCAGCGGCGTTCGCAGCGGGCGGTGACGCCTTTGCAGGCACCGTCGGATACGCAGCCCGGATGCGTGGAAACGGTGAGGTCATCGACGGCGAGATCATCGTCGAAACACCTACCGCGACCACCGAATATGTGGCCAGCAACGGCAAGGAACTTGTCCTTGAGGGTGAGATTCTCGACACGGATACACCCACCCGTTCGCGGGGGCCGCAGTACTAACAGGCAGACTTGGCGCTCGTGACTACTCGATTGCTGGTCAACGGCCGGATCTACAGTTCCTTTGCACCTGACGCGACTTCGCTCGCCATCACCGACGGCACCGTCGTCTGGGTAGGTGACGAACGCGCCGGACGCGCATTGCATCCCGGCGCCGAGATCGAAGATCTGGACGGTGCGTTTGTCACTCCCGGTTTTGTCGATACTCACGTCCACATCACTGCGCTCGGATTGTCCATAGTCGGACTTGATCTTGTCGGCGCACAGTCGCTCGACGAATGCCTTTTGCGTGTAACGGCATTCGCCGACGCCAATCCCGACGCCGTCATCTGGGGGCACGGTTGGGACGACACCGAGTGGGCCGATCAGACTGCGCCCTCGACGGCTGACCTTGATGCCGCAGCACCGGGGCGCAAGGTGTACCTCTCCAGGATCGACGTGCACTCGGCAGTGTGCTCGAGCACGCTGCGGGACGGGATCGATGGACTGGCAAACGAGGCCGGTTACTCCGCCGACGGCCCGCTGACTTTCGAAGCCCACCATCTCGCCCGCGCCGCCGCACGCAACCTCCTCACGGCAGATCAGCGCGCCGCCGCCCGCACCGCCGCTCTCGATCTCTGCGCCTCACGCGGAATCATTGCCGTGCACGAGTGCGGTGGCCCGGATATCTCCGGCCTCACCGATTTCCAGGAACTCCTCGCCCACGATCACGGCGTCGAGGTCCGCGGATACTGGGGTGAGCACGTCAGTACCGCGGAGGACGCTCGAGCGCTCCTCGACAAGACCGGCGCGCACGGACTCGGCGGTGACCTCTTCATCGACGGTTCGCTGGGATCGCACACTGCGTGGCTCGCCGAACCCTATGCAGATCAACCGGATTCGACCGGAAACGCCTACTTGGGCGTCGACGCCATCGCGGCGCACGTACGGGCATGCACCCTCGCCGGAATTCAAGCCGGGTTCCATGCAATCGGTGATGCCGCCGTCTCGGCCGCTGCGACGGCATTTCAGCAGGTTGCCGACGAACTCGGCGGACCCAAGGTCGCCGCACTGGGTCACCGTCTCGAGCACGCCGAAATGATGTCTGTCGCCGACGCCGAAACCTTTGCCGCGCTCGGCGTCATTGCCAGCGTCCAGCCGGTCTTCGACGAATTGTGGGGCGGCACCGACGGCCTGTACGCGACGCGACTGGGCGGCGAACGTGCCGTTGCACTCAACCCGTTTGCCCCGGCCGCATCCAAGGGCGTATCCCTCGCATTCAGTTCCGACGCACCGGTCACTCCGGTGGAACCGTGGGCTATGCTCCGCGCCGCAGTGCATCACCGCACCGACGGAAGCGGCATCTCACCTCGAGCGGCCTTCTCGGCCGCAACCCGCGGCGCCTGGCGCGCCGGTGGAGTCCGCGACGGCGCGGCCGGAACACTCAACCCGGGTGCGCCGGCGTCGTATGTCATCTGGGAAGCGGGAGACCTCGAGGTAAGCGCGCCGGCCGACTCGGTCCAGCGATGGTCGACCGATCCGCGCTCGCGTGTCCCGGCGCTACCGAGTCTCGACGCCGACGCGCAGGCACCGGTGTGTGTTCGATCGGTGCATCGTGGACGCGTCGTTTATGAGCGTTGAGTCACCCGCCGGGCAGCGGTCTCGGATAACCGAGATTCTGACCCGTTCGGTGTGGTTGCGGTCGCTGTACTCGGCAGCGGGTGGATATCTGATCTTTGTGGGGTTTCCGCCGCGGCCTCTGTGGTTTCTCGCACCGGTGGGCATTGCACTCCTCACGTGTGTGCTGACGAACTTCGGCCGCGGGGGACTGCGGCTGCGAGCTGGATTCGGATACGGCTACCTGGCAGGTCTCGGCTTCCTGATTCCACTACTACCGTGGATCGGGGTATTTGTCGGCGCAATGCCGTGGATCGCCCTTGCCGCCGTGGAGTCACTGTTCATCGGATTGTTCGGGCTCCTGGCAGTTTTGGTGTCTCGGTTACCGTGGGCTCCGCTCTGGATTGCCGCAATCTGGTCATTGACCGAATGGCTGCGCTCCAGTGTTCCGTTTGGCGGATTCCCTTGGGGCAGGCTTGCTTTCGGCCAGTCCGAAGGTTTACTGCTTCCGCTGGCCAGCCTCGGCGGAGCGCCGCTGCTCAGTTTCGGGGTGGCCCTGACCGGCACCGGTTTGGCTGCCGTAGCTATTGCCGTTGCAGGCAAACGCTGGGACAGGGGATTTGTCGGAGCGGTTGCCGCATCCGTCGTACCTGTTCTGCTGGCTGTTGCCGTGGCGCCGTTCCTCGCAACCATGGACTCCGGCGAGAAGACGATCACCGTCGCGGCAATTCAGGGAAGCGTCCCGCGGTTGGGGTTGGACTTCAATTCCCAACGCAAGCAGGTGCTCGACAACCATGTTGCCGAAACTCTGAGGCTTGCTGACGAGGTCGACGCCGGACGCGTCAAACAACCCGACATTGTCATCTGGCCGGAAAACGCCTCCGACATCGATCCGCTGCGCAACGTGGACGCAGCAGCCGACATCACTCGCGCTTCCGTATCGATCGGTGCGCCGATCCTGGTCGGTACCGTGCTGGTCAACGCCGACCGGACAACCACGAACTCCGTGATCGTCTGGGACGGAAACAAGGGTCCGCAGGAACAGCACGACAAGAAGATCATCCAACCGTTCGGCGAGTACCTGCCGTATCGCGATTTCTTCCGGAAGTTCTCCGAGTACGCCGACCGCGCCGGCAACTTCGTACCCGGCGACGGCAATGGCGTTGTCCACGCCGCGGGTGTGCCCATCGGCATCGCCACCTGCTACGAAGTGGCATTCGACCGGGCATTCCAGGAATCAGTGCGCAACGGAGCGCAACTTCTTGCCGTACCGACCAACAACGCCACTTTCGGCGATACGGAGATGACGTACCAACAGTTGGCGATGTCGCGAGTTCGTGCTGTCGAACACGGCCGAGCCGTGGTCGTCGCAGCTACCAGCGGTGTCAGCGCCATCATCTCGCCGGACGGTTCCGTCACGTCGGAAACCGACTTGTTCGTACCCGAGTATCTGGTTGCGGATGTGCCGCTGTCGACCGACACCACCCTTGCAACGAAGCTTGGCCCCGCGCCCGAGGTCGTCCTGTGCCTCCTCGCTGCGGGCTCAATAGTGATAGCAGTAATTTCCCGACGACGTGAACCCTCCCTTCCCGAAACAGGAGAGAGCAATGACTGACGTAACCAAGGGCTCGAAAACCGATCTGGTGGACGCGAGCTACACCATCGCGCTCGACACCGGAAGCATTCGTGGTGTGGTGGATATCGCGGCAGTTCTGCTCGGCGCCGACGGGAAAGTCCGAACCGACGACGACTTCGTTTTCTTCAACAACCCGAAAGCCCCCGGCGTTGCACTCGTTTCGGACGAGACGATCACCATCGACCTCGCCGCTCTGCCTGCTGATGTTCACCGCGTGTTGATGACCGGCAGCACTGAAGCGCAGGGAAAGAACTTCTCGGATGTCACTTCCCTCCGCGTCGACGCCCGTGGATCGTCGCAGCAGTTGTCTTTTGTGCCAACAGGTTTGACTACCGAAACGGTGCTGCAGTTGGTCGCCTTGTATCGCCGCGGCGCGGGTTGGCGTCTCGACGCCGTCGGACAGGGATACAGCGCCGGATTGGCGGCCTTTGCCGCTGAACACGGTATCGACGTCGATGACGACGAGCCCGCTACTGTTGCGGCTCCTGAAGCACCCGTAGCCGCTCCCGCCCCCACCATCAGCTTCGAGAAAGTCTCCGTCAGCCTCACCAAGGATTCACAGGACAAGACAGCGCGCATCGACCTGCGTAAAAGCCAAGGCGATCCCAGTTGGGTGTTGACTGTCGGCTTGGAATGGGATGGGCGCGGGGCGACGTACGACAAGAACGGCAAGGTCAAGAAGTACGGCGAAGGAGACCTCGACGTCTACTTCTTCTGCCGCAACGAGGAGACCAACGACTACGTCGTCATCAGCGGTGAGCCGAACCATCGAGGTGGACTCGAAACCTGGCCGCACATCTACCACTACGGAGACAGCGCCGGACCGGGCAAGGGGAAGAAGCCGGCCGTCGAGCAGGTTCGTGTGCTGCCCCACGAGAACGGCGATCTGCTGGTCAACGTTTATCAGAGCGTGGACAACGGGGCCGGTGCAATCGATTCGTTCGGCAATCCTCGCGTCGCCATTCGGTACGGCAAAGCCGGTAAGGACGGACTCCCTGGTTCGGACGCCGACGAGATCCTCGTGTAC
Source organism: Rhodococcus sp. AD45-ID (assembly GCF_003023755.1). Classification (NCBI taxonomy): domain Bacteria; kingdom Bacillati; phylum Actinomycetota; class Actinomycetes; order Mycobacteriales; family Nocardiaceae; genus Rhodococcus; species Rhodococcus sp. AD45-ID. The sequence continues at coordinate 1,464,659 of NZ_PYHL01000002.1, read as the reverse complement.
GTCGGCAACGGCAAGAACTCGTTCTGGGCGACCGTCGCGCACATCGATGTGCAGGACGGTGTGCTGACCGTCGACGGGGAGACGCGCTACAGCCGAACTCTCAGTGAACGCATGCCCGGTCTGGACGCCGACGGTCAGTGGGTGCAGCGCCCCAAATCAGGCCCGACCGGACGCAGCAAGAAAGCGAACAAGGGCGTCGGACTGGACAAGTACTCCGGGCCGTGCGATTCGGGGCGTAAGAAGCGCCGTTAGGGGCAAAGCCCCTGTGCGCCTTTCTGGTAGCCCCCACTACCAAAAAGGCGCACAGGGGGCTTCGCCTCCTTCATTATCGGGTATTCGCCTTGACACCTAGTCGAGCAAAGGGCGTTTCCTATGATTGAAGATCAGAGTGTCAGCCGTAAGACGAGCGTTGTCGATGCTGTTCTACGGTCTCCACTTGCGGGATTGTCCCCGTGGATTCTGCTCTCGCTATTGTCCGGACCAGGACGATTCGAGGAATCCGCTGCAGCGGCGCTCGGACTATCTCTGCTGATACTGGCCGCAAATCATCGGCGGGGCGGCACTCTGAAACTGCTGGAACTGTTCGATGTCCTCTTCTTCGGCATACTCGCAGGAATTGGACTGTTCGCATCGGCAAATACGATCGAATGGTTCGAATTGTGGGGCGGTGAGCTCACCAATATCGCGCTTGTTGTCTTCGCTTTCGGATCGATACTGCTGCGCAATCCGTTCACCATGCAATATGCAAAGGAATCCACTCCGGAGGAGTACTGGACCACTTCGCTTTTCTTGCGGATCAATTACGTCATCACCGCGGTCTGGGCGCTGGCCTTCACCTGGTCTGCGATTGTCGGACTGATCGGTGACGCAGTGCTGGGCGACAGCGGCAATTTCTGGACCGGTTGGATTCTGCAGTTGGCTGGCACGTTCTTCGCTATCTCGTTCACCGAGTGGTACCCGAGCTACGCCCGGAGCAAGGCCGGCCAAGCACTCGGGTTTCCGGTCGAGCCGCCGGAATCGATTGCTCGACTGTTCGATTTCGTGCCAGTTTTCGTAGCAGTCACCGGCATGGCGGGACTGGTGACGGATTCGACGACGGTCGCTCTGGGCGTCGGGTTGATCGTGGTGGGGGCGGCGGGATACGTGGCGATGCGTCGCTGGACCGCGTAGGCGCAATCGGCGAAGGAGCTGGGCCCCTTTTCCTCGAGTGAGCATGGTTTTCTGGGCGCTGGAGCCTGTGCTCACTGAGCAGAAACTGTGCTCACTCGCATACCGGCCGTACTCCATCCGTGACGTTTGGCAGCCGAGCCGTCAGGGGATACAGCAAACACTGGTACAGATATCCGTGCCGATGGCTTTCCCTGCCGAACAGTGCGAGGAAGGCTACCGGCACGGCGCTTGTCTGATCGATGAAAACTGCTGAGCGGGAACGCTTTCGGATGACATCGGCGTCGAAGAAGGGTTCGTGGACAATGACTGCAACACAAGGACCACATCGGCATCGAATGCAACGAGAAAGACCGCCCGGCACCTGGCCGGACGGTCTTCGACGTGCACATTGTGGTGCTAGTGCATCACGCTCCGCGGCGCTTGGCCTTCAGGAGATCGAGACGCTCTTTCAGAAGTTCTTCGAGTTCTTCGACGGAACGACGCTCGAGCAGCATGTCCCAGTGGGTACGCGGCGGCTTGACCTTCTTGGCTTCGGGCGCAGTGCCCTCCATAAGGGAACCCTCGAGGCCGTTGCGGCACATCCACGTACCGGGGATCTCGGCGTCGTCGGCGAACGGGATGTCAAAGATCTCACCGTTGTCGCACTTGTACTTCGCCATACGACGGGGGGCGAGGTCATGGTCACGGTCGGTCTCGTAGCTCACAGCTCCGAGTCGGCTACCTCGAAGTACGCGATCTGCCATGGTGGTGTCCTCTCTTCGTTCGTCACCGCTGGTGGGCGCCCGGTGTTGGGGAGTAGACGCTCACACTCATCTACAACGCCACGAGCACCGGATTGGTTCCCGTGTGGCGAGAAGACGCAACCTCCCCATCTTACCGGGTCCCGCGCGCTCGCATCCGAGCGGACATCGAGGGCGTCTGAATCTCGAGTAAAGTGTCATCTCATGACCTCGAGCACGCGCCCCAGAAGCGCCGGTAGTCCTTGCGCGTGGTGCGGTCGTGGCGTAGCGGCAGTCGGCGTCGGCCGTCGCCGCCGGTACTGCTGCCAGTCGTGCCGCCAGCGTGCGTACGAGCAGCGTAATGCGGTGAAGGGCACCAGCGTTCCCGCGGACGCGGTCATCCTGACGGCCACCGAGGCCGTCGAGTTGGTGGACCGAATGTTCGAAGTTCGTTGCGCTGCTGAAGACGTTGCCACTGCTGTCGCTGAGGGCGCCGATACTACCGAGCTACTCGCCTTGTGTGAGCAGCTGACGGTGCTCGCACGCGAGGCCGAACGTTTTCGATGAACGCCTGATTTCTTTCGATCGACGAGGTGTTTCGATCCTCCCCGTCTGGGCAATCACTTTGTAGCTGTGTGCGCGCCGCCGTGAATATGCAGTGGGCGCACGAGGCGACACAACTTCAATCCTTCAGTTCGGACCTTCGGGGAGGTTCGAACTCCGAGCCGACCCATTAATCGCGATCGACGCGATGTGCGGTGGCTCGAACAGGGTCGTTCATGGTTTCCACTCTCGATATCGAGGCGGTGCGATGTACTTCTTCAATCCCCGAACCACACCTTTCGATCGCCACTCCCGGCGAAGCATGCGGGGGTGGTTGTGATGGGTACCGACAATCGGGATGAGCAGTCGCGAACTCTGCCTGCCGGGGCGTTTCCGTTGTCCGCGGTGCAGCGGAGCATGTGGTTTGCGCAGCAGTTACACCCGGCGGTTCCGTATTTCATCGCGCAGTACATCGAGATACACGGCGACCTGGACATCGACTTGTTGTCGCGGTCTGCGGTGGCGGCGGCGCACGAGTTCGAATCACCGTTCCTGCGGTTGATGTACCCGGATGGCGAGCCGTGCCAGATCGTCGACCCCACAATCGGCGCGGAGATCGACTACTTCGACTTTCGAGAATGTGACGATCCGCGCGAAGCTGCTGCGGAGTGGATGGACAACGATCACGCAACACCGCTCGATTTGACGCGAGACCGTCTGGTCGAAATGACGATCCTGCAAACGGGGGATCGAGATTACCTGTGGTACACGCGAATTCACCACGTAGCGCTCGACGGATACAGCGGCATGACCATCGTCAACCGCATAGCGGCGCTCTACACCTCAGAACTCGAGGGGCGTGAGCCCGCGCCCAACAAGGCGCTCGATGTGGTGAAGCTGTCGGAATTGGACCAGGCGTATCGGGCGTCGAGTCGATTCGATGCTGATCGGCAGTACTGGGCCGAGCGCATCGCGGGCGTGGATCACGGATCGACACTCACGGGCCGGGAAGCACCACCTCGCGCGCATTCTCGGATTGTGACGGATGCGCTGTCGGAAACGTCCGTCGCAGCTCTGGACGAGTGGAGTGCACGTTCGGGTGCAACGCCGGCGGCTGTGCTGATTTCGGCGTTGGCCTGCTACCTATCGCGTCGTACCGGTTATCGGGACGTGTTGATCAACTTGCCGGTCTCGGCTCGCACCACAGCGCCGTTGCAGCGCTCGGGCGGCATGTTGGTCAACGTGGCTCCGCTGCATATCGAGGTGCTCCCGGGTGACACTGTCGATGATTTGGTGGGGCGAGTGCAGCTCGAGCTACTCGGCGCGCTTCGGCATCAGCGGTGCAGCCTCGAAGACATTCGCCGGGATGCCGGACTGTCGATGGAGGATCAGCGACTGTCCGGGCCGATGATGAACGTGATGCTCTTCCGTCAGGAAATCACCTTGGGCCCGATGGTCGGCGAGTACCACATCGTGACGTCGGGTCCGGTGGAAGACCTGCTGGTCAACATCTATCAGAGCGGTAGTCCCGTCAAGACGCTGATCGAGTTCCGCGCCAATCCGGATCGTTACGAGCGCACCGAACTCGAAGAGCACCACGCAGATTTTGCGGAGTTGATTCGTGAGTTGATCGCGGTTGGTCCCGGCACACCGCTGGATCACGTACATCGCAGGACGGCTGAGATCGGTAGGGAGCGCGCGCGGGCTCGTGAGCTCGAGCAGTTCTGGGCCAGGGAGATGACGGACGCCCCCGAAGGCGCGTCGGTGGTGCTTGATCGTCCACGCACCTCGGATCACCGCGAGGAGATCGGAACTCTGCGCACCCCGATCGCACCCGAGTTGCACCAGCGCATGCGGGCAGCGGGCACAGACGTGTTCAGTCTGGTTCACGGCGCCCTGGCCATCGTGCTGTCTCGGCTGACAAACACCGACGACATCGTGATCGGTGCTCGATTTGCGCCGGGCGCACCCGTAGTGCCGCTCCGCAGCGCAGTCGATCAAGCGCATTCGTGCGCCGATGTATTGAATGATGTTGCAGACCATGATGTTACGGTCCGCGACTACAGCCAGGGCGTAGTGGACACCGCCGGACTGCATGTCGTCCTGACCGACGGTCCTACCAACCGCACAATCGAGGGCGCAGACCTTTCCATCGGTGTGGTCGACGACGCGGGAACGTTGACGTTGGACGCCGCCTACGACCAGGATGTCCTCGACGAGCGCTCCGCGCAGCAGGTGCTCACGCGAGTGCTGCGGGCATTGGGCCGGGCGCTGGAATCTCCCGGCATGGCAGTGGGTGATCTGCCGATACTCGACGAGGCCGAAGGGGAATCGCTCCGCGCAGTTCCCGGTCCCGCAGCGGCGTCCCCTCGCACTCTCGCGCACATTCTGTGCACCGCTGCACAAGTGAATCCGGACGCCGACGCGGTAGTCGTGGGCGATCAGGCACTGACGTACCGAGACCTCGATGCCCAGTCGAATGCGCTGGCGCGAGAGTTGATTGCGCGCGGAGTCGGCCCGGGGACGTATGTTGCGCTCGCACTGGCACGTTCACGAGAATCGGTGATCGCTACCTGGGCTGTGGCGAAGGCCGGTGGCGCATTCCTTCCCGTCGACCCGCACTATCCGTCCGACCGGATCACGCACATGCTGACCGACTCCGGGGCGACACTCGGGATCTGCACCAGTGATGTCCGGGGCGGATTGGGGGACACTGTCGACTGGCTGGTGCTCGGCGACCTGGAGCACCGTTCGAGCGCAGCTATCACCGACGCCGATCTGCTGAGGCCGCTGCGACTCGACGATCCGGCCTATCTGATCTACACCTCGGGTTCGACCGGCGTGCCCAAGGGCGTTGTGGTCACGCATCGCGGTGTGAGCAGTTTTGCCGAGGAACTACGAATCCGTTTCGGTACCAGCCCCGACGCACGGACCCTGCACTTTTCTTCCCCCAGTTTCGACGCGTCCGTTCTCGAACTCCTGCTTGCGTTCGGAGCCGCGGCGACGATGGTGATCGCACCGCCCACGGTCTACGGCGGTGAAGAACTGGCGGAGGTCCTGCGCGCGGGCAAAGTGACGCACGCATTCATCACCCCGGCTGCCCTCGCGACTGTTGATCCGGACCACTTGCCCCTGCTGCGTGTGATCGCCACGGGCGGTGACGCGTGCTCGTCGTCGCTTGTCGAGCAATGGTCCGGGCACCGGTTGATGTTCAACGCGTACGGACCGACCGAGACGACTGTTGTCGCCACCATGGCCGGTCCGCTGCGCAGCGACGTTCCGGTCACGATCGGTCGACCCGTGCGGGGAGCGTCGGCGATGGTGCTCGACGCACGGTTGCACCCCGTGCCGATCGGGGTGGCCGGCGAGTTGTACGTCAGTGGTGTCGGCCTGGCCCGCGGCTACCACGGACAGGGCGCCACGACGGCTCAACGTTTTGTCGCTGCCCCGAACGGGGAAGCCGGCGAGCGGATGTACCGGACGGGTGATCTGGTTCGTTGGACTGCCGACGGTGAGTTGGAATACCTCGGCCGCAGTGACTTCCAGATCAAAGTCCGCGGATTCCGGATCGAACTCGGCGAGATCGACGAAGTGCTGCGTCAGCATTCGAGCCTCGACGACGTGGTGACTGTCGGGGTGAGCGGCAGCAGCGGACAGACAATGCTGGCGTCGTACGTCACGGCAGCGCCGGGGATGCGTATCGAAGTGCCGGAGGTGACGGCGCATGCTGCGGCATCGCTGGCACCGCACATGGTGCCCTCACGCATCGTGGTGCTGGACGCGATTCCCCTGACACCCGCCGGGAAGATCGACCGCAACGCCTTGCCGGCAATCGACGAGGCGTCGGGGATCGGCGAGTACCGCGCACCGGAAAGCTCTACCGAAAAGCGCGTCTCGGCTGTGTACTGCGATCTCCTCGGCATCGCCCGCGCCGGCACGAATGACAGCTTCTTCGACCTCGGCGGCGACTCGCTGATTGCCACGCGGGTGGTGGCGCGGGTGAACGGTGCGCTCGGCACGTCCCTGAGCGTGCTCGATCTGTTCGAGGCGCCGACCGTGTCCGGGTTGGCTGCGCGCGCGGATTCCTCGGATTCACGTGAGACTCTCCTCCCGCCGTTGACGAGGATCGAGCGTCCCGAACCGATTCCGGCGTCACTGGCGCAGCAGCGCATGTGGCTGATCAACCAACTCGACCCGGCGTCGCCGGCGTACAACATTCCGATCGCCGTCCACTTGACGGGTCCTCTGAATGTGGCGGCATTGTCGACAGCCCTGCGGGATGTCCTGATCCGCCACGAGTCCCTACGCACGGTGTTCCCGGCCACTGCGTGGGGTCCGGTGCAGAAGGTGCTCGACGTCGCCGATGTGAATCCGGAACTGACCGTCGAGACGACTTCCGCCGGCGCGATGCGTGCCCGAGCCGAAGAGCTGGCGCGGCTGGGGTTCGACGTCACGTCGGCGCCCCCGGTGCGTGCAGTGTTGCTCGAAGCCTCCGAACACGACCACGTGCTGGTTCTGGTGGTGCACCACATCGCCGCCGACGGTCTGTCGATGACACCGTTGGCCCGCGACGTCATGGTGGCGTACTCGGCCCGGGAGTCCGGACGGGTTCCGGCGTGGTTGCCGCTCGAGGTGCAGTACGGCGATTTCAGCGAGTGGCAACGCCGTGTGGTCGGTGATGCGGCAACACCCGATTCGATACTCGGCTCGCAGTTGAATTTCTGGCGCGGGGAACTCGCTGCCCGCGACGACCTTCCGGAACTTCCGATGGATCATCCGCGCCCGGCGCGTGGATTCCTGCGCGCCCACGACGTGAACTTCACGGTCGATGCACCGACCTATCGCCGTGTTGCGGCTATCGCTGCCGAGCACGATGCCAGCGTGTTCATGGTGGTGCATGCAGCGTTGGCGGTCCTCCTCGCTCGGGAGTGCGGCGGGAACGACATCGTCATCGGCACACCCGTAGCGGGGCGAAGTGAGCGTGCGCTCGACGACGTCGTCGGCATGTTCGTCAACACGTTGGCCCTGCGCACCGTCATCGACGCGGCCGCGAGTTTCGAAACCGTCGTATCCCGCACGCGCGCCACCGATGTGGCAGCACTGCGGCACAGCGACGTTCCCTACGACGTGCTGGTGGACGCTCTGAGCGGTGACTCGCCGCTGTTCCAGGTCATGCTTGTCATGGAGGGTGCAACGCCCACCGAGGTTGCTCTGCCGTCCCTGACCGTCTCGGTGGACGAATTAGACACCGGCGCAGCAAAATTCGATCTCCAGGTCATGGTCACCGAGCGCGGTGATCACCTGGAGGGGAGATTGAACTACGCAAGTGATCTGTTCGACTCCGACACCATGTCCGGATTGGCAGATCGGTTTGTCTCTCTTCTCGACACAGCGACTCAGAAGCCGGATTCCGTCGTCGGAGACATCGACCTGTGCGCAGTAGGCGAGCGCACGTTGGTCCTCGAGCGGTGGAACGCGACGTCGCGACCGCTCGAGGCACTGCCCCTGGACGATCTGACACGCGCCCAGGCCGAGCGAACTCCCGAAGCCGTCGCTCTGCGCTTCGGCGACGCCGCTCTGACCTACGAACAGTTCGACAATCAGGTGAACGCACTGGCTCGGACGTTGATCGCCCGCGGCGTCGGGCCTGATCAGCGCGTGGCGGTGGCGCTGCCGCGCTCGCTGGAACTGTTGGTGGCGATCCATGCGGTGATCCGCAGCGGCGGCGCATACGTCCCGGTGGATCCGGACCATCCGGAGGAGCGAATCCGGTACGTGTTGTCCGTGGCATCACCGGTGTGTGTCCTCGGCAGCAGTGGACATCACGGGCACCTCCCGACGGATATAGACGTCCTCGACGTCGACCTCGAGGCGTCGCCGACCCCTCCGGTCACCGACGCCGACCGGATTGCTCCGCTCCACCCGGACAACATCGCTTACGTCCTCTTCACGTCCGGATCTACCGGTCGTCCGAAAGGTGTTGCGGTATCGCATCGTTCGATAGTCAACCGGCTGAAGTGGATGCAAGGCGCCTACCCACTGGAACCGTCGGATGTCGTGGTGCAGAAAACGCCGATCACCTTCGACGTCTCGGTCTGGGAACTGTTCTGGCCCCTGCAGACCGGTGCGGAGTTGGTGATCGCGGCGCCGGACGGTCACCGCGACCCGACCTATCTCTCGACGTTGATCGCCGAATCTCGGGTCACCGTGGCCCACTTCGTTCCGTCCATGCTCGCCGAGTTTGTTGCCGTCGCATCGCGCGGCGACTGCGCAACTCTGCGCCACGTGTTCAGTAGCGGCGAAGCACTGCCTCCGGCCACGGCGATGGCCCTGACCCGCGTGAGTGACGGCGCCCTGCACAATCTGTACGGCCCCACAGAGGCAGCTGTGGACGTCACCGCGTCCGAATACCTGCCGGGCCCGGGAGCGTCGGTTCCGATCGGCGCACCGGTCTGGAATACCCAGGTCTACGTGCTCGACTCGCGCCTGCATCCGGTTCCGGTCGGCGTTCACGGCGAGTTGTACCTCGCCGGCGTCCAGTTGGCGCGCGGCTATTTCGGCAGAAGTGAGCTCACCGCCGACCGTTTTGTGGCCGATCCGTACAGCCGAACCGGGGCCGCCCGCATGTATCGCACGGGCGACATCGTGCGGTGGCGGGTGGACGGTCAACTCGACTACATCGGCCGAAAAGATTTCCAGGTCAAGATTCGTGGTCTGCGGATCGAGTTGCCCGAGGTCGAATCGGCGATACTGCGCACCCCGGGGGTAGCGCAGGCAGCGGCCCGTGTTCATCACGACGACGTGCTCGGCGATTCTCTTGTCGGATACGCGATCGGCGACAAGGGGGCTGCTCTCGACCCGGATCGGATCCGGCAGGTGCTTCGGGACGAACTTCCGGCGTACATGGTGCCGTCGTCGATCATCACGATGGACGCTTTTCCGCTCGGTTCCACCGGAAAACTCGATCGAACGGCGTTGCCGGATCCCACCTTTACGAGCACGCGTGCATATGTCGCACCACGGACGCCGCTCGAACAGACCATCGCAGACATCCTCGCTGATCTTCTCGGTACCGACGAGATCAGCGTCGACGACAACTTCTTCGACATCGGCGGCAACAGCCTCATCGCGGCCCGCGCGATTGCCCGTATCAACGACGCGTTGGGGGTGAGCCTGTCGATTCGCAGTATCTTCGACGAGCCCACAGTCGAAGGCTTGGCAACAAACTGCGAGAGCGCGGCGCGCGCAGCGACAACGCTTCCACTGGAACCGCAGGCGCGTCCGGACCGAATCCCGTTGTCGCTGGCCCAGAAGCGGATGTGGTTCGTCAACCAGTTCGACATCAGCTCGTCGGCGTACAACGTGGCCATCGCGATCCGGATGCGCGGCGACCTCGATCACGGTGCCCTGCAGAATGCGCTCGGCGACGTACTCGATCGGCACGAATCGCTGCGCACGTCGTTCCCGATGGTGGACGGTGTTCCCGCTCAGATCGTCGTTCCGGCAGGCGATGCGTTGCCGTCGCTACCACTGCTCCGCTGCGCGCCAGCAGAGCTCCGCAGCCGGATCAACGACGTGGCCACGGCAGGATTCGACGTCACCGCCGCACCGCCGATCCGGGCGGAACTGATCCAGGTTTCGACCGACGAACATGTCCTCGTTGTGGTCGTGCATCACATCTGCGCGGACGGTTTCTCGATGGCGCCGCTGGCAATCGACGTGATGACCGCGTATTCCGCGCGCACTCGGGGATTCATGCCGAATTGGGCACCGCTGCCGATCCAGTACGCAGATGTTGCGTTGTGGCAGCAGAGCGTTCTCGGCGACGTCACCGAGAGTGGAAGCGAACTGTCCCGCCAGCTCGACTACTGGACACACCGACTCGAAGGGCTCCCCGAAGTACTGCAACTGCCGACGGATCGACCCCGTCCGCGCGTTCAGGATCTGTCCGGCGCCGTTGTACGGTTCGAGATCGACGCGGACGTGCATCGACGGTTGCTTGCCACCGCGCAGAATTCTCGCAGCAGCCTCTTCATGGCGATGCACGCGGCATATGCGTTGCTGCTGGGACGACTGTCCGGGATGGACGACATCGCGATCGGTTCACCGATTGCCGGCCGAGGTAACGCGCTGCTCGACCCGATGGTCGGCATGTTCGTGGGAACACTGGTCCTGCGCACCGGGTTCGACCCCGCTCGTTCCTTTGCCGACGCTCTCGAGCAGGTCCGCAGTGTCGACCTGGACGCCTTCGACAACGCGGACATCCCGTTCGAGCGCGTCGTGGATGCCCTGGCGCCGCAGCGGTCGACGTCGCACTCTCCACTGTTCCAGGCGATGCTCGAGTTCAAGAACACCGAGCGGCCGACATTGACTCTCGACGGCCTGGACGTGGACATTCTCGACCTCGAAACAGTGGTGTCCAACTTCGATCTCCAGTTGACGCTCGCCGAGAAGTTCGACGAGCACGGCGAACCGGCGGGGATCGAGGGCGGATTCACCTACGCGAGCGCATTGTTCGACAGCGCCACCATCGAGCGCTTTTCCGAGTACCTGCTCCGAATCACCGACGCGGTCACCCGGGATCCACATGCGCCCGTTGGCGACATCGACTTGCTCGGCAGCGCCGAGGTGCGCGCCGCCGACACGCGAGCACTTCCCGAACCTGCGCTTCTGCCGGACTTGATCTCGGCGAACTACCGTAGCGATTCGATCGCGCTGGCCTTCGATGGAATCGAGATCGCCTACGAGGCTGCCGATCGGCACGCCAATCAACTTGCGCGAGTGCTGATCTCGCACGGAGCAGGCCCGGAGACCGTCGTGGCGCTTGCCTTGCCGCGATCGGCGACGTCCGTGCTCGCGATCTGGGCGGTCGCTCGAACCGGTGCAGCGTTTGTTCCCGTCGACCCGTCGTATCCGGCAGACCGGATCAAGCACATGATCACCGATTCCGGCGCGTGTGTAGTCGTGACCACCACGGCCGACACACACACCATTCCGGCGGACGTGAGCACGGTTGTTCTCGACACGATGGAGGTCCGCGCAGAATGCGCTGCCGCATCGGACGCGCCGATCCGCGATTCCGAACTCCGCGGGCCCCGATCCCTCGACCACGTTGCCTATGTCATCTACACGTCCGGCTCGACCGGACTGCCCAAGGGCGTCATGGTCACCCACCGTGGCCTGGCAGCACTCGCGGAGCAGGAACGCACCACGTTCGGGGTCGATGCACACTCGCGGACTCTGCATTTCAGCTCACCGAGCTTCGACGCTTCGGTCCTCGAACTGCTGCTCGCGGTGTCCGCGGGCGCAACAATGGTGATCGCACCGCCCTCGATCCTGGGCGGCGACGAACTCACGGCTCTGCTGCGCGACGAGCACGTCACTCACGCGTTCATCACACCCGCCGCTCTGGCAACCGTCGACGGAAGTGTCCTGGGCGAACTCGAGGCTGTCGGGACCGGCGGCGACGTCTGCCCGCCCGAACTGGTAGCTGCCTGGGCACGCCAGGGGCGGATCATGATCAACGCCTACGGGCCGACCGAATCGACCGTCGTCGCGAGTATCACCGAACCGCTGACGCCGTCGCGGCGCGTCAGTATCGGACGGCCGTCGCTCGGGATCACCGCATCCGTCCTCGACGCGCGACTACACCCCGTGCCGATCGGTGTGGCCGGCGAGCTGTACGTCAACGGCGACGGTGTGGCCCGCGGGTACCGGAACCGAACCGCCGTCACAGCCGAACGCTTTGTCGCCGATCCCGCCGGAGCCCCAGGCAGCCGGATGTACCGGACCGGTGACCTGGTCCGCTGGAACGGTGAAGGGGAACTCGAGTACCTCGGTCGCAGCGACTTCCAGGTCAAGATCCGCGGCTTCCGCATCGAACTCGGCGAGATCGAAACGGCACTCACAGGGTGCCCTGGTGTGGCTCAAGCTGTCGCGACCACGGTCGAGCGTGACGGCGGACCGGCACGGATCGTCGGATATGTCGTTGCCTCGGATACCGACGTCTCGCTTCTGAGTCCGGATGACGTCATCGCGGTGGTCAGCACCCAACTGGCCCCGCACATGGTGCCGTCGACGGTTGTCGTCCTGGACGAATTGCCGCGCACGTCCAACGGAAAGCTTGATCGCCGCGCACTCCCGGTCCCGGACTTCGCTGCCGCCCGAACGCATTCGCGAGCAGCGGAAACCGAACTCGAGACGGCTCTCGCCGCATTGTTCGCCGACGTTCTCGGGCTGGATTCGGTAGGCGTGGACGATTCGTTCTTCTCACTCGGCGGCGATTCGATCATGTCGATCCAACTGGTGGCTCGCGCTCGCACGAGCGGCATCGTGTTCTCGCCGCGTGAGGTGTTCGAAGCCAAGACCGTCGCCGCACTTGCGGCAGTGATCGAGCTCGCCGAAGACGCCGCACCGCTCGTGCTGGAGGAACTGCCGGGAGGGGGAGTGGGTTCGATGCCGCTCCTGCCGGTTGCGCACTGGTGGCTCGATCGATTTGCCGTGAACACGGCAGGACTGGACTCGTTCTCGCAGTCCACTCTGCTCAACGCCCCCACTGCTCTGCATGGCATCGAACAGCTCACTGCCGCAGTACAAGTCGTTCTCGACCGCTACGGAACGCTGCGCGCTCGACTCGAACTGCAACCGCACCGGGCGCTGGTCGTCGGCGAGATCGGGAGCATCGACGCGGCCCACGTGTGCCGACGCGTTCAGGTGGACGCCGAACCGGGAACGTCGGAGTTCGACGAGGCGATCGTCACCGCCCTCGACGACGCCCGCGACGCGTTGGATCCACGAAACGCGTCGATGATCAAGGTCACCTGGTTGTCCGGCCCCACCGGCGCCGGACGCTTGCTCCTGGTCATTCACCATCTTGCAGTGGACGGTGTCTCCTGGCGGGTACTGGTACCCGAACTCGCGGCAGCCTTCCATCAACTCGACGCCGGACTCACCCCCGCCTCGACGTCGACCCCCGGTGAGACGTCCCTGCGGCGGTGGGCAACCGCCCTCGCGGAGATCGCCCCGACCCGTCGCAGCGAGATAGACCTGTGGCGTTCCATGCTGGCCGGAGCGGACCCGCAAATCGGTTCGCGGCCGCTGGACCCGCACCTCGATACCGGCCGGGCGTTGGCGCGCGTAGCCGTCGAGGTTCCGGTGGACGTGTCCGAGACCGTGCTGACCGCCTTGCCCGCGCTGTATTCGGGCTCGGTCAACGACGGACTGCTCGCTGCGCTGGCGCTGGCGGTGACGCAGTGGCGATCGTCTCGCGGAGTTCGGGCCGACGACGTGCTGGTCTCGTTGGAGGGACACGGTCGCGAGGCGCACGTCGTCCCCGGTGCCGATGTTCTGCACACGCTCGGCTGGTTCACCACCGTGTTCCCGGTGCGGGTGGATCTATCGGCAGTCGATACCGCCGCACTGCTGTCCGGGCAGGAAAATGCCGGACCGCTTCTCAAATCGGTCAAGGAACTGCTTCACACAATTCCCGACAGCGGCATCGGATACGGACTGCTCCGCTATCTCGACGATGTCGGGCAGCAACAACTGTCGGGACCGGACTCGCCTCAGATTTCCTTCAACTACCTGGGCCGATTCGGCGGCTCCGAATCTTCTCACGACGGCGACTGGGCGTTGGCATCGGACGTCGATCTGGAAGCATCCGCGCGGGGATCCGACATGCCGCTCGCGGCCGTCCTGGACGTCAATGCCGTCGCCACCGACATCGACGGGCGACCACAGTTGTCGGCTACGTGGGCGTACCCGTCCGGCGTTCTGTCAGACGGCGATGTCCGGGAGATCGCGGACTTGTGGGTATCGGCGCTCACCGCACTGGCCGCCCACGCCGAGAATTCCGAACGCGGCGGGTTCACCCCGTCGGATCTCCCGCTGGTGGAACTCGATCAGAGCGCTATCGACCGCTTCGAGGAGCAGATCCCCGATCTGGCCGACATCTGGTCACTCTCACCCCTGCAAGCCGGGTTGCTCTTCCACGCGCGGTACGCCGAACACACCGTCGACGCGTACACCGTGCAGTTGACCCTCGACCTCGAGAGCGTCGAACCCGCGCGTCTCCATCGCTCCGCGCAGGCACTGCTCGATCGACACGACAACCTCCGCACCTCGTTTGTCACCGACGAGGCCGGCAACTCCGTGCAGATCGTCCACGCGAATGCGGTTGTGCCGTGGACCGAGATCGACATCTCCCCGCTGCCGCTCAGCGAGCAGGACACAGAATTCCGCGAACTGCTCCGAGCAGATCGCGTCCGCGGGTTCGACATGGCCACCGCGCCGTTGCTGCGTTTCCTGCTCCTACGTACGGGGGAGACAACCTACCGACTCATTCTGACCAACCATCACATCCTCCTCGACGGTTGGTCCATGCCGTTGCTGCTGCGGGATCTGCTGACGCTGTACGCGACGGACTCCGACCAAAGTGCCCTCTCACGCGTCCATCCGTACCGTGACTATCTCGAATGGCTCTCACATCGCGACACCGAGTCGGCTTTGACAGCCTGGTCGCACGCCCTGGCCGGGATGGACGAACCGACCTTGGTCACGCATGCCCACACGGCCGAAGAACTGACCACTACATCGCGTGACACCTTCCTCGAACTCGATGTCGCGCGAACCGAAGCCCTGCGCGGGTTCCTTCGATCCCGCGGACTGACCATGGCATCACTGATCCAGGTGGGCTGGGGACTCGTGTTGAGCGAGTTGCTCGGCCGCGACGACGTGATCTTCGGCGGCACGGTGTCCGGGCGTCCACACGAGGTGCACGGTATCGAATCGATGATGGGGTTGTTCATCAACACCGTTCCCATCCGGGTGCGACTCGACGCACGAGAGTCTTTGGCCGAGTTGTGCATTCGCGTGCAGAGTGAGCAAACTGCGCTGCTCGACCACCATCATGTCGGTCTACCGGACATCTCGGCCGCAGTGGGCAGCGCAGCCACGTTCGACACATTGACCGTCTTCGAGTCGTACCCGGTCGATCGCACCGGGTTGTCCGCCGGAATAGACATCGCCGGAATGCACGTACTGGACGTGCATGACGCGCAGGACGCCGCGCACTACCCGTTGGCCGTCATCGCGTCCACCGACGGCGGCATGTTCAAGCTCAAGTTCGAGTACTTCCCGGGTGCACTCGCCGATCGGGACGTCGACGCGGTAGCCGACCGGTTGATGCGGACCCTCGAACTCATTGCCGCGCATCCCGACTTGCCGCTGGCTCACCTGTCCCTGATGCCCGAGCAGGAAATGCGCGAACTGGTTCCGGCGTACGGGACGCCGGGCGGGTCGAATCGCACTCTTGCCGAACTGTTCACCGACGCCGCGGCCCGTTTTCCGGATCGGATCGCACTGACCGCCGGCACGCGCCAGGTCACCTACCGCGAACTGGACAACGCATCCGATCGCCTTGCCCGGATGCTCATCGCCGATGGTGTCGCGGCTGAGGATCGGATCGCGATCGGCGTCAGCAGGTCCGTCGAATCCGTCGTCGCGATGTGGGCGATCACGAAGGCCGGCGCCGCCTTTGTTCCGGTAGATCCGCGCTATCCACGTGAGCGAATCGAGTTCATGCTCGCCGACTCCGCTGCACACATCGGCATCACCACCACCGAGCACTCCGGTGACCTACCCGCCGCTATCGGATGGATCGAACTGGATTCACCCGAAACGCAAGCGCGTCTGGCCACCTTGGCATCGGGCCCCAGCGTTACCCCCACGCGCTTGGGCAACGCGGCGTACGTCATCTACACCTCGGGATCGACCGGACAACCCAAAGGCGTACTTGTCACGCACTCCGGCCTCGAGAACTTCGCCGACGAGGAACGTGAGCGTTTCGGGATAGACGAGCAGTCCCGCACCTTGGCATTGTCCTCGCCCAGTTTCGACGCTTCCGTTCTCGAATACCTCCTCGCGTTCCCCAACGGTGCCACCATGGTGATCGCGCCGACCACCGTGTACGGCGGCGAGGAACTCGCCGCAGTCCTGCGCGATGAGGCGGTCACCCACGGATTCATCACCCCGGCCATGCTCACCTCAGTGGATCCCAGCGGCATCGACGCGTTGACGTGCGTGATCGTCGGCGGTGAAGCGTGCCCACCGGAACTGCTGCACACCTGGGCACCTGGGCGCTCCTTCCACAACCTGTACGGGCCCACCGAAACCACCATCGGCGCCAACATCAGCGACCCGATACCCGCCGACGGCACCGTCGTCCTGGGTGGACCGATCCGAGGCGTGCGCGAACTGGTCCTCGACCGACGCCTCCAGCCGGTGTCCGTTGGAGTGCCCGGTGAGTTGTACATCGCCGGCGCCGGACTGGCGCGCGGCTATCACCAGCGTGCCGGGCTGACCGGCGAGCGCTTTGTCGCCGACCCCTACGGGGAACCAGGGGAGCGGATGTACCGCACCGGCGACGTCGTACGCTGGCGCGCCGACCGTACCGTCGAATACCTCGGCCGCAGTGACTTCCAGGTCAAGATCCGCGGCTTCCGCATCGAACTCGGAGAGATCGACACCGCCCTCGCCGCATTGCCTGGCGTCGAATTTGCCGTCACCCTCGCCGTTCACGGACCGGCCGATCAACAGGCACTCGCGTCGTACGTCCTGATCGACAGCGATGCTGCGGTGACCGTCGCCGACGTCCTCGCACACGCACGTGAGCACCTGCCCGCGCATATGGTCCCCGCCAGTGTTGTTATCCTGCACGACATCCCACTGACCGGCACCGGAAAAGTCGACCGGGCGGCCCTACCGGAACCGCAGTTCGACACCGCGGGCGGAGAATTCACGGCCCCGACCACCGAGTTCGAACGACTGATTGCCGCAGCATTCGACGAAGTCCTCGAATCGGGACCGATCGGTCTCGACACACACTTCTTCGACGCCGGCGGAAACTCGCTCACCGCGACTCGCGTCGTCGCACGGGTGAACGCCGCGCTGGGCTGCGACATCGGCGTCCGGACCCTGTTCGACGCCCCGACGGTACGGGCACTGGCACACGCCGCCCAGAACGCCGGCCGCGACCTCACCGCGCGAGTGCCACTCACCCCGATCGAGCGCCCCGAACCCATCCCGGTATCCGTCGCGCAGAAGCGCATGTGGTTCCTCAACCAATTCGACATCAGCTCACCGGCATACAACATCCCACTTGCCGTCACCCTGACCGGAGAACTCGACCACGACGCGCTGACCCGCGCTTTCGACGACGTCCTTGACCGCCACGAAAGCTTGCGGACGATGTTCCCCGCCACCGCCGGAACACCGACGCAACGCATCGTCCCCGTCGATGACGTTCCACTGAATCTGGAACCGGAACCCGTCGCCGAGCAGGATCTGATCAACCGCATCCTCGAATTCGGATCAGCAGGCTTCGACGTCTCACGCGCTGTCCCGATTCGCAGCACACTGCTCGAGATCGCCCCGGATCGCCACGTTCTTGTGGTCGTGGCTCACCACATCATCGCCGACGGGTTCTCCATGAGCCCCCTCGCGCTTGATGTTGCCACCGCCTACGCCGCACGTAGCACCGGCAGCGCGCCGACCTGGGCCGAACTACCCGTCCAGTACGCGGACTTCACGCTGTGGCAGCAGGCGAACCTCGGTTCGGAGGAGGACGCGGACTCGGAGATCTCCCGTCAACTCGACTACTGGACACACCAACTGGCGGATCTGCCCGACCCTATCAATCTGCCCACCTCGCATCCCCGTCCGGCAAAGCAGTCGATGCAAGGCGCCGTGGCGGCGTTCGAGATTCCGGCGAGCACCCACCGACTCCTCTCCGATGTAGCCCGCCAGCGCGGCGTCACCATGTTCATGGTCCTGCACAGCGCTTACGCGGCACTTGCTGCCCGACTATCCGGCCAGAGCGACATCGTGATCGGAACACCCATCGCCGGACGCGGTGAAGCCGAACTCGATCACCTCATCGGCATGTTCGTGAACACCCTGGTCCTGCGCACACCGCTCTCACTCGACTCCACCTTCGCCGACCTGCTCGATCAGGTGCGCGAGATCGACCTCGGTGCGTTCCAGCACGGTGACCTACCGTTCGAGCGACTGGTCGACACACTGGACCCTGAGCGCTCCACATCGCACACTCCGCTGTTCCAGATCCTCCTCGAATTCCGCAACAACGTGGTGCCGACACTCGAACTTCCCGGACTGAGTGTGTCCGGAGTGGACATCGAACTCCCTGTCGCCAAATTCGATCTGCAACTGTCGGTCACGGAACGGTACGGGGAACACGGCGCTCCCGACGGCATCGACGCCGAGTTCATCTATGCCACAGATCTTTTCGATGCCGATCTCATGGAAACCTATGCTCGCCGGTTTGTCGAACTGCTCACCGCCGCCGCACAGGAGCCGACAACCAGACTCGGCGACCTCGACATCCTCGACGACAACGAGCGCCGCACAGCGCTGACCGAATGGAACACCGCAGGATATGCGTCGCTCACCGCAGACGACACCATCGCAGATCGCTTCTACGCGAGCGTCGCGGCGCATCCCAGCGCCGCTGCGGTCGGTGACGGCACCACGTCACTCACTTATGCCGAACTCGACGGCCGCGCGAATCGACTCGCCAGGCTGCTGATCGCCCAGGGGATAGGACCGGAATCCGTCGTCGGCGTCGCACTGCCCCGCACCACCGAACTGGTGGTCGCGCTTCTTGCCGTGATCAAAGCGGGTGGCGCCTACCTGCCCATCGACGTCACCTACCCGGAAGAGCGCATCCGATTCCTCGTCGCCGACGCACAACCCGGTGCCCTGATCACGTCCGACGAGTTCCGGCGGATGTTGCCCGACGGCCTCACAGACGGTTACAGCCTCCCGGTGATCGAACTCGGGACACCGGAAACAGGCCTGCGTCTCGAGCATCTTGCGCCGTCCCGGATCACCGACGCGGACCGCCTGGCTCCACTGCGCGGCGGCTCGATCGCCTACATCATCTACACCTCCGGATCGACCGGACAGCCCAAGGGCGTGCTCGTCTCACACCGCAACGTCCTCACCCTCATGGACAACGCGTCCCCGACATTCGGCTTCGACCACACCGACGTGTGGACGATGTTCCACTCCTACGCCTTCGACTTCTCCGTCTGGGAACTGTGGGGCCCGCTCCTGCACGGTGGCCGCCTCGTTGTGGTGGACTACTACACAACCCGCTCACCGGACATGTTCGACGAATTGTTGCGCCGCGAAGGCGTCACAGTCCTCAACCAGACACCCACCGCGTTCTACCAACTCGCAGAAGCCGACCGCGGTCATCACCCAGCACCGGGCGAACCAGACCTCGCACTGCGCTACGTCATTTTCGGTGGAGAAGCACTCGACCTCGGTCAACTACGAAAGTGGTTCGACCGCAGACCCACAACACCTGCACTGATCAACATGTACGGCATCACCGAGACCACCGTCCATGTCAGTCGCATCGCCTTGACCCGCGACGACGCGCATCGCGGCTCCGCCAGCATCATCGGCCGCGGACTACCGGGAATGAACGTCTACGTCCTGGACCAGCGACTACGCCTGGTACCGCCCGGCGTCGTCGGAGAAATGTATGTATCCGGTGACCAGATCACCCGCGGGTATCTCGGCAAGCCCGCATTGACCTCTACGCGGTTCCTACCCGACCCTTTCGGTGGCTCGGGGGATCGAATGTATCGAAGTGGGGACCTTGCGAAGTGGAACGACGCGGGGCAGCTGGAGTATGTGGGACGCAGCGATTTCCAGGTGAAGGTGCGTGGTTTCCGCATCGAACTCGGTGAGATCGAAGCCGCCATGCTCCGCTGCCCCGGCGTCGCGCAATCCGTTGCCATCGTGCGCAGCGACAGTGGCAGCTCGAGAATCGTCGGATACGTTGTGCCCGAAGCTGGAGCGAGCATCGATTCCGAGGCAGTGACCGTCTCCGTGTCCGCCGAATTGGCGTCGTACATGGTGCCGACGGTGATAGTGGTCCTGGACGAGCTTCCGCTGACCGTCAACGGGAAACTTGATCGGGGACATCTCCCGGCTCCCGATTTCACCGTGCTCACTCTGGGGCCGACGTCTAATCGAAGCCCTTCCACCACAACAGAATCCATGCTCGCCGATCTGTTCGCCGACGTTCTCGGCCTACCATCGGTCGGCATCGACGATTCCTTCTTCGGCCTCGGCGGCGATTCGATCATGTCGATCCAATTGGTCTCGCGGGCCAAGGACGCCGGACTGGCCTTCACTCCGCGCGACGTGTTCGAGGCAAAAACCGTGGCCGGACTCGCGCAGGTGGTCCGCAGCGAACCCGTCGAAACCGCACCCGCACTGGAGGAACTACCCGGCGGCGCAGTCGGAACAATGCCGCTTACCCCGATCATGACATGGCTCCTCGAGCGCAGTGGTGGTGATCTCGAACTGATCCGCAGCTACAGCCAGAGCGCGCTGCTCTCTCTGCCTCGTCACACCATCGCCCGTGCACTCGATGACGCCCTGCAATCCCTGCTCGACCATCACGATGTGCTGCGAAGCCGACTCGACACCGGCACACACAGCCTGATCGTCGCCGAACCAGGAACTGTGCGCGCATCTGATGTACTGCACCGCCTGGAGATCAGTGCAGATCAAGGGCCGCAGTTCCGCCGCACCGCCGAAGAAGCAATGGCATACGCGTCGAGTCGCCTTGATCCCGAGAACGGAAAGATGATCGCAGCGGTGTGGCTCGATCCTGTCGGAGCCAGCGCCCGTGGCCGGCTACTCCTGGTGATTCACCACCTCGCCGTCGACGGTGTGTCGTGGCGTCTACTCGTCCCCGATCTTGCGACCGCGTACGCCGCTGCCGAAGCTCGCACTCCGGTCACGCTGCCCGCAGGTGGGACGTCGATGCGCCGGTGGGCAACCGGCCTCGCCGAACAGGCACCCGCGCGCCGCGCAGAACTCACGCGCTGGGAAGCCACCGCCGGCCGCGACGCACTGCTGGGAAACCGGGCACTCGACCCGGCCGTCGACCTCGGTTCGACCGTGGAAAAGATCACCGTCGACATCGACTCCGCGGTCACCGACAACATTCTCACCGCCGTTCCGCACCTGTTCGGCGGCTCGGTGAACGACGGCCTGCTCGCAGCACTGGCACTGGCCGTGACCGGGTGGCGTCACTCGCACGGCAAGCGCGGCACCGATGTCCTGATCAATCTCGAAGGCCACGGACGTGAGGAAGCCGCTGTACCGGGAGCTGACCTGTCCCGAACCGTCGGCTGGTTCACCACCATCTTCCCGGTACGACTCGACCTCGCCGGCATCTCCGTCATCGACGCTCTCTCCGGCGGCGACGCCATCGCGTCGGCAGTGAAATCGGTGAAGGAAACGCTGCTCGCCGTACCGGACAACGGCATCGGGTTCGGAATGGCCAAGTACCTCGACGACGCCCGATCACTGCATGAACTCCCGGCGCCGCAGATCTCGTTCAACTACCTCGGACGACTCGGTGGTACCGAGACCGGCAGCGAGGAAGTTCCGTGGTTGCCAGTGCCGGGAGTAACCCTCGACGAACCACACAACGGACAACTCCCGGCCGCGTCGGTGCTCGACATCAACACCGTGGCCACGGACAGCGGCAACGGTCTGGTCCTGTGCAGCACCTGGGCGTTCCCGGGAGGAATCCTCACCGCTACCGACGCGTCGGAGCTAGCTGAACTGTGGACCCGCGCCCTGACCGCGCTCAGCAACTACGTCGAGCAGACGCACACCCGGCAACTCACCCCGTCGGACGTCGACCTCGTCACTCTCGATCAGCCTGCGATCGAACACCTGACCACACGATTCCCCGATCTTACGGACGTCTGGTCCCTCTCGCCGCTGCAATCGGGGCTGCTTTTCCACGCGCAGTTCGACGACACCGGCATCGACCCGTACATGGTGCAGTTGACGCTCGAACTCGGCGGCCGCATCGATCACGGGCGGATGCAACGCGCCGCAGCGGCATTGCTCGACCGTCATCCCAGCCTGCGAGCCGGATTCATCGCAGCGCCCGGCGGGCGCGCGTTGCAGATCATTCGATCCGACGTGACGGCGGACTGGACGGATGCGGACCTGTCACATCTCCGGCCTTCCGAGATCGAAGCGGAGTGGACACGCCTCCTCGAGGCCGACCGCTCGCAGCGTTTCGATATGGAAACAGCGCCGCTGATCAGGTTCATGCTCGTCCGCATCAGTGACGACTCGGCCCGACTTGTCATCACCAACCACCACATCCTGCTCGACGGATGGTCGACGCCCCTCGTGCTGCGCGACCTGCTCACGCTGTACGCCACCGACGGTGACCCCGAGATCCTGCCCCGCGCACCGCACTACCGTGACTATCTCGCCTGGCTGACCACCCGCAACAGCAACACATCGCTCGAAGCCTGGCGAGGCGCTCTGCAGGGGATCGACACACCAACGCTGTTGGGCGCGTCCACCGACGACCCCGAGCAGACAAGTGAGGTGTGCTCGGTCAGTCTCTCGCCCGAACGCACCGATGTTCTCCGCACCTTTGTCCGCTCGCACGGACTGACCATGGCAACGGTCGTTCAGGCCGCGTGGGGAATTGTGCTGGGGGAGTTGCTCGGCCGCGACGACATCGTATTCGGTGGAACCGTCTCCGGGCGCCCACCCGAAGTGTCGGGCGTCGAGTCCATGGTGGGCCTCTTCATCAACACGGTGCCCGTACGCGTTCAACTGAACGCACGAGAATCACTGTCCGAGTTGTGCGTTCGCATCCAGGGCGAGCAAGCTGACATGCTCGATCACCACTACGTCGGACTCACCGACATATCCGCAGCGGTGGGCCCTGCCGCCTCCTTCGATACCTTGACGGTCTTCGAGTCCTACCCGGTCGATCGCGCCGGACTGTCCGCCGGTACCGATATCGCCGGCATGCATGTCCTGGGAATCGACGGACGTGACTCCGCCCACTACCCCCTGGCAGTGGTCGCCTCCGAAGATCGAGCCCTCCACATCAAGATGGAATACCAGCCCAGCCAGTTCACCGAGCGTGACACCGAGATCATCGCCGAACGCATACTCATCGCGATCGAACGTATCGCGGCGACGCCGGACGAACCACTGTCCTCGATGCACATCCTCACCGAATTCGAGAGCCGCGACCTGGTCCCCGTCTTCGGCGCCCCCGGGCGATCCACTCGAACACTCCCCGAGATATTTGCCGACGCCGCCGCAACGTTCCCCGAACACATCGCACTCTCGGCCGGCGAACGCGCACTTACTTACCTGGAACTGGACCGCAAATCCAACCAGTTGGCCCGCGAACTCATCAAGCGCGGCGCCGGCCCCGAAACCGCCGTCGCGATCGGTATTGCCCGCTCGATCGAATCGGTACTCGCGGTATGGGCCGTCACCAAAACCGGAGCAGTTTTTGTTCCCGTCGACCCCAACTACCCAGCCGACCGCATCGAACACATGCTCACCGATTCGAAAGTCCTGCTCGGCCTCACTGTCAGCGAGTCCGTCGACTCACTCCCACCCGCGGCGCCGTGGCTCGTCCTCGACGAAGAACCCTTCATCCGGGACGTCTCCCTCGCCTGCACACTCCCGATCAGCCAGGACGAACGACTGGGTGCAATCGACCTGAACAACGCCGCCTACATCGTCTACACCTCGGGTTCCACCGGGAAACCGAAAGGCGTCGTCGTCACCCATTCCGGCCTGGACAGCTTCGCGCTCGACCAACAACGACGCTTCCATGCCGACCACACTTCGCGCACATTGCATTTCGCGACGCCCAGCTTCGACGGCGCGATCTTCGAATACCTCCAGGCATTCGGCGTGGGAGCCACGATGGTGCTGGTGCCCACCGATATCTACGGCGGCAGCGAACTTGCCGAGCTCATCAAAACCGAACACGTCACACACGCCTTCATCACCACGGCCGCCCTTTCCACCGTCAACGCCGAAGGACTCGACGAATTCCGGCACGTTGTTGTCGGGGGAGAGGTCTGCCCACCGCACCTCGTCACGCAATGGGCCCCTGGACGTGAGCTCGCCAACGCGTACGGACCTACCGAAACCACCGTCATGGCCGACATCAGCGAACCCATGACCGTCGGCGCACCCATCACCATCGGCGGCCCCATCCGAGGCGTCAGCGAAATCGTCCTCGACAGCCGTCTCCAACCCGTACCTGTCGGCGCGCACGGCGAGCTGTACATCGCCGGCGTCGGTCTCGCCCGCGGCTACCACCAGCGCACCGGGTTGACCAGCGAACGGTTTGTGGCCAACCCCTACGGCAAGCCAGGGGAGCGGATGTACCGCACCGGCGACATCGTGCGCTGGCGCGCCGACCACACCATCGAATACGTCGGTCGCAGCGACTTCCAGATCAAAGTCCGCGGCTTCCGCATCGAACTCGGCGAAATCGACACCCAGATAACGTCCATCGACGGTGTCACCAACTCCGTCACCCTCGGCGTCGAAGGACCAGGGGGAGCGACCGTCCTCGCGTCGTACCTCACCGTTTCCGAAGGATCCGACCTCAGCCCCGCCGCCGTCGTCGCGCACCTGTCCGGACGTCTGCCCACCCACATGGTGCCGACCAGCATCACCATCGTCGACGAACTACCACGCAACGCCGTGGGAAAGATCGACCGCAGCGCACTACCCGCTCCGGACTTCACCGCGCCGGCCACGGAATTCCTGGCAGCCCGGACACCACTCGAACGGCAGATCGCAGCAGTGTTCGCCGACATCCTCGACCTGGACAAAGTTGGCGTCAACGACAACTTCTTCGACCTCGGCGGCAACTCGCTGATCGCCACCCGCGTGGTATCCAGGCTGAATACCGCCCTCGAACTCGACCTCGGCGTGCGGACGATCTTCGAATCACCCACCACCTCGCAGCTGGCAGTACTGATCTCCTCGCAGCGGGAAGAGGGACCGTCGACCAGCATCCACGTCCCACTCGTTCCGTTCGAACGGACCGGCAACATTCCGCTCTCGCTTGCCCAGAAGCGGATGTGGTTCCTCAATCAATTCGACACCAGCTCAGCCGCGTACAACATTCCGTTTGCCGTGCGATTGACCGGTGACCTCGATACAAATGCCATGAAAGCCGCGATCGTCGACGTCGTCGGACGCCACGAAAGCCTACGAACCGTCTTCCCGACCGCGAACGGCGAACCGTTCCAGAAGGTGCTCGACGTCGCCGACGCCCTACCCGCCGTCGCTACGGCAACGGTCGGACCCGACGATCTCTTCAGTCGCATCAGCGAGCTCGCTCAGGAAGGGTTCGACGTAGCCAACGAACTTCCGCTGCGCGTCACGCTGTTCACGGTCGACACCACAACCGACGAGGCCGAACACGTCCTGTTCGTCGTGGTCCACCACATCTGCGCGGACGGGGCATCCATGGCTCCACTCGCACGCGACGTCATGACCGCCTACCTGTCCCGAACAGCCGGCATCGCACCGGCCTGGGAGCCGCTACCGGTCCAGTACGTCGACTTCACACTGTGGCAGCAACACGTCCTCGGCTCCGAATCCGATCCCGAATCGATCATCAGCAGCCAAATCGCGTACTGGGACGCACAACTCGCCGGGCTCGACGACGTCATCGCGCTACCAGCCGACCACCCCCGGCCGCTCCAACAGACTTTCCACGGTGACCGCTTCGACTTCCAGATCAACGCGGACACCCACCGTGCACTCACCGCGCTGACTCGTGAACAAGGCGTCACGATGTTCATGGCACTACACGGCGCGCTTGCCGTGCTCCTGGCAAAACTCTCCGGAGCTGACGAAGTCAGCATCGGCACACCCATCGCCGGACGAGGAAAAGACGAGCTCGAGAACCTCGTCGGAATGTTCGTCAACACACTGGTCCTGCGCACCCCCGTGAATCAAGATCAGACGTTCACCGAACTCCTCGACGGCATCCGCGACACCGATCTCGCCGCCTACCATCACTCGGATCTGCCATTCGAACGACTCGTCGACGTTGTCAATCCCACCCGGTCCACGTCGTACTCACCACTGTTCCAAGTCGCACTCGAACTGCAGAACAACGAGACGGTGGCGCTCGAACTACCCGGACTCACCGTCGAAGCACTCGGAACAGAATCCAAGACCGCAAAGGAAGACCTCGAACTGGTCGTCAACGAATCCTTCGACGCAGCCGGACAACCTGATGGAATGTCCGCGGCCTTCATCTTCGCCGTAGACCTCTTCGAACCCGACACCATTCACGCGTTGGCGCAGAGGCTCCAACTGATCCTCGACACCGTGGTCGGCAGCACCGACATCCACGTCGCCGACATCAACATCCTCGGCGCCGACGAGACCGAATCACTTGTCCCCGCATTGGGCGCCGACGCGACCCGACCGCGCACCTGGCCCGAAATCCTCGAGACCGCTGCCGCACTGAACCCCGACGCGCCGGCAGTCTCCAGCCAGGAACGCACCATGACCTACCGAGAACTCGACACCGAAGCCAATCGACTGGCACGAGTGCTCCGCGCCCGGGGAATCGGTCCGGAAGATTACGTTGCACTCGCGCTGCCACGATCGGCCTCGGAAGTCGTCGCGATCTGGGCCGTCGCCAAGACCGGCGCCGCCTACCTGCCCGTCGACCCGAACTACCCGCACGAACGCATTACCCACATGCTCGACGATTCTCAGGCGGTCCTCGGATTGACCGTCGCAGCACAGCACGCGAAGCTGCCCCCGAACATCGACTGGATAGTCGTCGACTCCGAACAGACCGCCCGCGAACTCACATCTCGGAGTCCCGCCCGATTCACCGATGCCGAACGCACCATGCCTCTACGCCTCGGGCACCCCGCGTATCTCATCTACACCTCCGGATCGACCGGAAAACCGAAGGGCGTCATCGTCACACACCTCGGCCTGTCCAACCTCAACGCCGAAGAGCACCAACGCTTCAACGTGCAGACCAACTCGCGCATCGCGCACCTCGCATCCCCGAGCTTCGACGCGTCGGTCTTCGAACTGATGATGGCGTTCGGCAGCGCCGCGTGCCTCGTCATCATCCCGCCGGCCGTATTCGGCGGATCCGAACTTGCCGAGATCTTCTCGGGCGAACACGTCTCGCATGCTTTCATCACGCCTACCGCGCTGAGCTCGATCGAAAGCTCGGCACTACCGGAGCTGCAGGTACTCGCAGTCGGCGGCGAAGCGTGCCCCACCGAACTCGTCGACACCTGGGGACGCGACCGGCGGATGTTCAACGGTTACGGACCCACCGAATCCACCATCCAAGCCGCCGTCAGCACGCCCATGCGGCCGGGGAAGAACATCAACATCGGTCGCCCCGCCATCGGTTTTGCCGGACTGGTACTCGACACTCACCTGCGGCCCGTCCCCGTCGGCGTCATCGGTGAGCTCTACGTCACCGGCCCAGGTCTCGCGCGTGGCTACCACCGCCGCCCCGGACTTACGTCCGACCGCTTTGTCGCGGACCCGTACGGCGAACCAGGCCAACGGATGTACCGCACGGGCGATCTGGTTCGCTGGAATGCCGATCACGCCCTCGAATACATGGGACGAAGCGACTTCCAAGTCAAGGTACGCGGATTCCGCATCGAACTGGGGGAGATCGACTCCGTTCTCACGTCACACCCGTCCGTGTCCTTCGCCGCAACCCTCGGCCAGGAAACACCGTCCGGCGACACCATGCTCGCGGCGTACGTTCAGCCCGTCGACGGACACACCATCGCGGAAGCCGAACTGCGGCATCATCTCTCGTCCAGACTTCCCGCACACATGGTTCCCGCGGCAATCATCGTCGTCGACAAGATCCCGATGACGCCGGTCGGCAAACTCGATCGCCGCGCACTCCCGACACCCGATTTCGAGAACCGCAACGTGCCGTACGCACCGCCCACAACCCACACCGAGGAAGTTGTGACCGAGGTCTTTGCATCCGTCCTCGGCGTCGACCGCGTCGGTATCGACGACAACTTCTTCGACCTCGGCGGCAACTCCATCGTCGCAACGAGGATCACTGCCGAACTCGACGAACGAATCGGCCGACGCGTCCGCCTGCAAGCACTTTTCCTCGACCCCACACCCGCAGGCGTTGCCCGAGCCGCAGACCAGGCGAATCAACCCGCCGACACGTCCGCCTTCCTCGCTCCGGTTGTCACTCTGCGCGCAGGCGGCACCAAACCTCCGCTGTTCTTCATCCATCCCGGCATCGGGTTGGCTTGGGGATACGCAGGATTCGCTGCGCATGTGGACCCAGATCGCCCTCTCTACGGCCTCCAACTGCCGTCCCTGAGCGGAGGACCCAGCTTCAGCACCCTCACCGAACTCGCTCAGAACTATGCAGACCGCGTCCAATCACTTGCACCCAGCGGGCCCATCCATCTGGTCGGGTGGTCACTTGGCGGCGTCATCGCCCACGCGGTGGCCCACGAACTCGAGAAGCGACACGCGGACGTCTCCACTGTTGCGATCCTCGACAGCTACCCATCCGCGGACAACGATCAACCTGTCGACCTCTCCGTCGCCGAATTGGTCGCAGGACTCGGATTGCCGCCGGGGGAGACAAACGTCGCGACGTTCGACGACGCTGTCGACCTCCTCGAGCGAACACTCGGGCCCGGCACCGGTATCGAGGCCGATCACCTCGCCCGGATCAGCGACGGCTATTCCCGCTCGGTCGCACTGGTGAATGCTCACCGTCCGCCGTATTTCGGTGGCGACATCGCATTTTTCATAGCCGGACAATCTAGTGAAAACGGTCATAGTGTCGACGAGTGGCGCGCATATGTGGGCGGTGCGATCGCAGCCGACACCGTTGACTGCGCACACAACCAGATGATCGACGCAGTGCCGTCCGCATACATAGCGGCAGCGTTGCGAGAGCATCTCATCTAGGACGATGCATGAAACTGGTAGCCGCTGGGTACTACTACGCACTAAGGTGCAAAGTGGCACCTACGGGGGAGTTTGTGCCTGCTCGACAAACAGGTAGAGGGGAAACAATTGAAATTCAGGACTCGACGGATGCTTGCTGGACCGATGCTGGCGACGGCGCTCGCAGTGCTTACGCTCTCCACGACACCGATAACAGCGTCCGCTGCGCCGGCCTCTCTGGATCCAGATCCGTTCTACTCACAAACCGAAGCCGCAACCGGTCCCGTCGGCACACCCATCTCCGTCCGACGAGCCCCTGACCTCTTAACCTTCCCAGGATCCGCAGTCTGGCAGGTGAACTTCAGATCGCTGAACTCGGCAAACAATCCGATCGTCGCGGTCACCACCGTCATAATCCCTCCCAACCACACACCAGACGGCCCGCTGTTGTCGTATCAACACATCGTCAACGCACTGGGCACTGAATGCGCACCGTCACGAGCGCTCTACAGCTCTGACCCCAGGAGCACCTACCGTGAAGCCGTAGCGCTGAACATCGCCCTTCAACGCGGCTGGGCAGTTGCGCTTCCTGACCATCTGGGTCCCACCAGCGCGTACGGCGCCGCGCGACTCGGCGGACAGATCACTCTCGACGGAATCCGCGCTGTGCAGAAGTTGCCCGAACTCGGGCTCACATCCAGTCCCGTGGGAATCGCGGGATACTCGGGTGGCGGTATGGCAACAGCGTGGGCCGCAGCGCTTGCACCGACATATGCCCCTGAAATCAACATCGTCGGCGTTGCCGAAGGCGGTGTACCCATGAACATCACCAAGATGGCAAACGCCCTAGGCCGCGATCCTCACCCGGCATTCGGTCTCGCATTTGCAGCCGCACTGGGTCTCGAACGCGAATACCCGACCGAACTGCCACTAACCAGCCAACTCAACGGTCTAGGACATGCTCTGGCTACAGACTTGACCAACGCCTGCACAACCCAACTCCTCATCACCGGAGCCGGGCGAAGCGCCCTCGACGTAGCGCTGTCGACATCGATGCTGGACAACCCCGACGCCATCAGCGTCATGAACGACAACAGCGTGGAACTCTATCCCGGAGTTCCGACGGCACCGATATACGAATGGCACAGCGCCACAGACAATCTCATTCCGGTCGACTCCGTCGTGGCAACCATGGCCCGATACTGCGCAGCAGGCGCGACCATCCAAAGCGTGTTGGGCCCCAATCTGGATCACCTCACCGTGGGAGCCATCGGGCTACCGGCCGCGGTCGACTATCTGCAAGACCGATTTGCCGGCCGACCGGCACCGAGTAACTGCTGACATGAGCGTTCCGTGGCCAAATCTCGCTCGCGGTGGCATCGTGAAGTCATGAATGATGCGGACGATACCGGCGCAGCAGCCGAAGGTAACTACAGCCTCGATCCAGACGACCAACTGCAACCAGAAGACACTCTGATCGACCGAGGCGTTGACGACATCCTCGACGAAGGGATTTCGCCGCCTGAGCGTCCCTATGCCCTCGGCGATTCGGAAACGGGGGAGACCCTCGACGAGCGTCTTGCCGAAGAAGAACCCGACCCTGCGGCCAAGCTGGGAGATCCGTTATTCGAGCAAGGGGACGCGGAAGACGCTGTCCGCGAAGCGGAATTCCCACCGGACCGTGAAGTGGGCACACGCCGTGCGGGACGCCTTGTTGCCGAGGACGAAGGGCGATACGAGGACGAGGAAAGCAACTTGGTCGCCGAGGACGTCGGTGTTGATGGAGCGGCCGCCTCTGCGGAGGAAGCTGCGATTCATATCATCGAGGACTAGGTTGTTCGAGGGTTGACGGCTACGGCGACGTCATCACGATTGTGTGGACGTGATTTCCGCCCAGTCGTTTGCTCTCGTACATCGCGGAATCGGCGAGACGATGAAGCGCGTCGATTCCGGCTTCCTCGGCGTCCGAATCCAGCCAACTGCCATTGTGGATCGCGATCCCGATACTTGTAGTCGATCGTGGTTCGACAATCGGTGTATTCATTGCGGGGTGGATTCGCGAGATCAGATCACCGACATCAGAGAGCGGCATGATCTGAACCACGATGAATTCGTCACCGCCGACTCTGGCAATTGCCGCATCTGCTCGCGCCCACGCGGTCAATCGATTTGCCGTTCGAATGATGACGCGATCACCGACATCATGTCCGAAAGTGTCGTTGAATTGCTTGAAATTGTCGATGTCGATGACAACCACCAATAGTGACTGGCCGATGCCGGACTTGGATCGAATCAGCTCCGCTGTGCGACGAGCAAGACCGCGGCGATTGAGAAGATCTGTCAGGGGATCGAGCTCCGACCCTTGGGCGTCGTTACTCAGAAGGATCAATGCAATCTGCGTCAGGAACGGAACAACGCTGATGACGCTCACCGCAAAGAGAATTCGCCCAAAGGTATCGAAGAATGTCGTCGGTTCTTCGGTGAAAACACCGCAGCATGCTGCGACGACGATTGTGATCGAAAACAGCAGGTGAACCAGGTGAGCACGCATGTTGTGGAAGAAAGCGATATACGTGCCCATCAGCCCGAACACCAGTGATCCGAGAAGTCGCTGATCAAGATCCGCTTCGGTGAGCACGATAATGGCGATCGACACATCGCTCGCGATGACAAATTGAAGCGAACGGTTTCTGGTAGTCGTGAATACCGGGTATGCCAATCCGCCTATCAGCGCGAGTACACCGATCATCAAGTCAAGCGGAATGCTGCTTACTTGATCGGATGCCGTTCCCAGTCGTTTTCCCACAACGGTGACTCCCATGGAAAAGACCATGAGGCCGATAAGTATTCGTGTGGCCTCGAGGAATCCGTTGCCACGAAGCAAACGGGTAAATCGATCAAACTGGTCAGGCATAGCAAGCCAGCGTTCGACCACTTCACGTATGGGGTTCACTGAGGACGTAAGCCTCGCGAACTCGTGAGCGGAAATTCAGGCATGCTGACAAGTTTAGTCGGTTATCGAATTTCTTAGAGCTTTCTGATCACCCACCAGAAAAGCTCAATATGTCACAGTGACGTATTGAGCTGGGGGACGCGGACCTTGGCAGCTGCCGACCACTAGCCGGAATCCCGCCCAGGCCCGTCAGTATGCCTAGGTCTGGGCCAGACGGCGTTGGTTGCCGTGGGCCCGTGGGGACGGGGCGTGGCGGCGCCGGCAGATCCGAGTCGGCGACCGATTCCACAGGGCCGCGGCCAGTCGGACGCGCGGATACTGACGGGATGAGTGCGTGTCCGTATAGGCACACAGGCATGACGAGAGATTGGGTTCATTCAGGCCATCCGACACATATCCGCAGGTCGGTAATTTGCCGATAATCTACATTATGTCAAGTAGTAGGGATCTGAGTACCTGAAGGACCTTCCCCGTAGATCAGACGTAGATCGAGCACGACGGTTCTGACACGCTCGTTTCCACATCTCGACCTGGAGTCGACGCAGCAACGACGGATGTTGCAGCGGACGGTCCAGGATCTTGCCGCGCGCATCGCGGCGTATTCGGATGAAGGAACTGCAATCCCACAACGCGAGCGCATCACCGTCGCCATACGCCGTTCGGTAATGAATCCCGCTGACGGAATCGCCGGCCGGTTGATCTTCGAATATCGCGCGAGCCCATTCCTTGAGTTGATGCTCTGGGTTCTGCGCCCTGAGCGCGCCCATCCGGATCCAGCGCCCCGCGGTGGTGGACACGACACCACTGCCACGGCTCCCCTGGTCCTGATCGAACCCATTGCCACAGAACGCCACCTGGAGACATCGGCCGCTGCGGCGACTCGAGGGATTTCACCATGCAGCGGCAGTCATTCAGCCTCGGCAAGATCTGCGACCAGATGCAGGCGTGCGCGCCGCGCTTTTGGGGTGGAACCACCGGCACTGTGCTTCCGTGTGGCAACCATCAGACCCTCCCTGCACAAGTTATGAAAGTTAACCGTGTTGTGAACTACGCCGCGCCGGACCATCAGCGCACGACTACGCGGTTACAGGCGACTAGCTTTGGTACATGGATACGGTTTCGATGATGCTGGGCTCGCCTCGTGGTCGGTTTTTCTGTGCAAATATCGGATACGCCTGCAGTACGCACGAGTTGGCGTCGCGTTATGGTCTGCACTCCACACTCGGCGACGTTGTTGATGTCCTCGCTAACGTGGACTTCGGAGCCGTTGCCGCACTGTCCGAAATCGAAATTCTCGACCGGTTCGCCTATGCCGTGGATTTTGCACGCTACTGGCAGCCGCCGGACGAAGAGGACATCGTGTTGGTTGTCCCCCAGGTTGTCGAGCTTCTCCGACCCATCGCGCATGCAGTCTTGGCGTCACCGCATACCCAGTGGTGGGCCGAGCCCGTCGACCTCGTCAACCAACGAATGGTTCAGAAGTACGACCGTACCGATGACCCAGACGTGACGCCCCTGCACATCCGGAAGTTCGAGGACGGACTGGAGCAGTGGCGAGCGCACACGCTGGACTATGAAGCGACGTTCGTCGAGTATCTGAAAGCGGATCCTGACAGGCAGATCGGCGGTGAATGGTGGTCGATCCCAGCCGCGAACGGGGCTTACGACACCACTCGCGCCCAGGACGTCCTCGGAGCCGTCGAGTTGATGCTCGTTGAGGACAGCCCGGGATGGAGTTTCGCTCACGTGTGGCCGGTGAGCATCGACAGAACATCTCGGGTGTACGAGATCTCGAGTCCTGCGGACTGGGCTCACCTCGTCGACACCTATCCCCTCGCTGTACCGGCATCGCGTCGTTCCGTTTGGTACGACACCACGGGCGAGTATCACGACTGGTTCATTCCGGATTGGAGCAAGGTAGTCAACGACTACGACGCAGTTCACCTGAGCATGATCGGCTATCTCACCACTCCGGGTATCACGATTCCTCTGTCCGCCCGCTCAGGTGCCACCGTACTTGCGGGCTGGAATCCCGATACCACATTCTGGCTGAACACCAGTTTTATCACCGTCGACGGCAACATGACCGCCTGGCGCCCGAACTCTGAAAATCTCTGGGAGCCAGTCTAATCGGCTGGTGCCTGCGATCCTCGGGCGACCTCGACCGCAGCACTCATTTTCGTCAAGAACTCGCCTATCGTCGTCAATTGCGTCGGCGAAAAGGATTCCAAGACGTCGGTGGCCTGGCCGATCAGCGGTCCGAAAAATGACCATCCCAGATTCTTGGCGCTATCGGTGACATCGATAATCACGCGTCGACGATCACTCATGTCTCGTTCTCGAACCACCAGGCCGCGTTGTTCCACACGGTCGATCAATGCTGTTACCGACGCGGAGTTCAAACCCAGTTGCTGCCCCAGCCATCCCGGCGTGGCTGGTTGTCCCGCGCGTTCAGCGTCAAGAAGGCTGATCAGCGCTCGCACATCTGTGGAGTGAAGTTGATGCTGCGCTGCGAAGTTCGCACCGAACAGATCCAGCTGCACGACCAACGCCCGCAGTAGATGCACCATCTCGTGACCGCTGGTAGTCGACTTATTCGTGTCGGTCACTTCCACTCCTCCGCTCGACGCAATTAGTTCCATTGTCTATTATCTCGACTATCGAGATAAATGAGGATGGAGTTCTCAATGCCTGCATCATCGATCGATCAGTTCGCGGCAACCGATAGCGGTGTGGCCTTCTACGCTGCCTACGATTCGGTACTGTCCACCTGGCCGGACGACACAACTTCTATTGAGATCGAATCCGACTACGGCACAACTCATGTCAATGTATGCGGCCCTGAATCAGGCCCTCCGGTCGTTCTTCTACCAGGAGGTGGAGCAACATCGACCGTGTGGTTTGGCAATGTGACTGCGCTCAGCGGACAGAACAGAGTCCATGCAGTGGATCTGATGGGAGATGTCGGACGCAGCACCGCCCACGGCAAACCGATGAAGACTGTCGATGACCTGCGTGACTGGCTGAAGAGCGTCATAGACGGGCTAGACCTCGACTCCCCCAGCATCATCGGCCACTCGTACGGAGCCATGATCGCCTTGGCCTACGCGCTACACAATCCCGACAGAGTGAGTCGGCTCATATTGATCGACCCCAATTCCTGCTTTGCCGGCATGAGGATGCAATACCTGGTGCATGCACTACCAATTCTTTTGCGCCCGAACGAAAAAAGGGAACGGACGTTCATCGAATGGGAAACCGGTGGTGCATCGCTGGATGAGGACTGGATGTCACTCCTCACTCTTGGGGCAGCACACTTTCCAAAATCGAAGACGATTGTGCCGAAGCGCCCCGGCAGGAAGAAGTTGGCGGGGTTTTCCGTCGACACCACGGCCATCCTGGCGGGACGAAGCAAAGTTCATGACAGCAGCCGAGTTGCGGCTTTGATACGTGCATCGCTCCCCCACGCGAAGACTCTGATTCTCGCTTCGGCGACACACCACGCACTTCCGATGGTGCCGGCACAAGAGCTGAACGCCGCACTGTGCTCCGCACTGGGGCGCTAGTCAGTCAGTGCTTGTGCTCTTTCACCGTGGAACAAGACAGAATATTCGCAGATCGCGGTCCGTACGATCTCGATATCTCGCATAGGCCTCACCGATTGCAACGAACCTTTCGAAGGTGCACTCTTTCTCCGCGCCTAACAGCGGTGTCGCTTCCACCGGTACATCCACACCGCCAATGGTGACGGTGGCATGGGTGTTGACCAGCAGGTTGTTCGACCAGGCCGGGTGATGGTCCTGACCGAAGTTGCTTCCCACGACAAACAGTTGACCGTTTTCGCGGACGTATGTCAGCGGAGTTGTGTGAGGTTGCCCGGTCTTTCGGCCGACTGTCGTCAACAGCAGAAGTGGCAATCCGAGCGGCCCGAGGATCGTGTACCGACTCTTACTGCGTTGCAAAATCCACCGATCCAACGGTGTTGCAGTACGAATGAGCCACGATCCGACCTTGCTCGACGCGAAGACAGTGACGGGTTTACGCAATATGGGCCTGTCATGGCTCCACCTGACGTCAGGAAACGAATCTGCCGGGTGGCTCGGATTGTCGCGATTCTTGTCCACAATCGTTCCTCGGTTCGGAATAATTCGCGCCGCTAGACGCGCTCTCCCCCGGATCCAGCTTCCTCAATTCCATCGCAGCCGATGTTTACGCACAAGGGTTCGTCAAACATGCGAAATCGTGACAGGTCGAACCCTGTTGTCTGTGCGTTGTGCCCGACTTTTTTGTGGGTTGGTGAGGTGTGCGTGGACTTGTGTTGTGGTGTTGTGCACGTTATTGACCACATGCATTCGGGAAATTAGGTGGTTCCGTCACCGTCCGATATAAGGCAATCGGAATAAAGAAATCAACGACAAGACGCCAATTTTTTAGCGAGCTGTCCTGTTCGATCAGCCAACCGCGATCGAAAACCGCACTATCACATGGGTTTTCTCGGAAATTGGGCCGACTGCCACTCCCCCCTGAGCGCTGCACGACACTACCTCAATCACTCCCCCAGGCTTGCCGGCGCCCGGTCCACGAGTTCCTCCCCTTCCCCGTGAACCGGCCCGACTACCCTTCAGTTGGCCGGCATCTCCCAGGGCGTGTCAGGCAGTACGTGCCCGGTCTCGAGCAGCGACTTGAGGTTGGACAGAATTGCCGGCCAGCCCCGGGAAATACTGCTGTGTGCTTCCTCGTCAGCAAGGTTTTCGTGCACTACGGTGAGGCGAACAATCGAGCCGTACGGTTCGATTGTGTACGTCACCCGGGAGGTAGTGTCCTCGCTGGGATTGTCAGGAGACGCCCATGATGTAACCAGCCGGCTCGGCGCGTCACTTTCGATGACAGTGCCCACGACATCAGCGATACCGGAACCATCGGCGCGGCGGTGCTCCCACGAGGATCCGACATTCCAGTCGGAGACGTTCTGGTGCCCCCAATACGCCGCCGTGAGGTCAGCGTCGGTGAGTGCTCGCCACACCGCTTCCGGTGTGCTCTCGATGTAGGTGACGTATTTGTAGGTGGGCTTGACGGTCATTTCTGCCTCCGCATGTCGTTTGATTGCACTCAGCGCCTGAAGTCGCGAGTGTTCGAAAGTGTCAATCCATCGTTCGCGAATCTCCTCGAGTGGAACAGGATTGAGATAATGACGCTTCTCTCGACCATGGCGCACGTGGCTCACCAGATTTGCCGCCTCGAGCACGGCCAGGTGTTGGGTTGCAGACTGACGTGTCATCGTCACGCGCTCACATAACTCCCCCAGCGTCTGACCATTGTCTTCGCGCAGGCAGTCGAGAAGGAACCTGCGCGTTGGATCAGCCAGTGCTTTGAAAACCAGGTCGGTAGATGACGCCATGGACACATGATATGCAGGCAAATGACTGCATGTCTAGCGTTGCACAACAAACCAATCAGTTCGAATTTTCGAATTTCGGCAAACCACAAGGCCAAATCGAGGCCGACCGTCGAAGGCTTGAGCACTAGCGTGGAGGTAGCAACCGAAGCTTCTGTTCAGCGCCGCAGCGCTGCTGCCGAAATCGGAAGACCCGTTGCCACAAGACGGTCGCACACATCCGCTGGCGTCCCCGGAGGATTTCGTCATCCCGCTGCAGTCGCACTGACCGCCTGATGAACCCGCACCCCGTCGAGGTTGAACAAATCCATCACGAACTCGTCCGGATGCTTGGCCTCGACGCCGAATTGGGCGAGTTCGGATTCCGGAAAGTCCCGCAGATTCGCGGTGACAATGACCTGGGCTCCCGCTCGGATCGCTGCGGCAAACACATGCCGATCATTGACATCAGGCAGCGTCAGGGCGGGGATGAGTTTTTCGTAACCAGTGATCAGACAGTCCGGAACCGCGACATTCATCAACTCACGCAACTTGTCCAGTTTCGCGATCGGGATGTCCGGACGGTCCTGCGCCAAGTTCCCGAAAGCTTCGTCGAGAATGCGGTCTGTCCAACGGGCAAGAACAAGCCCGGTCTACGCGAGCCGTATCAACACATCTCGTAGAACATTGGGGTACAACACGTTTGCGTCGTACAACACGGTGAAGGTCACGTCAGTACAGCCCGAGCTCTTCCGTGTGAGCTGCCAACTCGTCGGCGGCACTGCGCGCGGCGCCAAGCTGAGACCGCCGATAGGCAATCAGCGACGATGCGAGGATCCGGCGATGACGCCCGACCAACCGATACTCGATCTGTCGTTCGTCGAGCAGCTTGATCACATGTGGGCGAGAGACATTGAGCATCTCGGCGGCCTGCTGCGTGGTCAACTCGCCATGCGCCGGGACGACCGTGACACCTTGCCCGGCAGCCATATTCGCCAACACATCCCGGATCAACTCGAATGCTGCACGTGGCAAATGTAGCGACTCCGCAGTGCCCGCAACCTTGAGTTCAAGCGTCTCCCCCACGTCGGGTTCGACACCGCGCAGCACCTGCAACGCCTGACGCGCCTGTTCCTGCTCGATGACACTGGAACCATCGACACCTCGAGGCTCCGGTGGTCGACTGATCTTCCATATCCTCGGCTGACGTCGAGAGGGGGTCTTCTTAAGGGTGACCGGCCCCATTCGTGAGTCGGGACTGGCTCACCACCCTGAACTCCCAGGTGATCCGAAGTTGCTGGGCGTTAAGGAGAAATTACCCGCAGCCAGAACGAAACCCAGAACGAAGTCCAACGAGGTGCCCACAAAGGAGTCGCCAAAGGAGTCGTTGACCGCTTGAGGGGCCGAGGCGCGCGCCCCGATCGGCGGGATCATCATCCCTATCGGGAGGGTGCCCGCAGGTAGGTTGAGGACGGCGTTGATGTCGTAGACGGTGTTGTCGGCAGTGTTGGTCACCGAAAACGAGACGCTGCCGAAGTCGGTGACCGGACTATCTGCTGACGCGGTACCAACTGCACTGCCGAGGGTGATCCCGACAGCAAGTGCGCCGGCTCCAAGCAACGAGGTGGTCCGGGACCAACGAGCGGGCGTTTCGAGACCATTCACAGATGTACTCCTTTTCGTGGTGACAGCTTCCGTGCACGCGAGGCGGAGCAGCCACGAGATTGCAACCATTACCGAGGAAGATAACGGACATTCACCTCATAGCGGGGTAGTTCAACACGAAGTGTTCCGCCACTGAATGCGAAGCTGCTGCACGCATCAGGTGGCGATGGGAGCGCCGTGGCGGCTACGACAGGTACGGCACCAGCGGCAGGTTGAAGAACCAGTTGGCCAGACCGACGAAGATCGGCTCGAGCCACGGCCGGACCTGCGGACCCATCCACCAGTACGGGTCCGGTCCACCCGGCGAGGCGGCAGCGAACCCACCGCCGAGGAACAGTGCCAGGACAACAGTGGCGACGACAGTCAGAACCCGCGCTCGTGTCATACCTGGGGTATCGCGCGGCAGTCCTCTGTCCGTTACCGGCGCGCCCACCGGTAACTCTAAGGCGGTCGGTTTCGAGTCCTTCTGAACGCAGATCTGTCTAGCGGAGCTGCTGTACATGATCAACGAGAAAGCTGAGAAAGTAGAGAACTTCCCTAAGCATGCGCGGAGGTGCGCTGCGCGTCACCGAGTGCGGTCCGCGCGCGGCGGGTGAAATACGTCAGTCGGGCGCGTGCCAGCGAAATTCCGCGCAGCTCCTGTCCTGCCCTGATCGAGAGTCGATCACGATCGAGGAACAGCGGAACCATGACCAGATCCCGGTAGAGCGAGTGCATGCGCGGGTGATCCGCCAACCACAGCGTCCATCGCCACCACAGACGTGCCGACGCAGTTACGCCGACAACGCTTGTGCCGAAGACTGATTCCACGGCTGCCAACTGCACGGTGACGGCCCGGCGAACGTCGCGCGCCATCCGGCGGCTCGCCAATGCGTGGCCGATCGACGGATCATGAGCAAGTAGATATCCGACGTCGAAAATACTGTTCAGCGCTAGATCAGCGCGTACCAATGCCCGGTCGGCAAGGCGGGCATGGGAGATAACGTGCAGGGCCACATCGTCAAGCGCGAGTTTCGGGCCGGCCGACGACACGATGTTCTGCACCGCACGCTCTCGGGTGAGCGCGTGTCGGGCAAAGCGCGGCAGAAGGTGTGCGTGGATTTCGACGGAACCATGTCGATCGTCTCGAAGCAGCGCTGGTTCCTGATGGTCGTCGTGATCGATGGAATCTGCGGACACCTCGTCGGAGCGCACCATGCGGTATCCGTGGTTGATGATCGCGTCGTTGGCGGGGACCGCGTGAGCAAGGTCCACGACAAGCAGATCTATGTCGGTCATCCGCCGCGCCGCGGGATTGGGCCAGATGTTGCGTTCGAGTAACGCCGCGCCTTTGAGTGCAACAGTGGGAAACCCCTTGTCGCGCAGCATCTCCTGAAGTTCAGCCCGCTGAGATTCCAGATCGGCGATTCGCAGCGTATTGCGATGATGCACCAGGCTCAGTGTCAATTGTGGGCTGGATACGTCGGCGGTCGATGTTGCCAGCATCGTTGCAAAACTCGGAGACAGAATCGAGGCGAACTCAGCGTCGACAGCGGCCGCGGCGAGTAGCGGTAGCGCCTTGTGCCGCGCGGCAACGTCGATAAGACGCGGCCAGTCGTCATCACTACATGAACGGATGACCTCAGCGCCGTCCTCGGCGTCGAGCATCGCGATCAGATACTGCGTGTCACGCACGACGCCACCAATTCCTCGACGGCCGCGATCCCGGAATCCAGGTGCTGGCGGGTCAAACTGAAGCACGCCGTATTCGACAACAGCGCTGCGATGTTTCGGAGCGTCAGCCGGTGATTGTCTGACCACAGTGCGGATTGTTCGGCCAACGATTGCAAAGCTACGGCGGTGGGCACTGGCTCAACACGCGTCGTGTCGCTCCACCCCTCGAGGATCAACAGCACATCGATCCCCCGCAACCCGGCCACGACGTCAGGTGGCGTGGGCAATGATGTCGGGTCAAGTGCCCACACCGGGGGTTCATACGGCAGATGCAGCAGCTCGCGGCTGCTGATCTCCGGCAATACATCGAACGTGCCCGCCTTGACGTGGACGCGGCGCGGTAGACCGACAGCTTCTTCACCTCGGATGAAGACGCCCTCGTCCGCGTGAAGCTGTGCGCCCCGCAGGGCGAGCGCCAACGAAAGCGTGGTCTTCCCTGCCCCCGAGTGCCCGGCAATCGCCACCCGCACGCCGCCACAATCCACCAGAGCAGCGTGCAACCGCGTCCACTGGTCGATGCGAGCCGCGGTCATGACATCGCGGTGCACGGTGCGATAGATACTCTCGGCGGCCTGCAGACCGTCGAGTCCGACCAGGTTTTCACGGGTCGCATCGATTGTGGAGCGGATGGTCGCATCCCATCGCCCTGGCACCGATTCGCTGGGCACAACGTGCGCGTCTACCCGGTGGTTCGCAGACCACGGGCTGGCAACCTTGTGTTCGACGACGCGAACTTCGGGAACCGCGGTGCCCGTGACGTGTGCGTCGACCCATAGGTACTGCGAACGGATGTTCTCCGCACCGCCAGGTGTCACCTAGGACCTCACACCAACAACCGTGACGTGTTCAGCTGTCCGTAAGTTTCAACGACAACGGATTGCGCTTCAACAGTGGGGATTTCGAGGACTTCGGCGACAGCGTCGACTATGTCGCCGACAGTCCGCCCGTCGCACAGTTCCCAGACCAAGGTCGCAACGGGATTGAGGTGATGCGCTACCTCACTGGAGCTGTCGTAGAGAACAACTCCGTCAGCAAGATCATTGCTTTCCACGCTGTGTGCGCGCTGCGGCCGGGTGTCTACGAGCAATTCGGTCAAGGGAGCCTCCCGTGGATGTGTTGTGCAATCAGAGTGTGAAGCGTCGTGAGTATTCGGATTCGAGTGCGCCTGAACGGAGCAAGGTCCGGTTGGTGGCGATACCTGGCGACAACGACAGGCAGGTCAGCATGCCTGACGCGCCGGCATCCACTACAAACTCAGCGAGGGAACGATATCGACCAGCCCACTGCGCAAACTCGGCGGATTGCGATTCAGGATCGGGAATGGCGACAAGTAGCGTCTCGTACGCACGAGAATTCACAAGTACCGCATGCACCCCACGGTTTTCCGCGCTGACTCGAATCAACGAAGAATCACCAAAAAGGGTTCCGTCGTGTGACTTCGGATCATGGCCGAGATGCACCACGTCCCACTCGAGATTGTCGAGTTCAGTGCGTGCTGAGTCGAGTATCAACGACGACACATCGAGCAGATCGAGATTGTCGGCCGCGACGAGAACCGAACCCCATTCTTTCTCTGCTGCCCGTGTGATGGCACGACGCCAGGAGACCGCAAATCCGATTGCCGGGTTCGCGCGGTCCTCGTACGCCGAAATTCTCTCTACCCCAGCGATGTTCGCGAGTCGATTGAACTTCCGCCACGAGTGCGACCAGCTTTCGCGGTCCGTATCGAGATTTACCAGGGCCACTCCCATGGTGGCCACCGAATCATCGCCGGAGGTTGCCCGGCGGCGTGCCAGATCCTGTTTCAGCGTTACAGCGCTCGCCCCCTCAGAGACGAGCCAAACCGGCAGGGAGAACTCATCCTCACCCATGCGGGTGATGCAGTCGGACAGCCGGTCACGCAAACGCTCGTAGGCACTACTGCGCACGATCAACACCGCACCGGACACGTCATTTTCGGCCCCGTTGATAACTGCACAATCGACGTCTTCGGCGAGATCGATCATGACGTTTCGAAGTTTGTACGGCAGCGCACCGTCGATGACGTTGTGTTCCGACAGGAAGACCACGGACTTCCAGCCCAACAGAATCGCCTTGTCGATTCCTGCGACAAACGCACTCGCCGGTCGCCACGGATCCTCGGTGTCTTCCGCTGGCACGACTCGGTGCACTGCAACATCGACCGACTCGGCCTCGGCTAGGCACGACCGCCATGGCGCGACGCGGCAATCGTCACTCAGGACGAGCAGACCACCGAAGATCAGCTCGGGCTTCTGCACGCTCCGCTCGGCGCGCTCACGAATGCACGGGTACGAGTTACCCAGATGTTTGGAGAACTGACGGTGTACAGACTCGACATCCCAACCGATCTCCTGCCAACCGAGGAGGTAATTGTGAATCCGGTCGTCCCAGTTGATGCGATACGGCACCCCGGCCGGGCGTTCGAATCGGTGCAACCAGCCGAATGACGGCAAGCACACCACTTTCCCGCCGTTGATCCGGAATTTTTCGTGAATATAGCCCTCTTCACCACCAAACCCGGTGAAGTGCGAGTTCAGTCCGGGCCACGCCTCACGTCGACACGCAAACGACCCCAAACCTTGCATGGGGATCTCGAATGGAACGTCGGGGTTTTCCTTCGCCCGCGGATCGACACCCCAGGCGCCGAACATCCCTCGCCGCCAGACCGGCTCCATGTGTGTGGCCGCGATGTGTGACGAGTCCTGCGACAGCATCGGGCCCTGGATCAGATCATCTGTTTCCGGATGCGCGTCGAAGTAGTCCAGCAGCGACTCCAATGACCCAGGAGACAGGATCACGTGGGAATCGAGCACTAAGACGTACTTTCCAGTTGCCTTGCGGAACAGCACATCCCGAACGGCAGTCGAACGTACCTCGGTGAACGGTATATACCGGAACCGGTCCACGTACTTCGCGAAGGATTCGAGCATCGGTGCCGGCAACCCCTCGGGGAAATTGTCCAACAACACGAACTCGACTCGATCGAGGACTTCACGATGGTGAGTCAATATCGAGTGGATAGTGAAATACGCGCCATCGAAATCGTCATACGTCGCAATTGCAATCGTCAGATCCACTGGATTCCCGTGAGGCGGTGTCTCCTTCACCTTCACGGTGCCCGCGCTCTGAAGTTTTTTCAGAGCGCGGTGCAGCGCGGCATCGAACTCAC
Organism: Rhodococcus sp. AD45-ID; assembly: GCF_003023755.1. Taxonomy (NCBI): domain Bacteria; kingdom Bacillati; phylum Actinomycetota; class Actinomycetes; order Mycobacteriales; family Nocardiaceae; genus Rhodococcus; species Rhodococcus sp. AD45-ID. The sequence continues at coordinate 1,420,479 of NZ_PYHL01000002.1, read as the reverse complement.
TCATCGTGTGGGTAGCCCCTCGTAATCGACAAGGATCAGGTCGGCTCGGTGGGATTTGTGGGTACTGTCGGGATTGTAGGTTCGGTCGGGTCAGTCGGAGCTGTTGGCTCGGTGGGGTTGGTGGGTCCCGCCGGGATGGTGGGTTCCGTCGGCACCGTGGTGGTTGTTGTGCCGCCCGAACCCGAGGAACTCCCCGACGATCCCGAGCTACCCGAACTGGATCCCGATGAGCCGGAAGATCCGGAACTACCTGACGAACCTGATGACCCCGAAGAACCAGAGCTACCCGAAGATCCCGAAGACCCGGAACTGCCGGGCTGACCGGATCCGCTGTCGCCCTGACCCGGCTGGCTGCCTTGACCGCCTTGGCCGTTCTGTCCTTGCTGACCACGATTCGGCAGACCCGACAAGTTCGGTGTGTCTCCCGATGCAAATGCCGGTGCGGCACCACCCAGGCTGATGGACGTCACTACCGGAACTGTGACCGCAGAAGCTGCAAGCACAGTTTTCACAAATTTCCGTCGATCTACCGGAACAGTCTGAAAAGCATCGCCACCCACGGGTGTCCTCCCGAATCCATTCATTCACGCTCAATTGACCTGTTTGCGACAAAGCTAGCATCCATCTAGCGAACAAACCGACCCAAAACGCTGATTTTGGTCGAATTCAGCAATCTTTTCTAATCCCTCTGCGGGTTTCGTTCGATTACCGAACCAATCCTCATTTCTCCCTATGTCGTAATTGTCCGATTCTGTAAATGGGGATTCCCTGGACGCCGATTGGACGTTCGGGCAGATTCTCATGATCGCGAATCACCCTTGTAGATACTCTGTTTCAGGCAGGATGCCGTTCCAACGGTGGACCAAGAGGGGCGTCACCTCGGCCGAACAGTCGAAGCGCTTACCGCGTCGCGACAAGAATCATGCGTTCGGTACACCGGACCGCCACGGCACATCTGTGAGGACTGCATACTTTCGGCAACGCCGACGGCAAACCATCAGCGATAACTGACCGACCAATACGATAGCTGGCCCGTCGCGATCCGCGCTTCCAATCGGACCGTAGGCGGAACCCGTAATTCACAGTGCGCTCCGGCGCGCCACGACGGGGTTATGCCGACGAATCCACGGCACATCAGTACCGTGATGTGAGCGAGCCAACTTTTGGCATTAAAAGGAGAGGGTCAACACATGGACTTGGCAGCAATTGGTGTGGGCGTCGGGTACGCGTCTGTCGCGTTGTCGATCTTGGTTTTCGTAGGCGGTTGTATCGCCCTGTTCATCCTGTCGATTCGGCAGTAAACCGGCGCTCTCGCGCTCGGCGCGATCATCCAGCCGTTCCTACTTGTCCGATGCGGCAAGTAGGACCCTGGGGACACTTCACTTGATCGATTCCGGAAGAGTCGGACATCTTGCGGACTCGCAGAGAACCTCAGCGTAGGTGGGACTACCGTAGAACCGTCGTCTACAACTCGAGGAGCACGGAATGAGCATCCAGTCGGTTGAATCGCACCGCCACCGCGTCGTGGTGATCGGTTCCGGCTTCGGTGGATTGTTCGGCACACAGGCTCTCAAAAAAGCCGATGCCGAAATCACGATGATTGCGCGCACCACCCATCATCTTTTCCAACCCCTTCTCTACCAGGTAGCCACGGGAATTCTGTCCGTCGGCGATATCGCGCCGGCAACCCGATTAGTACTCCGCAAGCAGAAAAATGCGCAGGTACTGCTCGGTGAGGTCGAGACGATCGACTTGGAGAAGAAGACCGTAACTTCACGGCTGTTGGAACGGGTTACCGTGACGCCGTTCGACAGTTTGATCGTCGCTGCGGGCGCCGGACAGTCGTATTTCGGAAACGATCACTTTGCCGAATTCGCGCCAGGTATGAAAACAATCGATGACGCGCTCGAGTTGCGCGGTCGCATTCTCGGCGCGTTCGAGCAGGCAGAACTGTCGGACGATCCCGCCGAGCGCGCGCGCCTGCTCACGTTTGTTGTTGTCGGCGCAGGCCCGACGGGTGTTGAGCTCGCGGGTCAGATCGCGGAATTGTCGCGTCGCACCCTCGATGGCGCATTCCGGAAGATCGATCCCCGTGAGGCTCGGGTAGTTCTCCTTGACGGTGCGCCCGCTGTGCTTCCGGTCTACGGCGGCAAGCTGAGCCGCAAGGCCGCAGAAACGCTCGAGGGCCTCGGCGTCGAGATTCAGTTGGATGCCATGGTCACTGACGTCGACAACGACGGACTGATCATCAAGGAGAAGGACGGCACACTGCGCCGCATCGAGTCGCAGTGCAAAGTGTGGTCGGCCGGTGTTCAGGCGAGCCCTCTCGGCAAGCAGCTGGCAGAGCAGAGCGGCGGCGAGACAGACCGCGCCGGTCGGGTCATGGTCAACCCGGATCTGTCGCTGCCGGGTCATCCCAACGTGTTTGTTGTCGGCGACATGATGTCGCTGGACAAATTGCCGGGCTTGGCGCAGGTTGCGATGCAGGGCGGCAAGTACGCTGCCAAGCAGATCAAAGCCGAGATCGACGGACAGGCACCCACTACTCGCGTTCCGTTCAAGTACTTCGACAAGGGAAGTATGGCCACCATTTCGCGATTCAGCGCGGTGGCAAAGGTGGGCAAGCTCGAAATCAGCGGTTTCATCGGCTGGGTGGCGTGGTTGGCCATCCACCTGTTGTATCTGGTCGGTTTCCGCTCACGTGTGTCCACGATCCTGTCGTGGACGGTGACGTTCTTCGGCCGTGGCCGTGCTCAGATGGCGTCGACCGAGCAGCAGGTGTTCGCGCGAAATGCCATGGGCGAGTTGGAGAAACACAACAAATCCAAGGCGGCGGTCGAGAGCGGAAAAGGCAAACCGGAACAGGCTGCCGGCTGAGCCTCTCGATTGACACGGAAAACGGCGGTGGAATCTGATTCCACCGCCGTTTTGTTGTCCTCGGACCTCGCCGTCGTCAGTTGCCGATCGCTGAGGTGTCCGTGATGTTCGCAAGGCGCACCTGCCCCTTGGACACCAGTCGACCTTGCTCATCGGTGATGCGCACCTCCCACAACTGGGATGTACGACCGCGATGAATCGGGTTGGCCTCCGCGGTCAGCGTCCCTTCGCGTGTCGCGCGCAGGAAATCGGTGTTGTTGTTGACGCCGACAACGTGTCCGCGCTCCCCCAGCCACACCGTGCCGCCGATGCTGGCCAGTGATTCCACTACGGAGCAGTACACGCCGCCGTGCTGGATACCGGCCGGCTGGTGAAGCGTCGGCTTGACCGTCCACTGAGCGCGAACTCGATCTGGTGTCACGTCGGTGTATTCCAGCCCGATGGTGGCGTCGAAACCGGTTCCCAGCAAGCTCTTCATGTCTGCGATGTCAGCTGTGTCGGACATGCCTTCTCCATCTGTGTTTCCCGTGGCGCCGGTGCGGCGGCCGCTGACTACTTGCCTACACCAGCCGTAACTCGAGCGACGATTCAGGTCCGTAAAGACGAACAGGCGGGTTCCGCATCGTGACGATGCGGAACCCGCCATGGGAAGGACCGGGAGTCTCTGCAGCCCTCAGGACTCCGGCGCGGTCCGGCAGTTTCTTGAACTCGGCGGGTTGTTCTCCCCGCTTTGCATTGCTCAATCATAGGCAAGGTTTACCTAATTAAGCAAGCGTTTCGTCAAATTGATTCCAACGGGGGCGCACTGCGATCTTCCGACGAGACCGCACCGGCACTCCGGCGCCGACAAATGCGTCGAGCAGTCCCTGACCTCGGCGCTGCGCTGCCGTTTCGCCGCCACCCGCGAGAATCGGGACGTACGCAGTTGCTCCCAGGATGGCTTCGCCGACCAAACCCCAGAATCGATAGGGATCTATCGGCGCGCAACGAGATACAGCGGCGAGCACTGCATGCAGGGCTCCAAGGCACCTGTGCGCGGTCCAGACGAAAAGCGCTTCCTCACAGGGCATGCCGACAACGCCATCCCGGCCGTACTCGGTACCGCCCGGCGCCACGCGCAGCGTTTCGTCAACCACGCCTGCCCAGTCGATACCACTGTCGCTGTCCATATGTATCCAGAGGTTCTCGAGACCTGGATCCCACGCCGAGCCCTCCGCCACAATGGAAGCGGTTACCCTGCCGACAACGGCGTGGATCAAGGACGTCGCAACCTGGATTGCCGCGGCCTCCGGATTGTCCAGGTCCTGGAGAGATCGCAAATACAGCTGTTCGACTCGTTCACTGTGCAGACCGGTGCTCAGTTTCCACCATCGGCGTTTGCCCTCACCAGCCATGGCAGCAACTGCATACACGCGCGGGTAATCGGGGTTGAGCCCCCGTAAGCGTGTGCAGGTGCGGCTGAATGCGTCAGTCCGGAAATCCAAGTCACGAATCTGCACATGCTCGGTGGTGAGGGTCATGGTCACCATGCACTCCAATCGGCCGTAGGGGTCTTACACACTCAACATAGGTTAGCCTCACCATAATTCAAGAGTAAAGATCTGTGAGCCTCAGCACGCATATTCGGTCCGGAAACCAACCCGCGCGAGGTTCCCGGGGATAGGGTTCCGTAACCTAAGATCTGAAATCCCTGCGAGCCAAGACCAGGAGTTCGATCCACCAGTGACCATGACCGACACGCCCGGGAGCGAACATCCGCGCGGGCCCAGCGAGAACTACGGACGACGTGTCGTACCCCGAGGACCGGCGCCCGTCCGATTGCGCATCCTTGCCGGACTGTTCGACGTCGCAATCATCGCGCTCCCTCTCGTGATCGGCTGGTACATAGTCCAGTCCTTGCAGGACGACAACGGCGGCGGTGAAGCTGATCGCGCAGTGTTCGGCGGGACAGCAATCGCCATCGCTATCGGGCTTCTCATCTGGAACTTCGGATTCCGTGAGGGCACGAATGGACGAACGTCCGGAAAAGGTTGGGTCGGCCTGATCACCCGGGATGCACAGAACAAGCAGCCCATTGGCGTCAGACGCGCACTCTTGCGCCCGATCAACCGATCCGGAATCGACGTTGTCCGCGAAAGCACCGCTCGCGACGAGGGGTTCGCCGAACTCGAGCGCGACAACTCGGTATCAGCCACCCGCAGGCGTCGTCTCATCGGTCTTGCAGTTCTGACCGTCCTTCTGGTGTTGGTCATGCTTGCCAGCATCGCGGTCGGTGCGCGTCCGCTCACTTTTGCCGAGATCTTCCATGCAATCTTCAACTCCGACGGATCGCAAACCGACATCATCGTGCGAACTCTGCGCGCGCCGCGAACAATCCTGGGCTTGGTTGTCGGCATCGCGCTGGGAATCGTCGGTGCACTCATTCAGGGGCACACCCGAAATCCCCTTGCCGACGCCGGCCTCCTCGGCCTCAATGCCGGCGCTGCGTTCTTGGTTGTCATGTCGATCTACCTGTTCGGGTTCACCGCACCGAGTCAGTACATGTGGTTTGCATTCGCTGGTTCGTTCATCGCGAGTGTTGTCGTATTCGGCTTGTCATCCATCGGCAACGGAGGTTCCAGTCCGCTCAGCCTGGCTCTCGCCGGGGCCGCTGTCGCGTTCTTCCTCCAGGCCATGACCAATGCGGTGATCATCCTCGACCAGGCAAGCCTCGACGCGTACCGATTCTGGGTGGTCGGCTCGGTGTCCGGACGCGGATTCGACGTGTTGTGGCAGGTGCTTCCCTTCCTGGTCGTCGGTCTCGTCATTGCTCTCGCGAGCACGCCAGGACTCAACGTCCTCAGTCTCGGCGACGACGTAGCCAAAGCGCTCGGAACCAACATTGTCTTCAGTCGCACTCTCGGCATTGTCGCGATCACCTTGCTGACCGGCGCCGCCACCGCTGCCTGCGGACCTATCGCCTTCATCGGCCTCGTCGTGCCACACGTTGCCCGGGCCATCACCGGCCCTGATTACCGTTGGCTCGTCCCGTACGCGGGTCTGCTCGGCGCGATCATGTTGATAACCGCCGACATCATCGGACGCGTTGTCGTCCGTCCGGGTGAACTTCAGGTCGGAATCATTCTGGCGATCTTCGGTGCGCCGTTCTTCATCGCTCTCGTACGGCGCAGGAAGTTGGCAAGTCTGTGACCATCACACAAGGCAAGGTTCTCCGGGGTGAACCTGGTGCGCTCCCCCGAACTGTTCCCTCCCGCAAAGCGATTCGTGTCGGTTCGTTCTCGCTGGTGTATCGCCCGCTGGCGGTGTCGGTGTGCGTTGCACTGACTGCCGCACTGTTCGTGCTGATCTGCCTGAGCGTCGGACGCGGCGACTACCCGATCTCCATCCCCGATGTGATTTCAGTTCTGTTCGGCGGCGGCACAAAAACCCAGAACCTCATCGTCTTCGATCTCCGCCTGCCCCGGTCACTGACAGCTCTGTTCATCGGTATGGCACTCGGCATCGCCGGCGCGATCACGCAGACCATCGCCCGCAATTCACTCGCCAGTCCGGACATCCTGGGTATCACCGCCGGTTCCAGCGCCGCCGCTGTCGCACTGATCGTTCTCGGTGGTGGCGGATCGTTTGTGGGTCTGCTTGCGACACTCGGCATTCCGCTGGCAGCGCTGGCGGGCGGGCTACTGACCGCCGTGGTCATCTACACGCTGGCGTGGCGCAAAGGCGTCGAAGGATTCCGTCTGATCCTGATCGGCATCGGCGTCAACGCGATGTTGGTGGCAACTACCGGGTGGCTCCTGATTTCAGCCGATATCAACGATGCGTCCCGGGCCCAGGTATGGCTGAACGGCTCGCTGAACGGAGCGACCTGGAACCAGATGTGGCCGGTTGCCGTCGCGGTGGTAGTTGTCGGTGGATACGCCGTGATCGCGTCGTTCACCATGGGTGCACTGCGATTGGGCGAGGACAACGCGACGTCACTGGGCGTGCGCCTTCAGTCGTCACAGGCCAAGCTCCTGCTCTCGTCCGTCGCATTGGCTGCGATCGCCACCGCCGCTGCCGGGCCTGTCGGCTTTGTCGCCCTGGCTGCTCCGCAGGTAGCGATGCGCTTGGTGCGATCTGCCGGCCCCCCGATCGTCGCGTCCGCGCTCACCGGCGCTGTGCTTGTTGTCGGCAGTGACGTGATCGCCCGCACGGTTCTTCCCGTCGAATTGCCGGTCGGCATCGTGACATCAGCGCTCGGCGGACCGTTCCTGCTCTACCTCTTGGTTCGTAACAATCGGAAGGTCACAGCATGACCACGTTGTCCCAGTCCGTCGACGCCCCCGCACGTCTCGTCGCAAAGGATCTCACCCTGGGTTACGGGGATCGCATCATCGTCGACGGTCTTGATCTCGAAATCCCGACCGGCGTGATCACGACGGTCATCGGACCGAACGGCTGCGGTAAGTCGACGCTCTTGCGTGCTCTGGGACGACTGCTCAAGCCCAAGAGTGGGTCGGTTGTGTTGGACGGCAAGGCAATCAGCTCGATGAAGACCAAGGACGTCGCACGAGTGCTTGGCATGTTGCCGCAAACTCCAGTCGCTCCCGAAGGGTTGACCGTCGCCGATCTGGTTGCGCGTGGCCGCCATCCCCACCAGTCGTGGATCCGTCAATGGTCGGCAGACGACGAAGGCGAAGTAGCTCAGGCGCTCGAGTTGACCGGGGTATCAGATCTTGCAGATCGTCCGGTCGATCAGCTGTCCGGCGGTCAGCGGCAGCGGGCGTGGATCTCGATGGCGCTGGCGCAGGGCACAGATATCCTTCTGCTCGACGAGCCAACGACCTACCTGGATCTTGCGCACTCCATGGAGGTTCTCGACCTCGTTGATCAATTGCACGAGGAGATGGGCCGCACTGTGGTCATGATCCTGCACGATCTCAATCTCGCGGTGCGCTACAGCGACCATTTGATCGTGATGCGGGACGGCGCCATCGTCGCCTCGGGAGTTCCGAAAGACATCATCTCTGCGGAACTGCTCCTCGAGGTGTTCGGTCTCGAAGCCGCTGTCATCGACGACCCGGTCTCGGATCGCCCGCTGATCGTGCCCATCGGAACTCGACATGTTTTCGGTACCGTCGGCGGGCCGGCCGCACAGCCTTCCTGACGGCATTCGCTCATCGACCGATGATCGTCCGCACCAACTTCACTCCCTGACCGAGCGACACGGTAGGCAGGTACGCCCGCCCTACTGCGTTGCCGATACTCGGCAGCGCGGCAGGATCGGCGAACACCATGTGCATGGGCACATATCGCGGCTGGAACTTCGATTTGAAGGCCAGCAGCGAGCGGAAACCGTACACGGGTTCGAGGGTGCGCCCCAAGAATTCGAGCACGTTGTCCATCACGCCGGACAATGTCATCGCTTCCAGCTCAACCGAATCCGAGCCGTCATCCGTCGCGACCTTCGCCAGCGGGGCACCCGAGAGACTCAGGAATTCGACTCCCTCGGATTCCAAACTCAGGGCAGCCGACGCGATCAGGAACTCCATGGTCGGCCTGAAACCCTCGGAACGGCGCCGCATGAAGTCGAGAGTCCAGCCCACGATTCGGCCGTCCCGGTACACGGGCAGCCATGATGTGACACCGTGGACCGTGCGTTCCTCGTCGATCGCGATCAGGCATCGCACGTTGTCGTCGTCGATTTCATTGAGTCCGCCGAGCGTGAAGCCCATTTCCGGCATTCCCTTGTCTGCGACCCATTCCTCGGAAATCGCGACAATCTGATCCTTGACGGCGATCGCGGCGTGCGGATAGTTGATCCATTCGGCCGTGATGCCGGACTTCTTCGCCCGATTCAACGCCGTTCGAATGTCCTGGAATCGTTTACCGGTGAACGCGATCTCGCCCAGATCGAGAATCGTTTCCTCGGCAACCTGCAGGCCGCTCCACCCCATCGAATCCGTAATCGCTCGAACGTCGTCGGTGACCGAGTAGAAGCACGGGATCCAGCCGTTTTCCGTAGCGAATTCTGCAAACTCGCCGATGGTGTCTCGCAGGTGACCGGGTGGCCCCACCGGGTCACCGGTAGTAAGAGCCACCCCGGAAATAACGCGGTACGCAACGTAACTCGAGCCGTCCGACGAAAACCAGAAGGTATTTCCCGTCCACGTCGTCATCCACGACAGCGGGCTTCCGGTTCCGGCGATCAGCATCGCTCGGGCGCGCGCGGCGTCCCGCGGATCAAGTGCGTCGACGGGTTTGCGGAACGTCACGAACACGAGAATCGATGCGGCCATCCAGAACACCACACCTGTCCATTCGAACAACAGAGTCGCTTCGATGTCGACGGGCAGAAGCCGCGGATCAACCAGTTGCAGATAGACAGGCGGCACCAACCGTTGCGGAAAATCAGCCAGAAGTAACGCGACGCTCGGTTCGCGGTCGAACCCGTGGCGCGCAACCATTCCCCCGCCCACGTACACCACGATCAGACCGGCGAGTAGCGCTAAGAGTGACACTGCCAGTTTCCGATAGGTTCCGGCCGGAGCGGACACGTCGAAATATCGCCGCGTGAGGATCAACATGATCAGGACGAACAGTGGGGTGAGGAACGGCACCAACGTCCGATACACGTTGGGGTCACCGATGCCGTAGAACAAACTCTCGCTGTCTGCTGCATCGACGAACCGGATGACGAAGTTCCCGATCGAGAGAATCAACAGGATCACCTGCGCGCACACCGTGGCGATCCAGGCGAAGCGCCGGCCGCGCCGCAAACCGTCGCTGAGCACGAGCACGAAGATCGAGGGCATGAGCGAGAGCAACGTCGGCCCGATCCCGGACAAGCGCAGTTCCAACAATCCGCGTCGGCAATCCGGGTCGGTCGACGACTCGGCACACAGGTCGCGGACCTCGGCCACTGTCCAGGGAACACCGCGGAACAGATCGCGGAGAACAGCCAAGGGTCCCACTGCCTCCGGGGAGAGTGCCGCGATCATCGGCCCGATCGCACTCGCCGCGACAACTATGGCCACCAGCACGCGGCCTTCCCGCTGAGTCCCGACGATTCGGTCACCGCGCGCTGACCTACCGACGATCCACGCACCGATCACCAACCCGACCACACCGGCGAAGAGGCGGATGACGTCCTGAAGTTGCCCACTGAACAACGCGAGCGTGATGGTGAGAGCGAGAACGCCCACGCGGATGCGTCGACGCCACAGCGTTCCCATGTTCGCGGTGGCGACCATCAGAGCCCCCACGACCCAGGCGCTTGCGCCCACCGCGGCTCCCGAGTGGAGGCGAAACCCCCAGCTGGCGTCGACAACCTTGGCCAGCGACGCCCACCCCAGCCCAAGGATCACGCCCAGTATCTGCGTTGTGACCGCCGCGATCGCGAGTTTCACCGTGCCCATGCGTCGTTCGAGGGGTGCGGCGACAACGAGCAACAGCACGGTCGCGCCGATGTACCGCAGAAGGTTCCCCTCCCACAGCGCAGATGTCAGTGGTGTCCATAGTCGCCCGTGTTGCAGCGAACCCATTCCGACGGCAATCTGGTGAGCCAGCGATCTCGACGGCCCATGCACAAGGCTTCCCGTCGCCGCACCCAGAACCCACGTGATGACCACGATCGACGTCGTCATCGGGGCATCCCGAATTCCGAAACGAACAAGCTCCCGGGCTTTACCCCCGTACGCCGACAGTCGGGTCGAGAGAGGCGTGGACTCAGAGGAACTGTCGATCTTCATCTGCGCGCGACTACTTTCTACTGATCGACTCTGCTCTGACGTGGCCACGGTCTCCATCCACGTTATCTGTCCTACAGCTCACTATGTCCAATACCACACTGATTGATCCGCCCTTACTACTACCAGTAGTACGTATTTCGTCGTGGAAGTCCGTAGAATCGAAGAATGGCAGGTCTAGGTGAACTCGAACGCGCGGTTATGGATCATTTGTGGTCTACAACCGAACCCCAAACTGTGCGACAGGTGCATGAAGCACTCGCAACACATCGCGAACTGGCGTACACGACGGTCATGACCGTCCTGCAACGACTCGCGAAGAAGCACCTGGTGATTCAGCAACGTGACGATCGCGCACATCGCTACCTCCCGGTGAACAAGCGTGAAGAGTTGGTCGCGAGCCTGATGGTCGACGCTCTGGCTCAAGCGCCGGAGTCAGACGGTCGAGCCGCAGCCCTGGTTCACTTCGTCGGCCAGGTCAATGCCGACGAGGCTGACGCTTTGCGCGAAGCACTTGCCGCTCTCGAGGTGCGCGAATCCGCGAAAAAAGATGTGCGGCCGTAGATTTTCTAGGCCTAACTGATTTCTTCGTGCATGATGACTAGGTCATGAACGCCACCACTGCACTGGTTTTCGGAATCCTCGCGTTGTTGCTAGCGGGTCCGGTACCAGCACTCCTGAGCCGCTCCACGTGGCCGTACCGGGCGCCGCGTGCGGCTCTCGTCCTGTGGCAGGCCATCGCGCTTGCCGCGGTGTTGTCAGCTTTCAGCTCGGGCTTGGCCATTGCCAGTCAGCTCCTGGTTCCAGGACCGGACGGACGACCGACCACTGCGCCGACCGCTGAGATCGACGCTCTTGGTTTGCCACTGTGGATTCTGTACGTCGTGGTATTTGCGCTCACCTTGCTCATCGGCGCGAAACTGATTTTTTCGATCCTGCAAGTGGGTGTACGAACTCGGCGGCGACGCGCACGCCACCGCATCCTCGTGGATCTACTCGACGACTGCGCCATGCCCGCCGCGGTGGAGCGCACCCCGGACCTGCGCGTTCTCGATGTCGAAGAACCCATCGCGTACTGCCTGCCCGGAATACGTCAGCGGGTGGTCCTGAGCCAAGGAACGTTGCAAAACCTCGATCATGCCGAGGTCAAGGCAATTCTCACGCACGAGCGTTCACACCTGCGCGCGCGTCACGATCTGGTTCTCGAAGCATTCACCGCGGTCAACCATGCGTTCCCCCGGTTCGTCCGTAGCAAGTCCGCCCTCGGATCCGTCCAATTGCTGGTCGAATTGCTGGCCGACGATTCCGCGGTTCGCGTCACGGGCCCGACTCCCTTAGCCCGGGCACTGGTCGCGTGTGCAGGTTCGACCGCACCGCGTGGCGCCATGGCAGCCGGCGGTCCGTCGACGTTGATCCGCGTCCAGCGACTCTCGACAGACGCTGCCGATCCCCGTGTTGCGGTATGTGCCTACCTTGCCGCCATCACGATTCTGGTTGTCCCCACGGTCGCCGTCGCAGTGCCATGGCTCACCGAACTTCGCTTACTTCTCAACGCGTACTAAGGTCTTGACCAGCAGAACGCGCTGTAGTAGTACAGGTCACACGCGGGGTTACCTGACTTCCCGGCAGCGAGTGGCGTACAGTAGAGCCCGGCCACCATCGTGGTTCATCAACATTTAACGGCACACAGCCCAATTCCCCGCAGTATGCGTTCGGATTGCCAGGTGACATGTGCCCTGGCTCGTCCCTTTGCGAACTGTGTCGTGTGTTCAAGCATGACTTCTTCCGCTCCGCGACGTGCCCGTAGTCCGGAGAGGTTTCCGCGTGACCAACGCTGTCCAAATGTCGTCTTCTGAGAACATCGCAGAAGATGTCGTAGTAACACCCGCCGCTGAAGACAAAGCCGCCACCGGGGCCGTCTCAGCTGAGCCCACCATCACTTTTGCCGAAATCGGCCTGCCCGAGCAGCTTGTTGCCGCCCTGGCCCGCAACTCCATCACCAGCCCGTCGCCCATCCAGGCTCAGTCCATCCCGGACGCGCTTGCCGGCACCAACGTTCTGGGCCGCGCACAGACCGGATCGGGCAAGACCCTGGCCTTCGGTCTGCCGATGCTGACCCGCCTGTCACGCCACGAAGATCGTCCGGCCGCGAAGCGTCCTCGCGCACTCGTGCTGGTCCCGACCCGTGAACTTGCATTCCAGGTGGTCGACTCCCTGAACTCCTACGCCGGTGCTCTCGGACTCACGGTCCGTCCCGCCGTCGGTGGTACTCCGTTCGCCAAGCAGGTCGATCAGCTCCGCCGCGGCGTCGACGTCCTCGTGGCTACGCCGGGTCGTCTGGGCGATCACCTGCGCCAGGGCACCTGCATCCTCGACTCGGTGGAAATCACCGCACTCGACGAAGCCGATCAGATGGCGGACATGGGCTTCCTGCCCGAGGTTCGCTCGATCCTCGGTGAGACCCCGGCCGACGGACAGCGTCTGCTGTTCTCCGCAACTCTCGACCGTGAGGTCCAGTCGCTGGTTCGTCAGTTCCTGGCCAACCACGTCACCCACTCCACCGAAGACGGCCGCGCGAGCGTCGACACGATGGAGCACTACGTACTCCTCGTCGATCGCGGGCAGAAGGACTCTGTTCTCGCTGAGATCGGCGCCCGTGACGGACGAACCATCATGTTCGCCCGCACCAAGCTCGGTTGCGAAGGCATCACCGATCGCCTCCGCGCAGTCGGAATCGCCGCAGAGTCCCTGCACGGCGGCAAGGCACAGAACCAGCGCACCCGCGTCCTCGAGCGTTTCAAGAACGGCCGCACTCCCGTCCTTGTTGCCACCGACGTCGCAGCCCGCGGCATCCACGTCGACGGCATTGACCTCGTCGTTCATGTCGACCCCCCGGCCGATCACAAGGATTACCTTCACCGCGCAGGCCGTACGGCTCGCGCCGGTGAGAAGGGAACTGTCGTTGCGATCGTTCTGCCGAACCAGAAGCGTCAGTTCAAGCGCCTGACCGGAATGGCGGGCGTCAACGCCGCAGCCGTTCCCGTCACCCCGGGTTCCGCCGAGCTCGCTCGCATCACCGGAGCCAAGAAGCCCACCGGAGAACCGTTGCGCGAGAGCTCTTCTCGTGGCGAGCGCTCCTTCGGCGACCGCGGTGGTTCACGCGGTTACCAGGGCAACCGTGAAGGTGGTGGCTACCAGGGCAACCGCTCTTCCGGTGGTTACCAGGGAAATCGCTCGTCGGGTGGATACCAGGGCAACCGCGACAGCAGCGACCGTGGCGGATACCAGGGCAACCGCTCCTCGGGCGGCTACCAGGGTGATCGTTCCTCGGGTGGATATCAGGGCAACCGTGACGGCGAAAGCCGCGGCGGCTACCAGGGCAACCGCTCTTCAGGCGGCTACCAGGGCGATCGTTCTTCCGGTGGATACCAGGGCAACCGCGACAGCAGCGACCGCGGCGGATACCAGGGCAACCGCTCCTCCGGCGGCTACCAGGGCAACCGCGACAGCCGCCCTTCGTACGGAGACCGCGACAGCCGCCCCTCCACCGGCTACCAGGGAAATCGCTCGTCGGGTGGATACCAGGGCAACCGTGACGGCGAAAGCCGCGGCGGATACCAGGGCAACCGCGACAGCCGCCCGTCCTACGGAGACCGCGACAGCCGCCCCTCCACCGGATACCAGGGCAACCGCTCGACGGGTGGATACCAAGGCAACCGCGACAGCAGCGACCGCGCAGGCTCGACCAGTGGCGGCGGATTCCGCAGCCGCACCGACCGTCGTAGCTACGACGGCTTCGACGGACCGAAGCGCGATCAGCGGTAATACACTCGCTGAGCTGCGGCTCACCAACTGAATATTGATCACACTCCGGCCACGCCGGAAGCTGTATCGAGACGGATGCAGGTCACTGCAATAAAGTGATCTGCATCCGTGTTTTGTATGCACGGTCTGATGTTCACGCGCGTCGCGGCCGCACAGTTTTTCGGCTGCGCCAGGCGCAGGATTTCACAGCCGCGGACCGAGAGGGAAAGCTGTAAGCATGTCAACCACTAGCACCGAATCACCCCGGGCACAGATCGGCGTCACCGGACTGGCCGTCATGGGTTCGAATATTGCCCGCAATTTCGCCCGCCACGGTCACACCGTTGCCTTGCACAACCGCAGCATCGCGAAGACCGATGCGTTGATCGCCGACCATGGTTCCGAGGGCGACTTCGTGCGCACCGAGACTGTCGAGGAATTTGTTGCCGCGCTGCAGAAGCCGCGTCGCGTGCTGATCATGGTCAAGGCCGGCGCGCCGACCGACGCTGTGATCGAAGAGCTCGCCAATGCGATGGAGCCGGGCGACATCATCATCGACGGCGGCAACTCGCTGTACACGGACACGATTCGCCGTGAGGCCGCTATCCGTGCGCGTGGACTCCACTTCGTCGGCGCTGGTATCTCCGGTGGCGAAGAAGGCGCGCTCAACGGTCCCTCGATCATGCCGGGCGGTCCGAAGGAGTCCTACGAGGCTCTCGGCCCCCTCCTCGAATCCATCTCCGCTCACGTCGACGGCACCCCGTGCTGCACGCACATCGGTCCGGACGGCAGCGGTCACTTCGTCAAGATGGTGCACAACGGCATCGAGTACGCCGACATGCAGCTCATCGGCGAGGCGTACAACCTCTTCCGTGACGCTCTGGGTTACGACGCCGGCCAGGTCGCCGACGTCTTCACCGAGTGGAACAAGGGCACGCTCGAGTCGTACCTGATCGAGATCACAGCCGAGGTTCTGCGTCAGGTCGACGCCGAGACGGGTAAGCCGCTGGTCGACGTCATCGTCGACGCTGCCGAGCAGAAGGGCACGGGCCGCTGGACGGTCAAGTCCGCTCTGGATCTCGGAGTACCGGTTACCGGTATCGCCGAGGCCGTGTTCGCTCGCGCACTCTCCGGTAGCCGCACGCAGCGCGCCGCAGCTCAGGCTCAGGGCTTGGCTTCGGGTTCGCTCGGTGACAAGCCTGCTGATGCCGAGCAGTTCGCCGCGGACATCCAGGCAGCGCTGTACGCCTCGAAGATCGTGGCATATGCGCAGGGCTTCGACCAGATCGCGGCCGGTAGCGCCGAGTACAACTGGGACGTCAAGCCTGCGGATCTGGCAACGATCTGGCGCGGTGGTTGCATCATCCGCGCGCAGTTCCTCAACCGCATCAAGGACGCGTTCGACGCTGATCCGTCGCTGCCGAGCTTGATTCTCGCTCCGTACTTCCGTGAAGCCATCGAAGCAGGAATCGACAGCTGGCGTCGTGTTGTCGCCACCGCGACGATGCTCGGCATCCCAGTGCCGGCATTCGCGTCGTCGCTGTCGTACTACGACGGACTGCGCGCGGAGCGTCTCCCGGCTGCGTTGACTCAGGGTCAGCGTGACTTCTTCGGCGCTCACACCTACGAGCGCATCGACAAGCCCGGCAAGTTCCACACGTTGTGGAGCGGCGACCGTAGCGAAATCGAGGCCTGATTCACACCCGGTATCGGTAGACGCGGTCACCTGCGTCTACCGATACCCGGTAGCCTGGACAAATGCCGAAATCGACGATCGACTCGCCCACATCAACCGAAGGGCGCTCGTTCATCGACCTCGGAATCCCCGCTGTGATGGTGCACGCACTGCGCCGACACGGGATTGATGCTCCGTTCCCCATCCAGGCTGCCACGATTCCCGATGTGCTGGCAGGCCGCGACGTTCTGGGGCGTGGCGCGACAGGTTCCGGCAAGACTTTGGCTTTCGGGCTTCCCATGCTGGTCCGCCTCAAGGGCGGCGCAAGCAAACGCAATCGCCCCCGCGGATTGGTGCTCGCTCCCACCCGCGAACTGGCAATTCAGATTCACAAAGCGCTCGACGACGCGGCCACCGAGGTCGGCTTGCGGGTAGCGAGCGCGGTGGGCGGCGTCCCGATCAAGCGTCAGGCCGACATTCTGGCTCGCGGGGTCGATCTGCTGATCGCCACGCCTGGCCGGTTGCTCGATCTGCTCGAGCAGAAGTCGGTGATCCTCGACGACGTTGTGATCACCACGATCGACGAAGCGGACCACATGGCAGACATGGGCTTCATCGACGAGGTTGCCAAGATTCTCGACACGACTCCGAAAGATGGTCAACGCCTTCTCTTTTCGGCAACGTTGGACGGCAAGGTCGACGATTTGGTCGCAGGCTACCTGCGCAACCCGGCATCGCACGCCACCGCTCCCCCGGTTGCGACGGTCTCCACCATGGAACATCACCTGCTGTTCGTGGACCAGGTGGACAAGAGATCCGTTGTCGCACATATCGCTTCGCGTGCGGGACGAACCATCATGTTCGTCAAGACGAAGCACGGCGTGGATCGTCTTGCGCAGCAACTGCATTTGATCGGCGTGTCCGCCGGAGCCCTGCACGGCGGAAAGACGCAGAACAACCGGACCAAGACCCTCGCGTCGTTCTCCGACGGCACGACGCCGGTCCTGGTGGCTACCGACGTCGCCGCCCGCGGCATCCATGTCGACGACGTGACGCTGGTTGTCCATGTCGATCCGCCCGCCGAGGCCAAGGATTACCTGCACCGCGCCGGTCGTACGGCCCGCGCAGGTGAATCGGGTGTTGTCGTGACGATCGTGACCGACGAGGAACGCGCGGGGGTCGAGAAGCTGACCAAGGCGGCCGGCGTGAAGGTTCACAGCGTTCGGGTCCGTCCAGACGATCTGGAACTCACCCGCATCACCGGAGCCATGGAACCGACGGGAATCCCCGTCGCAGCTCCCGATACGACCATCGAGGTCACACACACGGCCAAGCGTGGGCGCCAGGAACACGACACTGCTGGCCGCACAGCTGCCGGCGGCCGGATGAAGAAGGACGGTGACAAGCGCGCTGTTGCGTCGCGCCGGGTCACCGATCCCAAGACGGTGAAGAAGATTCGCGCCGACGGCACTCCCGTCCCCACACGTTCGGAGCGCCTCGCGTCCAAGGGGCTCACGCCGCGCCGCGGAACAGGTACACCGAATTCGGGTCGCCCGTCTGCCGGAAAAGCCGGAGGCAAACGCGCACACTGAGATCTATGGGCGATCTTCCACTGATCTCGATCATCTGCGCACTCGCTGCCGCACTGCTCTTCGCGTGCGCGTCGGTAGCTCAACAGCGGGCCGCGTCGTCGGTGCCTGAGGGCGGCGCGCTGGTGGCGTCGTTGATCCGAAGTCCCCGGTGGTGGGCCGGCCTGATCGGCGACGGCGGCGGTTACGTCATGCAGGCCCTCGCGCTGGCACTCGGTTCGGTGTTGGTGGTGCAGCCGTTGATCGTGTCGTCCTTGTTGTTCGCGCTGCCGCTTTCGGCAAAGTTCTCGGGGATCCGGATCACTCGAACGGCTTGGACGTTTGCGGTCATGCTTGCCATTGCCCTGGCCGTCTTCCTGGTAGTCGGTGATCCCACCGAAGGCGACAGTAATGCTCCGTGGTCGGACTGGGCGGTGCCGCTGGCGATCACGGTCGGAGTGGCCGTCGTTGCCACCATCGGCGGCTTGTCCAAACTCGATGCCGGATGGCGCGCGCTGCTTCTCGGAGCCGCAGCGGGCATCTACTTCGGTATAGCCGTCGCATTCACGAAATACGTGACCGAGCTTCTGGAGCACGGTTTTGTCGGCGTAGTGAGCGCGTGGCAGACCTGGGCTCTCATCGCGTCGGGTGCTATCGGCGTGTATGTGCAGCAACGAGCGTTCCAGGTGGGTCCGTTGTCTGCGTCGTTGCCGGCCTTGACCATCGGCGAACCGATCGCGGCAGTGTTCCTCGGTATGACGGTTCTCGACGAGCGACTACGAGTCGAGGGCCTCGGGATTCTCGTCATCGGTTGCGCGGTGGCCGTCATGATCGTCACCACCATCGCGCTCTCGCGGTCGCAAGGACGCGAAACAATCGGCGTAACTGCGCCGTCGCCGGTAAGCTCGTGAAACGTGCAGTTCCTCGAAGGGCAACGCCCCCCATACGACCTGACCTACGACGATGTCTTCCTCGTCCCCAACCGGACTGACGTGACGTCCCGGTTCGACGTCGATCTTGCGTCGGCCGACGGCTCGGGAACCACCATTCCGGTTGTCGTCGCCAACATGACCGCAGTCGCCGGTCGCCGAATGGCCGAAACTGTCGCCAGGCGCGGCGGGTTGGTCATCATCCCGCAGGACATCCCCACCGAAGCGGTCGCCGAAACGGTGGCGTTCGTGAAGAGCCGTCATCTCGTCGCCGACACTCCGGTGACCCTGAGCCCCGAGGACGCTGTCTCCGACGCGTTGGCCTTGCTGCCCAAACGGGCGCACGGCGCGGTTGTCGTCGTCGAGGACGGCAAGCCGCTCGGCGTGGTCACCGAGGCTGCCTGCGCGGACGTCGACAGGTTCACTCGCCTTCGTACCGTCGCGATCACCGACTTCGTCACAGCACCGGTCACCGCAACAACGCGTGAGGTGTTCGAACTACTCGAAACCAAGCACGATCCGCTTGCCGTCATCGTCAACGACGACGGCACACTCGCCGGAGTCCTGACTCGTACCGGTGCAATTCGTGCCGGGATCTACGACCCCGCCGTGGATGCCAACGGCGCGCTGCGCGTTGCCGCGGCGGTCGGGGTCAACGGCGATGTGGGTGCCAAGGCCAAAGCGCTGGTCGACGCCGGCGCCGACGTCATCGTCGTCGATACCGCCCACGGGCATCAGCAGCGCATGATCGACGCACTGACCACGCTCAAAGCTCTGGATCTCGGTGTGCCTCTGGTGGCCGGAAACGTGGTCTCCGCGCAGGGCACCCGTGATCTCATCGCCGCGGGCGCCGACATCGTCAAGGTCGGTGTCGGACCAGGCGCGATGTGCACAACACGCATGATGACCGGCGTCGGACGACCGCAGTTCTCGGCTGTTGCCGAATGCGCCGCGGCAGCACGCGAATTGGGCAAACACGTGTGGGCTGACGGTGGAGTGCGCCATCCGCGCGATGTAGCGCTGGCTCTGGCTGCGGGCGCGTCGAATGTCATGATCGGCTCGTGGTTCGCCGGCACGTACGAGTCGCCGGGCGATCTCAAGGTCGATCAGGCCGGCAACGCGTACAAGGAGAGCTTCGGTATGGCGTCCAAGCGCGCCGTTGCTGCGCGCACCGCCACCGAGACGGCTTTTGATCGCGCCCGCAAGGGTTTGTTCGAGGAAGGCATCTCGAGTTCACGCATGCGACTTGATCCCGAGCGTCCCGGCGTCGAGGATCTGATCGACCAGATCTGTTCCGGTGTCCGCAGTACCTGCACGTATGCCGGGGCGCGTTCACTCGAGGAACTGCACGACAAGGCAGTCCTCGGCGTGCAGTCTGCAGCCGGATTTGCCGAGGGACGGCCACTTCCCGCCGGCTGGTGAATCGGTAATTGTGACGAACGGCGGGTGCTCGGCTCCCAAAGCCCGGGCACTCGCCGGTATCATCGAACTTGGAAACAACAAATGAAACTCGGTCGGGTGCCAATCGGCAACCCGACCGAGCCCGCTAAAGCCGAGAAGTCATCGGCCCGACGAGAGGAACCCGGTGCCCGAGGCACCCACACACTTACCCGGCGCAACACCCGTCGTCATATCCGAGGAATCATCTGATTCCGCTGGTTCGGAGGGCTCCTCTAGCGAGCCGGGAGACAAACCCGGCGCACTTCGCTCTCCACTTGGGTGGCGATGATCGATGGACATCGCATTCACCATTCTCAGCCTGCTCGGCTTCATCGCACTGACCGCAGGCACCGCCCTCTTCGTGGCGGCAGAATTCTCACTTACCGCGCTCGAGCGCAGCACCGTCGACGAAGCTGCTCGTGACGGCGACCTCCGTTCGCGTCAGGTCCAGCACGCACACAAGACGCTCTCGTTTCAGTTGTCCGGTGCGCAGCTCGGCATCACGATCACCACACTCATCACCGGTTACCTGGCCGAGCCTGTTCTCGCCCGGTTCATCACTCCGGTCGCGAAGGCCGTCGGGCTGAGCGAATCAGCAGCGTCCACAACGTCATTGATCCTCGCCTTGGTTATCGCGACCTCGTTCTCGATGATTTTCGGTGAGCTTGTCCCCAAGAACCTGGCGATTTCCAAGCCGATGCCGACAGCCCGCGCCACAGCCGGTTTGCAAGCCGGTTTCTCGCTGGTCTTCAAGTGGGCGATCAACGGTCTCAACGGAACCGCCAACTGGATCGTCAGGCGCCTGGGCATAGAGCCTGCCGAGGAACTGCGCTCGGCACGTTCCCCGCAGGAGCTCGGCTCGCTGGTGCGCACGTCGGCGCAGCGTGGTTCCATCGACGCGGGCACTGCGCTTCTGGTCAACCGGTCGTTGCAGTTCGGTGAGCGCACAGCGGAAGAACTCATGACACCCCGCGTGAAAATCGAATCACTCGAGTTGTCGGATACCGTCGCCGATCTCATCGTGACGGCATCCCGTACCGGCTATTCACGGTTCCCCGTTGTTCGCGGTGACCTCGACGACACCGTCGGGGTTGTCCACATCAAACACGCGTTCACGGTTCCCGCCGAGCGACGACGCACGACGCGAGTCGACAGCCTCGCGCAGCGCGTGCCGGTTGTCCCGTCGAGCCTCGACGGTGACGCCGTCATGGAACGCATCCGCTCGGACGGCATGCAGGTCGCACTCGTGGTCGACGAATACGGCGGAACCGCCGGCATCGTCACCATGGAAGACCTCATCGAGGAAATCGTGGGCGACGTGCGCGACGAGCACGACGAACCTGAACTCGACGTCCAGCGCGTCGGCGACGGATGGTCCTGCTCCGGGCTCCTGCGCATCGACGAAGTCACCTCAGCTACCGGGTACACCGCACCCGAAGGCGATTACGACACCCTCGGCGGCTTGGTGCTCACCGAATTGGGACGCATCCCCGACGAGGGCGACGAAGTGGCATTGCCCGACGTCGACGCGTCCGGCGATCACCGTGGCAAATGGATTGCGCGAGTCACCTCGATGGACGGCCGTCGTATCGACCGCGTGACCATCACTCCGGTCCCCGCCGATGTCGAACCCGAATCAGCAGCAGAGCGCACAGAGGAGTCCGACGATGAATAACCTTCTCGGCGTTCTCCTCACCGTAGTACTGCTGGCAGGCAACGCGTTTTTCGTCGGCGCGGAATTCGCGCTGATTTCTGCTCGCCGCGACCGACTCGAAGCGTTGGTCGCCCAGGGCAAGAAGCGGGCACTCACCGTCATCAAGGCCGGCGAGAATCTGTCGCTCATGCTCGCCGCGGCGCAGCTAGGCATCACGATCTGTTCGATCCTTCTCGGTAAGGTCGCCGAACCCGCAATCGCGCATCTCCTCGAGGTGCCGATGGAAGCGGCCGGCCTGCCGGACGGATTGCTGCATCCGATTTCGTTTGCGATCGCACTGTCGTTGGTGGTTGTGCTGCACATCCTGCTCGGTGAGATGGTGCCCAAGAACATCGCGCTGGCTGGTCCGGAGAAGACTGCGATGCTTCTCGTGCCGATCCACCTGGCGTTCATCAAGATCGCGCGCCCGATCATTGCGTTCTACAACATCTGCGCTAACGGGATTCTGCGTCTGTTGCGAGTCGAACCGAAGGACGAACTCGATGTCACCGTCTCGGCGGTGGAGTTGTCCGCGATGATCGGTGAATCCCGCTCCGAAGGGCTTATCGACGCCGAAGAGCACCGCCGGTTGAAGCAGGCCCTCGAATCGACCGATCGCACGGTGTCGGAAGTGCTGATCACTCTCGACAAGGTGCGGACCATCCCGCTGACCCCGACCGGCACCACGCTGGGCGACATCGAGCGGGCCGTCATCGAAACGGGCTACTCGCGCTACCCCGTCCGAGCTGCCGACGGCACTCTGGCCGGATACGTGCACCTCAAGGACGTGCTCGACGAGGTTCTCGACGAAGCTGCCGGGCCGGATACCGTCGTACCCACGTCGGATATCCGTCCGTTGCCCGTCGTTCCGCTCAGCACGCCGCTCGCCGAAGCGTTGGCAGGCCTGCGTCGCGCCAGCTCACACCTCGGTGCCGTCACCGATGCCGACGGCGTTGTCATCGGCATCGTGGCATTGGAAGACCTCCTCGAGGAGTACGTCGGCACCGTCCGCGACGGCACTCACCGCGGAACCGATGCTGTTCCGGGACAACGGAACAACTGATCCATGACACGTTCGGTGGAAACACTCGCGCTCGCACATGGCGAGTGGACGGCTCGGCAAGCTCTGCACTTCGAAAAAGTGGAGCAGCTTGTCGGGCCGCACCGGGCGCGTCGCAGTGCCGGTATTTCTCACCCGGTGCATGATTTCCTGTTCACGTACTACAACTTCAAGCCCGCGCAGCTTCGACGCTGGCACCCCGGATACGGCGTAGCGCTGGAGGCCGGATCCGAGTACGCAGAGTTCTCGGGGTATCGCGTCGACGAATCCGGTTGCGCGAGCGTCGATCGATCCGTGCTCGAGCGTCGACTGCCCACGGTCGAATTCGTCTGGAATCTGTTGAACCAGACCTCTTCGCGCCCCGCGGTGCTCGGTTGCTTCGGTTTGCACGAGTGGGCAATGGTGTACCGGGGCGGCGAGGAAGCGATCCGCCATCAGTCTGTTCCCCTGCGACTGGGATTCGCGGGTACCGACGCCGTAGTGGAATCCTTGCCCCTCAAATGCACTCACTACGACGCGTTCCGCTTCTTCACTCCGGACGCGGCTCCGAAGAATGCGCTCAACCTGATTCGCGACACGCAGATCGACTACGAGCAGCCCGGATGCCTGCACGCCGGGATGGATCTCTACAAATGGAGCTTCAAACTTCTGCCGCTCGTCGATTCCGATCTGGTGATGGCCTGCTTCGAGCACGCACTCCTGGCGCGTGAACTCGACATGCGCGCCAGTCCCTACGATCTGCGCGACTACGGATACTCCCCCATCGCCATCGAAACACCGGCTGGCCGTGCCGAATACGTGCGGCAGCAACAGCAGTTGGCGGAGAGGGCCGCCCCGCTGCGCGCTACGCTGGCCGAACGGTGCCGGGACCTGCTCGGTCGCTGACCTCCCGAAAGGCATCGAATGGAGCACGGTTACGGGTTCTATCTGGACGAGTACCAGCGCGATGTCGGAGCGCACGTCCACTCCTCGATCACCTGTCCCGAGTCCGGGGGTTACCTCTCGGCGCACCTACCGGTGTTCGACCTCGCCGCCGGATCAGTGGCCGCTTTTGCGTCGGCGATAGACCGCTCTCCCCTGGTTGATCGCACGCCATGGACCCTCGATCCCGAACGCATCGCCGCGTCCTTCTCCAGTGACCGACTACTGCGGATAGGCGGACAACCCGTCGACGCGTTCTCGGCGTACTCGGGCTTCTTTGCCGCCCGCGACGGCTGGGTGCGCACCCACGGCAACTACCCGCACCATCGCGACCGACTACTGTCCATCCTCGAACTGGGTTCCAGCGCAACCAAAGACGATGTAGTGCAACGGATATCCGCGATCGACGCCATCGAGATCGAACAGCGCGCCGCAGACGCCGGGGCTATCGCTGTCCGTGTCCGTACCGAGAACGAATGGCGTCTGAGCGAGCAGTACGCCACAGCGCGGTCGGCGCCGCTCGTAACCATCCGAGTCCGGGACACCGAAGGATCACCCACGCATTCGCCCCGATTGCGTGTTCTGGACCTCACCCGCGTCATTGCCGGACCTGTCGCAACACGCGCGCTGGCTCTACTCGGCGCCGACGTCCTGCGCCTGGATCCCCCAGGCATGCCGGAGATCGAATGGCAGCACCTGGATACGGGGCAAGGGAAGCGTTCGGCACTTCTCGACCTGAAGAGCGAAGAAGGCTCCGCACGTTTCCGCGGACTTCTCGACGCCGCCGACGTGCTGGTGACCGGGTACCGGCCAGGCGCCCTCGAGGCACTCATCGGGCACGAACTCCCCGCGCACCTGATTCACGGACGGGTCAGTGCGTGGGGCTGGGACGGACCGTGGGCAGATCGACGCGGATTCGACTCCATCGTGCAAGCCGCGTCGGGGATCTCGTTCCTCGAAGGTGGTGACAAGCCTGGTGCGCTCCCGGCCCAAGCGCTCGATCACGCAACCGGATACTTCCTCGCGGCCGCCGTCGTGGACGCGCTGACCTTGCGGAGACAGGACGGGCTCGGTCGCGATGTCGACGTGGCACTAGCTCGGACCGGGGTCCGACTGCTCGATGCTCCGGGCCGAACCCTGCAACCTGGGCCGGCCAGGATGCCAGGGCCAGATGTTGTTGTCAGTCATGGTGAAGTCACCACCGCGCGGCCGGCGCTGGCCGAGTTCGACGACTATCCGCGACCAGCACAGAAGTGGGGCAACGACGTTGCCGCGTGGGCGCGCTGAGATAGTGACGCATACAGGGCAAGATGGACATGTGAAGTCGCATACGTACACCCTGGATCTGCAATGGACAGGCGATCTGGGAACCGGAACATCCAGTTCACAAGCCTATTCGCGGGACCATTCCGTATCAGCTGCGGGCAAACCCGAACTCCTCGGCAGTTCCGATCCCGCTTTTCGTGGCGACCCGGAGCGGTGGAACCCCGAAGAACTGCTGGTCGCATCGCTCGCTCAGTGCCACATGCTCTGGTATCTCGGACTGGCGGCCGCTGCCGGAGTCGTTGTGCTCGACTACACAGATCAGCCGGTCGGCACGATGATCGAGGAGGCGGATGGTGACGGCCAGTTCATCGAAGTAACCTTGCATCCAACGGTTTTGGTGTCCGACGCATCGATGGTCGACAAGGCTGAGGCTCTACACGGCCCCGCTCACGCGAAATGCTTCATCGCGCGGTCCGTGAACTTCCCTGTCCTGAACGCGCCTACCACTGTGGCGGCTACTGATGAATAACCGTCACAAGCTGATTGTCGACATCGACACGGGCATCGACGACTCGCTGGCCCTGCTGTATCTGCTGGCCAGCCCCGAAGCCGAGATTCTCGGGATCGCGAGCACCGCCGGAAACGTCCCTGTGGAACAGGTCGCGGCAAACAATCTCAATTGGCTCGAGCTGTGCGGAGCCCCCGACATCGAGGTTGCCCTGGGCGCCACCGTGCCCCTGGTGATCCCGCTACGGACCACCGAGGAAACCCACGGACCGCAAGGTATCGGTCATGCGGTACTCCCCGATTCCGGGCGAGAGTTGTCGGTACGTACCGCCACCGAATTGTGGGTGGACCTGGTTCGTGAATATCCCGGTCAGATCACAGGTCTGGTGACCGGTCCCCTGACGAACCTTGCCCTCGCGATCCGGATCGAGCCCGACCTCCCACGTCTGCTGAATCGATTGGTCGTGATGGGCGGATCGTTCAACTACCCGGGAAACACCACGCCTACCGCCGAATGGAACGTCTCCGTCGACCCACACGCAGCGAAGGAAGTGTTCGACGCGTTTTCCGGTGTCCCGGCGCACCGGCGTCCGATCATTTGTGGACTCAATGTCACCGAGTCGATCGAGATGTTCCCGGAACACGTCCGTCGGCTTGCCGAAGCGGCTGGGAGCACCCCGGCCGAGATCATTTCCCCGGACGACGGACCGGACGTCCGCAGCGCCGCGTCCAACAGCGTCATCCGGCACCTGTCCGACGCCATCCGGTTCTACATGGAGTTTCATCGGGAGTACGACCAGGGATTCCTCGCGCACATGCACGACCCGTTTGCCGCTGCGATTGCCCTGGACCCGACGATGGCCACACTGAGGCCGGCAACCGTGGATGTCGAAACCGAGAGCCCACTTCTGATCGGAACCACCGTCGCCGACTGGGTCGGACACTGGAAACGTGACCCCAATGCGGACATCGCCATCAGCACTGATCCGGTGAAGTTCTTCGATGAACTTGTCCAACGGGTGGGACGGTTCGCTCGCGCCGTGGGTTGAAATTCGCTGTCAACGGTTATGCTCGCTAGGAACAGAACCCACAAACGAGATAAAAGGACCCCACCGTGCAGATATCCAGCTCCGATGCCTCGCCGGCATTCGCGCTCGGATTGATGGCGTTCTGGCCCACTCGTCGTAGCGCATGCTTCGATCAGGCGTGTTGCTGAGCGGCGATTTCTCGCTGCCTGCACCCCTGACTTTGTCGCTTCTTCGCTCGGAGTCTGTCTTCTCATGTTCAACCTGCTGTTGTTCACACTTGTCGGTGCCGGCGCTCAACTTGTCGACGGCGCACTCGGAATGGCGTTCGGTGTCACCGCAACCACCCTGCTGATGATCGGCGGGCTCGGGCCTGCCCAGGCCAGTGCCGCTGTGCACCTTGCCGAGGTCGGAACTACCTTGGCTTCGGGTCTGTCGCACTGGAAGTTCCAGAACATCGACTGGAAGTTGGTCGCCAAGCTCGGTGTTCCGGGTGCAATAGGCGCATTTGCCGGTGCGACGGTTTTGTCCGGCCTGTCTACCGAAGCAGCGGTCCCCATTACGGCGACAATCCTCCTCGCGATCGGTGTCTATGTCGCGCTGCGTTTCTCGGTCCGCCCACCCGCGACCGCCCATGCTCGCAGTACACCGCACACTGCTCGGTTCCTATCCCCGCTCGGTCTGTTCGGAGGATTCATCGACGCCTCCGGCGGCGGCGGTTGGGGCCCTATCACCACCAGCACCCTGCTCTCGCGTGGCAAAACTGCTCCGCGCACCGTGATCGGTTCGGTCAGCGCGTCGGAGTTCCTGGTCGCATCAGCAGCGTCGTTGGGCTTCCTCGTCGGGCTTGGCCGCGAATCTGCCGGTAATCTCCTGGTTGTCGCCGGCCTGGCACTCGGCGGAATCATCGCAGCTCCAGCCGCCGCCTGGCTGGTCAGTAGAGTTCCCGCCACCTTGCTCGGCACTGCCGTCGGCGGTGTGATCGTGCTGACCAATACGCAGAAACTGTTCAAGTCCTTCGACATCACCGGCGCTGTGACGGTGCTCGGATACGTCGCAATCATCGGCGCCTGGGCCGCGTTGCTGGTCTACGCGTGGCAGCGGTCCAAGCTCACCGCAGCCGAAGCCCAAGGCGAGTTCGCCGGTATCGAACTGGCCGTCGAGAAAGAAATCACGGAGCCGACGGTCGCGCCCGAGAAGCGATAAGTTCAGCTGCCGAAGAGCGATCCCGTCTACGAACCGGCATTCTACGAAGAAAGACGACGAAGTCGGAATATCCCTCGTTCACCCGATTAACACCGGCTAGGATCCTTGTGAACAAACGGCAGTAAACGACAAACCGTTCACATGGCGCGAAAGCTGCCGATATAAGGAGTCCGCTCTGGTGATCGGTAAGGACCGCCACAATTGGTCGTCAATTCCTGACCGGCGCGCCCACCCCGAGTCGATTTCGCACCAGCCGCAATTCACGAAACTCGATAAATATGCCGCGCTGACCATTATTCGCGCACCGATCGGTTACGGGAAATCCACCCTGGTCGCCTCGTGGTTGCGCACCATTCGCGCGACTGAGCGCATTTCCGTCTGGATCCCTGAGCCCGCTCCATCCATGACGGCTCGTGAATACTGGGCACACGCGCTGCAAAGGTTCGTCAGCGCCGGAATTGTCTTGCCGAATCCTGTGATCGAGCAAGAGCAAGACCCATTCACCGCGATAGTTCGGATGCTCCGCGACAACTCGCGCCCGGTCATTCTTGTATTGATCAGGCCGGACAAAGTGGATGGCAAGTTGGACGAAAGCCTCGCCGACCTCGTCAAGTATTGCCGATGCGTCAATCTCGTTGTGACCTTGACGGGGCGCACCGTGTTCCCCGAACCTCATTTGCTCGATCTCGATCAGGAATCGATCAGCGCGCACGACCTTCTCTACACGCTCGAGGATACGACGAGCGTTCTCGAAGGTTCCGGTGCACATATCGTTCCCGGCGAAATCGAACATATTTACTCAATGACCGGCGGGTTGCCAGTTTTGGTACGCCGTTCGATTTCGGTACTCAAAAACCTTCCAACGCAGGTCGGACGCGAACACCTTCTCCGGCATAACCTACGACGAGTAATCCAGCACTACACCCAGGAATCTATCGCGGCCGAGGCGCACCTGGTCGGACACTACGATCTTGTCGTCGCTACGGCAGCAGCCCGTGAGCTCACCGTTGATACCGTCATGCACTTGCTCGAATCTTCCGAATCCTCTCAGCGCATTCGGGATCGACTCATTGCGCTCGAAGCTGCCGGGGTTCTCTCGTATGTCGACACCGAGGTCGTGGAAACCTGGAGACTGGCACCGGCGATCCGACAATCCATCCTGACGTCCCAACCCTCCGGGGGAAGTGATCCGGCCGCTCGCCTGTCATACCTATCGCGCGCTCAACTCGATGCCGGACAACACGCGTCTGCGCTCGATTATGCAGTCGAGGCACAGGACTGGGCGCTGGCAATCGACATTCTCGACAAGCACTGGGCGACGATGATCGCGGACAATCTCGAGTTGGTTCGCTCTGCCTTCCAGCAGATTCCGCCCGAGTCCACCGACAAGCACTCGAGCTTCCGGGCCGCACGCAATCTGTACCTGCAACATCCCGACGAGCAGGTGACCTTCGGGACCTCACTCCCCGATTCGGCTGATGAGTTACGCGAACTCGGGGCGAGTGCCGATGCCGTGTCAGCTCTCACCATCGGTTGCATCCAGGCTCTGATGCTCATGCACGTCGGCGAATACGATCGCGCTGCAGATGTCACCGTGCGTCTGATCGAACTGAGCCGCTACATCACTGAGACCGATCGGCACGACATCAGCGATCGGCTTTCCACCATGCGAGCGCAATGGGCAATCACCTTTCAACTGAACGGCCGACTTGCCGAATCGACAGGCCTAGCGCGAATGGCCTACTGGAGCGGGAAATCGCAGCGCATCGACTACATCGCGCGAAGCGCCGCCGGCACAGCGGCACTGAACTGGGCGGTAGTCGGTGAACTACGCCGCGCACGGCAATGGTTGGATCTCGAAAACCAACATCGAAACGTCGAGATAAAGATGCAATCCCAGGTCAAGGTTGCCGGATTAACGGCCGGCGCCTTGGTGTCCCTCGATTCACTCGATTTCGAAGATGCCGAACGGGCACTGACCGAACTTGGGCACCCCACCGAGAACGATGCACTCTATGCGGACGAATTCTGGGCGTTCACCGTCTACGCCCGCAGTCAGTTCGCCCTCAGCAACAGTGACGCGTTCTCAGCGTTGTCGTTGCTGCGCAGAACAGTCGCTGCCCACTCCGCGCAGTGCAATCCGACGTCCATTGCCGAGCCACTGATGCTGTCCACCGAGATCGATCTACTTCTAGCCCTCGGCGAAGGAAACCAGGCCGCGTCACTTGCAGAGGGCATCGCCGATCCTGGAAGCAGCCCGTGGACCCTGGTGTCGGTCGCACGCGTGCGACAGCGTATGGGCCAGAACAAATCGGCGATCATCCTGTGCAATCAGTACCAGTGGAATGGCGAGCCGTGCCCGCGCGCACAGATGGAATCCCTTCTGGTTCAAGCAGTTGCACATTCGGAACTCGGTGAGCATCATCGTGCAATCGAGGCGTGGTCCTACGCCTGCGCTATCGCAGACCAGACCGGACTGTTGCGCCCCTTCTCGACCATCGCCGCCGAAGATATCGAGAAGCTGGAAGCGGCCGCATCCACGCGATCGAAGGCACTCGAGAAATTTACGAATGTCGTTACCCCGGAATCGTTTCCGAAGTCCGTGCACATTGTCATCCTGACCGGTGGAGAACAACGGGTCCTCGCACTACTTGCCCTCGGCATGACCTCCGTTTCGATGTCCAGACAACTTCATGTCTCCGCCAACACGATCAAGTCGCAATTGCGTTCCCTGTACAAGAAACTGGACGCACACAATCGCGACGAGGCACTGGCGAAGGCACATGCATTACAGCTCCTCTGACGTTCGACATCGGTCGTCTCACGGACTCTGTTGTGCACCGCACCTGCAGAAACAGCACGGTCGTTGCACCTCCTCGAAAATGAGGAGTCGCAACGACCGTGCCTGACTTCTAGTGCTACTTGTCGCTTCCGTCGAATGCGTCCAGAATCCGTTGAGCAGCCAACGCCGCAGTCAACGATCCTTCGCGTACGCTTCGTTCGACATCGGCACGAATCGCGCGAACGTGCTCGTTGGCCGAAAGTCGGCGCAGCAGTTGGTCGTTCACCATCGTCCAGGTCCAGTCGACCTGTTGCTTCCGACGCTTCTCCTCGAACTGACCCGCCTCGGTCAACACCTCACGGTGCTTGGTGACAGTTCCCCAGAACTCGTCCAGGCCAAGACCTTCGAGACCGCTCATCGTGATGACGGGCGGCTTCCAGATAGCGTCGTGCGGGTAGATCAGACGAAGCGCTCCCGCAAGTTCGCGGGCAGCGCCCTGCGCCTCGCGCTCATGCTTGCCATCGGCCTTGTTGACCGCGACCAGATCTGCGAGTTCCAGAACACCCTTCTTGATGCCCTGCAACTGATCTCCGGTACGAGCGAGGGTCAGGAACGTGAAGCAGTCCACCATGTTGGCAACAGTGACTTCGGACTGCCCGACACCCACTGTCTCCACCAGGATGACGTCGAAACCGGCAGCTTCGAGAAGCACGATGGTCTCGCGGGTTGCCTTGGCAACACCACCGAGCGTGCCGGACGTCGGTGATGGCCGGATGTACGCGTTCGGTTCGACGGTAAGCCGAGCCATGCGCGTCTTGTCGCCGAGAATCGAGCCGCCGGTGCGGGTGGACGACGGATCGACCGCCAACACCGCAACCCGATGTCCCTTGCCCAGCAAGTACATTCCGAGCGCGTCGATGAACGTCGACTTGCCGACGCCGGGAACGCCGGTGATGCCGATGCGGTGCGCTCCCCCGGCTTCGGGCAGCAACTTCAGCAGTAGTTGCTGCGCGAGCGCCCGATGATCGTCGCGTGTGGATTCGACGAGGGTGATCGCCCGGGCGAGGCCGGCGCGCTGATTTGCGCGCACGGCCTCGGCAAGGGAATCAACAGATGGCCTAGCAGCCTGCGTCGGCGTGTCGATGGGCTGTGCCATCTTCAGTCAACCCCTTCTCAGCTGCGATCGTGGCCCAGTTGGACGGCCAGCTTCTCCAACAATCCGCTGGCAGCGTCGGCGATGACGGTTCCGGGCGGGAAGATGGCAGCAGCGCCGGCTTCGTAGAGTTCGTCGAAGTCGCCGGGCGGGATGACTCCGCCGACCACGATCATGATGTCGGGGCGACCGGCCGCAGCCAGCGCTTCCCGCAGTGCCGGCACCAAGGTGAGGTGACCGGCTGCCAACGACGACACACCGACTACGTGGACGTCGTTGTCGGCCGCCTGATTGGCGACCTCTTCGGGGGTCTGGAACAGCGGTCCGACGTCAACGTCGAATCCGATGTCCGCGAAGGCCGTGGAGATGACCTTCTGGCCACGGTCGTGACCGTCCTGGCCCATCTTCGCAACGAGGATGCGGGGACGACGCCCCTCGTCCTCGGCGAACTTCTCGACCAGTTCCATCGCTTTGCTGATGTTGCTCACCGATCCTGCCTCGTCTCGGTACACACCACTGATGGTGCGGATCTCGGCCTGGTGGCGTCCGTACACCTTTTCGAGGGCGTCGGAAATCTCGCCGACGGTAGCCATAGCGCGAGCGGCAACAACTGCGAGGGCGAGGAGATTGTTCTCCATGCCGCCTTCGGTGGATGCTGCGGCGCGGGTGAGGTTCGCGAGTGCGGCCTCGACGGCTTCCGGATCACGTTCCGCGCGAAGACGAACCAGCTTCTCGAGCTGTTCCTTGCGCACCTTGGAGTTCTCGACCTTGAGGACTTCGATGGTGTCGACCTCGTCGGGAACGTACTTGTTGACGCCGACGAGCGGCTGCCGACCGGAGTCGATGCGTGCCTGGGTGCGGGCGGCAGCTTCCTCGATCCGCAGCTTCGGGATGCCTTCGTTGATGGCCTGAGCCATTCCGCCGGCTTCCTCGACCTCTTCGATGTGCTTACGTGCCCGGTTGGCGAGCTCGTTGGTGAGCCACTCGACGTAGTACGAGCCGCCCCACGGGTCGATGGGCCGAACCGTTCCGGACTCCTGCTGCAGCAACAACTGGGTGTTACGGGCGATACGCGCGGAGAAGTCCGTCGGCAGAGCGATGGCTTCGTCGAGTGCGTTGGTGTGCAGCGACTGGGTGTGTCCTTGGGTGGCAGCCATGGCCTCGACGCAGGTTCGCGGAACGTTGTTGAAGACGTCCTGCGCGGTCAGCGACCAGCCCGAGGTCTGCGAGTGGGTACGCAGCGAGAGCGACTTGGCGCTCTTGGGATCGAACTTGGCAACAAGCTCGGCCCACAGGAGGCGTCCGGCGCGGAGCTTGGCGACCTCCATGAAGAAGTTCATGCCGATGGCCCAGAAGAAGGACAGGCGCGGTGCGAACTTGTCGATGTCCATACCGGCGTCGAGGCCGGCGCGAATGTACTCGACGCCGTCAGCGAGGGTGTACGCCAGTTCAAGATCGGCCGTCGCTCCGGCTTCCTGGATGTGGTAACCCGAGATGGAGATGGAGTTGTACTTCGGCATTTCCGCACTCGAGTACGCAAAGATGTCCGAGATGATCCGCATCGAGGGCTTGGGCGGATAGATGTAGGTGTTGCGAACCATGAACTCTTTGAGGATGTCGTTCTGGATCGTTCCGGCCAGCTTGTCCGGGGTGACACCCTGCTCACCTGCCGCAGCAACGTACAGCGCGAGAATCGGCAGCACAGCGCCGTTCATCGTCATCGAGACCGACACCTGTGAGAGGTCGATACCGTCGAAGAGCTGACGCATGTCGAGGATGGAATCGATTGCGACACCGGCCATTCCGACGTCACCGGCAACGCGGGGGTGATCGGAGTCGTAGCCGCGGTGCGTGGCGAGGTCGAACGCGACCGACAGGCCCTTCTGACCGGCCGCGAGGTTGCGACGGTAGAACGCATTGGACTCGGCGGCAGTAGAGAAGCCGGCGTACTGGCGAATGGTCCACGGCTGGTTCACGTACATGGTCGGGTACGGACCACGCAGGAACGGTGCAGCACCCGGGAAGCTGTCGAGCGGGTAACCGGACTCGGCGGCGGCCGCGCGGTCTGCGCCGGTGTACACCGGCTTGACGTCGATACCCTCCGGCGTGGACCAGACAACCTGCTCAGCGGCGTAGTTGTTGGCGGTGGCACCCTCTTCGATGAGGGCCTGTGTCTGCTCGACCGACGGTGGTGTGGGTGCCGGAGACTGCGGGTCCTCGAGTGGGACCTCGGCGAAACTGCCGATCACGTGCTTGACCTCTCGTGTCGTCACTTGGAGCTTCCCGTCTCGATGAAGTCGAGCAGTTCGGTCAGAGCCGATACTGCGTCGATGCGGGCTGTGAGGAATCCGTCCGGACGCGAATCGCCCGCGGCATCGCCGACGGCCTTTTCCGGGCCGGCCAGCAGCACCTTGGTGATACCGGCAGCGCGCAATTCTGCGACGGCCGCTGCGGCGCTCTCGCCGTAACGCTTATCCGTGCCACACAGCACGGCGACGGTGGCGCCGGATGCCTTGACTGCAGCGGAGATGGCTTCTGCGCCTACCTCGAGCGGGCCGGGGTTGACTGCGTCGATACCGCCCGAAGCGAGAAGGTTCGACGCAAACGTGGTGCGCACATTGTGTTCTGCAACCGAGCCCAGCGGCGCGAGCAGCGCAGTGGGGCGGGCGCCGCCGGCAGCGAGGAATGCGTCCGAGCGGTCACGAAGCGCTTCGAACGCAGCCGCGTACCGGGCGACGGACTGGCCGGGCTCGACGGCTTCGGCGGAAAGCGGTGTTTCGCCGAGGTTCGGGAACTCGTTGACACCGGTGACCGTGGTCTTGCGGTGTGCGATGTCGGAGTCACGCTTGGCCTTGGTAGCGGCGATGCGATCGGAGACGATTCCCGCTTCGAGTGCAGCCAGATATCCGCCGGCTGCTTCGATTTCCTGGAAGAACTCCCAGGCAGTCGCGGCGATCTGCTGTGTCAGGTCTTCGACATACCAGGAGCCGGCCGACGGATCGAGCACGCGGCCCAGGTGCGACTCTTCGAGCAGCAACAACTGTGTGTTGCGGGCGATGCGTGAGGAGAACGACTTGCTGACGCCGAGGGTGCCGTCGGCCAGGGCGACGTCGAACGGAAGAACCGTCACCGCGTCTGCTCCACCGACACCGGCGCCGAATGCGGCGAGGGTGGTGCGCAGCATGTTCACCCAGGGATCACGCTGAGCCATCATCGCGGCGGACGTGACAGCGTGCTGTGGTGCGCCGCCGAAGTCGGATGCGCCGCAGACCTGAGCGATGCGGGCCCACACGAGACGTGCGGCACGGAACTTCGCGATGGTCTGGAACTGATCGTCGGTTGCCGAGTAACGGAAAGCCAACTGCGCCAACGCAGCACCGATGGTCAGATCGCCGTCTGCGGTAAGCGTGCGGAGGTATTCGAGACCGGCTGCGACGGCCGCTCCGAGCTCCTCGGCGTCACCGGCGCCGGCATTGTGGAATGCCGTGCCGTCGACGGTGATGGCCCGCACCGATTCGGCGCGAGCGTCAGCGGCGACAGCTAGCTCGACTGCTTCTGTCAGCTCGACGTCGGCTGCGCCGGAGAAGGAACTCGTCAGCGGTGCCGTGCCGAGGTTGATGCGGATGCTTGCGCGATCGCTGACTCCGTCACCGGCTTCAGCGCGGGCATCGAGCAGTGCCAGGATCGCGCGGGCGGCGGCGCTTGCTTCGGCGCCGGCATCGAGTGTGAGCGGAGCGAGATCGAGGAGCACGCCCTCGAGCGCCGAATTCAGATCGTCGACGGAGACGCCACCGAGTCCGGCTTTGAGCCAGATCGCACTGACACCGTTCTCGAGTGCGTCGAGGATGGTCCGGTTGGTGTCTGCGGCGGAAGCGGTTCCGAACTGAGCCGAAACCAACCAGCCTGCATTGACGTCGCGATGAGCGTCGACTCCGCGGACGTACGGGAAGCTACCGGGCAGGGTCTGCTCGGGGCGCTCGTCGCGTGGGCTGTAGAGCGGTGCGACAGTGACGCCGTCGTATGTGACGGTTTCGAGCAGTTTCTGCGGCTCGGGGCCTAGTTCTGCGGCGTCGACTCGACGGGACTTGGCGAGCACTCCGGCGACGGAGCGTTGCCACTCCGCATATGCCTGCTCGACAGCCTCGGCTTCTGAAGCTAATGACACTGTGTCCGCTGCCTCTCGTTGTGCGTAAGCGTTATACCTGTTATCGGAACTGTTCATCGAATTGCTCGTTATGGCTGTGATGCTAACCCGACTTCGGACGTGCTTATCGTGAGGATCACGTCACGTTCGCGGCGAAGGGGTCTGCTAAGGCCGCCCGACAACTTGCCTACCGGCTGGTACGGCAAGGATTGGCGCGCAGCCCCGATCCTTACCTAGCGATTGTTCAGCGCGTTTACGAGTTACCGGCGAGTTGGTTTCACTGGGCGGGACCTACTGCGTCACCCACACCCGAAGGGTAGTGGTTTTCATCACATCACGCTGGTAGGGGCACCCGGTTTCCGGACGACTGGGCCGCATACGTCGGGATTCCTCACGCGCACCGGTAACCTTGTGCCCTGTGATGGGGCGCCTGCTGGACCGAAGATTGATCGCGATTGTCCTGCTGGTACTCGCGCTCTTCGTGGCGGCATTCCTTGCGCCGCACCCGTCGGTATCTCAGGTCCGGGAGTGGGCAGATTCCATCGGACCAATGTTTCCGCTCGTGTTCTTTCTTGTTCATTCCCTGGTTACCGTCGCGCCCTTTCCTCGGACGGTGTTCACCCTCAGCGCCGGCGTGCTGTTCGGATCGGCGACAGGTATCGCTCTCACCGTCGCGGCAACCACGGTCAGTGCCATCCTGGCTCTGTATCTCGTCCGCGCCATCGGCCGAGAGGTGGTCTGGCAACGGATATCGAGTCCGACAATCAGGCGAGTGGACGAGCGGATCGAGAAACGCGGATGGCTGGCCGTTGGGTCCCTGCGCTTGATCGCGTTCGTCCCGTTTTCAGTGGTGAACTACTGCTGCGGCATTTCGTCGATCCGCCTGGTGCCCTACGTGATCGCCACAGTGGTGGGAATTTTGCCCGGCACGATCGGAATCGTCGTACTCGGCGATGCCCTGTCCGGCGAAGCCGACCCTCGCTTGCTTGTGCTGTCAGGAATCTGCATTGCCATCGGCATCGGCGGATTGCTGTTCGACGCTCGCAAGACATCTGTGGAACTGCACCAACCGTCCGATGGCCAAGCTCTGACGGGTCAAACCCTGGAGGTTGATAGTGAGAAGTCAACTTCTAAAGATTGACATAGAGAAGTCAACCTCTTAATGTTGACTCATGTTCGTACTGACAGTCGACCAGCGCAGTAGTCGTCGCGACGTCGACCGTGTCGAGGAAGTCCTTCGGGATCTCGCGTCCGCTCCCCTCGTTCGAGGGTTCGAACGGACAGCAGGCGACGAGATTCAAGCAGTCACCGACGATCCCCAACTCCTGGTCCACCTGGCGCTCGAACTACTGCGACGCGAATACTGGAGTGTCGGAATCGGAATCGGCCCCGTCGAAGAACCACTTCCCGCCCAGACTCGCGCCGGGCGTGGTCCGGCATTCGAAGCGGCACGCATCGCCGTCGAACGTGCCAAGAAAGCCCCCGCGCGTATCTCCGTCGAGCAGGCCCCAGCCGACGGCGACCTCGCCGAACTTGCCGCGGACATCGACGGCGCCCTGACCATGCTTGGCACGATCGTGCTTCGGCAAACACCTGACGGACGTGCGGCTATCGCATTGATGGACGACGGCCTCACCCAGGCCGCCGCCGCCGAGCGGCTCGGAATCACCAAGCAGGCCATGTCGAAACGCCTGCTCACCGCCGGCTGGCAAGCCGAACTTGCCGGCCGACGACTCTCCCAGCGGCTACTTGTCCGAGCCCAGACCTACACTGCTCGCACCACACACTGACAGGGGCGCATTACATGGTTGTTCTGGCACTGATCGCGCTCGCAGTTGCAGCCGCAGCACCGCTGGTCACGGCTGCGCTGCCAAAACTGAGCGGCGGCCACGTCCAGGTTCCCGAATGGGTATCTGCCACCGTGGCTCTACCCGCCCTCGGGGTTGCGGCGCTGGCCGCCAGTCGGACCACACCGGTCACGGGATTTGCGCTCGGAGCGACACTTGTCCTGTGTGTCCTGGCTTCGGCCACGGCGGGTGCTCCCGTGGTTTTGGCCACGTTCAAGGTTGCGAGACGGCAACCGGACGGCAGCCCCGCACCCAACGCTGGTCCATTGCGCGGTGGCCGCGTCATCGGAGTCCTCGAGCGCATCGCCGTCGCAGTGTCCATTCTGGCTGGGTGGCCGGAAGGTATCGCAATCGTGTTGGCAGTCAAGGGATTGGCCCGGTATCCCGAACTGCGTGAACCCCATGCCTCGGAACAGTTCATCATCGGAACCTTCGCCAGCGTTCTCTGGGCGATTGCTGTCTGCGGAACAGGAAAAGCGCTGATCACGTAGTTCTAGTGATCAGCGCTTTTCGAATTCATTCAAATATTAGTGACGCGGTCCGCCCTCCGGCGGTTGGTCTTGATACGGGTATTTCTGCTGGAATTCTCCAGGTTCCGGCTCCTGCTGGAACTGTCCGGACCATTGGCTTTCACCTGGTGCCGGCAGCGCCGGGTCGGTGAACTGCGGGGCGCTTTCGCGCTGTGCGCGAACCGCTGCCGCAGGATCCTCTACCGGTGTCCGGGCCGCGATTTCCGCAGCGCGGACAGCTTCGGCGATAGCCGGGTCGGACTTTGTCTCGAACCATTCGGCTACCTCGTCGGAATCGTCCTCCGGGCTGGGCAGGTTCTCTTCCGCCGCGGGCGGTTCGTACCGGAACACGCCGTCATCGCCTGGTGCACCCAGTGTTTTTGCGAAGCCCTTGAGTGCGTCGCCGAAATCGCTCGGCACCAGCCACACTTTGTTCGCGTCACCCTGCGCCATCTGAGGCAACGTCTGAAGGTACTGGTATGCAAGCAGTTCCGGCGTCGGCTTACCCGACTTGATGGCGGCAAAGACCTTCTCGATTGCCTTGGCTTCACCTTGCGCCTGCAGATACTTGGCAGCGCGATCACCCTGCGCGCGAAGGATTTGCGACTGACGCTCGCCCTCGGCGTTGAGAACGGAGGCCTGCTTGTTGCCTTCAGCTGACAGGATCTGACTCTGCTTCGCACCCTCTGCCGTCTTGATCGCAGCTTCGCGGTGCCCCTCAGCCGTGAGAATCATGGCGCGCTTCTCGCGGTCGGCCTTCATCTGCTTTTCCATCGACTCCTGAATCGACGGCGGCGGATCGATGCTCTTGAGTTCGACGCGTGCGACCCGCAGGCCCCAGCGGCCGGTTGCTTCGTCGAGCACACCACGCAACTGACCGTTGATGGAGTCACGCGAGGTCAGCGTCTCTTCCAGCGTCATACCGCCGACGACGTTACGCAGAGTCGTAGTGGTCAACTGCTCGACCGCGGCAATGTAGTTGCTGATCTCGTACACCGCAGCCTGCGGATTGGTGACCTGGAAATACACCACGGTGTCGATGGACAACGTCAGGTTGTCCTGCGTGATCACCGGTTGCGGGGGGAAGGACACAACGCGTTCACGCAGATCTACCTTCGCTCGCACCCGATCCGCGAAGGGGATCAGAAATGTGAGCTGACCCGACACTGTTTTCGAGTACCGACCGAGTCGCTCGATGACCGCGGCTTCTGCCTGCGGTACCAGTGCTACCGATTTCGCAACCACCAAGATCACGAAAAGCACCAAGACACCAAGAACTATAAGTGCTGCCATGTTTTTACGGTCCCCTCCAGACAACTGCTGTTGCCCCGTTGATTTCCATCACCGTCACCGTTGTCCCCGCCGGATACACGTCAGCGCTGTCGAGCGGGCGAGCCGTCCATATCTGACCGTCCAGCTTGACCTGACCGGCATGCTCGCCGACCTCTTCGAGAACGACGGCACGTTTACCTTCGAGCGCTTGAATTCCCATCGGAGTGGGCGGCGGAGTCCCGAAGCGTCGCAACAGGAAAGGCCGAACACCGAGAATGAGCACTCCCGAGAACACGCCGAACATGACGGCGTCGACCCACACGGGAAAATCGGTGACCGAACTGACACCGGCAGTAGCAAGCGCCCCACCGGCGAGCATCAGCAGAAAGAAATCTCCTGCCAGTGCTTCCGCGCCGGCGAGCACAAGTGCCCCGACAAGCCAAAGAAGTGCAGCCACAACACCATCTAACCAGAGAGTGTGATCTGCGCCGCGCCTACGTCAGGTTCGGCTCGGTGACAAAATCGACAAGCTGTTCGACGGCTCCGATCAGCGGAGCTTCCAGATCGCGGAAGCTCTCCACCGCGTTGTAGACACGTCGCCACCCTTCCTGAGGTGTCCCCCAGCCGAGTTCGCGGCAAATCCCCGTCTTCCAGTCCTCACCGCGCGGAATCTTCGGCCAGGCAGCAATTCCGACGGACTTGGGCCGGACCGCTTCCCAGACGTCGATGTACGGATGGCCCGTCACCAACACGTTCGGGCCGAGGCCCTGCGTCAGTTGCGTTTCCTTCGAGCCGGTAACCAGGTGATCGACAAGAACACCGACTCGTCGCCCGGGACCTGGGCCGAACTCCGCAAGTCGCTCCCCCAGGTTGTCCAAGCCCTCGAGGTGTTCGACAACTACACCTTCGACGCGCAGGTCGTGTCCCCACACCCGTTCCACCAGGGCTGCGTCGTGGACACCCTCCACCCAGATCCGGCTGGGAAGTGCTGTGCGAGCGCGTAATCCTTCAACCCGGGTCGAGCCTGACGCGGACCTCGCCGACTGTGCCGACGCCGCCTTCGGTGCCGGTCGCACCAACGTCACGGGTGCGCCGTCGATGAGGAATGCAGCCTCACGCATCGCAAACAGTCGCTTCTGCGAGCGGCCGTCCTCGAGCCGAACAAAATCACCGTCGTACGTGCGCTCGAATCCGACGACCGCGCCGCAGAATCCCGTTGCCGCATCCTCGACGACGAGGTCGCGCTCGGCCGCCACCTGAGGCACTTGACGTTTCTGGGTGCGGGCATGGCCCGCGAAGATGTCACCGTATCCGTTTCCACCGCTCACGCCGGATAACGCTAGGTGACAACGCCCAAGGGGCACAGGTTGCCACGCCGAACTAAACTCTTCTGTCATGAGTTCTCCCAGCGCAACGCTCACCGTGTGGGCAGCATCATGGCTCGCCGGCGACAGCGCCCCGGACGACGTCATCGATGCGCTCGTGGCGTGGGCGCCGATGCATTTGATCGGTGCCGCCGACGCGGATACCGCGTCGGCCCTCGGACTCGACTGGCCGGGCATCACCGACGGTGGCGCGCCGATGTTGCTCCGGGTGCTGCGACGCGCCGGGAACATCTCTCCGACCGACTTACGATTGGCGCTACCTGCCCCGGGTGATGTGCGCGGGCTGCCTGCCGGTACGGGCTTCGCCGCAGCCGCGTTGGGCGCCGGTGAGGGTGTTCTGGTCGGCGCTGCGGGATCTGCGGGAATCGGGCTTGTTCCCGTGCATGAAGGTCCCGACGTTCTGCGCTGGACGGTGTACTCCGTGCCGACCGTGACGGGGCCGGCCGAGTATGTCGGTCTCGGAGAAGCCGAATATTCGATGCGCGAGGCCGTTCGCGACGCCGCCGCGGCACTGCTGTCGCTTCAGACCGTCCCCACCGGCACGCCGGGTGACGATGCCCGGGCAGCAATTGCCGATGCACTCTCCGACCTGGCGCATCACCGCTACCCCGATTCCCTTGCACCTCGGGCGCTGCGAGTCCTCGACAGCGCCGATCAGGTTGCCGCTATTTTGACTGTGGCCGAGCATGATTCGACCAACCAACCACCCAGCATCTCCGCTGTCCATGCCCGAGAATCCTTGTTGCGGCCGCTGTGGGCCGCGGTGCGATCCGCCCGAACAGCAGCGGTGGCGAGTGCCTCCTCACACCACCCGGCGGGCGAAAACTAGACAGCGACAGTCACCGATCACAACTTGCGAACGAATTTTCGACGTTTCTCAGCGAACCCGTTGCGATCACCGAACATGTCGCTCTTCATTTCCTCGAGTTCCCGCTGTTCGTACGGCGCGACCGGATCGAGTGCGAGCCGCGATCGTTTCTTCTCGAGCATCGCTTTCCGCCGATCCCCGACGAGAAGGTCTGTTGCGATCTTGTTCAGCCACGACTCGAAAAGCATCGGATCGCGAGGCCCGATGGCATCAACAAGTCCGATCTGTCGAGCCTGACCGATGCTGATGGGTTGACACTCCGAAAGCAGCCGCCGAGCCTGGTAGTCACCAACCCGGACGGGAAGCGTGTACGTGTGCAATTCCGAGCCGAACAAACCCATCGTGGCGTAGTGCGGATTGAGAACTACACCGTCCCGGGCTGCGACGACGTCGGCACCGAGTGGAAGCATGACGCCGCCGGCGCCGGCATTTCCGGTGAAGGCGGCAACGATCACCTGGTCGACGCAATTGACGATCTGGTTCGCGACCGAGTTGATGGCCTTGATGTTCGACCACGCTTCACCGGCCTGATCGGCGGCGGCCTCGATCACATTGAGGTGAATACCGTTGCTGAATCCGCTGTAATCACCGGTCAACACCAAAACCTTGGTATCAAGTTCGATGGCCCAGCGCAGACGATCGGCTAACCGTCGGCACTGCGCGGTGCTCATCGCGCCGTTGTAGCAACGGAAGGAGAGGTAGCCGATGTCGCCGTCCCGGTGGTAGTCGATACCCGGGTAGCGACTGTCTTGCACCTGCGGAACAAAGGTGCCTGGGCGAACCACGGCTGTCGCCGGGAGCTTGAAACCTGCCGGACCTTCAGGGCGCGCTTGGCCGATCCAGACGGTCCCGGCGCCGGTGGCAACACGGATTGCCTCGTGGTGATACTCGAGAATGGTGCCGGGGTCGGCGTCGACATGAGCGTCGAGGTGTGCGTCGTAGACAAATACACGGTCGAGTCCCAATTCGGTGTTCACACCGGGAAAACCGTCCGCCGCATTGATCGCGCGCATGATGCTCGGTGCGTCCTGTGACCACGAGAATGCGCGATCTGCTTGTTTCATGACCGGCCGCGTCGTCGCGGACGCTACCGGCCGCGGTACCGATTCCGAGGTAAGCGGCACAAAACCCGGAGTTCCGAACTTGTCGACTACTTCCTGGATGCACTCCACCGCTGCGGCGGTAACCGCATCGTTGTAGACCGCAGATTTGGGGACACCGGCGCACAGGTCGAAGGTTCGCCACGCCCACACCGGTCCACCGTCGAGTTCCTCGCGAGCTTGTAATGCGGTGACGCCCCAGGTGCTCTCGCCATCCGCGATCGCCCAGTCCAGCGAAGAGGGACCTCGATCCCCTGGCGGTCCGGGATGGATGATGATCGTCGTCCATCTTCGCCAAATCTCTTCCGGTATATAAACTTTCAGATACGGGCAGATGATGAGATCGAAGTCGTCAGGTGCAGTGGCCACGAGCGCCGACTCCGCGTCCGACACCACTGCCGTCCGCACTCGATGGCCGGCCTCGCGTAACACCAGCGCCGCCCGCTGCGACAGCCCGTTGTCCGAGGTGACAAGAAGTAGCACCGTGCGCCTCGGCGTCGGCGACTCGCTTGGCTGGTTTCGGGCAAACAGGCCAGCAGCGAGAGTGCGCAATCGCTGCCCGCTCACCCACCCGCCACGTTGCCTAGACGTTGCTGGTGGTGACATCACGTTATTCGAGGCAACCGTCAGCGACACAGCTGACGACATCGCCCTGGGGGTCGAAACCATGAATTCCCCTGCTTGCATAGTCGGGTATCAACGGCGTAGACCAGGCTCCCCCAAGCACGACCAACGCACCGATAGGTTGAAGTAGGTACTTGGGGACCATATACCTACAGTCGGTTTGTTTCAACAGCTACTATCAAGCAAACAGTTTGCTGGAGCTGACGTCAGGGAGTTTTGTGGTTGATCGCAATATGCCGGTCGATTCGAATGTGCTCATCAAGCGTCGGGTACCGCAAGCCTGTGTCCTGCCCGTATCCCTGACGACGCAACCACGCCAGAACATCTCCCCAGAACCAGATGCCACCCGCCACCGAGTTGTAGGGAACCGGGAAGGGCGTCGACGCTTGCCGAACTCCGCGCACCCACTGCCCGACGGCTTGCCGCGTGACACCAGCACGATCTGCGATGTCCTGCCGG
Source organism: Rhodococcus sp. AD45-ID (assembly GCF_003023755.1). Classification (NCBI taxonomy): domain Bacteria; kingdom Bacillati; phylum Actinomycetota; class Actinomycetes; order Mycobacteriales; family Nocardiaceae; genus Rhodococcus; species Rhodococcus sp. AD45-ID. The sequence continues at coordinate 1,376,638 of NZ_PYHL01000002.1, read as the reverse complement.
GACACCAGATCCGGATGAGTCCGCTCGGGTCGCACACCGGAGCCGGCAAGTTGGTCGACAAGAGTGATCGCGGTCGTCGCCGCCCGCATGCCTTCCGCGGTGAGAGTCAACAACTGCAGACCTTTTCGCTCCTCCACCCGTCCACCCAGGGACTTGGCGAGCATCTGTTCCTGCGAGAGCGTCAGCAAGGGAACGATAAACGTGAATTCGTAACGCTGGTACAGATCATCGGCCACTCCACCAACATAGCCGCACGCTGCACTGTTTCCAGATGGACACACCCCCAGGTGCGCGATTCCCGCACAATAGTCAGATGATCGACGTCGACGACGCCCAGTTCGAGGACATGGTCAAACGCGCCTTGGACACCTTGCCGCCCAAACTCGGTCGCGAAATGGCCAATGTTGCGGTGACCGTTCAACTCGAAGGTGGCCCACCCGGACTGCTCGGTTTGTACCAAGGAATTCCGCTCACGAAGCGAACAACGACCTACGCCGGTGTACTTCCCGACCGCATCACCATCTACCGTCGATCGATCTGCTCGATCTGCTCCACCGAAGACGAGGTTGTCGAGCAGGTACGACGCACAGTGATCCACGAGATCGGTCATCACTTCGGCATCGGAGATCCCCGTTTACGAGAGCTCGGTTGGTGACATCACACTCACATAGGCCACGAAAATGAGCTAGAGGTTGATAATCGCCGAATAGTCATGTCAGCTGTACCGACACGCCGCAACAACTGAACATCTACAGGAGTTCACATGGTCAACCTGATCCAGATCGCCCCGAAGAACACGCCGACCTTCGCCATGAGTCGTCAGAAGGCCGCCGAACTGTTGGGCATCTCGGTCGACAGCGTGGCCTTCCTCCTCAAGTCCCGGTACCTACCCGATTTGGATGCCGGCCGACTCATCACGATGGCAAACCAGCCGTGGATGTACACAGACGGCGACTATCCGGTCCTGCAGCAGGGCGCGTCCGAGCTTGCCCCCAAGAAGTTGGTCCCGCCGCGCAAGTACATCGGCGAGAGTGCAGCGCACTCCGACGCCGAGTGCGTGGAAGCAAACCAGGGAGTGTGGGCCGGATTCAACGTCGACCATGTTCTGGCCGCTCGTTTCCTGCCGGTCACACTGCGCAAGTTTCCGGTATCCGTCCTCCAGATCCACGAAGCAAACCGGGGCGACGAAGAGAAGGTGTCGTTTGTCGCAACGCTTGCCGGACGCGTCCGTGAACTAGGTGCGCCGTCGCTCAACTACATCGATCCGTCGCTGAGTGCCGAAGACCAGGCGATCGTCGCCGCCCTGCTGACCTCACGAAGCACGTCGACGGTGCCAGGCCCGTGCGGAAAGCTGAAGCAGCCCAACGCATAGCTCGAAGCGCTCAGCGCTTAGGTCGCTGCACTGCGGCACAACAGTTGACCGCGCAGGAAACGCCGTTGGTGGTCGAGCCGAGCAACGGCTCGACCCCGAGGCGGAGCGGCGGCTCACCGGCCAGACGTTCGGAAATGAGCGTCGGTACCAATTGAGCAAAACGTGGGTCCTGGCCCGGCGTCGCCGCCCGCACAAAATCCATTCCGAGTTCTGCGGCTTTGTCCCTGGCCTCGGTGTCGAGATCCCACACCACTTCGAGGTGGTCGGAGACAAACCCGACAGGACATACGATCACCGCGCGAACATCCTTGGTGGACAACATATCCAGATGATCGCAGATGTCAGGGTCGAGCCACGGCACCTGTGGCGGGCCGGATCGTGACTGCCACACAAGATCAAAATCATCGACGCCCACAGCGCCGGCAACCAGGCGCGAGGCTTCAGCGACCTGACGGCTGTACAGGTTGCCGCCCAGCTCGGGCGGTCCGGCATTTCTGTCGGCGGCGATCGGTACCGAATGCGCCGTGAACACCAGCCGAGCGTCGTCGCGAGTCGCCTCGGGCAGAGCCGCGCGCGCCGCCCGGATTCCGTCGGCAAACGCGCCGATGACCAGGGGATGGTCGTAATACTGACGAAGTTTGGTCAATGTCGGTGCGCCGTCACCGACCGCTTCACGAGCACGGACGATGTCCTCGTGGTACTGACGGCACCCCGAGTACCCGCCCCACGCCGACGTGGCAAAGACGGCCGCGTTACGGATACCGTCGTCGCGCATCTGTGCCACAGTATCCTCGACCATGGGGTGCCAGTTGCGGTTTCCGAAGTAGATCGGAAGATCCAGCCCCGCCGTTGCCAGTTCACCCCGGACTCGCTCGATCAAATCTCGATTGAGTGCATTGATCGGTGAAACTCCACCGAAATGCATGTAGTGCTCAACGACCGCATCAAGACGCTCAGGTGGAACTCCCCTTCCCCGCGTGACGTTTTCGAGAAAGGGTCGAACGTCCTCGGGTTTTTCGGGACCGCCGAACGACAACACGAGAAGAGCATCGAACTTGTCGTCCACACCAACAGTCATGCCTTCAATCTTGCGCGATGCCGATCGGCAGACAAAACCCGGGTACGCACTGTTGTAGTAGAACTAACTGTAGTAGAACTAACAAGGCTTTTCGCGAGGCGGATTGTCGCCGTCGTGCGTCCGAACTCTCGCCTCGGCATACGCGGCGAGGGTCGATTCGCCGATAGTTGCGGTGGCAGGGTGGAACTCGATGCTCACCCCATGCGCGGCGAGGAGTTCGTCGGTCCAGTAGTCGCGAATGCGCGGGTCGATTCCACTGAGGTGCAGCTGACCGCCAACCGCGTCGAGTCGACGAGCATAATCCGCGACGATGGTGAAGAACGTTGCGCTTACCGTCGTGCGCCCCCTCAGCCGCAGGATCACCACCGGCGACCTCGCACCGGCGGGATCCGGCAGATGCGCCGCAAGCGTGCGCGCTCCCGCGTAGAACAGGCTGCCGTACACGTCGAGTATCACGATCTCGTTGTCGGAGAGTTGTTTCGGTGCGCTCGCCTCGACCAGTTGGTTGCCGTCCACCCGCAGGCGGACCACCTTGAGGTCGATGGCTTCCTGGTTCAGCTGCAGGATCAGTGAGAGCGCGACCCCGATTCCCACCGCGGCTGTGACCGGCAGCAACAGCGTCGCCATCAGCGTTGTACCGAACACGACCCGGGAGGTATATCCGCTGCTCCAGATGGCCGACAGCTTGGCCGGATCCAGGGACCCGGCAGCTGCCACAATCAGGACAGCTGCGAGGGTTGGCATGGGCACTTGCCCGACCAGTCCCGCGAAGGCTGCGAGCAGGACAACCAGCCACAAACCCGACCAGATCGCTGCCCAACGGGTACGGGCACCCGCTGTGCGATTGAGCGCAGTCTGCCCCACCGATCCTCCGACTGGCATCCCGCGGAGCAAGGACGCAGCGACGTTGCCGACACCTTGCGCAGTGAAGTCTTGATTGGCGGACGAGCGTGAGCCGTCCGGATTTGGGGCGGATTCGGCCACTCCGGCACCTTGGACCAGCACAATGACCGCCACCGTCAGCGCGCCACTGAGCAGGGCGGGGCTCAGCACGGTCAGATCGGGAAGACCCGGGATCGGGAATCCAGTGGGGATAGTCGCGATGTCGGAAACGCGGCTCACCGAATCCCAACCCAACGCCACCACAAGAACGGTCGGCACGATCAGCGCAACCAACGATGCGTATAACCGCAACCGGGTCTGTCCCAACGTCCACATGAGTATCAGGGCACTGACGCCCACCACCGCGGACCGCCAGTCGATCTCCCCCGGGTGCGTCAACACATTCACTGCCTTCGCGAGCGCAAACCCGCCTTCCGCGTCTACCCCCAACAGCGCCGGGATCTGACCGAACGCGATGTTGGCCGCAACCCCGAGCAGAAATGCGGTCATCACGGAATGTGAGACGAAGCGCGTGTATCTCCCCAGCCGCAAGACGGCGGCCACGATCATCACGCCACCGGCGACGAGGGTAAGCATCACCAGAGCCGCAGATCGGTCCTCATCGGGGATATCCGTCAGAGCCGACCCCGCAGCCAGTGCTGAGGCACTCGTGGTGGTGACCACCATCAGACGGGTACTGGTGGACAATCCTCCGAATACCCGGCCGGCCATGCTCGCATAAAGACCGTGCAGCGGACTCACTCCGGCGAGCACACCCGAGGCCATACCGTCAGGCACGCTACCGATCGCACCGGGAAGACCCGCGATCACATCGGCTCGGGTCATTCGCTCGCGCGGCAGCAGAGCACGTATGCGACCCAGAACTGCGCTCATGTAGCCCCGAGATACGACATGTGGCGCCCTTCGTCCGGGAGGTGATTTCGTGATCCCATCGTCGACCACGGGTGCACTGTCCCGCCTCATCCCGACCGGGTGAAGCGCCGCGGGCTTTCTCTTCGAGAACTCCGCAGGATCACAGCGGCGTGAAGTTCTCCAATGCAGCCATCGCATCGAGCTGTTCGAGATAGTGCGCCAGTGATCGATGAACTGGGCGGAACGGGACCATAGTGACGCCTGCTTCGTCCATCTCGGCAAGCGTCTCTTCCACCTGATCAGGGTGCGCGGCCGGGTCCAGAGAGTCCGCACCGCAGATAACCTCGAAGCCCGCGGGACGCTCCGGAAATCCTGCCAACATTGTTCGGAGGGTCTCCATGTCCGGTGCGCCGGGCATCCACCCGTCACCGAGCGTCACAGCCCGCCGCAACGCGCGCTTGCTGTGCCCACCGACCCAGAGCGGCACGCGCGGTTGGATCGCGTGGGGATCGATGATCAATCCCTCGAAATCGTAGAACTCGCCGTGATACTCCGGTTCGAGCTGTGACAGCGATGCGCGTAGCGCGCGCATCGCGTCATCTGCGCGCGGGCCTCGTCCTTCGAATGGCACACCCAGTGCCTTGAATTCCGCCTCGACGGTCCCTACGCCCAAGCCCAGAACCACGCGCCCGCCGCTCATCCGGTCCAGAGTCCCGTATCGCTTGGCGATCTCGAGGGGATGGTGGTATCCGAGGACAAGGATGTTCGTCACTAGGCGTAGGCGCTCGGTCTTTCCAGCCAGATACGACAGGGTTGCCAGAGGATCCCAATAGCGCGTTCCGCGCCCATTGGGCAGCTGAGGCGACCATACGTCGGAGGGCATACCGATGTGTTCGCTACAGGTGACGAAATGGAAGCCACGCCGATCGGCATGCTGCGCAACCTCTGCGACTTCCTCGATCCCCGCGCCCAGTTCCCAATCCGCCGTCCGGCCTGGGATGACGCTCACGACCGGTGTACTGATGCCGATTCGCATCGATGCAACTCCTTCGACTGTGCACCGGCACGTAAGGGTGACGGCCGCTCTCGGAGCTGAACGTACCAGAAGAATGAACGCTGTTCATTGTGGATCCAGGGCTCGTCTACCCGAGCGGTTGAGCACCTCGTTGTGCGAGCATGAGGGCCATCAGTCCGGATTCCTGACTCTGGGTGGTGATCATGTCGCGGGCGGATTGTTTGACCGGACCGTCGGCTAGAAGTTCGTCGGCCGCCTGGGCCATGACGATCCCGCCACGGTGATGACGCTCCATCAACTGCAGGAACAACACTTCCGCATCAACCCCCGTAGCTGAGGTGAGAGAGTCGAGTTCGGCCATGGTTGCCATCCCCGGCATCGACGCCTGACCGCGAGTTGCGTCTGATGTCACAACGCCATGGTGCGCAGCAAGGTCCGTCGAATTCGACGCGGTGTGCATCCATTCCATCGGAGTGCGACTACCCGGGGTCACGTTCACGAGTCGCAGCCAACCGAGCATCATCCCGATCTCGGTCCGCTGCGAATCGTCGATCTGTTGCGCGAGCCTACTCACCGCTGGATCGACATTCGTGTTCAGTCGCTGGGCGATGAACAGGGCCTGCTGGTGGTGCGCGACCATATCGTGAACAAACCCGATTTCGTTGTCGCTCAATATCTCTGCAGGCGCAGCCTGCTCCGTGAACATCAGCGGCCGCAGCGCCGCACCGAGCACAACCAGCATCACCGCAAGGCAACCGAACGCTGCGACGCGCACTACCCGCGTCGTCGTCATGAACCGACGGTCGAGTGCTGATCAGCCGGTGGCGAGTAGACGTCGGGATCCAGTTGCAACGCCATGAACCCGTTGTCCGCGCACGTCACCCACAGCTTGCTGCCGCGCCACTCCGGCGCCGAGAAGCACCAGTCCGTGGAGATGTCGCCTTGAGTGAGCATCCCGCTTCGCGCGCTGAGTGCTTGGTTCGGGTCGAATTGACCACTGAGAATCGACTGGCCGATCGCGGGCGCGCTCAGCAGCGGAACGCCCAAGATCGACGCCAATGCGTGCGGTGAGTTTGTCAACGCAAGATTGTCCCCCGTCTTCGCCGGCGGGTTGTAGTAGGCGATTTCCCGGACGTCGAACGGGTCGCGGACATCAAAAACCCTGATCCCGGACGATATCCACCCGCACGCGAGAGCCGTGGGATTGTCCGGGCGGTCCGCTGCGCAGTAGTGCGATTCGTAAGCAAAGGCCGAACCGCCGGACGCTGACGCGAGCGAGGAGTCCTGATTCTCGGGAAGGTTGATTTCGAGCTTGATCGAGTTGGCGATCTCCGGTCGGGCTGCGTCGGAGACGTCGATGAGTTTGACGCCGCCCGAACCGCCCTCGTCGACGGTGAACAGATACGGTGCGCCGTCGTAGTTCACCGGAATACTGTGCTGCGTCGCCCATCCGTCGGTCCACGAAAGCTGAGAGAGTTGGCGAACCTGAGGATTGGGGTCACGTCGCTGCACCGCACTGACGTCGAGTACGTGGATGCCGCCCATATTGTTCGACAGGTACAGCTGATTCCCGTCGTCGCTGACGCCGATTCCGTGGGTCGAGAGACCGATCAGGTCCTGCCACACCACCTTCGGGGTGGAGGGATCGGTGAGGTCGACAGCGCTCACGATGCCGGGCGCGGTACCGGAAGACCAGTAGGTGTTGCCGTCCGGGGAGAACCCGCCCTCATGCGATGTAATGGGAAGGAGCATCCCCAGATTCGTTCCCGGTCCCGGATTGAGCAGTTTCGGATGAGCGCAATCGGAGATGTCGTATACCGACATCATGCCAACGCCGGTCAACAGGGGAACTCCCGTTCCCACCAAGAGTTTTCGCTGCGTGTTGACCTTGAGGCTCTCCCACGTTCCCGCGAGCATGGCAGGTTCGGTCAGCGTTGCAGTGAGTTTCGGGTTTGCCGGGTCGGAGGCATCGATAACCTGCACGCCTTGTGCGGGTCCGAGGAGATTTCCGGGGAAGAAGCTGCCGACATACGCGCAGTTCTCGAAACTGGTTGAGGTGATTCCGCCGCCACGGCCTTCGTACCCACCCAACCGAGAGATGTTGCAGCTGTAGCCCGTTCGACTGCGTCCGCTGTTACGGTCTTCAGCTGGTGCATCGCCCTGCAATCCGGTTTCCGGCTGAGAATCCTCGTTACAACTCGCGCGCTCGACCGCATCGCTGCCGACGGCATGGGATTCGTACACCGTACCTGGACTGGATTCCGGCGCCGCTGCGGCGCCGACCACTGGAAGTAGCAGTACGGCCGCCGCGGCAACAATCGCGGACCTGACCGTTCGACGAGCGCTCAGCGGTTTCATCTCTGCCCAACCCCCTGTGTATCGGGCGTCGGCGATACTCGACCGTATCTCCCACCTACCGACGTCCTGACCGAATGTCCGGTTCCCTGGGGAAGTGTGCGTGATGCACGCCACTCTCGTCAAGAGTGAACGCGACTCTCCATCAGATACCGGAGGTCTCAGGTATTTACCAAGTCAGCGTCGAACTTCAACGAATCGTTCGGGTTGATCGGGAACGATTCGAGGTCGGGGCATGCCAGGATCTCTTTCGCGGCGGCCCGACTGCACCCCACGAGAGTCGAATCAAAATCGACCTCTGTGGCAATGCACCACGAATGGTCCTGCGGCCACACGAGATTTGCTGACGGCGTCCAGGGCTTTGCACCGATCAGGTCGGGGATAGTCGACGCTTCACGAAGGGATCCTGACAGCACAACATAGTCCCGTCCGGGGTGCCGCAGCCGCGGTCCGGAGATCAGTTCCCGGGCGAGCGAAACAACGGGTGCGGGGCGAGATTGTTTCTTTCCGGCGCTGTAGATCGCCGTAGCTCCGGCATGAAAGAAGCCATTGCCCTCCCACACCGCGAAGTAGGCATCGTCCGGTGAATTCGTATGGCCCGCAAGAAGATCGACAAGACGCTGATTGTCGGGCGGATCGAGTGAACCGATATCAGGCTCACCGCCGTCCCAGAGCTCGCTGCGCGGATTCACGGAATCAGTGGCGTCGATCAAACGCCACCATTGCACAAGCGGATGAATCCGCCGACCGGTTACGGCGGCAACATCACGCCAGCGGACCACGTGAGTGCCGTCGACGTCGACGGGATGGAGGACTCGCACGTACGCGTCGAAACCCGAAGGTACAACTGCCGTCAGCGCACCCGACAACCGTTGTTTGATCCAGTCACCGACCGCCACGTCGTCGACTGGTTCCATCATCGATGTCCCCCGTGTTGATGTCCCCCGTGTTCGCCCTCACCTGGACGTAGCTCGTCGAGCAGGCAAAGGCGAACCGGATTCAAACTACTAACCCACCATTGCGTGGAAACCGCCGTCGACGTAAATGATCGACGCAGTTGTGCCCGGCAGCCAATCCGAGAGAACGGTGCAGACCGTCTTCGCAACGGTTTCACGATCTTCGACGTCCCAGCCGATGGGCGCCGCACTGTCCCAGCCGGTGTTGAGCTTGTCCAACTCGGCACCCGGGCCGGTGCTGTCGCCGGCAATTGCCTTGGCTGCGAGCGTCTTGATCGGGCCCGACGCAACAAGATTGGAGCGGATGCCACGAACGCCGACCTCTTTGGCGACGTACCGGTTCACGGCCTCGAGGGTTGCCTTGGAAACACCCATCCAGTTGTAGAACGGCATCGCACGCGACGGATCGAAGTCCATACCGACGATGGAACCCTTGTCGTTCAGAACCGGCAGCAGCGCCTTTGCGAGGGCACTGTACGAGTAGGCGGACACCTCGAGAGCAACAGCCACGTCACTCCACGGCGCGTCCATGAACGGGCTGCCCAGGCACGAGCGCGGGGCAAAGCCGATGGAGTGGACAACGCCGTCGATGCCCTCCGGAGCCAACTCGCGGACACGATCGGCCAAAGTGGCCAGATCTTCCGGGTTCTGGACGTCGAGGGAGATGGCCGGCGGCACCGGCTGCGGTAGGCGCTGAGCAATGCGGTCGATCAGACGCAGACGATCAAAACCCGTGATCAGCACCTTGGCGCCCTGCTCCTGCGCAACCTTCGCCACATGGAATGCGATGGACGAATCGGTGATGATGCCGGTAACGAGAATGGTCTTACCCTCGAGCAAGCCGCCCATGAGTTGTCCTCCTGAAGTGAGACGTACGAAGTGAAAGGAAAGTGTGGAAGCGGGGACTAGTGCCCCATACCCAGTCCACCGTCAACCGGAATGACGGCGCCGGACACGTACGCCGAATCGTCGGAGGCCAGGAAACTCACTACTGCCGCAACATCTTCCGGCTTGCCGGTGCGCTGAAGCGGAATGTGTTCGGTGGCCTTGTCTTTCACGTCGTCGCCCAGCGCTGCGGTCATGTCGGTCTCGATGAAGCCGGGGGCGACCACGTTCGCCGTGATCGAACGGGAGCCCAGTTCACGGGTCAAGGACCGGGCGATACCGACGATGCCCGCCTTGGAGGCCGCGTAGTTGACCTGCCCGGGGCCACCGGCAAGCCCCACAACCGATCCGAGGAAGATGAAGCGTCCGAAACGCGCTCGCAGCATCGATCGCGTCGCCCGCTTCGCAACCCGGAACGTACCCGTCAGGTTTGCGTCGATAACACTGGTGAACTGATCTTCCGACATGCGCATGATCAGGGTGTCGTCGGTGACACCGGCGTTGGCGACGATGACCTCGACGGGGCCCTGATGTGCCTCGACCTCTTTGAACGCGCGGTCGATCGACTCGGAGTCGGTGACGTCGCAGACAACACCGAAAAGGCCTTCGGGTGCACCGCTGCCGCGGTGTGTGACGGCGACCTTGTGTCCGTCTGCGGCCAAACGCTGCGCGACAGCCAGGCCGATACCGCGGTTACCGCCGGTAACCAGAACCGAGCGTGGAGTGGTGACGGTCCGTTCTGACACCACTGGGGTGGAAGGGGTAGACATGGCGATCAACCTATCAATTCCAGGGCCGAGTTCCGGCAGTAGTCGGACAAACGAAAATGGTGCAGGGTCATGGCAGCCTTTGGCGAGTGACCAAGGCAACGGTCAAACCTGCGGTGGCAAACAGAACTCCGAGAATCAGCCACGGCTTGCTTGCATCGCCGCGGGTGGTCTCGAATCCGATCTGCTCTTCCAGCGTGTCGTACACCGCACGCAACTCTTCGAGGCTGGATGCGGTGAAAAAACTTCCCCCGGACAGATTCGCGATTTCCTTCAGCGACGCGTCGTCAACAGGAACCGGAATGCGATCACCCTCGATTTCGACCCGACCGTATGTCGTGCCGAACGAAATCGTCGAGATCGGAACACCTTTGTCTTTGGCCTGACGTGCTGCGGTGAATCCGCCGCGCGGGTCATCCGAATTGTCGGGGACCGTCTGCTTACCGTCGGAGAGCAAGACAATCCGTGCGGGCGGAGCCTGATCACTCCCGCCGAGAACGGCGGACAACGTGTCGATCGACTGCAGTGACGTGAAGATCGCTTCGCCGGTCGCGGTCCGCTCGCTGAGCTTGAGATTGTCGATGGCAACTTTGGTCGCGTCGCGATTTGTCGTGGGAGACACCAACACCGAAGCAGTTCCGGCAAACGCGACCAGTCCCAGGTTGATGCCAGGCGTCAAACCGTCGGCAAACGATTTGGCCGCCTCTTGAGCGGCCGCGAGACGTGTCGGTTCCACATCGGTGGCCTGCATCGACAGCGACACGTCGATCACCAGGATGACGGTTGCCCGGTTCCGCGGAACCTTCTTGTCCGCTGTGGGGCCGGCCAACGCTACCGTGAAGAACACCAACGAGATCACCATCAAAATGGCGGAAACGTGGCGCCACCGGCCCGGTCGTGACGGCGCCACCTTCTCGAGGAGATCGAAGTTGGTGAACCGCAACGTATGTCTCTGACGCTGCTTCTGCACATAGACGTAACCGGCTACCAATGCGGCGATGACGACCAGGAACAGCAGCCACCACGGCGCAGTGAATTGAGAAAGACTCACGAACGAACGCCCCCAGTTCCGGCGCCGACACCGAAGCTGTGACGGCGTGCCGAGATGAATCGAACCACGTCGGCGATCCAGTCACGATCGGTGTGCAGTGACATGAGCGGTGCCCCACACCGGCGCAGTGCCTGCTGAACCTCGACGCGATGCTCAGCGGCTGCGCGCGCAAAATCCGCGCGCAACTGCGGAGTGGTCGAGAACTCGCGCGTGCGACCGGATTCCGGGTCATGCAACACGACGTCACCGACATCGGGCAGTTCGAGGTCGCGCGGATCCACCACTTCGATCCCGAGCACGTCATGACGACCGGCAATGGCGCGCAACGGACGTTCCCAATCCGTCGGGCCGAGGAAGTCACTGATCACGACGGCCAAGCCGCGCCGACGCTGTGGGCGTCGTAGCGCCTCGATTGCGCCCACCAGATCTCCGCGCACACCGTCCGGCGCATGGGGGGTGGTCGCGATCTTACGAAGCATCGCCTGAGCGTGGACGCGGCCTCCCCTGGCCGGAATCCGTGTCATCTGCGCGCCGGTGGAAATGATTGCGCCGACGCGATTGCCGCCCGAACTGGTCAGGTGGGTCACCGCAGCAGCGGCTGCCACAACCAAATCGCGCTTCTCACAACCTGCGGTACCGAAATCGAGGCTCGCGGACAGGTCGATCACCAACCACGTCTCGAGTTCGCGATCGGCTACCGACTGCCGCACATGTGGGTGCGTCGTACGAGCGGTGACAGACCAATCCATCTGTCGCACATCGTCACCGGGCTGATACTCGCGAGCCTCGCCGGGTTCGGAACCGGGACCGGGGATGAGCCCGAGATGATCACCGTGCAACACCCCGTCGAGCCGGCGGCGGACCGTCAACTCCAGTGTGCGCAACGCAGCGGTCAGTCGTGGGTCACGAAGTTCACCGGACTCGAATGACGGCGGTGCACCGGCATGACCGGGAAGGTGACTTTCCGTCACTGCGGGCGACTCATCGGATCAGGGCTCATGAACTGCGCGCCGTTTCCCGCGGGATTGAACTGCGGTGCGCCCTGCTGAGGTTGCTGCGTCGGCTGGCCTACCGGCTGTCCCGGTACCGGTTGTGGTCCCGCGACAGTGGGCACCGGGCGCGCGGCGATCTGAGGCAGACCGACCGTCTGCAGGACCCTCGTGATGACGGCGTCCGGAGTGACCTCGTCGGCGAGTGCGTCGTACGACAACACGAGCCGGTGGCGCAACACGTCCGGGATGACCTCGACGACGTCCTGCGGGACAACGTAATCGCGGCCACGCACGAGGGCGAGCGCTCGGGAGGCTGCAATGATGCCGAGTGTTGCACGCGGCGACGCACCGTAGGCGATCCAGCCGGCAACGTCGTCGAGGCCGAATTCCCTCGGCGTACGGGTGGCCGCGATGACCCGAACCACGTAATCGACCAGCGCGTGGTGGACGAAGACGGTGCTCGCGACGCGCTGGAGCCGAACCAACTCTTCGGGACCGAGAATCTGGTGGGGTTCCGGCGCGGCGACGCCCATCCGGTACACGATTTCGCGTTCTTCTTCGACGGTCGGGTAATCGACCAGGATCTTGAACAGGAAGCGGTCACGCTGCGCTTCCGGGAGGGGATACACGCCCTCGTTCTCGATCGGGTTCTGCGTCGCCATGACCAGGAACGGGTCCGGCATGTGGTAGCGCTTGCCACCGATGGAGACGTGACGCTCGGCCATGACTTCGAGCAACGCAGACTGCACCTTTGCCGGTGCACGGTTGATCTCGTCGGCCAGGACGAAGTTTGCGACCACTGGTCCCAGTTCGGTGTCGAACTCTTCGCGTCCCTGTCGGTAGATACGCGTACCGATCAAGTCGGTGGGTACGAGGTCGGGGGTGAACTGCACACGGGAGAACGATCCGCCGACCACCTTCGCAAAGGTTTCGACGGCCAGCGTCTTCGCGACACCGGGAACGCCCTCGAGCAGGACGTGTCCCTTGGCCAGTAGCCCGACGAGTATCCGTTCGACCAGTCGATCCTGGCCGACGATGACTCGTTTGACCTCGTAGATCGCTCGTTCCAGTGTCTGGACGTCGGCGGCGAGCGACGGAGCTACCCCGTCGGAATTTCCACTCGCCTTGTCTACGTCGACCGATCCGATCGAATCTTCACGTGAGGTCACCAAGAATCCATCGCTTTCACCTAGAAAAGTTCCGACAGTAACGTGTTCCCCGCCAACTATTCCAGGTAGTTGCTCGTGATGCCGCAACACCACGTCAACACATGCAACGAACCGGGCATCGAAGCATGAACGGGTTCAGCCTTCTCGCGAGTTCAGGACACCAGCCGCACGGCGTATGGTGTCATTCCACCCCAGCGAACGGGGGAAACTTTCACACTGGATCCGGACTGCGGTGCTTCGAGCATCTGCCCGTCACCGAGGTACAGCGCCACATGCTGACTCGCGTTCGGACCGTAGAAGATCATGTCGCCGCGTTTCATCTCGGACGACGGAACCTGCTTGCCCGCGGTGTACTGGTAGCCGGTGTAATGCGGCAACGAGATACCGATTCCGGCAAACGCGTAGATCATCAGGCCTGAGCAGTCGAACCCGATCTTGTTGAAGTCGCCGTAGCTGTCCGCGACTCCGCCGTCGCGAATACCGCGGGTCGGCCCGTTCTCGTCGCCGCCGCCCCAGGCGTACTGGATGCCGATCTGCGACATACCGCGGTCGATGACGGATTCGATTGCGGCGCTTCCGGACACCGAAGGCACTGTCGGCTTGGGAGTTGCCGGTTTCGGAGTTGTGGGCTTCGGTGTTACCACCGGAGTGTCGGAATCCGAATCGGTGCTCGTGTCCGTCGATGTCTCGTCGTCGTCATCGGGGATGACTGTCGGCGTCGGATCTTCGACGGCAGTGTGAGGGCGCTGAGCAGCAGCCAACGCAGCGGCACGGTCCTTGGCGGCCTGATCGGCGGCAGCCCTGGCGGCGGCTTCCTCAGCCGCTTGCTTGGCAGCCGCTTCGAGTGCGGCCTGATGAGCTTCTTCGGCCTTTCGCTGTTCGTCCCACGTCGCGTATGCCTGGCGCTGCCCCTGCAAACCGGCAACAGCGTTGCGCGCCGCATCGAGTTGGGCTTGCGCGGAATTGCGCTCCGATTCGATGGACGCCTTCTTGGCTACCTGCTGGTCGAGTGCGTTGCGGGCGATCGCGATGGCCTGCTCGGCAAGTGCCTGAAGATTGGCGGCAATTTCGGCGGCCGCGTCGGCGTCGAGCTTGGCTTGCCTGGTCGCCGAGTCCTTGTTCGCCTGTTCGGTCCGAGCGCGCTGCAAACCGTCGAGCACGGCGCGTTGGGTGTTCGAGAGAAGTTTGAGGACCTGCGCTCGATCGAGGACGTCGCCCGGGCCCTTGGCGTCGAGGAACGACGAGATGGACGCGGTATTGGTGCCTTGGACGTAACTCGATCGGGCGTACTTGTCGAAATCGCTCTGCGCCACGTCGATCTGTGCGCCGGCGTCCCGAAGTGCTTGTTTGGTGATGCCGACGGCTTGGGCTGCGGCATCGGCGGCGCCTCGAGCGTTCTGCAGGTCGACGAGTGTCTTGTTGACGTCTTCGCGTTTGACGGCAACTTCGTTGTCGAGTGCGGACAACTGCTCATTTGCCGCGGCAACCTGGTTGATGAGGGCGCTGACCGTGCTGACACTCGATGAAACCTGCGAATCTGCGGACGCGATTTCGGAGTCACTGGGATTGGGCGGAGGCGGCGGGACCGACGCTCCGACACCCGGGTTTCCGACAACCAGGGCAGTGACGATGCCCGCACCGATTACCAGCTGTGCCAGGCGGGACGACGCTCGGGAAGGTTTACGACGGCCGAATCCGCCTCGTGTTACTTGGCTCACAAATAACTCTCCCTCGCGTGTACGCCACGGGCCCGCTGGGTCGCCGATCCGTGCGGGGAGGGAATGCGCAGGAAGCTATGACGCCACGTGGCGCCACCAACAAGATGCAGCGAAGTAGCTACCGCTTGTCGCTAACCCGCCGTTCGGGGGCAACGCTCGGCGCCGCCCGGTTTCGGGTGGCGTCGCGCGTAGTCCGTCGAACAACAGCCATCTTTCTGCGACACTTCTTCCCCAAAAAGTGCCAGTTGTACCGTACGACACTTGAGAGAACTTTGGAAACTTTAGCCCCAAATAACACATCGGGTATTTCACCAGGTGGATTGCTGTATCCAGACGAAAAAGCAGGTACTCACCACAAATGCTGGTGAATACCTGCTAGTCGAAATTCAGGAACGTGCGCGCTGGACTAAGCAGATCCGGCGTGTCCGACGGCCAGTTCCGAAGGTTCGCTCACCTGCTCGGTGACCGCGGGTTCGGGGCTCCGACGCCATTTGACGGCAAAAGTAATTGCCGCCGCGATCGCCACAATCGCCACCAACAGGACCGTGTACAAGGCCCACGGCGGACCCGGTTGGACAATCTCATGGGAAAAGCGATCGGCGATCGCAGCAGAACTGTCCCCGAACGAGCGATCCTGCGCGGTCTCGAGCTGTACTCGACTGATCGAATCGCTGGAACTGCCCATCCAGTCCGGACTCATCACCAAGATCGTGCCGCCCTCGGATTCGCCGACCGTCGTCGCCAGATCCCGAAGGTCGGTGTCGCGGGAAGGATTGGCGTCGAGAACGATCACGCTCAAATCGATCCCGCGCTCACGTGCGTCGGCGACGACATTCACCAGTGCAGGGACATCGGCAGCCGGTGCGGAAACCCCATTCTGCGCAACGTCGGCAACCACGTCGTCGACATCGACGTCCGATGGGACTGCGGCATGCAGAGGTAGTGCGGCGTGCAGCGGACCGCTCGCATGCAAGGGCGTGAAGACCAAATGTGTAGGAGCAGACATCTCTCATCCGGGTGCAGTTCGGTGCTCGTTCACACGCGAGTGTGCGAATGAATCCGAGGTCGTTATCGGGCGGTCTGACCGCGACGGGCCTGAATGCACCCTACTTGAGGTTGAGTGCGAAGCCCGCGAGTCTTCGACACTCCGCACAATCCGTTGTGGGTCAGCTCACCCAGTCAACCCTGCGTTGCGCAGGTCCTGAGACTGCGTGAAGATTGTTTCGGTCAAGTTGCCCCGAAGTCTCACAGGACAAGCGTACTGTTAGACTTCAGACCGAGAGGTACCTCGCCTCGACCGAGTCCACTTCAGCTCCGATGTTCGGACAGTTCTCACGTGAACTGTGCGATTGGCGTGAGCTGTCACCGGATACGCCGAGTTGTAAGTACCTCGCTTCAGCTGCCGACACAGCCCCGTCGGTGGCGACCCTCATAGACGAGTGGAGCAGACGTGAGCACCAGTATTGATTCGTTCGGAGCAAAGGGAACCCTCGAGGTCGGTGAGAACTCTTACGAGATCTTCCGCCTCTCGGCCGTCCCCGGCACCGAGAAATTGCCTTATTCCTTGAAGGTTCTCGCCGAGAACCTTCTCCGCACCGAAGACGGTGCCAACATCACCGCGGATCACATCCGCGCCATCGCAAGCTGGGATCCCTCAGCTGAGCCGAGCATCGAAATCCAGTTCACGCCTGCCCGCGTGATCATGCAGGACTTCACCGGCGTTCCTTGCATCGTCGACCTCGCCACCATGCGTGAGGCTGTCACCACCCTCGGTGGCGACCCGAACAAGGTCAACCCGCTCTCCCCCGCCGACATGGTCATCGACCACTCGGTCATCCTCGACGTCTTCGGCCAGGCCGACGCTCTCGAGCGCAACGTCGACCTCGAATACGAGCGCAACGGCGAGCGTTACCAGTTCCTCCGTTGGGGTCAGGGCGCATTCGACGACTTCAAGGTCGTCCCCCCGGGAATGGGAATCGTTCACCAGGTCAACATCGAGTACCTGGCACCCACCGTCATGTCCCGTAACGGACAGGCATACCCCGACACCTGTGTCGGCACCGACTCGCACACCACGATGGTCAACGGCCTCGGCGTGCTCGGCTGGGGCGTCGGCGGCATCGAGGCCGAGGCAGCAATGCTCGGTCAGCCCGTCTCCATGCTCATCCCCCGCGTTGTCGGCTTCAAGCTCTCGGGTGAGATCAAGCCAGGCGTCACCGCAACCGACGTCGTGCTCACCGCAACCGAGATGCTCCGTAAGCACGGCGTCGTCGGCAAGTTCGTCGAGTTCTACGGCAAGGGTGTCGCCGAGGTTCCGCTCGCGAACCGCGCAACCCTTGGCAACATGAGCCCCGAATTCGGTTCCACCGCAGCGATCTTCCCGATCGACAGCGAAACGATCGACTACCTGCGCCTCACCGGCCGCAGCGACGAGCAGCTCGCTCTCGTCGAGTCGTACGCCAAGGAACAGGGCCTGTGGCACAACCCGGACCAGGAGCCCGTCTTCTCCGAGTACATCGAGCTCGATCTGGGAACCGTTGTTCCCTCGATCGCCGGCCCGAAGCGCCCGCAGGACCGAATCCTGTTGTCGGACTCCAAGCCTGCGTTCCGCAAGGACATCCACAACTACGTGGAAGACAACCAGCCGACCGAGCACACGCAGCTCGACGAGGCCGTCGAAGAGTCCTTCCCCGCTTCCGATCCCGCAGTGCTCTCGTTCGCTGACGACGGAGCGGTCGACGTTCTCTCGGCTGCGAACGGTGCGCATGGCCGTCCGAGCAAGCCGGTAGTCGTCAAGTCCGACGCCGGTGAATTCGTTCTGGACCACGGCGCCGTGGTTGTTGCCGGCATCACGTCCTGCACCAACACGTCCAACCCGTCGGTCATGCTCGGCGCTGCACTGCTCGCACGCAACGCCGTCGAAAAGGGCCTTGCCACCAAGCCGTGGGTCAAGACCAACATGGCGCCCGGTTCGCAGGTCGTCACCGACTACTACGAGAAGGCCGGCCTGTGGCCGTACCTCGAGAAGCTCGGCTACTACCTCGGCGGTTACGGCTGCACCACGTGCATCGGTAACACCGGACCGCTGCCCGAGGCAGTCTCGAAGGCCATCAACGACAACGATCTCTCGGTCACCGCGGTGCTCTCGGGTAACCGTAACTTCGAGGGTCGCATCTCCCCCGACGTCAAGATGAACTACTTGGCTTCCCCGCCGCTCGTGATTGCCTACGGCCTCGCCGGAACCATGGACTTCGACTTCGAGACCGACTCGCTCGGTAACGACACCGACGGAAACCCCGTCTACCTCAAGGACATCTGGCCGTCCACGCAGGAAATCGAAGAGACGATCAAGTCCTCGATCGACCAGGACATGTTCCGCAAGTCGTACGCAACCATCTTTGCGGGCGACAGCCGCTGGCAGAACCTCGAAACACCGAAGGGCGACACCTTCGAGTGGGACGCGAACTCCACCTACGTGCGGAAGCCACCCTACTTCGACGGTATGACGATGGATCCGGCTCCGGTCAAGGACATCAAGGGCGCTCGCGTCCTCGCACTGCTCGGCGACTCGGTCACCACTGACCACATCAGCCCGGCAGGTCCGATCAAGGTCGGCACCCCCGCCGCGCAGTACCTCGACTCCCATGGCGTCGAGCGTGCAGATTACAACTCGCTCGGATCGCGTCGCGGTAACCACGAGGTCATGATTCGCGGAACGTTCGCGAACATCCGTCTGCGTAACCAGCTTCTTGATGACGTCTCGGGTGGATACACGCGCGACTTCACGCAGGAAGGCGCACCGCAGGCATTCATCTACGACGCGTCGCAGAACTACCAGGCAGCCGGCATCCCGCTGGTCGTCCTGGGCGGCAAGGAGTACGGCTCCGGATCCTCGCGTGACTGGGCCGCCAAGGGCACGAGCCTGCTCGGCGTCAAGGCCGTCATCACCGAGTCGTTCGAGCGCATCCACCGCTCCAACCTCATCGGCATGGGCGTTGTCCCGCTGCAGTTCCCGGTCGGCGAGTCCGCAGGGTCGCTCAAGCTCGACGGCACCGAGACCTTCGACATCGAAGGCGTCGAGAAGCTCAACGAGGGCGTCACCCCGAAGACCATGAAGGTCACGGCAACGCGCGAGAACGGCGAGAAGGTCGTGTTCGACGCAGTCGTACGCATCGATACCCCCGGTGAAGCGGATTACTACCGCAACGGTGGCATCTTGCAGTACGTGCTCCGCAACATGATCCGAGGCTAGTTCGCCAGCCTGCCTTTTCCGCACGGCGGACTCAGCGACCTTGCTGAGTCCGCCGTGTGCGTTTGGTATCGGTTCACGGGTGGTGCCAACTCCGAACAAAGAGTCGGCATCGTGGAGATGCGCGAGACGAGGACAAGAACGTGCCCAAGGTCAGTGAAGACCATCTCGCGGCACGGCGCAGTCAGATCCTTGACGGTGCCCGCCGCTGCTTTGCGGAATACGGCTACGACGGCGCCACAGTCAGAAGACTGGAAGATGTCACCGGGTTGTCCCGAGGCGCGATCTTTCATCACTTCAAGGACAAGGACGGACTTTTCCTCGCGTTGGCGAGCGAGGACGCGAGCCGCATGGCCGACGTCGTCGCCGAAGAGGGCCTTGTGCAGGTGATGCGCGACATGCTCGCTCAGCCCGACCAATTCGATTGGCTTGGCACACGCTTGGAAATTGCCCGGCGACTGCGGACCGATGCGGATTTCCGTGCCAAATGGTCACAGCGGTCGGCGGAACTCACCGAGGCGACCAGCGCTCGTCTGGCCTTCCAGAAATCTGCCGGGCGGTTGCGTGACGACGTACCCACCGACGTACTGATCGGCTATCTCGATCTGGTGATGGACGGTCTGGTGGCCCGAATCGCGTCGGGCCACGCCGGCAACAATCTGTCGGCGGTCCTCGATCTGGTCGAGGAATCGGTGCGTCGACAGGACTGAGGGACTGCGCCCCTGTGCGCCTTTTCGGTAGTGGGAGCTACCAGAAAGGCGCACAGGCGGTTACGCCAGCTGAATCAGCTCGAGGTATTCCTGCGACCAGTGATCCTCGTTGCCGTCGGGCAGAAGGATGACGCGCTCGGGGTTGAGAGCCTCAGCCGCACCCGGATCGTGAGTCACCAGGACAACGGCGCCGGTGTAGCTGCGAAGCGCGTCCAGGACCTGCTCGCGGGAGATCGGGTCGAGGTTGTTGGTGGGCTCGTCGAGCAGCAGGACGTTTGCAGCGGACGACACGAGGCCGGCCAGTGCCAGACGGGTCTTCTCACCACCGGAGAGTGTGCCTGCCGGCTGTTCGAGCTGCGGGCCCGTGAACATGAATGCACCCAGGAGCGAACGCAGTTCCTGCTCCCCCGTGTCCGGAGCGGCGTGACGGATGTTCTCCCACACCGAATCGTTGTCGTCGAGGGTGTCGTGCTCCTGCGCGAAGTAACCGATCTTGAGTCCGTGACCCGCGATCAGCTCACCCGCATCGGCTTTCTCGGCGTTCGCGAGGATGCGCAGCAGGGTCGTCTTGCCTGCACCGTTGAGTCCGAGGATGACAACGCGGGATCCGCGGTCGATCGCCAGGTCGACGCCGGTGAAGATTTCGAGTGAGCCGTACACCTTGGTGAGGTTCTTGCCCATGAGCGGAGTCTTGCCGCATGCTGCGGGCTCGGGGAAACGGATCTTCGCGACCTTGTCGGACACGCGCTCGGCATCGAGGTTGGCCATCAACTTGTCTGCGCGCTTTGCCATGTTCTGAGCGGCAACAGCCTTGGTTGCCTTGGCGCCCATCTTGGCTGCCTGGATGCGCAGAGCGCCGGCCTTCTTCTCGGCGTTGGCGCGCTCGCGGCGTCGACGCTGCTCGTCGGTTGCACGGGCGTCGAGGTACTTCTTCCAGTTCATGTTGTAGATGTCGGCTTCACTGCGCACGGCGTCGAGGAACCAGACACGGTTGACGACGTCGTTGAGCAGATCAACATCGTGACTGATGACCACAAGGCCACCCTCGTGATTCTGGAGGAATCCGCGCAGCCACGTGATGGAGTCCGCGTCGAGGTGGTTGGTGGGCTCGTCGAGGAGCAGAGTCGTGTCCGAGCGCGCGCCGCTGCCATCGGACGCGGCAAAGAGAATTCGAGCCAACTCGACGCGTCGACGCTGACCACCGGACAGCGTGCTCAGTGGCTGGCCGAGGATGCGATCTTCGAGGCCGAGGCTGCTGGTGATGCGTGCAGCTTCACTCTCGGCTTCGTAGCCGCCCAGGGAGGAAAAGCGGTCTTCGAGCTGACCGTACTTCTTGACTGCCTTGTCCTGTGATTCCTGGTCGAGAACCTCACCCATGAGAATCTGCTGCTTCTCCATGTCACGGAGCATCGTGTCGAGGCCACGGGCCGAGAGGACACGATCCTTGGCGAGCACGCTCAGGTCGCCCTCTTTGGGGTCCTGCGGCAGGTAGCCGAGGTCGCCGGTCCGGACGACCTTGCCCGCGTACGGCTCGCCCTCACCGGCGAGGAGACGCAGTGTGGTGGTCTTGCCTGCACCGTTACGACCGACCAATCCGATGCGATCACCGGGCTGAATTCGCAAGGACGGACCGGGCGCCGTGAGAAGGGTGCGGACACCGGCACGAACTTCGAGGTCAGTGGCGGTAATCAAGCAGAACTCCTCAGAACTAAAGACAACTACGGGCAAACGTGTCCTGACGGCAGACACAAGAACTTCCAATTTTACCGTGAGCTGGGGCCATCTCCGACCAGCGGCGTGTGAATCCGCTAACAGTGGGAGATCTGCGATGTAGATGGAATCCTCGGGGGATGACAACCCGAACAACCGCCGCAGACGTCGTCATCGTGGGCGGCGGGCCGGCCGGGCGGGCGCTGGCGACGAGATGCGTCGCCCACAATCTGTCGGTCATTTTGATCGATCCGCACCCCACGCGAGCGTGGACGGCAACGTATGCGGCCTGGCTCGACGAGCTTCCGGCGTGGTTGCCGGACGCGGCCATTTCCAGTCGTATCGGTCGCCCGTCAGCGTGGGCGCAGCGACCCACAACGCTCGATCGCACTTACTGCGTATTGAATACATCGATACTGCAATCAATACTGTCGACCGGATCTGCGCAGGTCATAGCCGGGAGAGCCACTAATGTGACTACCCACTCCCTCACCTGCGCTGACGGGACCCGTATCGGCGCACAGGTCGTGGTCGATGCCCGTGGAACACCACCAACTCCCAGAACGGCACAGCAAACCGCCTTCGGAATCGTGGTCGATCGCGCCGCCGCGGAGCCGGCACTCGACGGCAACGCAGCCTGGTTCATGGACTGGCGACGAGACAA
Organism: Rhodococcus sp. AD45-ID; assembly: GCF_003023755.1. NCBI lineage: Bacteria > Bacillati > Actinomycetota > Actinomycetes > Mycobacteriales > Nocardiaceae > Rhodococcus > Rhodococcus sp. AD45-ID. Next base: position 1,354,192 of record NZ_PYHL01000002.1, on the reverse strand, counting down.
CGGCACCGCGGAAACCGCAGAGCCGTCGTTCCTCTACGCCGTCCCCCTCGACGCCAACCGGACGCTCCTCGAGGAGACGTGTCTTGTAGGTCGACCGCCCCTACCGCTCGGCGAGCTGAAACGGCGACTGCACATTCGGCTCGGCAATCGCGGCGTCACCGTTGCGGAAGACGCCCCCGTCGAACGTGTCCGGTTCGCTGTGGAATCGCCACCGCGTCGGCGCGGTGATCCCTTCCGATTCGGCGCACGCGGCGGACTGATGCATCCCGGCACCGGGTACAGCGTCGCCACGGCTATGAACGAAGCAGACGCTGTTGCTTCGGCGATTGCCCGCGGCGACGACCCTCAGCACGCACTGTGGCCGCGAGCGGCTCGAGCTGTCGCAGCACTGCGGCGAGTAGGTCTGAGCGCACTTCTCACGCTCGAAGCCGCTGACGTCGAAACGTTCTTTGCGACGTTCTTTGCGCTGCCCGTCGAACAGCAACAGGCCTATCTGTCGGATCGCCGCGATGCAGCCGCTACGGCGAAGGTCATGACGTCACTATTCGCCGCCTCACCGTGGCGGGTGAGACGAACATTGATGGGCGCGCCGCTTTCAGCGTTGAGGTCGAAATAACGGCGGTCCAAGTAACGGTCGTTGATAGCGTCACTACATATCGCCTCACCGATCACTGGAGTTTCCTTGTTCATTCTTTATGCCGTTGTTGCCGTGATTCTGACTGCCACTCTCGCCGGATCTGCCTATCTCGACATCACGCGCGAAGAAAAACTCGTCGACACCCTGACCGGATTGGGCGTTCCCGAAGAATGGATTCCCGGGCTCGGCGTCATCAAGCTGATCGGCATCGTCGGCCTGCTCGTCGGGCTTGTGGTGCCGGCGATCGGCATTGCCGCTGCCATCGGGCTGATCCTGTATTTCATCGGCGCCGTCGCCGCTCACCTGCGATCGGGCGACCAGAACATCGTGCCTCCGGCGATGCTCGGGCTCCTCGCCGTTGCCGCCTTGGTGCTGCGTATCGCGTCGTCCTGACCCGCCGACGCGGTGATCGCGAACAACAATTCGACATCGCACCCATTGTTTTCTCTCGCGCAATTGCGTTGCAGCGACCATCATGGGAACCATGCGATCGATTTGGAAAGGCTCGATAGCGTTCGGTCTGGTCAATGTTCCGGTCAAGGTGTACTCCGCAACAGAAGATCACGACATCAAGTTCCACCAGGTCCACGCCAAGGACGGCGGCCGGATCAAGTACAACCGCGTGTGCTCGGAGTGCGGAAACACGGTGCAATTTGCCGATATCGACAAGGCATACGACGCCGAAGACGGGACGCGTGTTGTCCTGACCGACGAGGATTTCACGAAGCTGCCGGCTGCGGAAAAGCATGAAATTCCGGTGCTCGAGTTTGTCGCGAACGAGCAGATCGACCCCATCCTTTTCGAGAAGAGTTATTTCCTCGAACCGGACTCCGCGTCACCGAAGGCATACGTCCTTCTCTCGACGGTGCTCACGGAGAGCGATCGCACTGCGCTTGTCCACTTCACACTCCGGCAGAAAACGCGTCTGGCGGCGTTGCGCGCCAGGGACGGCGTCCTGGTAATTCAGACCCTGCTGTGGCCGGACGAGGTTCGCGCTGCCGAGTTCCCCTCGCTCGACGGCGCAGAGAAGCCGAAGCCGAAGGAACTCAAGATGGCGCAGACACTGGTAGACAGCATGGCGGGCGATTTCGACCCGACCGAATTCACCGACGACTATCAGCTTCAGCTTCGCGAACTGCTCGAGAACATGATCGAGAGCGGCGGCAAGAAGGTCATCCCCGCAGCCGAGGTCGAACAAGGCGGCGAGGACGCCGACGTCGTCGATCTGGTGGCAGCACTGCAACGAAGCGTCGACGAGGCAAAATCCAACGCGTCGAAGACCAAGACCCGCAAGCGCGCCTGAGCACCTACCGCCGAATGTCCTGTTCGTCGATCAAGGCATCGAGTTCAGCGTCGACGTCGGTGCTTCGATCACCACCCGACGCAACGGCCAGTTTCACCGCGGGCCCGATCGCCGCCAGCCCGACGTCGGTAAACATGTCCGCGTGTGAGGTGGGGACCGGACGGTCCACGATCACGCCGGTTATGAACGGTCGCCACGCCGACGCAGTGCGCAGTGGGTCGACGGTGTCCGTGTGTGCCGAGAAGAACAGCAGATCACCGACGAATCTGCCGGGGCGATACCGATGTGCAAGGTGCGCCCCGGCGCAGTACTCGTCGTACAGTCGCTCGATCGTGTTGCTGGAGGCCAACGGATGATCCCCGATACTGCGACGGAGTAACACTTCCGCAGCCGCGGGAGTCAACTCCACCGCATCAGGGACCGCTATCCCCAGCCCCGCGACCAATTCCGCGAGTGTGGGTTGCGCTCCGTCCATTGACGGATCCTCGAGCACGAAACTGTCCAACAGGACCAGTTCGGCAACGCTCTCCCCCAATGCCTGCAGCTGCACGGCAGCAGCGTGCGCGATCAGTCCCCCGATCGACCATCCGAGTAGGTGATATGGACCGTGCGGCTGGACTCGGCGGATCTCCGCGACATATCGCGCCGCAAAATCTTCGATCATCTCTGCCCGGAATTCCGGGTCCGTGAGGATCGGCGACTGCAGGCCGTACAACGGTCGGGCTGGATCGACGTACTGAGCCAACCCGCCGTAGCACCAGGCCAAGCCGATCGCGGGATGGACGCAGAACAGCGGTTCGGCTTCCCCTGAGGTTCGGATAGGCAGCAGAACCGACAGTGCTGATGCATCCGGCTCGGACGAGTCGGCGTCGGCAAGCTTGCGGGCCAGCGCCTCCGGCGTCGGATCCGAGAACAACCACCCAACGGGAACTGCGCTCCCGGTCCTCACCTCGATCGCAGCTACCAGACGTGTTGCCATCAGCGAGTTTCCGCCGAGATCGAAGAAGCTCGAATCTGCGTGGACCATGTCGACGTCGAGTTCGAGTACGTCGGCGAATGCCGCGCACAGTGCGATCTCCGCGGAACCCTCCGGCCTGCGGCCGCCGTCGTCGTCCCACGTGGGGGTCGGGAGCGCTGAGCGATCGACCTTGCCTGCCGGCGACGTCGGGATCGAGTCGATCGTCACGAAGGCGGACGGCACCATATGCGTCGGCAACAAGCGAGCGGCATGGCGGCGCAACATTGCCGAATCGATACTTCCGCCGACGGCAGGGACGACGTACGCCACGATCCTGGAATCGCTGCCGGCCCCCACGACGGCCGCGACGGCTGCACGGACCGACGGTTCCGACGCCACGACCGTGTCGATTTCTCCCAGCTCGATACGGAACCCACGCACCTTGACCTGGTGGTCGCCGCGTCCGAGGTAGTTCAACGAACCGTCGCGGTCGCTGCGCACCAGATCGCCGGTGCGGTACATCCGCGCACCTGCCTGGCCGTGCGGGTCGGCAACAAACCGTGTTGCCGTCAACGCGGGACTACCGAGATACCCCCGCGCAAGTCCGGCCCCGTTGACGTACAACTCCCCGACGAGTCGCCCGGGTACCGAGTGGAGGCGCGAATCGAGAACACGCGCGGCGACGCCCCGGATCGGGCCACCGATCGACACCGGATCCCCGACGCTCAACTCGTCGCTGATCGTGACCGCGACCGTGGCCTCGGTCGGACCGTAGGCGTTGAACATCCGTCGCCGTGGGGCCCACTGGGATACGAGCTCGGCTGAGCACGTATCGCCGCCGACGATCACTACGTCGAGCTGATCGAGTCCGCTGGGATCAACCGTCGCCAGGGCCGCGGGGGTGACAAACGCGTGCGTGACGGCGCAGCGCTGCATCACATCTCGCAGTTCGGCGCCGCCGTACACCGTCGAGGGTGCAATCACCATGGTTGCGCCTGCGCCGACGGCAAGCAGCAGTTCGAGAATCGACGCGTCGAAGCTGGGAGACGCAAAACTCAGGGTGCGGGAATCAGCGCTCACGCCGAATCGCTCGCGTTGTTCCTCCGCAAAAGCTGACAGTCCCGCGTGGGTGACCAACACGCCCTTCGGTTTTCCGGTGGAACCGGACGTGTAGATCAGGTAGGCCGGGTGATCGAGCTCGACCGACACCGGACTCACGTCTGCGCCGCCGTCGGTAAGTTCGAGCGACTCGAGTGTGACCCACCGCGATGTGTCCGGCAGGTCGGCGACATAACTGCCGGCTGTCAGTCCGAGAACGGCCGCGCTGTCGCGAAGCATGTGTTCGATGCGTTCGGCCGGATACGCCGGATCTACCGGCAGGAACGCCGCGCCGGTCTTGGCTACAGCCCACACTGCGATCACGTAGTCGACGGACCGCGGAAGTGCAATCGCGACAATCGTTTCCGGGGCAGCGCCACTCGCTGCCAACACGCGGCACAGAGCGTCGGATCGGCGATCGAGTTCGCCGTACGTCAGAGCGTCGGATCCCGCCGCATCGATCAATGCCAAAGCCAACGGATCGGACGCAGCTCGGGCGAGAAGCTGCGGCAACGTCGCGGGGTCGCCTGCTACGTCACCGCGCACAGCACTGGACTCATTCGGTCCGAGGAGGTCCACGTCGCCGACTACGACGGTCGGATCGGCAGTCACCTCGGCGACAAGCGTCTCCAACATCGTTGCAAACGACGCAGCGGTATCTGCGTCGAGCAGATCCGTTGCATAGGTCAGGGACGCGGTGTACCCGGCGCCCTCTGCGTCTGTCTGTTCCACGACCGTGAATTGCAGATCGAACTTCGCGACGTCGGGCGTGATCTCCTCCGCGCGGACGCTCAGTCCGGGCAGTTTCCACGCCACCTGATGAGCGGCGTGGAAGGAGAACATCGTCTGGAACAACGGATGGCGGTCGGTTGTACGCGTCGGCGCAACAACCTCCACAACCTGTTCGAAAGGAATGTCCGTGTGGGCAAATGCATCCAGGTCAACGGCGCGAACAGTGCGTAGTACGTCGACGAAGGTCGCAGCGGGATCGACAATCGTGCGCAGTCCGACGGTGTTGACGAACATTCCGACCAGATCGTCGAGAACTCGGTGGCCACGTCCGGCGACCGGCGAGCCGATCACGACGTCGCTGCTGCGACTCACGCGAGACAGCAGCACGGCGTACGCCGCGTGCAACACCATGAAGGGTGTCGCTGCGTTAGATCCGGCAAGGGCTTCCACTGCGGTGCGAATGTGCGACGGCAGCGCGACGGTGACGTGCGCACCAGCCAGCGATTGAGTGAGCGGGCGCGGCCGATCAACGGGGAGATCGATCAACTCGGGTGCCCCGCGCAAGGTTTCCCGCCAGTACGACGCCTGCGCGCCGAGCACACTATCGGGGTCGTCCGCGCCGCCGAGAGCCTGGCGTTGCCACAGGGCGAAGTCGGCGTAGTGCACGTCGAGGGGTGTGAAGTGCGGAGCATGCCCGGAGCATCGCGCAATGTAGGCGGTGAGCACGTCCCTCATCAAGGGCGCGACGGACCATCCGTCAGCGGCGATGTGGTGCACGACGATGACAAGAGTGTGGCGATCCGGTGCGGTCTCCATCAGTAGTGCGCGGATGGGTGCTTCGGAGGTGACGTCGAAGCCGCGAGAAGCAAATTCGGCGGCAATCGACACCGCCCCACGGGCGCCTTCCGTCTCGAATTCCACCGCGGTGACGTTGCTCTGCACCACCTGATGCGGCCCGGTATCCGAGTCGGGGAACACCGTTCGCAAGATCTCGTGACGCTCGATCACATCGAGCACCGCAGCTTCGAGAGCCGGCACGTCGAGGCTGCCGTCGAGTGAGATTGCCGCCGGAACGTTGTACGCGGGTGAGGCCGGATCGAGTTGGTTGAGGAACCAGATGCGTGATTGCGCGTACGACAGTGGAATTCGTTCGGGGCGCTTGCTGACAGTGATCGGCGGCAGCGCCAGGACCGAAGCCGTTGAATCCAGCGCAGCTGCGAGGTCTCGGATGTCTGGGTGTTCGAACAGCATGCGGACCGGAACGTGGCGGCCCAGTGATTCGCCGAGACGCGCAACCAGCCTGGTCGCGAGCAGTGAGTTGCCGCCGAGGTCGAAGAAATTGTCCAGGGCGCCGATGTCCTCGGTACCGAGCAGTTCTCCGAACGCGTCGGCGACCACCAGTTCGGTTGCCGTGACCAGGGGCGCCACCGTTCGCTCGATCGTGCCAAGCACCGGGGCCGGTAGTGCGGCGCGGTCCAGCTTTCCGACGGGGGTGAGTGGAACGTGGCCGATCGGAGTGATCGCCGATGGCACCATGAATGCCGGCAGGGAACGGCGCGCATGGCTCAGAAGCTCTTCCACCGCAACTGTTTCCGTCGACAGCACCACGTACGACGCCAATATCGTCTCGCCGGCCGGGCCGTCCACACCCACCGTGACGGCAAATTCGACGCCGGGATGGCTGCTGAGAACCGAATCGATTTCGCCGAGTTCGATGCGGAACCCACGAACTTTCACCTGATGATCGGACCGCCCGACGTAGTCGATGGTTCCGCCGGCAGTCCACCGCACCAGGTCACCGGTCCGGTACATACGAGTTCCACTGGGACCGAATGGCGCCGCCACAAATCGCGATGCGGTCAGCGCAGGCTGATCGTGGTATCCGCGGGCCAGTCCGAGACCGGCGATGTAGAGCTCACCCGTCACACCGACCGGAACCGGGTTTCCGGATCCGTCGAGAACGACAGCCGACACCCCGCGGACCGGTCCGCCGATGGTGACTGGCTCCCCCACTGCCAACGCGTCGCTGATGCACACCATGACCGTGGTTTCAGTGGGGCCGTAGCCGTTGAACAACCGACGGCCCGGCGCCCATCGCTGCACCAGTTCGGGCGGGCATGCCTCGCCGCCGACAACGATGGATTGAAGTACATCGAGCCCGGTCGGATCGACCGAGGCAAGCGCTGCCGGGGTGATGAAGGCGTGCGTGACGCCTTCACGGGCGATGAGCTCGGCCAGATCTTCACCGCCGTACACATCGGGTGAGGCAATCACCATCGTGGCGCCGGCATCTATGGCAAGCAGTAGTTCGAGGATAGAAGCGTCGAAGCTCGGTGACGAAAAATGAAGGGTCCGCGAGGAAGCGGAGATGCTGTATCGCTGCGTTTGTTCTGCGGCTAGCGCACTCAGTCCGCGGTGAGTGACGCTGACGCCCTTGGGTTTACCAGTCGAGCCCGACGTGTAGATGATGTATGCAAGGTTGTCGGCTCGGATAGGTGCTGCTGGAACCACCAGTTCGCGCGAATCAGCGACAATCTCATCCATTGTCAACCACGGCACGGATCGTGGAAGCGACTCGAGCACAGATGTTGTCGTCAATCCGCGTGAAGCCCCGGAATCGGTGAGCATGTGCAGGATTCGATCCGCCGGATATCGCGGATCGACGGGAACAAAGGCCGCCCCGGTCAATGCCACGGCCCACAGCGAAACTATCGAGTTGACGGAACGCGGAATCGCAATCGCCACAATGTCTTCGGCGCCGATTCCCTCCGTGGTCAACCGATGCGCGACCGCTGACGCACGGGAATAGAGTTCGCGGTAGCGGATGGTCACATTTCCCGATCGGAGCGCAACCGAATGTCCGGCCTCCGTTGCCGTCTGGGTGAAGATGTCCGCCAAGGTGCGCGATCCGACCCAAGCCGGCCCGCGAACCGGCATCAGTGACGCCCGCTCGTCGGCGGTGAGCAGTTCGATATCGGCGATCGTGGTACTCGGATCGGCGATTACGGCCCGCGCTACCGACTCGAACCGTGCGGCAATCCGAGCTGCTGTCTCCTCGTCGAACAAGGCGTGCGCGAAACGCAGGGAGCCGGTGATCTCCGGGTTGTCGGAATCACCCGCCACGAGCGTCAGTTCGAGATCGAATTTCGCTGTCGCAGGTTCGAGTGGCTCCGCGTGAAGATGGACGCCATGCACACTCACCTGCGGAGACACAAGATTCTGATGGTACGACAGCATGACCTGGAACACCGGATGACGCGGCGTCGACCGGTCGAGATCGAGTGCGTCCACCAGCACGTCGAAGGGCAGATCGGCGTGTTCGAATGCGGCGAGGTCGCTCTCGCGTACGGCGTCGAGCAGGTCCGTGAACGGCGCCCGGTGATCAACCGCTGTGCGCAGCGGCAAGGAGTTGACGAACATTCCGATCAGCGCATCGAGTTCGGGGCGTCCACGGCCGGCTACCGGTGTTCCGATCACCACGTCGTCGGTCGCGCCGAGGCGTGCAAGAACAAGTGCAAACATCGCGTGCAGGACCATGAACTGCGTTGTTCCGGTGTCACGGGCCAGAACGCCGATGCGCCTGCCTGCATCGCAGTCGAGGATGACCGGGACGGAACCGACCGCGGTGGTGGACTCGGATCCTCGTGGACGATCCTTGGGTAGGCGCAATTCGTCCGGCGCGCCGGCCATTGCCGCCGTCCAGAATTTCAGCTCACGAGAAACCACGCTTTCCGGATCGTGTGCATCACCGAGAACGGTGTGCTGCCACAGCGCGTAATCGGCGTACTGCACGTCCAGCGGCATAAATACCGGTGAGTCCCCCACTGCGCGAGCCGAATACGCAGCAACGAATTCCGCAGCAAACGGGGTCAACGACCAACCGTCGAAGGCAATGTGGTGGATAACCACCACCAGACGATGCACGTCCGGGCCTTCGCGTACCAGCAGCGCCCGTAGCGGAAGGTCCGCACTCAGGTCGAAACCTCGACCTGTGAACTCGTCTACCGTGGTGTCGGCATTACCGGTGCACTGCTCCACCGCAAAATTCACGTCGGCCCGCGCGCGAATGATCTGAACGGGACCGTCAGCGTCATCGACATAGACGGTTCTCAGTGCTTCGTGACGTGCGATGACATCGGACAATGCCGCTTCGAGGGCGTCGACCGACACGTTTCCGGTAATCCGAATCGAGAACGGAATGTTGTAAGCCGGCGAAGCCGGATCGAACCGGTTGACGAACCACAGTCGCTGTTGCGCGGCCGAAAGCGGCACGCGATCAGGGCGGACAACGGCCGTGAGAGCCGGGCGATCGTCCGAGGCTGCGACGCACGAAGCGAGACGCAGTGCCAGACCTTCGACGGTGGGGTTCTCGAAGATCGACCGCACCTCTACCGCGATACCCGTCACGGCGGTCAATCGTGCGGTGACCTGCGTAGCGATCAGCGAGTTGCCACCGAGATCGAAGAAACTGTCGCTTGCTCGCACGGCGGTCACATCCAGAAGCGCTGCAAAGACATCCGCTACTGCCTGCTCCAGACCCGGCTCCGGCGCGCGCCCGGTACCGAGGATTTCACGCGCGAGCGGCGTGGGTAGCGCCCGGCGGTCCAGCTTTCCTACCGGCGTCAGCGGTATGGCGTCGATGGCGGTGATGGACGACGGAATCATATAGCGGGGCAAGGTTTCCCCGAGCAACCCGAACAGAGCTTCGGTGTCGCGGTTCTCGCCGTCGCGGTGCTCGTCACTGAACAGCACGTACGACGCCAGTGCGGTCCCCACGGAGGATTCGACGGCGATTGTTGTTGCGAACTGTACAAGCGGAGATTCCATCAACGCGGCGTCGATCTCACCGAGTTCGATGCGGAATCCGCGGATCTTGAGTTGATGGTCGCTGCGCCCCACGTAGCGAAGTGTGAGGTCCTTGGTCCAACGAACGAGGTCCCCGGTTCGGTACATCCGTGCACCGTCGGTCGAATACGGATGTGCGACAAAACGATCCGATGTCAATCCGGCACGTCGATGGTAGCCGCGAGCCAGCCCCGGTCCACCGATGTACAGCTCGCCGACGCCGCCGACCGGCACCGGTTGCAGCCGCGAGTCCAGGACAACGGCGTCGACACCGCGGATGGGTCCGCCGATGGTGATCGACTCACCGGGTTCGATCTGGTCGCTGATCGCCACCATCACCGTGGTTTCGGTGGGCCCGTACCCGTTGTGCAGCCGGCGTCCCCGGCCCCAACTCTCGACGAGTTCCGGTGTGCAGACGTCGCCGCCGACAACAACACATTCAAGGTCGGAGATACCGGCGGGATCTACCGTCGCGAGTGCTGCGGGTGTGACGAAGGCATGGGTCACCGCGCTCGTTCGAAGGAACTTCCCAAGCGCCTCGCCGCCGTAGATGTCGGCCGGCGCGATCACCATCGTCGCGCCGGTGGACCCCGCGAGCAGAAGTTCGAGTACGGCACCGTCGAAGCTCGGTGACGCAAAATGTAGGGTCCGGGAATTCTCGGTGATCCGATATCGATCCTGCTGTTCCCGCGCAAGATTGGCCAGGCCGGAGTGCGTCACGACGGTGCCTTTCGGCACACCGGTCGATCCGGACGTGTAGATGATGTACGCAGCAGACGCTGGTGTGGTCGATGTGGAGTGCTCGTCATGGCCGATCGGAGAGTCCGGATACGCCGCGACCTCCGCCGCGATGTCCGGGTCGCGAAAGTCGATCCACGCGGCAACGCTGCCACCTGCGGCAGCGTCGACTGATCTGATGCCGATCCGCGCTCCGGAATCCTCGAGCATGTGCGCCACGCGATCTTCCGGGTACCGCGGGTCGACGGGAACGAAGACTCCACCGGATTTGGCGACTGCCCACACTGCAAGAACCGAGTCGACCGACCGCGCAACTGCCAGCGCTACCGGCACTTCGCCGCACACGCCCAGGTCCATGAGGTATCGAGCGATCCGATTGGATTCACTGTCAAGCTCGCGGTACGACAGTGCGCGCTCACCGTCGTCGACGGCAATCCGGTCGGGATATGCCTCTGCCGTGCCGCCGATAATCTGCGCTAGCGTCGCATCGGGCAACCCTGCCTGACCGCGTCGTGGCAGTACGGCGGCGCTTTCACTGTCACTGAGCGTGTGAAGATCACCGACCCGAGTTGCCGGGTCGGTAACGGCGGACTTCACGAGCGTCATGAAGTTCTCGGCCATCGCTTCGATGGTCGACGCGTCGAACAGGTCGGTGGAATAGGTGAGGGTGGCATCGATTCCGTCTGGTCGCGCAATCCCCTCGATCTCGGCTTCGTGTCGTTCGGCGATCGTCAATTCGAGATCGAACTTGGTCAGGCCGGTATCGACCGCACGAGCCGCCATCGAGATCCCGGCGATTTCTCCCGTGTGGGTCGTCGCGATCCGCGAGGTGATTGCCACCTGGAACACCGGGTTGTGCGACGAGGAACGATCGATTTCCAGTGCGTCCACCACAACGTCGAATGGCACGTCTGCGTTCTCGAAAGCGTCGAGGTCGATACTTCTGACCAGTTCGAGGTACGCGTGAAATGTCATGCCGCGATCGATGACCGTCCGCAGAGCGAGTGTGTTGACGAACATGCCGACGATCGGATCCAGAGACCTGTCCCCTCGACCAGCGACCGGCGTTCCGACGACGATGTCGTCCGTACCGCTGTACTTGGCCAGTAGCAGAGCAAAGCACGCATGCAGAGCGATGAACGGCGTGGCGCCGTGGTCTGCGGCCAGAGCCGTCAGTTTCTGATGGACGGGCGCATCAATCCTGAAGTCCACGTGCGAACCGCGCAGCGACGGCGCGATCGGGCGAGGACGATCGATCGGCAGATCAAGTTGTTCGGGTGCGTCTGCGAGTTGGCGAGTCCAGAACGCAATCTGTTCGGATGCAAGCGAATTCGGGTCGGCGACTTCGCCAAGGTGCTGACGATGCCACAGGGCGTAGTCGGCGTACTGGACGGTTAGCGGTTCCCACATCGGAGCGTGGCCGGTGACCCGAGCGGCGTAGGCGCCGGTGAGATCGGCGGCCAGCGGAGCAAGTGACCAACCGTCCGCCACCATGTGATGCAGGACAACCACCAGGACATATTCGTCGGTATCGGCAACCTGGATCAGCAGGAACCGCACCGAAGATTCACGCACCAGATCAAAACCGGCCGAAGCAAATTCGAAGATCCGGTCGTCGAGCAAGCGCCGTTCGACGCCGATGGATTCCAGCGCCTCGAAACTGTCACCGGGATCAAGAATCTCCTGAACTGCCTGGTCGGCGCGTTGAGGGAACACGGTGCGCAGCGATTCGTGCCGAGTGACGACATCGATCAGGGCTTGCTGCAGCGCTGCAGTGTCGACGTTGCCCCGCAGCGATATCGCAAACGGAATGTTGTACGCACCGGACTCCGGCGCCACTCGCCCCAGGAACCACAGTCGCTGTTGTGCGGGCGCGAGCGGTAGCGTCTGCGGACGTGGTTCAACCCGCAGGGCACCGCTGTCCGGCGTCTGAGTTGCGTGTTCTACGCTCGCGGCAATTCCGGAAACAGTCGGGTGGTCGAACAACGCCCGCAAGGGCATTCGCACGCCCGTTGCCTCGGCCACCCGGGCAACCACCGTCGTCGCGGCCAATGAGTTTCCGCCGAGATGGAAGAAGTTGTCGTCGAGCCCGAGTGGGCCACTGCCAACAATGTCGGCAAGAACAGCGGCAACCGCAATTTCGGTCGCAGTAGTCGGTGACCGGAACGCAGCCTGGGAACCCAGGATCGGTGACGGCAGGCTGCGTCGGTCAAGTTTTCCGTTGGTGGTCAAAGGAATTGCGTCGATCACCATGAACGCGTCGGGAACCATGTACGTCGGGAGCATTCCAGCAGCATGCATTCGCAACGCCTGGTCGTCGACGGCGTCGGCTGTGGTCACATACGTGACCAGAACATCACCGGCCGGTGTGGGTGCCACCACCGTCACGGCGTCGTTTACTCCAGGCGCAGCGAGGATTACGGCGTCGATCTCACCGAGTTCTATCCGGAAACCACGAATTTTGACTTGAGCGTCATCGCGACCGAGATACTCGAGCCGGCCGGGTTCAACCCAGTGAGCCCGGTCTCCGGATCGGTACAGCCGCCCTCCGCCGGCGTTGAACGGGTCGGCGACAAACCTGCAGGCCGTCAGGTCCGGACGCCCGAGGTAACCGCGAGCGAGCTGGCCGCCGGCAACGTAGATCTCCCCCGCAACACCCACTGGGACGGGTGAGAGGTGGTCGTCGAGCAGGTAGACCCGAAGCCCGTCGATGGCGTCACCGATCTGGCTGCCGGCCGCTGAGCGTGCGTGTGTACTGCCCAGTTCGAGACGAGTGACGTGCACCGTCGTTTCGGTGATCCCGTACATGTTGACAAGAGTCGGTGCCGAGTCGCTGTGATTGTCGTACCAGCGCCCGAGGCGACGCAGGTCCAGTGCTTCACCGCCGAAGATCACGTACCGGAGCGCAGTCGGAGACACTGCACGCGTGTCCGCCTCGATGTACTGGTAGAACGCCGACGGTGTCTGATTCAGCACGGTGACGCCTTCTTCGGCGACAAGGGCACGGAAGGCATCGGGATCACGCGAAAGGTCGTGGTCGACAAGTACCAGCGTTCCGCCGTTCAGCAGCGCTCCCCACAATTCCCACACCGAGAAGTCGAAGGCAAACGAGTGGAACATCGTCCACACATCGGTGTGGTCGAACCCGAAATCACGACTTGTGTTCTCGAACAGTCGCATCACCGCTGCATGAGTTACGGGGACGCCTTTCGGCCTCCCGGTCGAGCCCGACGTGTAGATGACGTAGGCCAGGTTGTCGGCGCTGTGAAAACCCGAGAGGTCGCCGAGAGTGTCGGCGGAGAATTCGGCGGATTCGACCCCGACCACCACCGCGCCAGAAATCTCGGCGTCGGAAATGATGCACACCGGCTTCGCGTCGTCGATCACAAAACTCACCCGATCAGCCGGGTGCGCACGATCGAGTGGGAGATAAGCACCGCCGGCCTTCAACACGGCTACTACGGCGACGATCATGTCGAGCGATTTCGTCAGCATGATGCCGACCAGTGATTCGGGCCGCACACCCTCCTGGATCAGCTTGCGTGCCAGCCGGTTCGATCGCTCGTCCAGCACTCGATACGACATCCGCTCGGTGCCGCACACCACCGCAACAGCGTGTGGCAGGTTCCGCACTTGACCGGCAAGGACGTCGGTCAGTGTACGAACCGGAGTTGGCGGCCGCACCGGCCGTACGAGCGCACCTCGCTCGTCGGCTCGCAGTAGCGCAACAGCCCCCAAAGCCAAGCGAGGTGTCGTCACCAGCGCGGTCAGGATTCGGTTGAAGCGGTCTGCGAGATCCTCGGCAGCTCGCTTCGAACCGAGCCAGTCCACAACCCCGGTGACAGTCCGGTCGCCGCTGCCGTCACTGCCAGCCGGGACCGTCAGCGAGACAACAAGGTCCGGGTCGGTGGCGATGTCGGACCCGATGGGCACCCCTACTATCAGCCCGGGAAACCTTGGGTGCGCGTCGAGTGCTTCATCGAAACACAGCATCGCCCGGAACAAAGGTCCGCGCTCCACTGTGCGACCGTCCCCGAGGGCTGCGGTGACCGATGTCAGAAGGGTGTCCGCACGATCGAATGCTTCGACAGCGACGCCATCCACGATCTCGACCAATTCCGCGAGCGTCGCGGAGGTCGACGCTTCGGTTCTCAGGACCAATTGATTGGCGAACATCGATACAAAATCGTCGGGACTCGGCGAACCGTATCCACGCACCGATACCCCGATTGACACTTCTTCGGCCGAGCCGTGGCGTCGTAGCAGGCCAACCATCGCGGACTGCAGCAGCACGAACACACTCGTATCCGTCGCTGCGGCCATCGACTCGAGACACCGGAACACATCGGATTCGATCGCGACGGGCGCCTGAGATCGAATCCCGTCCGCCGACACCGGCAGCCCCAGTTCTTCTGCAGGTGTCGAAAGTTTCCGCGCCCAGTATTCGATATTTTGCGAATGGCGAACATTGTCGACCCAGCTCCGCGCCCCGTGAAAATCTATATCCGACAATCGGGTATCAGGACCAGCGGCGCAGAACAATTCGAGGAAATCGAGGAACCCACAATGGTGGGCGGTGAGGGTCTCGTCGGTATAAAGATCCGGGTTGGCCGCAAAATCGATCTGGATGTCGGTGGTGGACGGCTGGTAGACGTTGACCGACAGATCCTCCACCGGGCCCGTCGAGATCACCCGGAGTTCACCGGCGGCGGCGCCAAGAGTAATGCCGGAATGAAAGAGCATCAGATTGATCAGTGGTCCGTGAAATCCTCGACCATCGGCCATGGCCCCAGTACCCGCGTTGAGATCTCGTCGCAGATCCTCGTGCCGATACTTCTGATGACGCAACGCGCCGGTGAGTTCCAGTTTCACCTCGCGGAGCACGTCACCGACGCAGTAGTTCGGGTCGACCGTCGCCCGCAGCGGTACAACGTTCGACATCATTCCGCCGGACCGTCTGGCAGCCTTTGTCGTGCGTCCGGACACGGGCAGACTCAAGACCACATCTCTGGTGCCGATCGTGCGGGCCAGGAACGCGGCCAAGGCTCCGATCACTACTGACGCGGTTGTGACGTCATGAGCGTCCGCGACGATTGCGATGGTGTTTCGCAGCGCCGCAGGCACAGTTGCAGATCGGATCCGGGCCCACGACTGCGCTGGCGCCGTATTGCGTGCAAGTGACGTCCCGGACGGCTGATCAGCCATCTTCGTGTTCCAGTACTCCCGATCGCGGTTCCATCGCGTCGAACCCAGGTAGTCGGATTCGGACTGGACCAGAGCGGGGAGCGACGCTGTTTCCTGGTCGGGAACCGGTTCGTTCCGAACGGATGCGGTGTAGATCTCGGCTGTGCGATTCATCATCGACATCGCGCCGAACCCGTCGAGAGCCACGTGATGAATGCGGCTGTACCAGTAGTAACGGTCCTCCGCAAGCACGAGAACTGCCATCCGCACCAGACGATCGACGAAGGGATCCATGGGGGTGGTGTGTTCGCGGTGCATCCAATCCTGGGCTGCCGCTTCAGGATCCGACTCTCCGCGCAGGTCCACCACGTCCAGCCGGTCATCCAGGTTCACGTCGAGCCATTGCCGTGGCGTGCCGTCCACCTCGACCAATCGGAGATACCCCGATCCGATCTCACGTCCGGTTTGCTTACTCGCCGCGGTCAGTACGGCAATGTCCAACGGTCCGTCCACATCGACGTACTGCGCAATGGTGACCGGAATTTCGGGCCTCAGCTGTTGCGCGACAAGTAAGGAAAGTTGTGAAGGGGACAGCGGGAAAGTGTCGGACATTCTTCCTCGATTGGGGCTACCTTCCACACGGATCTCCCTTGAACGAAATAGTCGTGACACACGAGCAAAAACGCACCAGTCAATAGGCCGAGCCAAGAAAGGAGCAAATGCCGAAAGCTGACAAATTGCCCACTTGAGATCTCATCGTGACTATCCGTCGCGGCGTTACCACACAGATATATGAGAGCGGATCACAAATGCGGCAAAACAGGACTATCGTCCTGCATATAATGGCGAAAAGTCCCGCGGTAAACAAACTGGCGGGTCAGATACCCTCACCATAGGGCACCAAACGTCACAGGTCTTTGTGCGCCAGATCCACGGCCTCGAGCGTCAGGCGAGAATCATCGACCATGGCGCGAAGTATCCGCTGAAACCGGAATGCAAGATCACGGGCCTCTGTCGGCGGAGCAATGCAGTTCACGTAGCCGACGGCTCGGGAACTACCCGTCTGACTCGGTAGCGAGATGTACAGTTCTGGCATGTCGGCAAGTTCGAATCCGACTGGCACCCCGCCCATCACGGCCCGGAACCGTGGATGCGTATCCATCGGCGATTGCGCAAATACCAGTGTCCTGAACAGCGGACCGTAGTCGAGTGAACGACGCTCGCCCAGCGCAGCCGCCACCGCGGACAACCGGATATCCGCGTGGATCAGCGCGTCGACAACTGCATCGTCGGTCCGCTCGATCAACCGGGTCAAACTCTCCGCGGTGTCGATGGTCAAACGAAGTACGACGTGATGGGCGTACATCGAGGCAAAGTTGTCCGGGTGCGGCGCACCATACCCTCGAAGCGGGACCCCGATCGAGACCTCCGAGACTGAACCTCGTCGACGCAGCAATCCTGCGACGGCCGCGTGATACAACACGAACATGCTGGTGCACATCGATGCTGCCAGCGATTCGAGCTGTCGATACAGCTGTGGGGAGATGATGACCGGCGCCGAGGAACGCTCACCTGCGAGCATAGGAAGCAAACCCAACGTCGGGGCGGGTGTCGACAACGCCTCACGCCAATACTCCAAGTTACGGGCCTGCAACCCAGCTGAATCCGGTGTCGTGTCAGCTCGCGGATCGACATCCGCCACGAGGGTCGCCGCGTCGCTGGAACCGATCAAGGCAAGAAGTTCACAAAAACTGCGATGGTGCTCGGTGAGGATTTCCTCGGAATACAGATCAGGATGCGCTGCAAAATCGACCTGAATGCCGCTCGTTTCGGAGTGCGACTGGAGCGTGACATCCAAATCTTCGACGGGGCCCGCAGACTCGAGATGCAGCACACCCCGCGCGTCGCCAAGCGTGATTCCAGATGGAAACAGATTCAATGCCAGAACCGGTGCGCGATTCGGTTGCTGGTCGCGGTAGCGGCGGTGCCGAATCGCACCCACCAATTCGACTTTGACTGCCCGCACCAATTCACCAATTCGGCAGTGCGGATCGAGCATGACGCGCAACGGCACGATATTCGACGCGCTTGCACCGGCCACCCGCGCAGTCGACGACGTCGGCGCCGGCGTCGGAATTCGAAGAACTACATCACGAGAACCCGTCATGCGCCCGAGATACAAGGCAAATGTCGCAATGAGCACCGTGGACAGGCTCACGCTCTCCGCTTCGGCGATGCCTTCGAGAGAGGCAATGACATGTCGCGGCACAGTTCCGGTTCGGACGTTGGGCAATGCCACAGCCGTCGCGGTTTCAGCCGCCAGCGACATTCGGGTCGGCGCACCCGCAAGCGTTGCGTCCCAATACTTCTGATCCTGGATCCAGCGTTTCGACACACGGTAGCCGACCTCGGTGTCGACTGCCGTACGAGGCGAATATGGCGAATCCGGAGCCGTGTTCCGCACGGCCGCGGTGTAGATCTCGGCCGCTCGAATCATCATCGACCGGCAGCCGGCAACATCGAGCGCGATGCGATGCACTCGGGCGTACCACAAGCAGTGCTCGTCACCCAGAACGAGAATGGCCCACTGTGCCAGTTGCTCGGTCGACGGGTCCATCGGCCGAGCCGATTCGCGCTGCATCCAGTTCCGGGCCACGGTGTGTGGATCCGATTCGGTTCGAAGATCTACCACGTCGAACGAATTCGCGCCCCGCTTGCCACCATGACTCATGACAACACCCTGCGCCGGTAGCAGTGATCGGCATCCGAATTCACGGCTGGCGAGTGAACTAGCAGCTTTCAGGGTGTCGACGTCCAGTTTTCCTGCGACGTCCACGTAGTGGCTGACCGTCAGTGGAACGTCGGGCCGAGAATGCTGCGCCTCGAGAAGTTCCTGCTGCTGCGGCGAAAGAACCGTGAGTTGACCCTGACGAGACGACCGGCGATCGCGCGAGGTTCCGAGAGCACGGTGTCTATCGGAACTGCCTTTCACGCGGATCTCCCTTGGGATGTTCGGTACGAAAACAGCAAAATGCCTTCGCTGGTAAATATCGCGCGAACACATAACTCCGTTACCGGACATAACGCCTAACGCCGGCACCTTGGTCAGGTACCGGCGTCAGAGGGGAAAAGCATCAGTGGATCAGACTGTGAAACCCAAAGCTCGAAGCTGTTCGCGTCCGTCTTCGGTGATCTTGTCCGGGCCCCACGGCGGCAGCCACACCCAGTTGATCTTCATGTCGGTACACAGGTCGCTGCGAACCAACGCGCCGCGAGCCTGATCCTCGATCACATCGGTCAGCGGGCACGCCGCCGACGTCAGCGTCATGTCGATCGTGACAACGCCGTCGTCCTCGAAGATCCCGTACACAAGACCGAGGTCGACGACATTGATTCCCAGTTCGGGGTCGACAACGTCGCGCATGGCTTCTTCGAGTTCGTCGAGTCGTTCCGGTGAGGGCAGTGTTCCGGAACCCTGCGCGCCACCGAATTCCGCAGTGGAATCGGGATTGGGGTTCACCGGAGCGGTGGCCTCGGACTCCTGTGTTGCTTGTGTCTCGGTCATGATCCCTGTCCTCTAGTCGTGTCGACCAAATCACTGCTGTTGTCTCGAGCATTCACGGCACCACCGTCAACAATCTGGACAACTGCATCCTTGAACGCCATCCATCCGAGCAACGCGCACTTCACACGTGCCGGGTACTTCGAAACTCCCACAAAGGCAATGCCGTCACCGAGAACGTCTTCGTCGCCCTCGATCTTGCCGCGACTGCTGACCATCTCGTTGAAAGCTGCCACGGTCTCGAGCGCATCCGTGACCTTCATGCCGATGACAAGGTCGTTGAGCACCGACGTCGACGCCTGGCTGATCGAACAGCCCTGACCGTCGTACGACACGTCAGCGACGGTGTCGTCGTCCGCGATGTGCACGCGCAGTGTTACTTCGTCGCCACAGGTCGGGTTGACGTGATGAACCTCGGCGCCGAACGGCTCACGAAGGCCGCGGCCGTGCGGATGTTTGTAGTGATCGAGGATCACTTCCTGATACATCTGCTCCATACGCATGATTCAGTTCAACTCCCCTGCAACACCGAAAAATTCCTGGGCACGCTTGATCGCCGCAACCAGCACGTCGATTTCCTCAGCGGTGTTGTAGAGGGCAAACGACGCACGGGCCGTAGCCGCGACCCCGAGGCGGCGGTGCAGTGGCCAGGCGCAGTGGTGTCCGACGCGGATGGCTACACCCTCGTCGTCGAGAATCTGACCGAGATCGTGGGCATGGATGCCGTCGACGACAAACGAGATTGCGCCGCCGCGGTTTTCAGCGGTCTGCGGACCCACGATGCGTAGGCCGTCGATTGTCGAGAGCTTCGCGAGTGCGGCTTCGATCAACGCATGCTCGTGTGCGGCAATCGCATCCATTCCGACATCGCTGAGATAGCGCACCGCAGCACCGAGACCGATTACCTGCGAGACCATCTGCGTGCCTGCCTCGAACCGCTGCGGCGCCGGCGCGTACGTGCTGGCTTCCATCGTGACGGTTTCGATCATCGATCCGCCCGTGATGAACGGAGGCATCGCTGCCAACAGGTCGGCCTTGCCGTACAGAACACCGATACCGGTGGGGCCGAGCATCTTGTGACCCGAGAATGCCGCGTAGTCGACATCGAGTGCATGGAAGTCGACTGCCATATGCGGAACCGACTGGCACGCATCGAGAACCACCAGAGCGCCGACCGCGCGGGCCCGCCGAACCAATTCCTCGACGGGCGCGATCGCGCCTGTCACGTTGGACTGATGAGTGAAGGCAACAACCTTGACGGCGTCGGTCAATTCGAGCGAATCGAGATCGATCCGGCCGTCGTCCGTGACCGCGTACCACTTCAACGTAGCGCCGGTACGCCGCGCAAGTTCCTGCCACGGAACAAGATTGGCGTGATGCTCGAGTTCGGTGATGACGATTTCGTCGCCAGGCCCGACGTGCCGATCAAAGCGGTCGTCACCGAGAACGTATGTCACCAGGTTCAGCGCTTCGGTGGCGTTCTTGGTGAAGACGAGTTCGTCGGAATCAGCCCCGACGAACTCCGCGATCAAAGCTCGCGCGTCCTCGTAGGCGTCGGTAGCCTCTTCGGCCAGCTGATGAGCACCCCGGTGAACCGCTGCGTTGCACGTGGTGAGAAATTCCCGCTCGGCGTCGAGCACCTGGAGTGGCCGTTGCGACGTGGCACCGGAATCCAAGTACACCAAAGGTTTTCCGTCGCGCACCGTACGTCCCAGGATAGGGAAATCTTCCCGAATCCTGGTGACGTCGAGCTCGCGCACCGAGGTGGTCATCGCGCTTATGCTCCCTGGGTTGCTGAAGCGTCCGCTGTGAAACGAACGTAGCCGTTGGTCTCGAGCTCATCGGCCAATTCCGGTCCGCCGGACTCGACGATGCGGCCACCGACAAAGACGTGAACGAAATCGGGAGCGATGTAGCGCAGGATGCGCGTGTAGTGCGTGATCAGCAGAACGCCGCCGTTCTCGCGCTCCTTGTAGCGGTTGACGCCCTCGGAAACGGTGCGCAGCGCGTCGACGTCGAGACCGGAGTCGGTCTCGTCGAGGATCGCGATCTTCGGCTTGAGCATGCCCAACTGAAGGATCTCGTGGCGCTTCTTCTCGCCGCCGGAGAAACCTTCGTTCACGGAACGCTCGATGAACGCGGGATCGATCTCGAGCTCGTTGAGAGCTTCCTTCACTTCCTTGACCCAGTGGCGAAGCTTGGGGGCTTCGCCGCGCACTGCGGTAGCTGCGGTGCGCAGGAAGTTGGACATGGAGACGCCGGGAACCTCGACGGGGTACTGCATCGCCAGGAACAGGCCGGCGCGAGCGCGCTCGTCGACGCTCATCTCGAGGACGTTCTCACCGTTGAGGGTGATGGAACCGGAAGTGACCTGGTACTTCGGGTGACCTGCGATGGCGTACGACAGCGTCGACTTGCCCGAGCCGTTGGGGCCCATGATCGCGTGCGTCTCACCGGAGCGGACCGTCAGGTCGACACCTTTGAGGATCTGGATGGGCTCGGCGTTGGCGTCGCTGTTGGCAACCTCGACGTGCAGGTCACGAACCTCGAGGACCGAGGTGGCCGGTGTGGTGCTGTTGTCACTGGTAGACATGAAATTCCTTCAAGATGAGAAGTATGAGGGCGGTCAGGAGCCGACTGCTGCGAGTTCGGCTTCGACTGCGGCTTCGAGGCGATCGCGCACCTCGGGAACAGCGATCTTGTTGATGATCTCGTGGAAGAACCCACGCACGACCAGACGGCGTGCCTGATCCTCCGGGATGCCGCGAGCGCGCAGGTAGAACAACTGCTCGTCGTCGAAACGACCTGTAGCGCTGGCGTGTCCGGCTCCGACGATCTCGCCGGTCTCGATCTCGAGGTTCGGCACCGAGTCGGCGCGTGCACCATCGGTGAGGACGAGGTTGCGGTTGAGTTCGAAGGTGTCGGTTCCCTCGGCTGCCGCACGAATCAGAACGTCGCCGATCCACACGGTGTGCGCATCAGGCTTGCTCGAATTCGGATCGCCCTGGAGTGCGCCCTTGTAGACCACGTTGGACTTGCAGTTGGGCTGGCTGTGATCCACGAGCAGACGCTGTTCCAAGTGCTGTCCGTCGTCAGCGAAGTACACACCGAGCAGTTCGGCGTCGCCACCTGGTCCGTCGTACTTCACCGTTGCCGAGAGACGAACGAGGTCGCCGCCAAGGCTGATCGCCGTGTGGCGAAGAACTGCATCGCGGCTGAGGCGAGCGTGATGCGACGTGACGTGCACGGCATCCTCGGCCCAATCCTGAACTGCGACGACGGTCAGGTGCGCACTGTCGCCGAGTACGAATTCGACGTTCTCCGCGAAGGTTCCGCTGCCGCGCTGATCGAGGACAACGGTCGCCTTCGCGAACTGAGCCAGACGAATCTGGGTGTGACCGTAGGCAACTGTGTCGGCGCCTGCGCCTGTCATCGTGACGACGACGGGCTTCTCGACCTCGATCTCGGCTCCGATCGAAATGACCGTCGCTGACTCGAAGCTCGAGTATGCCTGCGCTGCAATGCGATCGGCAGGGACGCCGGCCTTGCCGAGGCGCTCGTCGTCGCGGCCGACAGTCTCGACGGTGACATCGCTACCGGCCTCGACGTCGACCGTGATCTGAGCGTTGGCAACGGCACTGCCGTCGTGCAATCCGCGCAGACGACGCAGCGGGGTGAACCGCCAGATCTCGTCACGTCCGCCGGGAACCTCGAATGCATTGACGTCGAACGAGGAGAACTGCTCACCCTTGTTCGTGATGGGTGAGCCTGTGGCTGCACCCTTTACAGGAGCGGTCGGGTTCTCCCCGACTACAGCTCCGATGACACCGGTCTCTGGCGTGGTCACTAACCCACAGCCCCTTCCATCTGAAGTTCGATAAGGCGGTTGAGCTCGAGCGCGTACTCCATCGGGAGTTCCTTCGCGATGGGCTCGACGAATCCACGGACGATGGTGGCCATGGCCTCGTCCTCGGTCAGACCACGGCTCATCAGGTAGAAGAGCTGATCGTCGCTGACCTTGGAAACAGTGGCCTCGTGGCCCATCGTGACGTCGTCCTCGCGGATGTCGACGTACGGGTAAGTGTCGCTGCGGCTGATCTGGTCGACAAGCAGAGCGTCACACTTGACGGTCGACTTGGAACCGTGGGCACCCTTGTTGACCTGCACCAGACCGCGGTACGACGCGCGTCCACCGCCACGGGCGACGGACTTGCTGATGATGGTGGACGACGTGTGCGGAGCCAGGTGGAGCATCTTGGCGCCGGTGTCCTGGTGCTGTCCCTCGCCCGAGAATGCGACGGAGAGAACTTCACCGCGGGCGTACTCGCCCATCAGCCATACGGCCGGGTACTTCATGGTGACCTTGGAACCGATGTTGCCGTCGATCCACTCCATGGATCCGCCGGCTTCGACCTTGGTGCGCTTGGTGACCAGGTTGTAGACGTTGTTGGACCAGTTCTGGATGGTTGTGTAGCGGCAGTGGCCGCCCTTCTTCACGATGATCTCGACAACTGCCGAGTGCAGTGAATCGGACTTGTAGATCGGCGCGGTGCAACCTTCGACGTAGTGCACGGAGGCATTCTCGTCGACGATGATCAGGGTGCGCTCGAACTGACCCATGTTCTCGGTGTTGATGCGGAAGTACGCCTGCAGCGGGATGTCCACGTGGACTCCCGGCGGAACGTAGATGAACGAGCCACCGGACCACACCGCGGTGTTCAGCGCGGAGAACTTGTTGTCGCCGGCCGGGATGACCGATCCGAAGTACTCCTTGAACAGCTCCGGGTGCTGCTTGAGACCGGTGTCGGTGTCGAGGAAGATGACGCCCTGCTGCTCGAGATCCTCACGGATCGAGTGGTAGACGACCTCGGACTCGTACTGAGCGGCAACACCGGCAACGAGGCGCTGCTTCTCCGCCTCGGGGATGCCGAGCTTGTCGTACGTGTTCTTGATGTCCTCGGGCAGGTCTTCCCACGACTCGGCCTGCTTCTCGCTGGACCGGACGAAGTACTTGATGTTGTCGAAGTGGATACCTTCGAGGTCGCTGCCCCAGTTCGGCATCGGCTTCTTGTCGAAGGTGCGCAGAGCCTTGAGGCGGATGTCGAGCATCCACTCCGGCTCGCTCTTCTTCGCGGAAATATCCCGCACGACAGCCTCGGAGAGTCCGCGCTGTGCGCTGGCTCCGGCTACGTCGGAATCGGACCAGCCGTAGCCGTAGTGACCGAGGGAAGCGATGGCCTCTTCCTGCGAGAGCGGCTCGGTGCCTGCAGCTGCAGTGGTAGTCGCCTGGTCTGATGTGACGGTCATGCGAGCTCCTTCCGGAGTCTTGTTACTTGACGGCTGCTCCGCCGCGACGAGGGCTGAATTCGACGCGAGGAACATTTCTGACTGTGAAGAACTAGCGAAAAACTTTGGGAACTAGCGGATCGGGAGGTTTCATCTACTCCCGTTCGATACGAGGGGAACGTGTGTCGTGCAGGCGCAGTCACCGTTCGCGATGGTGGCCAAACGCTGAACGTGCGTGCCGAGCAGTTGCCGGAACGCTTCCTGTTCCGCGTCACACAGTTCCGGAAACTCCTCTGCCACATGGGAAACCGGGCAGTGGTGCTGGCAGATCTGCACGCCGTTACCCACCGGCCTGGTCGACGCGGCAAATCCGACGGCGCTGAAAGCGTCGGCGATGGCATCTGCCGTCTCCGCAACGGCGCCGAGGTCGGCGGGATCTGCCGGTTCGACATCTCCCACAATTGCCTGGACCCGCCGCTTGGCGAATTCCTCGATCGCGGCGTCTCCACCGATTTCGCGGAGTTGGCGCATTGCTGCCCCGGCAAGATCGTCGTACGCGTGACCGAGACGCCCACGTCCAGTGGCGGTGATCTGAAATTGCTTGGCCGGACGCCCGCGTCCACGCTGACGGAGCGACGACGCGGATGCGGCGCGGGCTTCACCGGACTCGATCAACGCGTCGAGGTGACGCCTGACACCGGCCGCACTCAAACCGAGTCGCGTGCCGATTTCGGAGGCTGTAATGGGCCCTTCTTCGAGGAGCAGTTTGACCACCGCTGCCCGAGTCTGGCCTTCGACACCCACCGCTACCGGCATTACGACAGGACTCTGCGAGGCAGCTGCAGTGGACTGACCTGCAGCTTCCTTGCTTTGAGTGCGAGTCGCATTTCTTTTCACAACACAAGTGTGACGGAATTCTTTTCGCAGGTCTACTAAGGGCAACCTGCATTACATTTGGGAATAGGCGGACTGCCCGCATTGTTCACAGTTGTCCGAGCCCTGCGCACGAGCCGCTAGGCTTCCTGGGTGCCGCAGACCCCCACGCAGAAGACGACCGCGCAGTCGACCCGCGCGATCCTGCTGGACAAGCCGAAACAACTTGTCCTCTCCACCCTCGGTGTCCGGCCGTTCGGATCCAAGCCCCGGCAATCCGTGATGGCGACGCTGCACGGCGACGAGGACGAGCGCCCCGGCCTGAACGAGAAGGAGACCGCTCAGCTTCGCGGAATCAGGCGTTTCGGCGCCACAGGCACCGTGTTGATGGCGGTTGGCGCACTCGGTGCGGGTGCGCAGCCTGTACTCCAGAATCCGACGGCCGGACTACGGGTGCTGAGTCTCCCCGGACGAATGCCGACTGTCTCGTTGACGATGACAATGACCGGAACTGTTCTGGTTGTCCTGGCGTGGCTCATGTTGGGCCGATTTGCCGTCGGTGATCTGCGAACTCGCGCCGGCGCGCCGCGCCGCATGAGCAGATCACAACTGGACCGCACGCTGTTGCTGTGGATTTTGCCGCTGACCGTCGCACCGCCGATGTTCAGTCGCGATGTGTATTCGTACCTGGCGCAGAGTGAGATCGCGGCACGCGGACTCGATCCGTATCTCATCGGCCCCAAAGCCGCGCTCGGCGTCGATCACGTGCTCACCAGAACTGTTCCGACGATCTGGCGTGACACCCCGGCACCGTACGGACCGTTCTTTCTGTGGCTTGGACGCGGCATCAGTTCACTGACCGGCGACAACATCGTTGCCGGAATCTTCCTTCATCGCCTGCTCGTTCTGGTGGGCGTTGCGTTGATCGTGTGGGCACTGCCCCGCTTGGCCAAGCGGTGCGGTGTCTCTGCGGTCAGCTCCCTGTGGCTCGGCGCCGCCAATCCCCTCCTGCTGTTCCATCTGGTTGCCGGCATTCACAACGAAGCCCTGATGCTCGGTCTCATGCTCGCCGGAATCGAGGTGGCGCTGCGCGCGGTCGAAGGCGCCGGCCCGATCCGAGGTCGCTCGCTTGCTCTGTTGATAGCCGGTTCCGGCCTGATCGCGTTATCGGCGACCGTAAAGATCCCGTCCCTGCTTGCACTCGGTTTTGTCGGAATGGCGTTGGCCCGCCGGTGGGGCGGAACCTGGAAGTCCTTCTTCTCGGCGGCGCTGCTGCTCGCCGGCGTGACCGTTGTCGTGATCGGCGTCATCAGCGTCGCCAGTGGCTTGGGTATGGGTTGGATCAACACGCTCAACACCGCAACAGCCGTGCGAAGCTGGATGTCGATACCCACGCTTCTTGGCGTCGGGACCGGATTGGCCGGAGTGCTTCTCGGACTCGGCGACCACACGACGGCGATTCTCACCATCACCCGCCCGATCGCATATCTGGTCGCAGTGCTGATCACGGCCAGAATGATGGTCTCCGTCTACATGGGACGCCTCCATCCCGTCGGCGGGCTCGGAATCGCCCTCGGCGCGATCGTGCTGCTCTTCCCGGTTGTGCAACCGTGGTACCTGCTCTGGGCGATACTCCCGCTCGCAGCCTGGGCAACCGCTCCGATATTCCGCGTCCCTGCCGTGGTGTTCACGTCGATCGTGAGCGTCATGCTCATGTCGAACGGCGCCGAATACCTGCCGTTCATGATCGTCCAAGCGGTCGTCGCGACGATCATCACCGCTTTCGCGTTGATCTACCTCACCCGGAATTCCCTGCCCTGGCGTAGCGAGAAACCAGTAGCGGAAATCACGAAAACCAGACCAGTGGACGAAGGCAACTCTGCCGGGGCTTACGCTGATTCTCCGTGACCTCGAGTGCAACAAGATCGTCGACGCCTGCCGTGCGGATAGAAGGCGTCGTCAAATCGTTTGACGGTGTTCGTGCCGTCGACGGTATCGATCTCACCGTTGAAACCGCGCAGGTCGTTGCCCTTCTCGGCCCCAACGGCGCTGGTAAGACCACTACGGTCGAGATGTGTGAAGGCTTTGTCACCCCTGATTCCGGAACGGTCCGAGTACTCGGACTGGACCCGATCGCCGATTCCGGTGAAGTTCGTTCGCGGATCGGCGTCATGCTCCAAGGCGGCGGCGCGTACCCCGGCTCCAAAGCCGGCGAAATGCTCGACCTCGTGGCCTCGTACTCCGCTGATCCTCTCGATCCCACCTGGCTTCTGTCCAAGCTCGGATTGACCGACGCACGGCGAACTCCGTATCGACGGTTGTCCGGTGGCCAGCAACAACGCCTGTCGTTGGCCTGTGCACTGGTGAGCCGACCGGAACTTGTCTTCCTCGACGAACCGACTGCAGGCCTCGACGCCCAGGCCCGTCTCCTCGTGTGGGAGTTGATCGATGCATTGCGCCGCGACGGTGTCAGCATTCTCCTGACCACTCACCTCATGGACGAAGCTGAAGCACTGGCCGACGAACTGGTCATCATCGACCACGGCCGCATCGTCGCATCGGGCACTCCCGCCGAAGTCACCAGCAAGGGAGCCGAGGGTCAATTGCGACTGACCACGATGTCCGGACTGAGTGTCGATTCACTTGCACTGTCCCTCGCCGGGGAATTCCGAGTGAGCGAAGCCAATCCGGGGACATACTTGATCGAAGGCTCGATCGAACCGTCGACGGTGGCGACGGTGGCGACATGGTGTGCCGAACAAAATGTCCTGATCAATGACATTCGCGTCGATCAACGTAGTTTGGAAGACGTCTTCCTCGAATTGACGGGTCGTGATCTGCGGGGATGACGGGAAACAAGGTCGTGAACAAAGCCGTGTCGAATAGCCAGAACAATGCTTCGGCGAACAGCGCCCGGGACCGACGGTTGGCTGACAATCGCTTCGAGCCCGGTACGTTCTCCCCCGATCCTCGCCCCAACTCTGCGGCGAAGATGATGGCGGCTCAGACCAAGCTCGAATTGACGTTGTTGCTGCGCAACGGCGAGCAGTTACTGCTGACTATGCTGATTCCCATCACGCTGCTGATCGGACTGTCCCTCCTGCCCCTGGGCGATCTGGGGGATTCAAGGGTCAGCAAAGTATTGCCCGGCGTCATGATGGTGGCGGTGATGTCCACCGGATTCACCGGGCAGGCAATCGCAGTGGGCTTCGACCGCCGATACGGCGCACTCAAACGTCTTGGCGCTACACCACTTCCGCGGTGGGGAATCATCGCCGGCAAGAGCGCAGCCGTCATCATCGTCGTGGCATTGCAATCGGTCATACTCGGCCTGATCTCCCTGGCGCTTGGTTGGCGCCCGACGCCGACGGAACTGGCGATCGGCGCGGTGGTCATCGCGCTGGGAACCGTTACCTTCACCACACTCGGACTGCTCCTCGGCGGCACATTGCGTGCGGAAATCGTTCTGGCACTTGCCAATGTCCTGTGGTTTGTGATGGCAGGCATCGGCAGTGTCGGACTGATCAGCGAAGACATCCCCGACGCGCTGCACACCTTGGTACGCCTGGTTCCGTCCGGCGCCTTGGCCCATGCACTCGACTCGGCCCTCGCGTCCTCGATGGACTGGTTCTCGATCGTCGTGCTGCTCGTCTGGGCTGTGATCGGCGGAGCCTGCGCCGCACGGTGGTTCAAATTCACGTGAGCATTTCGCGGAAGGCACTCCGGATAGCCGGCGCAACCAGTGCGCTGATGCTACTTGCTGCCGTTCCGTCAACCGCGTCGTTGCCGACTGCGGGCCCGCTGGCACCGGCCAATCCCTACCTCGGTCCGGTCGGCACAGCAACGATGCACGGCGACGCCGGTTCGTCCGACGTCACGCCCCTCCCAGGGCCGGGCATCGAACCTCACGAAGTCACCGCGTTTCCTCTGATGTCGGCGTGCCCGACAATCTTGCAAGGTTCCGACGGCCTGATCGTCTCTCTGTGCACCACGATGCTCGGTCAGATCCCGACCATTCACCTCATCGATCCCAAGGCCGAGGCGTCACCGTTCGGCCGATCCGTCGCGCAGTTGCCCCTGGCTAAGGGCAGCCTGCTCGGTGGCGTCTACGCATACCTCGACCACGAGAACCGACTGGTTGCCGTCGACGGCAATCGTCAACTCGTTCGCATCGCGCATGCTCAGAACCCCGACGGAACCTGGCGTCTGGAACTCTCCGACGTCATCGACCTCTCCGGGGTTGTCGCAGCCGACGACAATGTCACCGGGCTGGCGCCGGACTGGACCGGCAATGTCTGGTTCGCGACCGGCCACGGCACCGTCGGCGTTGTCGGCACCGATCGAATCGCTCACACCATCGACCTCCCCGAAGGCGAACAGGTTCAGAACAGTATTTCCACCTCGCCCACGGGAACGGCCGTCGCCACCACTCATGCGCTGTACCAACTCAGCCGCAAGGGCGACGATATCGCCGTCGATTGGCGTCAGCCGTACAACCGCGGCCCCGCAAGGAACCCTGGCCAGTTGAGTTGGGGAACAGGATCGACACCCACGTACTTCGGGCCGTCGACGGGCAGTGATTTTGTCACGATCATCGACAACGCTCACCCGACTGTCAGCGTCCGGGTCTATCGGTCAGATACGGGTGCCGAAGTATGCTCCCAACCCGTCCTGACCGCAGCCGGCAAGGACGGCTCACCGAGCGGCAGCGAGAACTCCCCCATTGCGATCGGCCACTCCATCTACGTAGCCGGCACCTACGGGTATCCGTATCCGACCACACCGGAAGGCGCCGGTCCGGCAGTTCCCGCCACCGCACCCTTCAATGGCGGAATGACGCGCGTCGACATCGATCCGGTTGGCTGTCATGTTGTGTGGGACAACACGATTCGAAGCTCCGCAGTCCCGCATCTATCCACGGCTGACGACAACATCTACACAGTGACGCGCAACGGCTCAGCCGATACGACGCCACTCGACGGGTACTCCTTTGCCGTCATCGACTCGAAGGACGGAACCCAGATCGGGTCCACGACGATGCCGGCCACCGCGGTGCACGACACCCTGCAGATGTCGGCCCTCATCACCGCGTCCGGCGAGTATTACCAGGGAACGATTTCCGGAATTGTGCGCGTTCGCGCGTACTGACTCAGGACACCGAGGACCCCCCGCCGCGCTCGACACCTATCCCATTCACATCAGCAGGATTGAGCGCGTCGGCTTTAACAGCAGTATGAAACCGCTGGATGCGAACGCGTCGGGGCGGTGGGCAACCACTGCACATGCATCTGTTCGTGTGCCAGGCTCAGATCATGATCTGGTATCAGAGATTCATGCCGCCCGTCGCCAAAGAGTTGGGTGCAATCGCACACGGTCCGATGCTGTTGGCCCAAGTGGAAGGCGTGACTGTGGGACTACGGTCGATTGTGGCCTACACATCGGGGCTTGAACTCGCAGTTGTCGTGGTAGCGAAAGGCGTTCACGCTGACGCGCTACGACGTCAATACGCAGCGCCGGCGATCACCGATCCTGAAACCGGCCGACGCCGACCCGGCGAGACGCATGGGAGACCTTTACGGTTGAGAGCTCTCGAGGACTCGGTGCTTCAACCCATTCGGCACAGAGATGGCCAGGGATACGAGAACTCCGAGATGCAGCAGCGCGAGTACCTATTTGAGCTGACGCCATTGCCTGACACAGAGGATCTACCCCTCCTCGCAGAGTGGCCAGAGATCGGTCTCGGACCTGTCACTACTCACCTGAAGCTGCCTCCACCCGCCGTACTGGCGGCAGCGATCATTCCACTGCCGTAGTCCCTGAGAGACCGGCGATTCGACCTGCTCCTCGACTGTCACAGGTCGGCGATGATCGAGATCCTCAGATCCGCCGCATCACCGAAACAACTTTGCCCAATATGGTTGCGTGGTCGCCGTCCATGACCTGGTATGCCGAGTTGCGGGGCTCGAGGTAGACGTGGCCGTTACGGCGTCGGAGCACCTTCACCGTGGCCTCACCGTCGATCATCGCGGCCACTATCTCGCCCGAATGGGCCTCGTCCTGACGGCGCACCACCACAACATCGCCATCGCAGATCGCGGCGTCCACCATCGACTCACCGCGCACTCGCAGCCCGAACACAGTTCCGGAGCCGACAAGTTCGCGCGGGAGTTCCAATACCTCGTCAGTGTGTTCTTCGGCGAGAATCGGTGCACCGGCCGCGATATCGCCGACCACCGGCACCTCGACACTGTTGTTCGACGAACCCCCCTTGATTCCGACCAGGAAGGGCCGGACGTCCAGTTGCCGAGCCATCGCCGTGCCCCGGCGGAGGAATCCCTTTTCCTCGAGGCTCTTGAGGTGTTTGGATACCGACGACGTCGACCGCAGACCTACCGCGTCCCCGATTTGCCGGGTGCTCGGCGTGGATCCGTTTGTGGTCACCCAGTCCCGAATTGTGGCGAGAATCTGCTGCTGGCGGAGCGGGAGGGTGGAGGCGTCGAGGCCACCGAACATGTCGAGTTCGTCGTAATGCGTCACTCGGAGAATCGTAGTGAGGGGTGCCGACAGTCTTCTGCACTAGGGCGGGCTGCCCCGACGACAGGGGGCAGACGCGGAGCGGGCTGCCCCAACGACAGGGGGCAGACGCGGAGCGGGCTGCCCCAACGACACTGCGTAGTTGTTGGGGAACTACCATCGTTGGCGTGGTGAATCGTGTGTATGCCGGATTTTTGAGCTTGGTGGATCGCCTGCCTCTCCCCTCGCTGAAGACGCAGAAGATCATCGCGTTCATCGTGATCTTGACCCAGGGCGGTATTGCTGTCACAGGTGCGGTTGTGCGTGTGACTGCGTCGGGGCTGGGTTGCCCGACCTGGCCGCAGTGCTTCCCGGGCAGTTTTGTTCCGGTCGGCCATGGTGAGGTCGCGATCATCCATCAGGTTGTGGAGTTCGGAAACCGGCTGCTGACCTTTGTGGTTGTGATTGTCGCGGCTGCGATCGTCCTGGCTGTGACGCGTGCGCGTCGTCGCCGCGAGGTTCTGGTGTACGCGTGGATGATTCCGCTCGGCACGGTCATTCAGGCGATCATCGGCGGAATTACCGTCCTCACAGGGTTGCTGTGGTGGACGGTTGCTATTCACCTGGTTGCGTCGATGCTGATGGTGTGGATCGCGACGGTTATGTACGCGAAGATCGCCGAACCTGATGACGCAACCACGCTGATCGTGATGCCGAAGCCGCTGCGCTGGCTCGCGGCACTGAGTGGTGTGGCTCTTGCCGGAGTTCTGGTCGCGGGAACGCTCGTGACGGGTGCCGGCCCGCATGCCGGCGACAAGAGTCTTGACCGGACGGTTCCCCGCCTCGAAGTCGAGATCGTCACCCTGGTTCATCTGCATTCACAACTACTGGTCGGCTATCTGGCCTTGGTCGTCGGTTTGACGTTCGGCCTTTATGCGGTCGGAACATCCGCTGCCGTAAAGAAGCGCCTGCATGTTCTGCTGGTCCTGATTGTTGCCCAGGCGCTGATCGGCGTTGTTCAGTACTTCACCGATGTACCGCAGATCCTCGTGATCCTGCATGTCGCGGGTGCCGGTCTGTGCACGGCAGCAACGGCGGCGGTGTGGGCAGCCGGAAAGGTCAGACAAGACGTTCCGGCAGCATCCGCAGTAGCGGCCTGAAACCACCTGGCGGTCAGCGAACCATCCGCTCCCTTGCGGTGTCGCGTCGCTTCCCCACCGGCACGGACGTAGTGGCCTCAGCCAACCCCATGACGGGCATGTTCACGTAGACCGATTCGTGCTGCCCGCTTCCGACGCGGTATGTCTCGTGATAGACGCCCACATCGCCACTCTTGCCGACGCGCCGGTTGAATGCCCTCCAGGCCGGCAAATGTGGATCGTTCGGGTTCTTCGCGAACGCTTCGAGGTCGTCGAAGCTTCGCCAGTACTGGATCACGGTAATCGTGCGCCCACCCCAGGACATTCGTGCCCCGAGCATCCCCTTGTCCGGCGATCGCTGCAGTTCTCGAAGCATTCGAGGCATCGCAACAAACGCGCCGAACCACTTGTGGATCTTCCAGAGCTTGTTGAATCTCATGCCGATGATGAAAACCACAAACTGGCCGTCGACGTCCGCGGTATATCGGCCGTTCTGAACTTGATGTCGATTCATGAGAACCCTTCCATCGCAGCTTCATGTTGCCCATTACGGATAGTGACACTATCTATAATGGATAGTGCTACTATCCAAACGTGAAGTCAAGGGCAAATCTGTGAGGATCTCCGAGCTCAGCGCCCGAAGCGGAGTATCAATCGCTTCGATCAAGTACTACCTGCGTGAGGGCCTGCTCACCAGCGGTCAACAATCAGCCACCAATCAGGCCGACTACGGCGAGTACCACGCGAAGCGACTACGACTGATTCGTTCCCTGATCGACATCGGTGGTCTGTCGATATCGAAAGTTCGAGCCACGTTGGCTGCGATGGAAGACGAAACAGCCCCGATGCACGACGCATTCGGGGCGGTGATGCACGGACTCGACGAAATTCCGACCGGCGACCTGTCCGCCGATGTCATGGCGGCGTACGACGAGGTGCAGGTGTGGCTGAGGCACAGGAATTGGAAAATCGAGGATGACGCTCCAGCGGCGTACCGACTCGCGGAACTCGTCGCGACTCTGCGCCGGTTCGGCTTCCCGGCAGCGGTATCGGATTTCGACAATTCCGCGGACTTCGTCGAGAGAACAGCCGAAGCCGAAGTTCACTACGCTCGATCCATGCCGGATCGCACCGCTGCCGTCGAGACCATGCTCATCGGGACGGTGATCTACGAGCGAGCTCTAGTCGAAGTGCGGCGGCTTGCGCTCGAAGGTGCCAGTTTCCGACTTGACGAAACCAACTAGATAGACCAATTGCGGCGAAGTTCCTGCCATCAGCTGCCGGAATTCGCCGCAATCAGTTTGTTCAGGCGCCGTTGCGGGCCTTCGGGAAGCGCGTCTGGTGGGCAACCCACCCGGCCATCTTCTTGAAGTGGCCGTCGGCCGGCGTGACGATGCTGGTCAGTTCACGTTCCCACTCGGCAACGGTGACGTTGTCGAAGGACGCGACGACGGCATTTGCCGTAGCAAGATCCTTGACCACCTGGTCGCCGAGAATGCCGTCGGCACCCACGAGAGTGATGCGCACTCCAACAACGCCGACGGGCTGAATGACGGCGCTTGCGGTGCCGCCATGTTCGGCGACGAACTTGGTGATCGCTTTGACCGTCGACTTCGGAAGTTCCGGCGCGGTCGCGGACGGTGTGGCGTCCGACTTCTCGGTATCGGTGCTCATAGCTCGACAATACTGGTCGGTAGTCCGGCCGCAACATGAGGCATGGCCTGAGTTGACGCGACCTCAGGTGTAGAACAGACAAGATGCGAGCCATCTATGTTTCCGAGACCGGCGGACCAGACGTTCTCACGCTGTCCGAACAACCCGAGCCCACGATCGGTGCACACGATCTCCTTGTCCGCACCGAAGCCATCGGCATCAACTTCATCGACACGTACTTCCGAATGGGCATGTATGCACGGGATCTCCCCTACATCCCCGGCGACGAGGGAACCGGGATCGTCGAGGCAGTCGGCTCCGAGGTAACGGAGTTCACTGTCGGCGAGCGGGTGGCATGGGCGGCAGCAACCGCAAGCTACGCCGAAAAGGTGGCTGTCGCGTCCACTGTTACAGTAAAAGTTCCCGACGGTGTCCCTGCGCCGGTTGCCGCGTCAGCACTCCTGCAAGGCATGACCGCGCATTACCTCTCCAAGTCCACGTACCCGATCCAGCCGGGTGACACGGTGCTTGTGCACGCCGGTGCCGGCGGCGTCGGATTGATCCTCACGCAGATGGCAGTGAGTCTCGGCGCCAAGGTCATCACAACGGTGTCGTCAGATGCCAAAGAGCAACTGTCCCGCGAGGCCGGTGCGTCGGAGGTTTTGCGATACGAGGACGACATTGCGGCCCGGGTACGTGAGTTGACCGGCGGTGAAGGTGTCGCGGTGGCCTACGACGGGGTGGGTGCAACGACGTTCGATGCAAGCCTGGCGTCGGTACGAATCCGCGGGACCGTCGCATTGTTCGGGGCTGCCAGTGGCGCTGTGCCGCCGGTTGATCCGCAGCGGCTCAACAGCGCGGGTTCACTGTTCCTGACACGGCCGACGTTGGCTCATTACATTCGTACGCCGGAGGAACTGCGGTGGCGGGCCGGCGACGTCTTCGACGCCATCGCTGCGGGCACCTTGAAGATTCGGGTGGGTGCGCAGTATCCGCTGGCAGATGCTGCCCAGGCTCATCGTGATCTGGAAGGCCGGGCAACTACGGGATCGATCGTGCTGATTCCGTAGGTTCGTGACTGCAGTCGGTCAGCTGAACATTTCGCTGATCGTCTGCAGTCCCAGCACCGAGTCGATAGCTAGGCCCACGAACAGCACGGACAGGTAGTTGTTGGACTGCAAGAAAAGCTTGAGTGGCTTGACCTCTGCGCCGCCGCGGACTCCGCGGTACAGCTGGTGAGCGAGGAGCAAGAACCAGGCACCGGCCAGCAGAGCAACGATCGCGTAGACGAGACCGGCTGCGGGAACGAGAATCAGGCTGGTGACAACCATTGCCCAGCTGTAGAACAGGATCTGCTTGGT
The DNA here is from genome assembly GCF_003023755.1 of Rhodococcus sp. AD45-ID. Taxonomy (NCBI): domain Bacteria; kingdom Bacillati; phylum Actinomycetota; class Actinomycetes; order Mycobacteriales; family Nocardiaceae; genus Rhodococcus; species Rhodococcus sp. AD45-ID. The sequence goes on along the minus strand of NZ_PYHL01000002.1, from coordinate 1,318,310 downwards.
GACGTGCTCTTCGGTGGCGATGACCGGGAGCATCGGGACGCCGGCAGCCTTGTAGTCCTCTTTGTAACGCATCGCGAGAGCCCACGTGTGGGGCGGCGTCCAGAAGAAGATGATCAGGAACAGAACAAACGGTTCCCAGCTGAGCGAACCGGTAACAGCGGCCCAACCGACCAAGACGGGCATGCAGCCTGCGGCGCCGCCCCAGACGACGTTCTGCCACGTACGACGCTTGAGCACCATGGTGTAGATCAGGACGTAGAACGCGATGGTGATGACAACGAGGACACCGGCCAGCAGGTTGGCGCGCCACCACAGCCACGCGAACGACGCCAGTCCGAGCGCAAGACCGAAGACCAGCGCGTTGCGCGTCGGGACGGCTTCTCGGGCCAGCGGGCGCTTGGCAGTGCGCTTCATGACCTTGTCGATATCCGCGTCGACGACGCAGTTGAGGGAGTTCGCGCTCGCGGCGCCCATCCATCCACCGAACAAGGTGCTCAGCACCAACCACAGGTCGACATTTCCGCGATCAGCCATGAGCATCGCCGGAATTGTTGCCACCAGGAGCAATTCGATGACTCGCGGCTTCGTGAGCGCGATGTAAGCCAGAACCTTCCCCATTGCGCGACCCAGAACGGTGTTCTGATTGGTCGCCCGCGGGGCTGCTCCGGGGCTGCCGAAGCCATGTCCGCTCGGCTGTTGCCCTGTCCGCACGTTCTCTCCTTGCACCACGCGTTACCGCACTATCTCTTCACGACACACTGCTGACACTTCTCTGGACTATCGCATTTGCTACTACGGACGATGGTAGACCGCGGTCATCGTGGAACCGAATCGACCCGGACAGCCAGGACCATTAGGCTAGGTGACGCAGCGGAGGGACACCTCTCCCTCGCAATCCACGTACACAATGTCAGGAGACATCTGCCAGTGTCGATCACAGACGAGATCCACGTCCTCACACAGCCAGTCCACCCCTCGGACTGGACCGACCTGGACACGAAGGCTGTCGATACCGCCCGCGTGCTCGCCGCCGATGCGGTTCAGAAGGTCGGCAACGGCCACCCCGGAACCGCAATGAGCTTGGCGCCGTTGGCATATACCTTGTTCCAGCGTGTCATGCGCCACGATCCGTCGGATGCGGAATGGGTCGGGCGCGACCGCTTCATCCTCTCCTGTGGCCACTCTTCTCTGACGCTGTACACGCAGCTCTACCTCTCGGGTTACGGCCTCGAACTGGCAGACCTCGAAGCTCTCCGCACGTGGGGCGCCCTCACACCGGGTCACCCGGAGTTCGGTCACACTGTCGGCGTCGAGATGACGACGGGTCCGCTGGGCCAGGGCCTCGCGTCCGCAGTCGGCATGGCAATGGCTGCTCGTCGTGAGCGTGGATTGTTCGATCCGGAAACCCCGGTCGGCTCCTCCCCCTTCGACCATCACATCTACGTGATCGCGTCCGACGGTGACATCGAGGAAGGCGTCACGTCCGAGGCGTCGTCGCTTGCGGGTGTCCAGGAACTGGGCAACCTCATCGTCTTCTACGACGACAACAAGATCTCCATCGAGCACGACACTACGATCGCTCTCGGCGAAGACGTCGGCAAGCGTTACGAGGCATACGGCTGGCACGTTCAGCATGTCGAAGGTGGCGAAAACGTCTCCGGCATTCTCGACGCAGTTGCTGCGGCCAAGGCCGTCGTCGATCGCCCGTCGATCATCCTGCTTCGCACGATCATCGGTTTCCCCGCTCCGAAGAAGATGAACACCGGAGACGTTCACGGCTCCGCTCTCGGTGCCGACGAAGTTGCAGCGGTCAAGGAAGCTCTCGGCTTCGATCCGGCCAAGTCGTTCGACGTCGACGCCGACGCATTGGCTCACGCCCGTGAGGTCGTCTCCCGCGGAGCCGACGCGCACAAGGCGTGGCAGGTCGAGTTCGACGCTTGGGCGTCGCGTGAGTCCGAGCGCAAGGAACTGTTCGACCGCTTGTTCGCCGGTGAGTTCCCCGCCGGTTGGGCCGACGCTCTCCCGACATACGAGCCCGACGCCAAGGGCGTCGCAACTCGTAAGGCTTCCGGTTCAGCGCTTAACGCACTCGGCCCGATCCTGCCCGAGCTGTGGGGCGGCTCCGCCGACCTCGCCGGCAGCAACAACACCACCATCAAGGGTGCAGACTCCTTCGGTCCGTACTCCATCTCCACCAACGACTGGAACGCAAAGCCGTACGGCCGCACGCTCCACTTCGGTATCCGTGAGCACGCGATGGGCTCGATTCTCAACGGCATCGCGCTGCACGGCCCGACCCGCCCCTATGGCGGAACGTTCATGGTGTTCTCCGACTACATGCGTCCGGCTGTTCGACTCGCCGCTCTCATGAAGACGGCTGTCACCTACGTGTGGACCCACGACTCCATCGGACTCGGCGAAGACGGCCCGACGCACCAGCCGGTCGAGCACCTTGCTGCTCTGCGCGCCATCCCGAACCTGTCCGTTGTCCGTCCGGGTGACGCCAACGAGACGTCGTTTGCCTGGCAGGCAGCCCTCGAGCACAAGACGGGCCCGACCGCTCTGGCACTCACCCGCCAGGATGTGCCGGTTCTCGAAGGCACCAAGGAGAAGGCAGCCGAGGGCGTCAAGCGCGGCGCATACGTGCTCGCCGATGCCGCCAACGGTGCTCCCGAGGTCATTCTGCTGGCCACCGGTTCCGAACTGCACCTCGCCACCGAGGCTCGCGAAACCCTCGAAGCTCAGGGCGTCGCAACGCGTGTTGTGTCGGTTCCGTGCCTCGACTGGTTCCTCGAGCAGGATCAGGCATACCGCGACGAGGTCATTCCTCCGGCCGTGCGTGCCCGCGTATCCGTCGAAGCCGGTATCGCAATGCCGTGGTGGCGCATTCTCGGCGACGCCGGCCAGGCCGTCTCGCTCGAGCATTACGGCGCTTCCGCCGATTACAAGACCTTGTTCCGGGAGTTCGGCATCACCGCCGACGCGACTGTCGAAGCCGCGCAGCGCTCCCTCGCCGCTGTGAAGGGATGATCTCGATGACACAGAATGTGAACACCGAAAAGCTGTCCGCCGCAGGCGTTTCCATCTGGCTTGACGATCTTTCGCGAGATCGCATCCAGTCCGGAAACCTGCAGAACCTGATCGACACCAAGTCCATCGTGGGTGTCACCACCAACCCGTCGATCTTCCAGGCAGCCCTGTCCAAGGGTTCGGACTACGACGCGCAGGTTCGCGAGTTGGCCCAGCGCGGCGCCGATGTCGACGCCACCATCACGGCGGTCACCACCGACGACGTGCGCGCAGCGTGCGACATCCTGGCTCCGCAGTTCGAGGCGTCGAACGGCGTCGACGGCCGCGTGTCCATCGAGGTTGATCCTCGCCTGGCACACGACACCGACGCGACTGTCGCGCAGGCCATCGAGCTGCACAAGATCGTCGATCGCCCGAACGTCCTCATCAAGATCCCCGCGACGCTGGCCGGCATTCCCGCCATCGCCAAGGTGATCGGTGAAGGCATCAGCGTCAACGTCACGTTGATTTTCTCGGTCGAGCGCTACGAAGCCGTCATGGGTGCGTACCTCGACGGTCTGGAGACCGCGAAGGCTGCGGGCCGCGACATCTCGTCCATCGAGTCGGTGGCGTCGTTCTTCGTTTCCCGCGTGGATTCCGAGATCGACAACCGCCTCACGGCGATCGGCACGCCGGAGGCTCTCGAGCTTCGCGGCAAGGCTGCACTCGCAAATGCTCGTCTGGCATACAACGCATACCAGCAGGTCTTCGAGGTGCAGCCGCGCTTCCAGGGACTCCTGGCTGACGGCGCCAAGGCCCAGCGTCCGCTGTGGGCGTCGACGGGCGTGAAGAACCCTGACTACCCGGATACTCTCTACGTCACGGAGTTGGTTGCGCCCAACACGGTCAACACCATGCCGGAGAAGACGCTCGACGCACTTGCCGACCACGGTGAGATCACGGGCGACACCGTCTCGGGCACCGCCCAGGAGTCGCAGGCAGTGTTCGATCAGCTCGCAGCCGTCGGCATCGATCTCGCGGACGTGTTCAATGTCCTCGAGACCGAGGGTGTCGACAAGTTCGAGGTGTCGTGGAACGAGTTGCTCGACGCGACTGCCGAGCAGCTCCGCGCAGCAACCCAGAAGAGCTGAGCCTGTGAGCGATTCCGCGGCGGCATCAGATTGGGTCAACCCCCTCAGAGACAGCACGGACAAACGTCTTCCGCATATTGCCGGGCCTTGTGCCCTGGTGATTTTCGGGGTCACCGGTGACTTGGCGCGGCGCAAGCTGATGCCGGCCATCTACGACCTTGCCAACCGAGGGCTGCTGCCGCCCGGATTCGCTCTGGTCGGGTTCGCCCGGCGCGACTGGACTGACGCAGACTTCGCACAGGTAGTTCTGGACGCGGTCAAGGACGGTGCTCGCACCAAGTTCCGGCAGAGCGTGTGGGAGCGGCTGGCGGACGGCATCCGATTCGTCAAGGGCAACTTCGACGATTCCGAGGGCTTCACGAACCTGGCCGATACTTTGGCCACACTCGACACCGAGCGGGGAATCGGTGGAAACCACGGCTTCTACCTCGCGATCCCGCCGGATGATTTCCCGCAGGTTCTCGAGCAGTTGTCGTCGTCCGGGCTTGCCCAAGCAGAAGAAGGCCAGTGGCGACGCGTTGTCATCGAGAAGCCGTTCGGTCACGATCTCGAAAGTGCTCGTGAACTGAACGCTGTGGTCAACAAGGTGTTCCCCGAGGACACGGTCTTCCGTATCGACCACTACCTCGGCAAGGAAACGGTTCAGAACATCCTGGCTCTGCGTTTCGCGAACCAGCTATTCGATCCGATCTGGAACGCGCACTACGTCGACCACGTTCAGATCACGATGGCCGAGGACATCGGTCTCGGTGGCCGCGCCGGATACTACGACGGGATCGGCGCCGCTCGCGACGTCATCCAGAACCACCTGCTGCAACTGCTGGCGTTCACCGCGATGGAAGAGCCCATCAGCTTCGAGCCGCTCAACCTGCAAGCCGAGAAGATCAAGGTCCTCTCCGCCACCAGGCTCGCCGAACCTCTCGACGAGACCACCGCCCGTGGCCAGTACACGGGCGGCTGGCAGGGTGGTCTCCCGGTTGTCGGGCTTCTCGAAGAGGACGGCTTCGCGGCTGATTCCATCACCGAGACGTATGCGGCCATCACGCTCGAGGTCGACACTCGACGTTGGGCCGGTGTGCCGTTCTACCTGCGCACCGGTAAGCGTCTGGGTCGCCGGGTCACGGAGATCGCCGTGGTCTTCAAGCGTGCGCCGCACCTGCCGTTCGACAAGACCATGACCGACGATCTCGGCCAGAACGCATTGGTCATCCGGGTGCAGCCCGATGAAGGCGTGACCATGCGCTTCGGGTCGAAGGTTCCGGGATCGAGCATGGAAGTACGCGACGTCAACATGGACTTCTCGTACGGCCAGGCCTTCACCGAGTCTTCACCCGAAGCGTACGAGCGACTCATCCTCGATGTGCTGCTCGGCGAGCCGTCACTGTTCCCGGTGAACGCTGAAGTCGAATTGTCTTGGGAGATCCTCGATCCCGTCCTCGAACATTGGGCTGCCGGCGGCAAACCGGACCCGTACGAGGCCGGTACCTGGGGACCGGAATCCGCCGACGAAATGTTGAACCGCACCGGACGCGAATGGAGGCGACCCTAGTGATTCTCGATTTGCCGTCAACCACCACGGTCCAGGTCAGCAAGAAACTGGTCGAGGTACGCAAGACCGGCGGCGCTGTCACGTTGGGTCGTGTGTTGACTCTTGTTGTCTGCACCCGCGACACCGGCAACGCCGAAGAAGCGATCGAGGCAGCCAACGAAGCAAGCCGCGAGCACCCGTGTCGCGTCATCGTGCTGCTGCGCGGCGACGAACAAAGCGAACCACGCCTCGACGCCCAGATCCGCGTCGGCGGCGACGCCGGCGCCTCGGAAGTTGTGGTGCTACGTCTCTACGGTCCGCTGGCAGATCACGAGAGCAGTGTTGTCATCCCGTTCCTGCTCCCGGACACACCGGTAGTCGCGTGGTGGCCGCTCGAGGCTCCCGCGATTCCGGCCAAGGATCCGGTGGGCAAGCTCGCCGTCCGTCGTATCACCGACGCCACCGGCGCACCCGATCCGACGGCGACTATCAAGGGGCGACTCGCGTCGTACACTGCCGGAGACACCGATCTGGCGTGGAGCCGCGTCACGTACTGGCGCGCACTACTGGCGTCGGCGCTCGATCTTCCGCCACACGAAAACGTCACCTCTGCTGTGGTGTCCGGCCTGAAAACCGAACCCGCACTGGACATTCTGGCTGGCTGGTTGGCTGCGAAGACCGGAGTTCCGGTATACCGCCGCACCGGCGCACTGAATGTGGAGTTGAAGCTCGAGACGCGCAGCATCTCCATCAGCCGCCCACAGGAGGGCACAACTGCAACGCTGATCCGGACAGGTCAGCCGGATGCACTTGTGTCCCTTGGTCGCCGGGAGACACGCGATTGCCTCGCCGAGGAACTACGTCGACTCGATCCTGACGAAATCTACGAAGAGGCGCTGGCCGGCCTCGAGAAGGTGACATATGAGTGATGTTGTCGTAGAAAAGTTTTCGGACGCGGGCCAGTTGGTCGATGCGGCCGCCGCACGTTTGGTAGACACCATCGTCGAGGCTCAGAAGGCTCGCGGCGTTGCGTCCATCGTTCTGACCGGAGGCGGAACCGGCATCGCACTGCTCGAAAAGTTGCGCAAAACTCCCGGTGATATCGACTGGGCGCAGATCGACCTGTACTGGGGCGACGAGCGTTTCCTCCCGGCCGGCGATCCGGAGCGTAACGAGGTTCAAGCGCGCGAGGCGCTACTCGATCATGTTCCGGTCGATCCGGATCGGGTACATCCGATGGCTGCGTCCGACGGCATCTACGAAGGCGATCCAGACGGCGCGGCAACAGCGTACGAGCAGTTGCTGGGCGCGCAGGCGCACGGCAAGCAGGTCCCCACATTCGACGTACACCTGCTTGGCATGGGCGGCGAGGGACACATCAACTCTCTGTTCCCGCACACAGACGCGGTTCGTGAAGAGTCTCGTTTTGTGGTCGCGGTGACGGACTCCCCCAAGCCCCCGCCGGTCCGCATCACTCTGACTCTTCCCGCCGTTCAGCGCGCGAAGGAAGTGTGGCTGCTCATTTCCGGCGCGGCAAAGGCTGAAGCTGTTGCTGCTGCCGTTGGCGGCGCTGCAGCGGTCGACTGGCCATGTGCCGGCGCCACAGGATTGGTTGCCACCCGGTGGTTCCTCGATTCGGACGCTGCCTCGCAGTTGCCCTGATCTCAGATTCACTCCGGCCGGGAGTCGTCTTCGGGCGACTCCCGTGCCGGTGGAACTTCTGTGGCCACTCCCCCACGCCGGCCGCTACGCACAATCGCTAGCCTGCTCGAATTTCTTCGTGCCACAACCGAACTCATCGGCGTGACACCGTTTCTCCACTCGGCACTCTGCCCGACACAACGATTCATGTTCCCCCCCGGTCCATGTTCTTGAGCACTCATGAATTTTGACGCGCCCAGAGCGCTTTCGGTTCCTCCTGCGTTTCGAGGCCTTGAACGTGGCAGCGCCGGCGAGCAGAATCGGACAATGGCGTGGACACCTCAACGTGATGCCCTACGCGGGCGTGTAGCTGTTGTTGCCGGGGCAACGCGGGGCGCTGGACGCGGAATCGCCGCAGCATTAGGCGAGGCGGGCGCCACGGTTATCTGCACTGGACGGAGCACGTCCACCGGCATCCTTCAATCGGACTACCCGCGGAGCGAAACCATCGAGGAGACCGCCGCTCTGGTCACCGAATTGGGTGGCGTCGGAGTACCGATTGCCGTCGATCACCTCAAGAGCACTCGAGTTGCTGATCTCGCTGAGCAACTACGCACCGACTACGGACAGATCGACGTCTTGGTCAACGACATCTGGGGCGCAGAGTTACTCAAGGGTGGACCGGCGGAGTGGAACACTCCGGTATGGGAACACGATCTGGACAAAGGCTTTCACATCTTGCGCCTGGCGATCGACACCCACATCACCACGTCGCATCATCTGCTGCCGCTCATGATCGATCGGCCAGGTGGACTGGTTGTCGAAATAACCGATGGCACTACCGAATACAACGCCTCGAACTATCGCATCTCGGTGTTCTACGACTTGGCAAAAGTGTCGGTGAACAGGCTCGCATATTCGCAGGGCCATGAACTTGGCCCGTTCGGATGTTCCGCCGTTGCCATTACTCCGGGTTTCCTGCGATCGGAGATGATGCTCGATAATTTTGGTGTCACAGAATCGAATTGGCGCGACGCACTACTGCCGAATCGGGATGGGCCGACTGCGCCACCTGATTTTGCTCATTCCGAGTCGCCGAGATTTGTCGGACGCGCAGTGGCCGCCCTTGCCGCCGATCCGAATCGGGCCCGATGGAATCAACGATCTGTCAGTTCGGGTGAACTCGGAGCAGAGTACGGGTTCGCCGACATAGATGGTTCGAGGCCCAACTTCTGGCAGCCGAAGCCGGACTAATCGACGGCACGATGGTCGTCGCGCTTGTCCTCGACCTCACGCAATGACCACCCTTGAACAAAGCGCTTCGCGTTGACCAAATATGCACGAAGGTGGGTAGTCAATCTCGAGATTTCCCAAGGTTCCAGATTCGCCATACCTAATGGTCTCATTTCAGTACGCGTGGGTAGATCGGGGGCCTGACCCATCACTCCGGTTTGATGAACCGAGCTTCGACCGTCGGCGAAACTGGGATGAGGTGGACAATCCGTTCAGTGACCGGCACCTCCCGGATGGCAGTGATCGCCTCCCACTTAAACGCGCCACACTCATTTGTCGGCAGGTCCGGAGCGAGCAGTCCCAGGCCTTGATCGTCGACGAGCCACACAATCGGAGGTGTCGGCTGGTCCACAAAGCAGGTGCGCATTTCCGGCGGTGTATCTGATGGAAGCCGGTAGCCTGCAATAACGGCGTCCATATCGCCCTCGCGTCGTTCCTCGACCCACGACACTGAGTGCTCTACGACGCCAGCGCTCCAGTCACCCTCACAAGTGACCACTCGGACGGGCACAAAATCGGCCGGGATAGGTCGCGGTTCGGGTACCGGTGCTGCTGCCTGCGGCAAGTCCGAGAATCCGAGAAGATTGCCGGCCAGGCAGGTTGGTTCCACCAGGCCAGGCACATTCACTCGCGACGTCGGTGGCGCAACGTCGTCCGCGTTGTTGCTCGGCGCACCACATCCCACTAACAAGGCGACGGTCGCAACGCCCAGCAATTCCCGTGAACACCGCATAAGGCACCATACTGCTCAATCGATTGTCGATTGCACAGTCGACAACGCTCGGTGACGATATGTTCGACACGTGACCACAGAAAGCCCCGAGACGATCGACCAGTACATCGCGTCCTTCCCGATCGATGTGCAACCTGTGCTCGAGAGCGTCCGTCAGACCATCCACGAAGCAGTTCCCGGCGCCGGCGAAACCATCAGCTACCAGATGCCGACCTTCACGGTCGACGGCAAAAGTCTGGTGCATTTTGCCGGATGGAAACACCACATTTCGATGTATCCACTCCCCGAGGGCGACGCCGAATTCGAGAAGGCAATCGACCCGTATCGATCAGCCAAAGCGACGGCGAAGTTTCCGTTGAACAAGCCGATCCCGCTCGACCTCGTCGCGAGGATTACCGAATTGCTCGCGGCCAGACACTAACCCGGTTTTCCGAAGGCTTCCAACATCCGCGCGCGAATTGTGCATCCGCGCGGTTGATCAACCGCGCGGATGCACAATCCCCCTGCGGCAGTGGCGGTATCGAAGGTTCAGCCCGCCGGAAGCCTTGTTGCATCCAAGGCGTTAGGCCGTCTATCGGACAGTCGCGATTCCGGCCAGGATGAGATCGATGCCGGCAAGAAATTGGTCGCGGTCGTCGTGATCGCGCAACTGCGGTGCCACCTGACGTAAGAACGGGTACTCGGCTGAGTCGAGTTGTTCCCACCCCGAGGTGATTGTCGCGAGGAAGGCCGATCGATCCGTCTCGCGTGCGTGAAGGCGGGCCCCTGCGGCATACTGTCCGGCCAGCCCGAGGACATAGTTCACGAGTGCGGAAGCGCAGTCGAACTGCGCGGATTCGGGAACTCCGAGTTCTTGGAGTTGCCGGCCAACACCTTCGAACATCTGCAGCACCGCGGACTGCCACGGCTCACGTGAGAGCTGGGTGCCGACCCACGGGTGTGCGTCGATCGCGTCGAAGACATCGAGAACAGTAGTGCGGATGGTTTCCCGCGGCGTCGCCCCTGGAACGACGCCGGTCATAACACGTGTGACGACGTCGGTGGTCGTCGCTGCAAGCAGTTCGTTCTTGTTTGCAACGTGCCAGTAGATTGCGCCACTTCCGGTTGCCAGGCGAGACGCCAACGCGCGAAATGTCAGCGCGCCCTCGCCCTCGGTGTCGAGGATCTCGATCGCGGCCTCGACGATTCGCTCTTTCGACAGTGCATCCGTGCGTCGTTCGTTCCGCTGCGACTTTGTGTCCATCTGTCCATCTTGACATATCTGGAACACTGTTCCAAGATCGACAATGGAACAACGTTCCAATCTCATTGAAAGGAATTAAGACCATGACAACTCCAGTCACGATCATCGGAGCCGGCCTCGGCGGCCTCACCCTCGCGCGTGTCCTCCACGTTCACGGCATCGCTGCAACGATCTACGAGTCGGAACCCTCCAAAGGAGCCCGCACGCAGGGAGGCCAGCTCGACATCCACGAAAACAACGGACAACTTGCGCTCGCAGCGGCCGGTCTCACCGACCAGTTCCGCGCGATCATCCACGAAGGTGGCGCGGCTTCACGGATACTCGACCAACACGGCACGGTGCTCCTCGACGAACCGGACGACGGCACCGGTGGACGGCCCGAGGTGCTTCGCGGGGATCTTCGCCAGATCCTGCTCGACTCACTACCTGACGGGACCATTGAGTGGGGACGGAAAGTGTCCAGTGCCGTTTCCCTCGGCGACGGCCGGCACGAACTCACCTTCGACGACGGCACAACCGTCACTACCGACCTTCTCGTGGGCGCCGACGGCGCGTGGTCGAAGATTCGACCTCTACTCTCCGACTCCACACCCGAGTACGTGGGCACCGTATTCATCGAGACATACCTGCACGATGTTGACGAGCGACACCCTGCGACAGCCGACGTAGTCGGCGGCGGCGCTCTGTATGCGCTCGCCCCAGGTAAGGGAATCACCGCGCACCGCGAGTCCGGTGGCGTCATTCACACGTACGTTCAACTGAACCGGCCCGCCGAGTGGATTGCGAGCATCGATTTCACGGACACCGCCGCATCGATCGCCCGAGTCGCGGCCGAATTCGGCGGGTGGGCACCAGAACTCACCGCGCTCATCACCGCGGGCGAAACCGCGCTGATCTCGCGTCCGATCCACGCTCTCCCAAATGATCACCAGTGGGACCACGTTCCGGGGGCGACGCTCCTCGGTGACGCGGCGCACCTGATGGCGCCGTCCGGCGAGGGAGCGAACTTGGCAATGTACGACGGCGCCGAACTCGGGAAGGCGATTGCAGCGCATCCAGACAATCTCGAAGAGGCACTTGCCGACTACGAAGCGGCGATGTTCTCCCGCAGCCAATCGGAAGCGGCGGACGCAGACGTGATCCTGGGACTCTGCCTTGGCGACCGCGCTCCGCTCTCACTCGTCGAGTTCTTCACCGCCCCACAGCCTGCGCATTCGTAACGCTTATCGGTCGTCGCATGTCACGCTTGTGAGACATATCCGTACCGGGTACGCGATATCGACATCGAGGGATGGTCGCATGGCATACGACAAAGCACTGGCAGATCGAATCCGCGATGCACTCGTGAGCGAGGACGACGTCAGTGAGGTGAAGATGTTCGGCGGCCTGAGTTACATGGTCAACGGACAATTGGCGGTCGCAGCGAACTCTCACGGCAACCTCTTGATCCGCTGCGCGCCGGAACGCGTCGACGAACTGCTACTACACAAGGGCGCACACTGGCCTGACATGCGCGGAAAGCCGATGAGCAAAGGGTGGGTCGAGGTCGATCGCACTGGCACCAGTTCAACCGTGGAGTTCAACGCCTGGATCAAGGAAGCCCTGGATTTCGCGCACTCACAGTAGCCTCACACCTCTAATTGAACACGTTCAACTATGCCGCGTAGACTCAGTTTTGAACACGTTCAAAACTAGGAGACGTCATGAGTAGTCGCGGAACTGAGACGCGGGAAAAGCTTGTGGATACCGCCTTGCGACTCTTCCGCGACGAGGGCTTCCAGTCGACAACCATGCGCCGGATCGCAAGCGAGGCAGGCGTCTCTCTCGGAAATACCTACTACTACTTCGCCAGCAAGGACGAACTTGTCCATGAGCTGTATCTGGTCGTCCAGCGCGATCACCGCGATCGGGCACTTCCACTGTTGCGCCAGGGCGGCTCACTCACGGAGAACCTGAAGACAGTTCTGCACTCCGGACTCGATGTCATGACGCCCTATCACGACTTCGGCGGAACATTCCTGCAAAGTGCGTTACCTACCACCTCGCGATCCAGCCCGTTTTCGGTCGAGTCCACCGATGCCCGAGCAATGGCGATCGATCTGATGCGCGAGGCTCTGACTGCCTCCCACCAGCGGACACCACCCTCATTGGAGAAACAGCTCCCCACACTTCTGTGGCTCACCTATATGGGTGTGACTCTGCACTGGGTCACCGATTCGTCGCCTGGACAAGCACGTACGCGTGCATTGGTCGACGGTCTCGCCCCAGTGGTCGCGAAAACCGTCAAGCTCGCCCGCCTACCAGTGGCCAGGAGCTTGGTCGGTGACGTCGCGAAATTGATGGCCAAAGTCACTGCGCGAGAAGAGGAGACCGTGCGATGAGCACCATGAATTACGTCGTCATTTGCGGAGCGTCGGGCTATATCGGGCAGTACCTTCGTCGCTCGCTCGAAGCCAGTGGGATCAATGTTCGGACGATCGGGCGGAGCGACTCGAGTGATGCCACTTGGTCCGACGGACAAGGCGTCGTCGACGTTCTGGATGGAGCGGATCTGGTTGTCAATCTCGCCGGACGCTCGGTGAGCTGCCGCTACAACAAGCGCAACGCCGATGAGATCTTTTCCTCACGGGTGGAAACCACGGCGCAGCTTGGTCGCGCACTGGCCCGCACACCACAGCCGCCATCACTCTGGATAAATGCCAGCACCGGCACAATCTATCGAGACGCTCGTGATCGGCCGATGAACGAGAGGACCGGCGAGCTGGGAACAGGATTCTCGGTGGCTGTCGCGCGAGCTTGGGAGCAAGAGCTGTTCGAGGCACCGACAACCGTTCGCAAGGTGGCGCTTCGGATGTCGATCGTGCTCGGCGCCGGCGGCGGGGCGATTAATCCGTTCATCAATCTGGCCCGCGTCGGCTTCGGCGGAAGAATGGGCGACGGTCGGCAGATGTTCAGTTGGGTTCACGTCGACGACTTAGTTCGTTCCATCACCCACGTCTACGAGCACCACGCCATCTCCGGTCCGGTCAATGTCGCCTCGCCCGTTGCGGTGACCAACGACGTGTTGATGCGTGAGATGCGTGCATCCCTGGGTCGAGCGCGCGGGTTGCCGACGCCCGGCTGGATGCTGGAGTTCGGCGCACGCGTAATACACACCGAAGCCGAGCTAGTGCTCAAGAGCCGCTGGGTGGACCCGGGCGTGCTCGCCGATACCGGCTTCCAGTTCACGTTTCCGACGCTGAACTCGGCGCTGCACCAAATAGTTCAGGAGACTCCGCGAGGCTTGCTTCCCGTTGCTTTGGGCTGACAGTCCGGGCCAGGTCTGCACTCACGTTCAATTGAATATTGTCGAATCGGTCACAACACAGAGGGCGGTCCCTAGACTCCGAAGAAGCTAGACATGAGCAACAACGTTGTTAGAGAGAGTCGGTCCACCCAGTGACTATTCGGGTAAGTCAGCCGTATGAGCAGCAGCCGTTCGGGATTTCACCCCGGGTACCTCAAATGCCGATGCCTGCTCATTTCAGGCCGAATCTGATCGCAGCAGCGCTCTCGTGTGTCGGCATCATCATCGGCAGCATCGGTCCGTGGACGTCGTTCCTCGCGCTGGGTAGTTCCGGTATCGGCGAATGCGGCGTGATCACCCTGATCCTCGGGATCGGTGCAGCTTTCGCATTGACTCCGCTTCTTTCGAGGGGCGTCACACCGCAGGTGAAGAACCACTGCATTGGCCCCTTGGCGGGAATCGCAGTCTTGATCGTTGCCGTCGGCAACGCCGCCTGCATACTCCAACGCGGCACCGAGATCGCCGGAAAGATCATTGGACCGTCAGTGGGATGGGGGCTCTGGCTGGTCGTGATCTCCGCGCTAGTTCTGTGCATTACGTCATCGACGCTCGCGCAACTGATCAGAGCGCAGGCCACCACTTAGAGCCTCGAGATTACGAGCGGCGTTTCAACCTGACGTTCCCGGCAACCGAGCCACGGAGCATCGACGGCGTCATGAACGGACGTTGCGCTGACGCGCGGAATCTGCGCCGATCAACAGTGTTATTACGGCAAGTACCCCGAAGCCCGCCGTCAGTGTCGCGACGGCTGCCACGCCTGCGACGATCAGCGGGCCGCCCGCGTCACCGAGTTCACGTCCCAGTTCGGCTGCACCCATGGTTTGACCCATGCGCTCCTCGGGCGTCGATGCAGCAAGTGCGGCAAAGCCGAGGGGCGTGATGATGCCGGTGCCGATGCCGACAGCAACTGCCGCAGTGAGAATCCCGACCAGCCCCGGAATCATGGCAAGCGCCAGACCGGCGGCGGTGACAACCAATCCCCATGCCACACCTCGCTCGACGGTGATTTTTCCCGCGTCGAGTGCTCGGCCTGCTCGCGGTTGAGCAAATGCCGCACACAACGCCAGTACTGACACGGCCGCACCTGTTGCTATCGGTCCAAGGCCCGCATCAACGCCGGCAACTGGGAGAAACCCCACACCGACCGACAGTGCGGCAGTCGACGCCGCAAGAGCTGCGGTGGGACCGAGGAACTGACGATCACTCAGGCGACGAGCCAAATCAACCACGGTTTGCCTGGCCCGAGGTAGCGGCGGAAGCGCAGGTACCACGACCTTGGCCCAGATCGCGACAACCAGCGCGAGGACGGCCATGACTGCAAACAGAAGTGTGAGACCACCCATCCACACGATCACACCGCCCAGCAACGGGCCGAGGGTATAGCCGAGACTTTTGTAGAACCCGTAGGTTCCGAAAGCACTGCCGTGCTTGCCTTTTCGGGTCAATCGAGCCACCGAAGAACTTGCAGCCGGCGAGAATGCCGATGCTGCCGCACCTTGGCCGAGCCGCGCCAACCACAACCAATCCGTATCCGCGACAACAACAAACAGAAACGATGCTGCGGCAAACGCGACGAGCCCGCCGAGCAGGACCGGCTTGGCACCGATCCGATCTGCCAGCGTGCCGAACACAGGTTTGAGCAGGACTTCGGCGCCGTCGTACAGGGCCAGCAGCAGACCGAGATAGAGCAGCGAATTCGCCAGATCGTCGAGATCGAACACGAGGTTCGCCGCAACGGCATGGGCTCCGAATGCAGTCGTGAACCCGGCCGCGTACAGCGGCCACATCTGCCATCGCGCGCCTTCCAGCTGGGCCTTGTTGTCACTCATGTGGGATCACCGTCGTCATTGCCTTCAGGAGAGTGCAGTGCGTTGATCACTCGCTCCGAGTAGTCCTCGAACCGCACCGTGCAATGCTGGAGCGCCGCGGTTGCGCTTTCGGCATTGCTCGCGCCGAATACGTCGCGCGCCTTCAAGTCTCGATGCCAGCGACGAAGCCTGTCCAGGCTCTGCTCTTCTTCCTCGAGTTCTGCGAGTGTAAATTTCTGGATCCGGATCTCTTTGTCGAGCTCGGCCTCGTATTTCGCACAGTCCGACAGGAATTCGGTCCAGTCTTCCTCGCGGGCCGCGGTGAACATCGCGGCGAATCGCGAGTTGTCTTCCTCGCTCGCACCCGTTGCGTTGAGGAAGACAACTTCACCGGACGCGCGGTCGACAAGTTCTTTCGCACGGTCGACGCCCGCCGCGAATGCCGGAACGTTGGGCACAGCCCAGGTGCCTTGCCCGATCGACAACGCACCCACTTTGCGCAGTTCTCGCCACACGGCAACACGGTGACGCGTCGGCTCGGCGGCAATCTTGATCAGGATTATCCGCCAACTCACGGATGACTCGGAATTCACACTGGAGAATGTATCACTCGTTACATCTCAAAATGTGAAGCTCGTTTCCGTCCGCATCGCTCACTTACCCTCATCTGGGCTGCCAACACTGCTCTGAGTGGGCCTGTTTCGGTTCCGCCAGGATCGAATTGCAAAGACGGTCGACGCGACAACAGCTACCAGCCAGATACCGAAACTCACCCAATCCCAGCCCGAAGGCGACGATGTCGACGATGTCACCGCGCCGATATACGAAGGGCCGATCATGACGACCAGCCAGACCGACACCACTGTGAAGTACCACCGGTCGAGCCGTTCATTTTCGTACCATCGCTCGGCCATCAGCCGATCGTCGCACAGCACTCGTCCGCGTAGTGTGAATAAACCAGACCATCAGCGCTGGGTTCAGGAGGTGCCGTGATGATCCCGATTCCGCCTTACGGACTCGGTACCAGTTGGAAGATCTGGACGCCATGGCTGGTTCCCCTTGTGGAATGGTCGAATGCGGAGTGGTGGAACACCTGGCACTGACTCGCGGCGATCAATCAACGTACCAAAAGCTAAAGTCCCAAAAGCTAATGTCGATGTATGACAAGGCTTTCGGTAGCAAAGTTGCTGAGCATAGCGGCGCTGTTGACAACGGGTCTGGCTGGATGCGGCGCTCCGTCCGAACCATCACCGGAGAAGGTTGAAATCGGCACCGCCTACAGCTACAAGATGTACACCCACTGCGGTGCGCGGGAAGCCAAGTTCGCCGGCGAATACTGGGAAGCGGTCAACACTGATGCTCGGCGAAACAACTCGCCCTCCGGTTGGGACGACCCGTACCAGAAGGGCACTATGACCCGGTTATCCGAAACCGCAGCTGTTTTCGAGGCTGACGGGAGAGAGAAGCGCTATCTATTACGACCGGGCGCCACAACTTTCCAACAAGTCTGCTCCTGATCGCACTCACGCAGCGCCGCGACGACGCATGGAGAATCGCAGTATGCCCCCACGCCTAGGTTGGATCGGCGATTCGTTGCCCGATAGCGCGACATGGCTCGCGCCCTACCCGTACCCCGACGCAGGACCGACTGGTCACTGGTTAGCCGACCGTTACCCGCATGTTCTGCGAATCCTGCACCCGGCCTATATCCATGACGACGGCGAGCCGCGAGCGGTGACATGGTCCCAGGTCGCCACTGCCGTGGGCGCAGAGATGATTGTCGGGACGCAGTTTTCCGAGATCGTCGGAGCGTGGTTTCCCAATAGTGTCGGACGCCCGGATCCGTGCGCGACAATCGAGGGCATCTTCGACACTGAACCGGAAATGGGGTCACTGCCGCCAGAGCTGATCGATGTCGTCTACGACCACTTCGACGACGTGCAATCGGGACTGTTCTGGGATGGGTGGGGCGAGTTCCTCGACGAACCGATCCGCGGGTGTGCTCGCGTCTCGGAAGGCCTGCAAGGGTGGAACTAGCAGGTAGTCACGACAACCCGGTCCCCCGCACAACGCGCCACACGGACGCGCACCCCGAACTTTTGGTGGCCCGCGGACCAATCCTGGTGCGGCGCAACCGGGATCGACGACATGGACACGCTTGTCGTGTCCGCCGACCTCGCCCGGCTCGAATCCGTCCACGCGAACCCAGGTCTCGAAACACAGTTGTATTCACGCTGACAAAAACACTCACCATTGCATCTGCCAACCACGGTGGCGCACAGTGAAGTAGTGGAGAATTCACAGCATCGACACGCGGCACATCCGGAACGCACACCGGCTTACGGCGTCGTGATGATCATCGTGGCTCTGGCTGCGGCGATTGCCGTCAGTTTTGCCAGCCCGACATGGTTGCGGATTGCGGTGTATGTCCTGGCAGGTGCCGCGATTGCAGTCGGGTTCGTTTTTACGCTGCGAGACTACTCGAACTGAACTGCTCCCCGAATGTCAGAACTGAACTTGTCAGTCCGAGATTCGGGGAGCAGTTCACGCAGAACGATGGCTGCTATGCGGCGCTGCCCATGCTCGCTGAGTCGAAGCTGCCGAGCCCGGTGCTACCGAGACCGCTGCTCCCGACACCGCCCAGTGCGAGCGCATTGCTGCTGCCTGCGCTGAAAAGCTGGACAATTATGTTGATCACGACGGGGTCACCGGTGAGCGGAATTGTAGGCACAGGAAGACCTGCTTTCTGTTTCGCGAGTGGATACGAATGTGCGTGGGAGACAGTGAGGTCTGTCAAAGTCCGCCGACACTACTGAATTCAATGCTTCCGGCACTGCCGAACGAGACGATCGGGCCGGCACTTCCGAAACCGAGTGCGCTGGCAAGAGAGCCGAAGTCGATGACCAGGCTGCCCTGGGTGTACGGCGAGTTGATCACGATGATTCCTGTCTGCGACGTTACGGTGCGAGCGGGTGGAGCGATCAGGGCACGGGCGTCGTGGGGTCTTCGCCGCCGCCTGGAAGCGGAGCGTTGTTGGTGAAGAGAAAGCTGCTGCCCGCGTTGAACATCTGCAGGACGGTGTTCATGACGACGGCCAAAGCGCCGGTCGTTGGTGAGGCGATCATGTATTACTCCTGGCCTAAGCGGGGTGGCGGTGTGGTCACCCCCTCAGATCGTGGGGGCGAGAAACGTGCCCCTGTGCGAAGGATCTCGCACAGGGGCACGAAATGCGTCCCTAGGCGACGCCGCCGCCGTTCGTCGAGCCAGTTCCGGTGCTGCCTGCGTTGAACAGCTGCAGGATCGTGTCGAAGAAGGCACCGAGGAGGGCGTTTTCCTGGCCGTTGATCATGTCTTTCCCCTTTTTCGTTACTGGTCTGCGCGGTGATTCGCGCCACATTTTTATATCCCGGTTGTCTACTGAAAAGTGGGGTCCAGCCATCAAAAGTGGGTTGTTACCAGTGAGTTATGTGAGGTTTCACAATTTCACTGGACGGATGTCCACGTCGGTGCTGACAAAGGTCAGTGCGATCATCGCCGCACGCAGTTTAAGCAGCTCAGAGGGCAAAGTCGGGTCCAATCCGGTGAGGTGTGCAATGCGCTTGATCCGGTTGTCGACGGTGTTCGTGTGCAGGCCCAACGCTGACGCGGTGCGCTGCCGGTGCTGGTCGTTCGACAAGTGCACGGACAGCGTCTGCAACAGTTCAGGGTTGCTGTCGAGCGGCCTGAGTAGGCCGATCAGGCTGTCGCGCGCTGGGCCGGTCCGGGTCAATTGATACTCGAGCGCGAGGTCCTCCATCCGGTATGACTGCGCCGGCAGCCCGAGCCTCCGGACGAGGTGGACCAACTCGCGGGTGGTCGCCTGGGCCGCTGGGAGATCCTCGAGCGCGGCATTCTCGCCGACTGCCGTGATCTGCACCCCGATCTTGGCCGTCGCCTGACGCACGACTTGGCACACCAACCCCCAGTGTGGTGTGCCCTCGATGAGGACCAGGCCGCGTTGCGGCGCCGGGGCTTCGAGCAACTTGGCTCCGAAGTGGGCAGCAACCTTGGCTTGTGCCGCGGCGAGATCACGGTATGCCTGCAGGCGCTGATGCGCGCCGTCCCTGGCCCCCGGCCGGGGTTTCGGCAGGTTCACGAGGAGTCGCAGAACGAGATAGCGGGGTGCGAGCTCGATACCCAACTGCAACGCAAGATCAGTGGGATCGTCTCCGTCCAACATGGCTTTGACGAGGGCGCCGGCGGAGCTCCCCTCGAGCTGGGCGCCGGCAGGGATCGCCGCCAGATAGCTGACCGAGATGAATGAATGCAGGCGCTGCGCGACTGTGAACAGGAGGTGGTTGAGCTCCTTGAGGTTGGCAGAGTCCTCGACGCCCGCTCTGCTGAGGATAAGGTTCCGAATGACGCTGATGGCTTCGTCTGTTACAGCAAGGATGGCACTGAGCGGGACACCCTGGCGGGCCTGCCGGACGGTCAGGGTGTGAATACTGTCCAGGTCGCGGTCGGTCGGCAGCTTCCTGTGGTCCATGAGTTGGATCGCCAGTTGCAACCCCTGCGCGGTCACCGCAACCAAATCCTCCTGAACGGATTCCAGGTTGAGGGTTTTGAAGGTTGCGTTGGCGCGGGAGAAGTTCTTCACAAGTTCGGCCGCCAGCGGGACGAAGTCGCGGACCGCAGTGGAGGCGGGTTCGCCTCCGAGCATCAGCGGCCCCGAGGTATTCAACAGCGCAGTGGACATCGTAGACAAGCCTCCTCGAGACAAGAGTGTCGCGCGGCGCGATGGCCGGCGGCTCGACGCGTCAGGGAATGAGAAACCCGCCGCGGTGCCCGAATTGAGGACTTTAGCCGCTTGCGTCTGCCGTTCCCGATTACGTCAGGCGATGTGATGTCTACCACATGAACGGTCGTCCAATTGTCAAATGAGACAATTTGGATTTCTGGTCGGTCGGCATGACATGGTCACGCCGACCGACTACACCGGAGGCTCCCGGCGTGGGCAAAATGACCGCTATTTAGCCGCTGTTCCGCAGCGCCGTGGCCAGGCCGTTCATCGTCAGCTGAATACCGCGCCGGACCTGGTCACTCTCGTCACCTGATCGATATCGCCTGATCAACTCGACCTGCAAGTGATTGAGCGGTTCGAGATACGGGAAACGGTTGTGGACGGAACGTTCCAGGCCTGAATTATCAGCAAACAAATCGCCGTAGCCGGTGATCTCCTTGTACATCCGAACGGTTCGCGCATGCTCGTCGGTGATCATGCCGAAGACTCGATCACGCAGTTCTACGTCGGGAACCAACTCCGCGTAGCGGGCCGCCAAGCCCATGTCGGATTTCGACATCACCATCGCCATGTTCGAGAGCACAGTCCGGAAGAACGGCCACTTCTCGTACAAACGCGTCAGCGTCGCCAAACGCTCCGGGTTGCCGTCGATCCATCGCTCGAAAGCCGCGCCTGTGCCGTACCAGCCTGGCAGCATGACGCGTGACTGACTCCAGGACAACACCCACGGAATCGCACGCAGATCGGAGATCGCCTTGGTCTGCTTACGCGAGGCGGGTCGGCTACCGATGTTGAGTGCCCCGATTTCTGCAACCGGCGTCGACGCCTCGAAGTACTGGACGAATCCCGGTGTGTCATGGACCAATTCGCTGTACGCGGTACGCGCCAGGGCAGCAAGCTCATCCAGAACGGTGTACGCCGCCTCGGCGTCGCTTCCGAGCCCTTCGACGTCGAGCAACGTCGACTCCAACGTCGCAGCGATGAGCGTCTCGAGGTTGCGATGAGCCAACCGCGGCTCGGCGTACTTCGCTGCGATCACCTCACCCTGCTCGGTGATCCTCAGCGAACCTTCGACAGCTCCGGGAGGTTGCGCAAGAATTGCCTCGTAGCTGGGTCCACCACCACGCCCGACGGTTCCGCCGCGACCGTGGAAGAGCCGCAACCGGATTCCACTCTTCCGTGCGGCGTCGACCAGATCGAGTTCTGCGCGGTACAGCGCCCAATTGGCAGCCAGGTAGCCACCGTCCTTGTTGGAATCGGAGTACCCGAGCATCACTTCCTGGCTGTTGCCCCGGGACGTCACGATGGCTCGGTAAATCGGAATGTCGAGCGTGGCAAGCAATGTTGCCGCGCCGCCCTGCAAGTCCTCGATCGTCTCGAACAGCGGAACAATGCCGATGGGGCATGACGGCTCACCACCAACACCCGGATCGAGAACTCCCACCTCCTTGAGCAGGACCGCGGCCTCGAGCATGTCGCTCACGGAGCTGCACATGCTGATGATGTAGTTGGGAACAGCACCGGCGCCCAGAACTCGAACTGCCTTGGCACCGGCGTGCATGATCGCCAGTTCCTTGGTCGTCAGTTCGGAGAACTCCGCATCCGGCGACGTCAACGGCCGACGGGTGGTCAGTTCCGCCGAGAGCAGGTCCACTTTTTCCGATTCCGACAACGACGCATAGTCCGGGTGAACACCCGACCAGGCCAACAACTCGGCAACGACGCTCTCATGAACTTCGGAGTTCTGCCGCATGTCCAGACCCGAGAGGTGAAACCCGAACACCTCCACGGCTTCTCGCAAACGTTCGAGGCGATCATCGGCTATCACCGCGTCACCGTTGCGGCGCAGTGACGTGTCGATGACAGCTAGATCGTGCTGAAGTTGCGCGGGTTCGCGGTATGCCTCCAGCCCGGAGTCGCCGCCGTGCGCGGGCATCTCCCCCAAGATGGAAAGTCCTGTGGCGGTGAGGCGTCCACGGATTCCTCGGATTGCGCGACGGTAGGGTTCGTCCGCCCGGAACACCGAATCGTCACCCGAGGTCGATGCCAGAAGATCCAATTCCGGTGTCACCGTGACCAACCGCGCCGACATCGACAGCTCGCGCTCTAGATGTTCGAGTTCGGCGAGGTGATGCTCGATTGCCGTGGCCGCCGCTCGGGTCGTCGCGCGATGCACGATCTCCCCCGTCACATAGGGGTTTCCGTCGCGGTCACCGCCGATCCAGGAACCCGGACGCAAGATCGGCTCACGCAGGAGGTCTGCGTCGGGCCACCGGCTTCGAAGCGCCTTGCGCACTTCGGCGTTGATTTTGGGAATGACTTCGAACAGGGCTGCGTCGTAGTAACGCAATCCGACTTCGATCTCGTCCTGGATTCGTAGACGCGAGAGCCGGATCAGCGCGGTCTGCCAAAGAGTAAGAATCTGCCGACGCAAGTCCAGGTCGACGTCCGCGGTTTCCCCGACGCTCAACGCCGTGCGTTCGCGGTAGCGCATCAATTCGGTGATGCGAGACTGTGTCTCGAAGACTGTCCGTCGACGCGTTTCCGTCGGATGAGCTGTGATGACCGGTGAGACAAGGGCGCCGCGCAGTGCATCTTCGACAGTCGCGGAGTTGATGTCCGCACCGTCGAGTTTGCGGTAGGTAGCGGCCAGTGTGCTGTCACGCGGTGGTTCGCCGGCATTGATGTGAATGGCGCGCCGACGCTCACGGTGGATGTCTTCGGCCAGGTTGGCGAGCAAGGCGAAGTGGCTGAACGCACGGATCACCGGGATAGCGTCGGCGGTGCTGACTCCAGCGAACAACGAGACCAGTTCGGCGCGGTCAATTTCGGAACGGCGTACTCGGAACGATTCCACCCGGGCGCGTTCAACAAGATCGAATACGGTGTCGCCGGCCTGTTCGCGAACAATCTGCCCCAGGATCCCGCCGAGAAGCCGAATGTCCTCACGCAGTGGCTCGGTGGCCTCGCGTGGTGTTTCACGATGCTGATTCGAGACGAATTCGGTCATCGTTCAATTATCAACGGAAACGCAGAACCCCGCTCGATGGCGGGGTTCTGTGTGAAATACGTGATGGGAGGCGATCAGGCGAACTTGATCTCCAGGCCGATGCCGACGATCGAAATGACCCAGATCAGAGCGGTGAAAACAGTCAATCTGTCGAGGTTCTTCTCGACCACTGTCGATCCGGACAGGCTGGACTGGACACCGCCGCCGAACAGGCTCGACAGCCCGCCGCCCTTGGCCCGATGCAGCAGCACCAGCAGAATCAAGAGCAAGCTGGTGATGACCAGCAGGATATCCAAGAACAGTTCCATGTCTGTCTACGGCCACCAATCCAATAGGGACAACTACAACCGATAACACCATACAGGCGATCACAGCTAACCCGACCACATACCCGTGCGACAGGTTGTCTCGTTCGGTGGTACCGATCACAACGCCGAGTTTCCGGCCCGCTAGTTTCGAAGTGACGCGACGTTACCTTCGGAAGGCTTGTTCTGATGCACACCGACACCACTGGTCCCACAACACACGAGAGCACTCCGCGTCTCGCTTCCGTCCACAACTTCCGAGATGTCGCCGGAAACGGATACTCGACATCAAGCGGGACCACCATGCGGCGCGGTGTCTTCTACCGTGCCAACGTCCTCATCCCCACCGGGGCGGATCTGGCTGTTGTCGAATCGTTGGGCCTGACCGCCGTCTACGACGTTCGCTCCGAGGCCGAGGCTTCGGAAACCCCGGACACCATTCTCTCGGCAGCCAAGTACACACACATCCCGATCCTTCCGGGAACAATTCAGAACTCGGCTCTGGCAATCCGCACCGTCGACTCTGCGCAGGATTTCATGCGCGAACTCAATCGCAGTTTTGTGACCGACGACGCGACCCGCGCCGGGTTCTCCCAATTGCTTACCGCGCTCGCGACAACACCGGGACCCCAGTTGTTCCATTGCACCGCCGGAAAGGATCGCACGGGTTGGGCAGCAGCGTTGCTGCAGACTCTCGCAGGGGTTCCGCAGGAGACCATCGTCGACGATTATCTGCTCACCAACACCTACTCCGCGGCTTACGTCGACGCGGCTGCCGAGCGTATTGCTCAAACGGCTGCGATCGGTCGGGCCGACGTGGTTCGTGTCATGTTGACCGTCGAGGAGAGTTACCTCGGTGCAGCCTTCGAGCAGGTGGGCGCCAGCTACTCGTCAATTGAGAACTATCTGCACGACGGACTCGGCCTCACCGCCGACACCATCGACGCACTCGGCTCAAAACTGGTTGCCTGAGAATGCAAAAACAGTGGGCGCGTAACCATTTCGGTTACGCGCCCACTGTTCTTTTCAGATCACATGCTAGCTAGGCAGTGGCCCGCCCGCTGCAATCGCAGACAACGTGGCAAACTCGTCCGCCTTGAGTGACGCGCCGCCGACAAGAGCGCCGTCGACGTCGGCCTGGCCGACGATCTCTCCGACATTCTTGGAGCTGACGCTGCCGCCGTACAGGACTCGTACGCCTGCAGCCACGTCAGCGTCGGCGAGTTCGGCGACCGTGCCGCGAACCGCTGCGCACACTTCCTGAGCGTCCTCAGCAGAAGCGACTCGACCGGTGCCGATTGCCCAGACAGGCTCGTACGCGATGACGATCTTGGAGATCTCCTCCGCGCTCAAGCCGGCCAGAGAACCCTTGAGCTGCTCCACGTTGTAGGCGACGTGGTTGCCCGCTTCGCGAATCTCGAGGCCCTCACCGATGCACACAATCGGTGTGAGGTCGTTCTTCAAGGCAGCCTTGGTCTTGGCGAGGACAAGCTCGTTGGTCTCACCGTGCAGGGTGCGACGCTCCGAGTGTCCGACCACGACGTAGGTGCATCCGAGCTTGGCCAGCATGGAGCCGCTGATCTCGCCGGTGAATGCACCGCTGTCCTGAGCGGAGACGTCCTGCGCGCCGTACGTGAGCAGGAGCTTGTCGCCCTCGATCAGCGTCTGGACGCTACGGATGTCGGTGAACGGCGGGATAACCGTGACGTCCACTTTGTCGAAGTACTTCGCAGGCAAGGAGAACGCGATCTTCTGCACCAGGGCGATAGCCTCGAGGTGGTTCAGATTCATCTTCCAGTTGCCGGCGATCAACGGCTTACGTGCCATGTCGGATCAGCCTTCCAGTACTGCGATGCCGGGAAGCTCTTTACCCTCGAGGTATTCGAGGGAAGCGCCGCCGCCGGTGGAAATGTGCGAGAAGCCTTCGTCCGGGATTCCGAGCTGGCGGACAGCCGCAGCAGAGTCGCCGCCGCCGACGACGCTGAACGCGCCCTTGGCGGTTGCTTCGACGATTGCCTCCGCAACACCGCGGGTGCCGGCTTCGAACTTCGGGAACTCGAACACGCCCATCGGGCCGTTCCAGAACACCGTCTTGGCTCCGGTCAGGATCGCGGCAAAGCGCTTGACCGACTCCGGTCCGATGTCCAGACCCATCCAGCCGTCGGGAATCTTGTCGAACGGAACGATCTTCGACTCGGCATCAGCCGAGAAGGAGTCCGCGACAACAACATCCTGAGGGATGTGGATGACGTCCGCGTACCGGTCGAGGAGGCTCTTGCAGGTCTCGATCATGGACTCTTCGCAGAGCGAATTGCCAACGGACACACCCTGAGCCGCGAGGAACGTGTAGAACATTCCGCCGCCGATCACCAGTGTGTCGACCTTGGGTGCCAGTGCCTCGATGACGGCCAGCTTGTCCGAGACCTTGGAGCCACCGAGCACCACTGCGTACGGACGCGCCGCGTCCTGCGTGAGCTTGGCGAGCACCTCGACCTCGGCGCCGACGAGGTAACCCGCGTAGTGCGGGAGCAGCTTCGCGACGTCGAAGACCGACGCCTGCTTGCGGTGAACAACACCGAATCCGTCGGAGACGAATGCGCCGTCATCACCGACCAGCTCGACGAGAGCCTTGGCGAGCTTGACCCGCTCGGCTTCGTCATTGCTGGTCTCGCGAGGGTCGAAACGGATGTTCTCGAGCATCAGGACGTCACCGTCGGTGAGTCCTTCGGAACGAGCCAGCGCGTCCTGTCCCACGACGTCACCGGCGAGTTGCACGTTGCGACCGAGGATTTCGGCCAACTTCGCGGCAACCGGTGCGAGGGAGAACTTGGGATCGGGCTGACCGTCGGGGCGCCCGAGGTGCGCGGTCACGATGACCTTCGCTCCACCCTCGGCAAGTGCCCGCAAGGTGGGAGCGGACGCGACGATGCGGCCCGGGTCCGTGATTTCTCCGCCATCCAACGGGACGTTGAGGTCGGAACGCACCAGTACGGTGCGCCCCTCGACCCCAGCGTCCAGCAGATCCTTCAGCGTCTGAACTGCCACTGTTATCGAAACTCCGCTCAGAGTGACTTGGCGACGAGGCCGATGAGGTCGGCGAGGCGGTTGGAGTAGCCCCACTCGTTGTCGTACCAGGAAACGATCTTGACCTGGTCGTCGATGACCTTCGTCAGACCCGAGTCGAAGATCGACGAGTGCGGGTCGGTGACGATGTCCGACGAGACGATCGGTGCGTCGGTGTACTTGAGGATGCCCTTGAGGGGGCCCTCGGCTGCAGCCTTCATCGCGGCGTTGATCTCGTCAGCGGTAGCCGACTTCTTCAGGTTCGCGGTGAGGTCGGTGACCGAACCCGTGGGGATCGGCACGCGCAGTGCGTAACCGTCGAGCTTGCCGAGCAGCTGCGGGAGAACCAGGCCGATTGCCTTGGCAGCGCCCGTGCCGGTCGGAACGATGTTGAGAGCGGCTGCGCGGGCGCGACGGAGGTCGCTGTGCGGCGCATCCTGAAGGTTCTGATCCTGCGTGTACGCGTGGATCGTGGTCATCAGACCCTTGACGATGCCGAACTCGTCATCGAGGACCTTGGCGATGGGGCCGAGGCAGTTGGTGGTGCACGAGGCGTTGGAGATGATGTTCTGGCTGCCGTCGTACTTGTCGTCGTTGACGCCCATGACGATGGTGATGTCTTCACCCTTGGCCGGAGCCGAGATGATGACCTTCTTCGCGCCGGCTTCGAGGTGTCCCTTGGCCTTTGCTGCGTCGGTGAAGATGCCGGTGGACTCGACGACGACGTCGACGCCCAGCTCGCCCCAGGGAAGCTCGTTCAACGGGCCGCGGTGTGCGAGGGCCTTGATGCGCTGATCGCCGACGACGATCGTGTCGTCACCGTCGAGCGACACGTCGTACGGCAAGCGGCCGAGGATGGAGTCGTACTTCAGCAGGTGAGCGAGCGTCGCGTTGTCAGTCAGGTCGTTGACTGCCACGATCTCGATATCGGTGGTTCCGAGCGCCTTCTGCGCATCCACCGCCCTGAAGAAGTTACGTCCGATACGGCCGAAACCGTTTACGCCAACCCGGACAGTCACAATTCGCTCCTTTGACCATGATTCTGGTGTGCAACTTGACCCACGCAGTTCCGAATCCGTGTGTGCACGACGCGGACGTGGGGTTCATCGGTCGATGTGACCCTTACCCTAATGTGCTTGGCTCCAGAGTGCGCAGCCCACCCTGAAGACCCCGCCGGCGAGGGACCATCATCCCTCTTCGAGTAGCTCCGAGTTGACTGCGGATTCAGTGTCCGGAATGCCGGTTTCCTTCGCCTTGCGATCGGCCATCGACAGCAGACGCCGGATACGCCCCGCGACAGCGTCCTTCGTCATCGGCGGGTCAGCGAGCTGTCCCAACTCCTCGAGCGACGCCTGGCGGTGTTCGACGCGCAGGGCACCTGCGGCAGCCAAATGATCCGGAACATCCTCACCGAGGATTTCCAGGGCCCGCTCGACGCGCGCGGCGGCCGCCACCGCAGCCCGAGCCGAGCGTCGCAGATTGGCGTCGTCGAAGTTCGCGAGCCGGTTGGCCGTTGCCCGCACTTCGCGGCGCATCCGACGCTCTTCCCAGACGAGCCGAGTGTCCTGAGCGCCCATCCGGGTCAGAAGGTCACCGATCGCCTCACCGTCGCGGATCACGACGCGATCCGTGCCACGCACTTCGCGGGCCTTCGCCGAGATCCCGAGACGACGAGCAGCACCGACCAGCGCGAGTGCCGCTTCGGG
The DNA here is from genome assembly GCF_003023755.1 of Rhodococcus sp. AD45-ID. Classification (NCBI taxonomy): domain Bacteria; kingdom Bacillati; phylum Actinomycetota; class Actinomycetes; order Mycobacteriales; family Nocardiaceae; genus Rhodococcus; species Rhodococcus sp. AD45-ID. The sequence continues at coordinate 1,289,694 of NZ_PYHL01000002.1, read as the reverse complement.
CCCGGGGCAGCTCACTTCGAGCGCCGAGGACCGGCCTGGTTCGGTCAGGGAACCGTGCGCGAGAAAAGCTCCGCGCCAAGCTGCTTCGGCGTCACCGACGCTTCCGCCGACAACCTGAGCCGGCAGGCCGCGGACCGGCCGGCCACGTAGATCGAGAAGCCCGGTCTGGCGTGCGAGGGCTTCGCCTTCCTTGGCAACGCGCACGATGTAGCGGGCTGATTTTCGCAGCCCACCCGCGCTCAACACGTGAACGTCGGCGCTGTAGGTGAAGAGATCGAAGATCTCGCGGCGTAGCCGACGCGCGGTGGATCCCAGATCCACCTCGGCCTCGACGACAACCCGGCCACCGACGATGTGGAGTCCGCCGGCAAATCGGAGCAGTGCGGAGACCTCAGCCTTTCGGCAGCTGACCTGAGTCACCACTAACCGGCTCAGTTCGTCCTTGACCTCCGCTGTCATTGCCACGAAGTGTTCTCCCTCTGTTCTGCTGTTGAATGATCGGTGCCGGCCCCATTGGCCGGTTCGAGAGTGCCTGTCCGCCCGGTCAGTTGGGCGAGGGCCTCGGCGAGTTTCACCGGATCGTGGATATGCGCCGAACCCGCCGCGGTATCGGCGACGTCCGCATATCGGACTTCGGCGTGAAACTGTTGCGCTGCCCGCGCCAGATGTTCACGTTCCCGTCCCGGCGGAACCGACGCAGAATCGACGACGACGTAGTCAACCCGGAAATCGGGCACATGCTGGGAGAGTACGTGCAGGTGACGCTCTGCCGAGAATCCGGCCGTCTCCCCAGGTTCCGGAGCAAGATTGAGAACGAGCACCTTTCGGGCTTCGGTGGACGAGAGAGCCTCGACCAATTCCGGGACGAGCACGTGTGGGATGACACTGGAAAACCACGAGCCAGGTCCGAGCACCACGAGGTCAGCTCGTCCGATGGCAGCCACCGCGTCGGGACTCGCGGGCGGATTTGCCGGCAACAGACGCACGCGCCGCACCTTTCCCGGCGTGGTCGCCACTGCAACCTGACCGCGGATACACCGGCTGACGCGAGGGTCTTCTTCCAAACCCTGAACGTCGGCTTCGATGTCGAGCGCGATCGGCGACATGGGCAGCACCCGCCCGCGCACCCGCAACAGTCGCGCCATCTCGTCGAGCGCCTGAACCGGGTCGCCGAGCACCTCGGTGAGGCCGGCCAGAATCAGGTTGCCCACCGAATGCCCGGCCAACGCGCCGACACCACCGAAACGGTGCTGGATGGTGCGCGTCCAGTCCCTGACATCGGGTTCGTCGGCAGCCAACGCCGCCAGCGCCATCCGAAGGTCACCAGGCGGGATCACACCGAGTTCGGCGCGCAAGCGACCGGACGAGCCGCCGTCGTCTGCGACAGTGACCACGGCAGTCACGTCGAAGGTGAGTCGGCGAACAGCTTGCAGCGTCGCAAACAGTCCGTGACCACCACCGAGAGCGACGACCGCGGGCCCCCGAAGATCCTGCCCCGTCGAACCGCTCATTCGCGGCCCAGATCTCGGTGCACGATGCTGACCGCGATGTCGGCCTCACTGCCCAACTTGCGTGCAAGAGCCTCGGACATGGCCACACTTCGATGTTTCCCACCGGTGCAACCCACAGCAATTGTCATGTAGCGCTTTCCTTCTCGACGATATCCGGCGATCGTCAGGTCGAGCAGATGCAGATAGGTGTCGAGGTAGTCTTCGGCGCCGTCCTGAGACAGGACGTAATCGCGAACGCCGGCCTCCTGGCCGGTGTGATCGCGGAGTTCGGGAATCCAATGCGGATTGGGCAGGAAACGCACGTCGCACACGAGATCCGCGTCGATGGGCAAACCGTATTTGAACCCGAACGACTGCACGGTGACCTTCATGGTTCGGTTCGCCTCGACCCCGAAAGCCGTTTCGATCTTCTGCCGCAATTGATGTGCCTTGAGCGCAGACGTGTCGATCACCAAGTCGGCGGCAGCCTTGACCACGGCCAACTGCCGACGCTCCGCAGCGATACCTTCTGCGAGTGTGCCGTCGACGCCCTCGTTCTGCAGCGGGTGGCTACGGCGAACCTGCTCGAACCGCCTGATCAGAACGTCGTCGGACGCCTCCAGATAGAGGACACGCGTGTGAATCGGCGCGGCCTCCAATTCCGTGAGGACCGAGCCGAGATCGCCGGTGAACAGTCGAGACCGCACGTCGATCACCACGGCAAGTCGGTCAACCGGTGGATCAGACGTCAGGCTCAATCCGACCATTCGCGAGATCAATTCGGGCGGTAGGTTGTCCGCTACATACCAGCCGAGGTCTTCGAGGACCTTGGCTGCAGTACTGAGTCCGGCGCCGGACAATCCCGTGACCAAGAGAAAGTCCATGGTTCGGCTGTCGTTTGCGCTGTCTGTGGTCACTCGGCACTCTGCCCCGTCGTCGATATGGATGGTTCGCTCGACACGGAGTCCGGTACCTGCCGAACCAGCTGATCCGACATTTCGAACTCCACGTCCTGTTTATCATCCCCTACCCCGCCCGGCAGCGCTTCCGCTCGGTTGACGGTCTGCGCAGGTTCGCCGCCCAAAGCGTCGAGAACGGCCCGCGCCGTAGCGGCACCGATGCCGGGGACCTCCATGATTTCCTCGACGGTCGCGGTCTTGAGATTTGCCACGGAACCAAAATGGGACACGAGCGCGGTTCGCCGGGTCTCCCCCAGTCCCTTGACCGAATCGAGCACCGACGCCGTCATGCGCCGCGAGCGCTTGCTGCGGTGGAACGTGATGGCAAAGCGGTGCGCTTCGTCGCGGATTCGTTGCAGCAAGTACAGCGATTCACTGGTCCGAGGCAGGATCACCGGATCTTCCTCGTTGGGCACCCACACTTCTTCGAGTCGTTTCGCGAGTCCGACGACGGCTACGTCGGTGACGCCGAGCTCGTCGAGCACGGCGGCGGCGGCATTGACCTGCGGCGCACCACCGTCAACCACAAACAGATTGGGCGGATAGGCAAAGCGTCGTGGCCGACCGGTCTGAGGATCGATCGCCGCTTCCGGTGCCAGGTCGCCGCCGTCCGCGTCCATACCTGCGGCCGAATTGGCCAGGATTCCGAGGTCACGGTTGTGTCGGAGGAACCGTCGACGCGTGATCTCGGCGATGCTCGCGACGTCGTCCGAGTGCCCGTCGCCTGCGGCTTCCTTGATCGCGTAATGGCGGTAATCGGATTTGCGGGGCAAGCCGTCCTCGAACACGACGAGCGAGGCAACGACGTCGGTGCCCTGAACGTGACTGATGTCGACACACTCGATTCGCAGCGGCGCCGAGTCCAGATCGAGGGCTTCCTGGATACCTTGAAGCGCGGCCGATCGTGACGTGAAATCTCCCGCTCGCTTGAGTTTGTGTTGCGCCAGAGCTTCTTTCGCGTTGCGCTGCACGGTTTCGGCGAGATCCTTCTTGTCGCCGCGCTGCGGAACTCGCAGCTGAACCTGAGAACCGCGAAGGGTGCTGAGCCACACCTGGATCTCGGCGGCGTTGGGAGGGAGTACCGGAACCAGCACCTCGCGAGGAACGGCGCTCGAACCCGATTCCGGGTCGCTCCCCGGTTCGAGGGATGCCTGCTCGCCGTAGAACTGGGTCAGGAACTGCTCGACCAGAATCGGGAGGTCGGAGTCTGCGTCGAGAGCTGCCCAGTCGATGGCGTCACCGGCCTTCTCCACTACCCAGCCGCGTTGACCCCGCACCCGACCGCCGCGCACGTGGAATACCTGGACCGCGGCCTCGAGGTCATCGGTCGCAAACGCGACGAGGTCGGCATCGGTGCCGTCGCCGAGCACTACGGCTTGTTTTTCGAGCGCCTTGCGGAGGGCTCCGATATCGTCGCGTAGTCGCGCCGCAGTCTCGAAATCGAGGTCATCGGACGCCTGCTGCATTTTCTTCTCGAGGTCACGCACCAACTTGTCTGTCCGCCCGGCGAGGAAGTCGCAGAAGTCCTCGACGATCTGCCGGTGTTCCTCGGGGCTGACACGGCCCACACACGGCGCAGAGCACTTGTCGATGTACCCGAGCAGACACGGTCTGCCGATCTGGTTGTGGCGCTTGAACACTCCGGCGGAACACGTGCGGGCCGGGAACACCCGAAGTAATAGGTCGAGTGTTTCTCGGATGGCCCACGCGTGCGAGTACGGACCGAAGTACCTGACACCCTTGCGCCGTGGACCGCGGTAGACGAACAGCCGCGGAAACTCTTCGTTCAGCGTGACCGCAAGAACGGGATACGTCTTGTCGTCGCGATAGCGAACATTGAACCGCGGATCGAACTCCTTGATCCAGTTGTATTCGAGTTGTAGCGCTTCGACTTCGGTGCTGACGACCGTCCACTCGACGCTGCCGGCCGTGGTCACCATCTGCCTGGTGCGGGGATGAAGCGTCGTGACGTCCGCGAAGTACGAGTTCAGACGCGAACGAAGGCTCTTGGCCTTGCCGACGTAGATGACCCGACCATGCGGATCACGAAATTTGTAGACGCCAGGCGCCACCGGGATTGTTCCGGTGGCGGGGCGATAAGTCGAAGGATCCGGCACAGTTCCACGTTAGTCGTCGCCACCGACCGATTCGGAAACACGCAGGTGGTGTCCGACGAATCGGCCTGGCGAACGTCAGTTGCTTTCGTGTGCTGCCGGGGCGTAGCGGTCAGCGATTTCGCGCAGCTTCACGACGGCGTCCACCGCGTATTCGCGGTCGTTGGACTGGATCGCCATAACCGGCATGTACTCGTCGTCCGGCAGTTCGATCCTGGCCCACGCGGCACCGTCAGGGAACGACAGGCCTTCGAACAGATCCCACTCGACGATCTTCTCGCCGAGAATGTTGCGAACCGCGATACCCCGTTGACCCGCTCGCACCCGAGGGCGGGTGAGCAGCAGAACACCACCGGCGAGAACACAGCCGATCGTGGCCATCGCAAGCTGATCGGCCGCGCGGAAGTACACGCCGGTCGATCCGCTTCGCAGCGAGACTGCCAGAGTGACGTGGACGATGACCAGGAGAGCCGCAACCCCGATCGCGTATCGCGTCGACTTGCGCGGTTTCGCGATCAGTTCCCAGTTGTCGTCAGGTGTGCTCATCGAAACGAATCCTCAGTCCATGGCTGTCGTAGGTGGCGCAAGGTGACCGCCGTATCCAATGCTGCGGCACAGGCCTGCGCACCCTTGTCCTCGACACTACCGGGCAAACCGGAACGATCCAGGGCCTGCTGTTCGGTATCGGTGGTCAGGACGCCGTTGCCGACCGGTGTGCTCTCGTCGAGCGAGACCCGCGTCAGACCAGCTGTCACCGCGTCACAGACGTACTCGAAATGCGGTGTACCACCGCGAATGACCACACCGAGCGCAACAACGGCATCGTGCGTCCTGGCCAACGCCTGTGCAACGACGGGCAGTTCGATGGCGCCGGCGACGCGGATCAACGTCACATCTTTGATCTGCGCCTCTGCGGCCACCCGCTGAGCACCCGCGATCAGCGCTTCGGAAATTGTCGCGTGCCACTGCCCCGCAACGATCGCCAGTTTCAAGTCCTTCGCTTCGGCGATAGCCAGCTGGGGCTGTCCCTCACCGCTCATACCGCACCGTCCTGCTTGACGGCTTCCTGAGCGGCTTCGTACTCGTCGAGTCCGATCAAATCGTGGCCCATCCGGTCGCGCTTGGTGCGCAGGTACGTGAGGTTCTCGGCGTTGGCACGCAGCGGCATCGGAACCCGGTCGGTTATCTGCAGTCCGTAACCGTCCAGGCCGACACGCTTGGCCGGGTTGTTGGTCAGCAGACGCATCGACGAGATGCCCAGATCTACGAGGATCTGCGCGCCGATGCCGTAGTCACGGGCGTCAGCGGGGAGCCCGAGTTCGAGATTGGCGTCGACCGTGTCTGAGCCGGCGTCCTGCAACTGGTACGCCTGCAGCTTGTGCATAAGGCCGATTCCGCGACCCTCGTGTCCGCGCATATACAGAACGACGCCGCGGCCTTCCTGAGCCACCATGTCCAGCGCGGCATCGAGCTGCGGACCACAATCGCAGCGCAGTGAGCCGAACACGTCACCGGTCAGGCACTCGGAGTGCACGCGCACGAGAACATCGCTGCCGTCACCGTCGGGGCCGGCGATGTCGCCGCGCACCAGCGCAACGTGTTCGACCTCGTCGTAGATGCTGGTGTAGCCGACTGCGGTGAACTCACCGTGACGCGTCGGGATACGGGCTTCGGCAATGCGGACGACGTGCTTTTCATGCTTACGACGCCACGCGATGAGATCGGCAATCGAGATCAACGCCAGGTTGTGCTCGTCGGCGAACACGCGCAGCTCGTCCGTCTGAGCCATTGCGCCTTCGTCCTTCTGACTGACGATTTCGCAGATGACACCGGCGGGACGAAGATCAGCCATGCGAGCCAAATCGACTGCGGCTTCGGTATGTCCGGGACGACGGAGAACTCCGCCTTCCTTCGCGCGCAGCGGTACTACGTGGCCGGGACGGGTGAAATCGTTGGCACCGGAGTTGGGATCAGCCAACAGGCGCATGGTCGCAGCGCGATCCGACGCCGAGATACCGGTGCCGATTCCCTCACGGGCGTCGACGGTCACCGTGTATGCAGTGCCGTGCTTGTCCTGATTGGTCGCATACATCGGGGGCAGGCCCAGACGGTCGCAGTCGTTTCCGTCGAGCGGAACACAGAGATAACCGGACGTGTACCGAACCATGAACGCCACCAGTTCAGGAGTGGCTTTCTCTGCGGCGAAGATCAGGTCGCCCTCGTTCTCACGATCCTCGTCGTCCACAACGACAACAGCTTTACCTGCAGCGATATCTGCTACTGCGCGCTCGATACTGTCGAACCTGGTCACGTGCTCGCACTCCAAAGTCTTGACTACTAGTCATCATCGAAAACAACGAGTACATCCGATGTGGATGCACCGACAACCCTACTGGCCAAGCCTACTGACCAACCCTGTTACCAACCCTACGACCGTCCGTCAAGACCCGATCGAGGCGGTCCTACCTACCGGCCGCGTGCAACCGTTCGACGTATTTCGCGATCACGTCGACCTCGAGATTGACCGGTGTGCCGATCGTCGCGGTTCCGAGTGTCGTCAACTCCAACGTCGTCGGGATCAGCGAGATCTCGAAGTACTCGAACCCACGCTCACCACCGAGCGCAGACACCGTCAGGGACACACCGTCGACGGTGATCGACCCCTTTTCCACGACGTACCGCGAGATGGACTCGGGCAGCGAAATTCGCACGATCTCCCAGTTCTCGGACGGCGAACGCGAAATGACGTGACCGGTACCGTCGACGTGGCCCTGCACGAGATGTCCGCCGAGACGGCTGTTGAGTGCTGCTGCGCGCTCGAGATTGACGCGGCTGCCGACTGCCAGGCTCGCGAGGCTCGAACGGTTCAGCGTCTCCTGCATGACGTCTGCAGTGAAGGAACCGTCGTCGAGTACGTCGACAACCGTGAGGCAGACGCCGTTCACCGCGATCGAATCGCCGTGACCGGCGTCGGAGGTGACCAACGGTCCGCGCACCGTGAAGCGTGCGGCGTCGACCAGTTCTTCCTTGGCGACAACTTCGCCGAGTTCTTCAACAATTCCAGTGAACACGCTTGCCTACTCCTCGTTCCCCGGAGCGGAATTCTCCGGAACCAGACTCAACAAAATATCGGGGCCGATCGTTACCGCGGACTCCAAGTGGAACCGGCGGGCGTCGGCGATGGTGTGTACTCCCGCGTCGACCAGCGCCGACGCTCCCCCGCCGAGCAGGATCGGAGCGATGTACGCCTCGATGACGTCGACATACCCTGCGGCCAGGAATGCGCCCGCCAGGCGTGGTCCGCCTTCGAGCAGCACGTCCGTGTATTCGGTGAGCGCCTCGACAACCTCGTCGATACTCTCCGTATTCAAGATCAGCGTCGGAGCCGCGTCGTCGAGAATCCTTGCAGTCGAGGGTATTTCACGCTTCCCGACTACCACGCGCACCGGCTGATGGGCCGCGAGGTCCCCCGTCGGCTGACGCGCGGTCAACCAGGGATCGTCCGCAAAGACCGTGCCGGTACCCACCACGATTGCGTCGACCTGCGCCCGCTGGGCATGTACGCGTGCTCGAGCAGCCGGACCCGTGATCCATTGACTCGTGCCGTCTTCGGCAGCGCTGCGGCCGTCGAGGCTCGCCGCGTACTTCCACGTGATGTGCGGACGGCCGGTGCGCTGTTTGTGCAGCCAGGCGCGCAGCGGACCCGCTTCGACCTCAGCCGCTCGTAGTCCGGACGTGACCGAGATTCCGGCGCGCATCAGCGTCGCCGCACCGCCGGACGCTTCAGGATTGGGGTCGCCGACGGCATAAACCACGGCCGCCACACCGGCGTCGATCAATGCCTGTGAACACGGCCCGGTCCGCCCCTGATGGTTGCAAGGTTCGAGCGTGACCACCGCCGTGCCGCCGCGCGCTGCCCGGCCGGCTTCGGTAAGAGCCACGATCTCCGCATGCGGACCACCTGGGGGCTGAGTCATGCCCACGCCCGCAATGGTTCCGTCGGCGCCCAGAATGACGGCACCCACGGGCGGGTTGGGGCTGGTGAACCCGCGTGCGGAATCAGCAGCAGTCAACGCGATCTGCATTGCGGCGTCGAGATCAGAACTCGACACCGGAACAGCCTTTGCCATGTCGGTGTTCTCAGACCGACAGCGTCAGGTGCGGCGACGCGGATGCGGCCTGCGCACGAAGCTTGCGCACAGCTTCTCCGGGGTCACTCGCGCCGTACACGGCGCTACCGGCGACAAAGCAATCGATGCCCGCTTCTGCGGCCTGTTCGATAGTGTCCGCGTTGATGCCGCCGTCGATCTCGACAAGCAGTTTCAGCTCGCCCGAGTCGACGAGCTTACGAATCGTGCGGGCCTTCTCGAGGACCTGCGGCATGAAGGACTGCCCACCGAAGCCTGGCTCGACGCTCATGATCAGCAACGTGTCGAAATCTTTGAGGATTTCGAGGTAAGGCTCGATGTCGGTTCCTGGCTTGATGCTCAGACCTGCTTTGGAACCGGCAGCGCGAATGTCGCGGGCAACCGAACGCGGATCATCGGTGGCTTCGGCATGGAACGTGACGTTGTATGCACCGGCCTCGGCATACGGCGGCGCCCAGCGCTCGGGGTTGTCGATCATCAGATGGCAGTCGAGCGGAATATCCGTTGCCTTGAGCAGGCTTTCGACCACCGGAAGACCCAGTGTCAGATTCGGAACGAAATGCGCGTCCATCACGTCGACGTGAAGCCAATCAGAACCGGCAACGGCGGCCGCTTCGTCGGCGAGGCGTGCAAAATCGGCGGACAGAATGGACGGTGCAATCATCGGGGAAGCCACGTGCCCGAGTTTAGCCGTGGCGTCTGCGCCCCTGTGCACGCCCGTCGGTGCGGTCGAAAATCTGTCAGTGCTTGACTGCGGCGCGAAGCTTGCGCACCTTCGACGGAGCCTTGATCCGCCATGCGTCCTCGAGCATTTCCGCCAACTGATCCTCATCGATCAGTTCGAGGTGCACCAGGATCGAACCGTGCCCGTGGTAGTGATCCGTCGTGAAGAACGGCGCTTCCCCACTGGCGAGCAGCGCCTCTTTCTCGTCCAGACCACACATCACGACCAATGCGCCCTCGGCTTCGGTTCGCAAGCGCGCAAATGTCTTGCCTGCCACCTTGAGTGCCGGGGTGTTGTACGACGTCGATTCCTCCACTGACGGAAGCGCCGAAGCGAGTACGACAACCTGTTCCCACGTAACCATGGAGGGAACCATACGACTCCGGGGGCCGGAAGTCACCTCCCCACCCCTGTGCGCCGTTTTGGTAGGTCCCGCTACCAAAACGGCGCACAGCTACCTACGCCAGTGGTTTACGCAATGCCGCCATGAACATTGCATCCGTGCCATGGCGGTGCGGCCACAATTGAACCGAATTGCCGTCGCCGACGTCCGGCACACCTGGCACCAGCTCCTTGGTGTCGAGTTCGACGACGCCATGACGGCGGACCGCATCGGCAACAACGGCCAGCGTTTCCGACAAGTGCGGCGAGCACGTGGAGTACAGCACCACACCACCGGGACGCACCAATTCGATTGCCGCGGCGAGCAATTCACGCTGCAACTTCACCAGCGGGGCGACATCCGACGGTTGGCGACGCCACCGCGCTTCCGGACGCCGACGCAACGCGCCCAGTCCGGTGCACGGCGCGTCGACGAGGATGCGGTCGTAGCCGGGTTCGAGGCCAGACTCGCGGCCGTCCGCCACGTGTACGTCGACGGGTAGCTCACGGGTGGTCTTGCGGATCAGTTCCGCGCGGTGGGCGACGGGTTCGACGGCGTCGAGGCGCCCACCGTCGATTCCTGCCAGCGCTCCGAGAAGCGCTGCTTTGCCGCCTGGACCAGCGCAGAGATCGAGCCAGCGGCCACCGTCGTCACCGTCGAGCGGTGCGAGAGTCAGGGCGCGAGCAACCAGCTGGCTGCCTTCGTCCTGCACACCGGCCAAGCCCTGACGCACCGCATCGAGCTGGCCAGGATCGCCGCCGTCCAGATGCACGGCGTACGGCGAGTACGGGCCGATCTCGCCGCCGGTGACCAGCGCCAGCTCTTCGGCCGAGATTTCGCCGGGCCGCGCAACGAGGTGCACGGCGGGACGGGCGTCGTCGGCAATCAGGACGTCTTCGAGTTCACCGGCCGCAGCGCCGAGCGAATCGGCGAAGACCTGTGCGATCCACACCGGGTGCGCGTGCTCGAACGCGAGGTGCCCGATCGGGTCCTTCGGCGCCAGCAGTTCCACCCACTCGTCCTGAGTGCGTTCGGACACCCGGCGCAGTACCGCGTTGACGAATCCTGCTCGCCCCTGGCCGGATTCAGCGCGTGCGAGGTCGACGGACGTCGCGACGGCAGCGTGCGGCGCGACGCGCGTGCGCAGCAGTTGGTAAGAACCCAACCGCAGCACGTCGAGAAGGTTGCCGTCGATTTCCTCGATCGGACGACCCGACGCGTGCACGATCACAGCATCGAGCAACCCCTGCGCGCGGGCAGCGCCGTACGCCAGTTCTGTTGCCAAGGCAGCATCGCGGGAGTCGAGTTTGCGATCGCGGAGCAATCCGGGCAGAACCAAGTTTGCGTAAGCGTCGCGCTCACGGACCGCGCGCAGCACGTCGAGGGCTGCGAGACGCGGCTGATCGAGTCCAGCCGTCGGATCGGGCCGTTCTGCCTGCTTCGGCTTGTTGTTTCGCGACCCGTTCCGCTTGTCGCCGGGGCCTTGGGCCTGGCGGGCTGGTCGTCGTGATTCGGTCATGCTGCTCGTACCTCCGCGTCGAGTCGGGCACCGCGTGCCCAGTCCCCTGCCGACATCAATTTCTTGCCCGGGGGCTGTATCTGCCCGAGTCGCACCGCCGTCGTAGCGGTACCGATGTAAAGACCGTCCTTGCGTACTGCGATCTCGCCGACTGCCAGCACGTCGTCAGTCAAGGTGACCGGTCCGAGCTTGACCCGCAGGTCACCGATCATCGTCCACGCGCCCGGCGCAGGCGTGACCGCCCGAATGTGGCGGTCAACGGCCGCAGCGGGACGATCCCAGCGCACCCGGGCCGCGTCGACGGTCACCTTCGGCGCGTACGAGACGCCGTCGTCGGATTGAGGAACCGCCGTGATTGCACCGGCTTCGATTCCGTCGAGCACTGATTCGAGCAGGCCGGCGCCACCTTCGGCCAGTCGCCCTAGGAGATCGCCGGCAGTGTCAGTATCGCGGATGCGTTCGGTCATCACGCCGTACACCGGTCCGGTGTCCATGCCCGCTTCGAGGCGGAAGGCGCTGGCACCGGTGACCTCGTCACCGGCGCTGATCGCTGCCTGTACCGGCGCAGCACCACGCCACGCGGGAAGCAGCGAGAAGTGCAGATTCACCCAACCGAACTTCGGGATGTCGAGTACGTTCTGCGGCAACAGATTTCCGTAAGCGACAACGGGCGCACAGTCCGGCTCGTAGCTTTTCAGCTCGGCCGCGAATTCGGGATCTGACGCCTTGGCGGGAGTCAACACCGGAATGCCGTGTTCGTCCGCGAGCATGCCGATGGGTGACCGGGTGACTTTCCGTCCGCGACCGGCGACGGCGTCAGGACGCGTCACCACGGCAACGACCTCGTGATTGGCCGACTCGATGAGTCGACGCAAGGACGGGACGGCAGGTTCCGGCGTTCCGGCGAATACAACGCGCATGTCAGCCCTCCCTATTCTCAGGGCTGCAGAGACTGTGATCAGCTCGCTGGCCGCTCGAACGTGGTGGACTGCAAGTCACGAAAGCGCTCCCGGATTTTGTACGAATGGAACCCTCAGTCTAGGGAGTGCTGAGCCCAGCTTGTACCGCGCGGCATATCGGTCGTGACTGTCGGCAACTTCTGGGGTCGTAATCGATTGCAGAAGTCAGGAATTTGCGTCGATCACCACTTGCGGAATATCGGTGCCGAGCGGGACGGCCGTACACGGTGCGTGCCGCTCGGCATCGGGATCGAGGGAGGTGCGGATGATGTCGATCACGTAAGGGTCGTACGGCATCCGGAAGTGCCCGGTCAGGTTCTGCGGGCACAGGTCCTGCAGGACGATGTTCTCGGCGCCTGAGTCCCGCAACGCGATGTTGCCTGACGGTTGGATCACTTCGTCGACCTGCGAGCCGATGGTGGTGAACTGCACCCCTGGCACGGTGTCGCCGCCGTTGTTGAGACTGCGCAGCAGATCCGATCCCTCCATCTGCTCACGCACGGCAACCGAGAAAGTGTCCTCGACAAATTCTTCGCCGCCGGGTATCGCCCGTACGAGCGGCACGAGCCCGAACATCACACCGCCGTACGTCGGCGAGGCCAGCCCGATCCAGTGGTCGACAAACTGCGAACCACCAAGTTTGTTGGTGTAGTACCGAGTTACCGTGGCGCCCTGCGAGTACCCGATGACATCGACGCGATCAGCGCCCGTCCTCGATCTCACCTGATCGACAAAGGCACTGAATTCGCTTGCACTCGAGACGATGTCGCCGACGCCGAAGGTATCTTCCTCAGGATCCCCGCCGTAGTTGAGTACAAAAACGCAATAGCCGTCGGCAACGAGGGCCGGCGCCACAGCCGCCCAGTCGGTGTACGCCTGAGTGTCCGTTCCATGTGCAAGCAACACCGGACGTGGATGCTCGGCCGTGGGCCTGCAGTCGAAATTATTGGACCCGGCCGGCGCCGAATCGGGGTGAGTCTCTGCATATGCGGTTGCCGCGTGACGGCTTATCTGTGCCGGTCCGACGTGTGTGGGAACGCTCGCCCCGGACTGCGCGCCGGCAACACTTGGTAGCGCCACCAGACAGGCGCTAGCCAACAACAATCCTGCAATTCTTGTTCTACCCGACATAGTTCAGCACTCCCGCCCCGATCCCGATCCACACCAAGGCCAATCATAAGTGCAGACGAACACGCATCCCTAGCTGGTCACTGCCGGCTTCCGGATGAAGAACGAGCCTGCCACCGCGATCAGGGATATGACGCCACCCCACATGAATGCTGTGTGGATACCCGATTGCTGCGCAGCGACATCGGTCGCACCATCGGCGAGTTGTGAGGCGGCTGTGTTCGACATAATTGTGACGAACAACGCGGTTCCCGCCGCACCGGCCAACTGCTGACCGGTATTGAAAATTGCACTGCCGTGGGAATACAACTCCGACGGGACCGATCCGAGCGACGACGTCATCAGCGGAGTCATCACCAATGCCAGACCCACCATCAGCATCGAATGGATGCCGACAACCATCGGCAAGCCGGTCTCCGTGTCGAGGAGCGTCATCAGCCACAACGCGGCGCTGACCACGACAACACCGGGGATGACCAGCGGGCGCGGACCGACGCGGTCGAAGACCCGACCGACGAACGGTGCCAGGATGCCCATGAGCAAACCACCGGGGAGAAGCAACAAACCGGTCTTCAACGTGTCGAGGCCGAGCACATTCTGCAGGTACAACGGCAGCAGAATCAGCGCACCGAACAGGGCCATCATGCTGATCGCCAACATGGCCAATCCGATGCTGAACGTCGGCGTGAGGAATGGCCGCATGTCCAGGAGGGCACGCCCGTCCTCCTGCCGCGACAACTGACGCAGAACAAACACGACCAGCGCCACGACACCGACAACCAGCGGTACCCACACCGGCACGCCGGATCCCTCAGCGGAATGTCCGAGACTACCGAGTCCGTAGACGATGCCACCGAATGCCAACGCGGACAATACAACCGACAACCCGTCGAACGGTGCTGCGCCGGTAGTGGTGAGGTTCTTGACCAACGCGGAGCCGATGGCAAACGCAACCAGGGCGATCGGCAACACAAGCCAGAACATCCAGCGCCAGTCCAGCGATCGCAGGATCACACCGGAGAGTGTCGGACCGATCGCCGGAGCGACGGCGATCACGATGGAGATGACGCCCATCATGGCGCCGCGCTTATGAGCGGGAACAACACGCAGGACCGTGGTCATGAGGAGTGGAAGCATGATGGCGGTACCACCGGCTTGGATCACTCGACCCGCCAGAAGAAGTTCGAATCCGGGTGCGGACGCCGCGAGGAGCGTGCCGACGCTGAAGAGCGTCATCGCTGCTGCGAATACTTGCCGGAGAGTGAATCGCTGGAACAGGTAGCCCGTCGTCGGAATCACGACGGCCATGGTCAGCATGAATCCAGTGGTCAGCCACTGTGCTGTGCTGGCGGTGATATCCAGGTCCACCATCAAACGTGGCAGTGCCACGCTCATGATCGTCTCGTTGAGGATCATCACGAATGCTGCGACGACCAGCACGGTGATCAACAATTTGCTACCGCGGTCGAGGTCAACCGATTCCGGTTGGGCTTCCGTCTCTTGAATATGCATGCGCTACTGAGAACTCTCTGGTCTTAGAAGACAAATCAACTTATTTAACTGACAATATCAATCATCTTGAGAGTCACTGTCAAGTTGATTTCGGCTGGTAAGTTGAGCCACATGGAGGACTGCGGATGACCACACACGACAGCGTCCAGGTCCCCGCGGCAAAACGCGCTCCCGACCTACGGGAACGCCGCCGCCAGGAAACTCGCCTCGAGATATCCCGGGCCGCCCTGGAACTTTTCGAACTCCACGGCTCGTCGGCGACGACGGTTGACGAAATCGCGCGCCGCGCCGGAGTCTCACCCAGCACATTTTTTCGATGCTTCGCCACCAAGGAAGACTCGGCCCTCAGCGTCGAGGTCGAGTTCGAGACGGAGATCGTCGAATGGCTCGATGCGATCCCTGCCGACGACGTGACTCTGACAGGGATGCAGGAAATCTACGGGAACATCATCGAGAGACTGGAGGCCTCGCCTGACAGGCGAGATCGAATACTGCGAGTTCGACGCCTCCTCGCATCCGACCCCCATCTGTGCGCATCATCATTTGCCACAGAATCCATGGCACTGATCCAACTGACGGACCGAGTTGCCATCAAACTCGGCGGCGAGAATGCCCGCCCTTACGCTCGACTACTCGTCGAAAGTGCCGCGATGACAACACGTATCGCGGTCGATACCTGGGCAGAACGCCTGGACAACGGCGCCGAGGCTGATCTGGCACAGATTTACCGGAGCACGTGCGAAGATCTGCGACGCGCCGCAGCGAGCTGATCGACAGCGAGATCAGGCAGACGAAGTCGGGGAATCGACAGCGCGGGCCGGTCCCATGTTGCGCGAGAACATGATCCCGACAAGAAGGACCAATCCTGAAACTGCGATGAACCATCCAGTCCGGTGCAGACCAGCGTCGTCGATCTGATGACCGGCCGTTACCTGCAACACCACAACCGCAAGATTCGCGCCGATGAACGCAACTGTGCGGTAAACGCCGATAGCTGCACCAACTTCGTCCACGGTTGTCACCGCATTGATCAGGCTTTGATTGCCGATGTTGTTGAAACCGTTCGGTATACCAAGTACCGCGGCAACAAGGAGAAGCACCAAGACCGGTGCAGTCGAGCTTTCGACCGAAGCGATCAACACCCCGCCGACCAGCAGCGCACACGTACCGACAAACAGAGTGCGACGGGCGCCGTACCGCCGGTATGTGCGAGACCCGATCATGGTGGCCACCACGCTGACCCCCGCGACGGGCAGCATCGTCAAGCCGGCCTCGATCGGGCTCATCCCCCGCGCGTACTGCAGCCATTGCGGAATTCCGAAAAAGACGCAGTAGAAGCACGTGTACGTGAGCAATGTCCGACCCAGAGTGGCACTGAGCGAGCGATTACGTGCCAGGGCCTCGACATCCAGAAACGGCTCCGGAGCGCGGTGCTCCCACCAGACAAAGAGACCGAGTCCCGTCACCGCAACGGGAAGCAGCCACCACGTCGGGTTCCCCGGCAACGAAACCAGCAGCACCATCGTCGACGTGATCGTCACGAGGAACAATCCGATTCCGACCACATCGAGAGCATGGAGCGCTTCCCGAACCGACACTCGCCCACCGCCGGCAAAGCCCACGTCAGCACGCATAACCACAACAGCACTGAGCACTACGACGGGAAGATTCACCCACAGGATCGATTGCCACCCGAAAGCCCCCACAAGGAGACCACCGACAGTGGGACCAAGAGCTGCAACGGACTGACTGCAGACAACCAACGTTGCAATCGCCGTACGCGGCTGGCGCCCGTAGCGCTCGGAGTAGCTGCGGACCATGGTCATCGCGTTGGGCATGTGGGCTGAAATGCCGAATCCGAGGATCACGTACGCACCGATCAACCAACCGACATTCGGGGCAAGCATCCCGACGCACGATCCGATGGCGACCAGGGCTAAGCCTCCAAGAAATACCCGACGAGCGCCCAGCAATGCACCGAGCCGACCCATCATGGGGGCACCAACAGCGGTCGTGATGTACATCGCGGAGATGATCCAGGAAACGCCGCCGTTCGAACCGAACTGAGCGGCGATACCAACAATTGCCACGGCAATCATCGACGAATTCAGCGGTTGCAGAATGCTGCCGGTCGCTGCCGCACCACTCACCCGGAACGGAACAGGCAAGGCCTTGGTATCTGCCTGGTCCTCGACGGCGGTCATGCGCGCATCACTGACTCCTGCGCCGGTGTTGTATCGGTCGACTCAGCCGCACGCCGCAGCAAACGTCCTGCGAGATAAAGCAACTCACGTTCGACGTCGGTGAACTCCTCCGTCAGCACGGACGTAAGCCATTCACTACGGGCGGCGCGGTCCACGTCCAGGGTCCTACGGCCGATGTCCGTGATCGAGATCAAACTCGCGCGAGCATCATGTGGATCGACGGTGCGCGTCACCATCCCCTTCTCCTCGAGGAGAAGCACAGTCCGGGCGATTGTTTGCGGGACTACCCGCTCCAAATCGGCAAGCGCACGCGCACTCATCGCGCCCACCCGATCCAGATGCGCAAGTGCCTGCAGTTGGGTTGGAGTCAACAAATGCCCGGAACTCTTCGTCCGAATCCTTCGACTGAACACCGCCACGTCTTCCCGCAGCCGGTCGGCACGTTCGTCCATGCGATTCTCCCTAGTCTCATTAGCCAGGGTAGCTGCTTATTTCTTCTAAGGTCTTGGATGTGACCTGTCTCTATCGAAATTTTTTCAACAGACTATCTGTCAAATTTTGCGAGGTGACGTGACGTTGCGAGCCCAAACTGCGATGTAGACCCCGGATTGCTGATCCGACGGATCGGATCCACAGAATCCTGGGATTCACCCGAGATGACCGCCTACGAGAACGAAGACCACTTGCAGCGGATCGTCGCAACCGACCCGCAGTACGTACCCGGTGTCCCCGAAGGCGCTTTGACTGTTCGCGAGCTTTCGACCACGGCAGGCCCCGCAGACGTGTGCATTATCAGCCCTGACGGCACGATCACGATCGTCGAGTGCAAGCTTGCATCGAACTCCGAGCGACGCAGAATGGTGATCGGGCAGGTTCTCGATTACGCATCCGCGATCTGGGTCGATGGTGCTAAATCGTTCAGGGAGCAATGGAATCGTCAGCGGGGTGATGATCTTGCCGCGCTCGGGGAGACTGCACTCGAACAACTCGACCTCAACATCACAGAAGGCCGCATCGACCTGTGTCTTGCCGTCGACCGTATCGACAACGACCTCAAACGCTTGGTCGAATTCCTGAACCGAATAACTCGCGACGAAGTGGCAGTCACCGCTCTTCAGCTGACTTATGCCCGACACGGGGACATCGAATTCCTGATGCCTTCCACCTACGGCGGCGAAATCGCAGCCGTTAAAGCCCGCAGTTCTGGCCCCTCGACATCCTGGACCACACAATCATTCCTCGACGCACTCGACGCCACGTCCGACCGCGTCTCCGCCCAGCGGATCTTCGAACTTCTCGAAAATCTCGATGACATCCGCGGACCGCACAATGCCCTGTGGTTCGGCAATCGTCCGGGAGGCGGCATCTTCTTGTACCCCTATGGACTCCGGTACGCACCCATCCAATTGTGGATCAACAAAACCGGCCAACTCATGGCCTACGGAACCTGGAACCAATACGAGGTTGTACGTCAGCACCCGGGTTTCGCCGAACTAGCCGGATTGATCGGGCAAGACCACCACTCCACCGCAAAAGGCTTCGCAATCGCCGACGTCGATCTCGACGAACTTTGGCACGTTGTGCTGCGTTGTGCAATCGAAATCAACAGGTCCGACGCTTAAGACAGCAATCCCGGGAGACCACGCAGGGGCTCCCGGGATTACGACTGAATATTCAGTTGATAGTCCTGCTTACAGCAGCCCGGTAATTACAGCAGCTCCGAAATTTCCTCGGCGATCTGCTCGGGGGTGACCGTCGACTCGAACCGGCGAACTACCGCTCCGTCACGATCGACGAGGAACTTCGTGAAGTTCCACTTCACTTCGTCGGTACCGATCGCCTCGGGGCGCGTCTTGCTGACATGCTCGAACAGGAATCCGATTTCGGGCCCGAACTCACCGGGTGCCTCGCTGCGGAGGTGCTCGTACAGCGGGTCCGCGTTGTCGCCGTTGACCTCGATCTTTGCGTACACCGGGAAAGTGACGTTGTAGGTCGTGCTGCAGAACTCCTGGATCTCAGCGTCCTGGCCAGGCTCCTGATCTCCGAACTGATTGCTCGGGAATCCGATGACCCGAAGGCCGCGGTCCTTGTTCTCCCGGTACAGGGCATCGAGGCCTTCGTACTGCGGTGTGAATCCACACTTGCTTGCCACGTTGACGACCAACAGAAGGTTGCCCTTGTACTGGCTCAGATCCTCGGTGGATCCGTCGGCAGCCTTGACGGCAAAGTCGTGGACACTCATGAACTCTCCTGATTATCGAAGTGATTATATTGCTACCCAAGGTAGTTCATGCTTCGCCGGCGATAGTGACCGGACACACCAACACGAGTGCCGCACTCAACTGTCGGTATCGGTGGACCCGTCGTCGGCAAGAACGCGATACAACGCTCGACGCGCTTCGATCAGAACATCGGCAGCGGCCTTGACCTGCGCTGGTGTACCCACTGCGGCGACCTGACCGGCAGCACCCATCAGTTGCCCGATCAGCTCACGCAGATCCTGCTCGGGAGCGCCGACGCTGTCGCGAACCTCGTCCCACGGTGCACCGAGATCCGCCCGGTGCTGCTCGACGTACGCGGCACCTTCCTCGGTGAGTTTTGCAGTCTTCCGTCCGGCGACCTTGTCGATGATCACGAGGCCTTCGTCTTCGAGTTGCGACAGTGCGGGGTAGATCGATCCCGGACTCGGCTTCCACACTCCGCCACTGCGTTCGACGATCTGTTGAATCAGTTCGTAGCCGTGCATCGGTTCTTCGGCAATGAGGAGCAGAACAGCCGCGCGAACGTCACCTCGACGCCCGCGCCCGCCGCGTCCGCGCCCACGCCCGAAGTGCGCGCCGGGACCGAACCCTGGGCCAGGTCCGCCGTCGGGCCCGAACCGCCCTCGACGATGCCCGCGCCCACGGTCGCCGTCGGGAAAATGCCTGTCCATTGTTGCTACCCTTCGCCGATATCGCTGATAGTTCGACGATATATCGCACAGATCGAAGGTGCAATGTCTCGAGCAGTAAAGGTGCAATGTCTCGAGCAGTATCAGCCCACCGTCGAACGCAGTCCGTCTGCGAGCTTTTCCAGTGCGTCGATCTCGCGGATCCCTGGATCCATCTCGGCCCCGGACAATGTGACGTAGTTGCGGTTCCGCACGGCAGTCATCTGCGCGGTCACCGGATTCGATTCGAGAAAGGCGATTTTTGTTTCCAACGAATCACCGTCTACTCGCCGACGGTGAAGGTCACCGAGCACCAACACATCCGGGTCGCGGTCGGCTACCGCCTCCCAACTCACTTCCGGCCAGTCGTCGGACAGATCCGCAAATAGGTTGACGGCGCCTGCCTCGTCGGCAAGAAGACCTGGGGCCGAACAACATCCGGCCATGTACGGAGCCTCGAGTCCGGAGAACCAGAAAGCGAGCGTTCTTCCCGAACCGGCAACACCGGCCGCCGCTTCCGATAGCCGCGACTGCAGTTCGGCAATCAACTCTGCGCCACGATCCTGCACGTCGAAGATCGCCGCAAGCTCACGAATCTCCCGGTACAGCGTGTCGATGGTCAGAGTCGCGGTACGCGAGACGTTCTCCCCCTCCACGACGGCATCGGTACAGACAGACGGCGACTGATACGTGGGAATTCCCAGTTCCGCGAATCGGGAGCGTTCCGCGACAACGGCGGAGGTGAAGGTGTGGGCGCTCGCCGACGTCACCAGATCGGGTTCGGTGTCGAGTACCACTTCGAGCGATGCGTCATTGTCGGCCAGTCTCGGCACCAGGTCGTTCTGGGCCGCGAGAGGAGCGAGAACAGGATCGAACCAGGTGGAGGTGCCTACCATCCGGTCGCCGAGACCGAGCGAGAGCAAGATCTCCGTCGCACTCTGGTACAGCGACACAGCTCGTTGCGGCGCCGAATCGAATGTCACTGACACACCACAATTTTCGAGTGTCAACGGGTAACTTGTAGGGCCCGCTGCATCAGCAGCAACGGTAGTCGGGGTCGCGGCGTCCGGCGCAGTAGCGCTGGAGCACCCGGTCAGTAGTGCGGTGGTGCAGAGCAATCCGGTCGCGGCAGTGAGTGCGCGTGTCAGTGGTGCGGTGGGCACGGAAAGTCGTCCTTCGATCAGGGGCTCGGTCGCGGAGCCCGACATGTGGCAATCGCCATCCTCGATGTGGTGCCGGACGAGTATTCGGACTCGTGGGAAATCCCATCGCCGTTGCGCGTCAGTTCCGGATTCTCACCGGTATTCCCTCGTCAGACAGTGGTCAGTATAGGCAGCACACATCCGCAATCATGCAAAGCGCCAGGCCACCAAGAAATTTCTCAGCCGATTCGACGCGGGTCAATCTGAATACGCACAGGTCCGGAGGATTTTCGGGCGCTCCGGGCTGCGCGAGCATGAGCTAGAGCGTCAGCCAGTGCCCGGCCGTCCTTGCGCGGCACTCGAATCAGCAGACGCTCGGGAGCTACGCCCGCCTCGTCCTCACCGGAATACGGAAGCCTCTCCCCCGCAGGCAATTCCACAGGACCGAGGAGAACCGCGCTCGCAGGCAGATCGGCAGAAGCGACCAATTCAGTAATCGCGGCGCTACCACCGTCGATGGCCGCCAGATGGACGGCAGGCGGAAAGCCGACCTCGTCGCGTTCGTCGAACTGACTGCGGGCGTGCCCAACCGGATCCCACCGGACCAAAGCCTGAACTGTCGGGATTCCCGAATCCGCGACGACTACTACCTCGCCACCGTCGGACAGTGGAATCACCAAGGCGGCGGCAGACATCCAGCGCCGCAGAGTCTCTTCCTCGGCGCGAAGATCTGCGCGCCCGAGCAATGCCCACCCGTCGAGCAACAAAGCAGCACCATAGCCCCCGGTCATCACCGGTTCCGCGCCGACGGTCGAGACCACCAGCGCCGGGCCCTGGGCAACTTCCTTGACCACATCGCCGCCACCGGACAGCACAACCTTCACCCCGGGGAACGCGCGACCGAGTTCCTCAGCTGTTCGGCCCGCCCCGACCACAACGGCACGCAGCGCCTTGGCTCCACACGCATGGCATCGGTAGGCCGCGTCGGCGACGCCGCACCAGCGGCACTCGGGAATTCCGGCACCGTCGGGACCTGCTGCAGATGGCAACGCCAACGGTCCGTTGCAACGACGGCACCGCGCCGGCGCCCGGCACTTCCCGCACGCGAGTGTCGGAACGTACCCACGACGCGGCACCTGCACCAACACGCCACGGCCGTCGGCCAATGCTCGCCTGGCCGCGGCAAAAGCGATCGCCGGCAACCGTGCTGCCCTCGCACCGGGGTCGCGGGCCAACGCGTGATCGCTATCCGCCAATGCGGTGATCTTGGGTGAGCAGTGCCTGACAACATCCCGAGCGGCAACCAAATCGTGGGCCCACCCCGAATCTACGAGCACCTGAGACTCCGCAGTTCGGGAGAAACCGCCGATCACCACGGCGCACCCGGCCACATGCGCCCGCAATACCGCGGACTCACGGGCGTGCGGGTAGGGCGAGCGGGGCTCGGACAGGTTGTCGTCGCCGTCGTCCCACACGACAACAAGGCCGGTGTCCGGCGTGGGGGCAAAAACGGAGCTTCGCGTGCCGACGACGATGCGGGCACTTCCGCGAAGCGCCGCAAGCCACCGCCGATAGCGCATAGCCGGGCCAAGTCCCGCTGAAAGTCCTACTACCGCTTCAGGTCCGGATACTTTCTCGCAGGCGGCAAGAACTCGATCGAGATCACGCTGATCCGGAACGACGATGACCGCACTCTTGCCTGCCGACGCCACCGAACCGGCGAGTTCAGCCAACCGCAACGGCCAATCCTCACCGGGCAATGCCTGCCACACCGCTCGCGGAGCACGCAGTTCGCGGACAGCGGTGACAAACGCGTCGCCGTACTGATAGAGGTGCCAGCCTCGTTCGTCCAACGTAGGCGCGGCGATCTCGCCGCTCGGTTCCCACGGCTCGCCTTCCACCTTGGCGTGACGCGGCGGAACGGCTAGTCGAAGCACGTCGGCCCGGGTGCCTGCATAGCGCTCGGCAACGCGGTCGACCAGGTGCGCTATCTCGACGGTGAGAACTCGCTCGGCCGAAATGACACGTTCGAGCCACCCGAATTTGCCCTGATGATCGCTGGTCGCCTCGCGGGAGACGATGAAACCGTCGACCAGACGACCAGCAAAGCGGATGCGCACCCGTACACCGGGTTGCGCATCCGCTTCGAGTTCACGGGGAACGAGGTAGTCGAACTCTCGGTCGAGGTGGGCGAGCGGGAGCATCGGGAGCACCCGGGCAACCGGATCAACCTCTGCCGCTACTCTTTCCGCGCCCACCCGCGCCCCGTCTGTACGTCAGTTATCAGAGACCTGCTGCGCTGCGCAGCTTGTCCGCACGATCCGTGCTCTCCCACGGGAGATCGATGTCGGTGCGTCCGAAGTGACCGTACGCCGCAGTCTGTGCGTAGATCGGACGAAGCAGATCGAGATCGCGGATGATCGCTCCGGGCCGCAAGTCGAATACCTCGGTGATGGCCTGCTGGATCCGAGCCGGGTCGGTCTTCTCGGTACCGAACGTCTCGACGAACAAGCCGACCGGAGCAGCCTTGCCGATCGCGTAGGCAACCTGAACTTCGATGCGATCGGCGAGGCCGGCCGCAACGGCGTTCTTGGCAACCCAGCGCATTGCGTATGCCGCACTGCGGTCGACCTTTGACGGGTCCTTGCCGGAGAATGCGCCGCCGCCGTGGCGAGCCATTCCGCCGTAGGTGTCGACAATGATCTTGCGTCCGGTCAGGCCGGCGTCACCCATCGGGCCACCGAGCACGAACTTGCCCGTCGGGTTGACGAGCAGACGCACGTCGGAGGTGTCCAGATCAATGACATTGATGTCTGCGAGCACCGAGTTGAGCACCTTCTCGCGAAGGTCAGGGGTCAGCAGGTTGTCGAGGTCGATGTCTGCGGCGTGCTGGGTGGAGATGACGACGGTGTCGAGACGAACCGGCTTGTCACCGTCGTACTCGATGGTGACCTGAGTCTTGCCGTCCGGACGCAGGTACGGCAAGACGCCGCTCTTGCGAACCTCGGTCAGACGACGCGACAAGCGATGAGCCATCGCGATGGGAAGCGGCATCAGTTCCGGCGTATCAGTGGTGGCGTAGCCGAACATCAGGCCCTGATCGCCGGCGCCCTGACGGTCGATTTCGTCGTCGAGAGTTCCGTCGACCCGAGCTTCGTGCGAATGATCAACGCCCTGAGCAATTTCCGGGGACTGCGCACCGATCGCGACGTTGACACCGCACGAGTTGCCGTCGAAGCCCTTGGCGGAGCTGTCGTACCCGATCTCGAGAACGGTGTCGCGGACGATCTTGGGGATGTCGGCGTATGCCGTGGTCGTGACCTCACCGGCGACGTGAACCTGGCCAGTGGTGACGAGTGTCTCCACGGCGACGCGGGCACGCGGATCCTGCGCGAGGATCGCGTCGAGGATGGAGTCGCTGATCGCGTCACAGATCTTGTCCGGGTGCCCCTCGGTGACGGACTCGCTGGTGAATAGCCGACTGCCGGACTTGCTCACAGATCTCCCTCTCGACGCCTTGAGTTCATGACTACAGCTTATTGAAATAACACGACCACCGTGTGGTGGCCGTTTTGTCGCTTATTCAGGGTGTAGCTGCGCCGACGATATCCGTTGAACGCTCGGCGCAACACCCTTACGCTCACCCGAAACGGGTGAGAAGCCCCTCACCCCGCTACGGGAATAACGTAATGAGCGCATCCAGCACGCGGCTGGCCATCAACGCTTTCGAACCGTGTTCCAGTGCCGCCTCGGATCCGTCGGAGCCGAGAAGCCAACCGTCGTTGTGATCAACTTCGAATGCCTTGCCCTCGCCGACTGCGTTGACCACAAGGAGATCGCAGCCCTTACGAGCAAGTTTCGAACGGGCGTAACTCAGGACGTCACCGTGTGCGTCACCGGTCTCAGCCGCAAATCCGACGATGACGGTGTCCGCGGCAAGGTCACCGGCCCGACGCGATTCGACGAGGCCGGCAAGGATGTCCGCGTTGCGCGTCAGGGGGATCGAGTCGGGCTCGTTTGCACCCTTCTTGATCTTGCTTCCCTCCACCGTGGTGGGCCGGAAATCGGCGACGGCAGCGGCCATGATGATGCCGTCCTGTCCGGGGGCATGCTTCTCGACGGCCAATCGAAGATCTTCGGCGGTCTTGATGTGGACGACGTCGACAGCTGCTGGATCCGCTAGATCGGCCGTGTATCCGGCGATCAGCGTGACCTGTGCACCTCGCTGCGCAGCCAGGCGAGCCAGGGCGTATCCCTGCTTGCCCGAACTGCGGTTGCCGAGGAAACGAACCGGATCGAGCGGTTCGCGGGTACCACCGGCGGTGACCAGAACTCGACGACCTTCGAGGTCACGAGGCAAAGCGTCGCTGCGCTCGAGGAGCAACGACGCGAGGCCCACGATCTCGTCGGGTTCGGGCAAGCGACCAGCACCGGTGTCCTTGCCGGTCAATCGTCCTGATGCCGGTTCGATCACGTGGACTCCGCGCGAACGCAGGGTCGCGACGTTGGACACCGTTGCGGGGTGTTCCCACATTTCGGTGTGCATCGCCGGAGCGAAGACGACGGGACAACGAGCGGTCAACAATGTTGCGGTCAACAGATCGTCAGCTCGGCCCATGACGGCACGTGCCATCAGATCGGCGGTAGCCGGCGCGATGACAACAAGGTCCGCTTCCTGCCCGAGTCGGACATGCGGCACCTGCGGTACATCGGCGAAGACACCGGTGTGCACCGGATTGCCGGAGAGCGCCTCGAAGGTTGCTCTGCCGACAAATTCCAGTGCGGACTCGGTGGGAATCACGCGAACGTGGTGACCACTCTCGGTGAAGCTGCGGATGATCGCGCACGCTTTGTACGCCGCGATACCCCCGCCGACACCCACAACGATGCGTTTACGCGCCGTACCGGAAGTTTCCGCTACTCCCCCGGTGCCCGAAACCGATTCGGGAGCGGCAGACGACGTGCTCACTCGCCTTCGGTGTGCTCGAGCAGATCAGCGTGGATTTCGCGCAGCGCGATGGAAAGCGGCTTTTCCTGCAGACCCGGCTCGACGAGGGGGCCGACGTACTCGAGGATGCCGTCACCGAGCTGGTTGTAGTAATCGTTGATCTGGCGAGCACGCTTGGCCGAGTAGATGACCAGGGCGTACTTCGAGGAGGTGCGTTCGAGCAACTCGTCGATCGGCGGGTTGGTGATGCCGAGCGGAGTGTCGTAGGCAGGCAGAGCGCCCTGGCTTGCGGCGGACGCGGCTGAAGTGCTGCTCACTCTTGTGTCTCCTGAATTAGATCTTGAATGAAGGCCTACATGAATCGATTTTATGCACCTGGATGGATGAAAATCAGTTCCCAACCAACAAGGATACCAACTCATCGCAAGCACGGCTTACATCCTCGTTCACGATGACCGTGTCGAACTCGTCCTGGGCGGCCAATTCGACTCGCGCCGTCTCCAAGCGCCTCGCGACGACCTCGTCGGATTCGGTGCCTCGCCCGGTGAGTCGCTGGACGAGAACATCCCAACTCGGCGGAGCCATGAACACCAGGAGAGCTTCGGGTTTTGCCTTGCGTACCGCACGGGCTCCGGCCAGATCGACCTCGACCAGTACGGGTCGTCCTGCTTCGAGAGCTTCTTCGACGGGAGCCGCTGGTGTGCCCGATCGCTGCAGTCCGCCGTGAATGTCGGCCCATTCGAGGAGCTCACCGGAATCGATCATCCGCTGAAACTCGTCGCGAGTGGTGAAGCGGTAGTCCTTGCCGTCCACCTCACCCGGGCGAGGATCGCGGGTCGTTGCCGACACGCTGAACATCAACTCGGGCAACCGAGTCCTCAGTTCGCGGACCACACTCGACTTACCGACAGCCGAGGGGCCGGCTAGTACAACCAGCCGACCCCTCCGCACTGCAGTCTTGCTCTCTGACACAGCCTCAGCACTCATAAGAAACTGTTTTCGCAGCGCTCATCACTACTGTTGCGCCAGTTTTTCTCACGGTTCGACTCAGACCTCGAAGTCGAACTTGGTGAGCAGAGCCCGACGCTGACGATCACCGAGGCCGCGGATGCGACGGGTCGGAGCGATCTCCAGCTCGGTCATGATCTCCTGAGCCTTGACCTTGCCCACCTTCGGCAAAGCCTCGAGCAGTGCAGAAACCTTCATCTTGCCCAAGATTTCGTTGTCTTCGGCGTCCTTGAGGACCTCTTTAAGGTCGGTGCCGCCACGCTTCAGGCGCTCCTTGAGCTCAGCCCTGGCCTTGCGGGCAGCAGCTGCCTTCTCCAAAGCAGCAGCGCGCTGCTCATCAGTCAACTGGGGAAGGGCCACGGTTCCTCCGTCTCGTCGTGTGCAAATTTTGTCTATTCCACTGGATAACCAGCAGCGATAGCGACCGTACTCACGCCTGGCGCGAATTGCTAACCCACCCCCCGCGGTCCGGTGCAGATCACGGTGGGTTATGCGCTCTGAAACGTATCTCGAAATCGATGTGCACGACAGCGCTATCTCGACCGAAACAAAACAACATGGACGTTAATATGATTGCGAAAACTATTGTAACACAGGGCTTTTCGGTAAATCTACCGAATAGCACCCAAGGTTGCCCCAGGCGTCGGCCGCACCGCCACCAAACGTGCCCGGTGCCACAGTCAAATTTTTCGACGCAATTCGACGCGTTTGCGCGTGTCGCGAGCGAAACTCACGCAGAAAGCGAAGATTTCGGATCGCCGGCGCTCGCGTCGACACCGGCATTTCGGTCCGCACCCGGTACGACCAACGCTACGAGGACAGCAAACGCAACCCAGAGTAAAGAATTCTCCAAGACAAAGCCGACAACCGGGACGTCGAGGTCTGCGCCGACGCGCGGCAACCGGAACAGCACCACTGCTGCAGTCAGTGCAACGGCGGCCAACGACCAGGCGGGAATCGTGCTCCTCCCCCGCGGCGGCGTCAAGAGCACGCCAACGGCTGGCACCAGCCACACGAAATGATGGGTCCACGCGATAGGTGTCACTACAGCGGCAAGCAGCGCGACCACGGTAAACGCCGCCAGATCCCCGCGTAAGCGCTGTACACGCCGAGTCGCAAGAATCCCCAGCCCGGCAAGAACAACACACGCAGCCAGCCACACAGGCCCCACCATGGCGTCGGGAAGCACCCGCAGCGCCATTCCACGGAGCGACTGATTTCCGAAGACCGCCGGGTCTCCAACGGCGACGCGTCCCGACAGCGATGCGATGTCACCGAAGTAGTCGAGGCTCGCTCGTGGCAGTATCGCGAAACCTACGGCGGTTGCTCCCGCAAAACCCGCAACGCCGCCCGCAAAGGCCTTCCACTTCCCGGTGATGACGTAGTAGCCGAGGTAGACGATGGGCACGAGTTTGACAGCTCCGGCTATGCCGACCAAGACGCCCTCGGGCAGCCACTTCGGCCGCGCGAGGACGTCGATCAGGCACAGGAACGTCAGAAACAGTCCAACCTGCCCGTACCCGAGGTGATCCGAAATCGGCGACGCAATCGTCCACAGAATCAGGAATCCCACATAGACCGACAGCGGTCGCTTACGTGTGAGCGGCACTCCCCGGTAGCTCAGTACGATGATCGCGGCCAGCATCAGAAGACTGATGAAACTCCACGTCCACTGCATGAAACCCCAGGTGCCGATCGCCACCGGGACGGCAACGACGGCGGCAAACGGTGGATACGTGAACGGCAATCGGGCGTTGAACGAGCCGTCGTAGAGGTTTGTGCCATCCAAGACGGCCTGCCCGGCCGTCCGGTACACCGCAAGGTCGTCGCCGTGTACACCGGTTAGAGCCTGAAACGCGGTGGCCAACAACCCACACACCACAACAAGCACCCCGACGCGCCACCAGCGACGCGTCCACAATCCGTCCAATCCACTCACCGCAGGACGGTACCACCGCGATCCGACACCACTGGATACGTCGTGATCGCTCACGGATCAGTTCGCCAACGCTGCTTCGATCTCGTCCCGATCACGCATGGCTGCCTCGCGGAGCGCCGATATAGACGGTCCGTACTTGAGAACACCGCGCGACGAGTTCGGCAGGAGCAACTCCGTCGAACCGGCAAAGATCTCGGCCAGATCGGCGGCCGTCGCACCTTGAGCGCCGAGTCCCGGAGCCAGGATCGGACCGTTGAAGTCGGTCAGGTCCAAGCCGTGATCGCGAGTAGCGCCTACAACCAGTCCCACGGTGTCACGGCCGTCTGCGTTGGCGGCAACGGCGTCGTCGACAATCGACTGCGCCACCGACACACCACCGGCGGAGGATTGCTGCAATCCGCCGCCCTCGGGGTTGGACGTGCGCGCGAGCACGAAGATTCCGCGCGCGTTCTCGCGGGCAAGGTCCAAGGCCGGAGCCAAGGCGCCGAACCCGAGGTACGGCGACACCGTCACCGAATCCGAGGTCAGCGGCGATTCACCGAGCCACGCATGTGCATACGCATCCATGGTGGAACCGATGTCGCCGCGCTTGGCGTCAGCCACGACGAGCGTCCCGGCGTCGCGAAGAGCCGCGATCGTGCGTTCGAGCACGGCGAATCCTGCACTGCCGTACGCCTCGAAAAAAGCAACCTGCGGCTTCACGAGTGCAACTTCACCGGTGAACGCTTCGACGCAGATGTCCGCGAACTTCGCCAAGCCGTCAGCGGAGCGGGGCAAGCCCCACGCGTCGAGAAGAGCTGGATGCGGGTCGATGCCCACACACAGCCGCCCCCGGTCCGCAGTCGCGGACCGAAGGCGCTGACCCCAACTGAGGGTCACGACTGTGCGGACGGTTGACGCAGTCCGGCGTGCAGTTCCTGCAAGGAGTGAACGCCGATGTCGCCGCGCAGAACAGCTTCGATGCCCTGAACGGCAGCCGAAGCGCCCTGCACTGTCGTGATGCACGGAATGTTCGACGCCACAGCGGCACTGCGGATCTCGTAGCCGTCGACGCGTGGGCCGGAGTTGCCGTACGGGGTGTTGATGATCATGGCGACCTCACCGCTGCGGATCTGGTCGACGATGGTCACAGCACCCTCAGGCACCTCTTCACCGGACTGCTTGTACACGTTGGTGCACTCGATACCGTTGCGGCGCAAGACCTCTGCGGTTCCGTCTGTCGCGAGGATCGTGAAGCCCAGGTCCGCAAGACGCTTGACCGGGAAGATCAGCGAACGCTTGTCCTTGTTGGCAACCGAGACGAACACGGCACCTTCGGTGGGTAGCGATCCGTAGGCAGCGGTCTGCGACTTGGCAAAGGCAGTGCCGAAGTCGAAGTCGATGCCCATGACCTCGCCGGTGGACTTCATCTCCGGGCTCAGCAGGGTGTCGACACCGGTTCCGTCGGCGCGGCGGAACCGGTTGAACGGCAGTACTGCTTCCTTGACCGCGATCGGTGCGCCGGCCGGGGTGTTTCCGCCGTCGCCCTCTGCAGGCAGGATTCCGCTGACCCGCAGTTCGGCGATCGATTCGCCGAGCATGACGCGAGCACAGGCCTTGGCCAACTGCACAGCCGTCGCCTTGGAGACGAACGGGACGGTGCGGCTGGCGCGCGGGTTCGCCTCGAGGACGTAGAGGATGTCGTCCTTGAGTGCGTACTGCACGTTGAGTAGGCCCTTGACGCCGATTCCCTTGGCCAGAGCCTCGGTGGAGCGGCGAACGTTCTCGAGGTCTGCACGGCCCAGCGTGATGGGCGGCAGCGCACATGCCGAGTCACCGGAGTGGATGCCGGCTTCCTCGATGTGC
Organism: Rhodococcus sp. AD45-ID; assembly: GCF_003023755.1. Classification (NCBI taxonomy): domain Bacteria; kingdom Bacillati; phylum Actinomycetota; class Actinomycetes; order Mycobacteriales; family Nocardiaceae; genus Rhodococcus; species Rhodococcus sp. AD45-ID. The sequence continues at coordinate 1,258,744 of NZ_PYHL01000002.1, read as the reverse complement.
TCCATGACGCCCGCGAGGTACACCTCGGTGCCGTCGCAGAGAGCGTCGACGTCGATCTCGACCGCATCTTCGAGGAAGCGGTCGACCAGCACGGGGCGGTCGTCGGAGATTTCCGTGGCCCGGGAGATGTAGTTGGCGAGTGAAGCCTCGTCGTACACGATCTCCATGCCGCGTCCACCGAGCACGTACGACGGACGCACCAGCACCGGGTAGCCGATGCCTGCCGCGATGTCGCGGGCGCCGTCGAACGTGGTGGCTGTACCGAACTTCGGTGCGGGCAGACCGGCTTCGGTCAGCACTCGACCGAACTCGCCGCGATCCTCGGCGAGGTCGATGGCAGCGGGGCTGGTTCCGACGATCGGAACGCCTGCAGCTTCGAGGCGCTTGGCCAACCCGAGCGGAGTCTGGCCACCGAGCTGGACGATGACGCCGGCAACGGTGCCCGACTGTGCTTCGGCGCGGTAGACCTCGAACACGTCCTCGAACGTGAGCGGCTCGAAGTACAGGCGATCAGCGGTGTCGTAGTCCGTCGAGACGGTCTCGGGGTTGCAGTTGACCATGACGGTCTCGTAGCCGGCCTCGGACAGAGTCTGCGCAGCGTGGACACACGAGTAGTCGAACTCGATGCCCTGACCGATGCGGTTGGGGCCTGATCCGAGGATCAGGACCTTGGGACGCTCGGTCTGCGGGGCGACCTCGGACTCGGCGTTGGGGTCGAGTTCGTACGTCGAGTAGTGGTACGGCGTCTTGGCTTCGAACTCTGCGGCGCATGTGTCGACGGTCTTGTAGACCGGGCGGACACCGAGCTCGTCACGCAGAGCGCGAACGCCGTCCTCGCCGCCGAGTTCGGGGCGCAGGGCCGCGATCTGACGATCCGAAAGACCGTGATACTTGGCCTGGCGCAACGCAATTTCATCGAAAGTTTCTGCAACGCGCAGCTTTTCGCCGAGTTCGTGGATCTGCTGGAACTGATCGAGGAACCACGGGTCGATCTTCGTGGCGTCGAAGAGCTGCTCGATGGTGGCGCCGAGGGCAAATGCCTTCTCGATGCCGTACATCCGGCCGTCCTGCGGAACGCTGATATCGGCAAGCAGAGCTTCGAGGCTCTCGGTTTCAACCTCGGGGCCCGTCCAGTAACCCGCACGCTTGGTCTCGAGCGAGCGCATGACCTTGCCGAATGCCTCGGTGAAGTTGCGGCCGATGCTCATTGCCTCACCCACCGACTTCATCGTGGTGGTCAGAGTTCCGTCGGCGCCGGGGAACTTCTCGAACGCAAAGCGAGGAGCCTTGACGACGACGTAGTCGAGCGTCGGCTCGAAGCAGGCCGGGGTTTCCTTGGTGATGTCGTTGACGATCTCGTCGAGCGTGTATCCGATGGCCAGCTTGGCGGCCATCTTCGCGATCGGGTACCCGGTCGCTTTCGATGCCAGTGCCGACGAACGGGAGACGCGCGGGTTCATCTCGATGACAACCAGGCGGCCGTCGGCCGGGTCCATCGCGAACTGGATGTTGCAGCCGCCGGTGTCGACGCCCACCTCACGCAGGATGTCGATGGAGAGGTCGCGCATCGCCTGGTACTCGCGGTCGGTCAGCGTCATCGCCGGGGCGACCGTGACGCTGTCGCCGGTGTGGACACCAACCGGGTCGACGTTCTCGATGGAGCAGACGATCACGACGTTGTCGCGACTGTCACGCATGAGTTCGAGTTCGTATTCCTTCCAACCGAGGATTGATTCCTCGATCAGGACGTTGGCGGTCGGCGACGCAGCCAGACCGCCGCCGGCGATCCGGTTGAGATCGTCGACGTTGTACGCCATACCGGAACCGAGGCCGCCCATGGTGAAGGACGGGCGCACGACAACCGGGTAGCCGAGTTCGGCAACCGTGGCGTGTACTTCGTCCATCGTGTAGCAAACAGCCGACTTCGCGGATTCGCCGCCGACCTTGGCAACGATGTCCTTGAACTTCTGGCGATCCTCGCCGCGCTGGATGGCGTCGAAATCGGCACCGATCAGCTCGACGTCGTACTTCTCGAGGATGCCCTGCTCGTGCAGCGCCACAGCGGCGTTGAGAGCAGTCTGACCGCCGAGCGTCGCGAGGACGGCGTCGATCTTGTTGCCCTGCAACGCTTCCTTGGCGATGACCTTCTCGAGGAACTCGGCCGTGATCGGCTCGACGTAGGTAGCGTCGGCGAACTCGGGGTCCGTCATGATGGTGGCCGGGTTGGAGTTGACCAGGCTGACGCGCAGGCCCTCCTCCTGGAGGACGCGGCAAGCCTGGGTGCCCGAGTAGTCGAACTCGCAGGCCTGACCGATGACGATCGGACCGGAGCCGATTACCAGGATGTGCTTGAGATCTGTACGGCGTGGCATTAGTTCTTGACTCCGGTTTCTTTCCGTGCGGAGAGCAGGCTGGTGAAGCGGTCGAAGAGATACGCGGCGTCGTGCGGGCCGGCTGCGGCTTCCGGGTGGTACTGCACCGAGAAGGCCGAATCGTCGAGCAGGCGAACACCTTCGACGGCTCCGTCATTGGCGCAGGTGTGGCTTACCACGGCGCGACCGAACGGGGTGTCGAATTCCTGGCCGGCTTCACCTTCGAGTGCGAAGCCGTGGTTCTGAGCGGTGATCGCGATGCGACCCGTCTGATGCTCGATCACCGGGATGTTGATGCCGCGGTGGCCGAACTTCATCTTGTACGTGCTCAGGCCGAGTGCGCGGCCCAGGATCTGGTTGCCGAAGCAGATACCGAACAGCGGCAAGCCCTGTCCGATGACCTCTTTCGTCAGGTGCACTGCGCCGTCGGCGGTGGCCGGGTCGCCCGGGCCGTTGGAGAGGAACACACCGTCGGCCTTGAGGTCGAGGATCTGCTCGAGGCTCGCATTGGACGGCAGTACGTGGACGCGAATGCCGCGCTCGGCGAACATGCGCGGGGTGTTCGTCTTGATACCGAGGTCGATGGCGGCAACCGTGTACAGCGCCTCGCCGCCCTTCGGCTCGACGATGTAGCCGCTGGTGGTGCTGACCTCACCGGCAAGATCGGCGCCGAGCATGGTGGGCTGATCCTGAACCCGTCGGACCAACTCGTCGTCTGCGGCGATGGCCTCACCGGAGAAGATTCCGGCCTTCATCGAACCGCGAGTACGCAGGTGGCGAACCAGGGCACGCGTGTCGATACCGGCGATGCCGACAATCGACTGCTCTTCGAGCTTGGCCTGCAGCGAACCCGTCGCGCGCCAACTCGAGGTCACCCGAGAGGGGTCACGAACGACGTATCCGGCAACCCAGATCTTCGCGCCTGCGCTGTCCCCGGTCGGTCCGACGGACTCGTCGTCCTCGTCGTTCCAGCCGGTGTTGCCGATCTGCGGCGCAGTGGAGACCACGATCTGGCGGTGGTAGCTGGGATCGGTGAGCGTTTCCTGGTAGCCGGTCATGCCGGTGCTGAACACCGCTTCGCCCAGCGTCTGTCCAACCGCGCCGAAGGTGGTTCCGCGGAACACCCGTCCGTCTTCGAGGACCAGTACTGCGGGGCTGCTGTCAAAGCCGCTCATGCGTTCTTTCCGTTCTGCTCGATGTCGCCAGAGCTTGCGTCTTCATTGTTGTTCGTCTTGTTCGAAGCAGTAACCGGCTTGACCCAGTCCGGGTACACCATTTTGTCGTCGCCGCGCACACCCGTGTCGATCTCGGTTCCGCTCGGCAACTCCCAGCGGATGACCAGGACCCCGTCCTTGCTCATGACCTTGCCTGCGAGACCGCTCTCGGTGCGGATCGCGCGGATCGACTTCTCGGGGATCCAGATAGCGGACGCCCCGTCACGCTCGACCAGGATGCCGTTGGAGTAGCGACTGATCTCGCAGGTCGCCCGGAATCCGAGATCTCCGACCGCAATGCGGTCCTGCCAACTCGGCGCGATGGTGCTACCGACGTACAAGCCGGTGGTCGGCATGACCAGCAATTCACCCAATGTCGCCGGCACCGTGGGCAGCTCGCCGATCTTGTCTTTCTGTCGTCGGGCGCGGCCACGCCAGCCGATGAACATCAAACCGATCATCGCGGCCCAGAAGACCACCAGACCGACAATCCACAGAACTCTTTCCATCTCCATGACGCCTACTCCTTGCTGCTCAGCAGCCGCGGCGATCCGTCGTGTGCAGTAACGCGGCCACGTAACAGTGTGGTCGTGACCCGAGCAGGCAATGTCATCGACTCGTACGGAGTGTTACTCGCGACACTCGCCAGTGCCTTGCCGTGCACGGTCCATTCTGCGGAGGGATCGATCAACGTCAGGTTGGCCGGCTCCCCCACCTCGATGGGGCGGCCCTGATCGTCGAGGCCGACAATCGCTGCGGGACGCTCACTCATGACGCGAGCAACGCCGCGCCAGTCGAGCAGTCCGGGCTCCACCATCGTTTGCACGATGATCGAGAGCGCCGTCTCGAGGCCGAGCATGCCGGGGCGCGCAGCGGCGAACTCGCAGCACTTGTCCTGCTCGGCGTGCGGAGCGTGATCGGTGGCCACGCAGTCGATGATGCCCTCGGCCAGGCCCTTGCGCAGGGCAGCGACATCGCTGGCCTCACGAAGTGGCGGGTTGACCTTGTTGATGGCGTCGTACGTCTCGAGACGCGAATCGTCGAGCAGCAGGTGGTGCGGGGTGACCTCGGCAGTGATCGAAATACCCTGTCCGCGAGCCCACTTGACGAGTTCGACGGTTCCCGCTGTCGACGCGTGGCAGATGTGGACCCGGGCGCCGGCGTCACGGGCAAGGAGTGCGTCGCGGGCAACGATGGACTCTTCCGCGGCGCGGGGCCAGCCGGCCAATCCGAGGCGAGCGGCCGTCGGGCCCTCGTGGGCAACTGCGCCGACCGTCAAACGCGGCTCTTCGGCGTGCTGCGCGATGAGAACGCCCAGCGAGCTGGAGTATTCGAGCGCGCGGCGCATGATCAGCGGGTTGTCGACGCAATGACCGTCGTCGGAGAACATCTTGACCTTGCCGACACCTGCGGCCATGGTTGCCATCTCGGCGAGCTGCTTGCCTTCGAGGCCGACAGTGACAGCTCCGACGGGATGGACGTCGACGAGGCCGACTTCCTGGCCACGTCGCCACACGTGATCGGTGATGACCACGGAATCGGCGACAGGGCTGGTGTTCGCCATCGCGAAGACTGCGGTGTATCCACCCAGAGCGGCTGCCGCAGAACCTGTTTCGATGGTTTCCGTGTCTTCACGACCGGGTTCACGCAGATGCGTGTGCAGGTCGACAAATCCGGGAAGCAGGATCTGACCACTGCCGTCGATCACCTCGGATGCGGTGGCCGGATCCAGGTTCACGCCGATCTCGAGAATGACTCCGTCGCCGACACGGACGTCGACGGCTTCCCCTTCTCCGTAGATCAGTACGCCGCGGAGCAGGACACTCACCGGTGATTCTCCGTTCTGATTGCTTGTCACATCGCACCGTCCTCTGAACCGACCAGAAGCCGGAACAAGACAGCCATACGCATGTGCACACCATTGGTAACCTGCTGCAGCACAGCAGCTTTGGGGGAATCTGCGACGGCCGAGGCGATTTCCATGCCGCGCAGCATCGGGCCGGGGTGCAGGACCACCGCGTGATCGGCCAGCATTCCGAGACGCTTCTCGGACAGGCCGTAATTGATCGAGTACTCGCGCTGCGACGGGAAGAATCCGCCGTTCATGCGTTCGGCCTGGACCCGCAGCATCAGGACTGCATCGAGTCCGGGCAGTTCCGCGTCGAGTGAATGCGAGACGGTGACCGGCCACGTGTGTGTGCCTACCGGCAGCAGCGTCGGCGGGGCAACGAGGACAACCTCGGCGCCGAGCATCGACAGAAGCAACGCGTTGGAACGCGCGACACGACTGTGCAGGATGTCGCCGACAATGGCGATCCGCTTGCCCTCGATGTCGCCAAGACGTTGACGCAAGGTCAGAGCGTCGAGCAACGCCTGCGTGGGATGTTCGTGAGTGCCGTCGCCGGCGTTGATGACCGCGGGGCCACCGTCCGATGCGGTGCCGGTCCACTGGGCGATCTGATGAGCTGCGCCCGATGCGGGGTGACGAACGATCAGAGCGTCGGCGCCGGCAGCACGCAGTGTCATCGCGGTATCGCGCAGCGATTCACCCTTCGACACCGACGAGCTGGATGCACTGACGTTGATGACGTCGGCGCTCATCCACTTACCGGCCACCTCGAAGGACACCCGGGTGCGGGTGGAGTTCTCGAAGAACACCGTCATCACTGTGCGGCCACGAAGTGTCGGGAGCTTGTGAACTTCACGGCCCAGGAGTGCCTGCTCGAAGCGTTCGGCCTCGTCGAGAAGTTCAATCGCGGACTCTCGGTTGAGGTCTGCGATGGAGAGAAGGTGCTTCACGCGCTCTTACCTCCGGAAATGACCACAGCGTCCCGGCCGTCGTGTTCCTGAAGGAGTACCTTGACGTCCTCGGACCTCGCGGTGGGAACGTTCTTGCCGACGTAATCGGCGCGCAGCGGGAGTTCGCGGTGGCCGCGGTCGACCAGGACCGCAAGCTGCACCGCACGCGGGCGTCCCAGGTCACGAAGAGCGTCCAAGGCGGAGCGGACGGTACGGCCGGAGAACAGGACGTCGTCGACGAGTACGACCAACGCGTTGTCGACGCCACCTTCGGGAACGGAGGTCCGTTCGAGGGGGCGGTGCGGCTTGGTGCGGAGATCGTCACGGTAGAGCGTGATGTCGAGAGATCCGATGGGTGTACGCACACCGGAGAATTCTTCGATCTTGTCGCGGAGACGTGTCGCGATGGTGGTGCCCCTGGTGGGAATACCGATGAGGACTACGCGGGGCGCAGTACCTTCCGGTCCGTCGAGTGCCGTTTTCTCGATGATCTCGTGCGCGATTCGCGCCACGGTCCGGCCCACATCCTGGGCGGACAGCAATTCGCGGGTCTCGGCGTCACTGGCCTGCGTTGTATCTGGACCTGCAAGATCGGATGGGCGAGACCCTTCGGGCACGCTCATACAGCGACCTCCTTCTCCGCCTCACTGGACGGATCGTTAAAGGATGTCTGACGGTTCCCCACCCTATCAGCCGACAGACCTGAAACCCGCCGCGCGAGCCGTCGTCATGACGGGTTGTGTGCAGACACACAACCTAAGCTCGCACGGCGGGCGGTAGTACTGAAATACGCGGAACGGTAGAGCTACTCGGTACCCGAATCGGTGTCCTGCGCGCGCTGCGAAGTCGCCGCAGCGGCCGAACGAACCTGCGGAGCTACGAGGACAACCTGGCCGAGGATTCCGTTGACGAATCCGGGCGAGTCGTCCGTCGACAACTGCTTTGCCAATTCGACGGCCTCGTCCACGGCAACAACCGGCGGGACGTCCGTCGCGTGGAAGAGCTCCCACACGGCAATACGCAGAATCGCGCGGTCGACTGCGGGCAGACGCTCGAGCGTCCAGTCCTGCAGGTGCGACGAGATGACCTGATCGATCCGGTCGAGGTTCTCCGCAACTCCGGACACCAAGGTGACCGTGTACGGGGCAACGGGAGCTACTGCGTCGTCCTTGACGGACAGATCGGAACGCTCCGACGCCAGTTCTACCGGGTCGAGGTCACGTGCCTCGGCTTCGAAAAGGAAGTCGACAGCACGCTTGCGCGCCTTGTGGCGCGCACCGAGTTTCTTATGAGTGCCGGACACTTTAGGAATTCACACGCCCGAGGTAGTTACCGTCACGCGAATCGACCTTGAGCTTGTCACCGGTGTTGATGAACAGCGGCACGTTGATCTCGGCACCGGTCTCGAGGGTGGCAGGCTTGGTGCCACCGGTGGAGCGGTCGCCCTGCAGGCCCGGATCGGTGTGCTGAACGACAAGCTCGACCGTGACCGGGAGCTCGACGAAAAGCGGGACGTCCTCGTGAGTCGCAACCTGAACGGCCATGTTCTCGAGAAGGAAACGCGACTGCTCGCCGACGACAGTTTCGCTGATCGGAATCTGGTCGTAGGTGTCGCCGTCCATGAAGATGTAGTCGCTACCGTCGTGGTACAGGTAGGTCATGTCGCGGCGGTCGACCGTGGCGGTCTCGACCTTCACACCGGCGTTGAACGTCTTGTCCACTACCTTGCCCGAGAGCACGTTCTTGAGCTTGGTACGCACGAAGGCAGGGCCCTTGCCGGGCTTGACATGCTGGAACTCGATAATCGTCCACAGCTGGCCTTCGATCTGCAGAACCAGACCGTTCTTGAAATCACTGGTGGAAGCCACTTGCTTCGCGTCTCCTAGGGGGTCGGGAAACCGTCTCAGATGACGGTAAGGTCTTTTGCGGTCAGTGTGAGCAGCTCTGGCCCCTGCTCACGAACAACGAGCGTGTCCTCGATCCGTACGCCTCCGCGCCCGGAGAAGTACACGCCCGGCTCGACGGTCACCGCCGCGCCGGAAAGAAGTGTACCGGTGCCGAGCTTCCCGATTCCGGGAGCTTCGTGGATTTCCAGCCCCACACCGTGTCCGAGGCCGTGCAGGAACAACTCGCCGTACCCTGCGTCGTCGATCACCGAGCGTGCCGCAGCGTCGACGGCGGCACATTCTGCACCGGGAACCAGGGCCGCGCAGCCGGCCGCTTGGGACTTGGCAACCAGTTCGTAGACGTCCCGTTGCCAATCGGAAACAGTCTCCAGTACGTAGGTGCGAGTCATATCGGAGTGATACCCGCCGACCTGGGCGCCGAAGTCCAATTTCACGAAGTCGCCAGACGCCAATACCGCACCGGTGGGTCGGTGATGCGGAATCGCGGAGTTCGATCCGGCTGCCACGATCGTCTCGAAGGAGATTCCGTCGGCGCCGTTCTCGAACATGAGGTTTTCCAGTTCGCGGCCCACCTCGCGTTCGGTGCGACCCGGCCGCAGTCCCCCGCGAGTGATCAACTGCGCCAACGCATCATCGGCTGCCGCACACGCGGCACGCAACAATCCGATCTCGTGCTCGTCCTTGACCATCCGTAGTTTCTCGACAAGCCCGCTCACCGGTTCGAACCGGACGGACGGCGCCGACTCCGTCCAGGATCGGTGCTCGGCAAACGTCGCGACGTGCGCCTCGAAAGCCAGGACGTCGCCCGAGAAGGTTCCGATCAGATGCGCTGCGCTCGAACGATCGATTTCGGCCCGCAGATCCGGCACCTGTTCGGCAACTTGCGTGACGTAACGACCGTCCGTGCAGATTACTGTCGCATCCTCGTCGCCATCAGCATCTCGAGCGCTCACCACCAGCGCGGCGTTCGAACCGGTGAACCCGGTGAGGTAGCGGATGTTCAGAAGGTCTGTGACGAGAATCGCGTCGAGTTCGCGCTCAACCAGAAGCGTACGGAGGGCATCACGGCGGGACCGATGATCAACTGACATGACTCGAACCTACCCGCTCGTCGCGGTGTCCCTCTCAATCCGAAACGCGCGGTTACAGCAATAATTGTGGGTTAGGCCACAAGTGGAATCTGTTCTAGTTAGGCTGTAGGTATGAACGCGTGGTTAGTACGTGGCCTCGGCATGGCCCTGATACATGTTGTGTTTCGCGCATTGCTCGGTATGGCGATCGCTCAGTGGCCACTCCAGGGCTCCACCCTGCGATGGCTCTCCCTGTTCATCGTCATCGCACTTGCTGCGATCTGGGGCGGAATCGACGGGATCCGTGATCGTCGCCAGTTCCCCGAGCCGGACGACGGTGCAGACCTCCTGATGCTGTGGCTCAAAGCCGCCGTTGTCGGTGGCTTCGTCGCCGGCGCAGCCAGCTGGCTCCTGAGCCTCGTCCCGGCCCTCGAACTGACCCAACAGGGTCTGTTCTTCGAAATCACCGCCGGTGCGGCCTTCACGATTCTGCTCATCTTCGTTCCCGCGATGGTCGCCGTTACCGTCGGCCGGTTCTTCACGAGCCGTGAGCAGCGCAAGCACGGCACGGCCCCGCAAACTCCGTCGCATGAGCGCCACCATGAACCTGTCCCCGTCAGCGAGGGCTACGACTCCCCCACAACCCAGCACGCGTACAGCGGCGCTGCCATGACGGTCGAGGAATCCGACGCCGACACAACCGTCTTTCCCGCCATCGACCTGGGCAAGCGCGAACAGTAGCGTCCACGACTGAGGGCTCCGAGGAAATCGTCCTCGGAGCCCTCAGCCGTGTGTGGGTTTCTTGTGTCTACGTACTTCAACCGCGCTCGGCGAGGAACCTGATCGCCAGTGGGTATCCGGCAACACCCAATCCGACGATCACGCCGGCCGCGATAGGACTGAGGAGAGAATTGTGCCGAAACTCCTCGCGCGCATGAACATTCGAGATGTGAACCTCGACCAGACCGGCGGTGAGCTCGACGCACGCATCACGCAATACGACAGAGGTATGAGTCAATCCGCCGGCGTTGAGAATTACCGGTTCGCCGGCATCCGCCGCGTCGTGAATCCAGCCGAGCAGGTCGCCTTCGTGATCGCTCTGACGAACAACCACCTCGACGCCCAATTCCTTACCGGTCGCGACACACAGTTCGACCAGATCGTCGTGCGTGGTCGCGCCGTACACCTCCGGCTGACGCTTACCGAGGCGGCCGAGATTCGGTCCGTTGACGACGTTGATTTTCACAGGCGAACCGTTCCGCCGGATGCCCTGGGCGGGCGGGCAATAGCCGAGTACGCCGCAACCAGCAGCGACGGATCCGGGCCTTCGAGCCTGCCGGGCTTGGCCAAGCCGTCGAGAACAACGAACCGAAGCAGTCCGGCGCGGTTCTTCTTGTCGGTCTGCATTCCGGCGAGCAACTGAGAAAAGGCATCGTCGTCGTACGACGTCGGGAGGCCCACTAATTCGAGGATCGACTTGTGCCGATCGGCTGTCGCGTCGTCGAGGCGCCCGGCCAGGCGACCCAATTCGGCAGCGAACACCAGGCCTACCGACACAGCGGCGCCGTGACGCCACTTGTACTGCTCACGGCGCTCGATCGCGTGCGCCAGCGTGTGTCCGTAGTTGAGGATTTCGCGAAGATCCGACTCGCGAAGATCGGCTGCGACAACCTTGGCCTTGACCTCGACGGAACGTCGAATCAGTTCGGGCAGAACAGTTCCCGACGGATCCAACGCAGCCTTCGGGTCTGCCTCGATCAGGTCCAGGATGACAGGGTCGGAAATGAAGCCCGTCTTGATGACCTCTGCCAAACCGGCGACGATCTCGTTATGCGGCACCGTCTCGAGAGTCGCGAGATCGATGAACACCGCGCCCGGTTCGTGGAACGCACCGACGAGGTTCTTGCCGGCTTCGGTGTTGATGCCCGTCTTGCCGCCCACTGCCGCGTCGACCATCGCCAGCAATGTGGTCGGGACGTGCACAACCTTGACGCCGCGCATCCATGTTGCTGCCACAAAACCGGTGAGGTCTGTCGCGGCGCCGCCGCCGAGGCTCATGATCGCGTCGCTGCGGGTCAGGCCGATACGTCCCAACACGTCCCAGCAGAAGCCGGCCACAGCCAGATCCTTGCCGTCCTCGGCGTCGGGGATTTCGATGCGGTGAGCGTCGATTCCCTTCTCCGCCAATGCGCCGCGCACGGCCTCAGCGGTTTCCGCGAGCGGTGGCTGATGGAAAATCGCGACGGTCCGCGTGCCCTCCAACTCGGCGACGATGTCGCCGAGCAGACCGCGCCCGATCACAACCGGGTAAGGACTTGCGGTCTTCACCTCTACAACTACGGGTTCGGTCACTGCTCCACTGCTCCGCTCCGGTTGATCATTTGTCTTCAAGTTTGGATACCAACTGCGCGACGACGCGCGACGGACTCCGACCGTCTGTGCGTATCCGGATGGTGGCGGCACGCCGGTACAACGGACGCCGACGCCGCATCAATTCCTGATATTTCACCTTGGGATCGCCGCCCGCCAGAAGCGGTCGGTGATTGTTGGCACCTGTCCGGCGCAGCCCTTCGGCGACACTGATCTCGAGGTAGATCACGGTGTGACCGTCGAGCAATGCGCGCGTGCGCTCCGACAAGATCGCACCGCCACCGAGCGAGACAATGCCGTCCGTGCTGGCCAACGCTTCCCGAACCACATCTTCCTCGATCTCACGAAAGCGTGGCTCGCCGTCGTGCGTGAAGATGTCGGGAATCGTCCGTCCGGTCGTCTTTTCGATCTCGGCGTCAGTGTCAACCAGGTCGAGTTCCAACGCCTGCGCGATACGACGGCCGATGGTCGACTTACCAGCGCCGGGTGGCCCGATAAGTACAGCTTTCGGTTTCATCGTGGCAGGACCTTCCGCTCGGACGCTCTCAGCGAGGCGGTCGGGCTGCGATACCGTCGGCGTAGCGCCGGTAGTTCGCTGTGGTCTCGGCAATGGAATCACCGCCGAACTTTTCGAGTGCGGCTTGAGCGACAACAAGCGCAACCATGGATTCCGCAACGACACCGGCAGCCGGAACTGCGCAGACGTCACTGCGCTGATGGATGGCAACTGCCTCTTCACCGCTTTCCATGTCGACCGTCGCCAATGCGCGCGGCACCGTTGAGATCGGCTTCATCGCGGCGCGAACCCGCAGTGCCTCGCCGTTGGTCATGCCGCCTTCGATACCGCCTGCACGGTTGGTGGAACGGACAATGCCGTCCGGGCCGGGGCGGATCTCGTCGTGAGCCTCGCTGCCGCGGCGACGCGCGGTCTCGAAACCGTCGCCAACCTCGACACCCTTGATGGCCTGAATTCCCATGAGGGCAGCAGCAAGTCGCGCGTCGAGACGCTCGGCGCCGCTGACAAACGTTCCGATACCGACAGGCAGGCCGTGAATGACAACCTCGACGACGCCACCGAGGGTGTCGCCGTCCTTCTTAGCAGCTTCGATTTCGGCGATCATCGACTCTTCGGCGGCCTTGTCGAAAGCGCGGACCGGGCTCGCGTCGATCGCGTCCAGATCCTTGCCCTCAGGAACCGGTCCGACATAGGGCTCGGATGCACCGATGGAGATGACGTGCGAGACAACCTCGACGCCGAACACCTGACGCAGGAAAGAGCGAGCCACGGTTCCGGCAGCAACACGGGCAGCGGTCTCACGAGCACTCGCACGCTCGAGAATGGGACGGGCGTCATTGAAGCCGTACTTGAGCATGCCGCTGTAATCGGCGTGGCCGGGACGCGGACGCGTCAACGGTGCATTACGGGCCTGATCGGCGAGCAGATCCGGATCGACCGGGTCGGCGGACATGATGGTTTCCCACTTCGGCCACTCGGTGTTGCCGATTTCGATGGCAACGGGGCCACCGAGCGTAAAGCCGTGGCGGACACCACCGATGATGGTGACCTTGTCAGCCTCGAACTTCATCCGCGCGCCACGGCCATAGCCGAGTCGACGACGGGCAAGTTCGGACGAGATGGCCTCAGAGGTCACTTCGACCCCCGCAACCATGCCCTCGAGCATCGCGACGAGGGCGGGACCATGGGATTCTCCAGCAGTTATCCAACGCAGCACGACGACTATCTTTCCACGTCGCGGACTGTGGTTGTGACAGTGGTCCTTCGACCTCTGCCCGATTGCTCGATGTCACACCGGAAGGGGCATTGAGTGTGCGACGTCCTCCAAGTCTCCTCGAACGCAGTTGAAGGGTTGACGGCCCCTCCGACGGGTCGCCACGAAGATCGGGTGCCAGCCCCATCCACCACGACACCTCGAACGTAAACGTAAAGGCACGGTCCCGGAACGTCCCCGCGGGGACGCGGCTCTCACTTACTGCACCGAAGCAGTTTCCCCAACAGCTGGATACGAGCCCAACTCGACGGTGACCTTGTCGTCGAAGAACACGAGTTCTTGGACAAGCTCCTCGACCAACTCAGCACAGCCGACAATTAGGTCAGTAGTTGTCCTAGCTGCCTCGTAACGTGGTTTCCAGAAGCGACCAGGGCGCCCTCTACAGAAAAGAGCAGAAAATGGCCTCTGTGCAGAAAGAGATCGTTATCGATGCGGACCCTGCGGACGTGTGGGGCGTTATCAGCGACTTCGCTGACGGGCCCGTTCGGATGGCGCCGGGATTCGTGATCAACAGCAAACTCGAAGAGCCCGAAATCAGAATCGCCACTTTCTCGGACGGAACCGTCGCGCGTGAACGGCTCGTCGCTCTCGACGACCCATCGCGCCGACTCGCCTACTCCGTCATCGGTGGCACCATGGCGCCGACACACGACAACGCGTCGATGCAAGTCTTCCCCCACAGCGACGGGCGCAGCCGATTCGTGTGGATCCACGACGTACAACCGGATGACCTCGCCACTGCGATGGGCGCCGCAATGGAACACGGCCTGGGCATCTTCAAACAGACAATGGAGGCCATCCGATAAGCCTCGAGTTCTCTTGTCCCACATCGAAGCACCTCACATCCCGATATCAACAGAAAGCGACATGTCGGACACGATCCGCCGATAGGCTCGGCTCGACAACTGGACAAACTACGAGAGGCACTCCATGGGATCTCTGAACGAATGGCTACTCAACAGCGATGGCGCATTCTCGGGAATTGTCGGCGGCATCCTCCTGACGATCGCGATGCTCTCGGGCGGCTCGGGCATGTAATCCACCACCGCGCCCCTGGGAAATCCGAGGGCGCGGTGACCGGTATTGAATGATCCCGTCATCCAAGACCGGGTTCAGGGACCCGCACGACGGTTCGAGGCTGAAACAGGCCGAAAAAGCATGACCAGAGCCACAAAAGCCATCGCTCTGTGTCGCACTTCACTTTCGTATCTCACCCATCGGGAAGTCGCATTCGGCATTGTCCGATCGCTGATTATCTACGGCTCTCAGTGCAACTGCCCAGGCAGTGCCGCCTGTGAACTGCTGTGCCGTCTGCAAAAGGAGAACCTCGAAGTGAAGCCCAACAAGACCACGAAGCTGGTTGTGGCGATTGCCGCCACCGCCGCTCTGGTGTCCGCCTGTTCCGGTGCTCGTGGTGACGACCCGTCAGCGACGTCGAACGGTGCATCCGTTGCGACAGCGGACGCGGCGTCGAAGAGTTCCGATGCCAAGTTCGGAACCCTGGATTCGCCGTGCGGCGACGGAGATGCGAAGGGCGCGACGGATCAGGGTGTCAGCGACACCGAGATCAAGATCGGCTTCGGCGACGACCGCGGCTACGTGAAGTCGCCAGGCCTCAACAAGGAGATGAGTGACGCCGTCAGCGCGCTCATCTCGTGGTGCAACGATCAGGGCGGCATCAACGGCCGCAAGGTTGTCGGCACCGACTACGACGCGGCGATGACGCAGGCCAACTCGGTCATGCAGGAAGCCTGCGCCAGCCAGTTCATGTTGGTCGGTCACGGATTCGCGATGGACCAGACCGCAGAGCAGACCCGCGTGGCCTGCAACATGGTTGCCGTTCCCGGATTCACGGTGTCACCGGACGCAACCAATGGTCCGATGTCATTCCAGGGTGTGCCGATGCCCGTCGACTACTCCAATGCGGCAGCATGGTTCCAGATGGCCGAGATGCACCCGGACCTGCTGAACGACTTCGACGTCGTCAACAGCACGATGCCGGCAATCATCAACTCCACCACCAAGACACGCGCGATGGCCGCGGCTGCGGGCTTCAAGCTCAAGGACTGCGGCGTGACCCTGAACTACGAGGGCGAATCCAGCTACGTGCCGTTTGCCGAGAAGTTCAAGGAATGTGGCGTCAAGGGTATCTGGACCTCGCGTTCGGCCAGCCCGGCCGAGCTGAACTTCGTCAAGTCTCTCGATCAGGTCGGTATGGACCCGATCTTCTTCGGTGAGGCCACCTGGTACGGCGAGGCTGTTTCGGCCTGGAACAAGGACACCGGACTGCTCGACAACCTGAACGCGGACATGATTTTCCAGATGCTCGAGAATGCCGACAAGGTTCCGGCTGTGAAGCAGTACTCCGACCTGGTATCCGCAGGTGGCGGCAAGACGGCACTCCTCGGTATGCAGGCTGCATCGTCGTTCCTGCTCTGGGCCACCGCGGCGGATGAGTGCGGCAGCGACCTGACGCGCCAGTGCATGGTCAACGAACTGTCGTCGATCCACGACTGGGACGGCGGCGGATTGCACGCTGTTACCGATCCGGGCAAGAACATGCCGGCCACCTGCGGCCTCATGACAGCGCTGAAGGGCGCCGAATACTCACAGGTTTTCCCGGCGAAAGCCGGCGAGTTCAAGTGCGACCCCAAGTACCTCATCGCCAACGACAAGAGCATCTGGGGCACCGATCTGGATGCCGATCGCATCTCCACGAAGTACCTCAACGCGAACGTGATCAAGCCGCAGGCCTAATTCGCAGGACGCCGGTGGCGCTCATCGAGTGCCACCGGCGGTCATATGTGACGATCGGCAAACGATCCGGCGCAGCACTGGCTGATCGACCATGTCAGCGGCTTCCTACAGGTAGCGTCCCCACGACGATCCGTCGTATTTGCCCGGATCGAGACCTGGGACGAAAGGTACGGAGTATGTCCACCCTTCGCGATGCACGGTTGACCGGTGACGAGGTCATCAATACCTCGTTCGGCACAATCGAACTCGAGCACACATTCCCGACCGACGCGTCCGCCGAATTACTCTTCGACCAACTAGATGTACAGCGCGCCGCCCAGGCCTATCTGTGGGCGCTTCCGCTCGTCGGGTTCGTCACCTGGCGCGACCGCGCAGCAAAAACGTTTGGCGCCAACAACTTCGGCGACTTCGTCGTGTACGAGACTTTACGGGAGAAGCGAGGCATCGTCACCGCAAACCTCACCACGCCGTACATCATCAATTTCAGCACTCTCGCTGACGGACCGGTTCTCATCGACTACCCCGCCGGCCCAACCGCGGGCGGCGTCCTGGACTTCTGGCAGCGACCAGTGGTCGATCTCGGCCTGACCGGGCCTGACCAAGGCAAGGGTGGCGGCTACGTCATCCTCGGCCCGAACGACGATGCCGCACCGTTCGAGGACTCCGGTAGATATGTGGCACGTTCGGCGACAGTCAATATCTTTATTGCGTTCCGGGTGCTAACCCAGGACGCGGACGTGATGGCCTCGTCAAAACGAGGCCTCGCTCTCGCGCGGATCGGTTCCGCGCCCACACCCGTGAACTTCATCGAAGGGGTCGATACCGAATGGAGCGCAACACCATCGCGCGGCCTCGGCTATTGGGACGACCTCGCGACGGTATTGGGTGAAGAACCTGTCCGAGAAGTCGACAAAGCCCTGATGGCGATGCTCGAGCCCCTGGGTATCGTCAAAGGCGAATCGTTTGCACCTGATGAGCGCCAGCAGCGGCTTCTCCTCGAGGGCGCCGCGCTCGGCGAGTTGCTGGTCCGCACCATGCAGGTCAACCCGCGGCACACGACCCCCTACTGGGCAGGTACGAGCTGGTACAAACTCATCGACTTCGAGATCGAACAGGAGACCGACACAATTCTGCAACTCGATCAGCGCGCCACTCTGTTCTACGAGGCAGTCACGACCACCAAGGGCATGGTTCACCCAACTCCCGGTGTCGGGCAGGTCTACCTGACCTCGAAGCGGGACAGCGAGGGTCGCCTGGTGCGCGCCGACCGGACCTATCGCCTGCACGTGCCCGCCGACGTACCCGTCGCACAGTTCTGGTCTCTCACTCTCTACAGCGAGAACACACGTCGGCCGTATGAGAACGGCGGCAATGACATTCGCAGTGTCAGCCTGGACAGCCGGGACGAGATGTTGGACTTCAACGAAGATGGCAGCATCGACCTCTACATCGGTCCGTCGGCACCCGAAACAGCCGACAACAATTGGATGAAGACGGTTGCCGAGGACGGCTGGTTCGTCTACTTCCGCATGTACGCGGCCACCGAGCCCTTCTTCGACAAATCCTGGTCACTCCCAGACTTCGACGAAATCCGGTAACACTGTCGCCGCTCAGGAAGCGACCAGATCGTCGATCTGGTTGATCGCCGACGAAGCACCCTCGACGACACCCATATCAAGCACCTGCTGCAACGCCTCGACGGATTCGTAAGTGCTCACGTAGGTCGCGCGCGTGCCACCGTCGTGCTCGGTGAAAGTGAAGACGTTCTTCGAAACCGGCATCTCGGGATTCGGGGTGAAATCCTCGTCGGCGAAGCCGTCATCGAACGAGAAGCTCGTCGGTTCGTCGGTGGCCGTAATCTCCCAGTAGCCTGCAAATTTCTCACCATCCGGGCCGGTCATATAGTAGGTCGTGCGACCCCCGGGAGTGAGGTTGTGCTCCACCACGGTCGCCGGGTAAGTCGGTGGGCCCCAAACCTTCTCCAACTGGCGTGGGTCGGCGTAGACCTGCCAGATACGTTCCACCGGCGCGGCGAATTCCGCGACGATGGTCAATGTTCGGGTGTCTACGTCCTGCTGGACATCGGTAACAGGCATGGTTCAGCCCTCCTTGGGCGAGTCGAATGCGATGAGTTCGTCAATACGTCCGATGCGGCCGCGCCACGCTTGCTCCAGTTCGGTGAGCATGGCCGCCACCGACCGCAACGCCGTCACGTCGCCGCTGGCGAGATGCTCTCGACCGGTGCGTCGCTTGGTGATGAGGCCGGCTTTCTCCAGCACAGCGACATGCTTCTGCACGGCAGCGAAGCTCATGTCGTACTTCGCAGCGAGCGCAGAAACCGAGTGCTCCCCGGCCAGCACACGGCGCATAATGTCGCGCCGCGTCCGGTCCGAAAGCGCACGGAACAGTGCGTCCGCGCGATCCTCGTCGTCTCCGTTCACACCACAAACATACAACCAAATGGTTGTATATGTCGACCGTCGAGACGCACCCGTGGGCTCACACCGCGATTTCCGTCAGGGTGCGAGATACAACCGGGCCCGAGCAGCACACCCGGGTTACCGTCACCGTTTCGATCGGCCCTCCTGCCGAAGTCTGGTACGCCATCAGGGAATGCTCGCCAGGGGAAGTGGGAGTCCAGAAAGATGCTCCATCGACAAAAGCCACAACGGCGTTCTTGGAGCGTTCGGAACCGTTCTGAGTAAAGACACCCGGCGCATCAACCGACTCCACGGTGGTCGGCGGCGGCTCTCCTCTTGCGACGGCACTGACGTCCGATTTCTCCCACACTGACTTAAGCGGTATCGGCGCCGACGTTGCACACCTCGCAGCAACGCTCAACCCTCCTGCAGGACAATCAATGCCACCAAAATTGCACCGCGCATGGGCACCCGGTAGGTCGCCGACCTCCACGCCGCACTCGAGGCGCAGCCCGTTGCTGTTCCAGGAACGACAGCTGCCGAGATCGTGGTCCCAAAACGTGCTGATTCGCTGAAAGCGATTCTTCAGCAACGCAAATCAATCAGCGAGGACGTGGAGAGGATGCCAGAAGACCACACTCTTTCCCGGTTGATCTCCACGCCGGGCATCGGGGTCTTCGGCCGGCGCACGAATCTTGCTCAAGTCGGCGATGATTCAGCATTCGCCTCCACCGCTCACCTCGCCGCCTACGCCGGGATCGCACCCGCGACCCACTGCTCGGGGACTTCGATCCACAGGGAACACCCCGCCCGATCAGGTAATCGCAAACTCAAACGCGCCCTGTTCCTTTCAGCGTTCGCCGCACTGCACGACACCGCCAGTCGCACCTACTACTGCCGAAAGCGAGCCGAAGGAAAAAAGCTTGGGCGCCGCCCTCATCTGCCTCGCCAGTCGCCGCTGCGATGTCCTCTACGCCATGCTCACGAACCCTATCGATCACCCGCCGTGACTTCCGCTTGACGAAAACAATGCTTGACGAAACAATAGGGACACCCCCGACGCCTCGATTGCCGGCCGACCGTCCTGCCGACAGTCCGAGTGCGCCACCGCCGATTTCGATCGCACCACAAAACGCCTGCTCTTCTCAGTCACAACGAGGGTTTGAGGTCGCGACCCCTCTGATCGCTTACTGACACCGGCGTGCCATTCTAACCACCACGCACTCTGCACAGTGCACGCATGCGCTTCTCCCCATCGAACAGTCAGCTCTGGCGTGGAGCATTCATATCGCGTCGGGATGTTTGCAGCGAAGCTTCGGATTTCGGTGGACGAGGCTTTAGTACGCCCACGGGCGATGGCGTTTTTCGCAGCAACGTCGTACCGCTGCGATCGTGTGAGACGTCATCGGCGGTGAGGTTTCGACGATGGCGTCACCCCGCCATCGCTCCCGGGCCATCATCGAGACGTGTCATATAGTGGCCGGAGAAGACCGGCCACAACTCGTGGCGGCCGACGCGCCGCTGCGCGCACAGCGAACCAGTTGCGCTAACTGCCGAGCGCTCCCGGTGCGGCGCGGAAACTTCCGCCTCGCGCCGCCGGTAATGCTCAGCGCGAGAAGCGGTACGGTTCCTGCATCTCCGCATTGTTGATGGCGCGACCTAGCCAGATCGCAACGCAGGCACCCACTGCGGTCCACCCGACGATAATTTCGGCAATCCACCACATGCTAGGACCTTGACACGCAACGCACCGACGTACTGGACTTTGATCCCGCGAGACGCGAATGAAAGTCTCCCGCAACGCAATTGTGACCTGCCCCTTCACACTCACGTCGGGCGGCTCTTGCCGTACATGTGACGCAGATAACCGCAAACGCAGTGAAAATGTACAGTGCAATGACTAGCCACGTTTGCAATCGGGCTGTCGGTTCTGCGCGCCTCACCGCGCTTAACCTCAGCCCTGTGATGTTTCGTCATTGGCGGATCGTCTCATGTACCGATCCTTCGGACGTCAACGCGTGAAGGCTTCGTCCCTAAGGCTCGCCCGGTGTCGCCGAAATAGCGATGTCGTTTAGCCTGCACGCGGCGATAAATACGCGTTCCGGCCCCTCATGGGAGGTCATAGGGCATTTGATGCGCGCAATTAACTCATGACGAATCTAACGCAGCGGCCCGGAAGCATCCCGGAGCAATAATGGCCCTCGGCGCAGACATCAACTTGTCCAATACTGACCCGCGCACCAAACGCGGCGAATGAACACGCTGCCTGTGGTGTGCTCAGCGACGCTCACAGTGCCGTTGCTGTCTTCCCGTCACGGACTGGTCGCCCTTTCGAAACGTGCTTCCGGTCCCCACCGCCATTGCCATTGCCATTGCCATTGAATCTTGTCGATCATTTTGACAGGCCTGTGAGCATACGGACTGCCACCTCGGTGACTCGTTCGTCGAGTTGTTCAATAGGGATACCTGTTTCACGGCTTATTTGCTCACGAAAGATGGTGTAGCCGTAGTTCATTGCGGCAGTCATGACGTGAGCTGCGACTGGATCGAGGTCGGGGAGCAGATTACCTTCTTTCTGATCGCGCTCGAGATCGGCTTTGCTGCGATCCAGTTGTGGAAACAAACGGACATCAGGATCTCCGTCGAGCACGAGAAGCGCGGTGAGCTTGAGAGCTTCTTGTGCACCGATGGTCTCCTCCAGCACGCGCGCGCGCCTCTGAGCGAACGGTAGCGCGCGGTCGGCCTGGAAGATCGCGGCCTCTCCCCAACTGTGTTGGGCGATTGCAGCACGAAGTAGGCCTCTTCTCGAACCGAAGTATTGGTAGACCTGACCGCGGTTGACGCCGGCTTCGTCGGCTACCTCGCGGAGGTTGATGCCTGCCAGCACTCCGTCGCGCTCGAGCAATCGCGTTACGGCATCGAGCAACCGTTGTTCAGTAGCTTTTCGGTCGCGAGACCTGCGTGAGCCCTGGTTGTCCTCAGACTTCGGTAATTCGGTCATCACCCCTCCTCTGGATCGACACAACGCTAACAGTTCGTGAACCGGGTCTTAGTCCCTAACCCGAGCTGTCGAAAATCCTTGTGATGGAACTACATTGCTGCTAGCGTTTTGTTAGTAACGTTATGCTAGCAATCGGATGGAGGGTACATGCACATGTCCTTACCGCTTCGACAAAGCGGCGCTCGACCCACGCGATCGACGATTGGCCTCGCCCTGCTGACAATGACACTGTTGGCCTCATGCGACTCCAGCGGCGCGGAACTGACAAAAACGCCTGCGTCCACAGGCGATAGCGGAATTGTCGGCGGGCAGCAAGCATCAACCGAACCCACCAGCGGCGGCACCGTGACGATGGCCGCCTATTCCAATGTGACCAGCCTGGACCCGGCTAAGATTCCGGCACTGGGCTCGACCGGCGGCAATGAAATGGCGGCTATCTACGACGTTCTGATGCGCTATGAGACCACTTCCGGCACGTTCGTCCCACACTTGGCCAAGTCTTTGACTGTGTCATCCGATCGGTTGCAGTGGATCCTTCAATTACGCGATGGGGTTACGTTCAGCGACGGAAATGATGTGAGTGCATCAGAGGTGATGTGGAGCATCGACAGGTACACCAGCGCAAATGGCCTAGGAAGCCAGCTATGGAAGTCCAATGTTTCTTCAGCAGAGGTCTCAGGATCTCACTCAATCACATTCACGATGAAACAGCCGTGGACAGAGTTTCCCGCGACACTTGCCAGTGGTTACGGCATGGTCGTCTCCGCGAGCTCGGTCGCGGGTGAACAATTCACTCCCGTCGGAGCCGGACCCTTCACAATTGACCAATTCAGGCCAAATGAGGAACTTCGGCTCACTTCACGATCGGACTACTGGGACGGAAAGCCATATCTGGATGCTCTGCGCTTCGTTGGGTTGACAGGCGACACAGAAAAGCTAGAAGCACTCAATGTGAACGACGTCCAAGTTGCGTTCATCCGTTCCGCAGAGGCTGTCGAGCGCGCCCGAGCAGAGGGTCACGCCGGATACGTCGAGACCATGCCCCTCGCTAGCGTCGCCATGATCAACAACCGTCCAGGTCGCCCCGGTGCCGATGTTCGCGTGCGTCAAGCCATTGCTCACGCCATCAATTTAGACACATTCAATGAACGCGTTGACAAAGGAGCTGGCCTGCCCGGATCCTCGATCTTCCCCGAGTGGTCCCCGCTGCACGGTGAAGTCAGCGGACTGGAGTACAACCCCGAGGCTGCGAAACGACTCCTCGACGAGGCAAAGAGCGACGGATACGACGGACACTTATCATTTCTGGGCATCGCCGCAGCGAAATCGCAGACCACTGCACTCGCAGTGCAGTCGATGCTCCAAGCTGTGGGCTTCACAGTGACACTGGAGCTGGAGAACAGCGCCGGCGATGTAACCAAAAGAATCAACGTCGCGCACGACTACGACATCAGCTATTCCGGTATCAGCTTGCCCGCTGCCGCGCCCGTCAACAAACTGACATCAGCACTGAACAGTACGTCCAACAATAACTACCTGGGGTATTCGAACCCACGCATGGACGCCTTGCTCTCTCAACTTCAGACAACCGATGCAGACTCGGATGCACGTCGAGAATTGCTCGAAGAACTTCAGGGCCTGGTGAACGAGACCGTCCCGTTCGTCACACTCGGCGCGGCGCCGACTTTCACTCTGTGGGCGGCCGGCGTTCACGGTATCGAACCAAGCATGGACTCCATCATGCTTTTTGGAAAGGCTTGGCTCAGTGCCTGATTCAGAGCTACACACCACGGGACGTCCCGAAGTCCTGGACGCGATTCTGCAGGACCGACGAAGCTGCCGTGCCTTTCGCCCGGAGCCAGTTCCCGCCCATATCGTCGAGCGAATTCTCGAGATGGCGCAGAAGTCGCCATCCTGGTGCAACACCCAACCTTGGCACGCCACCATCACAAGCAAAGACGCTACCGAGCGTTTTCGGCGCGGCTTAATCCAACACGTGCGCAGTGGACCACATCAACCGGACTTTCCGTTCCCACACGCATATGAGGGTGAGTATCAAGCCCGGCGACGACACTGTGCTGCCCAGCTCTACGGCGCTCTGGGCATCGAGCCAGGTGACCGTGTCGCGTCAGTAGGACAAGCGATGAAGAACTTCGAATTTTTCGGAGCCCCTCACGTCGCAGTGATAACCACTGAGGACGCGCTCGGTGTGTATGGCGCGGTGGACTGCGGACTTTATGTCGGGACATTCCTGCTCGCAGCCGAGAGCCTCGGCGTCGCCTGCATCCCTCAGGCAGCGCTGGCCGGCTACGCCGAGTTCATCCGCGAATTCTTGGGACTGGACAACAACCGCAAGATCGTCTGCGCAATCTCGTTCGGCTACGCCGACGAAGAACATCCCGCCAATGGCTTTCAGACGACTCGAGAACCGGTTGCGAATGCAGCTTCGTGGGCGCATTAACTCGGCCCCACCCCGCCGAGACGAGAGCCCATCCGAGAAAACTGACGACAAAATCCCACTCATGGCACGACATCGAAGGACGCTGAAGAACATGGCTGAACTACCCCTTGAAGGCATCCGAGTCCTGGACATCTCCTCGGTTATCGCGGCACCTGTCGCCACTACATTCCTTGCCGACTTCGGCGCCGAGGTCGTCAAGGTCGAGGAGCCGACCGCGGGAGACTTCCTGCGTGGCAATTCCGGAACCCCGGGAAACCGCTCACTGCAGTGGGCGCAGGAGGGGCGAAACAAAAAATCCGTCACCCTCGACCTGAGACAGGCCCGAGGACAGCAAATTTTGCGTGAACTCATCCCCCAGTTCGACGTGGTCGTCAGCAATCACCGCCTGCCCACGCTCGAAAAATGGGGACTGTCCCCCGAGTCGATGCAAGCACTCAATCCGCACGGCGTCTTCGTCTTCGTCACCGGCTACGGTCTGACCGGACCTTATCGAGATCGGGGCGCATTCGACAGGATCGCCAGCGCATTCTCCGGGCTTACCTATGTGAGCGGTGAACCCGACCGCCCGCCGGTGCGAACAGGATTCGCGATGATCGACTATATGGCCGCCTACCTGACAGCCTTTGCCACAGTGACTGCCCTGTACCACCGAGACGCCAACGGTGGACGGGGGCAAATCATCGACTCCTCACTCTACGAGGCAGGGTTCCGGGCCAGTGAGGATGCGCTGCTGTCCTACTCCTCGAATGGCATGATCCGGGAGCGAAGCGGTAACCGTAATCCGGCATTGGTTCCGGCGAGCGACTTCGATACCGCAGACGGCCGCCGGATTGCCGTGCACGCTGGCACCGATCCGCTGTTCCGCCGCCTCGCACAGGTCCTGGGCCGACCCGATCTTGCCGACGACCCGCGCTTCGCCACGCGCGCCGCGCGCGCGGAGAACCCCGAATACCTCTACAAGATCATCGGCGAGTGGGCAGCAGAGAAGAATGCCGATGAAGCAACCGAGATCCTCAGTGCGGTAGGCATTCCCGCATCTCTCCTCATGAACGTCGCCGACATCGCCAGCAACCCCCACTACCGCGAGCGTGGCACCATTGTCGATGTCGAGGATCCAGATTTCGGCGAAATTTCGATGGTCGCGCCGCTACCGCACTTCAGCGAGACGCCGGGTCGCATCGAAACGCTCGGATGCGCATTGGGCGCCCACACGGACGAAATTTACCGAACCCTCCTCGGATTCGATGACGAGGACCTCGCCGAGCTTCGGTCCGCGAAGGTGATCTGATGCCGATCGACGTCGCAGCCGCGCTTTCGGCGAAACCCACCGTGCAGCGCCTGCAATGGACCGAACGGGACGTTTTGCTGTACCACCTGAGCATAGGCGCAGGATCCGATCCAACCGACCTCACCGAACAGCGTTGGGTTTACGAGCGAGATCTGCAGGTACTTCCCACCTTCGCAATGGTTGCAGGAAAAGGGATCTCGGCGCCGAGCACTCCGAATACGACGGCGCTTCCAGGAATCGACGTGCCCCCCGCGAAACTCCTGCATGCAGGCCAGAAATTGGTTATTCACTGTCCGGTCGCCGCCGGCGACTCCGCTATTGTTACAACGCGCATGACAAACGTGTTGGATCGAGGACGCGCCTCCGTCATCGAAATGGAATCCCTCGCAATGACAGCGAGCGGAGAGCCCTACTGGACCAGTAGAACAAGCATATGGGCTAAAGACGAAGGCGGGCATGGCAAGAAGATCGCGTCAACCCAAACGCCAACAGTGACGCCCGACCGCGCACCAGACATGGTCATCCATCGAACAACGCGTCCGGATCAAGCCCTGCTGTACCGACTAAATGGAGGGCGGAACCCCCTACATGTAGACCCAGCATTCGCTCGGCAGGCAGGCTTCGAGCGGCCCACCATGCACGGATTGGCAACATACGGGATTGTCTGCAAGGCACTGGTGGACGAGATACTGAATGGGGATGCGGAACGGGTAAGCAGTTTCGATGCGCGCTTCTCGAGCTATATGTTTCCCGGTCATAGCCTACGGATCTCGGTCTGGAAAGAGAGCCTTACACTTCGGTTCTCGGTCACCAGCCCGGAGCGCGGCGATGTACCTGTACTGACACACGGCCGCATGATGCTTAGCTAGCTGTATGAGGCATGGACCTTAGTTACGCGATGCCGGTGGTAAGCGGCGGTCGGTCGTCCTCCGCAATGGTGTCGCACAAGGGCCACCGCCACCCAGGGGAATTCATCAATCACTGCGTGTGGTTGTGCTTCCGTCCCCGCTCAGCTTCCGCGAAGTCGAGGAACTCATGCTCGAACGCGGTGCCCTGGTGAGTTACGAAACGATCCGACGGTGGTGCGCCAAGTTCGGGCACACCTACGCCAACGGGCTCGCTCGTACATTTCGACCTCACATTGGTTTCGCAACCTGAGCCGGCCAACATCGATATCCCTACATCGACAGACAGTCGGGCAGCCCGTGCTCTGCACAAACGCGGGCGCTGACGCACCCGGAAATCATCACCATTCTCAAATCAACTATTCCCAAACATCATTGGAAAATTTGAACCTGAAGCAAAACCCCCTTTCTTTCAGGGATTCGCGTAGCCGGTTCTCGAGTGCAGAGCACCCGAATGCGCCGAGCAGTCGAAAAATATCATGTGCTCATGCTGAGGGAGAGGATCGCACTGTGATCGCCTGCGGGGGAACGTCGGATGTGCGGAATGAAAACGATTGTATGCGGAACCTTGTATCCGGCAAGATTTTCCGATACTGCTCGGCCAGGTCTTCGGTATCGACGACTTCGGAGAAGCCCTCCGGGATCCAACACGAATGGCATTCCGGCACTGAACGTTATACATCAACGCCTCTCGGACAATCAGTGTGAATCACAGAGCGTGAAAAATTGAAGGTTCCTTCCCCCAGGACGTAGCCGCCAGGCAGTCTTGACACATTAAGGTCGCGACCTTAATATGTGGGTATGACCCAGACCACGTCTCGACTGGCGATGATCGAAGCGGCCGAACACATCGTCGCCGAACGTGGCTTACACGCACTGACTCTCAAGGACGTCCAACTCACAGCGAACCAATCGAACAAATCTGCAGCGAAATACCATTTCGGTTCCCGGGAGGGTCTCATCGAGGCCCTTGTCGAAGCTCGGATGTCCCCCGTTGATACGCGTCGACAAGAAATGCTCGACGAGATAACGCGACTGGGCACGCCACCGACTACCCGACAAGCCGTCGAGGCCCTTGTCCGGCCGTTGGCAGCCGAAACTCTCGGTCGCTCCGGTAGTCGCTACGCGCGGTTCCTCGTCCAAGCCCTGTTCAACCCCGCTCTCGCCGACATGATTGAGAAGCACCTGAGAGCAGAAAGCTACAAACACGTCCGGCAGTTGCTGATCGAACTCTGTCCGGCACCGAACCCGATCGCGATCTGGCGCACCGATGGCATCGTCATGCACAACATGACAGTGCTCGCGGCACACGAAGGAAGCGATCGCACTCCCGCAGAGAGTACGGCGATCATCTGCGATCTCGTCGATACCTGCGTGGCCATGCTCGAGGCACCGACCTCGATGACAACCAAATCCTCAGGAGCATCCTCATGACATATGCACTTCCCGCTACTGCAGCACCCACACCGACCGATCCCCTCGCATACTTCGGACCGATTATCGCCCCGCGAACCGCAGAGAATGTGGAAACTCCTCCCTACGAACTGTTCTCACTAGAACCACAGACACCGACCATCGGTGCCGAAATCTCCGGAATACGACTGGGCGGAAATCTGTCGGACGAGGTCATGGCGGAACTGCGCCGCGCACTGCTCGAATGGAAGGTCCTGTTCTTCCGGGACCAGGACATCGAACGCGCGGAACACCGTGCCTTTGCCGAAGCATGGGGAGACCTCGAACAGCACCCGTTCTACCAGTACACCCAACCAGGACAAAGCGACGTCGACGTCGCCACCCTCGCCAAGGACGCAGCCGCCGTCGGCGCCGAGAACATCTGGCACAACGACGTCACATGGCACGAATTCCCCTCGTTCGCAGCAGTTTTACGTGCC
The DNA here is from genome assembly GCF_003023755.1 of Rhodococcus sp. AD45-ID. NCBI lineage: Bacteria > Bacillati > Actinomycetota > Actinomycetes > Mycobacteriales > Nocardiaceae > Rhodococcus > Rhodococcus sp. AD45-ID. The sequence continues at coordinate 1,230,498 of NZ_PYHL01000002.1, read as the reverse complement.
ATCGAGATCCCCACTGTCGGCGGCGACACACTCTGGGCCGACACCGGCGCGGCATACGACTTGCTTCCCGGCGACATCAAGGCCCGGATCGATCACCTCGAAGCCGAACACGACTGGATCACCTCGTTCGGGTCCGGGATGCCACAGGACGCGATCGACAAGCTCCGACCGAGCTTCCCACCGGTGCACCATCCCGTTGTGCGAGTGATCCCGGAAACCGGTCGGCGCGTGCTCTTTGTCAATGTTGCATTCACACAACGAATTCTGGGTGTATCAGAGCAAGAATCACACGAACTCCTGCGCCTGCTGTACCGTCACCTGATGCGCCCTGAGTTGCAGGTTCGGTTGCGGTGGAAGCCGAATACCATCGCTTTCTGGGACAACCGGACGTGCCAGCACTACGCGTCGAGCGACTACTACCCGGCGCGCCGTGTGATGGAACGCATTTCGATCGTAGGAAGCAAGCCCACCGGCATCTCGCGGTAACCCGGCAGGAACTGCGACTTCCCATAGCATCGCGACGAGCCGAGCCGAGAGCGAATCGTCGCCACCTCGGCTTGTCATTGCATTCTCGGACTTCGCAGCCTTCGAGACCATCCGAGTTTCGCGCGCTGAGGAACACAGCGCCCGATCCAGGCCCGCACATGGCATACATCTGCCGTAATACGCTTGTGGACAATACTTTTAACTCGCGGCGGTCACCGCTGTTCATTCGGATGATCCACTGCAGCCCAGAACCAAGATATGACTACCGCCCCATCTCCGGACTCCCCATCTTCCGGCCATTTACAGGAGTGTCCTCGTGACCGAAGTACCCACCTTGCCTGTCCACACTGATCTGCGGTCCATACTCGAGACGCGCAGCAGCTGTCGCGCGTTCCAACCGGACCCCGTTACGCGTGAGACGATCGAGCAGATCCTCGAGATGGCACAGCGCACTCCCTCCTGGTGCAACACGCAGCCCTGGCAGGTTTCGATCACCGAAGGGCAAGGCACCGAGCGCTTCCGGAAGGGACTCGCCGAGTATGTTCGGTCGTCTCCGCAGGCACCGGATTTCCCTTTCCCGGCCGAGTACCGCGACGTGTACGGCACGCGCCGTAAGGAGTGCGCGACGCAGTTGTATTCGAGCGTGGGCATCGCGGCGGATGACCGGAAGGCCTCGTCTGAGCAGACCATGAAGAACTTCGATCTGTTCGGTGCGCCCCACGTCGCGGTCATCACCACCGACGAGGCACTCGGCGTTTACGGCGCGATCGACTGCGGGTTGTACGTCAACACGTTCTTGCTCTCCGCGCACAGCCTCGGTCTGGCCGCTGTTCCGCAGGCTGCTCTCGCCGGGAGCGCGCCTTACCTGCGCAATTTCTTCGACCTTCCCTCTAACCGAAAGGTGGTGTGCTCGATCTCGTTCGGCTATGCCGACGAATCCCACCCCGCCAACGGCTTCCGCACCGATCGGGTGGACATCGGAACGGTCGCCGACTGGGTGTCCTGAGTCGACGGCCCGTCGCTGCCCCAGTCTTCGTTCCACTCGAGAAGGACCCCTCACATGTCGTTGAACCTTGCAGACCTCTTCGAAGCCGTTGTCGACAAACTTCCCGACCGCACCGCCCTGGTCTGCGGCGATGAGCGTCGTACGTTCTCCCAGCTCGACCAACGGGCGAACCTGCTCGCCCACCACCTCGCTCAGCGAGGTGTCCAGGTGGGTGAACATGTCGGCATCCACATGCGCAACAGCACCCAGTTCGTCGAGGCCCTGCTGGCATGCCTCAAGATTCGTGCGGTGCCGGTCAACATCAACTACCGGTACACCGAAGACGAGCTGACGTACCTCTACAACAACTCTCAGATCGTCTCGTTGATCGTCGACGGCGAGTTCGTTCCGATCATCGCCGGCGCCCTCCCCGCCTGCCCTGGCATCAAGGACGTACTGGTATTCGGATCCGTGGATGATCCGACGTCGATATCCTTGCCTCTCAATGACTTCGACGACGCGATGCGGACCCAATCGGCGGACCGGGATTTCGGCCCACGCAGCGATGACGACAGATTCGTCATTTACACCGGGGGCACAACCGGAATGCCGAAGGGAGTGGTGTGGCGACACGTGGACTTCTTCATGGCCGCACTCGCGGGTGGAAACCACGGAGGTGCCGCCTTCACCAACACCGCCGACCTCGCCGACGCTGTCGCAGCCAACTCCCACCCCATGGCGTTTCTGCTCCCGGCACCGCTCATGCACGGCGCCGCGGTGTACTCGGTGTTCAGCGGCTTCTTCAGCGGCGCAAAGCAGGTTCTGATGCGCAGCTTCGAACCAGTCGAAGCGCTCCGTCTCATTCAGGACGAGCAGCTTTCCTGCGTCACGGTCGTCGGTGACGCGATGGCACGTCCGTTCACCGATGCGATAGCCCGCCACGGCTCCGACTACGACCTCACCTCGCTGACACTTGTCAGCTCCGGCGGTGCACTGTGGTCACGCAGCTCGAAGAACCAGCTTCTCGAACTGATGCCGAACTTGTTCTTGCGCGACGGATTCGGAGCATCGGAATCCGGGGTGGACGGCACACTCGAGATCGACGCGGACGGCAACATGCGTGTCGTGGGCAACCCCAACATGCTGGTCGTGGATGAAGAACTGCGTCCGATCGAGCCCGGCTCCGACATGCTCGGATACATTGCCCGTGTTGGACACGTACCACTCGGGTACTTCAACGAGCCGGAGAAGACCGCAGAGACCTTCCCCGTGGTCGACGGGGTACGGATGTCGATCCTCGGCGACATGGGCCGGGTCGAACCGGACGGCTCGATCGTGCTGCTCGGCCGCGGCTCGGTGTGTATCAACACCGGCGGTGAGAAGGTGTTCCCCGAAGAGGTCGAGGCTGCCATCAAGAGTCATCACGCCGTGATGGATGCCGTCGTCGCCGGCACACCGAACGCGCTTTTCGGCGAACAAGTCTCGGCTGTGGTGCAACTTCGCGAGGACTTCGAGGATATCGACACCGATGAGATCGCCGAACATTGCCGGGCCTCGATCGCCGGGTACAAAATCCCGCGTTCGATCGTCGTCGTTCCCGCCATCGTGCGCTCTCCCGCCGGAAAGGCGGACTACCGCTGGGCTCGCGCGACCGTCGCGGAGGTTGTAGGCGCATGAGCGTAATCCAAGAACAGCACGGCAGGATCCTGCTCATCCGCCTCGATCGGGAGAACAAACGCAACGCGATCGACCGCACCATGGCAGAGGGAATCGACGAGGCCCTCAACCGACTCGACGACGATCCGGCTCTGTGGGCCGGAATCATCACAGGGACAACGACGATCTTCAGTGCAGGCACCGACCTGAGCGAGCGCGCCGACCTGAGAACCGAACGCGGTGGCGAGTACGGGATTATCCGACGGCAGCGGAGCACCCCTCTGATCGCCGCCGTCGAGGGACCGGCCCTCGGCGGAGGATTCGAAATCGCACTTGCCTGCGATGCGCTCATCGCTTCCCGTACAGCGAGTTTCGGACTCCCCGAGACCCGTCGCGGACTCGTCGCGACATCGGGCGCCCTCTTTCGGGCCGCGCGGGCATTGCCACCGAACATCGCGCGAGAACTACTTATCTCGGGTCGCACACTGGACTCGGACCGGGCCTACCAACTCGGACTGGTCAACGAGGTGGCCGACGCGGGATGCGCGCTCGATCAAGCCATGGCGCTCGCCGAAGACATCTGCCTCTCGTCCCCGATGTCGGTACGTGAGAGTCTGCGTGCGCTACGCACCCTGACCGTCGACGAGGACGCACTCGGATGGCAGGCCACCGAACGAGCGATCGAGGTCTTCCTCGAATCGGACGACATGAAGGAGGGCATCAGCGCATTCTTCGAGAAGCGCCCGCCGCAGTGGCTCGGACACTGAGCCACTGGCACACGACGAGAGTCACGACGATGAGACAACAGACGATGAACGAGCTCGTATCGATCAATCCCGCCACGCTCGAGGAGATCGGGCGTATTCCAATCACGACCGAGGAGGAGCTGGATCAGGCCGTCCGGAACGCAGACTCGGCCCTCGCACAGGGTAAGACCGACCGTGCATACCGGCAAGAGCTGCTGCAATCGTGCGCTCTCGAGCTGACACGTAAGAACGCCGAGATCGGGCCCCTGCTGGTGATGGAACAGGGCAAGACGACCACCGAGGCCGGCGGTGAGATGTGGATCAGCGCGAAAAACTTCACACACGCGGCTCAGATCGACTGAGCTGACGAAGAATTCGGTCCCGATCTCGCCGGGCGAACCGCCCGCTATCACGCCATCGGGGCGACGCGACTCTGGCCTTTCGCGCAGCGTGCCCATGACAAGATCCTCCGACACCTTGCTTGTCCAGGCTCTCACGATCATATGGCGCCTCATCTGCGCGCCCCGGTGCACCGGGAGGCCGTACTCGCGAAACTGCTGACATGGCCTGATCCACCGGCAACCCCACACGATTTCTGGTGCCGTATGTCAGCGGCTCAGCGCGAGAGTATCGAACAGAATGTAGGCGGCAACGGCGAATACCAGGTACGCGAACCAGCGCTGGAGTGATCCGGTGTTGACGCGGTTGCCGAACCTTCCGGCGACCAAGGAGGCAACGATCGCAGCTCCGCTGAAACTGATCGTGATGGCCGGATCGATGGCGACGCCGCTACCGAGATGTGAGATCAAGCCGGCGGCGGAGTTCGCGACGATGATCAGAAGCGAGGTTCCGATCGCGATCTGCATGTCTATTCCCAACATCAGGACAAGGGCGGGGATGATGAGGAATCCGCCGCCGACGCCGAAGAGCCCGGTCAGCACACCGACAGCGAATCCGGCTGGGATCGCACGAGGTGCGCAGCGACGCCAATTGATACCGGAATCACCTACGCTGCAGGCGGTCCCGGCATTGCCGCGGTCGGCGAGCATACGAGCACCGGCAACGATCATGACCGCGGCGAACCCGGTCATCACGACGGACTGCGGGAGCAGTCGCCCGAGGGCACTACCAATGAAGGTTGCGGGGATACCTGCAGCGGCGAACACGGCGGCCAGTCGCCACTGCACCAGGTGGGCACGAACTTTCGGGATGGCTCCGACGGCAGAGGCGACACCGACCACGATCAGTGAGATCGGGATCGCCTGGTCGATGTCGAGGCCGAGGGCGAACACCAGGACCGGTACGGCGAGGATGGAACCGCCACCGCCGAGGAGTCCGAGAAGGATGCCGATGACAGCGCCGGCCGCAAGTGCGATTGCGAGGGTCATCGGAATCCGTTTCCGTTCATCGGCGGTCGAGGATCTGCCGCATTGTCACGAGTCAGTGTGGTTGCGTGGTAAGTGAATCGAGCGCAGCTTGCAGTCTGGTGGCCGCTTCGTCGGCGATGGCCCCCAGTGCCGGCTCGCCGGTCACCTCGGCCATGAGGGCGGGGTTCATCGCATCGACGATGACGCTGTTCTCGGCGGTGCGGTCGGCGCGCACGACGACGTTGCACGGCAACAGTAGTCCGATCTGCCGCATGACGTCGACGGCTCGATGCGCCAACGGCGGATTGCAGGCGCCGAGGATGAGATAATCCTCGATGTCTTCGTCGAGCTTGGCCTTGAGAGTCGCTTTCATGTCGATCTCGGCGAGTATCCCGAAACCTTGCTCCGCCAATGCGGTGCGGGTTCGTTCGACGGCGTCGTCGAAGGTGGTGTTCAGGGTGGCCGTGAGTGCGAGTTGCATGATCTACGTCCTTTTCGGGGATCCAGGGTCTGGGATCGGTCAGCGGGTGCCGAGTCGTGGGATACCGAGGCGTTGGAGTATCAGGCTCATCGGGCACCACCCCACTGCGCTGTAGAGCAGGAGATTCGCAGCGACGAATGCAGTGAGAATGAGCCACCAGGTGGAGAAGGCGAGTGTCAAGGCCACACTGAGTAAGACGACCACCCCGCCCAGCAGGGGAACGATCCGTTCGATAGTCCAGCCGTGATGCCGAGGGAGAGCTGTCATGATCTGTGTCTTCCTTTCCGATTCGTTGTTCCGCGATACCCGCGGGTCAAGCGAGCGCGAGGAAAAGCTTTTCCAGTTGGGCTTCGGTCATCGGCTCCTTACCGTTCTCGGTATCGCCGGTCATGCATTCGCGCAGGCCGGTAGCGACAATCTTGAAGCCCGCCCGGTCCAGGGCCCGCGAGACCGCGGCGAGCTGAGTGACGACGTCTTTGCAGTCGCGGCCCTGTTCGATCATCGAGATCACCCCGGCGAGTTGGCCGTGAGCGCGGCGGAGCCGGTTGAGTACCAATGCGATGCTGTCGTCGTCGCCGACCATGGGAATTCCTTTCGAAGATGAATCGCTAAACTAAATTATACCCCTAGGGGTATTTATAGCTCGTGGTTCGGCAGGTCTGTCCGTCACATACCTGCCGAACCGCCGTGGCTGTCGGCCAACTCCGTCAGTGCGAAAAACTGATGTCGGGCAGCACTTTCCGCAACCACGCCGGGGACCACCACGCGGCATGTCCGGTCAACCGCAGTAGCACCGGCAACAGGATGAGGCGGATCAGGACCGCGTCGAGTAGGACTGCGACACCGAGAATGATGCCCATCTCCTTCGGCGGTAACGGGTCAGCGAGCGCGAAAGTGAAGAACACGGCCACCATCACCGCGGCGGCGGCGAAAATCACTCGTCCGGAATGCGCCAAGCCGGCGACGTGTGCGACCTTAGGGTCCCCGGACCGTTCGTAGTGTTCTTTCGCCGTGGCGAGGAGGAACACGGTGTAGTCCATGGCGATCGCGAAGATCATCGCGAAGAAGAACACCGGCCCCCAGCCATCGAGAAAGCCTTGCGGGGTGAATCCGAGCAGGGATGCACCGTGCCCGTCCTGGAAGATCAACTTCGCAACGCCGAATGCGGCTGCGGTGGAGAGCAGGCTGACCACGGTGCCCAGGATGGCGATCAGTGGCGCTTGCAGAGCCACCAGCAGCAACACGAACCCGAGCACCAAGATGATGCCGACGATCAGCGGGAAGTAGTCGTTCAGCGCTTGCTGCAGATCGAGGTTCTCCGCCGGCGCGCCGCCCACGAGCGCGCCGGAGGGGAGGTCCGCACGCAAGGTGTCGAGGATAGTGCCCATCTGTGCATCCGACGGGTCGACGGCCGGCATGGCCTGCAGCATCACATAGTCACTACCGTCCGGGGCGGGTTGCGGCGGCGTGACCATAGCGATGCCGTCGGCCCCAGCAGCAGCCTGCGCCGTCTGCGAGGCTTCGGCGGCGGGAGCGATGATCTGCACCATCCCGGGCGCACCCTCACCCATCTGGGCCTGGACGAGTTCGTAACCTTGGCGCACCGGGGCGTCGGCGGGGACGACTTCAATGGAAGGCATCGCAACCTTGAGACCGAGGACCGGGATCGACAACGCGATCAGCACCAGGACAGAACCGATAGCGAACGGCCACGGGTGACGATGCAACAGCTCACCCCAGGCTGCGAACCGCGGAGAACGATGCTCTTGCCGCTTCGCGTAGGGAAGCGAGCCGGCGTTGACTTTGCCACCCAGCGCGCCCAGAGTCGCCGGAAGAAGCGTCATCGAGGCCAGCAGAACGAAGAAGACGGCGAGCATGATGCCGATCGCCATCGTCCGCACCGCAGGGGCCGGAACGAGAAGCACGGCCGACAAACTGACCAGCACTGTGATACCAGACAGGACAACGGCTTTGCCCGCCGTGTCCATGGTTTCCGCCACAGCTGCCTGCTTGGAGGAGGCGTGCGCGATCGCGTCACGGAAGCGGGCGACGATAAACAAGGCGTAGTCGATACCGAGAGCGAGAGCGAACATCATCGCGAAGTTCATCGCCCACACCGATATCGGAGTGACCTGGTTGAGTAGGACCAGGCCACCTGCCGAGGCGACGAGTCCGGCCAGGGTCAACAGCAACGGGAGCCCTGCGGCGACGAGGGACCCGAACGCGAGCACCATGATCGCGAGGGTGACAGGCCAGGAGAACAGTTCGGCCTGAATCATCGCGTCGTGGTTGGCTTTGTTGAAATCACTCCACAGTGCCGAAGCGCCGGTCGGGTAGACCTCGATGCCGTCTCCGGACAGAGCGGTCAACTCCCCCTTGAGATCGTCCACTGCCTTGACCATCTCGTCGGTGGACGCGTTCGCGCCCGCGATGAGAATTCCTGTGTGCCCGTCCGGGCTGATGGACATTCCCGGTTGCGGTGCGATGATGGCACCGAAACGGGTGTCCCCGGCGAAGACATCCGCGACCGCAGTGAGCGTTTGCTGCACTTCGGGACTGTCGACGGTGCGGTCGCCGGAATGGACCACGACCTGGACCGCGGCGGAGGAGTTACCGCCGAAGTGTTCCTGTGCCAGTTCGCGGACCTGGACCGATTCCGACCCGTTGGCTTGCCATCCGGCGCCCGCGAGTGAGCTGAACACTGATGGTGCGGCGGCGCCGAGGGCGACGAGGACGATCAGCCAGACGCCGAATACCCATTTCGCATTGCCTGCCATGGCCGCGCCCATACGCCCGAGCGCTCCGCCGGAGGATCGAGAGGCCGACGTAACGCCTTCCTCGACAGTAGATTTGCCGGTCATTGGTTAACTCCTGAAGATGCGGTGAATGGGAGGGGCGTGCGCAGCAGTATCCGGTGCGCCGGTCAGCGGCCGAAAAGGGATCGGAAGAACCCGGACCCCGAGTCAGGAGCAGGGGTGCAGGTGCAGCGCCGCGCTTTCGGGACACCTGCCATGACCTGATCGGAGTGCTGGCCGCATCCTGCCCAGGTGGTCTTGGAGCAGGAAGAACATGTCGTGGGGTAACACATCTGGAATCTCCTTGTCAGACGTTGTGCCACGTATGGGCACGAGAGTTTTCGTGATTAGGCACTATTCGAACGACCGGTCGACCCAGGCCGAGTATCCGCCGACCAGGTCGCTAACGTTCTCGATGCCATCGGCCCGCAACAGTGACGCGGCGACGGACGAGCGCCAGCCGCCGGCGCAGTGCACGACGATGGGCTTGTTACGTGGCAGGTCCGCGAGCTGGGAGCGGAGCTGGGCGAGCGGAATCGACCGGGCACCGTCGATGACCCCGAAGTCGCGCTCGCCGGGATTTCGGATGTCGATCAAGGTCACCGCATCCGAATCCAGGAGCCCCTCCAGCTCGACCGCAGCAGTACGCGGCGCGGTACGGACAAGGTCTGTGAGCGAGTTCGGAAAGATGCCATCGGCGTCGACAGTGAGGTAGCCGAGTGCGTTGTCGGATCCGATGCGCGCCAAACGCATCGCCGCAATCTGTTCCTCACCCGGATAGGTGATGAGTACGATGCGCTCGCCGATATCGGCGACCATGCCACCGGTTTCGGCGAACCTGCCGTCGAATCCGACATTGATCGAGCCGCGCAGATGCCCGCCAGCGAAGTCGTCCGGGGTGCGGGCGTCGAGAACGCGAGTTCCGTTGGCCATTTCTGTCCGGAGCTCCTCCGGTGTCAGCTCGGCGATGCGCCGATCTTGTTCGAGGAGAGCGCGATTCGATTTGTTCAGGGCCACATCGGTAGAAAAGTACCCCGGCACCGCAGGCTGACCGTCGGTGATCAGAGCAACGAACGTATCTTCACTCATCGGCTGCACCGACGGGTTCGTGCGGCGCTGCTCGCCGATGGTGGAGGTCAACTCGGCGGAGAGGTTCTTGCCGCAGGACGATCCTGCGCCGTGGGCCGGCATCACGGTCACCGAATCGGGCAACGCCAGCAGTGTCTGGTGGACGGTGCGGTACATCGCCCGAGCCAGGTCGGTACTGGTGCCGTCGCCGAGATTAGCCAGGTCGGGGCGGCCGACATCGCCGATGAACAGCGAATCCCCGGTCAGCACAGCGGACGGCGTTGCATCTCGATTCTCGCGCACCAGCAGGCTGATCGACTCCCACGTGTGGCCGGGAGTGGAAAGGATCTCGATGTCCACCTCCCCCAGTGTCAGGTGTTCGCCATGGCGAAGTCGGCGGATCGGGTAGTCGGTGTCCGCGATTTCGCCGAAACCGATCCACGCGCCGGTCGCCTCGAGCAACTCGAGGTGGCCGGAGACGAAGTCCGCGTGAAAGTGCGTGTTGACGATCCCTTCGATAGTCAGGTCATGGCGGCTTGCGTCCTCGAGGTATTCGGTGATGTCGCGCCGCGGATCAACCACGATGGCACGGCCTGTGCTCTCGTCGCCAATCAGGTACGACGCATGCGAGAGGCACTCGATGTAGTACTGCTCGAGGATCATCGAACAACCTTTCCTGAATCTGGACGATGGTATGCACACAGGATGCCATATACCCCCTGGGGTATGTCAAGTACCCCCGGGGGTATATGGATGGACGTACTGATTAGGTGAAGAAGTCGTTCACTCGTCGGTGCAGAGTCCTCGATCGCCACGGGCCCCGCTGGGTCGTGACCGCCGGTTCCGTCCTCGCGGCGCCCACGCTGGTGATCATCGCGACGGCTCTCGCGCTCCCGATCTTCTTCGCGGGGTGGGAGATCGCCGGTATCGCGATGGGCGCGGTGCCCTATCCACCTGCATTCGCCGCCCTGACCCCGCTGATACGGCGACAACTACGTCAAAACGCTGATGATCCTCACCCTCGCTGCAGGTCTGGCCAGCACCGTCTTCGCACCCCTCGCCGCCCCTGGCCGATCGATTCGATTGGCGTACAACCTACTTGGTTTGTCAATGGTGTTGGCTCTGGTCACGATCCCCGGGCGTGTGTAGGGATTACGGGGGTAGGTGGCCTGACCCGATTCGTCTACCGCACGCGCACCTCAGTGATCATCGCATCGGTAGGTACTGCCGCTCCTCGGAATCGTTGGGTTCCGCCGGGTTTCTTCGCACCGCGAGAGAGAAATACGTGCGCTGACCGTACGGATTGAGAGGGCTGACGGTCCGGCGTGAGCAAATTTAGTCCGAACTGCTGGTCCGGCGCTCGAGAAGAACTGTGTCGTACTGCTTCCGATCATCACCACAGTCGGTAGAAATTATGCGAAAACAGATGACGAACCGTCTCTCGCCGCTGCCACGGAATTATCACCGCCCAGCAGACGCACAATGCGCCGTAGGATCGAAAGGTGAGGCCGCTCGAAGGAGGAGCTGTGGCTAACTATCCAGAAATGTATGAGCGTCTACGGACGCTGATGGGTCAACTTGGACGCGAAGCGCCGGCGGCGATGGGCGCTTTCGGCTCGCTGCACATGGCAAGTACCGCAGACGGGGCCTTGCCGAGGAAAACCAAGGAATTAATGGCCTTGGCGATCGGGATCGCCGCGCACTGCGATGGATGCATCGCATACCACGTGCATGATGCACTGAAAGCGGAAGCTTCTCGTGCCGAGGTCATGGAGACCATCGGTATCGCAGTGATGATGGGCGGAGGGCCCTCTGTCGTCTACGGCTGCGAGGCGCTCGAGGCAGTCGAACAGTTTGCCAGTTCAACCGATTGACAGCGGGACAGGGTTCTCTTTCCGACAGAAATTCGAACGGGCCCGCGCGCAAGCGTCACCGTAGATGGAACCACGTGCGTGTGTTCTCACCAGCGGCCGGAGGCCCTCGACTCGGCACACCGCTGTTAGAGCAGACTCTCAGACACCCAACGGTGCCTTACCTGACAGGCCGAGGACACGAAACTGCCATTCCGTCGCCAGTTGGCCCAGCGAGTGCGGGCACATGAGACCGGGACTGGTTGAACCCGTTCCACCTCGACAGACTGCTATGACCTCTATGGAAGACGGGATGCTGTGCTCACCCAGATAACCTCAGCTCACCGACTTTGATTGTTGCCGGACCATGGAGATTCGGCGTGTGTACCACGCGTCGCCTGGGCGAGCGTCACATAGATCTGAAGGTCACTCTGCACGTGAAAAGTCTGCTCTCCATCCCGAACCCGAATGGTGCCACTCATTTCGAAGCCGCACCGTGGGAGGGGGCGGCAACATGGCGCAACGTCTAGACGCATCTTCGATCACAAAGATGGTGCCGCCACCAACTGATCCCGACCACGGTTACGAAATTGTGTGACTTTTGGTCGATCCTGCACCAGATGACAGCTGTCAGGCGGAATGGGATAGGAGCCGAACGATGACCTTCGGCCCTGGCTCTGCCACCAAGACCACGAAAGGGTAAAAGCAGGGACCCCTCATCCAACGCAGAAACTGGTTACGAGCCTGACACATGAACACCGCGCCATTCGACGAAAGAAGCCATGAATACACGAAATTCAATGCAGCACAAATCTATCCATGATTATGAGGACGGGTCCGCATTACGGCCCCCACCTTTGCGAGTCGCGGTATTACGTCTCCTCGGCTGCGTTGCACGGACTGTGAACCTCGTCGCCCAGCGCCGCATCTGTCAACCGACAGAGCACATAGGGCAAGAAATGACTTTCGCGGACGGCACAACTGGAATCGTCTACCGGGAAACCATCGTGAAGGGACCGCCCCCTGTCGACCCGGTTGTCCTCGTCGTAACCTTCCGACTGCGGGGTATTCATGGCCGTGCACACGCTCTGTTTCGGGCCGAAAGCCTTTTCAACACACCGCTTTTCGTTGGCTTTCCCGGATTTGTCTCGAAACTGTGGCTGAGTGCTGATGAAGAAAACCGGTACCGCGGATTCTATCAGTGGGATGGAGAAAGGTCCGCTCGAGAATACGCGTGCACGTTGTGGTGGATTCTCGCATTGGTATGCTCTCTCGATTCGATTCGCTATCGTGTGCTGCCAGGCGCATTTCGTGACAACGTCCTCGCGGACACGCTGTCGGCAGGAAAGGCCATGCCGGAAGGCGCCATGAGTCCGACCGACGCAGTATGGTGGCGGCTGGTCCAAGAGCGAAAGCCATAGATTCCGTTGCCGGAGCGGGGTTAGCTGTCGGTCGGGGGCAGCGACCGTTGATCGGCTGTGGCGCTTCAAGGCGTAGCCGTGCCGACGCACGGAGCTATCGTGCGCTCCGGCTCCATTCTGGTGAAGGGGTCGTCACTGCCGAGACAATCGGTAATACCCTAGACACCGACAGCCCCGCACACCAAACTCGCGCGCCGGCGCACCACGCCACTAAACACGCTGAACCTGCGACATTCTTCGCGGATGGCCTAATACACTGGGCCGAAACTTCAACGTGTTTGCACTGCTCCGTCCCGCCAAAGGCCCTGCAATCAGGTTGGCACCGCAGTGATCATGAGTTTCACCAACGGCGAAGGGTGACGCAACCTCCGTTGTCGGGACCTCGCTCGTGCAGCTGCCTGCTGGGTAGGTGTTCATGGAAAGTCGCCGTCCTCCTGGTCGAAATGATCCCGAGTTACACGCTCGGGAGTGGACGTTACTTTTCCCTCCGCTTGGGTGGCAGGCCCCCACAACTCCCAGTCGGTACCTGGCCTTGAACTATTCACCCACGCTCCGAGAATCTCCGGTACACAATTCGAAGGCATGCTGCTCATGGTTCCCGCTGATCAGCATGAAACCGTCACTGCAGCGTCAATTCCCCGCGGACACAGAGCCAGCACCGCGCGAAAACCATCGGAAAGTGCCGCCATCAGCACCGACAGATCAGGAGTCGCACCAGCATCCGCGTTGATTCCGATACACACGTGCGTCGTGTACGACATCAACGTCACGTTGAATGCCGAGCCGAGAGTGGGACTGAACGCAAATTGCCTGGTGATCTCCGCGCCCGCAAGATACAAAGGTACCGAGGAACCTACGACGTTCGAAGCGACAAAATCCATGTGCTTGAGCATGTCGCCGGTCACCGCAACCGGCAGCATATTCAGCATCGCGGCCAAGTGCGGAGAGAGCGGAATTGCAGGTTCATTACGCCAGCTGTCGACGATGTCGTGGACTCGGCGCATCAGCTGATCCGGACTCGCAATATCGAGTGGTAACGCAAATCTCGCCAATGATATTCGGTTGCCGCCCAATGGGTCTCGATCGGTACGTAGACTGATCGGCAAGGTCACCATCAGCTCCGGCGGTATAGCACCATGGTGGCGGTGGTACTCGGCCATTCCGAGGAGAACAGCAGCCAAGAATGCATCGTTGATCGAGCACTTGGTGGCAGTCGCGGCCGCGGCAAACGCCGCGACCGGAAACTCGACCACACCGAAACCTCGACGCGTACTACGAGCAGTCATCACCGGTGACAATGTGGTAGTCGCCGGTCGTGTCATACGCAGAGCCGAACCGATGATTCGTGCGGCGCCGCGGCCGGTAACGGCAGGATGCCGCACCGCACGGGCACCCTGTCGAACAGAAGACCCAAACGCTGTCCCCAGTGCACTCGCCACGGCGTTGGCGCCGGTCGGATGATCAATAGATGTCACAGTCTCCCGCGCGGATCGGCTCGATTCCCCTTCTCTTGTCTCGTCTGTGATTTCACGTGTCAGTTGCATTCCCCCGACCCCGTCGGTGAGAGAATGATGAACCTTGACCACCAGAGCAGCACCACCGTCAGCCAGTCCGTCGAGCACTGTGAACTCCCACAGCGGACGATCCTTGTCGAATGCGGCCATCCCAGCTGTGCGTGCGAAGTCGAGAACCTCTTTCCAGGTTCCTGGCTCCCGCACGGTCAACCGACGCAAATGCCAGCTGAGATCGAAGTCAAGATCGCCGACCCACCGAGGTGGAATCCAAGGAATCGAACTCGGAACCGCTCGGCATCTGAACATCGGCACCACATCGATCGCGCGATACATGACGTCGATCAATCGATCTTGGTCAGGACTTCTGTCCAGCAAAACAATCGAGACGATGGTCGAGCGAAGAATCGGATCCTCTTCCATCCGCCACGACATCAGATCCGTCTGCGTCATCGATCGTGCGCACGCTGCATTCATTGCTACTCGATCCAGTTCTCGTCACCCGTCATCACATCTGTTGCTGTTCAGGGTTGTAGTCGTATCTCGTCTACTCCAGGAACCGACGATGCAAGTGCGATGACAACTCCTCGCTGCGGATCGTCCTCGGAAATGCCACTGACAGTAAGTGTTCCGTCGACAAACCCCACTGCCCACAGATCCGGGCCGCCGTAGAGGTCGAGTCGATGCCGCACTTCGTCGACGATGCGATCAGGATCAAGCGCCAAGAGGCCGATCAGGTCCTGGCGCGTCACTATTCCGATGACATCGCCTTCCTGCACAATCGGCACCGCACGCAGTCCGGACCGGAGCATGGCCGAGGCGAGGGCGTTGATCTCAGCGTCTGCGGTCATCGCAATGACCGGCTTGGTCATCACGTCAGCGACGGATTCGTCGGCGGACACGACCCGATCTTCCTGCGACGCACCGTGAAACCTACTCCGGAGAAGGTCACCCTCGGAGACGATCCCGACAAGGTGCTTGTGTTCGTCGATCACCGGAAGCACCGAAAACCCTGACCGAGAAATTACTTGCAGGCATTGGTCCGTACTCGCCGCCTGATCGATCGTCGTCACCGGACTACTCATGATGTGCCGTGCGGGCATGACGATCTCCTTTGGCTGCCCGGTAAGGCAGCAGACGTCGAAGGACTGATGTATCCAGCGTGACGGAATCCCATTTCGAGCGGAAGGGTCCTGGGCACCGCGCGTGTACTGGTAATCGACATCGAGTGCAGTGACTTCCGCCTCTGTCGACCCGACACGCACCAGAGTTCGCTGAACACTGTCGGCCGCGATCAGGTGAGCGGCCCCCCTCCGATCGGGAGAGCCCATGAAGACGAGCCGTTCAGCCGCCACGCATCCAGTCGCCACACACAGGTGGGTTGTACCGATCGATGCGGTCGGCCCCGGCGATGCTCCCACTATCGGCGGCAAGGCCGCCAACCTCGGCGAACTGATGCGGTCGAAATTCCCGGTTCCCCCGGCATTTGTAATCAACACTGCAGGTTATCTCGACACAATTGAAGCTTCCGGGTTTCGAGAACTGCTGAAAACGGGGCCTCTGCCACACGTTGACAGCACCAAAGACGCGATCTGCTCGGCAGTCCTCCCCGATGCGATGCGCGCGGAGATTATCGACGCTTATCGTGTCCTCGGCCCTTCGACGACTCGCGTCGCCGTCCGTTCGTCAGCGCCGGCCGAAGACGCGGCCGACACGTCGTACGCCGGTATTCACGATAGCTTCACGAACGTGTCCGGCGACAGGAATCTGATCCACGCGGTCCGAAAGTGTTGGGCATCTCTGTGGTCGGATCGAGCATTGACGTACCGCAGTCTCCAAGGGGTAACCGAAGAGCCGTCGTTGGCAGTTGTTGTCCAACGCATGGTCGATGCTGAACAGTCCGGCGTCGTGTTCACCGCCGATCCACGCACCGGCGCGAGAGATCGCATCGTGATCGAAGCTGCTACCGGCCTGGGCGAAGTAGTCGTGGGCGGGCAGGTGGAACCAGATACGTATGTGGTGTCGAAACCGGACTTTTCCGTGCTCGATGTGCATATCGGCTCGCAATCCTTCGCGATTGCGCTATCGGAGGGGACTGAACGATCGTCGGAAATTCCTCTGCTGCAACGTGAACAACAGATCCTCACCGAAGATCAGATCCACCGGCTCGCGGTTCTTGCGGCAGCCGTGGAAGATCACTATCAGCGACCGCAGGACCTCGAATTCGCCTACAGCGGGCAGCAACTGTGGCTGGTCCAAACACGCCCGATCACCACGCTGGGGCAGCGTACAGAAGCGAAACGACCTGACACACAGGCAGATATGTCGAGCGCACAGATCCTGGCCCACGGACTGGGAGCCGGACCGGGCACAGCCACCGGCCGGGCACGGGTCCTGCGTTCGGTGGCCGACGGTCGCAATCTCCTCGACGGCGAAATTCTTGTGGCACCGATGACCCGACCGGACTGGCTGCCTGTTCTCCGGCGCGCTGCCGCAATTGTCACCGATGGCGGGGGCATCACGTGCCACGCCGCCATTGTCGGCCGCGAACTCGGTCGGCCGGTCGTCGTCGGAACACGCACGGCGACATCAGATCTTACCGACGGAATGTTGATCACTGTCGACGGAACCGCGGGAACGGTCCGCGCGGGAGATGCTGCAGCGGCCGCAACGACGAGCGCACCCACAACCCAGATCGCACCTTCCGCCGTGCCGCACCGCGGACCGACAACGGCAACATCCGTCTACGTCAACCTGGCAACACCGGAGGCTGCGGAGCGAGTAGCCGCCACAGATGTCGACGGTGTCGGCCTGCTCCGGGCAGAGTTTCTGATCATGGACGCCCTCGAAGGACTGCATCCCCGCACGATGATTGCGCGTGGCCTACACGAGAAGTACGTAACCGCAATGTCTTCGGCTCTCTCGCGGATCGCAGCCGCATTCGGTGCACGTCCCGTTATCTATCGCGCCATCGATCTCCGTACCAACGAATTTGCGAACCTCGAAGGTGGCGAGGTCGAACCGCACGAAGACAATCCGATGATCGGCTACCGCGGATGTTTCCGCTACATCCGTGAACCCGAATTGTTTGCACTCGATCTCGATGTCATCACCGAAACCCGTAAGCGCCACCCGAACGTTCATCTCATGATTCCGTTTGTTCGAACTGGGTGGGAACTGTCCAAATGCCTCGCGCAGTTGGACGCGCATCCTCTCGGGGCGGATCGTCGTATGCTGCGATGGGTCATGGCCGAGATACCCTCGGTGGCGTATTGGATACCGCGTTACGCAGCAATGGGCATCGACGGAATATCCATCGGCACCAATGACCTCACACAATTGGTGCTGGGCGTAGACCGGGATTCGGAAATCTGCAAGGACCTCTTCGATACCATGGATCCTGCAGTACTCGAGACCATCGACACGATCATCGAGCGGGCCACCGCCGCAGGTTTGACGACCTCCCTCTGTGGCCAAGCTGTGTCCACCGATCATGCTTTGGCGGAACATCTAGTGAGACAAGGGATCACGTCTGTCTCTGTGACTCCCGACGCGGTAGACGCGACCCGCCACACAATAGCTGTTGCGGAACGTCGCATCATGTTGCACCAGGCCAGAACTGAACCCCCTCAATGAATCAGAACGGAAGAACTCCAAGGGTGGAACGTTCCACGATCACGTCGAAGTAAGCCTCGACATCGGCGCGTCTGCACGGCGCAGTTCCTGGCGTCTGCAGCATCGCTGCACCCGCCGCAACACCGAACTGCACGGCTTCGATCAGCGAACGATCATGCACGAGCGAATACACGATGCCCGCAACCATGCTGTCACCTGCACCGACTCCACTGATCGACGCCACATCCACCGAGGGAACATACTCGGATACATCAGCCGTAATCACCAGAGCTCCCTCCGCCCCCAGCGAGACAACCACCACCTCGGACACTCCCTGTTCAACAATGCTTCTCGCCGCCGCTGCTTGTTCCGCCCGAGACTCGAGAGGCAGATCAACCCAATCACGGAGCTCTCGAACACTCGGCTTGACGAGGTAGACGCCCCGCTGCAAGGCCCGCAACGCGACGCCGGAGGTGTCTACGACCAGCAGGGTCGGTGTGTCGGCCAGCAGATCGGAAAGACGCTGACAGAAATCGGCGTCTACCCCTGGAGGCAGGCTTCCGCTCACGACGACAAAGCGGGAATCGGTTGCGAAGTCGCGCACACGCTCGAGGCACGACTCCACCTCTGCATAGGCAACTGTCGGGCCGGGCAGCACGAAACGGTACTGGAAACCCGTCGACAGGTCGTCGACGGTAAAGCTCTCGCGGGTAGAACCGGTGATCGGCACCGCAGAGAACCGCACCTGCTCACCAGTCAGTAGATCCTGAACCGCCTGCCCACAGTGCCCGCCCGAGGGAAGGAGCGCTGTCGCGTCCTCCCCGAGCGCATGCAGAACTCGAGCCACATTCAGTCCACCTCCCCCGGGGTCGCGGCGAGGGGCTGCGCAGCGCATCTTATCCGTGGCATGCACTGCAGGTGCGCTGGTGGAGATATCGAGCGCAGGATTCATCGTCACCGTCACGACACGCGAGCTATTCTGCGACATGAAGTTTCACCTCTAGATGAAGTGTGGATCCGTCACGACGGAGTGCATGTGCCCAGCCTCGTTCCCGGATGACTTGAAGCATGGGTGCGTTCTCCCCCATCACCTCGGCCACCATGCGCCGCGCACCGTGTCGGTATGCCTCATCTTCGAGTCCATCCAAGAGTGAGGTACCGATTCCGTGCAGCCGCTCATCCTGCGCGACTACGAGGGCGAACTCCACCGTGGTCGGTGAAACCCCGTCCAACATGACGAAGTTGCCGACCCCAACCAATTCGTCGCCGATGAACGCGCCCAGAGCGCATCGCCGCTTGTTGCACTCGCACAACTGATCGGAAAAGGCGGTGAGCTGTTTCGGCTGCGGCCCGAACCATCGCATGTACGAATCGTGCTGGTCGAGACGCGCATGTAATCGCTGCACCGCACCGGCGTCATCTGCGCCGAGGCACCGAACTGTTGTCGTGTCGATTCCGCTGCCCGTCGCGGCCATCGCTCATCACCTGATTCGGCTGGAGGGATACCTCCCGATTGAACCGTGGCATTGGCTGTAGAGGGCAGAGACTTTTGTCATCGAATACCGTCCTTCGCCCACTACCCGCCGACAGTCACCCCGCGAACACTGGATTGTGGAGAAATACGGATGTCGCCCGCAAGGAGGACCCATGACCGGCACCAGATCACCGACCGACGTCACTCGCGATCACGTCGTCATAGACCGACGCGGGCTCGACGACCTGATCACAGTATTGTCCGCCGAGGGTTACCGCGTCATCGGCCCCACGATCCGCGACAGCGCCATCGTTCTCGATACGCTCGTATCCGGTGACCAATTGCCGGCGGGCTGGGGTGTAGAGACCGGTCCTGGTCGATATCGACTGCGTCGGCGGGCAGATGCCGCCGTCTTCGGTCACTCTGCCGGGCCGCAATCGTGGAAGCAGTATCTTCATCCAGCGCGTCAACAACTGTGGAGCCAATCCCAGGACGGTATGTTCCACGCGCCGGCGACCACGCCGGTGAAATATGCCTTTCTCGGCGTACGCGCGTGTGACCTTGCAGCGATCGGAATACTCGAGACGGTCCTGGCCGCCGGCGGACGTTCGAGTACCGGTCCTGTCGAGAATCTGTTCATCATCGCCGCCAACTGCACCGAACCCGGCGGGGTCTGTTTCTGTGCGTCGATGAATACCGGCCCCGAAGCCAGAAGCGGGTACGACTTGTCTCTGACCGAAAGAATCGACGACGACGGCCACCGATTCATTACACGGGTCGGCACCGAAGAAGGAGCACGGATACTCGCACTCGTCCGAAGCAGACAAGCCACTGACCGGGAAACTACCGAGGCCGCACGAGCTGTCGCCGACGCGGCACACCACATGGGCCGCGAAATGCCCGACATCAACCTTCGCGGCATGCTCCGCGACGCTCGGGACGCCGATGTCTGGGAGGACGTCGCCTCGCGGTGCTTGACGTGCGGAAACTGCACAATGGTCTGTCCGACATGCTTTTGCACCACCTCCGAGGACGTCTCCGACCTCACAGGTGACCATGTAGAACGTTGGCAGCACTGGTCGTCGTGTTTCGACCTGGACTATTCACAACTGCACGGCGGCATAGTACGGACCAGCGGCGAAAGCCGTTATCGCCAGTGGATTTCTCATAAACTCGGCACCTGGCACGACCAATTCGGTTCGTCCGGATGCGTTGGGTGCGGTCGATGCATCGACTGGTGTCCCGTGGGAATCGACATCACGGCAGAAGCGGCTCGCCTGACTGGTGCCTTGAATGTGGAACCCGACAGCAATACCGGTGGTCTCTGATGAGCGAACCCCCAGGCAACGCCTGCCCGAAAGGATTCGAGGACCTTGCCGATGACCAACAGCGCCGGCTCGCTACTATCTCTCACGAAGTGCAGTTCGCGGAAGGTGCCGTGCTGTTTCACGAGAGCGGCCACGCTGACAGGTGCTGGTTACTTCAGTCAGGCCGAATTGCCCTCACCACAAAGATTCCCGGGCGCGGCGACGAAACTGTCGAAACGCTGTCCGTCGGCGAAGTGTTAGGCGTTTCTTGGTTCAGCCCGCCTCGACAATGGCAGTGGACAGCGACTGCGCTCACACCCGTGACAGCAGTCGAGATCGATGCCACGATGCTGCAAGCGGTCGCCGAAAGCGATCCTGCGCTCGGACGGGCAGTGTACTCGATCCTCGCGGACACACTCCTCCACCGAATGCAGGCGACGCGCGCACGCTTGCTCGATGTCTATGCACGCGAGCATGTTCGGTAAGCCGTCGAGCGAGCGGGGCATGGCTCCCCGACGCGATGCACTCGTGCCAACCGCCTGCCGAGTCATTTCTCACCACGACGAGAACAGCGATACTTCGACCCTGACCCTGGCCGCACCCGAGCATGAGTTCCCCGGGTTCCGTTCCGGACAGTTCATGATGGTCTATGCGCGGGCGGTGGGTGAGATTCCCTTGTCGATCAGTGGAGACCCCACTCGTACCGATCACACTGTGGTCCATACTGTTCGGGCTGTCGGGGCGGTCAGTCGCGCACTGCACGAAGCGTGTGTCGGTGATGTCGTCGGCATACGAGGGCCTTTCGGAGCTGGATGGGATCTGGAGTCTGCGAAGGATGATCTGATTGTCGTCGCCGGTGGGGTCGGCTTGGCGGCAGTGCGTTCGGCGGTCCTGGAGGCACTGGCTTGCGGTCGATTTCGTCGTATCGCCCTCCATGTCGGCGCTCGCCGACCATCCGATCTGTTGTACAGCGCGGATCTCGATACCTGGAGTAGGGGAAACGTGGTGGACGTCGAGTTATCCGTCGACGTGGCCGATCCTGCCTGGCGCGGGCATGTCGGCTTTGTCACGCAGTCACTCGGAAGAGGTGTTCTCGAACCCGAATCCACGACGGTTCTTCTGTGCGGGCCTGAGCCGATGATGCGGATGTCGGCTCGCACCATGATCGGTAGAGGAATTGCACCGCAGAATATTCGGGTTTCACTCGAGAGGAACATGCAGTGCGGGGCCGGGCTGTGTGGGCATTGCCAACTCGGCGAACTTCTACTCTGTCGTGACGGTCCGGTGGTCGACTATTCCGTAGCCGAGCCACTTCTCGTAGTGAAGGAGTTGTGATGAGCACCCCGACTATGGCGGTCTGGAAGTTCGCATCCTGCGATGGATGCCAGTTGACGCTGCTCGATTGTGAAGACGAATTGCTCCCTTTGGCCGAGACCGTTCACATTTCGCACTTCCTCGAGATGTCGAGTGCTGTGGAAGTGGGACCCTACGACCTCTCACTGGTCGAGGGGTCGATCACCACCGCTGCCGATGTCGAACGTATTCACCGAATCCGGGACAACTCCGAATATTTGGTGACGATCGGGGCCTGCGCGACTTCTGGTGGAATACAGGCCCTGCGGAACTTTGCGGACATCACCGAGTTCATGTCCGTTGTCTATGCGAGCCCCGAATACATCGACACTCTCGCCACCTCCACACCGATCGCCGCCCATGTGCCGGTCGATTTCGAATTGCGGGGCTGTCCTATCGATCGTCGACAACTACTCGAGGTGATCTCGTCGTATTTGGCCAGACGCAAGCCCAATATCCCGGACACCAGTGTTTGCGCCGAGTGCAAACGACGCGGTCTTACCTGCGTCATGGTCTCCGACGGCACACCGTGCCTGGGGCCGGTCACACATTCCGGCTGCGGCGCGCTGTGCCCCGCGCAGTCGCGGGGGTGCTACGGATGTTTCGGTCCGTCGTCCGATCCGAACTTGACTGCCATGTCCGGGTGGCTGCGCACCTGCGGGATGACCGACGAGGGCATCGAGCGCGTCTTCTCGACCTTCAACGTCGCCTCCCCCGAGTTCGACGGGATCAGGCGAGATGGACAATGACAGCGCCCGGAATACCACCCGGGTGACGCTGGGTTCCCTTGCACGTGTGGAAGGGGAAGGCCGCCTGTCCTTCACGGTCCGAGATGGCCGTGTCGAAGCCGCTGAGTTGAACATCTACGAACCCCCACGGTTCTTCGAGTCGTTTCTCCGTGGCCGCGATTTCCGCGAACCTCCCGACATCACCTCCAGGATTTGTGGAATCTGTCCTGTTGCTTATCAAGTCAGCGCATGCAACGCGATCGAGCAGGCCTGCGATGCCGACCTCGACCAACCGATCCTCGATCTGCGCCGACTCCTCTATTGCGGCGAGTGGATCGCCAGCCACACTCTGCACATCTACCTGCTCCATGCTCCTGACTTCCTGAACGTGAGCGATGCCGTCGAACTCGCCCGCATCGCCCGTGCCGACGTCGAACGTGGCCTGGCCTTGAAGAAAGCAGGAAACGCGATACTCGACCTGATCGGTGGTCGATCGATTCACCCGGTCAATGTGCGCCTCGGCGGCTTTTATCGAGCGCCGACGCTCAGCGAACTCGGGCCTCTCGCCGAACAATTGCGCACGGCGCTCGACGACGCTCTCGCGACGCTGCGGTGGGTGTCGCACTTCGAGTTCCCCGATGCCGAGATCGATTACGATCTGCTCGCACTTACACACACTGGCCAGTATCCGATCGAAAATGGTTCATTGACAACCGCATCCGGATCGATTTTCGCGCCGTCAGAGTTCTGCGATCATGTCGAGGAACGCCAGGTTCCTCATTCGACGGCGCTGCACGCATACCTCGACGGCCACGCCTATCTCACGGGGCCGTTGGCGCGATACAGTCTCAACTCCGCCGAACTATCGGATACCGCACGTCAAGCGGCCACCGAAGCAGGCTTGGGAGCAGTGTGCCGCAACCCTTTTCAGAGCATTGTGGTGCGCGCGGTAGAAACCGTATTTGCGGTAGACGAGGCGTTACGACTGATACGCGAGTACCAACGACCGGATCAACCGTACGTCGACGTCTCGCCCCATGCCGCGACCGGGTACGGCGTCAGCGAAGCACCGCGGGGCGTGCTGTACCACAGCTATCAACTCGATCCAGAAGGCCGGATCCTGCGCGCCACCATCATTCCGCCCACCTCACAAAATCAGGCAGCCATCGAAGACGACCTCCGCAAGACCCTCGCCGCGAATCTGATGTTGACAGACACCGAGTTGGCAAAGCTGTGCGAGAAAACCATCCGGAACTACGACCCCTGCATCTCCTGTGCCACCCATTTCCTCGATCTGACGATCGACCGCGCATGACCGTCACGGTGATCGGGATCGGCAACGACTTTCGCCGCGACGACGGCGTCGGACTTGCCGTAGCGCAAGCGATACGGCACCTGCACCCTGCCGGCGCCCGTGTAGTGACCACGAACGGCGAGGCTTCCACGCTGATCGATACCTGGTCCGGCTCGGAGTTGGCGGTATTTGTCGACTCGTATCTCCAGACACACGCTGTCGATAGTTCACGGCAACCGGGAAGGATACGTCGATTCACGAGCTGGCCGACCGAACACTGCGGACACTGCACCAGCTCACATGGACTGGGCATCGTCGAAGCGCTGGCATTGGGGGCTGCACTCGACCGAAAACCACGCCGCGTGGCGATCTATACAGTCGAGGCACAAGACATCGGTTTCGGCATCGGACTTTCACCCCCCGTTGCGGCGTCCGTCTCCGTAGTTGTATCCGCGATCATCGAAGAGATCGTCAACCCTGCGAAGATCCCTTCGTCGAACAGATCACGGACTTTCGCCGTCGAATACGGCACTTCGCCTCTATGCCACAGGTCGTTCACCCCAGGACAATGAAAAAGTGACCGTACCGCGAACCACACCATTCCGCCACGGAGACAACATGTGTCAGTCGCAGCAACAACGGCGAAACGATCGCGAGATCGTGGTCACGTGTCATCGGTGCGACCAGCGACACGTGAATGCAGAGGAGTCGATCCATGAACGAAAAACACTGGTCGGTGGACATCACCATCGACGAGCACACATCAGCAAACGGTAACCGCACTCGCGCGATCGCGCGACTGCATTCACAGGACGACACGCACTTCGCCGGCGCGGGATTCGCACGCCGCAACCCGTCCGACCTCGACGTACCCGAAATCGGTGACGAACTCGCAGCCTCGCGCGCTCTTGCAGACCTGTCGCGACAATTGATCGAAGCCACCAGAGTGGATCTCGTGGGCATCACGCATGAGCCTATTCACCTGACTTCCTGAGCCGATTCGTTCAGCACGCGCGAGGAAGGTGAAAGGTAATGTCGGACAAGTTAACTCCACTCGATGCCGGGTTTCTCGAAGTCGAGGATTCGGATTCCCACGCGAGTCTCGCCATCGGGGCATTGGTGATAGCCGAAGGCCCCGTACCGACCGATCGCGAGTTTCTCGAGCGATTGAGCTCACGGATACGATTCATCCCACACGGCACGGACTGTCTCCATACAGTTCCCGTCGATCTGGCGGCCCCGACGTGGACGGCGGATCCGAACTTCGATCCGGCGCGCCATGTTATGAGGATCGCAGTGCCCTCGCCCGGGCGACTGCAAGACGTTGCCGCGACGGTGGCGTGGATCATGTCCGAGCGGCTGGATCGAGATCGCCCACTCTGGCAGTGCTGGCTGATCGAAGGCCTCGAAGCAGATCGGTGGGCAGTACTGACGAAAGCGCACCATTCGCTGGTGGACGGGGTCAGTGGCGCTCGCTTGTTCGACGTACTGTTCGACTCGCCGCCGGAATCCGAACCGGTTGGTGACAACACCACGAGCACGAGCGGTACCGCATCGGAGAAATCGGCGTCCCTGTACAGCACGTTCATCGGTGTTTCGACCGCCGCGCTGGGCGCACCTGTCCGTGTGTCTCGCCAGCTACTGCGGAGAGCCGCGGGTTTTGCACACCTTCTCGGCGATGTGCTGACCCCGAGCCGCCGAACGACGCTGATCGGGCCGATCGGTAGTCAGCGGAGATACGCCACGGCCAACGTTCGGATGCAGGACGTGAAGGCAATTTGTTCGACGTTCGACGTAACCGTCAACGACGTGGCACTGGCTTGCGTGACTGGTGCTCTTCGTTCACTTCTTCTGCACCGCAACGAGGACCCCGACGGGCACTCAGTGCGTTGCCTCGTGCCGGTGTCGGTTCGGACACCCGGCGGCGATGTATCGCCGCACAACGAGGTTTCTCTTCTTCTCCCGTTCCTTCCCGTGGACGTACCCGATCCTGTCGACCGACTTCAGGTGATTCACGAGAGACTCTCACGGTACAAGCGAGGAGGGGAATCTCGCAGTGGTCACTTTGTCACGACGCTCGCCCAGTATGTCCCGTTCGTATCGTCTGCATGGTTCGTGCGACTTGCGGCGCGGGTTCCTCAGCAAAGCATCGTCACCGTTGTCACCGACATCCCTGGACCTACAAG
This sequence comes from Rhodococcus sp. AD45-ID, assembly GCF_003023755.1. Lineage (NCBI taxonomy): Bacteria > Bacillati > Actinomycetota > Actinomycetes > Mycobacteriales > Nocardiaceae > Rhodococcus > Rhodococcus sp. AD45-ID. The sequence goes on along the minus strand of NZ_PYHL01000002.1, from coordinate 1,204,175 downwards.
GAAATGCCGACTGATGGGTCGAGAGATAGTCAGCATCTACCCTTTCGTGCCGATTGCCGTGCGCTTGCGGCTCGGATTCGCACTACTGAGCTACAGCGGCCAATTCGCGTTCGGCATCACAGCCGACTACGATTCTGTCCCCGAAATCGATCTTTTACCAACGTTTTTGGAGAGTGAACTGAGAATCCTCGTGAGCGCCCAGGAGTCGAGCGTACGAGAACCCGACGACACAACCGAGAGTGGACCGTAGCTTCGGCTACGCCTGCCCGGATCGGCGCCGCCGCGTCCACCTCCATATCTCGTCACACCCCCACACCAGGATCGGCAACGGCAGTAGCCACAGAACCTGGTACCACTCTGGTGTCACTGTTCCGAATACTCGCTGCAATGACGGTACCGTCACCACAATGGCGGCGAATGCCACTTCGAACGCAATTCCCCACAGCAACAACCGATTCGAGAACAGTCCGATCTGCTGCAGAGACGCATGCTCGGTGCGCGATGCCATCGCCGTGCCGATCTGACAGGACACGATCCCGAGAAGACTCATTGTCGTGGCCAGCTTCCAGGTGTGCTCGAGCGAGCCAGTCGACACGTCCGCCCCGAAAGTCCACCCTCCTGATAGGAGAGTTGCCATGAACAGGCCCATGACTGCCGCTGCCGAGACCCCACCGAGCAATCCCCACGACCGAATCAGCATCGCTTTGTCCACGACATTTTGCGAGGCTTTTCGCGGCGCCCTATCCATCAGTCCGGGTTCTTCTTGTTCGCGGCCCAGTGCCAACGCCGGCAACGTCTCGGTACCCAAGTCGATCGCCAGTATTTGCATCACTGTCAGAGGAAGCGGAATCTGCCCTCCGGACAGCGCGTAGACGAGAAAGGGCACCACTTCCGGTGTGGCGTGCGCAAAAATGTAGACGATGAATTTCCGGACGTTGTCGTAGACCCTGCGCCCTGCTTGGACGGCTTCGACGATGGTGGCGAAATTGTCGTCGGTGAGCACCATCGTCGCTGCTTCCCGGGCGACATCGGTGCCGGATCTGCCCATTGCGACCCCGATATCCGACCTTCGCAGTGCCGGAGCGTCGTTGACGCCGTCGCCGGTCATCGCGACCACATATCCGCCAGCGCGTAGAGCGTCCGTTATCCGCAGCTTCTCCTCGGGCGAACTGCGCGCGAAGATGATCTCGTTTTCGGTGTAGAGGAGCGCGTCGAGGTCCTTCTCCGACATATCTTCGAGTTCAGCTCCGGTCACCACCTGCAAACCTCTGTGCCCGATCCCCACACTTTCGGCAATTCCGCGGGCGGTCAGGCCGTGATCGCCTGTCACCACGATGATGCGAATTCCGGCCGAATGGCATTTCGCTACAGCGTTCTTGACTTCGGGTCGTGGCGGATCGATCATCGCGGCGATGCCGAGCAACGTCATCTCTCGTTCGGCCTCGCCACGATCGAATAGTTCTCCGCCGGCAACGCTGACCGAGCGTTCTGCCACCGCGATCAGTCTCAGGCCCTCGCCTGCCCAATCATGCACCAGCGCAGCAAGGTCGGAGCGATCTTCAGCCGTAATGTTGCGCTGCGCCCGTTCGGGTTCTGCGATGTGCGTGCACAGGGACAGGATTTCCTCCGGCGCGCCCTTCGCGTAGATCTCGAACCGATCGTCGACTCGATCCACCGTCGACATCCGGCGTAGTTCGGGATCGAACGGGAAAGTGGCGTCATGGCCTTTCGTCGTGGGAGATAGAGGCTCGCCGATCAGAACCGCTGCGCGCAACATCGCCAACTCCGTGGGATCCCCGGTGCTCGTGTTCTCTCCGGTCGGCGTGTCGTCGCGTAGTTCAGCAGAGCAACAGGATGCGACGGCGTGTGCCATCCGGCGCGGCAGGGATTCGTCAGGCTGAGGTTGATTGTTTCCGTCGAAAGTGAGAACACCACCCGGTGTCCATATCTTGATCGTGTGCATACGGTTGACAGTCAGTGTCCCGGTCTTGTCGGTGCAGATCACGCTCGTGGAACCGAGCGTCTCGACCGCCGAAATCCGTTTGACCAGAGCACCCCTCCTGGCGAGTGTGCGTACTCCGACAGCCAAAGCCAGCGTGATGGTCGGCAGAAGTCCTTCCGGAACGTTGGCCACAAGGAGCCCGATTGCAAAGTTCACCGAATCCCTCCAGGACAGTCCCGCAATCAGACTCCCGAGTGGTATGAACGCCGCACCCATCACGACGGCCACGCAGGCAATCAGCCACGCCACCTTCTTCACTTGCTTCTCGAGCGGGCTTTCGTCCCGTCCTACCCGTTCGGACAGAGCCGCGATTCGTCCGATCTCAGTCTTCATGCCGGTGGCAAAGACCAATCCGATTGCCTTGCCGCCCAACACGTCCGTCCCGCTGAAGGCGATGTCCCGAGCCGCCACAAGAGGACCTGTGCCGCCACCTGAATCAGCGGAAATGGAGACGGGAATGGACTCTCCGGTCAGTGCCGACAGATCGACCTGGACGGAACCGGACACCAACCGTGCATCTGCCGATACCCGGCCCCCCTCGTCGAGAACGACAACATCGCCCGGAACGAGGGCCCGCGCGTCAACGACTGTCTCGACCCGGTCCCGCAACACTGTCGCCTGAGAAGGAAGGAATGCAGAGAGCGCCTCCACCGCTTGCTCGGCGTGTAATTCCTGGACGAACGCAAAGACCGCATTGACCAGAATCACGAAGACGATTGCCACGCCTAACGGGGTAGCGCCACTGACAACCGCGAGCGCCGAAGCCATCCACAGAAGCAGCGCGAGCGGATGAGTCAACTGCCGAAGCACCTGACCTGGCCACTCACGCCCGCGCCGACGCTGGAGTTCGTTCGGTCCGTGGACAATAGCTCGACGCTCCGCTTCCCTCAACGAGAGGCCGTGCCGACCTGACCTCAGATCACGAAACATCCGTTCGACGGATTCACGCGGATTCACCGCATCCGATTCCGAATCGACGACCGTTTCGGACACACGCACCTCCCACACGGATCGAAAGTCCGCGAACAGTTACTCGGTTCGAGGTTTCTCCGTACACGAGCGCAATACCAGGGTCATCGGTCGTCAAATCGTGGCTCACGACCTGCCAGATCGGAATCGAGGTCGCAGGCCATGCAACTAGTGACATTCGACCATGTAGACGACGGTCAGATGGGCGCGAGGCTGGACGGTAAACGGAACACGTCCCTCACGTCCTGGCCTCCAGCGGGACTGGGCAGTTCGAGTCCGTTCTGCACAGAACCAGGAATCACCATGAACGCAACGATCGTCGTCGTCATCATCGTCATCGTCGTCGCATTTCTGCTTTTCGCAATGGCAGTGCGAGTGGTCACCCAGTACGAGCGCGGTGTTCACTTCCGGCTCGGAAGGATCATCGCGGTGCGCAATCCCGGCCTCACGCTCATCATTCCCGCGATCGACCGGATGACCAAGGTCTCCATGCGTATCGTTACGATGCCGATCCAATCGCAGGAATCATCACCCGTGACAATGTAAGCGTCGACATTGCGGCAGTTGCCTACTACCGCGTCATCGATGCCGAGAAATCAGTGGTCACTATCGAAAATGTCAGTTCCGCCATCAACCAGATCGCCCAAACCACTCTTCGCAACGTAGTAGGTCAACACTCTCTCGACGAAGTCTTGTCCGAGACAGCGGTGATCAACACCAGCATTCGTCAGATACTCGACACAACCACGCTGGACTGGGGTGTCGAGGTAACGCTGGTAGAGCTCAAGGACATTCAGCTGCCCGAGAGCATGAAGCGAGCGATGGCTCGCGAAGCTGAGGCCGAACGGGAGAAGAGAGCGAAGATCATTGCAGCCGAAGGTGAAGCGCGTGCCGCCGCCGGACTCGGCGAAGCGTCGGACACCATGATGGCCCACCCGTTGGCACTCCAACTGCGTAATTTGCAGACCCTTGCCGAACTCGGTGTCGAGAAGAACACCACCGTCGTATTCCCCGCGCCGCTGATGAGCGCAATCGGCGAACTGGGGTCGTTCCTCCAACGGGAAACGACTTCTGCCGAAGAGCTGTCCAGCCGCGGGTCGAATGAAAACACCGTCAACGAAACAATCTTCGACGACAACGCCCTCAACACCATCCGTTCGTGACGTAGCCCGTCAACTCATGCCGCTCCGGAAGGCGGACACCATGCGCAGCTATCTGATTCGCTCGATCACTCGGCCCAGTCGCTGGTGGAATCAGGTGCCGTGGTCCTCGAACCGGCTGATGCGCCCCTCGGACCGACTCCTGTCCTCTCTGATTATCGCCGCATGCGCAATCGGCGCTCTCGGAATACCTGTCTCGGCGGCAATCGGGACTTCCGTCTACATATCCGGCCGAGCCCGAATCGAACAGCAGTACAACACCTACCGACAGTGGAACGGAACAGTCGCAAACACCTCTCCATCGGTTCCATCGACTCCCGAGATTCCAGCAAACCCGATAGGTGCGGAGACAAAAGTTGCCGGTGCCGCGAGGAAAGTCGTGACGTGGACGATGAACGGAAACTCCCGCACCGAACCGGTGATTGCACACTTCGGTGCGCATGACGGTGACACGATCAAGGTCTGGACGAACGGCAACGGCGACCAGGTTCAACCACCACCAGAAACGTCGATTGCGGCCGTAGACGGAGTGGCCGCTGCGATCGTGTTGTACTGTGCGACCGTTTTCGCGATGTGCATGATGATTTCCGCAGCACGAACAATGATCGGTTGGCACAACGATCGGATGTGGGACATGGAGTGGAAGAACAAATTTCAGCAGCAGGCGTGAAACCTGAAAACCTCCGCAACGAAATCAACCACGCGCATCCTCATCCTCCGTTTCCGGCTCGTCGGCAAGAACGAAATAGCTTTGTTCCTCTTGGCGGAAGTGCAGCCTCAGTACGGCATACAGCCCGTACAGGCAGGCAAGGAGGTCTTGTACCTGCTCCGCTTCCACCTCACCATTGAGGTCGGCGGTTCTGACGTGATAACCCAACCTTCGACTGAGACGCTCGATTTCGGCGTGCGCGCCGGCCATTGTCGCGATCGAATCCGCGCCACCAATCGAACGCTCCAACATAGGGTAGAGATTCGCCCCCTCGGAACGCTCGTGGGGAAGAATCACGTCTTGGAGAAATCTGTCGGTCTCATGAAGTCGACGCAAAGCCGACGTACGATCTCCACTCACCACCGCCTCTGCGGTGACACGGATTACTTCCAGTTCATCTCGCATCTTTCGATGGTCAGAGGAAAATCCTCGGAGCATCGTCAACAACGGCGGATCGAGTACCGGAGCCGTGGATCTTCCGCCGTTCAGTGCACGTAACGCGTTGAGTATCACGGCAACATCGATCAACTCCTGTAACAAGGCACCGACTGCGGGAATCAGGAATCCGAAGGCAGCAAAGATCATCGCGGCGAGCGACAGTGTTGTTCCGAGTATCGCGCTCTGTAGCGCGATTCGGCGGGATCGACGGGCAATGTCCATGGCGTCGGCAACGCGGGAGAGTCGATCGGTTGTCAGAACCACGTCGGCCGCCTCCGACGACGCTGTCGCGCCGCGCGCGCCCATCGCGATTCCGACCGATGCTGCCGCCAAGGCCGGTGCGTCGTTGATTCCGTCACCGACCATCAGCGTCACCGCCTGGGCCGACTCTTCGCGGACACGTGCGACTTTGTCGTCCGGTTCTTGTTCTGCATGAACGCAATCGAGCCCCAATGCAGATCCGACCTCGACTGCGGGTTCTGGTCGGTCACCCGTCAGCATGACAATCTTGCGTATCCCGGCTGAGCGCAGTCGCCGTATCGTCCACGGCGCGTCCGTCCGTATCGGGTCGAGCAGTAGAATTGCGCCACTGAGAGTGCCGTCGATACTCACCCAGGCAATCACGGCGCCGTCCAGACGCGCACGATTCTCCACTGCGGCAACCCACTCGGGACGATCGACAGTCCCGTCAATTCTCCCCACTGTGACGATTCGGCCGTCGACCGTCGCAACAACACCATAGCCGGGTCGCTCAGTCACCATTTCTGGTGTGCTCAGCGATAATCCACGTGAGCGGGCACTGCGAACGATCGCTTCGGCCAAAATATGTGACGACACCTGATCGGCAGATGCCGCCAATCGAAGGAGCGTCGCACTGTCGTAGCTATCACCACATACAACATCTGATTGTGTCGGCCGTCCGCTGGTCAGAGTACCTGTCTTGTCGATAACGAGGGTGTGGGCGCTTCCGAGCTTCTCGAGCGCTCCACCCGACCTGACGATCACGCCGATGCGCGAAGCGCGCGAAAGTCCGGAGACAATGGCCACGGGAGCGGCCAACAACAACGGGCACGGCGTCGCGACAACCAGCACCGCGACAGCCCGAGGGAAGGAGTCACTGATAGCCCACGCGGAACCGGATATGATCAACGTGGCCGGAAGGAACCAACCCGCTACCCGATCAGCGAGTCGCACAACCGGTGCGCTCTCGGCTGCCGCGTCCTGCGCCAACCGAACGATTCCTGCGTAGGTGCTCGATTGCGCATCGCGACTTGCCTCGATGCGGCAGGCCCCACCGGCATTGACCGCACCGCTCCGCACGGCGTCGCTCACAGGTCTTTCCACGACGTTGGCCTCGCCGGTCAGTGCAGATTCGTCCAGCAGTGCCGGCTCGCCGACAATCCAACCGTCGGTGGGCACCACGCTGCCAGGCCCGACCAATATCAGATCTCCGGGACCGATCTCGTCGAGTTTCACTGTCTCGAGTTGTCCGTCATGCTCGCGTTGCGCAGTGCCCGGTACGTGGTCGCGAAGAGAACGCAGATCCCGCGTCGCTCTGCGGTTGGCTGCGGCGTCGAGCGTGCGACCGGTCGCCAACATGACGGCGATCAACGCGCCGGCGAGATATTCGTCGATCCACAGCGTTCCGAGGAGGGAAAGGACGGCGATGACGTCCACGCCCACTCGACCTCGGCGTAGCGCATCGATGACCCACCATGCTGCGGGGATCACGGCCACGATCGCCCCCGCTGCCCACAATGCCTCCGCTGACGGACGACTGTCGAATACCCAGGCGAGAGCGCCAGCAGTCAACGTCGTGACCGTTACGACCAATAGGACCGTCTCTGCGTTGGACAGCAAACGCGCGAGCAGGTCTCGAATCACCGGCATGTTTCCAGCGTGGCTTGGCCGATCGAATATCCGGTAGTGCCGTAATGCCTGGTTCGATCACCGCAAGACCCCGTGACAACCGCCCCGGCTTCCGAACACACTTGAAGGCAAGAGGGGTAGCGAACCGACACTGTCTCGGCAATTCGAGGAGCAAATTCAGGTGGATACGCGGGACTCGTACATCGATGTACACGAGACGACTACAGGTGTGGTCCTTCTTGTCCGTGAGCGCGCGTACAAGATCAAAAAAGCGCTATCGACCGCCTACCTGGATTTCGGAACACCTACGCAACGACAGACGGCGCTGCTCCGCGAACTCGAACTCAACCGCAGGATGAGCCCGGACGTGTATCTGGGCGTAACACAGCTCAACGATCCGCTCGACGCAACAAGAGAGCCGATACTGGTGATGGCCCGGATGCCTGAGGACCGGCGACTGTCATCGATGATCACCTCAGGTCAGGACGCCGCGGGCGAAGTGCACAGTATCGCTTCCCTGATAGCCGATTTCCACCGCCGAGCTATCCGAGGCGCGTGGATAGACGAGCAAGCGACAGCGGAGAGTGTCGGCGCCCGGTGGAAATCGAACATTGCCGAACTACGAGAATTATGTGTCGGCACCGTTCCCGTCGGCAGCGTCGATGAGATCAGCACAATGGCCGAGACGTTCTTGTTGGGCCGAACAGTGCTGTTCGACAGGAGAATTGCCGACGGACATATCGTTGACGGACACGGCGACCTGCTGTCCGACGACATATTCGTCCTTCCTGACGGTCCCCGAATCCTCGATTGCCTCGACTTCGACGACCAACTCAGATTCGTCGACACGATAGACGATGCAAGTTTCCTCGCTATGGACCTGGAATTCCTCGGGCGAGAGGATCTAGCGGACGAGTTTCTCACCACGATAGTCGCGCTGTCGCAGGATCTTCCACCGCGGGCGCTGATCGACCACTACATCGCATATCGTGCGACTGTCCGCGCGAAAGTCGATGCACTGCGTATGAGGCAAGGTGGAACGGGCAGCATCGCGCGACTCGAACGCCACCTCGCTCTTGCCTGTTCTCACCTTCGGCGTGCCGAGGTGCGGTTGTGCCTGGTCGGCGGACTCCCAGGTTCGGGTAAATCAACACTGTCGGTCGGTCTCGCCGAACATACTGGCGCTGTTGTCATTTCGAGTGACCGAGTGCGTCGCGAACTGATGGAGGATGGCACACTCACCGGCGCGGCAGACGAGTACCGGCAAGGTCTCTACTCCCCCGCAGCTCTGGACACGGTCTATGCCGAGATGTTGGCACGGGCGCACCGGCAGCTGACGATGGGACAGTCCGTCATCCTGGATGCGACATGGTCAGATTCCAGGTATCGACACAACGCTCAGGGATTGTGTTTGTCCACGTCGTCGGCGTTGATCGAAATCTGCTGCAGTACGCCGTTACCTGTTGCTGTACAACGAATTGCGATGCGCACGGAGTCGCTGTCCGACGCCACCGCCACAACGGCGGCCGCTATCGAAGCCGGACAGGATCCGTGGCCTGAATCCGTTTCGATCGACACCAACATCGACATCGACGTCAGCATCGAAGCCGCGGTGAATGTGTGGAATTCATCAGGGCATTCACCCGTCGACGGTGCGTAATCACGGTACGACAGTCAGGACCTCCTCGACCGTGCGCCTACCCGAGACAACTGGTTCTGTAGCTCCCAACTGCGCTTGCCCCGATGCTGTCTCCGCGGAATGCGATGATAATCCGATCCGGATCATGATCTGCGGATTCTGGAATGTCTCGCCCGACCTACATGCGACGTCGCGCACGATCTCCCGACTTGCCTCCACCTCCGTGAGGTGTGTCAGTGGACAGGTGGCGAGATGCGAGGCAGTTGCGTGTAGCAATACCGACGACAATGCCTGTCCCGCGTTCAACCAGTCTTTCGGCGTATCCGATGCAGTGCTGAGCAGAACCAACGCAGCATTATCGCGTGCACCGCGTTGGATCTTCAGGTGCCCGGAAGGGAATGCTCGGGCGGATACGTCCTCGTGTGAGGAGAGCGCATCGGGCAATGCACCAAGAGGAACGCCGGCCTCGGCACCATCCGGAGTAGTCCACGCCTCGAGTTCGTTCCAATAGGCGGTATCACTGCGGTGCTCCTGCGCGGCGATCCTGGACGCCTTGTCGAGCATCGCGCCGTAGCGGCGCACGATGACCGTCATCGACGCCTCGAATTCGCGCGCGTTCACTACCAAACCGGTCAACGCCCCAGCCCGAGGTGGATCGAATGGGCGTCTGTCGGTCCGTCGACGCTCCAAGGTCGAGAACAGGGCTGCGCTCGAACCTATCGGTTCCGCTCGACCCCGGAACGTGATCGAGGCCAACAGATCCGGGTCGGTGCGGTCCGGGAGTGTCGCAACGATCGGTTCGAGGAGATTGTGTTCCAGAGCAACTCGCAGGTGATGGAGCGCTGCGCCACAGCTGATGACCAGTTGCCTACCGCTTGGGTCCTCGATTGGGATCGAGCGGCGACGATCGACGTACAGACTGAGTTCACCGCGCCGCAATCGCCAGGACCACGGTTGAATGTTGTGGACGGACGGGGCCAGGCATGCGTATGAAACGGCACTCGAGATCGTTTCGGCATCCGCGCTTGCGTAGTGCACCATGTTCGATCACTCTCGTCTGGAATTTCCCACGGCAGAGCGCACCGCGGGCATCTTTCGATCGTGCGCCGATCGCCACTGGTCTCGCTACGGCCGTTGGTCATCATGATCATCACCCTGGCTTCAGGGCGAGTTCTCGAGTTCGTTTCGAAGGTTCGTGACGATTCCCTCGGCCCATTGTTCGATGTCGGACCAATCTCGCGCGTCACCGTACTTGCCGCCCATGAGGGCAAACACGCATCGCCCGAACAGTGGCCAATCGCCGCGTCTGACTACGCCGGCAAACTGTCGATGGTCGCGTAGGTCAGACCCTGACCTGAGTCGCGCGACGGTATTCGGCTCCCTGGCCGTCGCGCGAATGCGCCGCGTAAGTCGGTCAGCAACAAGACTCGATGTCTCGCCCCAGGTGGACACCGAGAACGCCCACACCGGTGGTACCTGTTCGCCGGCGAGCAGTCGATCCACCGCCGTGCGAGCCGGGGGCAACCAGTCCCGATCGTGTACTGCACTGCCCAATATCACAGCGTCGAACCGGCCGAGATCTGAATCTTGTTCCGTCGAAACAATTTTCGTGTCCGCTCCCAGATTCTCACAGCATTCTCCGATCCTTCGGGCGATTCCTTCCGTGGATCCTTTGGCGCTCGCGTACTCGATCAGAATTCGGGGCATCGTCATTCGCCCCTGTCCGGGAGCGGAACGGACCACACCAGGGTGGTGCCAGACCGGGTAGTCGTTCGCACATCGAATGTTCCGTCGAGTTCAGCTGCCCGCTCAGCCAAGTTGCGTAGTCCCCGCCTGTGGATTCCCAGCGGAATCCCGACTCCGTCGTCGGCTATCGTCATCGTCAGATCATCGAGCACCTCGACGGCAACCGTTGCCGACGACGCCTGCGCATGCTTGACCACATTGCTGAGTCCTTCACGCAGTACGGCTTCGACCTGGTCTGCGACCTTCGGACCTATTACGGTCAGTGGACCTTTCACCTGCAAAGAGACCTTCAAGTCGGTGTCCGCGGTAACCTCGGCGATCACGCTGTGCAGACGGCCGCGAAGGGTGGGGACTTCATCCCCGAATGCATGCAGATCGAAGATAGTCCTACGTATGTCCTGAATGATGTCCTGCAAATCGTCAATAGTTGCCGTGAGCCTGCGCTGAACCTCCGGTGTCCGCGCACGTTGCAAGGTGCCTTGAATCGACAACCCGACGGCGAATACGCGTTGAATGACGTGATCATGGAGGTCACGCGCGATCCGATCACGGTCGGCGAGTACGTCGAGCTCACGTAACCGACGTTGATTGTGGGCCAGCCGAAGCGCGACCGCTCCTTGATCGGCAAATGCCGACATCTTCTCCACGTCGTCCGGTCGGTAAGCTTGGGATTCCCGAACTTTCAGGACAGCCAGTACTCCTGAGACCTGTTGTCCATCGCGTAGAGGGAGAACGATTGCCGGACCGTAATCGTGTTCGTCATCAAACCCCGGATCGAATGCCAGCGAGTTCGTGCTGATCGGCTTCTTCAGCCGGTAGGCCTGCCCTGACGTGGAGCAGTCCAACGGAATGCCGTGGCCGACGAGTAAGTCGGTGCCAGGGCCGCTCGCGACCGTGATGACCAATTCGACAGGATCAGCGGACGTCAGTTCCGGATCAGGTGGCACTGCCAGGAACGCGCAATCCGATTGTGTGAGTGACAGAGATCTGTCGGTGATGAGCTGAAGAACCGCGACTGGATCCGCACCTGCAAGCAAGGCCGTGACAACCTCGCCTGTCGCATATTGCCACTGTTGCTTGATGTTTGTCTGTGCGTAGAGCTGTGAGTTTTCGATCGCGATCCCGGCTGCCGACGCGAGGATCTTCACGATCATCTCGTCGTGCTCGGTGAAGGACTGCCCGTTCGTCTTCTCTGTGAGATAGAGATTGCCGAACACCACCCCTCTGGTTTGGATGGGTACACCGAGAAAACTGTGCATCGGGGGGTGGTGGTGAGGGAACCCGACAGACGCCTCGTGCTGGGACAGATCGTCCAGACGCAAGGGTTTCGGGTCCGAAATCAGCACGCCGAGCACACCACGACCACGCGGGAGGTCCCCGATCTGCGCGCGAGTCGCCTCGTCGATTCCCTCGAACACGAATTGCTTCAACTCGTGACCTTCACCCAGGACACCGAGCGCACCGTGTTTTGCGTCGACCAAGGAAATTGCGGATTTGACGATGGTACGCAGCGTTACATCCAGATCAAGTCCTGCCGAGACTGCAAGCAACGCTTCCAAAAACCCGTCGACGCGAATGAGTTCGTCTGATCGGGCATCACATTCGTTTTGAGGATGCCCGAACAGTCTTTCGTGATCCAGCTCGTCGTTAGTCATTGCGGTGGCAGATGCTCATGCATTTTCGTAGCGAGAATCGCAGCTTGGGTGCGACGTTCGACACCCAGTTTGCTCAACAAACGCGAGACATAGTTTTTCACGGTCTTCTCCGCCAGGAACATCCTCGCGGCAATCTGCCTGTTCGTCAGACCCTCACCCAGTAGACCCAGTAACACGCGCTCCTGATCGGTCAGTTCTTCGAAGGGGCCGTTCTTCTCCGCCGCATCGGTCCGAAGCTTCGCCATCAGCGCCGCGGCGGCACGGTTGTCGAGCAGCGACTTTCCCGATCCGACGTCATGGACGGCACGGGTCAGATCCAGCCCCTTGATGTCTTTCACGACATACCCACTGGCTCCGGCCAGGATCGCGTCCAGCATCGCCTGATCGTCTTCGAAGGAGGTGAGTATCAAGCAACGAAGTGCGGGCAATTTCGACAGCAGTTCCCGGCACAGTTCGATCCCGTTTCCGTCTGGCAGGCGAACGTCGAGGACCGCGACATCAGGCACAAGAGCCGGGATCCGCGCCAGCGCATGCGCGTAGCTCGACGCTTCACCGACGACGCGGAGATCCGGATCGTCGTCGAGCAACTCCGCAAGACCACGACGTACAACTTCGTGGTCGTCGACCAGAAATACGTCGATCATCGATACGTCCGTTCTCCCGCGTGGATAGGTGCGATTACCCACACTTCCCGGCTACCCATCGCAGAGTGAACGAATCAGTAACTCGAGAAGACGTCGGTCACGGGCCGGCGCGGCGTCGGTTGTGGGCGGGTACCGGTCGGGGCCCGGCCGATACGCACGAGCATCTGCGGTGTTCCGATTTCGGGCACCATCCGTTGAATTATCGAACGACTTCTCGGCACCTCGGTCACATGCGACAACGGACACGTCGCTGCCCCTCGCACCGTGGCTTCGAGCAGAATTGACGAGAGGGCGTGGCCACAGCGCAACCAGTCCATGCGACTGTCCGATGGCGTACCGAGCGCGAGCACTGTCGACTCGTCGGCGAATCCTGTCGGATCGGTCGGCGCATTCTGCCGCGTGGGAAAGGTTCGGCCGATCGGAACCCCACCTGAACCTGCCACCAGCGACGTCTCCGGGATCCCTCCTGATGTCATGGAATGCCCAGCCCACCAATGCAGCTCGGTTTGATATTCCACGTCGTAACGTCGAGCAGCCGCTGTCGACCGCGTTGCCTCGACAAGACCTTCCCTCTGGGCTTCATCCAAGGCGATAACGCTGACGTTCAACTCCTGCGCCTGGTCGACAGCGCTCTCGACCAGAGAGCTGATTTCGTCGAAGATGCCGAAGGCCCGGCGATCAGTCCGACGACGGCGAATCGCCGTCAGCATGTCGAAGTCATGTGAGCGCGGACGCGCATCACGCCGGAAGCCGATCGTGGCAAGCAAGTCCGGGGACATGGCGCGGCGTTCGTATCGAATGTCAGTAGTCCACCGCAACCCAAGCAAACCAACACTCAGATGGTGCAGCGCGGCACCGCAACTGATGTGCAATTGGCGACCGGTGGGATCAGCCGCCGGAAGTAGCCTGGTGCGGTCACCGAAAAGCTTCAGCTCACCACCAGAGTGCTCCCATCGCCACGGCTGGCTGTTGTGCAAAGAGGGTGCCCGACATGCTAACTCGACGGCAAGCTGCAACACGCTCGAATCGGGTCTGGTGATGTCCATTTCCCCTTCTCCTCCAGTGTCAACCGAACAAAGCTTCCGGATACTGCTGTCAGTAGAAGCGTCGCAGCACCGAGGCATCTACAGAAGTGCCGATTGTCACCGCCTCACAGATATCGGAAACCAGATAACGCGCAGAAGGGGAATGACACCGGAAATGACTTTCTCCTCTGCTATCAGGACTGCCACTAGCCGACGATTCAATAACAGTCCCGTCGTTCTTGCCGCGAGCCGAAGGAGATCAGCCGTGAGAATCAAACCCCCTGTAGTTGTCGGATACGACGGATCGGTGCAATCACGTCAGGCAGTGTCGTGGGGTGCGCGCGACGCTGCTCTTCGCAGCGCGCCCCTGCTTGTAGTGACCACCATGTTCACCCCCTCGAACTACGGTGTTCCGATCGGCATGCCTGCTCTCTACTTCGATGAGCAGGCGGCATCGGCGAAAAGACGCTTGGCGGACGCTACCGAACTGGCGACCGATGCAGCGGGAGAGCATGAACTCGACGTCGACGTCGAACTTGCCAGCGATCCACCTGTCGTTGCACTCCGTGAAATCTCCAAGACTGCAAGATTATTGGCTGTAGGAACCCGGGGTCATGGTGAATTCACGGGCGGGTTGGTAGGTTCGGTGAGCTCGTCCCTGGCGGTGCACGCACTGTGTCCCGTGGTCGTCCTTCGTGGAAACTTCGACGAGGACCAAGACGCCGACACGCGTCCTGTCGTCGTCGGTGTCGACGGAAGCGTGCACAGCGAACCCGCTATCGCTGCAGCTTTCGAGGAAGCCTCGCTGCGAGGGGTCGACCTCGTCGCGGTGCACGCCTGGTCGGATGTGGCTCTCGACGTTGTTTTCTCGAAGTTCAGGGATGCCGATTGGGAGGCACGGCAGAACACCGAACAGGCGCTCACGGCGGAAAGCCTCGCCGGATACGGTGACCGATACCCGGACGTACGTGTGACAACCATTGTGGTCAAGGACAAGCCAGGCAAGAATCTGATCGACCATTCCGGACGCGCACAATTGATTGTTCTCGGTCGCCGTGGGCGCGGCGGATTCAGTGGAATGCTCCTCGGAAGCACCTGCCGAGAAGTTCTACACGAGGCACAGTGTCCACTGATGATCGTCAACAGTCATCGGTGACCGACGTGAGCCACAGCGCCCGACCTTCGGCATCTATGACAGCGTGGCAGGCACGCAACCCCGGAACGATCAGAACCCATCCCCTGGTCGAGGTACGGACCCTGCGCCCGACGATCGGAGTCGGCGAAATTCTGGTTCGAGTTCTCGCGTGCGGGGTGTGCCGCACCGATCTCCATGTCGCCGAAGGTGATCTACCGGCACACCGGGCCTGCGTGATCCCGGGCCACGAAATTGTCGGGGTGGTCGAGGAGGTCGGAAGCAGCGTCGAGTCGTTCGCTCCAGGTGACCGCGTCGGAATTCCCTGGCTGCATTCGACGTGCGGCCGATGCCGTTACTGCCTTCGCGGCGCAGAGAACTTGTGCCCGCATTCGACGTACACCGGATGGGATGTCGATGGCGGATACGCCGAATACGTCTGCGCATCAGCAGAGTTCGCGCTCTCCCTGCCATCCGGATACTCCGATGTCGAACTGGCGCCGCTACTCTGCGCAGGAATCATCGGGTTTCGTGCCCTGAACCGTGCGTCCCTGCCAGAGGATGGTCGACTGGGAATCTACGGCTTCGGCGGCAGCGCCCACATCGCCGCCCAGGTAGCACTTGCCCGAGGAGCAGAAGTACATGTCATGACACGCAGCAAATCTGCGCGTGCCCTTGCGACCAGCCTGGGTGCCACCTCCGTACAGGGCGCGTACGACCGCCCTCCAACGGTGCTCGATTCGTCCCTCCTCTTTGCACCGGTCGGTGACCTCGTTCCCACCGCACTCGAAGCGTTGGACCGAGGTGGAATCCTCTCGATCGCCGGCATACACCTCTCGGACGTCCCGTCTCTGAACTATCAGAGGCACCTGTTCTACGAACGCGAGATACGTTCGGTCACAGCGAATACTCGCCGCGATGCCGTCGAATTCCTCGACTTCGCCGGGCGCCATCACCTGGACATCAGCACCGTCGCCTACCCTCTCGACCAAGCCAATCGCGCCTTGGTCGATCTTGCAGCAGACAGAACTATCGGTGCCGCAGTGCTCGTGCCATGACAACCCAGGACCGCAATACACCACGATGAGCGATGAACAGACGGCCGAAAAGACCCAGCCGCTAGGTCAGTTGGACTGTGGCGCCCGGGTGAAGTTGCACGACCTGACCACGGCACTCGACCTCGATTGGTGGCTGCGTCCCCGCCGCGGCGCTGACCCGCACTACCTTGCGATTGATACACAGACGCAGTCGATGGCCCCGGTAGAAAATGGGAAACTCGAGGGTGCCTAGTTGCTCCGGCCAGTGCGGGGAAAAGATAAGGCGGTCACCTCGCGTCTCGAGCCCGGTAAAACACCGTTGCAGCAGATCGACACTGCCGGCCATGGCAGCTAAGTGAATTCCCTCCGCGGTGGTTCCCCCCTGAATATCGGCGATGTCGGATTTGAGCGCCAGGTCGAAGAACTCCATCGCTCGATCGCGGTTTGCTCGTGCCAGCACCCAGGAATGGACAACGCCACTCAGCGTCGAGCCGTGCGAAGTGCGTGCCATGTAGTAGTCGATGGTTCTCGGTATGGCGTCACCGGCGAACTCATAGCCCAAACCGTCGAGGATGTACCGTAACTCGTCGGAGGAGAGCAGGTAGAACAGCATCATGACGTCGGCTTGCTTCGATGCCTTGTAGCAGTTGACGTCGTCACCCTCGGCCTCGAGGATTCGATCGAGGCGTTGGATGTCGCCGTAGCGGCGGCGATACTCTTCCCAATTCAGTTCCGGAAGGTCGGCATATCCCTCGAACTGGCTGATGACCTGATCGTGAAACGGGACGAACATGTGGGCAGTGATATCCCTCCAACGATCGATTTCCACCGTGGTCAGTCCCAGCGCCTGAGTCAGGTCCGAGCGAATCTGAAGCGGGACCACGTCGAGCGCGTCGAGTGCCCGCAGCATCACCCAGACCGACATGACATTGGTATATGCGTTGTTGTCGATCCCACCGAAAGGGGCGTTCGGGTATCCGGAGTGGAACTCGTCAGGTCCGATGACGCCTCGGATGACATAACGACCGAGCGCCTGGTCGAAGGAGGTGAGGCTGGCATAGAAACGTGCAATTTCCACCAAAACCTCTGCACCGCAATCGATCAGGTACTCCATATCTCCAGTGACCTGATAGTACTGCCATACGTTGTAGGCGATCGCGATGCCGATATGGTGCTGGCGCCGACTTGGGTCCGGGTGCCAGCGACCGGATCTCGGATTGAGATGCAATTGCTGGCTCTCCTCCCGACCGTCACTGCCCGACTGCCACGGGAACATCGCGCCCTGGTGACCGGCTTCGCTCGCCGCCCGGCGGGCCTCCCCCAAACGGCGGTACCGATACCGCAGCAATGATCGGGTCAGCGTGGGCATCCGAAGGTTCAGCACCGAAAAAACGAACAACTCGTCCCAGAAGATATGGCCTCGATACGCCTCCCCATGCAGTCCGCGTGCCGGTACGCCTACGTCACGGTCGGCGCTGTTCGGTGAGACCGACTGCAACACGTGAAGGACATGGAACCGTACGACGCGCAGCGCGTGGCCGTGGCCCTCGAAGTCGATGCCCATACGGTCCCACAAAGACACCAGCGCCAGCACATGACGGTCGAGCACCACATCGAAACGGCCTAGCCGGGAGAGCCAGCGCTCGGCTTCGTCAGCCGGCTCGGACACCGCGTGATCACGGCCGGTGAACACAGTCACCATTTTCTCGAGAGTGACAGAACAGCCCGTGTCGAGGTCCACGGTGATGTCGTGCCCGATCCGGCCGCCGCCCTCGACTAGCCGGTATCGACTTGGGAAGGGATCGCCGTCACGCCACACCGTATTCCGGGCTGCCATCGCCACCGGTATTCGAGATTGGTTGGTCTGCACCACAAGCAGCACCGAGTCGTTAGAGAGTGCGGCGGCCTTCGTCAGTGCGAGGTGACGGCTGCTGAGTCCGCGGTAGCGCTCGACCAGTGTGTTTTCGACCGTGCCGTCGAGTTCCGAACGGATCTCGAGTCGGCCCGACCAGTTTTCGGCCACAATTGTCATCTCGAGGGCACAGGCATGCGAGAGGTGCATGGCAACAAATCTTCGCTGGACGATCGAGGTGGTGTAACCCGCGTTGTCGCGGATCCGGAAGCGGCGAGTGAGAATGGCCCGGCGAAGATCAAAGTACTGCTGGAACTCGAGCACTTCCGCAGCGTCGATGTCGAACCACGACCCGCCGTCGATCCGGAATGTCACCGGCAACCAGTTCGGCAGGTTCACCATGCTTTCGTTGTCGAGGGTGCTCCCGGTCATTTCGTCCTGGAGACGGTTGAATATGCCGGACGCGTACGTACCCGGGTAGTGCCCGGCACCTGCGGAGGATTCAGGTGCGCAACCGCGAGTGGCGACAGCACCGTTACCTACCGTGCAGAGTGCCTCTCGAAGTTTCTCGGCCTTCGGGTCGTACCCGTCGAAGAACACTGTCCAAGGATCACTCGGCTCCGGCACTGTCGCCGAATGGCTTCCCAGCAGATCGGCCAGCCATTGCAACAGGTGGCAGACCTCGTCGGGGCTGTCGACCGCGAATCTGGCAGCCGACCGTCGATCGCCGTCCTCGAAGTGGCGCACCACGATACCGACTCCGAGGTCCGCCACCGCGGAAAAGGCATCCTCGTCGGTGAAGTCGTCACCGATATAAATCGGCAGTACGTTGCCGGTGTCTGTGAGGTGGTCGAGAATCCAGTCCAGTGTCTGGCCTTTGTCCCAGTCGACGTCGGGGCGAAGCTCGACGACCTTGCGCCCGCTGGTGACACGGAGCCCGGCTCGATCCGCGACTTTGTGGACCGTGGCGACCACCTCGTCGACCATGTCCATATCCACCGTTCGGTAATGGACGGCAACAGTAAAATTCTTGTGCTCCAATACAACTCCCGGAACGCTGGACAGGCGGTCCCGAAGCATGTGCGTGGCACGTTCGAGATCCGGCACAGACGACAGGGCTCTGTCATTCCGGTAGTGATGTCCGCCTGGTCCGACGACTTCGAAACCGTGACTCCCCGCATACCAGATCCCGGTCATGCCAACTCGAGTCTGTATGTCTGACAGATCGCGGCCGCTGATCACACCTACCGGGCAGCAGTGTGCGAGCCGGGCAAGCTCGTGTGCGACACCGTCGACCAGGGTGGCAGCGGCCGGGTCGTTCACGATGTTCGAGAGTGTGCCGTCGAAGTCCAGGAAGACTGCTGGCTGCCGGGAACGCACAAGGGCGGTCAACTGATCTCGGGACGCCAAAGCTTCCGGTATCTCCGACATTCGGCGGCCGAGAGGGCTTGCCGGAGCCCGTGTCATCGAGTCAGCTCCAACGGTGTGTGCACAATGTTCTCTCTCCTGGTTTCCATGATGTCGGAGTGGTTCGGTGGCCATGCCTCAGTTGACCGGTCCCACCACAAACCCTGCTTTCGCAAGATCTGCAAACGCAGGGTCCGTGCGTGAACCGTCGTCCCGAACCTCGACGTATCGCGCGGAATACCCACGCGGGTCGGGGGTGCTGCCGACCTCCGGTCGCCTCTCGAGCACCACGGCGCCCGGCCACCGTGCATGCACAGCGGCACTCAAGAGCGTTCCGTCGACGACGCCTACCGAAATCGGGCCACCCTCACCGACCGCTACTACTCTCCGGCCGTCGGTCAACATCCACACACCGACGGGAAACGACCGAACCTCACCCGGTCCGCCGATGACCACCATCTCACCTATCGCGCTCACACAGTGTGCAGACTCCCGAGATTCCATTGTGCTTGTGCCCTCCTGCGTTGGCGTCATCGATCACACGGTGATCGTCACTCTCGACGTTAGTGGGATAACCCGCGTCAAACCCGTGCCGTCGGAACACAAGTGAGATGGTCCAAAGGCCCTTTTTCATGCACCTGGTGACTCTCGCGTCAGGCAAGTCGCCGCGGAACAATTCGAGTTGAAGGCCCCGCCCTCGAGTCGCGAGGCTTACGGCAGCAGCCAGATTCAAGCATCGGCACCAACCACTTGCACGGAGGCATTCATGAGGGCCCTGGTCACCGCTGCTAGTCGGCACGGCTCGACTACTGAGATCGCCGCCGTTCTCGCTGAAACTTTCCGTGGCAACGGCGTGGACGTTGATCTTGTCGCCCCAGGTGAAGTACATGAACTCACCGGTTACGACACGATCGTCCTCGGCAGTGCAGTCTATTACGGCCGCTGGATGAAAGAAGCCAAGGACTTCGCGGATCGCTTCTCCGATGCGCTGCGGCTACGGCAGGTTTGGCTGTTCTCGTCCGGACCGATCGGGCCGGACGAGCCCTCAGGCGGCGATCCCTCCGACCTTGCCTCCCTGGTTGACAAGACCGGCGCCGCCGAGCACCGATCGTTCTCCGGCAAACTCGATCGCACTGTCCTCGGATTCAGCGAAAAGCTCGCATCCCGGGCGGTGCACGCTCCGGAAGGGGACTTCCGCAATTGGGCGTCGGTGCGCAGTTGGGCAGAGTCGATTATCGACACACCCCGGCGAACACGCCACTTGGAACCGGAAGGCAACTCATGACCATGCGCGCACCGATTGTCGTCGGAGTCGACCGTTCCGACGCCGCATCGAACGCCGTTCGGTGGGCTGCTCGAGAAGCCGCACTACGGGCACGCCCACTGCACCTGGTCGCCACGATGCCCGGTACGGAAACTACTTTCCGAAACGCCGTAGCGCTGCAAGCACCTGAGTTCCCGGATCAACGCTACGAAGGTGAGGAACGGCTCTCGAAAGCCCATGCGGAGGCACTGAACTCAGCCGACTCCACACGACTCACCATCGTCAAGCACTTGAGATTCGGCAATGCTGTCGAACTGCTGCTGGACGAATCGCACGACGCCGCAATGCTTGTCGTGGGGTCGCACGGGCTTGATCAATTCGCATCAGGTGTTCTCGGCTCCACAAGCGCGGCAGTGGTGTTGCATGCTCCATGTCCGGTGGCGATCGTTCGACACATTCCTGGCGCGAACCGATCGCCGCTCGACGGTCCGGTGGTAGTGGGTGTCGACGGCACGGAAAACAGCGAACCTGCCATCGCCGAAGCATTCGAAGTTGCATCCCTGCACGGAGTCGATCTCGTTGCAGTCCATGCCTGGCGCGATTCTCATCTCACGACCGCCTTCACCTCCGACCCCAACGGTGTCGCCCTCGACTGGGACGCGATCGCTACCGCCGAACACGCCGTGCTCGCTGAACGACTCGCCGGGTGGAAAGAAAAGTACCCCGATGTCGCGGTTCGGCGGGTCGTCGTCAAAGACCGCCCTGCACGGCAGTTGAATGCCGAATCGACATCAGCACAACTCGTCGTCGTGGGACGACGCGGGCGCGGCGGAATTTCTTCGATGCTTCTCGGTTCCACAAGCCGGCACCTCATGCATACGGTGTGGTGCCCTCTGTTGATCGTCCATTCCCCCGTTGCATCCTAACCGAAAATCCGACAACAAATGAGCACATCAGACTGATCGGGCTGGCAATGACCACACACTTCGAACCGTCCGCATCCCCAGAGACATCGCGGTCCTCACAGCGATCGCTGACTGTCAACCGCCTCGCCGCCGAGTTCTCCGGACGCATCTCCCCGGAATGTATCGACATCGTCGTTGAAGGCTGTATTGCCGACCTGTCATGGGCATCGTCGAAGGCTCTCCCCGAATTGAGCGAACGCCTCGCTCGTCAACGGATCATCAGTTACCTCGACAGCAAGGCCAATAACTTCGACTGAGAGGGCGCCGTGAACGACGTCAAGGGAAAAAGTGCACTCGTCACCGGTGGCGCGCGCGGGATGGGCGCAGCTATAGCTAAAGCCCTGTCGGAAGAAGGTATCGGAGTCCTGATCGGAGACCTCCTTGATACGGAAGGCGAAAAAAGCGCAGCGAAGCTGGGCAACCAGGTGGCCTTCCAACGTCTCGACGTCACACAAACCGAGAGCTGGAAATCTGCCATCGACACAGCAGAAACGACATTCGGCCCCCTGTCCGTTCTCGTCAACAATGCAGGCATTCTCGAGTCCGGCAGCATTCAAGAGCAACATCCGACGCAGTTCAGACACGTCCTGAACACCAACCTGTACGGTGCCTGGCTCGGAATGCATTGCGCTGCACAGTCACTGATGAGATCGCACAGTGGCGCCATCGTGAATATTTCCTCCACCGCCGCTCTGACCGGCTACGGGGGACTCGGAGCGTACGTTGCAAGCCAGTGGGGCCTTCGAGGGCTTACGAAGACTGCCGCGCTTGACTTCAGCCCGTACAACATACGGGTCTGCTCAGTTCACCCCGGACCCATCGACAATGCAATGACAGCGCCGTTCGGTTCCTCATTCGTTGCCGGGCAACCGATCCCGCGCTGCGGAAGCCCTGGGGAGGTTGCCTCGATGGTGCGGTTCATAGTCTGCGAAGCGACGTACTCGACCGGCTCCGAATTCATCCTCGACGGCGGGTGCACATCGGGATTCACTCACCCCGTTCCCGATGGGAAATAACGATTCGCACCCAATGAGAAAATCCATTGACACGGAACCGATTTCGCGGGAGCGAATGGGCGGTTAGCTGCCTCTCGTCTCGGTGACCAATCTCGCGAACGAGGAAGCAGAGAAAAAAATAGAACAGACCCCGCTGACCGGGATGGGAGTCACAATCAGCGGGGCCCGGCACCGTCGACAACGTCGATGACGCGAAGATGAACTTAATGCCCCGCGTTGGGGTCCGCCACTTACATACCGGTAACTACGAGGTGGTCACAACCTCACACCGAGGTTACTTTCTGTCATGTCGGGACCGATACCGGTACCCGGGTAGGTACTTCTGCCCGTGTACATTGCTTTTTTCACTGGCAGTATCAGAACGTACCTCCACGCAGTGATCGAAGGTGATGGCATGTCGACCGTCAAGGCCCAACTGGACAATTGTCAGTTTCTGCTGAACCGCGCCCAGCTTGCCGGCAACGACGATGCGATTCGGCAGCTCTCGGAGCGCCGACTCACGTTGGTTAGGCAGCTAGCCAGCATAAGAACTCACCTTCACCTGGTGTAGGTACGCAGCCGGGCTGCATTGCAGCCCGGCTGCCCCGTGCCAATACCCCCGACCTCACACCGAGGCCAGGGGTATTAGCGTCATCCGCGCCGAGCACACGACACGGCGACCCACTATCCACACCAAGACTCGCCCCCTCATGTTGAATCTCGACACAACGACCATACGGTCGTCAACGACGTTTCGACGCAGGATCATTCGAATAGATGACGAAAGACCCATCATCAATTACTTTCGGCCAATCAGCACAAACGTTTCGTCGTGCGGTGACTCATCCGTATCAGACACGTGACGGTACCGATCTGGGTGGACTGATGTGTGCCGCAGCCGGCAACGACAGGTGCGTATCTGGGTGACCCATCTGGGCGGTCGTCAGCATCAGCCACGTGGATCGGTGCACGCCGAGACATCGCCAACCATTGACATCTCTCGCCCAACCTCGACACAGGTGCAGAGAAACCGTTGTAGCCCAACATCATTGCTGACATCAGACTAGAAGAATGAGGCTGAGGGCTCGGCTGAGCGAACCACTTCCGGGCAACCCGGTCAAGTTCGGAAGTTCACTCGTCATCGAATCGAGGACAGTTGACCCTACTGACCCCACCCGGTGAGGAGTGAAATCGGAGGCATCAGCAACCATTTCCATCACAGGAGTCAGCTATGAGCGTTCTTTCCCCCAGAAGCTCCCGCCCGGCAATGCTACCGGCGTGGCCGTCACTTCCCGACTGGTCCGATTTGATGGCCAGATTCGAGGCGATGCCGGCATGGTCCTCGCTCGAAGGCCACATGATTCGCGTCGAGGAACACCTCGAAAAGGGCCGATACGTCCTGCGCGCCGAACTCCCCGGAGTAGACCCCGAACACGATGTCGATATCAGCGTCCGCGACGGCCAACTGACAATCAAGGCAGAACGCACCGAGAAGCAGGAAGAGGGCACCCGGTCAGAATTCCACTACGGGAGCTTCTTCCGGTCGATGTCCTTGCCCACTGGCGCCCAGGAAGACGACATCGCCGCAACCTACGACGATGGCATCTTGATGGTGACGGTACCGGTTTCCGAAGCACAATCGCCGGAAAAGCACGTCGAAGTCAAGAAGGCAATCGCCAAGGGCGGCAAGAAGAACTGAACGATCAATCCTCTGTCCGTCAAGGCTGGTACAGTCCGCCGTTCTCGATCGAAGCAGGTATGCCTAAATCAGTGGTCTCCCTGATCGTTGCGCTCTGGCTCGCACTGGCAGCGGTAGCGGCGTGGAGCACCGTCGCCTTCGTGATCGCTACGCTCAGCGCCCTCACTCTGGGTCTGTGCACACCGGCGCGATTATCGAATCCAGCAACCAACAGCCAAGGCTGAAAACCACGAAAAGAACCTCACCACTAGTCAGTCCTCTTCGGATTCTTCCGGGCTGCCTTCGCCAGGATTCACTGGCGAAAGCCATTACCCACCAAAGAAACCAACCGATGCGGACGATATGTTGTCCACCGCATTACCGAGGAGATGAACACAATGTCATCTACCCACGCACCCATGCACACGCATCCAGACATCGTCGCACTGCGCGAGCGCCACGATCAGGTAGCCCAGGAACCTACCGCCCAAATCACCGACGGCATGATGATGATGTCCGGACTGTACGGCGCTGCATCCGCGTGGATCGTCGGCTTCGACAACCAAACTCCCCTGACCGTAACGAACCTGATCACCGGTCTGGCTATCGCAGTGCTCTCGGTCGCGTTCGCAACCGCATACGGCCGCAGTCACGGCCTGACCTTCGTCGCACCGTTACTCGGGATCTGGTTGATCGTCTCCCCCTGGATCGTTTCCGGTGTCGATACCAGCACGGCGATGATCTGGTCCAACTCCGTTGTCGCAGCACTGGTGTGCCTTCTTGGGCTTGCCACTGCAGCAGTAGGAATGGGACCGCGCATTCAACGACGGGAATCGCATGACCAGTGACCCGAACGCGATTGCCTCCGCCAAACAGAGACACGGTCACGTCGAATGGTTCAACCAGGCGAGCGGGTTCGGGTTCATTGCACCCGACGGCGACGGCCCTAGCGTCTTCGTGCACCATTCCGAGATCGCAGGAAGCGGTTTCCGCACGCTTGATGACGGAGAGCTAGTTACCTACGACCTCGACCTGACAACACACCCGCCCCAGGCCCGCAATGTCCACAAAAATACGCGTACCCGGCGCACACGAGCCGAAATAACGTGAACATCGTTGCGAACCAATATGGTCCGGTGCATCGGCGGGCAGAGGAGTGAGTCGAAATAAGAGCAGTTCCACCAGAACATCTGCGGGCAGACCGGAACAGGTCTTTCGGAATCGTCGAGAAGCAGGTCGCATGCTCGGGGAACTACTGACGGTTTACCGCGGCAACTCGGATGTCGTCGTCCTCGGCCTCGCACGCGGAGGCGTTCCCGTGGCATGGGAAGTAGCGGCAGCGCTGGACGCTCCTCTCGATGCGTTTGTCGTGCGCAAACTCGGCATCCCTGGGCATGACGAATATGCCATGGGAGCCCTCGCCAGCGGCGGGTCCGTGGTCCTCAACGACGACCTTCTCCGAGACCTCGCCATCTCCTCGGCGCAACTGAGCGAAGTCGTGGTCAAGGAAGGCCGCGAACTGGCACGACGCGAAGCCGTGTACCGGGAGAATCGGCCGCCACCCGAGGTCGCGGGCAAGACAGTGATTCTTGTCGACGACGGTCTCGCCACCGGCGCCAGCATCTTCGCCGCGGTCGACTCGATCCGTCGACAGGAGCCTGCGCGGATCGTCGTCGCGGTGCCAGCGGCACCAGAATCGACGTGCCGCGAACTCGGCGCAATGGTCGACGACATGGTGTGTGCGACCATGCCCTTTCCGTTCCGCGCGGTCGGCGCCTCGTTCTGGGATTTCAGCCAGGTGACGGACGAGGAAGTATGCACATTACTGCGCACCTCGACCCGCGGCAGGAACACAGATGGCGCCAGGATTCACGAATTCACCTCGGCTGCGGGAATTATTCGAATTGCCAGCGAAAGCGCGCCAAACGGTGTTCCCCCTCGTGACGCCCTACTCGATCTTGTCGGTGATGCACGCGTAGTGCTGATCGGCGAGAGTTCACACGGCACTCACGAGTTCTACGCTGCACGTGCCGAGATGACACGAATCCTGATCGAGGACAAGGGTTTCAATGCTGTCGCTGCAGAAGCCGACTGGCCGGATGCCTACCGAATCAACCGATATGCTCGCGGGCAGGGGCAGGACACTTCGGCGGAGCAGTCACTGCGCGGCTTCGAACGATTCCCTGCCTGGATGTGGCGCAATACGGAAGTACTCGACTTCGTTGCCTGGCTACGCGAGCACAACACGGCCAGCGCAGCAGTCGACGGTCACCAGGTGGGATTCTACGGACTCGATCTCTACAGCATGCACCGATCCATCCAGGAAGTGATCGAATACCTCGAACGCGTGGATCCGGATGCAGCACGACGCGCTCGTGATCGATATTCCTGTTTCGACCAGGTAGCAACAGAGGACGGTCAGTCCTACGGCTACGCAGCAGCTTTCGGCGCCGGCGAATCGTGTGAGACACAGGTCGTCGAACAGCTGAAAGATCTTCAGTGCCATGCCATCGACTACGTTGGCCAAGACGGCAGCGCCCCGGAGGACGAACAGTTCTATGCCGAGCGCAACGCGGCCACGGTGCGTGATGCAGAAGAGTACTACCGCACCATGTTCCGAGCCAGGGTCTCGTCATGGAACATGCGCGACCGCCACATGGTCGACACACTCGATGCACTGGTCAAGCACCTCGACATTGGGGCCGAAACGCCGTCGCGTGTGGTGGTGTGGGCCCACAACTCGCATGTCGGCGATGCCCGTGCCACCGAGGTGGGAGCGCACGGCGAGCTGACGGTCGGGCAACTGGTCCGCGAACGATATCCTGACACCTGTCGTCTGATCGGCTTCAGTACGTATGAAGGGACTGTCACTGCCGCCGGCGAATGGGGCGGACCGGCCGAACGCAAAGTTGTCCGCGCGGCCTTGCCCAGTAGCGTCGAGGAACTTTTCCACGAGGTCGGCAGAGGTTCATTCCTCATACGCACCCACCACGGACCTGCTGCCGACGCACTGCGGACTGCACGTCTGGAACGTGCTATCGGTGTGATCTACCGTCCCGAAACGGAAAGACAGAGCCACTACTTCCATGCCAGGTTGTCCGACCAATTCGACGCGGTGGTGCACGTAGATACGACAAGGGCCCTTGAACCGCTCGACCGCACAAGTTTGTGGATAGAAGGAGAACGGCCCGAAACCTATCCCTTTGCACTGTAACCCTTTACGCCGTGCCAGCCGGACATCTACCCCTGTCACTGACTCCATGCGAGAACTACTGCGATGATCGCGATGTCGACGGCGACGGCGACGGCGACGGCGAACGAGAGCCGGCGGGGAAAGAAGACAGGATTCGGGAGGTACTGCGGGCCCTGTTCCACGGATCTTCCGATACCCGATATCGAACGGTCCGAACCTGAGGTCGGTAACCACAGTGTGCGCAACACCGGGCAGATGTTTGTCGACTTCATGCGCGTTCGATCCCGACGAATACCGCGGTTCCGGACTCCTTCGCCGAGGCGCGCAACAGAATCCTTCCGACATCATCACCGCGAGGCCAGATTGGCGGTACACGGACGTACGCAATCGAGCTGCGGGGAGACCAGGGCACCGGCCTTCGTCCGGTATACCTCGGCGGGAGTGGTGAAGTACTCGTCGTGGCGCTGGTGGAAGTAGAACCGGCCCCGTATGGCGGTGGCGATCAGCATGACCATTCCGATCAGCGATAAGACACCCCACCGACGAGCAAGACTATTTTGTGCCGGTATTCACTTGAACCGCCTTCCGACAGGGCATTCCCACACGGTGTCCATCCGCTGGCAGCGAGATGCGATCGACCAGGGCCGCACGGTGATCACCGGCCACACCGCAATCGAGCGCCTCACCGGGGTACTCGGTCGCAACGGTCATGAGGACAGCAGTGAGGGAACTGGCAGAGAGGAGCCGCTGGTTTCCTACATTGCTAGAGATGCATCGGATACCCCTGAAAGCGAAGGCAGCGTACATGTTCGCCGAGGAAGGGGAACAAATGCGATCTCAGGACGGTATGCGAGTGGAAACGTAGTCAGTGATATTTGCCAGCGTGACTAGTGCGGCATAGTCGGACTCCGGAATATCGACTCCGAGCCTCGAGTGCAGTCTGACAAGGAAATTCAGCCAGTCCATCGAATCGAGGTCCACTTGACTTCGAAGCGATTGATCGCGGACGAGTTCGCTGTCGTCGATTTCGGGTGCGATGTCTTGCAGCGCCGCGATCACCGACGTCTCGATGTCGGATGCGTTCACGTTCAGCTCCTTTACAGATCTTGCGGATGTTGCAGCAGTTCACTGATTGCGGTCAGGAACTGAGCTCCGCGATGCCCGTCGGAAGCTCTGTGGTCGGCTGCGAGCGATGAGGTGACCACTTTGTGAACACACAGTTTTCCGTCATCAACCCACGGCCGCTCGGCGATCTGGCCGAATCCGACCAGCGCCACTTGCGGCGGGTATATGACTCCGAGGACTGCTTCGACGCTGCGTTCGCCCAGGTTCGTCACCGTCAGTGTCGGATCCGACATCTCGGAGCTGCGCATCGACCCGGCACGTGCGCGTGCCACCAAGTCTGTCAACTCGGTCATCAGTTGTCGGAGGGGTTTGTCAGCGGTGTCGTGAATGGCCGGGGCGACCAGACCTCCTTGACGCAGAGATATCGCAACACCCACGTGCACGGACTTGTGGGTTCGGAACTCGCCGTCCTGCCAGAACCCGTTCATCTCGGGGAAGCGTTGCGCTGCAAGTGCAACCGCCTTGAGTTGCAGCACAGCGGCCAACAGGCGCTCAGTCACCGGGCGACCGGTGTTTTCACGTTCGAGCCAAGCGGCAGCTGCTTCCAAGGGGATGTGGTCGGTCAAGTAGTAGTGCGGTATCTCGCGCTTGGACCGGCTCATCGATGCTGCGATTGCCCGGCGCATCTCCTTGGCCTTGTCTGCGGCAACGACCTCGGTCGGTTCCGAAGTCCTCGAATGCGCGGCATTGAGCACATCGTTCAGTGTTACTGACGAGAGCGGTCCTGTTCCCTCGAGTGAGGCGATGTCGATGCCGAGTTTCTCAGCTTCTCGGCGCGCCACCGGGGATACACGAATTCGTCGTTGCGGTTCCGCTTTGTCCTGCAATGGTTTCGGCTCCGGAGCCGTGTCGGGAGCGGACTCGCCTGGTGCGAGGAGCGTTGCCATGGCAGTCCCCACCGACACGGTCGTCCCGGGTTCGATCAGCAATTGATATATCGTTCCTTTCTGCCAGATTTCCACGTCCACTGCTGCTTTCACGGTGTCTACCGTTGCGACGGCTTGACCGCGTTCGACTTCCTCGCCCGGCTTGACCAGCCAGTCGGTGAGTGTGCCCTCCTCCATATCGGAGCCGAGGGAAGGCAGTACGAAATCAAACATGGGGGTTCCTCACGTCACCGATCACCTGTCACGTTCCGCGCCGTGGACACGATCGTCTCTATCTGCGGGATAGCAGCCTGCTCGAGGTGTTTCGGGTACGGCACGGGAACTTCCGCGCTGCATACTCGACGCGGTGGCGCGTCGAGTTCGTAGAACGCTGTCTCCACGATGCGAGTCATAACTTCAGATGCCAGACTTCCACTGCGCCAACCTTCGTCGACGACCACAGCTCGGTGAGTCTTGCTCACAGATGATGTGATTGCCTCGGTATCGAGTGGTCGTAGGACGCGGAGGTCGAGCACCTCGGCATCAAGGCCCTCCTCGGCGAGTGTGTCTGCTGCAGCCAAGGTCTTGGGCATGGACCCGCCGTAGCTGATCAAGGTGATGTCCTTGCCGACTCGACGAACCTTCGCGGAGTCGATATCGACGGGCTGCGGCCAGTCGATATCTGCGACACTGTTGTATAGCCCGACGTGCTCGAAGATGATCACCGGATCCGGATCCGCGAGGGCTTGGGCGAGCATGCCGCGGGCGTCGGTCACCGTTGCGGGAGCGAGCACACGAATCCCGGGGATGTGGGCATACCAATTCTCGAGACTGTGGGAGTGCTGGGCCGCAAGTTGTCGACCTGCACCGGTAGCCATCCGGATAACGACCGGCACCGAGAATTGTCCGCCGGACATGTGTCGTATCGACGCTGCTGTGTTCACGATCTGGTCAAGTGCCAGCAAGCTGAAATTGACCGTCATGATTTCGACGATCGGCCGCATCCCACCGATCGCCGCGCCGATCCCGACACCGACGAATCCCAATTCCGACAGTGGCGCGTCTCGGATACGGTCGGGTCCGAACTCGGCGAGCAGCCCTTTCGAGACTGCGTACGTGCCTCCGTAACGACCGATGTCCTCCCCCATCAGGAAGACACGGTCATCTGCCGACATCGCTTCGCGGATCGCCTCCCGCATCGCTTCGCGGTAACTTGTCTTCATCAGATCTCCTTCGCCGCATCCGCGGGAGTCAGGACATCTCGCAGGAGGTCCTCGGGTGACTCCCAGGTGCCGGCTTCAGCGAAAGCGACAGCGGCGTCCACTTCCGCTGCTACGGCATCGTCGATTCGAAGGAATTCCGTCTCGCTGAACAGGCCCAGCCCTTTCAGTCGAGCTGAGAATGTGTGGATCGGGCCACGTGCCTTCCACGCGTCGACTTCCGCTTTGTCTCGATACAGTTCCGGATCGAACATCGAGTGCGCGCGGAAGCGGTAAGTCTGAAACTCTACGAAGTGAGGCCCCCCAGTTGCCCGTACATGGGCCGCGCCCGCCCGCGCGGCTTCGAGGCTCGCAATGACATCCATTCCGTCGGCCCGCAGGGTCGGGACGTCGAAGGAAGCAGCCTTGACGCACAAATCTGTCTGGGACTCGGACCGTGCGAGTGCGGTACCCATGGCGTACAAGTTGTTCTCACAACAGAACAGCACCGGAAGTTGCCACAGGGATGCCAGATTCATCGATTCGTGGAAGGCTCCTTCGGCCATGGCTCCTTCTCCGAAAAAGCAAGCGGTAATGCTCTTTCGTCCCTGCATCTTGTCCGCCATCGCCAGCCCTACGGCAAGGGGGATGCCGCCGGCGACGATAGCGTTGCCACCGTAGAAATGTGTCTTCGCGTCGAACAGGTGCATGGAGCCGCCCCTGCCTCGCGAGCAGCCCTCGCGTTTTCCGAACATTTCCGCCATGATTGCGTTCATCGGCACCCCATGGATGAGTGCGTGGCCGTGTTCGCGATACGTGGCAACCACCGAATCTTCTGGCAGTAATGCGTGTAGTGCGCCAACTGCGACAGCTTCCTCGCCGACGTACAGGTGCAGGAACCCGCGAATCTTCCCCGCGCCGTACAGTTCTGCGGCCTTTTCTTCGAGTCGTCTGATACGGAGCATGTCGGTGAGAAGCTCGACTGCGAAGGCCTTGTCGTAAGCAAAGGTGTTCACAGTCATTCACCTTCGCTCGTCTGCGTCGACCTACTGTCGTCGCTCTCGAGCGTCGATGTGTCACCCTCCGGCAACCCGAGTTCTCTGGCCTTGAGCAACCGCCGCATGATCTTGCCGCTTCGTGTGTGGGGCAGCACGTCGACGAATTCGATTTCTTTGGGTGCGACCGCGGCTCCGAGCTTTGTTCGTGCATATCCGAGCAGTTCTCGACGGAGCGCGTCGTCGGGCTTCCACCCACTCTTGACCGCCACGAAGGCTTTCACAACCTCGCCGACGATCGCGTCCGGTTTTCCGATCACTCCTGCTTCGGCAACCGCCGGATGCTCGGTGAGGACGTTTTCTACCTCGAACGGGCCGATAAGGTGCCCTGCCGATTTGATGACGTCATCAGCGCGGCCGACGAACCAGAAGTAGCCGTCGGCATCGCGTTTGGCGAGATCACCGGTCAGGTACCATTCGCCGGAAAAGCACTTACGGTAGCGTTCGTCGTCGTGTAGATACCCGCGGAACATGGCCGGCCACCCACGTCGGAGGGCGAGTTCACCCTCGACGCCGGGTTCTTCGACGACGGAGACCGTGCCGTCCGCGGATCGGGTGACGATACCGGCGTCGACACCGGGTAGCGGACGCCCCATCGACCCTGGTTTGATGGCGAATCCTGGGGTGTTGGCGATCATGATTCCGCCGGTTTCTGTCTGCCACCAGTTGTCGTGAATCGGGTGGCCGAGTACGTCTCGGCCCCACAGCACTGCATCGGGGTTGAGGGGTTCGCCGACACTGGCGATGAATCTCAGTGTCGGGAAGGAAAATTCGCGCGCAAGATCCGATCCGTATTTCATCAACATACGAATGGCTGTGGGGGCGGTGTACCAGACCGTCACCTTCAACTGTTCAAGGATGCGGTACCACCGCTCGGCGTTGAACTCTTCGGTGTCTACGACGGACGTGACGCCGTGCAGTAGCGGGGTGATGACGCCGTACGACGTTCCGGTTACCCAGCCGGGGTCGGCGCTGCACCAGTACGTGTCGGTCGAGTGCAGATCAAGCGCGTAGCGCCCGGTCGCGAAATGTGTTGCGACAGCGCCGTGGACATGGATGGCGCCCTTGGGTGTTCCCGTGGTTCCGCTGGTGAAATGAAGCAGAGCGATGTCGTCAGCGGTGGTCGGTGTGATCTCTGCATCGTCGTCGACTTCCGACATCGCGGTGTGCAAGTCGATCGTTCCTGGAAGGTCGGTAGGTGTATCACTTGTACCGATCAACAGCACGTGGCGCAGCGTCGGGAGATCTGCGCGAATCTTCTCCACACGTTGGCGGTAGAGGCGTTCGGTGGTGACGAGGACCCTGGCGCCACCGAGCCTGATACGGGTTGCGAGGGGTTCCGGACCGAATGCGGAGAACATCGGTGAAACGATGCATCCGTTGCGTAGTGCGCCGAAGAACACGGTGTACAACTCCGAAATGCGTCCCATGTAAAGGAACACCGGATCACCTTTGTCGACCCCGAGTTTCCGGAGCACATTGGTGAAGGTCCTCGACCGTTTGGATAATTCACCGAAGCTGATATCACTCGTTGTCAAGTCAGTGGACTCGCCCGAGGGCCCGATGACGCGGAAGGCTGTCTCGTCCCGCAGTGGTCCGTCGGCATGCCTGTCGACGGCATAGTAGGCGATGTTGCATCCCCCAGGGGCCCAACCGAGTTCACGGTTGATCTCGGTCCAGGAAAAGCGTTTCCGTTCGCCTTCGTAGTCCATGAAGTTCGGTGGACGATCGACGTTGAGTGAACGGTCGATGATATCCATGGGTGGCCCCGTCGGTTCGGCGTAGTGCGTGTCGATCGTTTAGGTTCACTTCCAGCGTTGTCCGTGCACTGTCAGCCGGATAGGGGCTAAGGACCGTAGGGGGCCTCTGAAAAGTCGCTGGCCGATGTCTGCGCGGCCCCTAGGGAATCGGATGCTCGTACGGTGCGGGGCCGCGCTCGCGCGGGTCGCAGAATCTGCATCAGCGGCGGTACACACGCCACTGCCAAGCACCGTGTGTGCACATGTCGAGCGTCGGCGCTACCCAGACTGGAATTGTGGCCAAACTGATGGTCCGGGGATGCACCTGAGCTGTTGAGGTATCTCGGCGTCAGCGTCACGACTTCAGGGACCTGAACAATGTCGTGCCGTCGACACGAGGATACGGTTTCGACACGGTGAACGTCCTTCAAGCGCCACTCACCCACAAGAGACCAGATATCACCTCTCCCTGAGCCAGACCCCCATTACCTGGAACGACGAGAGCGTCGACCAACATGCGCCGAAGATGACTTTCTCCTCTGATGTCGATACAGCGCTCCTCTCAGGATGGAAGAGCAGCCCACCGGAAGTTCGACCGCTACCGAGTCCCGCCGACAGTCGGAGGCATCACGTGAATACCAATCCACCCATTGTCGTAGGCATCGATGGAACGCCACAGTCGGATGAGGCTGTGTGGTGGGGTGCACGCGAGGCGGAGCTACGCGAGGCCCCGCTGCTATTGATAACCGCGTTTCTCACCCCCACCACCTACGGAACCACGTTCAGCATTCCAAACGTCTTCTTCGACGACCACGAAGGCAGAGCAGAACAGAGGTTGGCGCAGGCAACAATACTCGCCCGAAAAGCCGTCGAGGGCCATCCGCTGAACATCCACTGCGAACTGCGCACCGACCTCACGATTCCCGCACTCCGCCGCGCATCGCAGGACGCCGCGATCCCGATAGTCGGATCTCACGCGCAGAAGGAATCCGTTGGCAGCATCGTCAGCTCGGCGCTAGCTGTTCACTCATTGTGCCCCTTCATTATTGCCAGAGGATTGACTCAGACCCCGGCCAACCACTCTCGGCGCCCGATACTGCTGGGTGTCGACGGAACCGAGCACAGTCGACCTGCCATCACAGCAGCATTCGCGGAAGCATCTCTGCGCGGTGTCGACCTCCTCGCAGTGCACGCCTGGTCCGACATCACCATCGCTGTGGTATTCCCAACATTCCGCGATGCCGACTGGATCGATCACCAAAAACGATCAACGAAACCGTCTCGAGGAAAATCTCCGAGAATTCCGAGACCTGTATCCCGAGGTAACAGTGCGTCCGCTTTTGGCCAAGGACCAGCCGGGCAAGTGCCTGATCGAGTACTCCCGGCGCGCGCAGTTGGTGGTGGTGGGCCGACGAGGCCGCGGCGGATTCAACGGCATGCTCCTCGGAAACACTTGCCGTGAAGTCATCCACGCCGCCCAATGTCCAGTGATGATCGCCAACAGCGGCCGATGACATGACTGCCTATAGCAAGCGCCGTCGTTTCCACGCTGGGCGGAGAGCCCTCGAAGCGATCCATATCGACGGACCGGTATGCCAGCGCCCGCCGTGCTGTCACCTCGTGGTCGGAGTCGACGCACACCCTGGCATTCATCCTGCACTGGCGTTCGCGATCGGCTTCGCTCGGCAACTCAACGCTGAACTGCACGTGGTCCACAGCATCGATCTCGCCGACTACCCCATCGAACCCGACTCGCCACGCTACGAACACGAGTTCGCCGAGACACTCGAATCCGAACGCGCTCGAACATGCGCCACACTCGCATCGTTTGGCGGTCCCTGGTCCTACGAGCTCTCACCGGAGGATCCCGTGAGACTGCTGACAGCCACCGCAAACGCATGCGACGCGGTGATGATTGTCATCGGAACACCACGGAGAGGGATCACTTCGATCATCGAACGCATATCCGGTGAGTCTGTCTTAGCCCACCTGATCCACCACACCCATCGTCCGCTGCTGATGATCCCGGACAGTGCGGCATTTCCCGGCCAGCCCGCCAGCCCACCGGCGTCAGCCCCATGACGTGTCATCCACTCCTGCGGCGACAAACAGTGACGCATCCCGTTATGAATCAGTGAATCTGATTCATAACAACAGTTTCTCCGGTTTCCAGAGGAACCGATTTCGCCGTTTCTGCCGGGCGGCGCGTGCGACGCGGCCTGGTCAGGCCGCGCTGACGGTTTGGCTCGACGCCGGTGGGCGCTCGGTTCCGCTAGCCGCCGTCGAGGGGTTACCGGCGGGTAGTTCCTTCACATCTGTTGTCTCGCAATGCCGCACGGCCGCATTGATTCCCATAACCCCACACCACCACGCTTCACGTTTCTCGGATTCGGTCCACACCACTAGATCGACGTCACGTGAATCTATGTCACTCTCCTTAAACCATCTCGTGTGGTACCCAGTTCGCATCAAGCGAAACGGTGCCTAAGGCGAAGACGAGATGCTGAGCCGACTACTCCAGCGATTGCTCCACGTTTGCTGTGCGGCGACTGCGGAACGTGTCAGGGAGCGGTCTCGACGCCGGATCGCTGGTCCTTAACGATGATTCTTCCGTGACGCCATAGTCGCCTCGCCATCTTCTCCTCAGGTATCGGCGGGCCGTCGTACAGGGCGGCGCCTGCGGTCACACCCGCTCCCACTGCGACGAGCACTGTGCGTGCACGTGTCGAACGTCCGCGTTCTTCCCTCTCCAAAGCTGCGATCAGTGCAGCGGTGTGCATGTGCTCGTCGTCAGCCACGGTGACGCGCGACTCCGGCATTCCCAGCTTTGCTGCCAGTGCGGCCCGAAACCCAGGGCGGGCGGGCGCGGCCACGACGGAATCGACCTCTGCCAGTTCCAGTTTCGCCTCCTGCAGACATGTGGCGACTGCTTCGTAACCCGCCGCAGCGTAGTCCTCGTCGAGCGAACTTGACTCATGGAAACGCAACACATTCCGGTTGTCGTTCTGACCAACCGTCGCCCGGAACGAGTCCCCTCCATCGATACGATTCACCCAATGCACCTGGCCGAGCCCATAGTGATCATCGGTCCAGCAGCACAACGCCGCTCCCCCCACTGCCGAGAAGGGAAACCTCTCGCTGAGCCCGTGCCCCGGGTCGGCATCACTGGCGACGATGAGTGCGCGTTCGATCACACGGGAACGAAGAAATCCGTCAACAATCTGCAGCGCGGTCAACACGCCACAGGTACCGTTCGCGACATCGAAGGAGAACGTTCCATGGTCGCCGGTGTGCGGATCCTCTGGATGGGCGCCGATGTCGTCTTGAATGAGAGCGGCAAGGGCCGGTTCACCGAGAT
This sequence comes from Rhodococcus sp. AD45-ID, assembly GCF_003023755.1. Lineage (NCBI taxonomy): Bacteria > Bacillati > Actinomycetota > Actinomycetes > Mycobacteriales > Nocardiaceae > Rhodococcus > Rhodococcus sp. AD45-ID. The sequence continues at coordinate 1,167,454 of NZ_PYHL01000002.1, read as the reverse complement.
TTCGGTCGCGATACAGACCTGCGTTCAGGAGGAGATCGAGGTCGTCGGGGCGACATCCGGCCTTGTTGAGGCAGGACCGCGCCGCCGCTGACGCGAGGTGAAGTGCACTGTGCCGACTCCGCCATCCACCCCGGGTGAGGGACAACTGCTCAATGATCGTTCCCATAGCGCGCCACCAGTTCTCCGTCGATTTCCACTAGAACTACCCCGATCTCCAACCCAGAGGCCAAGGAGATCAACGCGACAGTCTCTCCCGGCTGGATACGGCCGGCCTCGAGTTCCTCGACCAACGCCACCGTGTGAGTTGTCGACGCTGTGTTCCCGTATCGGTCGACTGTGATGACCGCGTCATGCCGCGGACTGTCTCCGAACGACGCCTCCATCTGAGCCATACCCTTCTTGATTGCCCGCGCGGAAGTCTGATGAGTGATCACATGGTCGATGTCGTGTATCGACAGCTCGAGTGAGTCGAGTACCTCATGTAGGAGCAGCGGGGTGTCGGCGATGGCTGCCTTCTGAATCGCGCGCGAATTGGTAAACATGCGAGCGCCCGGAGCACCGCCCTTCGGGTAAGCGAGACATAAACGGCTGTAATCGGCCACGGTGGTGAATCCGGCAAGTCGGATCCCGGCGGCACCGGCGGGCGCCCGTTCGAGGACAAGCGCTGCGCCCGCATCGCCCAATGTCAACGAGGCCAACTCTTTACTCATGATGTTGTGGATATGCTGCGCGGCATTGCGGCCGAGTTGGGAAATATATTCACCACTCACGATCAAAGCCCGCTCGACGACACCCTGGCGTATCCAGTTGTTGGCCACCATGACACCGGTGAGCATCCCTGCGCATGCATTTGAAAGATCGAACGTCATGGTCTTGTTCGCTCCGAGAGCCCGCGCGACGACACCGCTCATCGTGGGTTCAATCCATTGAGTGAGACCATCACGAAACTTGGTGATGCTGCAGCTGATCACTACGTCTATCGACTCAATCGAACGGCCCGACTTCTCCAAGGCATCCCGTGCGGCCGCGGTTGCAAGGGTGTAGGAATCCTCATCACCCACACTGACGCGGCGCTCGTGAATCCCGGTCAAACGTTCGAGATCGATATGGGTCGAATGCCGTGTTGTCGTCATCAATTCGTCGGTCGTGAGCCGTGTGACGGGAAGGTGCCGACCTGCCCCCGCGATCCGCGTCCGGTAAGGCTCTCGGATGTCATTGCCTTCAGCGTCCGTCACCAGCCAGTGCTTGACCATTTCGCTCTATTCCTCGGTTCGTCTTGCGCCGTACTTTCTGCCACTGGGCATCGCATCGTGTTGACATTCAGCAGTATTCGCGCGGTGACCACCCTGGACTTCTCGCCTGCTTCCGCGCTGAGCGGCAACGTCGACCTCAATCCGCTACGAGACGGGACGTGCCAGCGTTCGGCTAATTCATTGCACTGCTCGAATTACATTGCAAATCATATGAATTGACTAGTCACATCATCGGCATCATGTGCATGGGCGGAAGTACGCCCAAACTGTGAAGACACATCATGAAGGTGTGACACATCTGCATCGCGTTCACTGCGATCACTCCTTTCGTTACGCCCTGTGGAGTCACTCAGGGAGATGATTGTGTCCTGAGAACGGTCAGGCGGTTCTTGTACTCGTCTTCGTCGATCTCTCCACGTGCGAACCGCTCGGCAAGCATCGTCTCCGCACTGTGGCGCGGTAGGGATCCAGGTGGAGGATCCGCGGATCCATGTCCGACATAACGAATCAACAGAAAGATTCCGACGATCAACAAACTCCAAAACAGCGCCATACCTATGAACATCAGTGCGTAATCCCAACCCCAACTACTGAGATGGTGGTTATACATCACAGCGAGGCCTCCTGCATTCTCCCTTCGGCAATGAACACGCCCGGTCTCGCAGCGCCCCACGCCTCTTCTCCTATCGTGCGCTCTTTCCCGATCGGCCCACAGGGTCTTTCTGCTCGTCTTGACAGGCGGCCCGAGTTCTCGATCAACATGCCGGAAGTCCTTGCCATGAGAGTTCTTCGGCCCTACCTGTCCGGATGTCCGGGGCGGGATTCTCAGGGTCAAGTGCGTTCCGGCAACTCCTGGGAGGCCTGATGCCATGGTCACGCGCAGTTCTCCCTGCGCTAACAGGGAATCCCGCAGCTGTATTCGGTGTTGCACATAGCGAGGTAGCAGCCAACGACCTCCGATCGAATGAGAAGTACACATCATGACAAGTCCCCGTGAGGTCGAGAGCATCCGCCCGACTCTGATCCCGGTGCCGATGCGTTCCGAGCTTTCCGGGCAACGCGTTATGCTCGTCGATCCTCGTTTCGGTCAGCTGGCCGGGCAGTTCTTCCGACTCTTCGAGCGGCCCTCGAGCGGTGGCGGCGCTCTTGCGGTCTACTTCGGCGGCGAGCCAGTTGTCGACATCTGGTCTGGGTGGGCGACCCGTGACACGCGCTGGCAACCAGAGACAGTATCCATGTCCTTCTCCACCGGAAAAGGTGTTGCGAGTACGGTTCTGCACCGTGTCGCAGAACGCGGGATGATCGAATACGACACACCTGTCGCCGAATACTGGCCCGAGTTCGCGAGTGCTGGCAAGGACGCCGTCACGGTACGGCAACTGTTGACTCACCAAGCCGGATTACATCGTGTACGTGGCCTGGTTCCGGGACAGTTGGCTCTGCTCGATCACGACAGCATTGTCAGCGCTCTCGCGTCGGCTACACCAGACCGACGAGGCCTCACTACGCCCGGATATCACGCAGTCACCTTCGGTTCCCTCGTCGCAGAACTTACAAGCCGGGCAACCGGTACATCGTTCACCGATCTTGTCCGCACCGAAATCGCGGAACCCCTGGGAATCGACGAGTTCTGGTTCCAGGTACCCGAGGATCAACGCCATCGAATTGCGAAACTCTTCCCCCAGATCAACCCCTTCAAGATGCCATGGGACACCGCTTCCTCCACGCTGGCACGGATGCCGGCATTCCGAAATATCGCCGATGCAGGTATGCCGGAGGGATTCGACAAACTGGTCCACAATCCTTCCATCCACGATTACGTCATGCCCGGATGGAACGGCGTTTTCAGTGCACGCGCCCTCGCCCGCATGTACGCAGCACTCGCGAACCGAGGTGTCGTGGGAGGTAACCGGTTCCTAGGGGAAGAGACCCTCGAACAACTCGGTGAGGTGCAGACAATTGCACGTGACTACGTCCTTGGAATCCGGATGAACTGGCGACTCGGCTATCACTCGGCGTTCGTTGCCCACCGCAATCAATCGCCACATGCCTTCGGGCACTACGGACTGGGCGGATCGGGCGCATTCGCCGACCCGGAAACCGGCCTGGCACTAGCCTTCGTCACAAACAGAATGGGTGGCGCTCTCACACCGTTCGTTGACCTGAGATTGGCCAGATTGGGTGCCCAAGCGGAAGCGATCGCCCACTCTTTGTGATGTGAACCCGATCGATTCAACTCCATGTTCCTACGACCATCCTCTCCCGAATGGAACGCTCCGGAACACGGTGACGGCAGCCTTCTCTCCTGCATCGACAAGGTTCCGTGATAGACGAACCTTGTGGCCTACTAGGGGGCGACCGATGATCTGAGTACGACATGCGACAATGGGGGCTGAAGAACGTCCTCCATTGCGTCGAGCGGCACAGGTTCGTCAACGAGAGTTGCCCACGGATATTTCTCACTCGTTGCGGCGAGGAACGCAACTGCCTGACCGAGATGCCGCGGTTCGTAATTGTGCACACCAGTGATGGTCAGCCACCGACGAACAACATCCTCCGGGTCCACTGCAACGGCAGGGCCCGGGCTGACTGATCCGGCGAGTACAAGACGACCTCCGAGGTCGAGGCGTTGCAGGGCGGCGTTCACTGCAGCCGGGGCACCGGAGAAGTCAATTGCGATGTCGGCAAGTAATCGGTCATCATCGTCGGAGGCACCGAACTGATGAGATTGACTTTGCCGCAACGGATTCGGCTCGACCATCTGCACTACGGCACCGGCCTCCGTTGCAGCAGCGGCAGCCGTGACACCAAGCATCCCAGCCCCGTAGATCAGTACTCGTTTGTCAGTGAGATCCCCCGCCGCTTCGAGCGCTGCCATCACGGTCGCGGTTGCACACGCTGCCGGTGCGGCCACCGCGTCGGGCAATGAATCGGGAACCAGCGAGATCGCGGTCCCGCTCGGCAGAACGATATGTGCGGCGTACGACCCACTCAATGTCCATGGCCCTAGCGCTGATTCGTGCCCAACTTTGCGCACGTTCACGCATTTGGCGGTGAAACCCTTGGCGCAGCGTGGGCAGCGATGGCACGGGACCGTCACCGACCACACGACTCGGTCACCGACAGCGAGTGGGCGCACGCACTCCCCCACAACCTCAGGGTTTACGCCACGACCGATGGCGACTACTCGCCCGACGGCTTCGTGCCCGAGGATCGACGGACACGGCGCGTCGCGGCGTCCGGACACAGTGTGCAGGTCGCTGCCACATACCGTGGCGAGGCTGACACGAACGAGGACCTCCCCCGGACCCAGTTCGGGAATCTCCAGTTCCCGGATGTCGACGCCATCGCGTGTCCATACGGCTGCCCGCGTCAAACGAGGAGTGATCTGATCCATCCGGAAATCCTTTCCACGATGTAGACGATGACAAAAATGACGATGACGATCGCACCGGCGATCTGGAAGTTCAGAGTGCGAATCGACTCGAACAGCAGGAATCCCACGCCGCCGGCGCCAACGATGCCCAAGACGGTCGACGTGCGGATGTTGACGTCGAGTAGATACAGACTGGATCCGACAATCGAAGGAATAGATTGTGGCAGAACAGCACTGAAGATTCGGTTCCACCAACCGCCACCCACCGAGGTCACTGCGTCGAGCGGCCCCGGGTCGATCTCCTCGACAGCGTCGGCAACAAGTTTGCCCAGAAATCCCACCGAGCCGATCGCCAGGGCGCACGTACCCGCCACCGGGCCAAGCCCGACAGCTGCAACGAATACGACGGCGAGAATGAGTTCTGGTACGGCACGCACCACGACGATCCACGCCCTCGCGAGCCAATAAAGCACAGGATGCGGCGTCGCATTGGCAGCAGCCAGGATTCCGACCGGGATCGAAAGTCCGACGCCGATAGCCGTGGATACGACGCCGATTGCGACAGTCTGGACGGTGGCGTCGAGCAGTTCGGCACCGAGCGAGGAGAAATCGGGCGGCACCATGCGCCCGAAGACCTCCACGGAAGGCCCAACCCACGTCAACAGCGCTCGGGGGTCGATGTCGAGTACGACAAACGAGGCGATGCAGGAGGCAATTAACAGCGTCGATGCACCCATACGCATCGCTCGATCACGTCGGGGTCCACCGATCGACGGGACTAGCAGCGTGCGCCGTACAGCGATCGCAACCAATTCCATCGCGGCGATGATGGCCAGAATGACGAGCACAATCCCCAGGGCGCGCGGGTAGATCAGTCCGCGCAACGCATCTTGTAGCGCAAACCCGATTCCGCCGGCACCGACAAATCCGAGAACCACCGACATGCGCAGGTTGATGTCGATGCGGTAGACGAACGCGCCGATCCAAGCGGGAACAACCTGGGGTACAACAGCATTGATCATTTCACGCAGGTATCCGGCGCCGGTGGCTCGGATCGCTTCCCGCGGTCCGCTGTCGGTTTGCTCGATGGCATCGGCAAACAACTTGCCGAGCATGCCGATCGAATGCAGCGCCAGCGCAAGAATCCCGGGGAGGACACCGATGCCCAGTGCTCGGACGAACAGCACTGCGAACAGTAGGTCGGGCATGGCCCGACAGAACGTGATGACGGCCCGCGCGACGCTGTACACCCACGGATGCGGAGTCGTATTGCGCGCAGCGAGGAAAGCCAAGGGAATGGAAGCGATCGCGGCCAGGACAGTACCAAGCACGGCCATCAGCAGCGTGTCGAAGGCGAGCGAGACGATACGCCCGGTGTCGTCCACGCGGGGCGGGAGCATGCGTCCGAGTAGGCGCTGAACATCTTCGAGGCCGTCGATCAGTGTCGCGGGTGCAAAGTTGATGTACTGCGCCGACAGAAGCGTCGCAACCACTGCAGCCACACTCAACGCGGGTAGTAGCCAACGTCTATTTCGCGTAACTGTCTGCGGGGAATCAGTTTTCGGTGGTGGTTGACCGAGCGTGGTGGTCACGTCGATCTCACAACCGACAGCGCGTCACGCTCGGGTGCGAGGCGTTGATAGATCGGCATGACATCCTCGCGTAACAGCCCGCTCGCCGGACGATCGAGAACTACTTCTCCATCGCGAAGGCCGACGAGCCGGTGTGCCCAGCCCAGCGCGAGGTCGACCTGATGGAGCGTGCACACGACGGTCAGCTGTTCCTCGGTGCACACCCGCTGCAGCAGATCCATGACAACACCGGCGTTCTCCGGGTCGAGCGAGGCCACCGGTTCGTCGGCGAGCACGATGCTCGGCCGCTGCATCAGGGTGCGCGCGATAGCCACGCGCTGTTGCTGTCCGCCGGAGAGGGTATCGGCGCGGCGCTCGGCCAGATCTGCGAGTCCAACCCGGTCGAGGCAGTTGAGAGCCTCGATGCGCATCGACTTCGGATACGTCAGCGTCCCGTAGCGCGGGATGCGCAGTCGTCCGAGACCTCCGACGAGAACATTCTCGAGACAGCTGAGGCGTCCGACGAGATTGAAATGCTGGAAGATGAATCCGATGTTCTTGCGCAGTTCCCGCACGTCACGCGCCGGAGCTGAGTCGATGCGGGTGCCCAGCGCGGTAACGCTGCCAGAGGTGATCGGATGGAGTCCGTTGATGCAGCGCAGCAGCGTGGACTTGCCGGAGCCCGAAAGACCGAGCAGCACGAGCATTTCACTGCGGTGCACGTCGAGGTTGACGTTCTGGAGTGCGGTGGTGGAACCGAAGGTCTTCGTGACGTCGCGTGCGCTGATGACTATGTCGTTCGGGGGTGTGGGCATGATCAGCCTTGGCACTTCTGCGAACCGGTGACCTCGCACACGTGGCGGACGCCGTCGTAATCGCTGTCCTGTGCCGGTACGACGCCCCAGGCGCGCTCGTCGGTGATGCGGCATTCGTCGGAGCAGATGCCGTCAGCCTGGAAGGCCTTGGCGTTCATGCCTTCGCTGAATACAGCCTTCAGCTTCGCGATCGCGTCGGCACCGAGTTCGTCGTTGGCAGCGAACAACGATCCTGCGATCATCTCCGACTTCCAGACAGTCTTGAGCTCACCTGGCTTCAGCTCACCGTTGTCGATCATGGTCTTGTCGACCATCGTGTCGAATGCAAAACCGGCGTCGCAGTCACCGCTCTTGACTGCGAGCGCCGACGCGTCATGTCCGCCTGCGTAGATGGGTGTGACCGCGGCGGAGATGTCTGCCTCCGAACCGGAGGCGATCACGCCTTCTTCGATGAGTCCGGCAGTGGGATACAGAAATCCGGATGTCGAACTGGGATCGACGAAGCAGACCTTTTTGCCTGCATAGTCGGTGAGACCGTTGACGGACTGGTTGTCCGAGCGGGTGATTGCGTAGGACTGGTATCCGGGAGGAGTTCCTTCGTTCTTCACGACGGCCCCGAGGGGTGTCATCTGTGCACCGTTGATACCGGCGACAACATAGGCGAAGGGACCGAAGAACGCGAGGTCGACGTTGCCGGCGATGAGACCTTCGACCACGCCCGCGTAATCGGATGCCTGGACGAATTCGACTTTCGCCCCGGTCTCGCGTTCCAGTCGTTCGATCACCGGGTCGTAACTGGATTTGAGGTCGGTGGAGTTTTCAGCCGGAATTGCGGCCAGTGTCAGGGTTTTCGGGAATCCCTGTTCAGTTGTGGTTTCAGCACCTGAGCTGGAACAACCGGCAGCGACAAGTGCGGCGGTGGAAAGAAGGGCCGCAGCAATGCTGGCGCGGCGAAGAGTGCGGGTACTCATGTCGTGGTCCGTTCGGTCGAGTGAAGGCAGGGAAGATAAGGCATCAGTCGAGTTCAGGGCTGAGCGAACTCAGGGCTAGCGAATTCAGCGAAGTACGAGGCTCGGGAGATCGGTGATGCTGTCGAGGATGTGGGTCGCGCCGGCATCGATCAGAACCTCACTCCGGTGGGCGCCGGTGCGGACGCCGGCGACGACGGACGCACCTGCGCGTCGACCCGATCGGATATCGCTCGCGGTGTCACCGACCACGGCGACAGCCGCCATGTCACTGACTCTGCACTGCAGTGCAGCAGCAAGCACGAGATCCGGATGCGGACGCCCTCGGAACGAATCCCCCGGCGCCAGATAAGCATCAGCGACAGTGCGCCACTCCAAAGCGTCCAGAATTCGATGCTGCGTGGCCGGCGAAAAGCCGGTCGTCAACACCACTGCAACGCCGGCCTCCCGGAGTTGTGTGATGGCGTCTGCGGCACCCGGTACCGAGGTCACGCCGCCGTCGATGCGCGCGTCGTACGCCGCTTCGAAAGCGTGATTGGCGGCTTGGGCGCGGTCTTCTGCGCCGAAGAGTGCTCGAAAGACTTCGATTTTGGACTGGCCCATCGTTTCGAGGACGTAGCGGCGAGCGTCGTCGCGGTCTTCGCCGGACTCGGCGAGACCCACCGCAGTGGCCGCGGCATCAAAGGCGTCGATGACGAGACCATCGTCGGCGACGGTGGTGCCGGCCATGTCCATCACAACCAGTTCAATGGCAGGTCCAACTAGGGCAGTTTCGCTAAGCGCTTGTGTCGCGGTCGAATTCGTCATGACCCATACGATGCATGTTGGTATAGACCAAGGCGAATCCGTTGCGTGAACTGACAATGAACTAACAGTGACATCTTGGTCTAGACCAAGAAATGGTAGTGTCTGACGCATGGTGGTCGACGCAGAACCTCGGATGCTCAAGCATCAGATCGTGCGCAAGAATCTCGACGCACTTCTCGACGACCTGTCACCAGGAGACTCATTTCCCTCCGAACGAGATCTCGCCGAGAGATACGACGTGTCTCGGGAAACCCTGCGTCAAGCGATGCGGGAATTGCTCGTTGCCGGCCGCATCGAGCGGCGCGGTCGAACAACCGTTGTCGCAGACCCTAAAGTCGTTCTGCCACTAGCTATCGGCTCCTACACCGAAGCCGCGCGCAACAAGGGCATGACCGCTACCCGAATTCTGGTCGGATGGTCCGTCGACGGCGCTGACGACAATCTCGCGGATCTCCTGCACATTGAAACGGGTGACGCGGTCGTACAACTCGAGCGAGTGTTCACGACCGACAACGTCCGAGTCGGACTGGAAACAACCCGCATCGCCGCCCACAGAATCCCCGGCCTCATGGAGACCTTCGACTACAGAGATTCTCTCTACGCCGAACTAAGCACACGCGGAATACAATTCGATCGCGTCGTCGACAGCATTGAGACCGTACTGCCCGACGCCCGAGAAGTATCACTGCTCAACGTCGACCCGCGGACCCCGATGTTCCTCCTCAACCGAGTGTCCTACGACATCGACGGTGTTCCAATCGAACAGAGACGATCCCTCTACCGCGGTGACCGCATGACCTTCACTGCAGTCATGCACGCGTAAACACACGCGCGATCAATCGTCGCCGACTAAAGTTCTGGTCATGGAGCGAAGCAGCGACGCTGCTCAAACCCGCAGTGGCGGTAACCGCCGCTCGCGGTTTGACGTGTTCGTCGAACATGCAGAGTTGCGAGTCAGTCAGGCACCGTTCTTCTTCCTGTGTGTCGCCATCGTGGTGGCCTGGTTTATCAGCTTGCCGTGGTGGACGGATCTCAAGACCTGGCAGGTTGCCATTCATACAGTCGCGAGTGTTTTCACACTGCTGTTGGTAGTGCTGCTCGAGAATGCCGGCCGCCGCGCGAGCGAAGCGTCGCAAGAAAAGCTCAACGTCATCGCCGAGGCACTGGCAGCAATGCTGGATTCATCCGCATTCGATGATCCCGAGCTCCGAACTGCCGCCAAACGACTCCGGGAAGCTGTTGGACTCGAAGAACGCCACTGAAATGTGACTGTCCATTTCGCCCGAACCGTCGCGACGAGTCCGAATTTGCGGTTCTATGGACGTGCATGCTCGTTCGTCAGATTTTCCATCGCTGTGGCAATGGAGAAGACGTGAAGGAAGTGCACAGTGGTCGAACACATCGGTAGCAGCGCCGAGGACATCCTGCTCCGCGGCGGGCGCTTCTTCACTCCTGGGAAATTCTCGGACGACCTTCGCACCGTGAACCGCACGGGCGGCCGCGAAGGCGATATCTTCTACCGCGATCGTTGGAGCCACGACAAAGTGGTGCGCTCTACGCACGGGGTCAACTGCACCGGGTCGTGTTCTTGGAAGATTTATGTCAAAGACGGCATCATCACCTGGGAAACGCAGGAGACCGACTATCCGACAGTAGGGCCGGACCGCCCCGAGTACGAACCGCGCGGCTGCCCACGCGGTGCCGCGTTCTCCTGGTACACGTACTCGCCCACGAGGGTCCGCTACCCCTACGCACGTGGTGTTCTCGTCGAAATGTACCGCGAGGCACTCGCCCGACTCGGTGATCCCGTAGATGCGTGGGCCGACATTCAAGCCGATCCGGAACGTCGGCGAAAGTACCAGCAGGCCAGGGGAAAAGGTGGCCTGGTCCGGGTCACGTGGGGCGAGGCCACCGAGATGATCGCCGCGGCACACGTGCACACCATCAAGAAGTACGGGCCCGACCGCGTTGCGGGGTTCTCCCCCATTCCGGCGATGTCGATGGTGTCGTTCGCGGCGGGATCGAGGTTCATCGAACTCATCGGCGGCGTCATGACGTCCTTCTACGACTGGTATGCGGACCTCCCGGTGGCGTCACCTCAAGTGTTCGGTGACCAGACAGACGTGCCCGAGTCCGGGGATTGGTGGGACGCGTCGTATCTGTTGATGTGGGGATCCAACGTCCCGGTCACCCGCACCCCAGACGCTCATTGGATGGCCGAGGTTCGGTACCGCGGAACCAAGGTTGTCGCTATCAGCCCCGATTACGCGGACAACACCAAGTTCGCCGACGAGTGGATGCCGTGCGCCGCCGGCACCGACGGAGCCATGGCGATGGCGATGGGCCATGTCGTCCTGTCGGAGTTCTTCGTGAAGCAGCGTGAGCCGTTCTTCGACGACTACGTGCGGCAATTCACCGACCTTCCGTTCCTCGTCACGATCGAGGAACGCGACGGCCGACTTGTCGCCGGCAAGAACCTGACCGCCGCCGATCTGGGTGAGACCAGTGAAAATGCCGCGTTCAAGCCGGTTGTGCTCGACCGCACCACAGATGAGGTGGTTATACCGAACGGCTCTCTCGGTTTCCGCTTCGGCGACGAAGGTGTCGGAAAGTGGAATCTCGACCTCGGCGACATCGTTCCTGCTCTGAGCGTCGACACCGATTGGGGTGAAACTGCAGAAATACATCTTCCGCGCTTCGACACACCGGATGGTCACGGCGAAACCATGGTCCGGGGTGTACCGGTGCGCCGTGTGGGTGATCGACTGGTGTGCACTGTCTTCGATCTGATGCTCGCCCAGTACGGGGTGCAGCGCGACGGAATGCCGGGGCAGTGGCCGTCCGGCTTCGACGACCCGGCTGAGCCATACACCCCCGCGTGGCAGGAATCGATAACCGGCGTCAGCGCCGCGCAAGTGATTCGCATAGCGCGTGAATTTGCCACCAACGCAGTCGAATCGGGTGGCCGATCGATGATCATCATGGGTGCGGGTATTTGTCAGTGGTTCCACGGCGATGCCACCTATCGAGCAGTTCTCAGCCTCCTGCTGCTCACCGGGTCGATGGGACGCAACGGCGGCGGGTGGGCGCACTACGTCGGCCAGGAAAAATGCAGACCCGTCACAGGTTGGGCGACAGTGGCAATGGGGACGGATTGGCTCCGTCCGCCGCGTCAGATGGCCGGGACTTCCTACTGGTATGTCCACACCGACCAGTGGCGCTACGACGGTTACCAAGCTGATGCACTCTCCAGCCCCGTTGGCCGAGGTAATTTCAGTGGCCGACACACGATGGACGTGATGACATCGGCCGTGTCGATGGGATGGACACCTTTCTATCCCCAGTTCGATCGATCGAGCCTCGATCTGGCTGACGAGGCAGATGCACACGAATGTGACGTCGCCGAGCACGTTGCTAACCAATTATCTTCGGGTGCACTCAAACTCGCTGTCACCGATCCCGACAATCCCCAGAACTGGCCGCGAGTGCTGAGCGTATGGCGCGCAAATCTTCTCGGGTCGTCGAGCAAGGGAAACGAATACTTCCTTCGCCACCTACTCGGCACGGATTCGAACCTGCAGGCCGAGCCGACGCCGGAGAACCTGCGCCCCAATGACATAACGTGGACCGACGACATCCCCGAGGGGAAACTCGATCTGTTGATGTCGATCGACTTTCGGATGACGTCCACAACTTTGCTTTCCGACGTGGTGCTGCCTGCGGCAACGTGGTACGAGAAACACGACCTGTCGAGCACGGACATGCATCCGTTCCTTCATGCATTCTCCCCCGCTATCGACCCGCCGTGGGAAACCCGCTCGGATTTCGACGCTTTCGGCGCGGTTGCCAAGGCATTCAGCGTGCTGGCGGAAAAGCATCTCGGAAAACGCCGGGACGTCGTGATGGGAACACTGCAACACGACACACCCGGCGCTATGGCCTACGCCTCGGGTAGAGAACAAGATTGGCACTCGCAAGGAAAGACACCCGTCCCGGGCAAGACGATGGGTCCCCTCGTCGTCGTCGAACGCGACTATCCCGCCGTCGCGGAGCAGTGGGCTGCACTGGGCCCGCTGGTCGAGAAGGCCGGCCTCACCACCAAGGGCGTCACGACACATCCGAAGCGTGAGGTGGAAGAACTCGCCGCCAAACACGGGGTCTTCGATTCGGGTGCTGCCGCAGGTAGACCGGCACTCGATACTGCCGAAAAGATGGCTGAGGCAATCCTCGCGCTGTCCGGAACTTCGAACGGCAGGCTCGCAGTACAAGGGTTCGCCGAACTGGAGAAACGAACCGGAAGACCACTGACACATTTGGCGTCGGGCAGTGAGGAACGCCGAATCACCTTCGCGGACACACAGGCTCGACCTGTCCCGGTGATCACCAGTCCGGAATGGTCAGGCAGCGAAACCGGTGGCCGACGCTACGCGCCGTTCACCGTCAACATCGAGGAGCTCAAACCCTTCCACACGCTCACCGGTCGAATGCACTTCTACCTCGATCACGACTGGATCGAGGAACTGGGCGAACAACTACCGATCTACCGCCCACCACTCGACATGGCAAGCCTGTTCGGCGAACCTGCTCTCGGAGATCGCAACGGCGGAATCGGTCTCAGCGTCCGCTATCTGACGCCTCATTCGAAATGGTCGATCCACTCCGAGTACCAGGACAACCTGTTCATGCTCTCCCTCTCGAGGGGCGGGCCGACGATGTGGATGAGCCCCGGCGACGCCGCCAAAATCGAGGTATCGGACAACGATTGGGTCGAAGCCGTCAACCGTAACGGTGTCGTCGTGTGCAGGGCGATCGTGTCGCATCGAATGCCGGACGGCGTGGTCTTCGTTTATCACGCCCAGGAACGCACCATCGACGTGCCGCTCACGGAGACAACGGGAAAGCGTGGCGGCATCCATAATTCGTTGACCAGACTGTTGATCAAACCTTCCCACCTTGCCGGCGGCTATGCCCAAACGTCATTTGCCTTCAACTATCTCGGGCCCACCGGAAACCAACGCGACGAAGTAACCGTGGTGCGTCGTCGCTCGCAGGAGGTGACGTACTGATGCGAGTCATGGCGCAACTGGCGATGGTGATGAATCTCGACAAGTGCATCGGCTGTCACACCTGTTCCGTGACGTGTAAGCAGGCGTGGACCAACCGATCAGGTACCGAGTACGTGTGGTTCAACAATGTGGAAACCCGTCCGGGCCAGGGTTATCCGCGCACGTACGAGGACCAGGAGAAGTGGAACGGCGGGTGGGTTCGCGACAAGAACGGCCGACTTCGACTGCGTGACGGTGGCCGATTGAAGAAGCTCTCGCGCATCTTCGCGAATCCGAAGATGCCGTCCATTCAGGACTACTACGAACCCTGGACCTACGACTACGAGAATCTCACCCAGGCTCCCCTCGGGGAGCATATGCCGGTAGCCGCGCCGCGAAGCCTCATCAGCGGTGAACCCATGAAGGTGGAATGGTCCGCCAACTGGGACGACGACCTGGCCGGCTCACCCGAAATCGTTCCCGACGACCCGATTCTGAAAAAGATCAGCGCGGAGGTCAAACTCCAACTCGAAGACACGTTCATGTTCTACCTGCCGCGTATCTGCGAGCACTGCCTCAATCCGTCGTGTGTTGCGTCCTGCCCGTCGGGTGCGATGTACAAGCGGTCCGAGGACGGGATCGTGCTCGTCGACCAGGACAAGTGCCGCGGCTGGCGCATGTGCGTGTCCGGATGCCCGTACAAGAAGGTGTATTTCAACCACAAGACCGGTAAAGCCGAGAAATGCACGTTCTGTTATCCCCGCGTCGAAGTGGGCTTGCCGACGGTGTGCGCGGAGACCTGCGTCGGCCGTCTGCGATACATCGGCCTCATCTTCTACGACGTGGACAAGGTTCTCGCAGCCGCGACAGTTCCGGATGACAAAGACCTGTACGAGGCGCAACTCGACGTGCTACTTGATCCGAATGATCCCGAGGTCGTCGAAGGTGCTCGCGCAGAGGGCATCTCGGACGAATGGATCGAAGCAGCACAGAAATCTCCCATCCACGCACTGATCAAGGACTATCGCGTCGCGCTGCCGCTTCATCCGGAGTTCCGCACCATGCCGATGGTCTGGTACGTCCCACCGCTGTCCCCCGTCGTCGACGCCGTGAGCCGCGACGGTCATGACGGTGAAGACGTCGGAAATCTTTTCGGGGCTCTCGACTCGTTGCGCATTCCGATCGAATATCTCGCCGGCCTTTTCTCCGCGGGCGACACCGATGTGATCGACGGAGTTCTGCGACGGCTGGCTGCTATGCGGTCGTACATGCGCGACATCAACCTAGGACGCGAACCGCAGCCGCATATACCCGAGGCCGTGGGAATGACCGAGGAAAGCATGTACGAGATGTATCGCCTCCTTGCCTTGGCGAAGTACGACGAGCGGTACATCATTCCCACCGCCTACGCCGTCGACGGGCACAAACTCGAAGAGAGCGCCACCGAGTGTTCGCTCGATTTCGACGGCGGACCCGGCATGCACGAGTCCGGCCCGTTCGGCGAAGCCAGTGGCGGTCCGGTCCCGGTGGCAGTCGAGACTTTTCACGCGCTACGCGAGCGTCAAACCACTGGCGAAATGTCCGCCAACTCGACCAACCCGTCCCGGGTCAACCTTCTGAACTGGGATGGCAAAGGTTCGCCGAGCGGACTCTTTCCTGATCGAGGCGAGAACCAATGATCAGCTTCGGCCGACGTCGGCGCAGCGCCGGGCAGGACCGCTTGGTGTGGCACGCTGCCGGTTTGTTGTTGGCGTACCCCGACAGTGGACAAGGCGAAAGGCTCGCGGTTGTCGGGGACATTCTCGGGCATCTCCCGTCAGCTCCCCGAGAGCAACTCACTCTCACTCACCGCTTTCTTCGCGACAGCGAGGAATTCACAGCGGCGGCGCAGTACGTCGAGACATTCGATCTGAAACGGCGCAGCACGCTGTACCTCACGTACTGGACGGCAGGTGACACCCGCAATCGCGGGCGTGAAATCCTCGCCATCGCCGACGCCTATCGCGCGGCCGGAGTTGATCCGCCGAAAAGCGAGTCGGCAGACCACCTGACTGTCGTCCTCGAATTCGCTGCTCTCGTCGACCCGGATACCGGCGCGAAGCTGCTTTCGGCGCATCGCGTCCCATTGGACATGATCCGATCGTCACTGACCGACGTGGACTCGCCGTACGCTCCAGTTCTCAGGGCAGTGTGCAACACACTGCCCCCAGCTTCCGACAACGACATGCGTCGCGCCCAGCAGCTCGCCGCCTCGGGGCCACCCGCCGAATCTGTCGGACTCCCACTCTTCACCCTGACCGTCCCACCCCGCCGCGAAGGAGTGACGTGAGATGTCTGCCGGTGAAATCTACTGGGACATAGTGCCGTACGTCGTGTTGGCAATCTTCGTGAGCGGCACATGGTGGCGTTATCGCTACGACAAATTCGGCTGGACAACGCGGTCGTCGCAACTGTACGAGCATCGATTGTTGAGAATTGGCAGCCCCCTGTTCCATTTCGGCATTCTGGTGGTCATCATCGGACATGTCATCGGCCTGGTGATCCCGCAATCCTGGACCGACGCAATCGGGGTAAGCGACCACATCTATCACCTGCAGGCCCTCGTTCTCGGTTCGATCGCGGGCCTGGCAACCTTGGTCGGCGCCGGGATCCTGGTGTATCGCAGGCGGACCCGGGGACCGGTGTTCATGGCCACGACCTGGAACGACAAGCTGATGTACGTCGTACTGATCGCCGCAATCGTCGCTGGTCTCGCCACGACAGTGCTGGGATCCGGAGCGTTCGGCGAAGAATCCAACTACCGGACGACGGTCTCCCCGTGGTTCCGATCCATCTGGATCTTCCAGCCCCGTGGTGATCTCATGGCACAGGCGTCACTCGACTTCCACATTCACGTCACGATCGCGATGGTGTTGTTTGCACTGTGGCCGTTCACGCGCCTGGTACACGTATTCAGCGCGCCGGTCGCATACCTGTTTCGGCCGTACATCGTCTACCGCAGTCGCGACGACGCCCGGAAGGGCGAACCCGTCGGCTCACGCCCCCACCGTCGGGGTTGGTGAACTCACAGTCCACAATCGCCACACAGATGCGATCAGCAGAACTACGCACAGGACTACTGCCGGCCACACCAGAATTTCGCCAACTATCTTCAACCACGGGGTCGACGCCGTCCCCGCAACGGTTAACGACGCCGCCGACGTCATCCCCATCGGGAAAGCCGTCGACCAACGTCTGACGTCGTATTCCAGTCGAGGCCAGATCAATTCGCATATAAACAACACGCCGTAACAGCCGAGCACGAGAATCATGAGCACGATGCTCAATCGTTGAAACGACAGGTGTAGCGTTTCCGACCAGCCCACGACGGGCGCTGCCGCTGTGAGTTTTCCGGCCGCGAGCGTCGAGATTGCCAGGGCGCCGCCGAACACCCAGTGATCACCGGCCCCGACTCGGAGCTGATTGAACGAGAACCGTACGAGCACCGACACGTAGAACCCCAGGCCGAGCACAAACGCAGCCGCCGACGGAAGCGCAATCCAGTGCGCCGTCGTCGTGGCCGCGAGCGTCGCACCGAGTACGGCCAAACCCTGCGTTGCTACGCACAGCAGAAAGTGCACGCCGACGGTTGGCGAGGTCCAGTGTCGAATTACCGCCGGTATGAGCACGATCCACGCCACCAGCGCAATCGCGAGCGCGACATAACCGACCGAGTCCCAGTCGAGCAGTACAACCCGAGTACCCAACACGGTTGTCGCGGCCACTCCCGTGAGAGCCGGCGGAGTGTCGGCCTCGTCGATCCACCGGGCGCGATTGTCGACCAACCGCGATACGAACACCACAGCCAGAACCAGCCAGATTGCTGCGCCAATCCCCAGCCATACCAGCGAAAAGACCTCGAATCCCACCAGATGCAAGGCCACCGACACGATTCCCGAAGACATCGCGGCGGCTCCCGCACCGGGAGGAATTACCTCGAGCGTGCGGTTGGCTGTCGATCTCGCGCGATGATCGCCGGTCACATCCTCAATGATGAGCGATGATGCGGTGTATGTCCTGATTTCGACTCCACGTACTTCCCCGACAGCATTCACCCAGATTTCTCACGGCGAACGTCGAGAGCAGTCACAGTGAACATGCAGGTATCGCAAATACTGTTGGCTCCATGATGATCCGACGCTCTCCGAGTACTTCCTCAGCCAGTCCTGGTCGCCGCCGCATTGCCTTCGTGTCCGTCCTGCTCGCCGGCGGGCTGCTTCTGGGCGGGTGCACCGCCGAGACAGCCGGTACCAACTCGGCAACGTCGGCGTCCACGTCGACGGTGTCGTCCACTGTCGCGTCTGCGAACTCGACTGACTCGACGACCACAGCCGAAACGATCACCGACACCGCAGCAGCGACCGAAGCATTTCTGCAGACATTGTCAGCCGAGCAGCGCGAGGCGGTTCTCTACGCCTACGACGACGAAACCAAAACGACGTCGTGGTCGAACTTTCCGGTGACGTTCGTCGATCGAGCGGGACTCAATATCTCCGAACTGACCGATGAGCAACGAGCGGCCGCCATGAAGGTACTCGAAGCACTGCTGAGCGAGGCAGGTTACGACACCGTCACCGGCATCATGGGCGGCGACGAATATCTGCACGAGAACAGTACGTCGACGGAAGATTCTCTCGGTCAGTACTACATCGCATTCTTCGGCGATCCGTCGAACACGGATGCGTGGGCAGTTCAGTTCGGCGGACACCACCTCGGCATCAACGCAACGCTCGACGGCTCCGCCGACTCCATCACGTTCGCACCGACTCACCTGGGCATACAGCCCGCCGTCTACACCGATGCCGACGGCAACGAGGTTCAGCCGTTCGATGGTATCTACACGAGCGCGTTCGCCTTCTACGACAGCTTGTCCGATGAGCAGAGGGCTCAGTTGTATCAGGGCGAGACCGTAGCGAATATGGTGTGCGCGCCGGGCAGTACTTGTGACTACCCGACTGGCAGAGGGCTTTCCGGTTCAGACCTGACGGACGAGCAGAAGCAGTTGCTGCTCGG
This sequence comes from Rhodococcus sp. AD45-ID, assembly GCF_003023755.1. Lineage (NCBI taxonomy): Bacteria > Bacillati > Actinomycetota > Actinomycetes > Mycobacteriales > Nocardiaceae > Rhodococcus > Rhodococcus sp. AD45-ID. The sequence continues at coordinate 1,148,567 of NZ_PYHL01000002.1, read as the reverse complement.
CGTGATCGCGAACTGGGTTGGCATTGCAGACGAGGAGACCACTGCGGACGCGCTCGCGAAGATCGAGGCGAGCCTCGACGAAACGTACGTGAACTGGTCCGGTGCAACCGAGTACGACATGACGCAGGGCGATGGCATCTACTTCCAGATCTCCGGACCGGATGTCTACGTCGAGTTTGCCGCGCAGCAGGGATCTGCCGGCGCGGACGTCGAAGGCGTGAATACCTCAGGTTGGGGCCACGTTCACACCATCTACCGAGACCCGAGTAACGACTACGCCGGAAGTGTTGTCCAGCAGGAAGCTACGGGTATGGGCGGTGGCGCGGGCGCACCCGGCAGTGGCGGCGCACCAGGTACAGGTGGGCCCGGTAGCACGCCCCCGAACGGCAGCTAGGTCCCGGAGCCAGAAAGGTGAGCCTCCTCAGTCGGTGCCCGATTCACGGACGAGATCAGCCGATGAACCGCCATGTAACAGGAATCCTTCCGTCCGAAAGATTACCCAACCTCTTGAACGCGGCTGGTGAAAGATCAAGATCACCGGCAGCGCAGCCTGGACAGGTATCTACGATGGTGACAGTTACGGATCTCGGCCCGCTCGAGGCCAGAATTTGTTTTCCGCACAACGCTCTGGTCCAGATCCTTGCGGATATCGCAACCACGTAGTCGGTATCTGCTGACATACCGCCGCAACTACCGAGACCGGCATGAAAGTACGTCGCATCGCCACTGTGTGTTGTCGCGTCGTCGGTTGTATCGCCTGCACTACCCGCACTACCTGTGGAGGCGCCTCCCAGTAGGTCGAACATTGTGGGCTGCGCCTCCGCGACAGAGGTTCCCGCCAATACAGCAGCGGACGCCGTCACCGCGACGGCCACGGATACCGCAATTCGTCGCACCGAACATCGGGACAAAGCGACCTCCTGTTTTCAATCGAGAAATCGGACATTTCCGATGTTGGGCGACGGTATCGGCCGGCCGGTACTCCCGCTGGGTAGGCTCGCCGGACATTCCGACTGGGTTCGGTAATAGTGACGATGGTCCCGGGCGTCAATGCGCTCCTGTCACTGCCTAAGGCAGCGACAGCTCGTGAATCGACGGTCCGCACATAAGCAGATGATCCTCACCCATGCCACCCGTTTAGGTGGTCCCAGGTCGAGGCCATTTCGGCGAAGGCCCGGCCCGCGGCCGTGCGATAGGCACCCTTCCGTCGGAGCAGGGCCACCGTACGCGGGGGCAATGCCGGTGACAGCGGAATCGAGGACAGGCCCCGTTGTTCGAGGGTGATCGCGTCAGGCAGCACCGTCGCGAGACTGCCGCGGCGGACGATCTCCACGATCGCGCCGATCGAGCTGACCTCGATAGCCGTCCGAGGTGTGATGTCCTGCTGCTTGAAGTACCGATCGATGTGAAGCCGCGTCGCGAAATCACTGCTGAGCAACACCAGGGCCTGATCCTCCAGTGTCTTCGCAGGCAGCGGTTTCGACCGACCGGCATGCGAATGCTCTTCACCGACAACGAGACTGAGAGTTTCGACAAACAGCGACTCGCTCTCGATCTCCTCCGAGCGCACGTCCGCAAACGCAATGCCGACGTCGAGTCCGTCGCGTGCCAACTCCGCCTCGATTCGGTCCTGAGTCATCTCCTGAACGGTGACGGCAATGCCTGGGTGGCGCGTCGTGAATCGGTCCATCAACGGACCCACCAGGTAGGCCGCGAAGGTGGGCGTCGTCGCCAGCCTCAGCGAGCCGCGACTGAGGTCCTGGACATCGTGGATCGCGCGCTCGGCGGCATCCAGATCCTGCAGAGCTCGCCGCGCGTAATGCAGGAAAGCCTCGCCGGCGTCGGTGGTTCGTACCGTTCGCCCGGACCGGTCCAGCAACTGCACCCGCAGAGCGGATTCGAGCTGCTTGATCTGCTGGGACAGAGTCGGCTGCGACACATGCAGCGACTCCGCCGCCCGGGTGAAGTTTCCATGTTCGGCGACCGCAAGCAGATAACGGATATGACGTAGCTCCATCACTAGAACTATAGGCACTGTCTATCGAAGTAATGAATAACAAGTCTTGGACACTATCGACCATCGAGGTCATCCTTGAGTCATCACCATTGCAAGGAGGCAACATGCACGACATCATCAACGGCTTTCTGACATTCCAGAAGGACGCCTTTCAGAAACGCTCCGGACTTTTCAAGGAACTCGCGACGACTCAGAACCCGCAGGCCCTATTCGTCAGCTGCTCTGACAGCCGAGTGGTCCCGGAACTGGTAACCCAACGCGAACCCGGCGATCTGTTCGTCATCCGCAACGCCGGCAACATCGTCCCGTCGTACGGGCCGGAACCGGGCGGCGTATCCGCCACCGTCGAGTACGCGGTCGCAGTTCTCGGTGTCACCGACATCGTGATCCTCGGCCATTCCGATTGCGGCGCGATGACGGCGATCTCCACCGGCAAGCCCCTCGACGAGATGCCTGCCGTCGCGCACTGGCTCCAGCACGCAGACTCCGCGAGGGTCGTCAACGCCGCCCGCACGCACGGCTCGGCAGCCGAGAAACTGAACGCACTGGTCCACGAGAACGTCATCGCCCAGTTGACCAACCTCGCAACCCACCCCTCGGTCGCTCTCGCACTCGAACAAGGTCGACTGAACCTGCACGGCTGGGTCTACGACATCGAAACCGGCTCGATCGAAGCCCTCGACGGCGGCACCCGCCGGTTCGTCTCGCTCGTCGAACACCCCCAGACCTGCGCCGTGACAACAATGCCCGGCGTCCCCGCTTGATCCCCCATCCAAAATAAAGAAGGAAATCATTATGATTCAGTCACAGTTCACCCAGGGACCCCGCGAAGAACTCGCCGCAGCCGTCATCGACGCCAAAGCCCGAAAAGACCTGTCCTGGCAGGAGCTGACCGACGACACGGGGCTGAGTGTGGCCTTTGTAACCGCAGCCCTCCTCGGTCAGCATGCACTTCCCGCCGCCGCCGCGAAGGTCGTCGCGGACAAGCTCAGTCTGGACGAAGACGCGGTGCGATTGCTACAGACCATCCCTCTGCGCGGTTCCATCCCCGGCGGCGTGCCCACCGACCCGACCATCTACCGCTTCTACGAGATGCTTCAGGTCTACGGCACCACCCTCAAGGCATTGGTGCACGAGCAGTTCGGCGACGGCATTATCAGTGCAATCAACTTCAAGCTCGACATCAAAAAGGTTGCCGATCCGGATGGCGGCGAGCGCGCGGTCATCACGCTCGACGGCAAGTACCTGCCGACCAAGCCCTTCTAGCTTCGGCGTGACGGCGGCCTTGCTCCCGAGGCCGCCGCCCCTGAACACCTTCCTGAAACACACTGTCAGACAAGGACTGTCATGGACCCTATTCAACGAACCATCGATATCGCGAATGCCAATGTCGCCGAGGGCGGCCGGCCCTTCGCCACCGTCATCGCCCGCGACGGTGAGATCCTCGCCGAAAGCCCCAACCTGGTGGCCCAGACGAACGACCCGACAGCGCACGCGGAGATCCTCGCGATCCGTGCCGCCTGCACCGCACTGGGCACCGAGCATCTGACCGGGTGCACCATCTATGTGCTCGCGCATCCCTGCCCGATGTGTCTCGGTTCGCTGTATTACTGCAGTCCGGACCGGGTCGTATTCCTCACGCAACGCACCGACTACGAACCGTATTACGTCGACGACCGCAAGTACTTCGAACTGAGCACCTTCTACGGAGAATTCGCCAAGGACCCGGTTGAGCGCCGACTACCGATGGACTACCAACCCCACGACGGCGCAATCGAGGTCTACCGCGCCTGGCAGGAGCGGAACTACTCCACTACCTAGTTCCAGTTGTCGATCTTGACGTCGCGGGGATCCGGTGCGCCAGTGCCGGTTTCGACCTTCGACTTCAGGCTCATCAGGAAGAGCGCCCACTTGGTGCTGCAATGGTGCAGAAACTCCACCGGCTCCTTCCACCCTTCATGCGCGAAGAGGACGACGGTGAAATCGCCGTCGCGTCGGAGGTCCCACACCACGCGGGTCCCGAGCCATTCTTCCGGCCCTGCGGTCACCTCCCACAGCACTCGTTTGTCGGGCTGGAGTTCTACCACTTTCATATCAATCCGGCCTTCACCGAAGCGGAATTGAAGCGTGCCTCCGATATTCGGATCTCCGTCCGTATCGCTGGTCCACCAGCCGGCCAGACCGTCAACTGTCGTCAACGCTGCGTAGACATCGCCGACAGAAGACGACTTGATCCCAACCCTGTGCAGAATGTCGACCATCGCGGGTTCCTCCTTCTTCTCATTTCCGGTTGTTATGTTCGATTGCTTCCGCAATCCGTTTGATGCGCTGCAACCGGGCATCCCACGACGAACCGACTGCATTCAGCTGCGCTACGGCGCGGGCGAGTTGCGCGGCATCGACCCGGTAGAGCCTCTCCCGGCCGGCGGGCGTCACATGTACCAAACCAACGCGGTCGAGAGTGCCGAGGTGTTTCGCGACAGCTTGACGGGTTACGGGTAGCTGTTCACTCAGAGTGGTCGCCGTCCCCTCCCCATTTGCCAACAGCAAGTCGAGCATTCGTCGGCGTGTGGGGTCCCCGATCGCTGTCCAGAGGTCGTCGTCGATAAGGCTCATCCGCTCGCACCCAGTCGGGCTGCGCACTCGACAAGCCGCGGCAGATGCCGGTTCCACCCCTCGACGTGTGAGTTGTACTGCTCCTCGAGAACCGCGACCTCCCATCCCATTTCACGGAACCCGGTTTCCGTCATACGCAGCGTCGTGCCCTCTCCCGAGGGACTGAGTTCGAATGTCACCAACAGACTGTTCATTGGGGGCACCGCGTCATCGGACAAGTGAGCCCATCGGAATGAAAACAATCGGGGTGGCGCAGCGTCGACCACCTCGATCCGGGCAACATGACTGTCAGGCGAGGTCCGCTCTCCCCACACGAGTTCGCCGACAGAGCCCGGAACCGGTTCCAGGTCGACAACCTCGTCGGACCACCACTCCTTCAAATGCTCAGGACTGCTGATGACCTCGTAAACCACGTCGGGTGCGGCGTCGACGTAGATTGACCGCTCGATTTGTCCGTACTCCATACCGGCACCTCTTCTGCAACCTTTGGTTGCATATCAGAATACCCAGCTGAAGTCGCATACGCAACCGATCATTGCGCTTCGCGAAGTCGCTACACCGGACCATCATCCGATGTAGCGACTTCGCTACGCCTGTACGGGAATTCAGGACCCCGCGACTCCACAGTTTCCGCATGTCCTGCGGCGCACCGGAGTAATGTCGACACCGTCAGATCAGATTGCAACCGTGCGACGCCGCCTCATTTCAACGGCGACGGCAAGGCCGTCTGCCCCACGTCGGGAGACCGGAAGTGACACAACTCCTGAACGCGGCAAGCGTGTCTCACCGGCAAAAGATCGCACACGGCAGGCAGCGTTCACCATCGCCTGACTGATTCTTCCAGTGAAAGGGTTTTCGATGACAACAGAACATCAACAACACTCGGAACATGAACACAGCCATGGTGAAGGGTGCGGCCACGTCGCCGTTCCGCACGGTGACCATGTCGATTATGCGCACGACGGGCACCTACATCGTCCCCACGGCGATCATGTCGACGAATGTGAGACGTCGGAGCACGTCGTCCACGAAGGCCATGATCACGTCCACGGCGAAGGGTGTGGCCACGTCGCCGTTCCGCACGGCGATCACACGGACTACGTCCACGATGGCCATCGACACGCCGCACATGGTGAGCACTACGACGAACACTGACCGCCACGTTGGCCACGTTCGTACGGGACTGGCGCTCACCACATTCCATGAGGTCAATCGTTCCGATTCGGTTGACACGAAAGGCTTTTCAATCTTCATCCCAGACCCGACTGGCATGTCCTGCGATAACCGGTATTTTGGTCAGCCTTCTGAAAACCGTTGACAGTTGACCAATCGCGACTTCTCAGTCCCCGCTCGTCCACGACAGCACATCGACCCCAGTGGCCCCTGTCGGTACCCGATGCAAAGATCTGCCCATGACATCCGAAGCGTCCGTCTCGTCTGAGAATTGCACCAGGTCGAAGGCTAGTCCCATGCGTAGGTGCATCATGATCGTCGGACTGCTGTGGGGCGCAGCGATGCTGACCGGTTCCGCGACTTTGTCCACATCGTTCGCAGTCCGCGATGGACAGCCTTCCGAGTATTGGATAGTCACCGCTATGACGGTCATCTCGGTACTGACACTCGGTGCTGTTGTGGTGTTCTCCGAAAACAAGTGGGTTCGACGATCATCAGTGGCAGCGCTCGGACTGCTCGGAGCACTCGGCGCAATCGCCAACTTCTTGTTACTCGAGTCGCCAGCCGCTTCTTCCACTCCACCTCTCCCCGATGTCATTCGTTGGATGATCTTCGGAACAATCGCACTCGCTGGTCCGGCGACAGCCCACGCGGTGTCGATCGTCTACCGTGCCGCCAACGAATTCTCCGACCGAAACGACGCCATCCTCTCCGAAGTCGCACTCGCCCGGTGATCCACTGACTTTCGTTACACCGGTAGCCCAACAGATACGCACCCTGCCGTGCGCTCATCCAAGATGAACCAGCATTGATTAGTGAATGCCTCGACTCTTGGCCGCCCTAACCAGCGTGTTTGCGAAAGATCCGCGTATCGCACGATCACCTGAGAACGCCGACGCCGAACCGTTTGCGAGTTTCGGGTTGCGAAGGGGTCAATTCCCAGACACCGCGGACACGCACTCTCACGACGATTGACAATAACGAGTGATCATTCGGCCATCGCCGTCATCCGCGCGTGGTTATTCGATGTACCCGGATTCGGGGTCGATCATGCCGAGGAAGTTTCTGATCGACCTGCGGTGATCGTCAATCGTCGACAGGTACGGCTCGGCGTCCGGAACCTCGCCATCCGGAACATCGAAACCCGGAACACCGGCCACCTGGACTGGGCCACCACCGAACCCGTAGTTCTTGTTCGGTCCGGATTCCCAGGTGTAATCCTCACTGCCATTTTCGCGCACCGTGACGGCGAAAACCTCGCCCTCGACGATGAGAGTGAAGGGACTGTCTTCAGCTTGCGGGCGGTAGCCGTCTGCCCACTCGTTGGTGTTCACGCACCGACGCTCTCACGAATGAACGAGAGGAGCAGCGCGAATGGTAACGAAGGAATCGGAAAACCCGAACCACTCAAACATAGATTTCAAGGTTACTGGTCGAGGCGGATCACTGACGAGCATCGTCTGATTTACACAAAATCGCCGACGACCAGATCCGAATCGCTGCGTGCCGCTACCACTACGGACGCTGAACACGCTCACCCGATCGTCCAGGCAAGTAGCGCGGCGCCGCACATCGACGGCCCATGAGGGACCTGCGACCGCCGCGCCAGCAGAACGGCCACCACTAATGTGATCACCGGAGCCAGAAAAGCGGAAAACAGCCAGACCTGCGCACCACCCAACCCCGTGATCGCACCCAGCGGAAGTGCCAGCTTCACGTCACCTGCGCCCAGGGATCCCGGCGAAATCAGGCGCAGCACAAGGTGGATTCCCGAGAGCATTACCGATCCCATCAGCGCTGCCCACAGCGTTCCCGCAAACAAGGCGCCGGCGATAACGACACCATAAGCGGGCACAGTGAAAGTGTTCGGCAACCGCCGCACAGACACATCGACAAGTGACACGGCCACACACCACCACACGAACGCCAGGCCCGAAACAAGCTGTAGTGCAGATGAAGTCGCTACACCGACAAGCAACCAGCCCACCGCGACGCACAATTCAGGCACACCGCAACGGACTGAAATCCCGGCATACAGGTTTCGGCGCAACCAATCGTCAGCAAGAAAACGCGCACCAAAACCGCCAACAGCACCCGCAGTTGCCAACCCCACCAACATCCACATGGCATTGAGCATGAGCCGACCGTCGACCGGCCGCAGCCTACGAAATCGTGCTGTGCACTACGGCGGCACTGTGGATAAAGCTAAGTGGTCATCGCCAGAAGTTCGTCGGGGGTCACGCGGCATCCCGGAGCGTGGCGTCGTGCTCAAGGCGCTGCAAGTGTCTATACAGGTGGCCGCAGGTGTAGCTCCATTGGAACGGCGTGGCTGTGGCGTTGTAGCGCTCCGTTTCTTGTCACCAGACCCCAAGCGTTACCGAACGATCGGTATGCGGCAATGTAGTGCGTTCGACAGTCTGGAGATTGGCGCCCGGCTACCGAGGCGGATGGTTTGTTGGCGTCGGAAACGTACGTGTCGGGGCGTGTCGGTAGGTTGTCGGGAGGTTTGTCGGGAGGTTTCGGAAACGGGGAGTGGTTGTGGCTGATGACGTTTGGACCAGTCTGTTTGAGGACATCCAACTGGTGCTGTACCCGGACTGGGATGACGACGAGACGCTGATTTCGCCGACGGATGGCGACAGCCTTCAACTGCGCGACACGTTGACCGGGCAGCGGATCCTGTTCCGAGAAGATGACAAAGGACTTGATATCAGGGTGACGGTGCCCGATGAACCGGTGACGGCTGCCCGATTACGGGCGGTGATCCAGTCGCAGCGGACCACCTTGTTTTCCCAGGTCCGTGACCGTGAGTCCGGTCGTTGGGTGCCACGCGACCAGCCGTTGTGGAAGTCTGTCGAAATCCATATCGGCCGCGATCACGACGTCGAACACGAGGGCCAGCGTGTCGAGGAGTATGCGCGGGAGTGGAGAACGGGATGGCGCCACAATGCCGACGACCAACGATACGAGATCGCCGCTGCAATCGTCGCGGTGTTGCGCGACGGACTGGGTACGACTCCTGACCGGCTCCGTGTCAGCTCTTACAACGACTTCGGCCCCACCCGCACACAGGCCGTGGGCGAGGTCGCTTCCGACCGTCCGACGTTGTCCGGCCTTCCGGCACGGTGCTCAGGGTGGGACGAGTTCGTCACGCGGTTCGAGTGGGTTCTGGCCACTTTGCCGTGGCTGGGCAATGTCATCCTGGATGCCCCTCAAAAAGGATCGAACAACCAGGTTGACGTACAGTTCTACAACTCCGGTGGTGGTGACATCGACAGCGCGTGCGGTTTCGGGGATGCTGCAAGATCGGACCTGAAGGAAATCAACCGGCTGATGAGCGTTCTCGGGTGGCAGTGGACGCCCGATCACCACGGGGCTGTCGACGCGCCGATCTGGCTGGGCCCGCCGACCGGAAGGGACACGACGCATCCCACCATGCACGAACTGGCCGTTCGGACAATGGTGACCTTGCGCGACGTCGCTGGAGTGGCACATCCCAACGAGCTTGCTTTCACGGCATTCTCGAATGCCCAGGGCGTCGACGACATGTCGTACGTGGGTGCGGAACTCGGTATCGCCCCGGCCTGAGGACCAGGTACCCACCTTCACCGATAACCGCGGGACTGCAATCGGCACATCTACCTGACGGCCGAAGACGTAGACCGACTATCGACCGAGGCAGACCGTCACGGGCACGGGCTCCTTGTGCTGGTGCTCGCCTACTGTGGCTGCCGCTGGAGTGAGGCCATCGCACTGCGAGTCCGCGATATGAACTTCACCCGGGCGCGACTGACGGTCTCCGACACCGAGGTTCAGTTGGGCAGCAAGCACTACAGCGGGACCACCAAGGGCAAGACGGTCCGGTGAGGTCGCGGTACCGAAATTCGTCCTCGACGGACTCAAAGAGTGCTCTACCTCGCCGACCCCACCGCCTGGAAACCACCCCCGACGAACTTCTGACCAGGACCACTAAGCGATAGCGGCAGCCATCGCCTCACGTGGTGCGGGCTTACCCGTGAACTGCTCAACCTGCCCGAAGGCCTGATTGAGCAACATCGCCAGGCCACCGATCACGGTGCCACCGGCGGCCTCGACGGCCGAGGCCAGCGGCGTCGGCCAGGGGTTGTAAATCGCGTCGAGGACAAAAGGTGCCTTACCCAGTTCCGCGGCAAAGGGTGCCGCCGCATCAGCGGGAACGGTGCTGACCAGAACTGCCGAATCGGCACAGATTCCGCCGAGACGAGGATCATCGAAGGCAACAAGATCAATGTCCAAGCCAACCGCAGCGCCGCATTCGATGGCGCCCGATGCACGACCCGGATCGCGGGCGACGACAGTCACGTTGCGAACACCCATATCCGCCAAGGCAACCAGCGACGGCCGAGCCGTTCCGCCGGCCCCGACCACCACGGCGGGGGCACCGGTGAGATCACCGACACCGCCGGCGATCAACGCACCGCTGACACCGTCCACATCGGTGCAGTCAGCCCGCCATCCACCGTCGATGCGCACCAATGTGTTTGCCGACCCGATGACAACGGCGCGCGCAGTGCGCTCCGACGCGTATTCGAGGGCTGCGATCTTGCCCGGCATCGTGACCGACAGCCCAACCCATTCGGGCCCGAGCCCGTCGACAAGCGCGGGCAACTGCTCCCCCGTGCATTCGATCCGCTCGTAGGTCCAGTCGGTCAGACCCAAGGCCTCGTACGCCGCGAGATGCAGCAACGGGGACTTCGAATGCTGAATGGGGCTGCCGAGAACTGCTGCCTTGCGTGCGGTTGAGGTGCTACCGACCACTGTCGAGAATCCCGCTTTCCTGCGCTAGAACGATGTTGGCGAGGTGCTCGTCGTAACTGTGAGTGAAGAGCGTTTCGCCTTGCATGTTGATGGTGACGAAGTACAGCCAGTCCCCGGGGGCCGGAGATTCGACTGCCTGAAGCGCTTCGATGCTCGGTGACGCAATCGGGGTCGCGGGCAATCCCGGCATTGCGTAGGTGTTCCACGGCGTCACCCGTGCGCGATCATCATCCGTCGTTGCAACTTCGGTGGTGTCGAGCGAGTAGTTGACAGTGGAGTCGAACTGCAACGGCTGATCTACGGCCAAGCGGTTGACGATCACGCGGGCGACCTTTGACATGTCGTCGGGCAGAGCCTCACGCTCGACCAGCGACGCCGCGACCAACAGTTGGTACGGCGAGAGTCCGACGCCGGATCCGGCTGTCAGAATGCCGGTGCTTTCGTACTTCTCGGCGCTGCCTTGGACTAGTGTCCGCAGGATTTCCGTCGGCGTTCCGGTGGGATCGAAATCCCAACTACTTGCCGCAATGAGACCTTCGAGTTGACGGTCTTTGTCCGGCACACCCTGCACGGACGACATCGCCCACGAGGGAACTCCCAACGCCGCGAGATCGGAAGATGCTCCCGCAGTATTCAATTCGTCGGCCGTCACACAGGTCTGCGCGCTAGCTGATCCGACGCAGCTGGCTTCCTCGATGAGGTTGTAGATGCCCTTCTTGAGAGCACCGGTCTGCGCGTCACTGCTGTCGTGGAGTTGACGCCCTGCGGCAACGACGACCAGGCCGACACGAGATTCAGGAGCGACCAGGGTGTCCAGAGCCTCTGCTGCACTGCTTTGCACAGGAACCTGGTAGAAACCGGGCTGAACTTTCTGGATCTCCGCCGAGTTACTCACGGCCGCGTTGTAGAACGCCGCCGAACTGGCAACCACGTCCTTCTCGGCAAGCGTGGCACCGATCTCCGAGGCAGTTTCACCCGGAAGGATCTGGATCACGACGGGCGCCCCGCCCGGCCCGGCGTAGTCGGCCGCCGCTTGAGTGCGGTTCATGTACCACGTCGCACCGTAGGCACCCACGCCCAGAACCGCGATCACCAAGACGAGGAGCGCGAGGACACCGACCTTCTTGCCACGCTTGGCTCGCTTGGACTGCGCTTCACGTTGTTTGCGCGCTTCAGCTCTGGACATGTGCGGCGGCTCGATGGTCTGTGGCAGCGCACGCATGACCATGGTCTCGTCGTTGTCGAAATCGAATGAACCGGTGGGCCGGCCGGAGCCGCCCTCATCCCACCGCCCGCTCACCGATCGGACTCCGACACAGGCGTGTCCCCCGACGACTCCCCTGGTTTCACTGCTCTACTCCGCTCGTCCAGCCAGCCTTGCAGGATCTCCACTGCCGCAGCCTGATCGATCATCGGACGCTGACCGCGAGCTTTGACTCCACTTTCGCGGAGGTTGCGCGCAGCCGTGACCGTCGTCAGTCGCTCGTCGGACAGTCTCACCGGGATCGGTTCGACGGCCCGCTGCAGTCGTTTTGCGAATGCAGTGGCGATGCCGGCGGCTTTGCCTTGCTCGCCGCGCAGCGTCTGTGGCAGTCCGACGATAACCTCCACGGCCTCGTATTCGGACACGATGTCGATAATCCGCCGGATATCCGGCGCGTCGGGTCCACGTTCCTTCGAGCGAGGCACAGTCTCGACCGGTGTCGCAAGAATCCCGTCGGGGTCGCTGGACGCAACCCCGATCCGGACACTGCCAACATCGATCGCGACGCGGCGTCCGCGGCCAGGGTCGTCGACGCCGGGGCGATCGGGACCCTGCACAGCCGCTGCCACCGTTAGCTGCCGCCCGCCAGTTCTGCGACCCGGTCCCGGATCGCATCGAGCGCCGCCGGGATTCCGGAGGCGTCGGAACCCGACCCCTGAGCCATGTCGGGCTTTCCGCCGCCTCGACCACCGATCTTCGGTCCGAACGAGCCGACGAGGTCGCCTGCCTTCACGCCGAGCGCCTGCGCAGCCTTACTGGTGGCAACCACGAAGGGCACCTTGCCGTCGGTGTCGCCGAGCAATGCGACCACTGCGGGCTCCGAGCCCAGGCGACCCTTGATGTCGGTGACGAGCGTGCGCAGGTCGTTGGCTCCGACACCGGCGGGTGCAGGTTCTGCGATCACGAGCACACTGCCGATGCGCTTGGCCTTGTCGACGAACTCGCCGGCTGCAGCCAGAACAGCCTTGGCCTTGGTCTGCTCCAGTTCCTTCTCGGCCACCTTGAGACGCTCGACAAGCGCTTCGACGCGAGCCGGAACCTCTTCGGACGGAACCTTGAGCGATGCGGACAGTCCGGCCAGAAGCGCGCGCTCCTTGGCCAGATAACGGTAGGAATCCAAACCGACGTACGCCTCGACACGGCGGATGCCGGAGCCGACGGACTGCTCACCGAGCAGAGTGACCTGACCGATCTGAGCGGAACTTCCGACGTGCGTGCCGCCGCAGAGTTCCATCGAGAACGGGCCGCCGATTTCTACGACGCGAACCTCGTCGCCGTAGTTCTCACCGAAGAGTGCCATGGCACCCATCGACTTGGCCTTGTCGAGGTCCGTCACAAACGTGTTGACCGCGAAGTTGGACGCGACAGCCTCGTTGGTGACAACTTCGATGTCCTGCTTCTGGGACTCGGAAAGCGCACCCTGCCAAGAGAAGTCGAAGCGGAGGTAGCCTGGCTTGTTGAGTGAGCCGGCCTGTACGGCGTTGGGGCCGAGCACCTGACGCAGCGCGGCGTGCACCATGTGGGTACCGGAGTGTCCCTGGGTTGCACCCTTGCGCCATTCGGCGTCGACATGTGCGAGAACGATGTCGCCTTCGGTGATCTCGCCCTTCTGGACGGTGACCTTGTGCGTCCAGACCTTCTTGGCGATCTTCTGAACGTCGTTGACCTTGGCTTCGAGTCCCGGCGCCGTGAGCGATCCGATGTCGGCGATCTGTCCACCGGACTCTGCGTAGAGCGGGCTGCGGTCGAGGATGACCTCAACCGACTGCCCCGCCTTGGCGACCGGCACACGAACGCCGTCGACGATGAGCGCGAGGACGTGAGCTTCGGAGACCAACTCGTTGAAGCCGGTGAACTCGGTGGGACCGCGATCGAGCAGTTCCTTGTAGACGGTGAGGTCGGCATGCGCGTGCTTACGAGCCTGAGCGTCGTCCTTGGCGCGCTTGCGCTGCTCGGCCATGAGCGTGCGGAAGCCGTCTTCGTCGACGGTGAGACCGGCCTCGGACGCCATTTCAAGCGTCAAGTCGATCGGGAAGCCGTAGGTGTCGTGCAAGGCAAATGCCTGATCGCCGGCGATGACCGACTTTCCGGACGACTTGACCGTCTCGGCAGCATTCTCGAACAACGCCGATCCCGATGCCAGAGTCTTGAGGAACGCTGTTTCCTCACCGACGGCAACATTCTCGATGCGCGTGAAGTCGGTTTCGAGAACCGGGTACGACGGAGCCATGGTGTCGCGGACGACGATCATGAACTCGCGCATGGTGGGCTGCTCGCTGCCGAGCAGTTTGGCCGAGCGCACGATGCGGCGAAGCAACCGGCGCAGCACGTAGCCGCGGCCGTAGTTGCCGGGATTGACGCCGTCCGCAATCAGCATCGCGGCGGTGCGGGCGTGGTCGGCGATGACGCGGAAACGAACATCGGACGTGTGATCGGTGCCGTACACGCTGCCGGTCAGCTCAGCGGCCTTCTCGATGACGGGACGGAGAAGGTCTGTCTCGTAGACGTTTTCGACGCCCTGCAAGAGGAAGGCAACACGCTCGACGCCCATGCCGGTATCGATGTTCTTCTTCGGCAGGGGGCCGAGGATCGGGTAGTCACCCTTGGTGGTGCCTTCGCCGCGCTCGTTCTGCATGAACACGAGATTCCAGATCTCGATGTAGCGATCCTCGTCGGCTTCCGGGCCGCCCTCTACGCCGTACTCGGCGCCGCGGTCGTAGAAGATTTCCGAGCAGGGTCCACACGGTCCGGGGATGCCCATCGACCAGTAGTTGTCTTTCATGCCGCGACGCTGAATGCGCTCTTCCGGCACGCCAACCTCGTCGCGCCAGATGGCAAATGCTTCGTCGTCGTCGTGAAAGACGGTGGCCCACAGGCGCGTCGGGTCGATACCGTAGCCGCCGTCGTCAACCGAACCGGTCAGCAGCGCCCAGGCGTGCGAGATGGCTTCCTTCTTGAAGTAGTCACCGAAGGAGAAATTGCCGGCCATCTGGAAGAACGTGTTGTGGCGGGTGGTGATGCCCACCTCTTCGATGTCCAAGGTGCGAACACACTTCTGCACAGACGTCGCACGCGAGTATGGCGGCGTCTGCTGGCCGAGGAAGAACGGCACGAAGGGAACCATGCCGGCGTTGACGAACAGAAGGTTCGGATCGTCGAGAATCAGCGACGCGCTGGGCACCTCAGTGTGGCCGGCCTTGACGAAGTGGTCGAGGAATCGCCTGCGGATCTCGTGGGTTTGCACTAACCGGTCCTTACCTTCATGAGCGTCGAACTGTCGTTGTCCAGCCTAGCGTGCAGGGACCTTACAGCTTTAACCCCGCACGATTACAGCTTCAACCCCGCACGATTCGACGCAATTTTCCCACTCGATCGGCGATCTCCCGCTCATTTCCGTGGCCAGTCGGCTTGTAATAGTCGACACCGACCAGTTCGTCCGGTGGATATTGCTGCCGTAGAACGCCGTCGCGGGTGTCGTGTGGGTACTTGTATCCGACCGCGTTTCCCAATTTCTCAGCCCCCTTGTAATGACCGTCACGTAGATGCGGCGGCACGAGACCTGACTTTCCGGCAGCCACATCGGCCATGGCCGCACCCAGCGCTTCGATGACGGCACCCGATTTCGGCGCGGTCGCGAGATGGATCGTGGCCTGGGCAAGCGCGAGACGTGCCTCCGGCATTCCGATCAACTGCACGGCCTGAGCAGCAGCCATCGCCGTCTGCAATGCCATCGGATCGGCCATCCCGATGTCTTCGCTGGCGTGAACCACCAGTCGCCTCGCAATGAATCGCGGGTCCTCCCCCGCAGTCAGCATGCGCGCAAGGTAATGCAGCGCCGCGTCTACGTCGGAACCTCGAATGCTCTTGATGAATGCGCTGATGACGTCGTAGTGCTGGTCGCCGTCACGGTCGTACCGAACGGCGGCTTTGTCGACACTGGCCTCCACGGTCGCGAGATCGACTTCGACGGGTCCGGGTTGGCCGCCAGCGGTGTCGAGCGCAGCGCCTGCTGCTGCCTCGAGAGCAGTGAGCGCACGGCGGGCGTCACCGGACGCCAGCCGCACCAGATGTTCCATCGCGTCGTCGGCAATGGTGACTGAGCCACCGAACCCACGCTCGTCGATCACTGCCCGCTCGAGAAGCTCCTGAACATCGGCTGCGGTGAGCGCCTGCAATTGCAGAACCAGCGAACGGGACAGCAACGCCGACACCACGGAGAACGACGGATTCTCGGTGGTAGCGCCCACCAACAGGACGATCCGATTCTCGACAGCGGCCAACAACGCATCCTGCTGGGTTTTCGAGAATCGGTGTACCTCGTCGATGAACAGGACGGTCTGCTCGCCGTTCAGGAGCCGTCGCCTAGCCAGTTCGATCACACCGCGAACCTCTTTGACACCGGCCGACAGTGCAGACAGCGCCTCGAAACGCCGACCGGTCGCGCCGGAAATCAACGACGCCAGTGTGGTCTTGCCGGTACCAGGAGGCCCGTACAGAAGTACCGATGCGGCACCGGATCCCTCGACCATTCGCCGCAGCGGCGCACCGGGCCCGAGTAGGTGCTGCTGGCCGACAACCTCACCAAGAGTGCGCGGGCGCATGCGGACAGCCAGCGGAGCACCGGGCGGCAACGAGGACAAGGCGCGCTCGGCTACCGAGACGACATCTGGTTCATCCACGATCTCGGATTCTTCCGGAGTTGCCTCGAACAGGCCGTCATCTGCCACCACGCTGTCTTCAGCTTGCCAATCGCTCACAAAACGACGCTACTAGAAGGTACCGACGCGTCGAAGTCCCAACTGGAAAGCACGGTCGGGCCGAATTGGATAGCGTGTCGCCATGAGCACTTCTGAGATCGCCACCGTTCTCGCGTGGCATGACGCACTCAACAGCCAAGACATCGACACGCTCCTGCAGTTGTCGAGCGACGATATCGAGGTGGGTGGAGCCGACGGGGCAACGCAAGGATTAGCAGCACTGAGCGAGTGGGCGTCGAACGCCGGTTTGACGCTTGTTCCCGGCAAGATGTACGTCCACCACGGAGTTGTCGTTGTCGAGCAGACTGCGACGTGGGCCGCAGAACCCGGCAAGACCGCCACCATTGCGTCGGCGTTCCGGGTGGTCGAGGACCAGGTCACGTCTACCTTCCGGCATCCCGATCTCGCGACGGCGCTGGCGGCAACGGATCTGTCCGAGGCGGACGCTCTCGCCGACAACTGAGCTTCGACATGCAAAAGCGCCCGTGCTCCGGCACGGGCGCTTTATCGGTTCGTGTGTGCGTTACTCAGCGTGTGCGCGGAGTGCAGCGACAACCTCGTTCGCGTGGTCATGCACAGCGACGTTGCCTGCGAGTTCGGCTGATCGCGCCAACCGTGCCCAACGGCGCAGCAACGCATCCGAACGCGGAATCGACAGATGGTGCTCGCGCACTGCGGCTATCCGCGAATGATCATTGGGCAGGAACATGTAGGTGCTCAGCCATACCCAGATGAGCTGAGCCTCGACCAGTCCTCGACCCAATTCGGCTTCGTCGGCAAGCGCCGGCCACAAGCCCACCACTTCCGAACGCCACGCGTCGACCATCGCCGACGCGCGTTCCTCGGTCAGGTCGACGTTGCACAGGCATCCCGGGAACGACACGAGTGCGTACGTGATGTCGAGAAGCGCGTCTCGGTATCCACCCCACTCGTAGTCGAGGAATCGAACACCTTCGCCGTTGACGATGATGTTGTCCGGACACAGATCGGACGGACTGAAGGCGCGGAATCGCCCACCGCTGAACAGATTCTGCGCGTGGTGAACCTGTTCGAGAATATTCGGATCGACAACAACACCCAGTGTGTCCGCCAACATCGACGGCACGTCGGTGATGACGCGCGCCACCTGATCAGCCACTTCGTCGGAACTGTGGACAACCTCGGCACGTCGAAGCAGGGCTGTGAAATCTTCTTCACGTCCTACGGTGGCGGCGTGCATGCGACCCATTGCCTGGGCCATTGCCATCAGGGTATTCGTGACGGTGTCTGCGTCGCTGTCCTGGAAAAGAACGCTGATCGCGGTGGCGTCACCGAGGTCGCTGAGCACGAGGAGCCTGGCGTCCAAGTCGTATGCCAGCAGTTCCGCGCCGGGACGGGCGTCCTTGGCCAATGCGTTGGCGAATTGGTACGACACGGCTTCACGCAGGAACGCGGTATCAGGATCGAACACGTGGATTGCCTCAGCGGGCGGGGTAACGCCGTTCTTGACACCCAGATAGGGATCACGGACCTGCTTGATCACCAATGTGCGAGGTAGGGAAAACGGGTTTTCGGCAACTCGAACGCGCAGCACGATGGTGCGTCCACTGCCACCCAGATCCGTGGGATCCACGAGGGTAACGGGTGCTCCGGTGCGGCGCGTGAGCAACTGCTCGGCAGCTGCCACGACTTCGGATACGGGGTCTGCCAGTAATACGGTCATCACTGATCAACTTACCCGTAAGTTACTGGAATCATGCGTCTTCGCTCTCTACTGTCAGCGCGCTTTCTCGTCGCCGATCAAACCTGAAATGCCTTTCAGCGCTGCAGCAAACTCTTCATCGGCTCGGGTCTTGAACCACAATACGAGTGTGCAAGCGGTGACAATTCCCAGCATGTTGACGGCGAGCTGAAGCGACGACAGCCCGGCGATACGCCATTCACCGTTAGCCGCAGCAACTACTGCGAAACCGGCCGCCGGGACTGTAGTCACTGATATGAACACGCCGACCAGTGCGGCGGATTTCGCCGATATCAAGGCCAACATGCCCGCAGAACCGGCCAGGAGGGCGACAACAAACGAGATCGGTCCCACTTTGTAGATGAAGTCGACTTGATGCAGTGATTCGAGGGTGGTGACGTCCATCCAGTCGAAGAACTTCACCACAAAGGTGGCGAGCAGAGTGATACCCATCGCCACCGGGAACGCGACGACCAACGCAAGAATCGAACGTCTACGTAGCTTTCGATCACGTCGAACCAGGGCAACCGAGAGCGCGGCCAGCGGGCCGAATTCCGGCCCCACAACCATCGCTCCGACGATGGTGACCGGTGAATCCGTGACTACACCGATTGCGGCCAGGAGGCAGGCGATAGTCAGGAAAGCGACAAACAATCCATTGAGAGTCGATTCCTCCCGAGTCCGGGACAACAGTTCTTCCCAGACCACAGTCTCGGCGCCGTCACCAGGTGCATCGTGTTCTGCTTTGCGTGCCGCGGCCGACAACACTGTCTCCACGGGAACCAGCGTCACCGCGCCGTGCTCGGGGATGCCGAGATCCTGCATCGCGACTATGACGTCGTTCGCAGACTCGCGGGCAACATCGGCCTGCACGACATCGCCGCGCGGATCGATGGCAATGCCACGCGACACCACAATGTGGGTAGCCCCGCATTCCGCCTCGAGCGCACCGAGAACTTCCTCGGTGCGCTCGGGCGGGCAGATCACCCTCAGGTGCAGCATGGCGATCTGGGGTCGGTCTACTTGCCGTCTGCGGTGTCGCCACCGGCAGCGTCAGCCTTCTTCTCCGGCTTCGCATCGACGCCGGATTCCTTACGCTGCTGCGCCGTGATCGGGGTAGGTGCGTCCGTCAGCGGATCGACACCGCCACCCGACTTCGGGAACGCGATGACCTCACGAATGGAATCCATGCCGGCGAGGAGCGCGGTGATGCGGTCCCAACCGAAGGCGATTCCGCCGTGCGGGGGTGCGCCGAAGGCAAAGGCGTCGAGCAGGAAGCCGAACTTGTCCTGCGCCTCTTCCTCGGAAATACCCATCACCTTGAACACTCGTTCCTGAATGTCCTTGCGGTGGATACGGATACTGCCGCCGCCGATTTCGTTGCCGTTGCAGACGATGTCGTAGGCGTAGGCGAGAGCGGTTCCGGGATCGGTGTCGAACGTGTCGAAGAACTCGGGCTTGGGCGAGGTGAACGCGTGGTGCACCGCGGTCCAAGCCGAGTGGCCGAGAGCAACGTCACCGGACGCGGTGGCGTCGGCGGCCGGCTCGAACATGGGAGCGTCGACGATCCAGACGAAGGCCCAGGCCTTGGGGTCGATGAGATCCTTCTTGCGGGCGATCTCGCCGCGGGCAGCACCGAGAAGCGCGCGCATCGGCTTGGTTGCACCCGCCGCGAAGAAGATGCAGTCACCTGGCTGTGCGCCGACGTGAGCGGCCAGACCCTCGCGCTCGGCGTCGGTGAGGTTCTTGGCAACCGGTCCGCCGAGCGTTCCGTCTTCGCCGACCAGCACGTAGGCAAGTCCCTTGGCGCCGCGCTGCTTGGCCCATTCCTGCCACGCGTCGAGCTGCTTACGCGGCTGGCTTGCGCCACCCGGCATGACAACAGCGCCGACGTACTCGGCCTGGAACACGCGGAACGTGGTGTCCTTGAAGAACTTCATGCACTCGACGAGTTCGATGTCGAAACGCAGGTCGGGCTTGTCGCTGCCGTAACGACGCATCGACTCGTTGTAGGTCATGCGCGCGATCGGCGTCTTGATCTCGTGGCCGACGAGCTTCCACAACGCGGTCAGGACTTCCTCGGCCAACAGCATGACGTCGTCCTGGTTGACGAACGCCATCTCGATGTCGAGCTGAGTGAACTCCGGCTGGCGATCGGCGCGGAAATCCTCATCGCGGTAGCAGCGCGCGATCTGGTAGTAGCGCTCGATGCCACCCACCATGAGGAGCTGCTTGAAGAGCTGGGGGCTCTGCGGCAGAGCGTAGAAGCTACCGGGCTGCAAACGCGCCGGAACCAGGAAGTCGCGGGCACCTTCAGGGGTGGAACGCGTGAGTGTCGGGGTCTCGACCTCGACGAACTGGTGGTGCGCGAGGACGCCACGCGCAGCGGCATTCACCTTGGAGCGCAAGCGAATTGCGTGTCCGGGTCCTTCACGACGCAGGTCGAGGTAGCGGTACTTCAGACGCGCTTCCTCGCCGACCTGATCGTCGAGCTGGAACGGCAGCGGAGCACTCTCGTTGAGCACCTCGAGCTCGGTGGCGTTGACCTCGATTGCGCCGGTGGGGATCTCGAAGTTCTGGTTTCCCTCGGGGCGGACCTCGACGACACCGGTCACGCGAACGCAGTATTCCGCGCGCAGACGGTGCGCCTGCTCGGCGACGTCACCTGCCCGGAAAACTACCTGCGAAACACCGGATGCATCACGGAGATCGATGAAGATCACTCCGCCGTGATCACGACGCCTGGCTACCCAACCGGTGAGCGTTACGGTCTGCCCTGCCTGCTCGGGTCGCAATGAACCGGCGAGATGTGTGCGCAGCACGGGATTCCTTTCGAACAACTTCAATAACCGACGACCGACTACTTTGCCTGCGATCCTACGGAGCGAACAGCCCAGACCGGAAACGCGCACCCGCCTCGCATGCGAAGCTATCCACCAGAAGTGACGGCAAGCACTTGTTCACGACAGCAGAAAGCGGACATAGATGACCTTCAACGAGGGGGCCCGCGGTGAAGCGGGACGCGTTCAGGTTCAAGGCGGCGGGGGCGGTAGCCGGGGCAGCAAGGTGGCAATCGGCGGCGGCGCCGGTGGCATCATCGTGCTCATTCTTGCCCTTCTGTTCGGCGGAGATCCCGGTTCGCCACTGGGAACGTCCACCGAAACATCGAGTTCCTCGAGCGAACTCAGTTCGGTCGACGACTGCACCGGTACCGATGCCAACAACGACGTGAACTGCCGCGTCACACTTACCGTCGGTAGCCTCGACGACGTCTGGGAAGAACAACTGATCAAACAAACTGGGACGGCGTACGTACGCCCGGCAGTGCGATTGTTCAGCGGATCGGTCAATACGGGTTGCGGTCAGGCAACCAGCGAAGTCGGTCCGTTCTACTGCCCGGCCGATCAGACCGCGTACTTCGACACAAGCTTCTTCCAATTGCTGGTCGACCGATTCGGATCAAGCGCCGGCCCCTTGGCGCAGGAGTACGTCGTTGCCCATGAATTCGGTCACCACATCCAGAATCAACTCGGGGATATCAGCCGCGCGCAGGCCGACCCGCAGGGCGCAGAGTCAGGCGCGGTGCGCACCGAACTGCAGGCAGACTGCTACGCCGGCGTGTGGGCACATTACGCCGACACCATCCCCGACGAAGCGACCGGCCAACCATTCCTGAAGACGCTGTCGCAGAACGATATCCGCGATGCACTGTCGGCCGCATCGTCGGTCGGCGATGACCGGATCCAACAGTCGACCAGCGGGCGAGTCAACCCCGAAGGCTGGACTCACGGTTCATCCCAACAGCGGCAGTTGTGGTTTGCAGCCGGATACAAGACCGGCCAGGTGTCTGCATGCGACACCTACTCGGCGCGTGATTTGAACAATCCCGCGGCGCTGAGCAAGTAGAGCTTGCCCAACAACCATCCCACCGACAAATTATTTTGTCTTGACAAGTAATTCTGTCGGTGGGATGGTTTTCTCATGTTGGAAGTCGCAGTCATCGACAAACCTGCTGCCGCGGAAGCGTCACTCGACCCGGTTCGGCAGCAAATCCTCGCCGCGCTTGTGAACCCGTCGTCGGCTGCTGCGCTGGCACCCCTCGTCGGACTGACCCGCCAAAAGGTCAACTACCACCTGCGAACCCTGGAAGAACACGGGCTCGTTCATCTCGTCGAAGAACGCAAACGCGGAAACATGACCGAACGAGTCATGCAGGCAAGTGCCGCGTCGTACGTCATCTCCCCCGCCGCGATGTCCGCGCTGGCTCCGGATCCACGGAAGTTCCCAGACCAACTCTCGGCGCGATGGCTCGTCGCGGTGGCAGCGCGGGTCGTCCGAGAGGTCGGCGAGTTGATCGCCGGAGCAACCGCCGCCGGAAAGCCCCTCGCTTCCTATGCCATCGACAGTGACATCACATTCGCGACAGCCTCCGACCGAGCGGACTTCGCCCGCGAACTCGGCGAGGCAGTCAACGGACTGGTTGCCAAATACCACGACGGCAACACCGCGACCGGCCGCCCGCACCGCCTCGTCGTAGCGCTTCACCCAAGCCTGAAACCGTCCACACACTCAACCGAATCGGAGAACTAGCCATGTCGAAGAAGTTCGAAATCCGCCGCGAAGTTGTTGTACCCGGAACCCAGGAGCAGATCTGGGCCGCCATCTCCGCCGAGACTGCCGGATGGATGTTCCCATCGCCTCTCGAGATTCCGGCCGACGGCTCGCGCCCCGACAGTCCCGTCATCGCTACCTGGGAACCGCCCACCGAACTCGGCATCCACATGGACGGCCCCGATGGCTGGTTCAATCACCTCGAATACCTCGTGGAAGCCCGCGACAACAGCACGGCCGTCGTGCGCTACGTCCATGCCGGCGTCTTTGCCGACGACTGGGACAACCAGTACGACGGGGCAAGCAAGCACACAGACTTCTACCTCCACAGCCTTGGCCAGTACGTGCGCTACTTCGCCGGGCAGAGCGCCACCTACGTGAGCGCCGAAGGTCCGGAAGCATCCGGCACACCCGCAGCGATGGCAACTCTGCGCAGCGCACTCGGAATCGGATCCGACACCGCCGTCGACGACACCGTGACTTTCGACGTTCCCGTCATCGGCACGATCACTGCTGTGGTCGACTACCTCAACGACTGGTTTGTCGGACTGCGTACCGACGACGCGCTACTTCGGTTCTACGGCCGAAATGCCTTCGGCGGCAATGTCGATGTGGCACACCACCTGTTTGCAGCCGGCGCTGACGGCGAAGCAGCCAGCGCAGGCTGGAAAGGCTGGTTGGACGGCGTCTATGCCTAAGCGCGATATGCAGAGAAGCGCCCTGTGGTCTGCTGTCGAAACCGAGCGCACCGCTCTGCTCGGTGAGCTTGTCAGCCTGAATCAGGCACAGTGGAATCAGCAGTCGTTGTGCGGGCGGTGGACTGTCGAGGACGTCGTCGCGCATCTCACAGCGGCTGCGAGCGTCGGTGCACTTCGTTGGCTTGTCAGTGTCCTGGGCACACGGTTCGACTTCGACCTACACAACGACCGGCGCCTCGCCGAGTACCGAGGCGCGACCCCGGACGAGACCCTCGATCGGTTCCGACGGGTGATCACCAGCAGAACCTCGGCGCCAGGGCCCACTGTGGCGTGGCTCGGCGAGGTGGTAGTCCACGCCCAGGACATCCGGCGTCCGCTCGGTCTCTCGTACATTCCAGCCGTCGAGACGCTCACCGAAGTTGCTCGTTTCTACGCTCGACGGGACTTCACTGTGCCCAGTCGCAGCACGATCAAAGGTCTTCGCGTCGAAGCGACCGACGGGCCATTCTCGACTGGAGACGGTCCACTCGTCAGCGGCACGACCTTGGCTCTCACCATGGCCATGGCTGGTCGGCGCGTGTACTGCGACGATCTCACCGGGCCCGGTGCTGCGACGATGCGAGAGCGTTGCACAACCTGACGGCCCTCCAGCAATTCCTGGGCGGGTCAGATTCCGGTCTGTGCGGTCACCCGTCCCGTGTCGATCGCTGTCATAAGTGCGGCATGATCACGAGCATTTCGTTTGGTGTACGCCGCTGCAAACTCACTGATCGCGAGATCGAATTCCGTTCCCTCGCCAAGATATTCGGCAATCGCAATGCGGTCGCCCGAACGAGCGTGTGCATAGGCCAGAACCCGCGCGCATAAGCGGCCGTACGCTTCCATGCCTTCGGGTTTCATGCCTTCGATCACCGCTGAGCCCTTGCCGTCGCGAAGTTGACGGATGTAGAAGTCATGCTCGAGCTCGTCCGGACCTGGCCCTCGCTCCCAACCGAGAAAGATATCGCTGCTGGCCTGCATCAGCCGCTGACCATTCACCACCCGCTCCCCCTCATTGCGGAATATCGGGCCGTTCACATAGCCGGACAACACCGACGGCAACGCCTGCTTCACCTGCAGGATCAGTGGATCATCGGCGTCGCGTCCCTTCATCAAGATCATCCAGGCTCTCGTGCCGACACTGCCGACGCCGACCACCTTGCGCGCGATGTGCATCATCTCGAAGCTCTGTAGCAGCACGCGGCGATCCCACTGAAGGGTGCTGCGGTACGAACGAATTCGTCCGTGGAGCACCTCCTCGACATCCTCGAGATCCCGCCCGTCGTATAGCTCCTCGACCGGCACGATCAACGGTGGATCACTGATGAATCGCCTTCTGCCATCGACAATCTCGGTGAATTTCGACGCG
Source organism: Rhodococcus sp. AD45-ID (assembly GCF_003023755.1). Taxonomy (NCBI): domain Bacteria; kingdom Bacillati; phylum Actinomycetota; class Actinomycetes; order Mycobacteriales; family Nocardiaceae; genus Rhodococcus; species Rhodococcus sp. AD45-ID. The sequence goes on along the minus strand of NZ_PYHL01000002.1, from coordinate 1,123,506 downwards.
GCTTGAACGCTGTCCCGTCGGCGTGCCTTATCGAGAGTGGAACGCGCCCGTTCAAGCATTCGTTTCTTGATCTGAATACTCAGTTCTTCGAGGCCGTCCTCTGGTTCGATGTGCGAATACCACACCGCAAGGTTTCCCAATTCCGCCTGGCGAATCATCGTTTCCCGATATTCGGCGGCACAACCAACAGTTATCTTCCTTCGTTCCTTACCCGAATAGCCGTTGTCCTTACCCGCTATCGCCAAACTCGCAGCCAAGCGTTTGACGTCCCATTCGAATGGACCTGGGTAGGTCTCGTCGAAATCGTTGATATCGAATGCAAGTTTGCGCTCCGGCGTGGCGTAGACCCCGAAATTACTCAGATGCGCATCTCCGCACAGTTGGGTATTCATGTCGGAATTGCGATTGCGTGAAAGGTCGTCGCACATAACCAGGGCCGCGCCACGAAAGAACGAGAAACGCGACGCAGACATGCGGCCGTAACGAATCGGCACCAATTCAGGCACCCGCGCTTCGGCCTGAGATTCCAGGAGTGAAATCGGGTCGCGGTCGCTGTCGGCAAGTTCGGCCAGCATCGCGAGCGGCGTATCTCGGCGAGCCTGCCGACCATCTTCCCTCCGCTCGTCAACGGTGGGGTGCTGCGCAGGAACTGCCTTGTCAGCTGGCGCAACCTTGTCAACCGGTACTGCAGTCATCTGCCCGACCTTTCAGTCCTCGGTGGGCCTGCGGAGTCGACGGCCCTTGCTACGGCTGCGAGGCGTCGGACGTCGCGTCCCCACCTGATCCGCGTGCTGCGCGGGCCAGCAATTGGGGACTCGACACCAACGCCTTGCGCCATGGAAGTACCCCGTCGATCTCAATCTGAATCGACAGGCTCAGAACGGTTCGAATCAAGACGATCATTCCGAGTACTGCAGCATCTGTCAGAGAAGGCGACGACGTCACGGTTTTGACTAGATCTGCGGCAACCAGAATCTCCAGTCCGAGAAGAATGACGGCGCCGAGGGTTTCGCGGAGAGTCTTGAACGCGGCACTACCGTTGCGAGTACGGAACCACGACCGGCCGGCAATGCCAAAGGCGAATACAAACCCGAAAACCATCGCGACAACACCGAGTACTTCGAACAATTCGGTGACCCACTCGAAGAACTTCACGGTGTCCATGGTGTTGATTCTCGAGGTATATCGCTCAGAAGTCGAGCAAGCGCGCCGGTTCTCTCCAACCCACCACCAGATCGTGTGCTGTAATTGGCCGGTGACGACTTTCGTACAGCTCTGGTGGCCGCATTCACTGCGGCCTTGAACTGTGCACTTTCCGGCCGCCTCGCGCGCGGCCGACGATCGTTGCCTACATCTATCCCGGTTGACGCAGTGAGGTGCCCCCTACTGTGAGGACCACACATGACCTTTGAAAATGACAACCGCGTCGACGGGATCGGCAAGATGCTGATCAGTTCTCGTTCGCTTGCCGAATACCAGGCGATGTTCGCCCTCACCGACGATGACCTGTCCGTGCGAATCCTCGACTGCCCCAGCGGCGCCGCGGATTTCACCAGTGCGGTGAGCAACCTCGGCGGCAACGTAACTGCATGCGATGCAGCCTATTTCGGAAACAGCCCCGACAATCTCGCTACTATTGCCACATCGGAGACGGAGCGAGGCAATCGATATGTCCGCGCACACGCAGAAGAGTACGAGTGGACTTTCTTCGCTGATCCCGATGAACACCAACATGTCAGGCAGCACGCCGCCCACCAGTTCGCAGCTCATATTCGCCAACACCCCGGTCACTACATCCCAGGTCGGTTGCCCGCACTGCCTTTCCCTGACGACGCCTTCGATCTGGTACTCAGCTCTCATCTGTTGTTCAGCTACGCCGACAGCCTCGACCACGCCTTCCACCTCGACGCGATTACCGAATTGATGCGCGTCACCTCAGGAGAGCTGCGCATCTTTCCGTTGGTGGCGATTGGATCGGCGGAGCCGTACTCACAACTTGTCGAGCTGCTGTCCGAACTGCGAGCTCGCGGCATCGCCGGCCGTAACGTCGAGGTCGACTACGAATTCCAAAAAGGCGCCAACCACATGCTGGTATGCCATCACGAATCGTGATCCGGCACAATATATCTGGTACTTACATCAATTTTCTCGGCCTGGTCGACAGAGGCTTCAGCGCGAATTTCGATTGACGCGCGAATTCCTGGAGATCCCGTACGATCTGTCAGTGACCAATACAACTCCCGAAAAGTCGGGTTTCTGGAGCCGCCCCACCCTGTGGAAGCTGCTGTTGATAGTCGTCGTCTATCTAGCTTTCTACCTCGCAGTTGGACAGGTGATCTCGCGCGTTTTCTCCGATCAGATCGATAGCGACAACGTGGTCGCAAGCGCCTCGAGCATCATTTTCGGCCTCGCATTGCCTATCGCGATCGGTGCTGTCGCGCTGCTGATATTCATAGTGAAGCTGGGCTGGCTACGCAGTATTTTCGGCCCGCAACCTATACGTGGCCGCGGCTGGATGTGGATCGGACCGATTCTCGTAGCCGCCGCCATTGCAGCGCACCTGACCGGAACCGACTGGAGCGCGTGGTCAGCCGGCGAGATCATCTCGCTACTTGCCCTCGGGGTGTGCGTTGGCATTGCCGAGGAACTCCTCACCCGCGGTATTGCGGTGAAAATGTTGCGTGACGCCGGCCATGGCGAACGCTTCGTCGCGGTCGTGTCGTCGCTGCTGTTCGCGCTGATGCACACGGTCAACTTCATCTCCGGGATGGAAGTGTCAACCGTTCTGGCGACCGTCGTCTACACGTTCGGTTTCGGGATGTGCATGTATCTGACTATGCGCGTGACGGGCACAATCTGGGCCGCGATCGTGTTGCATGGCCTCACCGACCCCACAACGATCCTCTCGACGGGCGGACTCGACACCTCCGTGACTGGAGCCAGCGGCGCCACCGTCGTCGCCACGTTCATCACAATCCTGCTGGTCCTCTTCGCCGTCGTCGCTATCTTCTTCGTCCGAGGGCGAGTCAGCCAAGAACAGCCCGCGAACGCGACAAGCTGACAGCTCCTCGTTTCGCCGATCCTGAATGTGGTGAAGCCGCCGGACACCGTAAGGTGCCGGCGGCTTCGTCATATTCGGGAAGGAGGGCGACCATTCGGCGCCACCCGTACTCGTAGCGGTGAAACTACCTCCCTCAGCCGAAGATTCGCTCGATGTCATCGAGGCGTAACTGAACGCGCGCGGAGAGTAACCAGAACCCCAGAGGTTGTCACCTGACGCCTGGACGAATGAGGACAGCGAACCAGGCCGAATTCTGTTGCGAATACAACACACGTCATCCACAACACACGTCGTCGTCGTATTCTGATTCTGTTGCAGCACCGTCTTCACTGCATGATGGTTTTTGCCTTCAGCGCCCGGAACTCGTCCTCGTTGATCGCGCCGGCATCGAGAAGGCCCTTGGCGGCTGTGATCTGATCAGCCGAAGATTGTCCAGCGACCTCGCGCACGTACGCGCCTTGTGCCTGCATCTGCTTTTGCGCTGCGGCAATCGAGCGCTGAGTCATACCGTCATTCCGGACGATCACATAGATCATCGCCGACAGGAAGGGCACGACAAAGAGGAAAACGATCCAGATCGCCTTGAACCAGCCTGACATCTCATGATCTCGGAACAGATCCGTGATGATCGAGAACAACACGCTCAAGTAGGCGACAAATGCGAGACAGACAAACATGAACCAGAAAAACTCCCAGAAGCCTTCCATTTTCGCCAACTCCGTACTGTCGGTGTTTCCGGATAGGAAGTCAGGTCACGACCTATGACGTCCTACTTGTGAATCAACTGTTGCCACTGCGCCGGTAACCGCCCGTTAGCCGACCGGCACTCGGCATCTCCCGAAATGCATTATCTCCGTTGGTAATACGTACCGAGAATTCGTACCGATAATACGTACCACAGATGAATGACAGAGGTACTACATAGCGGGTACTACATAGCGATCTCGGACGCAGCGCGGGCAATGTCACTTCGCGCCGCCTTTTCAACGAGGAGCGGGACGAATGCTCGTATCCGTCCTCTTTTGAATCGTGCGTGAATCATCCGCACGCTTCGTTCGATATCTGCGGGTGAGACGGTCGGATAGCGGGTGATCAGCCGTGCAATCACCTGTTCGACCTGGAGCAACTCTTCGTCGCCGGTCATCGGCTAATCGTCTGTCCGGAAGCCCGCTGCCGTCAAGACTCGAAATAGATTCGAAAGCATCACGATTCGGGATTCGATCAAGCCAGGAATAACTTTGCCAATCACGGGGCATACACAAGCAAAGGGTGTGTTTGATCAAGAACGTCCTGCGTGGAAGCACTGTCCGGAATATGGGTGTCGAGGAGCGAGCGTGGGAAAGAAGTCGAAGCACAAGAAACACAAGAACTCTGAGCTCGAAGCTCCCCGAGTTGCCGGCGTGGAACCCTCCTCAGCCGTGACAGAAAAGCCGATGAAGTACAAGGAATACCGCCGTGATCTCAAGCCTGTTCACGCAGAACTCGTCGCATTGCAGGAGTGGGTCAAATCCTCCGGCGCCAAGGTCTGCATCGTGTTCGAGGGCCGTGACACTGCAGGAAAAGGTGGGGTGATCAAAGCGATCACCGAGCGAGTGAGCCCTCGTGTCTTCCGCGTTGTTGCCCTCCCGGCCCCGACTGAACGGGAAAAATCCCAGATGTACATCCAACGGTATGTGCCGCATCTACCCGCAGCCGGCGAGATAGTCATCTTCGATCGCAGTTGGTACAACCGTGCCGGAGTCGAACGGGTCATGGGCTACTGCACCAACGAGCAAGCACACGAATTCCTCCAGCTCATCCCGACAGTCGAACGCGCAATTGTGGAATCCGGGGTAATTCTGTTGAAGTACTGGCTCGAGGTGAGTGAGGAACAGCAAATGCTGCGCCTGCAGAGCCGGATCGACGACCCGCGGAAAATCTGGAAGTTGTCGGGCCTCGATCTGAAGTCGTACAGCCATTGGTACGACTATTCACGGGCCCGCGACGAGATGTTCCGCTATACCGACACCGGATGGGCGCCTTGGTATGTCGCGGTCAACGACGACAAGAAGCGCGGCCGGCTCAACATCATCAGCCACATCCTGAGTCAGATTCCGTACGAACCTTTGGAACATCCCGATATCAAACTGCCACACCGACAACGCCCCGACGGATACAAGACACCCCAGCAACCGCTGCACTGGATTCCTACCCCCTACTGAAAATCCTGCCCAGGGAAAGGACGTGCGGCACATGAGCCCCACGGAAGCCGCGCCGCAGAATCGAGCGCACACAGACCCGGCCGAGAACACGCCCTGGCATGCCCAGAGTGCCGAATCCGTCCTCGCAGCACTGACTTCTGATCAGGAGTCGGGACTGAGTGCCGAGGACGTGGTGGACCGTCGACGTCAGCACGGGCCCAACGAAATTGCGTCGACGCCACCACCCTCGATGTGGTCGATAGCGCTGGCGCAGTTGAGGGACCCGATGAATCTGATGCTTGTCGCGGTAGCTGTGGTCAGCATCGTCATCGGCGAAATCCCCACGGCCATCGTCGTTGCGGTACTCGTCGTACTCAACATCGTGCTCGGCACCCGGCAGGAGGTGAAGGCCCGCGCCAGCGTGGACGCACTGGCGAAGATGCAGACGCCCCAAGCACGGGTAATCCGCGATGGGACTCTGATCCAGCTCGACGCTACTGAGTTGGTGCCTGGCGATATCGTCGAACTCGAAGCGGGCGATATCGTCGCCGCCGACGGACGCCTTCTCACCTCCACCACCTTGGAAACTCAAGAAGCAGCGTTGACCGGTGAAAGCGCACCCATCCCGAAGGATCCGAAGACGCTGGGCAGCACAGACATTCCCCTGGGTGACCGAAGCAACCTGGTGTTCCAGAACACCTCGGTCACCCGCGGTACCGCCACCATGGTGGTCACCGAAACCGGGATGCACACCCAGATAGGGCAGATCGCGTCGATGTTGTCGGCAGTTGCACCCGGCAAATCGCCGTTGCAACGCGAACTCGACTCGCTCACCAAACTACTCGGGATCATCGCGTGGGGCGCAGTGACAATCATCGTGGTTATCGGCGTGATCCGTGGCCAAGATCTGACAACGCTTCTCCTGCTGGGTATTGCCATGGGAGTTTCCGCAATCCCGACCGGCCTTCCCACTTTCGTCCAGGCCATGTTGGCGTATGGAGCTCGTCAGCTGGCCGACGCGAAGGCCGTCGTGAAAAACCTCACCGACGTCGAGACACTCGGCGCGACGAGCGCCATCAACTCGGATAAGACCGGCACACTGACGATGAATCAGATGACCGTACGGTCGTTGTACGTCCACGGCCGGTGGTACATCGTCGAGGGCGAGGGTTACGCCAAGAGCGGCAGAATCACGCAGGTCGCGGGTGAGGCGCCGCCGGACTTCACGCTGCTTGCCTACGGTCTGTGCCTGGACAGCGACGCCACAGTCTCCGATGCCGGCGAAGTTGTGGGCGACCCCACCGAGGCAGCGCTTGTTGTTCTCGCGGCAAAGATCGGCGTCGACGCCCCACTCACCAGAAAGACGTACCCGCGGGTCGCGACGGTTCCCTTCGACTCGGCATACAAGTTCATGGCGACGTTCCATCATCTCCAGGTGGACGGCGGCAACCAATTTGTGGAACTGGTCAAGGGCGGTCCGGACGTGGTCCTGGCTCGGTGCGGGGCAGCGTTCCTGCCCGGCCGCCGACCTGTACCGATCGACGAGGTCCGCGAAGAACTGACTGCCGCGAACCGGGCTATGTCCGAGAAGGGTCTCCGGGTGCTGGCGTTTGCCGTTCGACGACTCGACGGGCAGGAATCAGCCGTTGGGGCTGACCCCATGTCGTTTGTCGAGGACCTCACGTTTGTCGGCATGGCCGGCATCATCGATCCCCTTCGCGCGGAAGCGATCGAGTCGGTGCGCACTGCCCACACGGCGGGCATCCATGTCCGCATGATCACCGGCGATCACGCGATCACCGCGTCGGCGATCGGAGCCGAACTCGGACTGGGACCAGGGGCGATCGGCGGCGGCGAACTTCAAGCCATGACCGACGAGGAGCTGTCGGACGCAATGCCGAACCTGCATGTCTTCGGCCGCGTCACCCCGCAGGACAAACTGCGTCTGGTCGACATCATGCAGAAAAACGGTGCGGTTGTCGCGATGACGGGTGATGCCGTCAACGACGCCGCCGCACTGAAGAAAGCCGACATCGGCGTCGCCATGGGGTCAGGCAGCGAAGTGACAAAACAGGCGGGCAAGATGGTGCTCACCGACGACAACTTCGGGACCCTCATCACCGCAATCAGCTTGGGACGCAATATCTACGGCAAGATCGTGTCCTACATTCGCTACCAGATGTCGAAATTGTTCTCGCTGGTTCTGCTCTTCCTGGCCGCGAGCATCTTCAATATCAACGAAGGTGTTGCGCTCACCCCGCTGATGGTGCTGTTCCAGCACTTCTTCATCACCCTGTTCCCCGTTGCGGTCATCATGCTCGACCCGCCGCCGCCGGACCTGATGAAGAAACCACCCCGTGACCCCAAGACGCCGATAGCCAACCGACGGGCGGTCATACAGTGGCTGGCTTACGGCATCCTGCAGTTTGCCGTCACACTTGCCGCAATGCTGCTCGCCCCAGGCGAGATGAGTACCACCGAGGCAAATATTCCCATGACCATGGCGTTTGTGGTGCTGTCGTTGGGCTCCATCTTCGCCGGACTGACCATGCGCCGCGATCCGGAATCCGGCCTCATTCCACCGGTGCTCGGCGCGCTCAAGATCTTGGCTATCCCGACCGTCGTCACGGTCTTCGCCGTCGAGGCCGGAGTACTCCAGGATCTCCTCATGACCACCTCATTGACGGGTAGCCAGTGGCTCGCCTGCCTCGGGTGGTCGCTGATCATTCCGATCGTCGTGGAGTTGGACAAGGCATTCCGACGCCGACGCCTCCTGAAGTCGCACACCATTGTCTCCCCCACCGCTGCGGTAGCCCCACAGCGCGCTCACGCGCAATGATGCACACTCGTCGTACCCACTCCGGGCGACCGATTCAACGGATTTCTGAGCTTTGTGGCTGCGACGGGAAGGAATCGCGATATGTCGTGGACAAAGGGGCTGGGTCGGCTGCCTGGGATCGCAACGGCCCGGGGGTATCACCGCGAATGGCTGCGTACGGACATCACCGCCGGACTTGTCCTCACAGCCCTGCTGATACCCGCGGGCATGGGGTATGCCGAAGCTGCTGGCCTCCCGGCATACGCCGGCCTGTACGCCACCATCGTGCCGCTCCTCGCGTACGCACTCGTCGGGCCGTCGAAAATCCTTGTCCTGGGGCCAGACTCGTCGCTCGCGCCACTTATCGCCGCCGCGATCCTGCCACTGGCGATCGTCGGCGATGAAGACAACGCACTTGCCCTGGCCGGCGTCCTGGCCATCCTCGTCGGGCTCATCCTCCTGATCGGGGGGTTCCTGCGCCTCGGTTTTGTCACCGAACTGCTCTCGAAACCCATCCGACTCGGCTACCTCAATGCCATTGCGCTAGTCGTTGTTATCGGTCAGATTCCCAAACTGCTGGGGTTCTCCGTTGACGCGTCCGGTCTGCTCGGCGAAATAGGTGAGATCGGAAAGTCCGTGGCAGGCGGGGATATCGACCCCGTTGCTGCCGCGGTCGGAATCGGGTCGCTTGCTGTCATCGTCGCGTTCCGACTCTGGGTCCCCGTTGTCCCCGGAGTCCTGGTGGCCGTCGTCGGCGCAATCATTTTGTCCGCCGCGGCCGGCCTCACGGATGACATCGGAATGGTCGGTGCTCTCCCTGAAGGTCTCCCTCTGCCCTCCGTAGGAGGCGTCAGCTGGCAGGACGTAGGACACCTGATCGGACCTGCGGCCGGTATCGCTCTGATCGCATTTGCCGACACCGGCGTTCTCTCCCGGACCTTTGCCGCCCGGCACGGTGAAGACGTGAACGGCAGCACCGAAATGAAGGCAATCGGCGTCGCCAATGTGGCAGGTGGACTGTTCGGCGGGTTCCCCATCTCGGCGAGCGGCTCACGAACACCTGTAGCCGAACAAAGCGGCGCCCATACACAATTGGCAGGTGTTGTCGGCGCGCTCGCCGTGCTGGTCTTTGTCCTCGTCGCCCCAGGCCTCACCGCGTACCTACCCGATGCAACACTCGCAGCCGTGGTCATCGTCGCGGCCTGCGCGCTGATCGACGTGGGTGGAATGGTCCGGATGTGGCGCATGAGCACCGTGGAGTTCGGCCTCGCTGTCGCAGCCTTCCTCGGCGTTGCACTTGTCGGAGTACTCCAGGGCATTCTCGTGGCGATCGGCCTGTCGTTTGTCGCGGTGGTAGCGCAAGTCTGGCAGCCACATCGCACCGAACTCGTGGAGATCGCACACCTACAGGGATTTCACGACGTCGAACGACATCCAGATGGACAGCGCATTCCCGGCCTGGTGCTGGTGCGCTTCGACGCTCCCCTCTTCTTCGCAAACGGTGAGATCTTCGACGAGTACGTACGCTCCGTAGTCGCCGATGCGCCGGCGCCCGTCGAATGGGTAGTCATTGCAGCAGAGCCGATTACCGGCCTCGACACCACCGCAGTCGACGAGTTGGTCGACCTCGACACCTACCTCGAAGGCAAAGGGATCCGGCTGGCGTTTGCCGAGATGAAGGGGCCGATCAAAGACAAACTCATCAGATTCGGCGTCGGCGACCGATTCGACGCGACGCATTTCTTCCCGACCATCGAAGCTGCCGTCAACGAATTCCGCAGCCGAAGTGGGAACTCCAACCACTCGACCGACCACTGATCCCGGGAGCGCGAGACATGGATTCTTTCTGGACGGTCTTCTGGCTCAGCGTCATCTCTCTCGCGCTGCTGTCTTACCTGGTACTGCTGTTCGAGATCAGCGCCGATCTGTTCCGTGACCGTCAGACATCGGGGTGGATGCGCGCACTCTGGGTGTGTTTCTTACTCCTCGTCCCCTTTGTGTCGGGACTGGTGTACGTGATCGTGAAAAGTGACGGCATGGCCGAGCGATCCCGAATCGCGAGCGGAGCACCCCGGAGTTGACGGGGTTCGTCAGACCTTCTTGACGACGCTCGACTTCAGCTGCATCGGGCCGATACCGTCGACCTTACAGTCGATGTCGTGATCACCGATCCCCTTGACCAGACGGATGTTTCGCACCTTCGTGCCGGATTTGATTCCGGTGGGGCTGCCCTTGACCTTGAGTGTCTTGATGACCGTCACGGTGTCACCGTCGGTGAGTACGTTTCCGACGGCGTCCTTGATGACGCCATCTTCTTCGGCGGCCGAGTCTTCCGTCGACCACTCGTGTGCACATTCGGGGCACACCATGAGCGCACCCATCTCGTAGGTGAACTCACTGGAACATTCAGGGCACGGCGGCAAGGTGTCTTCCACCCGATCAGCCTATCCGCCGCCCCGTCTGTCCGACTTTTGCACTTCATAACCAGCGATTGGGAAATATTTTGCACTCGATGAAAGTTTGCACTCTGTGCAATTATTGAAGGCATGGGTAGCGAAACACTAGGGCTTCGAGAACGTAAGCGAATTGCGACACGCGAACTGATCGAACGCACCGCCGTCGAACTCGTGCTGGAACTGGGTTACGACGAAGTGACCGTGGAACGAATCTGCGAAGCCTGCGATCTGTCCACCCGCACATTCTTCAACTACTTCCCTACCAAGGACGCCGCGATTGGCGGAATCGCGATAGTCGTCCCGCCCACAGAGGTGATCTCCGAACTACTCGACGCCCACCCGAATGACCCACTCCACGGAGCGCTGGCCGTCTTCGCCGAAGCGATGAAGATCATGGACGAACGACCCGATCTCCTCGTCCACCGACGCCAATTGTTCGAGCGACACCCGACCTTGCTCCAACAGCATCTGGCCACGTTCCACGAACTCGAGGACACGCTCACCCGGATGCTCACGGAGGAACTACTCGAACGACCAACCCATGGTCGACTACCCGCCGATATGGCGGCGGCCGATGAGGCCACCGCCACCGTGATCATCGCCGGAGCCTCGATGCGATACGTGTTTCGTGCCTGGCAGAAAAGCGAAAGAGATCGTCCGCGAGCCGAACTCGTGGATCCCGCATTGACGTTGATGGCCCACATCCTGCGGTCCGCCCACTAGCTCGTCTACCGCTCTCGTCACCAAGGAGCCCTATGTCCACTCGAGAAGCTGCACCCACAAGCGCAGACGAACCCGACACCACGTCGGACAAAAGATCCATCATCCTGGTGTTCGTCGGCCTGATGATCACGATGCTTCTGGCATCCCTCGACCAGATGATCTTCAGCACGGCGTTGCCCACCATCGTCGGCGAACTGAACGGCGTCAACCACATGGTGTGGGTGACAACGGCATACATCCTGGCGTCGACGATCATGATGCCGGTCTACGGAAAAATGGGCGATCTGATCGGCCGCAAAGGGCTGTTCATCGGTGCGATCAGCATTTTCATCGTCGGTTCTGTGATCGGCGGTTTGTCCCACGACATGACCACGCTCATCGCCGGCCGCGCAGTTCAGGGACTCGGCGGCGGCGGTCTTATTCTGCTGTCGCAGGCCATCATCGCCGACGTCGTTCCGGCCCGGCAGCGCGGCCGCTACATGGGCGCGATGGGCGGCGTTTTTGCCCTCGCGTCGGTTGCGGGCCCACTCCTGGGCGGTTGGTTCACCGAAGGCATCGGTTGGCGGTGGGCGTTCTGGATCAACGTCCCGTTGGGTCTGCTCGCGATAGCCAGTGCCTCGGCCTTCCTGCATCTACCCAAGCCCAAGCTTGGCAAGCCGTCCATCGACTACCCCGGCATGATCCTGGTTGCAACCTCGGCAACCTGCTTGATCCTGTTCACGACATGGGGCGGCAACACCTACGACTGGGATTCGGCCGTCATCATCGGGCTGATCATCGGCAGCATCGTCAGCGCAATTGCCTTTGTCATGGTCGAGCGACGAGCAACCGAACCGGTCATTCCCATGCATCTGTTCTCGGAGCGCAACTTCGTACTGACCACCACCGCCGGACTGATCATCGGCATCGCAATGTTCGGCGCTCTCGCCTACCTTCCTACGTACATTCAGATGGTGACCGGCAAGAACGCCACCGAAGCCGGCCTGATGATGATTCCGATGATGGCGGGACTGCTGGTGTCCTCGATCGGTTCCGGGCAGATCGTCAGCAAGACCGGGCGCTACAAGGCCTTTCCGATCGTCGGCACGTCCATCGTCGCCGTCTCTTTGGTCTTACTTTCCAGGCTGACTCCGTCGACCTCACTTGTCGTGTTCGGAATCTATATCGCGATCATGGGTGTCGGTCTCGGTCTGGTCATGCAAATCCTGATCCTGATCGTTCAAAACACCTTCCCCGCAGCCGAAGTCGGCACCGCAACAGCGTCGAACAACTTCTTTCGCCAGATCGGCGCCTCATTGGGTAGCGCGATCGTCGGCAGCCTCTTCGCATCCCGGTTGTCGAATCTGCTCGCGGAGCGGTTGCCAGCCGGCGGCGGCGGTGTCGGCGGTGAAGAGAACTCGTTGACTCCGGGAATCCTCTGGAAATTGCCGGATCAAATCCGCGAAATCATCGTAGGCGCCTACAACGACGCGCTCGCCCCGATCTTCATGTACCTCGTTCCGCTGGTAGTCGCAGCGGTGATCCTCCTGCTCTTCGTCAAGGAGAAGCCGCTGGCCACCACTATCGACCGCTCGGCCGCGCCGATCGAGTAGAAACCGATTGTTCGCTATTGTGGCGTGATGTCAGCAGACAAGAATCCGACCAGATCCACGTTTGTGGTTCTGGTCGGATTCTGCGCTGTGCTGGCAATTGTCATCGCCGGCGGATTCTGGTGGGTCACGCGTAGCAACGACGCGCTTGCCGGCGAGACACTCGACGCCTTCCCCACCCTCGACCGCAGCACACTCAGTCAGTCACAGAGTGAACTACTGGCGACACTCGAGAAGGAATGGGAATCCGGTGCACCCGGCACCACGTATGCCGAAGGTGTCGAAGAATCCTGGTGCGCTGACTTCGTCAGTTGGAATATGAACAAAATCGGCATGCCGTATTCGAACCCCAATTCCGGTTCGTGGCGAATCCCCGGCGTCTACACACTGCAGGAGTACTACGAATCCGTCGGAACATTTGTGCCGCTCGGTCAGGACTATCGACTGAAGACCGGCGACACGATTCTGTACGACGATTCCAGCCCCTTCGGGCAGCACGTCAACATCGTGCTCCGCAATGACGCCGGCATTGTCACCACCGTCGGCGGCAACGAGAACAATTCAGTGATGCTTCACCGGTTCAACCCTGATGATGTCGCCGGCATCGTGGGGTTCGGGTCGTTCTGACGGCCAACTCCCTTCTCGTAGATGTTGCGATGTGAGTGGAGGGTTGGTGACATGGTCAGTTTCTGGTGTGCGTTGGGTCGATCGAACTTCGGAAATTTATTCGGTAAATTACCTGTTTCCGTCGCCCACTGACTATTTGCCTTTGCGAATGAAACTTTCCGCCAAAGGGAATTCGCCAATCTGATCTAGCTGAACCTGGCCGCTCTTCCCACAAAACGGAATGGCTGGCAGATGCTCTGCCAACCCTTCCGACGATGTGACTGCAAGCGAGACGACTCCCCTGACTCGGAGCTACTACGCGCTGTCTACACCTGGAGATTCACGTCCGCTTGGATCACGAAGCACGTGAGACTGCGGTGCTCAGCGCGTTGGTGATTCGGTCCGCTCCCCACGGCAGCGAAATCGGGGACGGAAATCCAAGGGCATTCGGCACTCCGGAGTTGCGGGCAATCGACACAACCGAACCGCGCTGGACTGCAGACAGATTACGCCACTGCTCGTTGTCGCGCATGTAGTCGATGTCCCCCGCTGGTGAGATGACAACCGCGATGTCGGTGTCGAGTTGGGCGACATACTCGTAGCTGATCACTCCTCGCCCGTCAGCATCGGTCGGCACTGTCTGCGCCCAGTCGGTCAGTTGGAAACCCAAGTCATTCATGAGCATTCCGATACCGCGATCCTCACCGGCGAGGATGTACAGCTGCCCGTTCAGATCTCCGATCACCGCGTTGAAATTCACGCCCTCGAATTCTGGGTGCGCTGCGCGGACGGCAGCCAGGTCGGCTTCGGCCGATCCGACGGCGGCCTGCGCTTCATCCTCTCGACCGAGTGCTTTGCCGATCTTGCGCGTCGAGTCCTGCCACGGTTCCACGTTTGCCTGTTCATCGAAATGCACGACCGGGGCAATGCTCGAAAGCTGCTCATAGGCACGCTCATTGAGACTCCATTGCCCCGTGGCAACGATGACGTCAGGATCAAGGGCCACAATTTGTTCGACGTACGACTGCGGGTCACCCTCGAACAGCAGTGTCGGAATCTCCTTGTCACCGGCGGACAACAGCGCGTCGACGCCACCACCGGGGTTCGGCGGCAACACCTGATACCCCATGTCGGCCAATGCATCGACCTGCCAAGGCCACGCCCCGACGCCGTTTGTCGAGACGAGAATGTTCGTATCGGTGGGCAGTGCAATGGGTGCGACACCCATCGAGATCACCATGTCCGCGTCCTGCGGCGACAACGGGAGCACCCGCTCGGCGCCGAGTGGTACCTGGGCTTCACCGAATTTGCCGGTGACGGTGACTGTTTCCCCCTCGGCAGTGTCGAGGGAGTTCCCGCCGCACGAGGTCAGGAGAAGTGCGAGGGCAACAAATGCGGCGGAGAGTGCGCGCTTCACAGCGGGTGTCCATTCGGTCCGCCGGGATTACCCGGGACGGTGCACGTGGCCATAGCGCGATGCGCCAGGAAACAAAGACTGTCGTTACTCAATTTCCACTGCCCGTCGATCCAATACCATTTGAGGGTCGCTTGTCCCGGCGCAGAGCCGGGCAACGAGGTCACGAGCTGGGCGCGCGCCACCTCGTCGGTCACCGTGACCGGGTCGGTGAGATCCCAGCGGTAGATTCCGGCCGCGATGTTCAAGGCGCTTCCCACAGCGCGCACGGTGGGCACGCCGGCCGCGCCGCCTTCGAGTGCGGAGGCGACGTCCGCGTCACTTGTCGCCGAGTTGAGGCCGCGCTGCAGTTGACTGTTCAGTTCGGCGATGTCCGGCGTCGACGGCCCTTCGGGTGCCGATGCAACCGCCGGCGCGGCACTCGCCGCCGGAGCGCTGGCCGAGGCAGGTGCTGCGCCCGCTGCCGGGGCGCTGACCGCCGCCGACGCTGCAGGTGCGGGGGCGGCCGCCGGCGCCGGAACCTGAGGTTCGAGCACCGTGACGCCGTCGTTGGCCGCAGCGGCGGTCGAGCCCGCGGTGCCAGCCCCCGCCGGAGAAGCCATGGTCACGACCACTTGACGTTCCTGGTCGCCGAGGTTCATACCAAACAGAACGAGTCCGGGGATCGCAATCCCCACAACCATTGCCGCACACGTGGACACCGCGACTGTCGGCCAATGAACGCCGCGGCGCGGCGCGGCGGTTTGTGGATGGCGACCGACGTCCTCGTCTCTCGACTCATCGAGGTCGTAGTCCGTCTGAATGCTCATCGCGTCGTCTCCGTTAGGCGCTCGGGTCTTCCTGATGGCCCAATTCGTTGAGGCCGTTGCGTGGTGAGTGGGTTCTCACCATCACGTCAGGATTTAGGTTAGCGTAGGCTAACATTCGCATAACGGTCGACCGTACACAGGCCCGTAACCAAGGGGTTGAGCGATCCCCTGCGAACACTCAATTCACAGATTCAGCCGCCGTTCGGCGGGGTGCCCATCGACCCTGCCGGCGCTCCCCCGCCGCCCATGCCGGAAGCTTCCTGCTGCGTAACACTGTTGGCATAGTCATTGGTGGGGTCTCGGTAGATGGTGTGGATGTGACCCCAACCCGCGGTTGTGTATCCCGCGACGTCAGCGCCGGCCGATCCCTGCTGATTAGCGAAATCTCGCGCTGCGTAACTACTACGGGCGGTGCGGGTTCCGCGAGGTTGGTCGACGCGATTTCGACGCAGACTCGTTGAGCGTCACATTGTTCGAACGAACACTCGGATAACGAACTTCGACCGCTCGACGCGTATGTCTGCAGCGCGTAAGGCCGCAGACTTCGCACGGTTGGCGAAGAACGGAACTTCCGTCAGTAGCTCCGATGACTGCGCAAGTTGCGCAGCGGTACTCAATCACGAATTCGGCTGTCACTGAATGGGTTTTTCGATCTGTTCACGAAGGATATCGGCGTGACCTGCGTGCCGGGCGAACTCTTGGGTCATGGCAAGCAGTGTCCATCGCATGCTGACTTTTCCCTCGCGCGGGTTGTCCACGTTGTCGTCAAGGTCGAAACGGGACACGATCACCCGTGATCGTTGGCTGGCGCGCTCGAATTCCGCAATGACATCTGCCAGCGACTCGTCGTCGGCGACAGCGAAGGTGCCCTCGTCGCGACGCGAGTATCCATCACATTCGGATTCATCGAGTCCTGCCCAAATCCGTTGAAACCAGATCCGTTCCGCGGCAGCGGCATGCTTGATCAACGAGATCGGTGTCGTCAGCGAGGCGACGAGCCGTCGGCGGGAGTCAGCTTCAGACAGGCCTCGTACGGCCTCGATCAATGCCTCACGGCTTTGGTCGAGCATGTTCTCGATGATCGAACGCTCCGTGCCGATAGTACTTGTGTTGATGGACATAAGATTTCACTCGATTCTGTTGTAGGGTTGGTCAAGCCAAGACACCCTGTGCCAGTCAAAGTGAGTAATGGAACGCAGCGATCCGCTCGCTGTCAGGGAGTACGCGCTCGAGAGTTCCGCCAGAATGGCCAGCGCCAGTACCGCAGCCCAGGATGCTTGTGAACTGCTGCCAAAGCGCAGCTTATCGCACAGGTGCGATTCGGGAAAGGAAATTGACCCGAACGCTGCCGGGATCTGATCGGACGCCTTCCGTGTGCGCACCCACCTAGGCTAAGGATGTCTTGACAGCCTGTTCCGTGAAACAACCTCGAACAGGTGCAGCGAAGGTAGCACTGGCGGGGCTGCCGAAAATCTATCGCAGGGAAGGGATTCGGAGCCTGGACAGGCAAGCGCTTCGTCGAGTTGTCTCAACTGTCCGACGATGCGCCAGATGTTCAGATACTGAGGGCGGACATGATCTCGCCGAATGCACCTTCACGCCCCGGCAAGATGACCTTCTGAAACAGCGTCAGCACGCACTCGTCGATGCCGTCGGTCGCGGACAAACTCTTGCGCGACACCTCAATTGCACGAAGTCCACGCGCACGCACGTACCGAGCCAGCTCGATTCCGTCGCGCCGCGCTGCTGCCTTACGACCTGACGAATGTTCGAACCGATAGTGACGCCCAGCGACCGCAACTTCGCAGAGTTTGTTCCTGCGCCGCATCCCATGACGCTTCTCGTCCGTAACGCTCACAGCGGTACCGTCCGGGAATCGTAAGGTCGCGGGCGTACTCTTGGTCAGCGCGGGGCCGAATCGATCGATCCGTTCGGCCAGCGTCTCCCGCTTCAACCTGCCGAAATGCGCGTTGAACTCGTCGCCTGCGGCTGGAAAGAGTTCGGCGCGCACTATTCCGGCAGGATCGAATATCGCGACGGACGAGAGGTCCGCCGCGATACGCACAGACCATCCTGTCTCGGTGGGACTCTTCCAATTCATGATCCGCAGTATCCCACCGCGGCAGTGGCCAGACTGACATCACGGGTGCCACCGACTCGCGGGTCTGATCATGGTTCAGGAGCCGACGCATGAAGTTGGAATGTCGCGCCCTTCTCGAGTTCGTCCGTGGTGAACTCCGGTGACGTGAAACTCCCCGCGTAGGGCGCTGAACTGCTGACCGTGAGTGAGTAATTGCGTTGATTCGCGGGGATGGCATCGAAGCGCGCCACATACGTGCAGGTACCGGTGCCATCGGGATTCTGTTCCACGGAGTCGACTTCCAGCACAGACCTTGTCGATGCGGCGCCGCTTCCTCCATCAACGAATATCGTGTCGTTCGGCGCGACCGCGATTGTTCCGACGATGCACTGTCCGGAATCCGGATCGACTCGTTCAGCGTCCCCGATGACGGTCACCACGGCAGCAAAGGTCTTCGGATCATCTGTATTGGACACACAACCGGTCAGCGCAAACGTCCCGATTGACAGCAATACTGCAGCGTGTCGGCCCCTTCGCCCCATGGACTCACAGTAGACCGACACGAGCGGATGGAAGGTTGATGTCCGAGAAAGTCTGAAAATCAGGGCACAGGCGGAAAATTAACGACTGCCCCGTCGAGCGGCAACTGGTCGGTGCGGTCACCCTCGTTCGGTCCCTTGACGAGAGCGCCGGTATCTGCCGATCCGACAAACGTGAAGCTGTCGATCTCGTAGGGCACATTGTCGCCGGACAGCGGCACCGCCGCCCGTGACACATGGAAGTGCAGATGCGCTTCTGAGGTGTTGCCCGAGTTGCCGAGGTTCCCGATCACCTGACCCGTGGTCACCAGATCCCCTACATTCACAGTCGCCGACATCGGTTTCAGGTGGGCATAGAACGCATAGTTTCCGTTGCCGATGTCGATGATGACGTAGTTGCCACCCAATTGATCGAACGGCATGTCCTTCGGAACTTGTTGCGGCATTTGATCCTGCTCGCCCGAGACGACAGCCACGACGGTGCCGTCGGCCACCGCCAGCAGAGGCGCGCCGTAGGCGAAGTAGTCCTCATTTTTCGATCCGTCACCACGAGACCTGCTGAGCGGGACTGCATCCGGGTCGATCCTCAGCCAGTCGACGGCAAATCGCTCGGTGCCGTTGATCCTGCCACCGACCGCCATCATCCCGGCGCGATGCTGCGAGAGCCCGCAGCAACCGTCCCCGACCACCCAACTGTCGCCGGCTAGTGGCGGACCGATAACCACCGGCAAGTCTGTGCTGGTCATCACTGTTCCGCCGAACTGCGTGACGTTATCGGGATATCGTGCAGCACTGGCAGCGTCCTCCGGCGTTGCTTGGCCAAACGTCGCAGTCAGTCGATGGGTCACCACAGACGGAACATCGTCGGGGCTCTCGTATTCGTCGTCGAGCACCATCAGCACAGTGCGCCCCACCGGGATCTCGGTGAACGGCGTCCAGGAAAAGTTCCCTACCAGAATCGAACGCGCAGATACTTGGCCCTGATCGAGGGTCGATACGACGGTCCCGTCCGGTCCCCCGGCCAGCGTTTCGATCTTTGTGATGGTCGCGGGCCGCGGTGAGAAGTTCAGCACTTCGATCTCGTAGGCCACGTGCAGCATTCCGTCAGTCCCGGTGACAGGGATCGGATTCGGCCCGAGCGCCGAGATCACCAACGGCGACGTGACGTCGGTTTCGGTCGGATAGCCGCGCGGGATCCCCCCTCGACTGTCGATGGTCGACGTCGTGAGCACGGTCGGTCCGGTGGTGTCGATCGACGATGAACACCCGGCGATGACGAGCGTCATTACTGCGGCGGCGATTGCCCACCCTGCCCAAGGGCTGTGTGAAGTCGTCATGCGAACTCCAGAGCAGGCCCCTGCCCAGTGCGTCGGCCCAGTTGTTTCGAGCCTAGGCACGAAAGACCCTCTTTGTCCTGATTTTGTGGATCAGGACAAAGAGGGTCAAATCCTCGTGATCAGGCGCCTACGTACGACGCGAGATGCTGGCCGGTCAGGGTTGAGCGATCGGCGACAAGATCGCTCGGCGTGCCCTCGAACACAATCCGTCCACCGTCGTGACCGGCACCGGGACCAAGATCGATAATCCAGTCTGCATGTGCCATGACCGCTTGGTGATGCTCGATGACGATAACCGACTTCCCGGAGTCGACGAGTCGATCCAGTAGTCCGAGCAGCTGCTCGACGTCAGCCAAGTGAAGGCCTGTGGTCGGCTCGTCGAGGACATACACGCCGCCCTTTTCGGCCAGGTGCGTGGCAAGCTTGATGCGCTGACGTTCACCACCCGACAGCGTCGTGAGGGGCTGGCCGATGGTGAGGTAGCCGAGCCCCACATCCACGAGTCGCACCAGAATCTTGTGTGCGGCCAAGGTTTTAGCCTCACCGTCACCGAAGAACTCTTCAGCCTCGGCGGCCGACATCGCTAGAACCTCGCTGATGTCCTTCCCTCCGAATTTGTACTCCAGGACATCGGCCTGGAACCGCTTCCCCTCGCACTCCTCACACACCGTCGCAACGCCGGCCATCATCGCCAGATCGCTGTAGATGACGCCGTTGCCGTTGCATGTGGGGCAGGCGCCCTCGGAGTTGGCGCTGAACAGCGCCGGCTTCACACCGTTGGCCTTCGCAAACGCCTTGCGGATGGGGTCGAGCAGACCGGTGTACGTTGCAGGGTTGCTCCGACGCGAACCGCGGATCGCGCCCTGATCGATCGACACCACTCCCTCCCGCTTCGCGAGCGAGCCATGGATCAACGAACTCTTCCCGGACCCGGCGACGCCCGTCACCACAACCAGCACACCGAGTGGCACATCGACGTCGACGTTCTGCAAGTTGTGGGAGGTTGCGCCACGGATTTCCATTGCGCCCGTTGACTTTCGCACGCTCGCTTTGAGTGCAGCTCGGTCGTCGAAATGACGTCCCGTGACCGTGTCACTGGCCCGCAAGCCGTCGACGGTGCCCTCGAAGCAGACAGTTCCGCCCGCGGCACCTGCGCCGGGGCCGAGATCGACGATGTGATCGCCGATAACGATCGTCTCCGGCTTGTGCTCGACGACAAGCACCGTATTTCCCTTGTCACGCAACTGCAGCAGTAGGTCGTTCATGCGCGCGATGTCGTGGGGATGAAGGCCAGTCGTGGGTTCGTCGAACACGTACGTGATGTCGGTGAGCGAGGACCCTAGATGGCGAATCATCTTGGTGCGCTGAGCTTCACCACCGGACAGTGTCCCGGACGGCCGGTCAAGGCTCAGATAGCCCAGTCCGATCTCCACGAACGAGTCGAGCGTTTCACCGAGCGTCGTCAACAAGGGCGCCACTGACGGTTCTTTCAAACCGCCGACCCACTCCGCGAGATCGCTGATCTGCATCGCACACGCATCAGCGATGTTGATGCCTTTGATCTTCGACGATCGCGCACCCTCACTCAGCCGTGTGCCATCGCACTCGGGGCATGTGGTGAACGTGATTGCCCGCTCAACGAACGCCCGAATGTGCGGCTGCATCGCGTCGACATCCTTGGACAGGAACGACTTCTGGATCTGCGGAATCAGTCCTGTGTACGTCAGGTTGATTCCTTCGACCTTGATCTTCGTCGGTTCTTTGTAGAGCAGGTCGTTCAGTTCCTTCTTGGTGTACTTCTTGATCGGCTTGTCGGGATCGAAGTAGCCGCATCCCCGGTAAATCCGGCCGTACCAACCGTCCATGCTGTAGCCGGGAACAGTGATCGCACTATCGTTGAGCGACTTGGTGTCGTCGTACAGCGCTGTCAGGTCGAAATCGTTGACCGAGCCGCGCCCCTCACAACGCGGACACATTCCACCGGTGATGCTGAAGGTCCGCCGTTCCTTCGTCTGACGGCCACCGCGCTCCACGGTGAGCGCACCCGCACCGGAGGCTGACGCGACATTGAACGAAAATGCCTGGGGCGAACCGATATGCGGCTTACCGAGACGACTGAAGAGAATACGAAGCATCGCGTTCGCGTCGGTGGCAGTACCTACCGTCGAGCGAGGGTCGACGCCCATCCGTTGCTGATCGACGATGATCGCCGTGGTCAAACCGTCGAGCACGTCGACGTCCGGCCGCGCCAGAGTCGGCATGAACCCCTGAACGAAGGCGCTGTACGTCTCATTGATCATCCGCTGCGACTCCGCGGCGATGGTGCTGAACACCAATGAGCTCTTGCCCGAACCCGAGACACCGGTGAAGACCGTCAGCCTGCGCTTGGGAATTTCGACGCTGATGTCCTGGAGGTTGTTCACGCGCGCGCCCTGCACGCGGATCAGGTCGTGGGTGTCCGCAACATGTAGCTCTCGCTCCGCCATTTCAGCCGTGCTCATCATGTCTCCATCTCTCAGGTGAGGGCCACCCACACAGTGTCGCCCTGTGTGGGTGGCCGCGGTTCTCTTCAGTTGACTCAGCGGAGCTCTTGGATGCGGATCAAGTTGCCTGCTGGGTCGCGGACGGCGCAGTCCCGAACACCGTACGGTTGCTCGGTCGGCTCCTGGACGACGTCGATGTCGCCGGCCTGCAGCCGCTCGAAAGTACCGTCGAGATCCTTGGTGGCCAACAGAATACCGGCATAGGTGCCCTTGGCCATCATTTCGACGATGGTGCGACGCTCCTCGTCGGTGATACCCGGATCGACGGCCGGGGGATGCAACACGATCGACGTGTTGGGCTGGTCGGGCGGGCCGACGGTTATCCAGCGCATCCCGTCGTAGCCGACGTCGAGGCGGACCTCGAAACCGAGCAAGTCGCGGTAGAAGGAAAGGGCGGCCTCCGGGTCGTCCTGCGGAAGGAAACTCGATGCAATGGTGATGTCCATGAATGTCACGCTATCTGCGGCTGGGGGCCGGCGCTTCTCGATTCCTGATCGGTCTTGTCACCTGTTTCGACACGCAGGACGGCATGCCCTCGGTCACGCCGGCAGCCTCGTCTCGATAGACGCTCGGTGGAACGCCGACCAACTCGGTGAAACGAGTGCTGAAGGTACCGAGCGATGAACAGCCAACGGCAAAACACACCTCGGTGACACTGAGATCACCGCGACGCAGCAGCGCCATGGCGCGCTCGATGCGTCGTGTCATCAGATAGGAATACGGCGGCTCGCCGTACGCCAGCCTGAACTGGCGACTGAGGTGCCCGGCCGACATGTTCACTCCGCGGGCAAGCGCCTCCACGTCCAGGGGTTGCGCGTACTCCCGGTCGATCCGGTCACGAACACGCCGAAGAAGCGCGAGGTCGCGCAGTTGTTGCGTGGTCGCGGGTCTACTTGTCACAGGTTTGATCGTGCCACGTCCGCGCCCGTTCTCGCCGATTTCCGCGGGGAAGCGAACAATGATTTCGTCAAGCTGACACGGCTTCCAGCACGCTGAAATGTGTGCTCACTGTTTGCAAGCCGTGTTAGCTCCGACGCATCTACTACCGCAACATGGCCACAAACGCCGCGATGTTCGTAACCACGCGGTCAGCCTTCTCCTGCTCGGTGAGATTTTCCTGGTACCGGTTCCCTGCCGACGGCCGACGCTTGTTGCGCGCATACAGCGGACAGGCCAGGTCAGTACACATATAGGTGCCAATGGTGTCGCCGCGTCGGCCGGCCTCACCGATCTTGGCCGCGGTCAGCAGTGATACTCCCCCGCTGCCGTGCGTCGTGAGGCAAATCGTGCACATTTGCGCGCGACCTGATTTGCCGGTTTGGTATCGGAGGGCGATGCCGACCAATTCGTCGCCCTGCGGGATCACCAGATATCCCCGCCCGGGCATGGTCGGATCATTCCACCCGAAGAAATCCAGGTCTTCCCATGGGCGCTTCTCGAGATCCCGTGGCACCGGCAATCGTTTTGCGTCGCCTTTCGAACAATTCACGAACGACGCGCGGATTTCGCGTTCGGTGAGCGGCAGCACGGTGGAACTCCATTTCGACAGGTGGATCAAGCCGAACCGACGCTACGCACGATCGTTACCTCGCGCAACGTATTTTCCGGGCTACGCGATCTAATCCGTCTCGAGGTCGACCACCAAGAAATCCTCCCGGCGTGGCCCCCACTCCCGGTCTGATAGTTGATAGGAACGCAGCCCCTGCGGCGGGTGCGCCAACTCGTAGAACTGTTCGGTCCCGGAAACGAACTGCATCGATGCCCACCCCCAGCGCGAACCGTGCGGTTGCCGCGGATCAGGCTGCATATCCGAAACGATGGACACGAGTCGAAGTCCACGAACAACTCCTGTAGCAACGGCGTCCGCGTCGAAATCCTGCCAGGCCTGCGACGCATTCGAATTCTTCCGCATCGTGCCCGCACGTAGATGCAGCGCACCGGACACCTCGATCTGCGACGGAATCGGTAGATCAGCGTTGAACGTGAACTGCAGATTGCCCACACCGCCGATCGAAGGTTGTTGTACCACATCAATATCCGGGTCTGCAGTCAACCGCCGCACTATCGGATTCGAACTGTGGCGAACGTCCGCGACACACGACCAGGTCGGCTCCAACGCAGCCCACCTCCGCGGACTGTCAGGGTTCCACGACAATCCCCAACGGATGGTTTCTCCCAGCTTCGGCGGCACAAACCACCGAAACCGTAACCAGTCGATCACCACCGGAGTGTTCATGCCTGACCGTACCAAGCAGCGTTCTCAGAAAAGCGTCAATGCCGCTCCGGCACCGACCAATTCGCGTTCAACCCGTGGACCCTCGAGCTCACGATGCTGCGACGGTCCCGCCAATCCATGACGCTCCACCAGCGGTTCGACGCGCTTCTTGAGCCAACTCTTGTACTCCGGCGTGACGTAGGCACCGCGTCCGTAAAGTTCGCGATACCGGCGGATCAGCGCGGGATGCTCTTGGGCCAGCCAGTTCAGGAACCATCCGCGCGTACTGCCGCGAAGGTGCATCGGAAAGACCGTCACGCCGGTGGCACCGGCGTCGGCGAGTGCGGCAAACAGTTCGTCGAGGTGCTGGCTCGAATCTGTGAGGAACGGGATGACCGGCGCGACCATCACGTTGCACGAGAATCCGGCGTCGGTGATTGCCCGGATCATCTCCAGTCGAGCGCGCGGCGATGGTGTGCCAGGTTCGATCTGCTTCTGTAAGACGGGATCGTTGATCGCCAGCGACACTCCGATGCCGACATCGACCTGGGTGGCAGCCATTTTGAGCAACGGCAGATCTCGGCGCAGCAAAGTCCCTTTCGTAAGGATCGAAAAGGGCGTACCGGATTCTGTCATCGCTCGAATGATGCCGGGCATCAATCGGTATCGGCCTTCGGCCCGCTGATACGGATCGGTGTTGGTGCCCAGCGCTACGGGTTCACGCTTCCATGACTTTCGCGCTAATTCCTTGCGCAGAACCGCCGCAACGTTGGTCTTCACGACAACTTGCGAATCAAAGTCCCGGCCGGCGTCGAGGTCGAGGTACTCATGGCTCGGCCGCGCGAAGCAGTACCGGCACGCATGGGAACAACCGCGAAACGCATTGACCGTGTAGTTGAATGGCAACGTCGATGCTTCCGGCATCTTGTTGAGCGCACTCTTACAGAGCACTTCGTGGAACGTGATGCCCTCGAACTCAGGCGTCTGCACCGAGCGGACCAACCCGGCTCGCTCGAGCCCGGGCAACGCTCCGTCGTCTGCATCCAATGCCTGACCCGACCACCTCATAACCCCAAGTCGAACACTTGTTCTATGCTATGTCAAGATGAACCGTGGAAGCGACCCGTGCTTCACCACGGTCGATCAGTTGTTGGCAGAATCAACGCCATGTCCAACAGAATCAACATCTCGTCCGGTTCCGAATGGGAACCGAAGATCGGTTACTCCCGCGCCGTCCGCATCGGCAACCAGGTTGCCGTCTCGGGCACCACCGCCCCCGGCGAAACCCTGAACGATCAGACCCGTGCCGCCCTCGACACCATCAAGGCCGCACTCGAAGAAGCCGGCGCTTCGCTCGGTGACGTCATCCGCACCCGCATGTACCTGCGCGACATGTCGCAGTGGGAGCAGGCCGCACTCGCTCACGGTGAAGTATTCGGCGACATCCGCCCGGCTACGACAATCCTCGAGGTCAGCTCGTTGATCGACCCCGCTCTACTCATCGAGATCGAAGCCGACGCAGTTCTGAGCTGACTGCAGTTCCGAGCTGATTGCCAACCCGGCAATCATGAATCGGTTCAACTACTGTGAGCCGATGAAATCGAGCCGAATCGTGACCACAGCGATCGCACTGAGTTTCACATTCGCTCTACTCTTGCCCGGATCCGTAGCTGCGGATCCGGGCAAGAATCTATCCATAGCCTGCGGAACTCCACTGACTGCCGGCGAGGTCGAAAGAATTGCGTACCTCAGCGACGTATCGATGCTGCACGGAGAAGGCCTCGAACGCTTGGAGTCCGCAGTCGAGCGGCATCACCAAATCACCACAATCCTTGTATCACATCATGATTGGCGCGGACTCTTCTCGATCGGTCTCGATGCCGTCGAGCATGAGGCGGTCATGCCTCTACAGCGCGATCCGGGAGTATTCGCCAACAGATCCTGGGCACATTCGGTCAGTTTCGAACTACTACGCCGTTATCTAGCGAATATCCACGCCGAATTCACCGGCGCCCCTACCGATCCCGCATGGTCCAACTATTTCTCGTTGACGCGCCAATGCGATATCAGTCCCGCACGCGTCGCCATGGCTGGCTACAACGCACACCCCACAGTCGATCTCGCCTACACCGTGGCCACCGCTACCACCCAGCCCGTCGATATCCCAGATTTCTACAAGATCGTCGATTCCATCGCGACAAAAGGCGGTTCGATAGTTTCCGACACCAAAGCCGAATACGGCGCCGACTTGGGCCCACTGTGGCGGTTCTACTTCGTCGGTGAGGGGCTCGATCGGCTGACCGGAAACTCCGAACCGTCCCAGCTTCTGCTCAGGGCCGCCGACAGTGGATACAACACGATCACGTTGACCAACGGTTTTGCACTACAGAACCCGTATACGAAGGCCGGCACCGAACAGGAGATCGACGCACTGTGGCGCACTACCGACGTCGCGCTCGACGCGCTCGCACGCCTTGGCGGCCTGTGACGCCGCGACCGACATGACGATCAATCGGACATGCCTGCGACAATGGAGCCATGACGGGCTACACCGCGCGAATCTCGGTACCGAACCCAGCCATGCGTGCGGTACGAGATCTGTTGCGGGGACCGGCAATTGTATGTTCCGGGGAATCCTCCATCCGCGATGCCGCTGTACTGATGACCGAAGCCGGGCGTCGAGCCGTCGTAATTCCCACAGATGCAAGCACTTACGGAATCTTCACGGAGGGCGATCTGCGCAGCCGAGTTGTTGTCGGAGGAATCGACAGCGCTCGCCCGGTCTCCACGGTGATGACGCCGTCTGCCGTGACGGTGGATCCGGATCGACTCGGAGCCGACGCTGTCACGGACATGCTCGAACACGGATTGCGCCACCTTCCCGTCGTCACGGCGTCCGGCGAACTTCTGGGGGTGCTCGAACTGAGCGACCTTCTGACGTCGGCAACAAATCAGGGCTTCGAACTTCGCGCCGCCCTTGCGACTGCCAAGACCGACGTCGAACTCATTGCCACGGCCCGAGCTGTACCTGAGCTGGTCACCGGCCTGGTCGACGCACGGGTCTCACCCATCGATATCAGTGGCACGCTATCGGTCTTGATCGACGTGACGGTGCGGCGCGCAATCGAACTGGTGGTGGGCGGCGACGAACGCCCGGACTTTGCCTGGCTGTCACTCGGCAGCGCGGCCCGGCGCGAGGCTCTGCCGTCGTCGGACATCGACAGCGCGTTGGTGTGGGGCGGAGAGTCGCACCGCGAAGGTGCGGATGCGGCGCAGCGGATCCACGAGATTCTCGACCGGTGTGGATTCCCTCGCGACGCGCAGAACGCAGTCGCAACTCAGGCACGATTCGCACGTACGCTCCCGCAGTGGCGCCGCGCCTTACGCAAGTGGGTAGCCAATCCCTACCAGGACCAGGCCCTCGTCATGCTGTCGATGCTGGCAGACGCCCGCGTTGTTGCGGGAGATCCTGCCCTCGATCCGAGGCCCGAAGCCTTGGATCAGTTACGCCTCAACCCGGCCGTCATGCGACTACTACTTCGAGAAGCCGTGGGCGAGAAGGCAAAACTACATTCGTTGCGGGACGTGGTGACACGCCGTACCGGTACCGTCAACCTGAAATCCACAGCTGTTCAACCGATCGTGAATATCGCACGCTGGGCCGGCACGTCCGTAGGCGCACGTACGAGCACCACCGTCGAACGCCTGAAGGTTGCTGCCGACACCGGTTTCCTCCCCGCCGACGACACGCGGGTGCTCATCGAGTCTTTCGAGGTTCTCCAGCAGATCCGAGTCCGTCACCAGACGGATCAGTTTGCCGCCGGCATGATGCCCACCGACGAGATCGTGGTCGCGGACCTCACTCCCCTCTCGCGCAGCCTGCTCGGCAATGCGGTGAGAGAAGTAGCCGGGGTGCAACGCCGACTCGAGTACGAGGCATCAGCATCCGCGCTACCGGATATCGAACCCTAGATACATCCGAACTGCACAAACGCCGAATGTGTCCGGAGCGCAATCGCTCCGGACACATTCAGAAGTGTTCAACCACAAGGGTGGTTAGACGGACAGGCTCTGTCCGGGGAAGATCAGGTTGATGTTTGCGACCTGACCTGCAAGAGCGTCGAGCGAGATGCCGTGAGCTGAAGCGATCGAAGACAAGGTGTCGCCGACCTGGATCACGTAGTTGCCGCCGGTAGTGGCAACAGGAGCGGATTCGACGCTGGCCTCAGCCGTGACGGGTGCAGAAGCCTCCTGGTAGGTGGCTGCAGTGGTTCCGCCGGTCAGGTACTGGCCGCACACGGGCCATGCGCCGACGCCCTGGCCTTCGAGAACGTTCTCGGCGACGCGGACCTGCTCGGACTGGCTTGCGTTGGCAGCGTTGCCCGATCCGCCGTATGCCTCCCACGTGCTCTGCGTGAACTGCAGGCCGCCGTAGAAGCCGTTTCCGGTGTTGGCTGCCCAGTTTCCGGAAGACTCGCAGTTCGCGACTCCGGACCAGTCGTGGCCGGCTGCGGAGGCGGTGCCGGTGCTCATCGCGAGCGGGATGGCTACTACTGCGCCGGCTGTTGCAACTGCGCCGAGGGCGCGCTTGAAAGTAATGCTGGTCATCAGGTAAATCCTCTCCGCTACCGCGGACGACATCGGACCTGGCACATGTGTGCCGTATCGAACGACTCGCCTGTTTCACTCCTGCCCCGCGAAGGTTTGGGGAGTACCGGACCCGCGGGGCAGAAGCACGCAGTTGCGGGCCGGTGTTTGTCCGGCTGTTTCGGACTGCCAACGACGCTAGGCGATGGTCACGGAAAGGTCACGGGGCAATTTTTTGGCACGCCCGTATCATTAGCCCGCCCGAAATCGGCAGAAAATTGCAGGTCGGAGGTTTGATTCGAGCTTCAACCATACCGATCGTTATCCATCCGTTACGTGACGACCATCACAGACTTTTTGTGACTCGCCGCACGGAAATCACGGCCTTGTTATCAAATTTGTGCATCGAGAACCGTCGCCAGGTCCTTCATCCACACCAAGAACTCTTCCGGATCACTGAACGCAACCCCGTCGACTGCGGCAACTTCCGGCGCGATGTCGACGCCGCCGACTACCAATGCGTCGCCGCCGAGCGCCAACACGGCCGCAAATGCCGGCAAGTCACCCCGGTCGTCACCCGCGTATGCCACCGCATCGACGCCAGCGGCCCGGATCGCCCGCTGCAATCCCGTCCCCTTGTCCTCGTCTACAGGAGCGCGCAACTCCTCGACGAGCTTGCCCGGCTCGCGGCGCAGCCCGGTCTTCGCTGCGACCTCACGCACCACATGCTCCACGAACGCCGCAGCGGCAACTCTCTCGCGTGCCTGCCGCCAATGCACAGCGACGGCAAGCCCCTTTCCCTCGACGTGAATCCCTGGGACGTCTGCGGCATCAATCATTCGCCGTAGTTCGGCCTCGGCCTCGGCAACCGCCGGCTGCCACTGCGCTACGGCCGGTAATACTCGAATTTCCCCGTCAACCCACGTCTCGACTCCGTACGAGCCCATGAGGACAACATTCTCGCCGGGCACCCGCTCACGAAGGAAAGAGACGGGACGACCGGAAAGCAAGCCCACCATTGCGAGATGACGTGACAGCGCGTCGAGTACCTCGGCGGTGCCCGGCAAGAGAGCGCTCGCGGCCGGATCGTCGACTATCGGAGCGAGAACCCCGTCGAAGTCCATCACCAATCCGGAACGGGTGGGATCGGACGCAAGTCGGGCAATAACGTCCGAGGCAGTTTTCATGGGTTCAGTCTCTCAAAGGCGTCGGGGCACACGAACATGCACTCGATCTATTCATTCCGTTAGAGTCCTGCGAAGACGCTTACCAACTACGGGGGTAATGATGAGCGAGCTTTCTGTCGTCACCGACGACATCCGCACGTACGGCACTACAGCAGCAGAATCTGCCGGTCAGGTTGCCCACGCCGCGGTAATGGATCTGAACGCCAACCTCGCAGCCGTAGCACCGGCAGTCGGGCCCGTCGGACTCGAGTTCCTCGAAGCCTTCGCACGTGCACAGGCGACGCACACCAAAGACGTTGCGGCACTTGCCGCGTACTATGCCGGCACTGCTGCGACGGCCGGTGCGGCCGCGAGCACATACGACGGCACCGACCAATCGGGCGCCGCCGACCTCCGACGTACCGCTGCCACCAACGGGGACCTTGCATGAGCACTCCGGACGACCCTACGACGGTTCTCGAGTTTCTCCAGGGCAGTGCGCTTGCACCCGTTCTCGGCCTGGAACTGCCCGAGCCCGTCGAGAACTCGGCGATTCCTGATTTCCTCATGGCGCCGCCCACGCCGGAACTCCCGCAGGGCGCCGCCGATCTGATCATGCAAGGAATTTCACTGCCGTCCCTGCCCGGTGTGGACCAACTGTTCACACCGCTGATCCAGCTTGGGCAGAGCCTCGGTTCGGGGGTCTTCAGTGGTGTTGATCCGGTCAACGTCCTCAGTTCGGCCAGTGCACTCATCGACAAGGCAGCCGGACTGTCCACACAGGGGCTTTCCTCAGTGAGCCAAACATGGAGCGGCGCAGGTAACCAGGCCGCTACACAGATCAACGAGGTAGCTCAACGCAGCGGATCAGAGCTCAGCGATCGTGGGAATGCAATCTCCCAAACCACTGCTGCAGCGGCGGAATCCGTGCAGCGTGGCAACGCTCAATTGGCGACCATCGCACAATCATTTGCCTCGGCAGTGGTAGCGGCAGCGCCGATAGCGTTGACCCCGCCCGGGCAGGCCATGCTGCTCGCGGCAGCGGCAGAACACATGCAGGCGGCCATCGCAGCAGTAAATGCGACCCGCTCGGAAATGCTCGCACACACTGCCACGATGAACTCCCTTGCCGGTTCGATCCCGGTTCCGGCACCACCAGTCAGCGATGCACTCGCTGCAGCTGGACCGCTCGCCCAACAAGCATCAGAGCTGATGGACGGCGCTACCGGTGGAGCCACACAATTACAGTCCGCCACCGGTGGTTCAGCAGCCGGCGCCACACCATCCGGACCGGCGCAGACCAGCGCAGCGCACGCCGCAGCGGCATTGAACTCGGGCGTCGACAAACTCTGGGGCACTGGAAATCCGTTCGCCGCTTCGGGCGCAGGCGTCTCACACCAACTCGGAAGTGCGGGTGGTGCAATCGGGCCCGCAGCCACCACGCGCGCGGGCAGCGGAACGTTCGGAGCCTCCTCAGGTGGCGGTGGCATCGTCGGACCTTCAGGAATTGCAGCGCTACAACCCCTTTCGTCGACCAGCCAATCCCCTACCCCCTTTGCGCCGTCGGGAACTGCTGGTGGTGCAGTGACCGGCACGAGCCCAGGAGGCGCCATGATGGGTGGTGGAGCAGGCGCGATGGGTGGTGCCCGGGGGCAACAGGACAGTTCGAGGACCACACCGGGTTACCTGATCGAGGTATCGGACAACAACGCTGTCATCGGGGATCTCCCCATGGTCACTCCCGCGGTGATCGGATCAGAAGATCCCGACCAGGCATTGTTCACCGGGCTCTGAGACAACCCACACACTCGACGGGTACGTGCACACTACGTTCGAGAGACGTTGAGCCAGCGGGTGACTGGAGTCGATTTTGTCCGATATGAGTAACACCGGCGAATGTGGGGGCGATTGAATCCGTGAATGGTCGTCCAAACGAGAGCAGGAGTGTGCATATGGGTTCCATCGACATTCTCAATTGGCTTCACGAGGGAGCAAGTGCCGGAGACCCCATCAGGGGACCGCTCTACGTTGTGGCGTTCATCGCGATCGGACTGGTCAGCGTACTTAGCGGCGGAGCCGTGATCTAGGCGCACCTGGCAAGTTGATCGTCGGTGTGAGAAATTTTGGGTCACGAGCGTCGGGGGTCGAGGTCCACACGGTCAGCCTTGTATCAGTCAGTCTTCGACGTACTCGACTGATAGACCTCCCCCTGACGCATTCCTTCGCAGCGAAGTCGGCGATCGCCAACGCCGCAATCGGATCTGGGATCAGCCGAACAGGCTGTTGAGCACAAGGCCTACCAGCAGGACAGTCGCGAGATACGTAAAGCGAAGTGTCGGCTTCGAATCCGCAACTGCCGACGCCGAGCCGAGTTCGCGGTGCGTCGACCGACACGTACGAAGCCAACGCGAAAGCGAAGATACTGCGCCATCAGCAATATCCGTCAGTATCAGTATCAACGAGACCGATCACATCCTCGAGAGCGCGTCCGATCCGTGGATCAGTAGGTTCATATCTACCTGGGCCTGGCTTGTAATTACCATAGTCAGACCCTAGGGTTCTGACTATAGAAAGCACAAGTCAGATGTCAGCCGAACTACGGGAGCCCTCGATATGACTGTCACCACCACGACATCGCACAGCGCCACTTTCGAGGCGAGCTGGAAGAGTTTCGACGGAATCCATGGTGGCCTCCTCGTCGCGAGCATGATCCGAGCAGCAGTCGACGCCACCGGCGCCTCGCCTGCCGCGGTCAGCGCGCACCTCGATCGGCCGGTCCCACCCGGCGTAGCCGCCCTGACAGTCGATGACGTGCATGGCGGCCGTACCGTCAGTTGCCGGGTCGCACTTGCCGATTCCGCTACCGCGCTCGTTCGTCTCGCGCGCGATGTCGGCCACACAGTCCGGACGACCTCATCAGTGGAACCGGCCTCTGACGACCCGTCGACTCTGCCACGCCTCGAGATACCGATCGACTTCGTACCGTTCTCACAGCATCTCGACATTCGCCCGATCAACGCCGCCCGACCGTTTGCAGGTGGCGACTCCCCCGAGTTCGATGTCTGGATTCGCTTGCTCGACAATCTCGATTTCACGACGACAGAGCGCTCTGCAGTCCTACTCGACGCATTGCCGCCCGGGCTTTTTGCGACCCTGACGATGCCTGTTGCAATTCCCACCGTCGAGTTCAGCGCACATTTTGCTCCCACCACACCGTCGGATTCACCGTGGCACCGCCTGCGCCATCGCACCGTGTGGGCAACAGACACGCTGTGCGTCGACGAGACCGAATTATTCACCGCAACAGGCGAACTCGCGGCCCAGGCGAGACAGCTGCGTCGGATACTGAACTGAGAGCCGGACCTGACCGACTTCGGCGCAACACTGCTCTGATTGACCTGGTTTTGCTACGAGCCGTCCTCGAACTGGTACCACGGGCCGCCGACATTGATGAGCGAGAGCAAAAATCGCGTGCCACCGGGTAGCTTCACCAGCCATGCCAGCTTGGCCGCGACGATAACCAACAAATCCGGTGCGGCGACAACAACGATTCGTGTCGTACCCCAGGTATGGAAAGGCCACCATGCGAAGTACGGGCCGAGCAGAACAAACATTGCAACCACGGCGCCCACTGGAACGACGTATCGGTGAGGGTCTCGTCACGAAAGGTGTAGTGCTGGGTAAACAACGGAAATCACCTAACCTACGCGACACTCGGAAGCGATGGAAACCAATTCGGGAGCATGGCAGATCAGTAACCCAGCGACCCAACTACTCCAATCCGAGAGCTCGGACTCGCCTTGCCACGCCTGCAGTCCGGGTGAAGGATGGGCGCGACACCTAATTTCCCGCCTGCTGGAGGGCACCGTAATGAATCTCGTTCGCCGACTGGCCATCTGCTCGTCCGTAGTGATCGGTTCGGCTCTGGCGCCGGTAGCCGCGGCCTCCGGTGCAGTCACCGTTCCGTTCCAGATCGATCCGGCTCCGTACGGGAACCCGAATGGCAGCTTCGACGCACCCGCGGTCCGCTGTGTGGCCGTGGTCGGCGAACAAGCGGGCACGCTGAGGATCACCGGAGGTAAAGAAGGCCGGTGGGGGTGCCTGCTCTCGTCGGAAGTGCGCTGGTTGAACTTGTCGACCGGGACGTCCGGAACCGCCCGACTGTCTGACGGACTGCACGGATACCCGGCCGAGGCGACCCTGCAGACCGGCACCGGGCAAATCGCAGTCGCGGTTCTATCTACGGCCGGAACGATTACCCCTGGTGTCGCAACCTTTTTCGTTCCGTAGGTGATCGCCACACTCTGAGCCGCCGGACCCCCGATATCCAACGGGCGCAAATTTACAGCCATGCACCTCAACGATTCCGCAGACGGGTCTCGCGGCCTGAAATAGTGATGTCCCCCGCGGGTTGCGGTCCAGCGCTTTTCGAGCGCTGGACGCTAGTCTGCTCGGCAAACTCTTCAATTCAGATCGTTATCGCAATTCACAGGACCGATGGACGGACTCGGGCGCTTTGCCGGCCCGTTGCTTGTCGTCCGAGCCGGGCGCAGACCGCGTCTATTCCACGTCGTGCGAGACCGGCCGGATCGCCAGGCCTTTCCATGAGCGTCTTGAACAGTTCCCGCTCGAAGTTCGCGTGGTTCCACAAGCCGCTGTCAGCGGTCGGGCCGGGATGCTCGACGTAGGTGACGGTCAACGGTGTGGTCATGGTGTCCACAATGCACAGGCAACAGAGAGGAACTCGTCGCCACGGGCGTAGCCGTCATCTTCGAGTAGGTCTACGAATGCATGGTTGAGCGCCACAGCGCATCTCTGAACACCTGCATCTCTGACCACCCAAAGATTGGCAGCATGGGTGTATCCGGTGTACCTGAGATAGGATCACTCATAGTTCCTCGTCAAGCCGCGGCAACGAACTGTCTTCATCAGCCATTGCAATATTGCAACGGCCACGCCTAGACAGGTAGGACAGCCATGCCCCTTACGAAGAAATTCTCGGAAAAGTACAACGACGCACTGATCGCTTTGGCCACCGCTACCCATCGCCCCGCCAACGTGGTCAACCTTGCCGGTGACTACGCCATCCGCGTCGACCTCGAATACAACCGCTACGTCTTGGCCACCAACACCGGCCGGGGCCTCTCGGACGAGCCCGATACAAGTGGATCCTGGACGGTTCGCGTCTTTCAAACCAACATCGAGTCGATACCGGACACACTGCTCGGCGAGGCTGCAGACCCATGGCTCGTAGACGCGTTCGATTCCGCACTCACCCGCCTCGAAGCCGACGGTAACAAGATTGTCGCGGACGCAGACTTCGGTGACATGGCACGGCCTGATGCAACCGCATCAACCGATGTCATGGCACCATCTCAAGCCGGGTCGTCAGTCGTGTCGCTCAGCTGAGAGATCGCGGCCAGAATCGAATTCTCGGCTTCCAGCAAGAAATCGTTCGATTCCAACGAGCGTGATTCCGTCATCGATCACCTCAGTGCTGGGCCCATGTCGGTGTGGGCATCGAGTTGCCTTCATGGTTCCAAAACTTCTGTTGCGGAGGAGCATTGGGCAGGACTGAACCGATAGGCGGCACTTTGCCATTCAACGGGCACTTGCCATTCAACGGGCACTTCTCCGTGAGACTGCCGTCCGGTCGGGCGAAATCGGGAAACAAACCCGCCCGGACACGCTATGGAGACCCCGACGGTCGATCCGCTCTCGAAGCCATCGAACAACGTTCGAGCGATAACCCCTCAGAGATTTGGACCTGCGAGGATTTGGACCTGCGAACCCGGCCTAGGATCAGCGAGATATGGCGTTAGCCGCAAAAACCGGCCAGCGTGTTGTTTCGGCCACCCGCTCAGCCGATATCCACGGTCAACTCTTCTGATACGGGATGCCCGAATATCTTGGCGGCGATTCCTAGCGCGGGTTCCGGCGTGTTCACGGTGGAACTGCCCGAGGCAATGTCGCCGCTATGAGCGAACGGGATGTCGATCGCCGTCATCGCGTTCGCGAGGTGAAGGGATGTACGAGCGCCCGTCTAAGCATCCACGTTCTTTAAATCTACATCGGCCAACACAGATAATTCGCATGCCCGAAAGAGCAACAACTTAGGCGAGACATTTCCCGAAAAGACTGATGCGCGCCCTGAACAGCTGAAATGCAGGAAACTCTGGAGGTCAGCCAGTGCCGACTGGGCCAAATCTACACCCATAGATATAGATTTTATAGTCACAGATGTTAAGGTCGCGTGACAACCCATTACGATCAGCCGATTACGATGAGGAGGTTCACCGTGACTTTCGAACGTCAACCGCCCTCACTGCGCGGCGTGTACGGGATCTCGGTGATGTCGGAGTTGTCCGGCATCGGACCGCAGACCTTAAGGCTCTACGACCGAAGAGGGTTGTTGACCCCGACGCGCACCGATGGCGGAACCCGCCGCTACAGCGAAGCGGATCTGACCACGCTACGTCGCATTAGCGAATTGATCGCCAACGGAGTGAACTTAGTCGGAATCGGATTGATCCTCTCACTCGAGGCCGAGAACGCAACTCTTGCGACGCGGATCAATCAGATGCACTAATCGGCCGACGCGCAGCTTTGATTGTCGAGACCGGCGACATCAGCTGGGAGTGACGTCGCGGGGCTGCTGATACTCCCGAAGTCAACATCGGCAACAACTTGTTGCCGAGAGCCTCAAGGTGATGGAGGGCAGAATCGAAAGCGTCGACGAGCCTTTGGTGTGTCGCTTCGGCGAGACGTTGATCCGATACGCCGTCGATTTCGGCCTGAAAGAATCGAACCAACGGGGCCGAACTAGGCGCACTCCCTGCCTGATGGGGCGCCGGCCACGCATCCATCACGCAGAGAGCAGCGAAACTGCTCTGCCACAACATTTCCCAGCGAAACACTTCCCATATTCGGCGTTACTCGTTACCAACCGGAACCTCGCGGAGGACCACCCTTTCCGCCAACTCGAGCACGGACACGTTCATCTCCTGCGAGAGCGTTCGAAGCATCTGAAACGCCGCTATGGCATCGACGTCGAAACGTTCCATGAGCATGCCCTTGGCTTGACCGATCAGATCACGTGAGGCCAGCGCACTGCGAAACTGCTCACCGCGACGTGCACTCGAAAGCGCAATGGCCGCATGGGTAGCCAGATTGATCGCCTGCTCCTCCATTTCGGCGTCGAACCCGCCGGCATTGTCCGAGAACAGGTTCAATGCGCCGAGTTCGTCGCCATCGGTATAAAGCTGGATCGACAACACAGACCGAACCGGAGTCTGCTCCCGCACCGCAGTCATAAACGCGGGCCACCGCGGATCCGAAATTACGTCGACTATCCGCACCGTCTGACGAGACCAGATCGCATCGAAACACGGCCCCTCACCGTGCTCGTGCTGCAATTCGTCGAACCGCGTCGGCACTCTACCGGTCGCTGCAGCCGACTCGAAATGCTCAGGACGATGTCCAGGACGATGGCGGCGCACCAAGGTGATCCCCGCATGATCGACACCATGGAGCAGTTTCACCGCAGCCTCGGCGACCTCCTCGAGCACCTCCGACGGTGCCATAACACCACCGGTAAGCGTTCCGTGCACCGTCCGCGCCACCTGCGAAATCCGCCCATAAACATCCAGAACCGACTTCTCCGATGTCTCCACTGCCATTCTTCCTTCCACCCGCAGTGTCACCATAAAAATCATCTACGCGCAGGTCGGCGCCGACTCCCGACCGGGATCGAAGAATACTCGAACTCCCAGCCCACTCCATCATCCGGTCCGACGAACTGCCGGCACATAGTGAGCCCGCCACATATGGCGATCGACGAATGCCACCGGTGCCGGGCACCCGAGAACACACCGCCGCGAGTCTTACCGCACAGTCGAGCGTCTCACCCAGTATCGGCCGCGCCGGATCCCGCAGCCTTGTCGATCGCCCATATCGACTCCGAAGGACCGCACATCCGACTGCACTAACTCGCCGCAGAGGAGACCCGGCCCCTGGCACCGCTCACCTCTCACAGTCGATGCGTCAACTACCGCGAGTGGCGTCGACATTCGGCTACTGCCGACAATCAATGCCGAACCTATGACGGCGCAAGCGATTACGCAGCGACTACGTTCCCAATTGCGAGTGTTTTTCACCAGATAACGTTCGGCTGTATCGGTGAGCCGGAAACATCTAACCCGCCGTGGAAATTGGGGTCCACCGCCAGCTCCGCAGCAGACTCTTCCTACTCAGTGAAACTGTCGGATAATCCATTGCGCAACACGTTTCTCGCCCCAATCTCGATGTGCACTGCACGACCGGCAGGGCATCAAGCAGCACCGCTTCAATGTCACTGCAGACGTTTCAGGCACAATCTGCGACCCGGAGCTCATCAATCGACAGCAATAAATCTATCCCGTAGGACACAGATTTTACGGAAGGGGAAGGGGAGGTTTCGCCCCCCAAATGCGACATAAACAAGCATTTCATCTGGCAACGGCCCAAAAACTGGTGATGCAAACCATGTTTTCGCCTCCAGTTTCGCCCGTCCAGGCTTGCCAATTATCTACTTCTCCTGGTATAGATTTAGAGCGCCTGAAACTGCACATACTGCCGCTACTGCACACTTGGCTTCAGGAGGACGATGACAGCGATCGACATCCAGTCCGCTCGGCCCGGCGCGATCAAACCCCGGAAGTTCAACTGTGAACACCGGGAGCTCGAGTTCCGGATCGCCCCGATGTTCGGGGACCCCATGAGGAAGGAATTGGCCGCAAGCATCGGCTGAACAGACAGAGACGATCTTTGGATGATGCCGCAACTGCACGCACACATTCGCGCGAACAGTTCGACATCTCAAGAGAGGAAGACGTATGTCCGATTCACGATACCGGGACTGAGCACTGACGACGGCGCGAACGTGGCTGCAGTGCCGCAGAAACGACTGAGCGCATACAACCATCCACACCTCACCGAAGACTTACTCATCAGCCAAGAGTCAGCCGACAAAGCGCGCCAAGACTGAACCCGCCGTTGTACGGCGTTCAGCCGGATAGCTACCGGCGATAAGTGAGGAGAACTCCGGAACCGTGACGCAACGCGAACATCGCATCTTCCAACGGCAGCAACGCTTGTTGCCGGGTTCGATCATGGCAGAACATCGCTCGGCGCCGCAGCGATCGCTTCCTTCTAACAGAACGACATCAATGGAGGAATTCACACAATGAGCGCAATAACCAAAGCAATGTACAAACCGCTTTCCCTCGCAACGAGCGTGATTGGTGGAATCGCCGCTGGAGCGGTGTTTCAACAGATCTGGAAGCGCGTCGGGCATGACGAAAAAGCCCCCGACCCGCAAGATCTCAACAGATCGAGCAAAGAAGTCCTGATCGCGGCGGCGCTCCAGGGAGCAGTTTTCGCCGTCGTGAAAGCAGCAGTGGACCGAGCTGGCGCAAAAAGCTACCGGGCTCTCACTCACGAGGACCCGATGTGAACTTCAGCCACTTCGCGCATGAGACACGTCGAGCATCGTCGCATCTCGAATAACTGAATGCCAGGCGCGAAACATGGACGGCAGCAACGATAGTCGATTCCCCTCGGCCGACGAGCCGAGATGAACCCCGGAGGTACTTTGACCGACAAGCAAGCACGTACAGGCGAGGGTCCACCCGACGACATCGAGACTGTCCACACAGATCCCAGCAGCGAAAACGCAGCCGGGGACGTGCAATCGGATCCTTCCGGCGGCGAAACCTGGTCCGACGAGGGCGGCGCCACCACACAAGGACCTGCAACCGATCCACACTCGCGATAGAGCGGACCAGAGGCGATACCCGCACCGCAGGAAGGTTTTCTTGGACAAGCTACCGCACCGTACCCGACGTGCGTGATGATCAGAAATAGGCAGCGTTCGGGGATTCCAACGATATTCGCTGATCCACAAAACATCACTGGCCCGTACCACCGGGCTGAACAGCAACACGCATCGCTGACGGAGTGAAATGCGGGCGAGCCAAAATTTCCGCGATTGATCCATTCGTCGAGGTTCACCCCGTACCGGCACTTCATCGGGAACGGAACAAGCCCTACCGCAAAGTGCGCTCCCGCGCTCTCTCCACGACACATATTTCTGACAAGTTTCTGACAGAGAATCGAGGAGTCATCGTGTCCAAAAAAATCTCTAAAAAGAGCCCTCCGATCTCCGGAGCGCCCGGCCAGGCGACTCCGCCGCTGGAGGAACCGGTCAAGCCACGCATTCCGTTGCCCCCGAAGGCCGATCAACGCGCCCCACAACTTCGCACTGCAACAGCCGAAGTCGTCGACGGCCCTGACTACGCGCGTGGACAGCAGGGTGAATATCTGACCACCGCACAGGGCGCCCGCCTTTACGACACAGACCACTCTCTCAAAGCCGGGGAACGCGGCCCAACTCTGCTCCAGGACCACCACTTACGGGAAAAGATCACCCACTTCGATCACGAGCGGATCCCCGAGCGCGTCGTTCACGCCCGCGGCGCCGGCGCCCACGGAGTGTTCCGCGCCTTCGGCGCCGCTGAAAAGGTCACCAAGGCAGGCTTCCTCCGCAGAGGAGTCGAAACCCCCGTATTCGTCCGTTTCTCCACAGTGCTCGGCTCACGCGGCTCCGCAGACGCAGTCCGAGACACCCGCGGCTTCGCCACCAAGTTCTACACAGCCGAAGGAACATTCGACCTGGTCGGCAACAACATCCCGGTCTTCTTCATCCAAGACGGAATCAAATTCCCCGACATCATCCATGCCGCGAAACCACATCCCGACCGCGAGATCCCGCAAGCACAAAGCGCACACGACACATTCTGGGATTTCGTCTCCCTCCACACCGAAGCCACCGCGCACACCCTCTGGAACATGTCCGACCGCGGTATCCCCCGGTCGTATCGAATGATGGAAGGATTCGGCGTTCACACCTTCCGGCTTCTCAACGACGACGGAGAAACCTCGCTCGTGAAGTTCCACTGGAAGCCCCGCCTGGGCGTGCACTCGGTGGTATGGGAAGAAGCACAACTGATCAACGGATTCGATCCCGACTTCCACCGCCGCGATCTCGCCGACGCCATCGAAGCCGGTGCGTACCCGGAATGGGAACTGGGCATCCAAATCTTCCCCGACACCCCCGAGCAGATGTTCGAGGGCATCGACCTCCTCGATCCCACCAAATTCGTTCCCGAAGAACTGGCCCCGGTGCAACCGATCGGGGTGATGACGCTCAACGCGAACCCGACCAATTTCTTCGCCGAAACCGAACAGATCGCCTTCCACCCAGGGCACCTCGTGCCCGGTATCGACGTCACCGACGACCCGCTACTACAGGCCCGCCTGTTCTCTTACCTGGACACCCAGATCAGCCGGCTGGGTGGACCCAATTTCGGTCAGATCCCGATCAATCGCCCACATGCACCGGTCAACGACATGTTCCGGGACGGAATGCACCAAAGCGCAGTACATTCCGGTGTCGCCCCCTACAAGCCGAATTCACTGGACGGGGGTTGTCCCTTCATGGCCGGCGCAGAGTCCGGGGCGTTCGTCGAAGTACCGGTAGCGCTCGAGGCCGGTACGAAACTTCGCGGCGCGCCAGCCACTTTTGACGACCATTACTCGCAGGCGCGTCTGTTTTACAGCAGTCTCACTGTCATCGAACAAGACCATGTGGCACAGGCGTACACCTTTGAACTAGGAAAGTGCTACGAACAAACGATCAAGGAACGAGCCCTCGGTGTGATCGCCAACATCGATCCCGACCTGTGCGCGAGAGTCGCCGCCGGCCTTGGCCTCCCGGCCCCGCAGCCGTCCGTCCCGTTCGACGACGCACCGATGCCTAGCTCTGCCCTGTCCCAGATCGGCGCGCAGTGGCCGGTCACCGGCCGGGTGATCGGCATCGTCGCCGATGAGAACTCCGACCTTCCCGCCGTCGAAGCGATAGTGTCAGGTCTCGCAGAAAGCGGGATAGTGCCGCTGGTGATCGCCCCGCACGGCGGCACATTGGTCTCGGACTCGGTCACTGTTCCCGTCTCGCGCACCTTCGACACTGCACGATCGATCGAATTCGACGCGCTTCTACTCGCCGGGGCACCTGCAGACCCACGCCTGGACATTCTCCTCTCGGAAATGTTTCGGCACGGCAAGGCCATCGGCGCATGGAATGACGCGACGGAACTTCTCGAAACCGCAGAACTCACTGCGGCGGACGGCGTCGTGACCGGCGAGGACAGCGTATCGGTACTTGAACAAGTGGTCACACTGCTCAAGTCGCATCGAGTATGGAGCCGACTCTGACAAATTGTCAGTGAGCGGCTCCCGGTGCGGCCGAAATCGGCAGTCACGCTGCACCGCCGAGGAAGATCAGTTCTGTAACTGCAGAGGAGCCATTCTCCGTCGTTCTTCTTCGTACATGGGGATGGTTCCCCATGTAAACCCATAGCCCTGGAGACTCCAGGGCACGTGACGAGCCACTGATGGCCCGGCCGATTTTGTTTGCACTTCAGTCGTTTAGGGCAGGCGAACGGCGACAACATTCCAGCGAGAAGAGGTCGATCAACGTGCGCGCAGTTACATGGCAAGGTAAGCGGAAGATCAGCGTCGAAACAGTTCCCGATCCCACCATCGTCGAACCCACCGACGCCATCATCAAAGTCACCACCACAAACATCTGTGGATCCGACCTACACCTGTACGAGACCTTGGGCGCGTTCATGAACCCGGGGGACATCCTCGGTCACGAGCCCATCGGGATTGTCGAGGAGATCGGATCCGACATCACTGATCTCGAAGTCGGTGACCGTGTCGTCATCCCCTTCCAAATTTCATGCGGCAACTGCTTCATGTGCAACTCCAGCTTGTACACGCAGTGCGAAACGACGCAGGTCCGTGACCAAGGCACCGGCGCGGCATTGTTCGGATTCTCCGAACTTTACGGCTCGGTACCAGGCGGACAAGCTGAGTACTTGCGGGTCCCACAAGCGCAGTTCACTCATATCAAAGTGCCTGAAGGACCTGACGATT
Organism: Rhodococcus sp. AD45-ID; assembly: GCF_003023755.1. NCBI lineage: Bacteria > Bacillati > Actinomycetota > Actinomycetes > Mycobacteriales > Nocardiaceae > Rhodococcus > Rhodococcus sp. AD45-ID. The sequence goes on along the minus strand of NZ_PYHL01000002.1, from coordinate 1,080,345 downwards.
CACGCTTCGTGTACCTTTCCGACGTGCTGCCGACGGCCTGGCAATCGGTTGAGTACGCCGCAGTGCCACCGGGTGGTTCCGTGACGATCCTCGGCCTCGGACCGATCGGAGATATGTCCGCTCGCATTGCTCAACACAAAGGGTTTCGAGTCATCGGCATCGACCGGGTACCCGAACGCCTCGCACGCCTGGAAAAGCGCGGCGTTGAAACACTCAACCTCGACGACTACGGCGACAAGATCGGCGACGCCGTCCGCGCTCTCACCGACGGCCGCGGAACGGATTCCGTGATCGACGCTGTCGGCATGGAGGCTCACGGGTCGCCAATCGCGAAGCTAGCGCAGCAATTCATCGGACTACTTCCCGACGCGATTGCCGCACCGGCAATGCGCACCGCCGGTCTCGACCGTTTAGGCGCGTTGTATTCGGCAATTGACATCGTCCGACGCGGCGGAACGATCTCGGTGATCGGCGTGTACGGCGGAAAGATCGACCCACTTCCTCTGATGACTTTGTTCGACAAGCAGATTCAACTGCGAATGGGCCAAGCCAACGTCAAGAAGTGGGTCAACGACATCATTCCGCTCCTGACGGACGACGACCCTCTCGGAGTCGACACCTTCGCAACCCACCAACTGCCATTGGAACAGGCACCGCACGCGTACGAGATCTTTCAGAAAAAGCAGGATGGAGCAGTCAAGATTCAACTGAAGCCTCACCTGTAGCAACCTGCGAGCACCTGCTCGGCTTCGCATGTCACGCAGTAGGTGGTCGCACAGTCTGGAAACGCCCCACCTCGCAGACTCACGCGGTGGGGCGTTTCCGGCCACAATCGATCAAAAGCTCCCCCACCGGCATCCGACGCCAGAATTTCACCCGAACACGGGCGGTCCGCGGTTCTCTCAATCCCGCACCGACCGCGTATCGACGGAGCTTCTTACCGAACCGCACAACCACCGCTCACGGACGCGGTCGACATAACGACGAAAATCCTTGTGTCCGAGGAAAACAAGATCGTTGCAGACGCAGAATTCCAGCAAATCGCGTGTTCAATCAAGCAAGGCTGTCGGCAGATTCACTCAACTGAGCAATCCGCGCCGCAAGCACCGAATTCTCCGCCTCGAGCGAAAGAATCAACCGCACACCAACCAAATTGACCCCGTCATCGACCAACCCGGTAATACGACGCAAAGTCTCCAAATCTGACTCGCTGTACCGACGCGTTCCACCACCAGTGCGAGTAGGCGTCAACAACCCCCGCCGCTCGTACAAACGCAACGTCTGAGGCCCGACTCCGGATAGCTCCGACATCACCGAGATCCCGTAAACACCGCGCAGTGAATGCGACTGAGACTCCAACGCCACTGCACACCTCCTCACGGATACCTGGGCACTACGCCGATTTTAGCATCCGACATTATAGAATCTCGACCACCAGATACAGATTCCTTGCAGCCAGAGAGACAAATCATCCATGCTTCCGCCTTATCCACCTCGGCAAGCAGATTCGGCTACCAGAGGGAGAACTAACATCGAGAAATCGTAACCGACATCACGCCATTGTTGATGGACGCACCTCTCGTTTCCCAACAGATCAGGGCAATTTGCACTGCAAGAGACTGTCTCTGATCGGTGTTTCGCCCCGGACGCTCAGACAGTGCAGAAGTTCCGCTCAATTTCCGTCACAAATCAAATTCCGCGGCCGGAGCTAATGATTAACTGTAAGTTCGGGGCAACTCACAAGTCGAGTACCGCTGAAATTTTCAGTAGTGAGACAGCAGAACAGTGAGACAGCAGAACCTAGACTCCGCAACCCCCTTGCCGGCAATCACCCAACTAAACGATCGACCCAACTGACCGAGCGGCGCGGCAGACACGCAAGCGATCATCTCGAACCTCGACCTAGCCAAAATCTGCCTCGACAAAGCGGAACTCCGAGCGTCTATGTCGTCGGTCGACGAGGCGCTCGACGCGAACCGGCGACCGCGCGACCATCTCGCGACAATAACCCCCAATGTCTACGCGAAGTTGAGAGTGCCAGGCACGAGGCCATCAGCGTCAGTAGTCAACCCGCGCTGTAGTGCTCGATTGCCGTCGCGGCAAAAACAGAGCATCCAACGATTGTGAACTCGAGTTCGTCTGCGTCGCCATCCGCCAAGAGATCCACCAGCACCGCCTGGTCCGTGACAACCAATTCTTCGCTCCTGCTGTGGTCCACCACATGAGAGACGATCAATGCAGATTGGCCGTTCGGCGCTTCGATAACTATCGCTACCGGCTCGCGCAGTATTCCATCGCTCCGTTGCAGGACTACGCGAGTGCATTCCTTGCCGCAAGTGCGTACGCGACCTCTGGACACATTTCGCGCCGAGAAAGCCGGCCGTCGAACAACTCTAACTGGAGCTAGACGGCCGACGTAAAGGTTTGCCATCACGGTGATCAACGACTGCTGACAACCGGGCTTGACCTTGACACAGTGACAAGCACTCAAATGGTCGACGAAGGAGGTGGTTGTCGTGAACACAACCAATAACGGTGGGTCGAATACCCATCTCGTCGACGCGCTGGCTGCAGCGGATTCGTCGGACCGGCTTCGGGCTGCACTCGCTCTAGGTACCCGGGGTGATCCGGGCTCGATGGAAGCCCTTGTCGATCGGTGCGCTGTTGAACCGGATTTCTTTGTCCGCGACATGCTTACCTGGGCATTGTGCCGACTCCCCGCCGAAGTGACAGTGCCGAGACTGACCGGCGAGCTCGAATCCGACTCCGTCCAGGCTCGCAGCCAGGCGCTGCACACCCTGTCCAAGATCGGGGACCCTGACTCCTGGCCTGCCGTGATAGCACTGCTGCATGACGACCACGACGAGGTCGCGCGCAGCGCCTGGCGGGCGGCCGTGGCACTCGTACGACCACGCGACGAGGCCGCGCTTGCGACTGATCTGGCCACTGAACTCGGACGAGGCGACACGGACATGCACCTCAGCCTCAGCCGGGCGCTGGTGAGTCTCGGGGATTCCGCTATACCGATCCTCGACGCGGCTGCGACGAGTCCTGATCCAAAGGTTCGCGCACATGCAGTTGCAACTAAGCGGCTTTACTTGGATCCCGACAGTGGCTTCACCCTCGCAGTGGAATTGGCGCAGCGTGTAGCTATCGTCGGGCCGCACACGTAGAGAACAGGAGTAAAGATGTTGATCGGCGAAGTCTCGCGGCAGTCCGGTGTCAGTACGCGAATGTTGCGTCACTACGACGCCTTGGGCCTGGTGGAGCCCACCGGCCGCACGTCCGGCGGCTACCGCGAGTACTCAGCCGACGACATCCGCCGGCTCTTCCATGTCGAGAGCCTGAGGACGCTCGGGCTCTCGTTGGACGAAACCAGACGCGCCCTGGACGAGCCCGATTTTGCTCCCGCCGATCTGGTGGGTGATCTCATCAAACACACGCGCCAGCGCATCGCTGCCGAACAGGAACTGCTCACGAAACTCGAACGCGTCGACGCCACGGCACCGTCGGAGTGGGAGGACGTTTTACGAATGGTCACCCTGTTGCGTGCGCTCGAGTCGGAGTTTGCTGCCCGCCGTCAACAAGCAATCCTGAATCAGGAGGGCAATGCGTCGTTGCCCATCGACGCATTGGTCGAGGCTGCATTGACGGAAGACGACCTCAATGTCGCCGGCGCGCTCCAGTGGTCGTTGGCCAGGGCCGCCGGTCAGGGAGTCACAAATCTCGCCGTCGGCCTCCAGTCACAGGAGGTCGACGTCCGACGCCGCGCCGTTGCCGCAATTGCAGCCGTACACACCTCGGAGGCAACCACACATCTGAGACAAGCACTCGAGGATTCCGACGCCACCGTCCGCTCACGCGCGGCTCTCGCTCTCGGCGCTCGGGGAAGCGTCGACGCGATCCCTGCCCTCCTCGAAATGGTCTTGACAGGCCAGCTCGACGTCGAGGCTGCCGAAGTTCTAGGCGTCTTGACGGACGTCTCGCCATCACCCGACACCATCGTCGATCAGATGCAGATCACGCTCGACAGCATCGCCGACGCACCGACGCGGTTGCGAATTACTCAGGCGCTTGCGGAGATTCCCGGTCCATCGGCACTCGGAGCTCTCGCCCGGCTGACTCAGGACAACGATCGAACGATCGCGGCCACTGCGGCTGCGATTTTATCCACCCACGAGCGCGGGCATAGACAGCGTTAACCGCTAGTTGCCGAGATTCGGTGAAAACAAAGCCCCACAACATATTCCTGGCCCACATCACGTTTATCCGGGTTATTCCGGGGAACCGGCCGGATCCCGCGCGCCACCTGCGTTAGCGTGGGATTGCGAAGAACGTCTTCGAGACACCTCTTCAGAGATACGAGGTCACCACGGTGACAAAGTCGCTGGCAGATGACCCAACCGCGGACAATGTCTCACGACGCGCCGGCTACGAACCCGAACTGAAGCGAACTCTGAACTCATTCCAGATGTTCGCGATCTCGTTTGCGTTCATCTCCGTGGTAATCGGCATCTTCGGAACCTTCGATTCCGTCCTTGCCAACGCAGGACCAGTCGGAATCTGGTTGTGGGTCGTGGCAGTATGCGGGCAAATCCTGGTGGCGTTGGTTTACGCGCAATTCGCAGCCCGCATTCCGCTCAGCGGGTCTTCCTACCAATGGGCGTCGCGGCTGGCGAACCCCAAAGTGGGCTGGGTATTCGGCTGGCTGGCAGTCTGGGCGTTGGCGATCGGTGTGAGCGCAATCGACAATGCGCTTGCCAGTCAGTGCCTCATGCCCCTGCTCAACATGGAACCGAACGAGGACACGGCACGAGTAATCACCGTAGTCATTCTGCTGATTCAGACTGTGCTCGCCATTGCCTCGACACGGATTGTCGCACTGGTTAACTCAGCCGCTGTAGGTGTCGAATTGGCGATTGTTGTGGTGCTCGGCATTGCGCTGATCGTTGCTGTGGTGGTGACGGGAAACGGCACAGCCGACAACCTCACATCGCGTGGTATCACCGAAGGCGCTCCCGATTACTTTGCCGTCGGCGGCGGGGTGATGGCTGCGATGATTCTGGGTTTTGCCACGCTCCAGGGATTCGACGCCGCAGCGAACATGGCTGAAGAGGCCAGAGACCCGTTTCGGAGTGTCCCCCGCGCAATCGTCGGATCGGTAGTGGCAGCCGGGATTCTGGGAATGTTCTTCCTGATCGCGCTGACCGTCGCCATCGACGATATCCCCCAGATAACCGAAAGCGGCTCACCGGTTGCGGCGATCATGCGAGATCAACTTGGTCCCGTGGTGGAGCGAATATTGTTGGTAGCGATATCATTAGCGTTCTTTGCCGCCGGACTGGTCGTGATGACTGGAGTGTCACGAATAATTTTTGCGATGTCACGCGATGCACGCTTCCCTGCGCACCGACTGATGCGGCGAGTCAACCCTCGTACCAAGACACCGATCCCGGCGACGATACTGGTTCTTGTCATCGGCGTCGTCTTGATGATCGCACTACCAGGTGCCGCATTGCTCGAATTGATCCTGGCATCAACGATCATTCCGTTCCTCCTCTACGGCATGACGATCGTCCTCTATCTGGCCGTACGCAGGCGACTCGATCACAAGCCGGGCGCGTTCGACCTCGGTCGCTTCGAGTTGCCGATCGCGATTGCCGCGCTCGTGTGGATACTGTTCAGCTTGTTCGTACTGATTGCGTCGGGAACGTTGACCCCGGTATTGGTGGTGGCCGGCTTGATCACAGTAGGAGCGATGTACTTCTGCTATCTGCTCAAATTGAAACCCGAGACACTGAACAACGAGCCTGGACTCGAGGATGCTTTCGAAATCTAGTTGAACCGGCGCATGCGTGTGGGCCTCGCATCGTCTTAGCTGGTGATGCGAAGCTTGGGCGCGGTATCTATTTCCGGCGCAGCCGGATTCAGTCTCGGTGGACTGGTCCCTGGCGGGCGGTGGAGCGTCGGCGTCGTTGTTTCGGGTCAATCGCAGCTGGTGGGATGAACCACGGTTTATGATCATCGCCCATCTTGACTTCCCAGATCCCGCGAAACCCACTGGTGCTGTGGATCAGCCGGTGGTGGCTACGGCAGAGGAGGGTGAGATTGTCCACCACCGTCAGACCGCCCACTGACCACGGTTTTATGTGGTGGGCGTCGCACCAAGCCGGAACCGCATCACAGTTCGGGAAGGCGCAGCCTTTGTCCCGAGCGATCAGCGCAGTCCGCTGCTCGGGTGTGACGAGGCGTTTGTGCGGCGTCGCATCGAGCGGTGCACCGTTGCCGTCCATCAACACGGTGGAGAGCATGCAATCGCAGGCGAGCATCCGGGTCAGGCTCACACTCAGCGGACCCATCCACGGCATGTACCCGACATCAAGATCCTCGACCTCAGGCTCGTCGCCATCGAATGCACTGCCGTAGAACTCGCCATCATCCGATGCGGTTTCGCTGCGCATGGTCGCGCATTCGCGATGCTCGGCAAGATCTTTCGCGGTGATATGCACATTCACGTGCGGACGCTGACCCCCGTCAACACCGGTCATGGCATTGTCGAGATACCGGCGAATCAATTCCGTGAAGGCGTCGGCGGTGCGTTTGGCTGCCGATCGCTGATCCGGGGTTCCGTCCGCGGCCGGTTTCGGCATCGACAACCCCGAGAGGGCCGACAACAACATCTCACCGGTCAACGCGTCGAAATCACCCTTGATCGCCACGCGCCCGTTGAGCGTCGGCGAAATCCGCAACACATTGAGATCATCATCCTCACCGGGCGGGATCTCATCGGATTCGAAGATCCGCTCCAAAACCGCAATCGCATACCGCAGCTTGATAGTGGTCGCCTCCACCCCGGATGCCGCAGCCAACAGAGTCTTCATACAGGACGGTAACGCCCTGTCCGGCATTCCTTTTGGTGGAGATTCACAGAACGCGACGATCATTGCCGCATGATCGAGCGAGAGATCGCCGGCCTCGAATTGGGCAGTAATATCCGGGAACCCCCGCAGTGCGGCACCGAGGGCGGCGATCTTGTTACCGGCCGCGTTCTGCAGCATCGTGTTCGCCGCCAACCAGCGACCAACACCGCGGTAACAGAGCACCTGTTCATCCGGATTGAGCGCCAATTCGTCGACTGCGGCAACTCGAATCGCTTCCAGCCGAAGGATTTCCGCAGATACACTCACAGCAACATCCCGAACCTCGGCCGGTCGCAATCGCCACAACCTGCCCCGCACACCCACAGCCGAACCGGCAACAACATCCCCCACCGAAACAAAATCGTTCACCGCAGTCATCAGAGCCTCCCCACCCTCGACCCAATTATACTCGAACAACCATTCGACTCAAGGGATATTCCGGACAGGTTTCAAGAATATCCACTCGAGAGTGATTGATGCACAGCAATATTCGTCATGGAGGCTGCTGCTGCGGCTTGGCTCGTTACCCCGAAATCACCGAAAACAATCGAGATTCTGTCACGTTGTCGCCGCCGCAGCATCCTGCTCGTCGAAGCCGGCGAACATGTCTACCAGCCCCTGCGGCGAATTCTCACTGAAGAGAATTTCGAGGCTCTCGGCAGATTCGACAGCAGCCTTGGCTGCTCGCGGAAATAGCTCTGCTTCATAGGCAGCGAGCGCAGATTCGACGTCACCGGAGTGTTCGCTGACTGCCAGGGCGAGCAACGCACCGTCGTACATCGCAAGATTCGCGCCTTCTCCTGCGAATGGGGACATCACGTGCGCGGCGTCGCCAAGGAGGGTGACGCCGGGGACGCGCTTCCAGGAATGATCTATAGGGAGGGCGACGATGCGGCGCGGAGTCAAGCCGGTGTCGGCACGGGCAATCAAGTCACGAAGGGAGTTGTCCCATCCGTCGAGCAATCGGAGAATCGCACTCGTTGCCGCGGGAACATCAGTGAAATCGATAGTGTCAATCCAGTTCTCATCGGCACGGACACCCAAGTAACTGTGCAGACTCCCATCACTTTCGCGGTGGCCCAGGATTCCGATGTTTCCGCGGAATGCAAAAAGCATGCCGCCGCCCATGACCGCAGCCGCCGAGGGGTGACGTTCATCGGCGTCGAGCAGGTCCGCTTCGATGAAGGAGATCCCGCTGTACGTCGGCCAGGCGTCGGAGACGAGCGGCCGGACTTTCGACCAGGCGCCGTCGGCACCGATGAGGAGGTCGGTAGTGATGCTCCCACCGTCCGCAAAGGAAACCTCGTGGCGACCGGCAACGCCCTCGACCTGACTGATTCGGGTGACTTTGTGCCCCCAATGAATAGCCTCGTCGGGTAGAGAATCTATGAGCATGTCGCGGAGGTGGCCGCGGTCTACCTCGGGTCGCGAGAGAGTGCCGCCATCAGCCTCTTCCCGAAGGATTGTTCCGGCGTGATCGAGTATGCGCATTGCTTCGCCACCAGGGTGAATCAACGCGCAGAAGGGTTCCCACAAACCGGCGGCGCGTATGGCCTTCTGGCCGTTGTGGTCGTGGATATCGAGCATGCCGCCTTGCACTCGGGTGCTGCGGCTGGGCTCGAGTTCGAACACAGCCGACGTGATGCCGTGAACATGGAGGACGCGGGCAGCGATGAGGCCACCGAGCCCCCCACCGATGATCGCGATGGGGTAGTGAGTAGTCATGGTTCTCCTCGAAAAGTAGTTTCAGTCAGGGCGATTCGTGGTGTGTGAGTGATGTCGGAGTGGCCGCGATACCGGCAATGAGCGCTCGTATCGACCACGTCATGCGCTCGGTGGGCGCGCCGGCGAGAATCGCATCGGCATGCTCGGCGATGCTGGGAAGTTCCTTGGGGTCGGCAGTTCGAACCGCGCGCACAAGGCCTTCCCACGCGGCCTCGTCATCAACGGATGCGTCGATGTCGCTCGGACTGGGAGTGCTGTGCTCGGCGGCGGCCGCGGTGGCATTCTGGAGAAGCAGATCAGCACCCCAAGCCGCACGCGCAGGATCAACCCCGCCGTCGATCAACAGCCCGAGCACCCGATCGAATATCCGGAGCGAATTCGGGCCAGACGGACGAAGCACGAGTGCCGATCTCGCCAAACCGGGGAACGCGAATAGAACGTCCGCGTAGTCGCGCAGTAGCGTCACCAGCCGATCTTGCCAGTCTCCGTCGGGTGCCACTTCCAGCGTCCGAACGAGTTCGTCGAGGACGCCGCCATGCAGTTCGGCAGTGTTCGCGACATAGACGTACAACGCGGAAGGACCTGTGTCGAGCGCTTGCGCGACACGACGCATGGTTGCCTTCTCGAGCCCCTCGGCGCGCACGATCTCGATAGTCGCGGCGATGATCCCCTCGCGAGAAAGCGCGGGTTTTGCCGGCCGTTCACGGCGACTGCGGTTGGGGGTTGACATACCGAAACTCTACACGAACATGTTCGTTACGAACATGTTCGTCGGGTCTCTTTTTAGGAAAGCGTCGCGGTTTCGCCACCACGCAAGACGAACCAGTTCACTCCCGCAGCACAAATGAGCCCCCGCAGCATTGATCAGGCGCGCGGGGGCGCAATCAGCGCGCGACGCGGCGGAACCACACCAAGCGCTGCAACAGCAAACGGCTCCGCAAATTTGGGCCCGAGTCCGGTTCAGGCAAACCCGAGTTCGCGCACCGCGTTTCGTTCTTGTTCCAGCTCGTTCACCGAAATATCGATGCGAGCGCGCGAGAATTCGTCGATCGACAGCCCCTGAACGATGCTGTACTCGCCACCGGCACACGTGACGGGGAACGACGAGATCAAGCCCTCGGGAACGCCGTACGAACCATCCGACGGAACCGCCATCGACACCCAGTCCCCCTCGGCCGTTCCGCCGACCCAGTCGCGGACGTGATCGATCGACGCACTTGCCGCACTCGCCGCTGACGACGATCCACGGGCCGCGATAATCGCCGTACCCCGCACCTGGACCGTCGGGATGAAATCGTTCTCCACCCACTCGCGGTCATTGATCACGTCGAGCGCCGGCTTGCCCTCGACCGTCGCGTGAGACAGGTCCGGGTACTGGCTCGCGGAGTGATTACCCCAGATCGATACCCTACGAACCGACGCTGCCGCCGCACCGGTCTTCTTGACCACCTGCGCAATGGCGCGATTGTGATCGAGCCTGGTCAAAGCTGTGAAGCGTACGTTCGGAACATCAGGAGCGTTGTTCATCGCGATCAGCGCATTGGTGTTGGCGGGGTTGCCCACTACCAGCAGCTTCACGTCGGAGGCCGCATTGTTGTTGATCGCTTTGCCGTGTGCAGTGAAGATCGCGCCGTTGGCACTGAGCAGATCGGCGCGCTCCATGCCCTTGCTGCGCGGCCGAGCGCCCACCAACATCCCGACGTTTGCGCCGGAGAACGCAACGTCGGGATTGTCGGTGATGTCGATAGAGTCCAGCAACGGGAATGCGCCGTCTTCGAGTTCCATCGCCACCCCCTCGGCAGAGGACACGGCAGAAGGAATTTCGAGCAGTCGCAAGCGAACCGGAACATCGGGTCCGAGCATGTCACCTGCAGCGATCCGGAAAAGTAATCCGTAGGCGATCTGACCCGACGCTCCGGTCACCGTGACGGTTACTGGCGAAACACTCATTGCCGACTCCTCCACTTGCCGTTCTGCTTTCACTTCTGCGAACGACTTCCACGCTAGTCCAGCAAACCCGCCACTTCGTGGTCCGTGAGTGTGGTTCTCGGCACTCTTCCCGTTGCGCTCACCAGCTCCACTGCCCGGTACAGTGGCCGCTCCGCCAAACCGGCACCACGCGCTTCCGCGCGCAGTTGCTCGATCAGCACCGACGACAAAGCTGCCGCGGGCACCAACTCACTCGACGCCAAGGCGTCGGCCAGCTTGCGGAGCGCCAGGATTTCCAGCTCGCGCCCTCCCCCTGCGGTGTAGAGAGCAAGGGGAATTCGCACGCTGGATCGCGCGTCGGTCAACTTCATACTGACTTCGCTGATCCGCCCCGTGCGCACCATGAGCTCGGCGGTGACCACCTCCGCCGCGTCGACCTCACCGGTGCGGAAACCCGCCTGCGCCCGAATCTTCTTGCCGTACAACGTGATGTGTCGACGCAAGGTCATCAAGATCGCAAGCGACGTCGGAACGGCGATGATGAAGCCGACCAGCAGCGCCACCGTCGTCGAGGCAAAGACGCTCACGACCAGGCCGACCACAACACCGAGCACAATCACCGCGACGGCAATCCGCTTGAGTCTCGGCGCAATCAGCGCGATCGGGACAAGATCAAGCGAAACCGGTTCTACGTCACGAGACAACGAGAGTCCCGAGCCTGTCGACGATTTCATCGAGCGAAACCGACTCCTGCTCACCCGTCGAGAGGTGCTTGAGGACAACAACACCTTCTTCGAGTTCACGCTCACCCAGGACAAGCGCAAAGGCCGCACCGGACTTGTCGGCAGCCTTCATCGACCCCTTGACGCCACGGTTTCCGTAGGCCAGATCGACACGAATGCCATTGCCACGCAACTGATGTGCAATGGCAACCAACTTACCCTTCGCTTCGGATCCCATCGGCACGCCGAACACATCGACGCGCGCCGGCGGAGCGACGGACTTGCCCTCAGCTTCGAGTGCCAGCACCGTGCGGTCGACACCGATACCAAAACCGATGCCGGACAACGGCTGTCCACCCAACTGCTCCATCAGACCGTCGTATCGACCGCCGCCGCCGATACCGGACTGCGCGCCCAGACCGTCGTGGACGAACTCGAACGTCGTCTTCGTGTAGTAGTCGAGGCCACGGACCATGCGCGGATTGACGACGTACGGAACACCCAACGCGTCGAGGTGGCTCAGGACCTCGTCGAAGTGCGCCTTGCAGCTGTCCGACAAGTGATCGAGCATGAGCGGCGCATCTGCCGTCATCGCCCGGACATCGGGACGCTTGTCATCTAGGACGCGCAGCGGATTGATCTCGGCGCGGCGACGGGTTTCTTCGTCGAGAGGCAGCGCAAAGAGGAACTTCTGCAGCAGTTCACGGTACTGCGGGCGGCAGGTGTCGTCGCCGAGCGAGGTGATCTCGAGACGGAAGCCGTCGAGTCCCAACGAACGGAACCCGGCGTCGGCAATGGCGATGACCTCGGCGTCGAGCGCCGGATCGTCGATACCGATGGCCTCGACGCCCACCTGCTGCAGCTGACGGTACCGACCCGCCTGCGGACGCTCGTAGCGGAAGAACGGGCCCGCGTAGCTGACCTTGACGGGAAGCGTGCCACGGTCGAGGTTGTGCTCGATCACGGCGCGCATGACTCCGGCCGTGCCCTCGGGGCGCAGAGTCACGGAACGATCGCCGCGATCGGCGAACGTGTACATCTCTTTGCTGACGACGTCGGTCGACTCGCCAACGCCGCGGGCGAACAGTGCGGTGTCCTCGAAGATCGGCAATTCGATGTGGCCGTATCCGGCCAGACGTGCGGCGCGCGTCAATCCGTCACGGACGGCGACAAATTCGGCGGATTGCGGCGGAACGTAATCCGGGACGCCCTTGGGTGCAGAGAAGGTGCTGGCTTTACTCACGAGTGGTTACTTTTCCTTATTTCTGTCCGCTGAGTCCAACGAGAAACGGATTGGAGCTTCTTTCGGCGCCGATCGAACTGTTGTCGCCGTGCCCGGGAAGGATGACTGTCGCGTCGTCGAGAATCAGAAGTTTCTTCGCGACGGAATCGAGCAATTGTTCATGGTTGCCACCGGGAAGGTCGCTTCGCCCGATCGAGCCCTGGAACAGGGTGTCGCCTGTGAAAGCCAGATCGACTGGACCTTCTGCAGTACCCGCCTGGGTGCGGAAGACAACAGAGCCCTGTGTATGGCCCGGCGTGTGATCGACCGCAAAGGACATTCCGGCGAGCTCGAACGAGTCCCCGTCGGATAGTTCGATGACCTCGTCCGGTTCGACGAAGGACATTTCCTTGATGAAGTCCTTCATCGTCGGACCGATTCCCCGGGCAGGGTCGGTGAGCATGTAGCGATCATCCGGGTGAATGTAGGCCGGCGCCGAGTACCGCTCGCAGACCTCACGCGCAGACCACATGTGATCGAGATGCCCGTGCGTCAGCAGCACGGCCGTCACCGACATGTCCTTGGAGTCGAGAAACTCGAACAGCGGCTCAGCAGCGTCCTGACCCGGATCGATCACCACACACTCGCAGGCATCGTCCTGAGCGAGTATGTAGCAGTTGGTCTGGAACATCCCGGCCGGAAAACCAGTCACGAGCACTTGAGGTAACTCCTCTTCGAAGGGCGAATCAGGCAACACGGTGTCACGTACAGCCTAAAGCTGCTGCCCCGCCAGTAAGTTCTCAGGTTGCAGTGGGAGACTTTCCGACAACTGAAGTTATACCGACCAGACGCAGTTCCACCCGTGAATATGGAGGACTCCAGCAGTGCCGAGTAACGAGCAGCGCCGCCAGGCGGCAAAACGCAAGCTCGAGCGCCAGCTCGAACGCCGCGCCGAGCGGGCGCGCAAGCGCAAGCAAATGACAATCGTCTACACGGCTGCTGGTGTCGTCGTGGCTGTTGCCGTCGTCGCCGGGATCGTCCTGCTCACCCGAGGTGACGACAGCAGCACCGAGAACACCGCTGACGACGCCACATCGACGTCTGAGCAGACGGCCGGCGCCATGCCTGCCGGTTTGCTCACGCCCTTGGCAGAGACCGTCTCGTGCGCTTACCCGACTGACGCTGCGCCGGCATCCAAGCCGAACAACCCGCCGCGCGCGGACGGCATCCCCACTACGGCGCCGGACGCGACGCCGAGCATCAGCATGGAAACGTCGCAGGGAAATATCGGCCTCGTCCTCGACGGAACGAAGTCGCCGTGCACGGTCAACAACTTTGTGAGCCTCGCGGGTCAGAACTACTTCGACGCCACGACATGCCATCGCCTGACGACGAGCCCCTCATTGCAGGTTTTGCAATGCGGCGATCCGTCGGGCACCGGTAGCGGCGGACCCGGTTACCGCTTCGACAACGAGTACCCGACCACTGCGTTCGACGCCGCAGACCCGGCCGCTCAGATGCCGGTGACGTACAGCCGCGGAACGATCGCGATGGCCAACGCCGGAGCCGGCACAAACGGCAGCCAGTTCTTCCTCGTCTACGGCGATTCACAGCTCCCGCCTGACTACACCGTATTCGGCACGATCGACGAGACCGGGCTTGCGACGCTCGACAAGATCGCAGCGGGTGGCAGCACACCCGAGGGCGACGGCACGCCGAACCTCACCACCGATATCAAGACTGTAAGGATCGACTGATGAAACGCACGTCCCTTCTGATCGCGGCCGTCGGCGCCACCGCCCTCGTTCTCGCCGGATGTTCCAGTAACGACTCCACGACCGATTCGGCGTCGTCGAGCACTCAGGCGAGCGCGAAGTCGACCACGAAGTCAGCGCCCCTGGACATGTCGCAGTTCGAGCAGTTGCCCGCCGTTCCGGCGCCTGCTGGTGCCACGGTCGACTGCACCTATGCCCCGGCGGCGGGTGCAGCCAAGACGGTTGACACGCCGACTTCCACCGGCGTCCCCGCCGAGGGCACCGTAAACGTCCAGTTGACCACCACCGCCGGACCGATCGGTATGGAACTCAACCGCACCGCCGCCCCGTGCACCGTCAACAGCATGGTCAGCCTGGTCGAGCAGAAGTACTTCGACGACACCCCGTGCCATCGCCTCGTCACCAGCCCGGGCCTGCAGATCCTCCAGTGCGGAGATCCTTCGGGCCAGGGCACGGGCGGACCGGGATTCGGCTTTGCCAACGAGTACCCGACCACCGTGTACGCCGAGAACGATCCGGCGCTGTCGTTGCCGGTCGTCTACCCGCGCGGCACTCTGGCCATGGCTCATTCATCACAGCCGGACAGCAACGGTAGCCAGTTCTTCCTCGTATACGACGATTCACTCCTCCCGCCCGACTACACCGTTTTCGGGACCATCGACGAGGCCGGTCTTGCAACCATCGAGAAGATCGCCGCCGACGGTGACGACGGAAGCATGGGAGCCACCGGCGGCGGTGCCCCGAACACCCCGATCACCATCGAAACAGCAGTAGTCGCCTGATCTGACAGCACAGAAAGGGGCGATACGAGAGATTCCTCTCGTATCGCCCTTTTCTGTTTTGTATCACCGACAAAGCGGGATCATCACTGCATGAGGATTCTGATCGCAACAGCGAGCAAGCACGGATCGACTGCCGAAATCGGTGAGCAGTTAGGCCGCGCGATTACTTCGGGGTTACGGGCACGGAATATCGAGCCTCAGGTCGATGTCAAGAAAGCCCACGACGTCGACACGGTCGAAGGCTATGACGCCGTCGTTCTCGGCAGCGCGATCTACCTCGGGAAATGGCTCAAGGATGCGACCCGTCTGGTGGATCGCGATCTCGATGCCCTGCAGAAGCGTCCGGTGTGGTTGTTCTCCAGCGGCCCAATCACCCCTGGTGACAATGCCGACAATCTCAAGTGGATCAACACCCCCTGGGCCGTTGAGCACCACATGTTCGGCGGCAAACTCGATCCGTCGGTGCTCTCGTTCACCGAGCGCATTGCGACCAGAGCGGCAAAAGCGACCGAGGGCGATTTCCGATCGCCGGACGACATCGCCGCTTGGGCCGACAGCATCTGCTCGACCCTCGCCGCCCACCCGGATCGGTGAAGGTCGAAGGACACACGTGACCGCCGTAGATCTGTACTGGCTTCCGCTCGGCGCTGGCGGACATGTGGTGCGCTTCAACGGCATTGTCTACGAACGGTTGAGCGCCTGGTTCACTCATCGAACACCGGTGCCGCTTTACCATTGCGCGCTGCGAATCACAGTGCCGCCCAACGTCTATTCGATCGAGATGACTCCGGTGTGGCAGCACAAGGAACCCGATCGCGGTGTTGTCGCGGAAGGTCCGGTCGGCGCGCACTGGGCCGGTGGATCGAAGTACTTCCGGTACGAAGTGCACTGTTGGCGGAACGGAACGGTCGACGATATCGAGGAAGCTGTCGAGAGTCCGCTGCGTCTATCGGCGGATTCGGCAGTTGCCGAGCAGATCCTCGACGAGATTCGAACGGTTCCCACCTTCGTCTGGGGACGGGATGCCGTCGGCGTAGGTGACATGTGGAACTCGAATTCCGTTGTGGCCTGGGTCTTGACCCGATGCGGCGTCGACCTTTCCGGAATCGAGCCACCGCGCGGCGGGCAGGCTCCCGGCTGGAACGCCGGAATCGCTGCAGCGGCAAGACCTTCCAGGCGCACGTAAGCGACTGGCGCCGAGCAGGGAATCTGCTCGGCGCCAGTCGGTGTGAGAGAACTACGACGCCGACGTCACTCGATACACGTCGTACACGCCTTCCACATTGCGGACCACGTTGAGAACGTGGCCGAGATGCTTCGGGTCACCCATCTCGAAGGTGAACTTGCTGATGGCAACTCGATCACCGGACGTGTTGACCGACGCAGACAAGATGTTGACCTTCTCGTCTGCCAACGCCTTGGTCACATCGGAAAGCAAGCGGTGACGATCGAGCGCCTCGATCTGGATCGCGACCAGGAACACCGACGACGCGGACGGTGCCCACTCGACGTCGATGATCCGTTCGGACTGGTCGTGCAGCGAATTGGCGTTGGTGCAATCCGTGCGGTGAACACTGACCGCGCCGCCGCGCGTGACGAAGCCCAGAATGGAATCGCCAGGCACCGGTGTGCAGCACTTGGCAAGCTTTGCCACCGTGCCCGGAGCACCGGGAACCAGGATGCCGGAGTCGCCGGTACTGCGAGTACGCACCGGCATGTTCGACGGTGTGGACCTTTCGGCCAGTTCCTCCTCGACTGCGCCGACGCCGCCGAGATGAGCCACCAGACGCTGTACGACGTGGTGCGCACTGACCTGGCTCTCACCCACCGCCGTGTACAACGCCGAGACGTCCGGGTACCGAAGCTCGTTCGCGATCGTGCTCATCGACTCGGCATTCATCAAGCGCTGCAACGGAAGTCCGACGCGTCGTACTTCCTTGGCGATTTGATCCTTACCGGATTCGAGAGCTTCCTCGCGTCGTTCCTTCGCGAACCACTGACGAATCTTTGCCTTGGCCCGCGGGGAGACGACAAACGACTGCCAGTCACGGCTGGGGCCTGCGGTGGCCGCCTTCGACGTGAAGACTTCCACCACCTCGCCGTTGTCGAGCTTGCGCTCGAGGGCGACCAGACGTCCGTTGACGCGGGCACCGATACAGCGGTGGCCCACCTCGGTGTGCACGGCGTAGGCAAAGTCGACCGGCGTCGAACCTGCAGGCAAGGTCACCACGTCACCCTTGGGGGTGAAGACGAAGATCTCCTTGACGGCAAGGTCGTAGCGCAGCGACTCGAGGAACTCCCCCGGGTCGGCCGCTTCACGCTGCCAGTCGAGTAGCTGGCGCATCCACGCCATGTCGTCGACCTCGGCGATGTCGCCGGCGTGCTTGCCCTTGGTCTCCTTGTACCGCCAGTGCGCGGCGATACCGAACTCGGCCGTCCGGTGCATGTCCTGCGTACGGATCTGGACCTCGAGGGGCTTGCCCTCCGGACCCACGACCGTGGTGTGCAGCGACTGATACACGCCGTACCGCGGTTGCGCGATGTAGTCCTTGAACCGCCCCGCCATCGGCTGCCACAGTGAATGCACAACACCGACTGCCGCGTAACAGTCACGGACCTCGTCACACAGAATGCGGACGCCGACCAGGTCATGGATGTCGTCGAAGTCGCGGCCCTTGACGATCATCTTCTGATAGATCGACCAGTAGTGCTTTGGCCGTCCTTCAACCACCGCATTGATCCGCGACGCGGACAGCGTGGAGTTGATCTCGGCCCGCACCTTCGCCAGGTAGGTGTCCCGCGACGGCGCGCGATCGGCAACCAGACGCACGATCTCGTCGTACTTCTTGGGGTGCAGGATCGCGAACGACAAGTCTTCGAGTTCCCACTTGACTGTCGCCATTCCAAGCCGATGAGCAAGGGGTGCAATAACTTCGAGAGTTTCGCGAGCCTTGCGCGCCTGCTTCTCCGGCGGCAGGAAGCGCATGGTCCGCATGTTGTGCAGGCGGTCGGCAACCTTGATGACCAGCACCCGAGGATCACGCGCCATCGCGATGATCATCTTGCGGATGGTCTCGCCCTCGGCGGCGGTGCCCAGGACAACCTTGTCGAGTTTGGTGACGCCGTCGACCAAGTGCGCAACTTCGTCGCCGAAATCGCGCGTCAATTCTTCGAGCGAGTAACCGGTGTCCTCAACGGTGTCGTGAAGCAATGCGGCCACCAGTGTGGTGGTGTCCATCCCCAACTCGGCGAGGATGCTCGCGACAGCCAGCGGGTGCGTGATGTAGGGATCGCCGGACTTACGACGCTGACTGGAGTGTCGTTCCTCCGCGACGTCGTACGCGCGCTGGAGAAGCGCCAGATCGGCCTTCGGGTACAGCTCACGATGCAAACTGACCAGCGGCTCGAGAACCGGGCGGATAGTGGCATTACGCTGCCCCGTGATGCGCCGAGCAA
Organism: Rhodococcus sp. AD45-ID; assembly: GCF_003023755.1. Classification (NCBI taxonomy): domain Bacteria; kingdom Bacillati; phylum Actinomycetota; class Actinomycetes; order Mycobacteriales; family Nocardiaceae; genus Rhodococcus; species Rhodococcus sp. AD45-ID. The sequence continues at coordinate 1,061,814 of NZ_PYHL01000002.1, read as the reverse complement.
GGCGAGCGCGAACGCGGCGAGACGCCGACGCCGGTACGGCTGCACTCTGACCGATCCGATTGCCTGCTGTTTGCGACGAAGCGGAACTGTCGTCCGGAGCACCGGACTTCGATGGTGTCGTATCCGGAGCCGGGTTGGTACCCGATTCCTGCGACACTGCACCCGAGTTCTGTGATCGATCAAGATTCGACGTCATGTCGCCACCTCCTACCACCGAGTTGGTTAGGCAACCGCCCTGCAACGGGAAATTGCCCTGGAGGTCTACCAGACCCCCAGGAGCCAACTTTAGTACTCAGACCTTGACCAGGGACGTCAGCGGGTACTTTACGAACCGATCACGGCCCCTGAGTTCCTCGATCTCGAGCACCACGGCCACCGCGACGACGGTGGCGCCGGCCAGTTCCACCAACTGCACGGCTGCTTCCAATGTCCCTCCGGTAGCCAGAACGTCGTCGATGACCAGAACATTCCGTCCGGTGAGATCGAACCCGTTTGCCGGAATCTCGAGCGTCGACGACCCGTATTCGAGGCTGTACGAACGTGAGAGAACAGGTGGCGGCAGTTTGCCCACCTTGCGCACCGCAACCACACCGGCGCCCATTCGAGCGGCAGCACCGGCTCCGAGCAGGAAACCACGCGCGTCGACGGCCGCAATCGTGTCCACATCGGGCGCACATGCAATCAAACCGTCGAGAACAGCACTGAAACCTTCGGCGTCCGCGAACACCGGCGTCAGGTCTGCAAAACGCACACCCGGACCTGGGAAATTGTCGGCCCACCGTGTCAACCGGACTACGGCATCCGACGCGGCCAGATGCACTGCCTTCAATTCGTCTGACGTCATCCTTGTCCCACCCACACTGATTTCATTCGAAATCGTCATCTACGCAATACCCATCTGTCCATGTTCCAGCCGCTGGCCGATCGAGTCGGATTGGCCACCACGGCACTCATTCCTTGAGCGACGGCAACAGTTCGCACCTGATTGAACAGAGGAATAGTAGGCACCTGCGTCCAGAGGATGTTCTCCGCCTCCACCGACAGTCCCAATTGCGCAGCTATTGCAGGATCGGTGTCCAACTGGTCGATAATCTGATCGACCCGCACATTTCCGTATTCACCGAAATTCGAGGAGTTACCCGACCGCAGTGCTCCGCGCGCGTCGATCATGTCCGCCATGCCCGCCGCACCCGCTTGACCGGCGGTGCCGGCCAGGACCGCGTCGACGCCACCCGTGCGCAGTGCGTCCGGTGTGAAATCCGGGGAGCTGACGTCCTCGATCGTGACTCCGGCAGGTTCGCACGCCGCCTTCACGTCGGCCACGATCTGGGACCGCACCGGATCCGGAGCCAGGTACCCGACACGCACGGTCAACGCATCCAATCCGGCCTCGGACAACGAGACCTTGGTGGCTGCGACGTCCGCTGCGCTGTATCGATTACCGTCGGTCGCCGCGGCATCGCTGTACACCAACGAATCGGGGACTACGAGACGCGAATCCACCGTTCCGGATCCGACGCCGACCGCCGGCGCGTCGGGCGTGCTTCCGTACTGATCGAACAGCGTCGACCGAGGCACACAATGCCCGAATGCCCGCCGGGCTGCTTCGTCGCCGAGAACCCCCGACGTCGACAAGATGAATTGCTCGATGGACCTCGACGGGATCTGCTCGCTGGTGAAACCGGAGAGCGCGCTGAGGTCCCCGGCCGAACCGGAACCGACGTCGATCACTTCGATCGATTGGTCGACAGCATCCTTGGTGAGGTCCACTCCACGGGGCCACACCACGATGCGGTCAGTGGCCGGTGCATTGCCCCACCACCGCTCGTTGGCGACCAGCACCAGCCCACCGTCTTCGGTGTAGTCCTCGACTCGGTACGGGCCCGAGGACGGCAATACCGACGTATCCAACTGACCGGGCGTCATGTTCCACCCGGTGTTCCAGAATTCGGCGATCTTCGTCAGTGCCTCGGTGTCATCCGAGTTCACGGCCGACACCAGGTCTGGCACGCCGGCGCGTTGCATCGCGATGTGCGACGGCATCAGTGCCGTCGCCCCGAACAGGGAACGCCACTCGGTGAACGCGCGGCCGGGTTTGAACACGACGGTCGCGTCTTTTGCACCGGGCTGGCACTGCACCTGGTCGATATCGGAGTACCCCAACGTGTTGGCTACATCGAACATCGGCACGTCCGCGCCGTCGACGGTTTTCGTGAATCGGCCACTCGATGCGGCCCACGTGAGAACCAGGTCGTCGCAGGTCAGCGGAACACCATCGGAGTACACGGACGAGGGATTGAGCGTGTACGACACCGTCAGCGCCTCACCCGGCAACTGCGCCGCGGTACCGATGTCTGTGTCCGATACCGGAGCGCCGACCGGCCCGGTGAAGGTGAAGCCGGGTAGCACCCGGCTGAGCGCCGCCATCGTTCCCGAGACGGCCCCGGCCGTCGTGTTGCCGTTGTACGTGGTGATCGTGTTGTCGATTGCGTATCCGATGGACGGAGCCTGCTCGGTGTCGTCCTCCGAGCAGGCCGCCAACGAACCTGTGACCACCGCGGTGGCAGCAACAAACGACAGTGAGCGAACTACTGCTCGCCTCGCTTGGAGCATGATCAGTGAGCCTTCTTTTTCCGCTTTCCGGTCGGCCGAGCGCCAGGCGCGGGAGCAACTGCGGCACGTTGCGTTACCGATGCTCCGGCACCGACAGACTCTGCGGTCTTGGCACCGAGACCCTTTTCGGCAAGCGTAGCCCGGCGAGCGAGAACCTTGCGGGTGTGAACGGCCACAGGTCCCCATCGTTCCTTCATCGACACGAGGAGCGGGGTCGCGAAGAAGATCGACGAGTAGGCGCCAACGACGATGCCGACCAACTGGACGAGGGCCAGGTCCTTGAGCGTTCCGACGCCGAGCATCCACACCGCGACCACCATCAGGGCAATCACGGGCAACACACTGATGACCGTTGTGTTGATCGAGCGCATGAGCGTCTGGTTGACGGCGAGGTTCGCCTGTTCACCGTACGTGCGACGCGTCAGATGCAGGATGCCTCTCGTGTTCTCCTCCACCTTGTCGAACACGACGACGGTGTCGTACAGCGAGAAGCCGAGAATGGTGAGTAGACCGATCACCGTCGCGGGTGTGACCTCGAAACCGACGAGTGCGTAGATACCCGCGGTGACGATGATGTCGAAGAACAGCGCGATGATCGCGGCTACCGCCATGTCTCTCTCGAAACGAATCGCGATATAGATACTCACGATGACCAGGAAGACGATCAGCGCGAGCAGAGCCTTCTTGGTGATCTGGCCACCCCAGGTCTCGCTCACATCGGCAAAGCTGATGGCATCGCGGGACGGATTACCGTTTCTGTCCTCGGGCTGGAATTCGTCGAAGAGTGCATTCTGGAGCGTCACGATCTGCTGCGCATCGAGCGTTTCCGAGCGAATCTGCACGGTGGCACTCGAACCCGAACCCACCGTCTGCACGCTGACCGGTTCGAAACCGAGTGCTTCGGAGTACACAGTTTCGACCTGCGATGTCTCGACGCCGTCTCCGGCCGGGAACTGGATGCGCGATCCGCCCTCGAAATCGATACCGAACGTGAAACCGCGGATCAGCATTGCAAGCAGTGCGATCGCTACCAACGCGCCGGTCAGGCCGTAGTAGAACCGACGCTTGCCGACTACCTCGAATGCGCCGGTGCCGGTGTACAGACGCGACAGCAGACTATGTTTCGGCATCGAGGCCTGGTCGACCCCGGAATCTGCTGTTACGGAACGTGCTTCGCGGTCCGCCGAGGAATTTTCGGCAGAGTTGTTGTTGGACTCACTCATGCTCGTGTCTCCTTAGCCGACGCAGCGGCGGCAACCTTACGTTCGCGGGCTACCTCTTGGACTGCTCCCAATCCGTTGACGCTGGGCTTGGACCAGAACGCCGAACGGGAAGCCAGATGAACCAGAGGCCACGTCACGAGGAAGACAACTACGACGTCGAGGATGGTGGTCAGGCCGAGGGTGAACGCAAATCCGCGCACCTGGCCCACCGCCAGTAGGTACAGAACGGCGGCCGCGATGAAGCTCACGGCGTTGCCCGAGAGGATGGTGCGGCGGGCACGGGCCCAACCACGGGGTACTGCGGAACGGAAGCTGCGGCCCTCTCGCATCTCGTCCTTGATGCGTTCGAAGAATACGACAAACGAGTCGGCTGTCATACCGATACCGATGATCAGACCTGCCATGCCGGCGAGGTCGAGGGTAAACCCGATATACCGGCCGAGCAGCACCATGATGGCGTACACCATGATTCCCGAGAGGACGAGCGACAGCGCGGTCAGCACGCCAAGCATTCGGTAGTAGACGAGGCAGTACACGAGCACGAGAACAAGGCCGACTGCGCCCGCGATCAACGCTGCTTGCAGAGACGCCAGTCCGAGCGTCGCCGATACTGTCTCGGCTTCCGAAGCCGCGAACGAGAGCGGCAGCGAACCGTACTTCAGTGTGTTCGCCAGTTCCTCCGCGCTTTCCGCGGTGAAGCTGCCGGTGATCGAGGTGGCGCTACCAGCGGGCGTTGCGCCTTGAATCGTGGGCGCGCTGACAACCTTCGAGTCGAGGACAAAGGCTGCCTGCTTGCCGATGTTTGCCGCGGTGAACTGTGCCCAGGTGTTGCTGCCCGTGGTCTTGAACGACAGGCTGATCTCGTGGCGAGACTGCTGGGAGTTGAATATCGACGACGCGTCGGAGATTTCCTGGCCGTCGATGATCGAGGGGCCGAGGAGGTAGATGTACGCACCGTCCTGGGAGCATGCGACGAGCGGAAGCGTCGGATCGTCGTTGCCACGCAGCGGATCGGCTACCGAACAGTCGAGATTCGCGACGGCCTGCTCTTGAACCGTGGGATCGGTGCTCTGACGCAGCGCGCGCGCAGCAGCGATCTCGGCTGCGGCGGCGTCACTGGCGTCGGCGGAGTCACTCGGAGCGGCCGGTGCCGGCGGCTCTGTTGTTGGCGCTGCTTCCGATGTGGGAGCGGGTTCGCTGGTTGCCGGTTCTTGTGCTGGGAACGGGCGGTTCTGCGGAGCCTGTGTGGCCGGTGCCTCCGTTGCGGGCGCCTCTGCTGCCGGTGTTTCTGCCGCCGGTGTTTCGGTGCCGGGAGCGACCGTCGTGCGGTTGGCGTCGCGAGTGGCGACATCGATCGATCCGGTCACCGGACGGATGTACAGGCGAGCCGTCTGACCCAACGACCGCGCCTGTGCACTGTCGTCGCCTGGCACCGTGATGACGAGGTTGTCACCGTCGATGAGTACCTCGGATCCGGACACGCCGAGCCCGTTGACGCGGGTCTCGATGATTTCCTTAGCCTGCTTCAGACTGTCCTGACTGGGCGCGCTGCCGTCCGGCGTGCGCGCGGTCAGCGTGACACGCGTTCCACCCTGCAAGTCGATACCGAGCTTCGGTGTGGCCGATTTATCGCCAGTAAAGAACACCAGTGCATACAGCGCCACGACCAGGACCCCGAACAGGGCTAGGTAGCGGGCCGGATGCACCGTTCCGGTGGAAGGTGCCACGATCTTTAAGTCTCCTCATTAGGTGCCGGACGTGAGCGGTCCACGACCGCTCGAGTTGCGCCGTTCGAACGTGCGGCGATGCGTTAACTACACAGTAACTCTAGAGCAGGGTCACGACGTGACTGCGTTCAGGAATCCTTGGTGAGTCGGATTTCGGTGTCAGTCGCCGATTCTTCGAACTCGGAAGACGCGTCTTCGTCGTCACTGTAATCCTCGACGACATCACTGACACGCTCGCGGATAACCAGACGCGACCAGGTGGTGACGACGCCGGGCGCGATCTCCAGTTCCACGGTGTCGTCGTCCAACGACGTGATGGTCGCGTACAGGCCGGCCGTGGTCTGCACACGGTCGCCCACCTGCAACGAATCCTGCATCTCGGAAGTCGCGGCCATGGCCTTCTTCTGCTTGCGCATGCCCAGGAACATCGGCACCAGCAGTGCGAGGATCAGGAGGGGGAAAAGCAAACTCGACATGTGTTGATCAACCTCGGTTTTGTAGCATGTTTTTCGCCACGCGGGCCCCGGATGGACCTACGCAAGACACCAGTGTGCCACTAGTTCCTTAGGAAACCCGACAGTTCACCACTAACGGGAGGCTCCGACAACGCGAAATCACTCCGCGTCCGGGTCGAACAACGACGCTTGTGGCTCCCTTACGCGAACCTCGATACCACCCGCAGCGGCGTCCGGTGGCGGCGTCATGCCGAGCTGTTTCCAGGCTGCAGCAGTGGCTACACGACCGCGCGGGGTCCTGGCGATCATGCCGGCGCGAACCAGGAACGGCTCGCACACCTCTTCGACAGTCGACGGTTCCTCACCGACCGCAACCGCCAAGGTGGACACTCCCACCGGGCCGCCGCCGAATGAACGCACGAGCGCACTCAACACAGATCTGTCGAGACGATCCAGTCCGAGTTGGTCGACGTCGTAAACGGCGAGAGCGGCGCGGGCGACCTCCATCGTCACGATCCCATCTGCCCTCACTTCGGCAAAATCTCGCACTCGCCGCAGCAACCGGTTGGCGATACGCGGCGTCCCTCGCGAGCGTCGAGCAATTTCGGCACTGGCATCAACTTCGAGATTCACGCCGAGGATGCCCGCCGATCGCATCAGAATCTGTTGCAGCTCATCGGGTTCGTAGAAATCCATGTGCGCGGTGAACCCGAACCGATCTCGCAGCGGACCGGTAAGGGCGCCGGATCGGGTGGTCGCCCCAACGAGAGTGAACGGCGCGACTTCCAGCGGAATCGAAGTAGCACCTGGACCCTTGCCGACCACGACGTCGACTCGGAAGTCCTCCATCGCGAGGTACAGCATTTCCTCGGCGGGACGGGCGATCCGATGAATCTCGTCGATGAAGAGAACGTCACCCTCCACCAGATTGCTCAACATCGCCGCAAGATCACCGGCCCGCTCGAGAGCCGGACCTGACGTCAACCGCAGTGAAGAACCCAGCTCACCCGCGATGATCATCGCCATCGACGTCTTGCCGAGTCCGGGCGGTCCGGACATCAGAATGTGGTCGGGTGTTCCGCCGCGCATCTTTGCCCCGGTGAGTACCAGTTGCAATTGCTCGCGCACGCGCGGTTGACCGATGAAATCGTCCAGGCTCTTGGGCCGGAGACTTGCCTCGACCTCACCGTCCCCCGCCACCAATTCGGCGCTGACCTGGGATTCGTCGTCGAAGTCGTCGATCGGGTCGAAATTCATCGAGTTTTACCGAGCAGGGAGAGAGCGGATCGAAGTGCGACGGACGTAGTTGCGGCGGGTGTTTCCGCGAGCACGGAATCCGTGGCTTGTTCGGCTTGCTTGAGCGGGAACCCGAGCCCTTCCAAGGCCTCGACAATCTGATCACGGATCGCATTTGCTGCGACTGCCCCCGACACCCCGGCGGTCGTCGGTACTGCGTCGACCTTGTCTCGCAGTTCCACAACCATGCGTTCGGCACCACGTTTTCCGATGCCAGGCACTCTCGTCAACGCGGTGAGATTGCCCTCCGAGAGCGCTCGCCGCAGCGCATCCGGCTCGAGTACCGCAAGCGTGGCCATCGCCAGGCGAGGGCCGACGCCCGACACCGTCTGGAGAAGGCTGAACAGATCCTTGGACTCGAGATCGGAGAAACCGTAGAGCGTCATCGAATCCTCACGCACGATCATCGTCGTGAAAAGCCTCGCCTCACTCCCCCGGTGCAACGCACCCAGCGTCACCGGCGTTGCGTTGACGCGGTAACCGACACCCGCAGCCTCGATAACCGCATGATCGAGAGCTATGTCGAGTACCTCGCCGCGAACCGACGCGATCATCGTGAACCTGCCTTCTTCGTGGTCTCGGCCAATTTTGCCTGATACTTACGCATCTGCTCCGCAGCCATTGCCTCGGCGCGCGCCATTCGTTCGATCATGGGTGCCCGCCAACAGTGGCAGATCGCCAGCGCGAGTGCGTCCGCCGCGTCGGCGGGTTTCGGAGCGGTTTTGAGATTGAGGATTCGAGTCACCATCGCGGTGACCTGCGCCTTGTCTGCAGTTCCACTCCCGGTGACAGCCGCTTTCACCTCGCTGGGCGTGTGAAAGAACACGGGAATGCCACGGCGCGTGGCCGCAACCGCAACAACACCACCGGCTTGCGCCGTCCCCATTGCCGTACTGACGTTGTGTTGCGCGAATACCCGCTCGATGGCAACGACGTCAGGTTTGTACTGCTCGATCCACAGTTCCGCCGCATCCGAGATTCGGAGCAAGCGAGGTCCGAGGTCCATGTCAGCAGGCGTACGCACCACGTCGACGGCAATGGGACGCACAACTCTGCCGTTACTCCCATCGACCACACCCAACCCGCAACGGGTCAAGCCAGGGTCCACTCCGAGCACGCGCACTTTTGTCACACCTCTCCACACCGAACAGCTGTTCGATAGCTTAGCGGTGTACGGGCGAACTGCCGACATCAACACGCAACCCGGCCGCGACGATTACCGTCACGGCCGGGTTGAGCATGGCTGCGTCGAACTAGTTCAGCGTCGACCTAGTCGGCGTCGAGTGCTGCAAGCACCTCGTCGGACAGATCGATATTCGTGTAGACGTTCTGCACGTCGTCGGAATCCTCGAGCGCGTCGACGAGCTTGAAGATCTTGCGGGCGCCGTCGACGTCCAGCGGAACCTCTACGGATGCACGGAAATCGGCTTCGGCGGAGTCGTAGTCGATCTCGGCTTCCTGCAGAGCACTGCGAACCGCGACAAGATCTTGTGGCTCACAGACGATTTCGAAGGTCTCACCGAGATCGGTGACCTCTTCTGCGCCGGCATCGAGTACTGCCATCAACACGTCGTCCTCGGACTGCCCGTTCTTCTCGAGCGTCACGACGCCCTTGCGAGCGAACAGGTACGAGACCGAACCCGGATCGGCAAGGTTGCCGCCGTTGCGCGTCATTGCGGTACGAACTTCACCAGCTGCACGGTTGCGGTTGTCGGTCAGGCACTCGATCAGCACAGCAACACCGTTGGGCCCGTAGCCCTCGTACATGATGGTCTGCCAGTCCGCGCCGCCAGCTTCTTCACCTGCGCCGCGCTTGCGCGCACGCTCGATGTTGTCGTTGGGGACAGACGTCTTCTTAGCCTTCTGAATGGCATCGAACAACGTGGGGTTGCCCGTGGGATCGCCACCGCCGGTTCGTGCCGCCACCTCGATGTTCTTGATCAGCTTCGCGAAGGATTTGCCACGACGTGCGTCGATCACAGCCTTCTTGTGCTTGGTGGTGGCCCATTTTGAGTGGCCGCTCATGCGATTCAAGCCCCTTTCCTGCTGTGTTGCGCACGCCGAATGCGCTTCTTTCAGCTCTGACGATGTTACCCGTCCCACGTCGCCACATGCTGCATCCCCCGCACACTAATTCGTCAAACACGAGATTGTTTGCATAGAATGCAAACATGTTGATTCGCATCGATCACGCCTCGGCGACGCCACTCGCCGATCAGATTGCGGCCGGAGTGCGCGGGGCCGTCATCCGCGGCGAGGTCGGCCCCGGCGATCGACTTCCGTCCGCTCGCGCACTCGCCGAGTCGGTTGACGTCAATCTGCACACCGTTCTGCGTGCGTACGCGGCGCTGCGCGACGAGGGCCTCATCGATCTACGACGCGGGCGCGGCGCCGTCATCCGCGCCGAGTTCGATTCCGGCGCAACAGCTCTCCACGAATCAGCACGAGAGTTTGTCCGCCAGGCCCGCAATCTGGGTCTCGACACAGCCCACATGCTCGACCTCATCAAGGAGACCAGCACACAATGACGACCAGCAAGGTCCGGCTCTGGACCGCAGCCTCGTTGACCTTCATCCCCACGGCGGTGTTGATCGTGGCACGCCTACTGTGGGGCGATCAGCTTCCGCACACTGTCGCCAGTCACTGGTCCGGATCGACGCCGGACGGATTCGCCACAACCACAACGTTCTTCGCCATCACACTGGTGGTGTCGTTGATCGCCTCCGTCGTTGCCGCGGTCACGGCGATTCGTGCGGGCGACTCCGCTCCCCTGCTGTTGTCCGTCACAGCCACCGCAGCCGCGACGTCAGCGACGATCTGGATCCTCAGCGTTGCCTTGACCCTCGACGCCGGCGCCCCGGAGAACGCACGTATCGGGTGGTGGATAGCTCTTCCCATCGCTGCGGCAATGACGGGAATCGCCGCTTGGGCGCTCACCTCACGGGGCGGAGCCAATGTCGAACCGCTGCTCCCCACCCCGACGCTGGACACACCGCTCACTGCCACCGAACGCGCAGCGTGGATCGGCCGCGCACACAGCGTCTGGCCGTGGGTCCTCTCCGCCGGTCTGACAGCACTCACGGTCGGCACCGCCGCATATTCCGACTGGTGGGTAGCTGTCATCCTGCTCGCCGCCACCGTCATGACAGCAGCTTTCGCGTCCGTCACGGTCCGCGTGGATAATTCCGGACTGAGCATCAGCTCGTGGGGCATCCGGTGGAAGAAGATTGCCATCTCGAGAGTGAAGTCCGCGTCCGCCGACGCCATCCGGCCCATTGAGTGGGGTGGATACGGCTATCGCATCACTCCACGCGGCACGGCGGTGACACTGCGCTCCGGCGAGGCAATCGTGCTCACGCTCGAGACCGGGCGCGTTTTCGCCGTCACCGTCGACCACCCGGAAGATGGTGTCCGACTCCTCAATTCACTCGTCCAACAGGCTGGCGCTCGCGAAATCTAGCCCCGAACCAGGTCGACGAAGAGCTCGTGCACACGACGGTCCCCCGTCACCTCCGGATGGAACGACGTCGCAATCACCGAACCTTGCCGAACAGCCACGATCCGGCCGGCAGCTTCGCCTGCTGCCGCCGGCACCTGGGCAAGAACCTCGACGCCCGGGCCTACCCGTTCCACCCACGGCGCGCGAATGAACACGGCCCGGACAGGATCTCCGACAATGCCCTCGAATTCGAGGTCCGATTCGAACGAATCGACCTGACGTCCGAAAGCGTTGCGGCGCACGGTCATATCAATAGCATTGAGGTGCTCGGCATCGGGCCGGGTGTCGAGCACCTCGCTGGCCAGCAAGATCATGCCGGCGCACGAACCGTAGGCAGGCAACCCACCGCGAAGCCGTTCGCGAAGCGGTTCGAGCAGTTCGAAAACCTGCAAAAGCCGGCTCATCGTTGTCGATTCACCGCCGGGAATCACGATGCCGTCAACCTTGTCGAGTTCCTCGGGACGGCGCACGCCCACGGCGTCCGCCCCCGAATCCGCCAAGGCAGCAAGGTGCTCCCGCACGTCACCCTGGAGTGCGAGTACGCCGATCAACGGACGAGTCATGCCTGTGTTCCTACCTTGTCTTCACTACCCGAGGGGTCTTCACTAACCGAGGGCTCGCGTTCGATCCGCGACAAGCCTTCCTGGACTACCGCTGCCACCATATTGCCGCTTCGATCGTAAATGCGCCCCTGCGTCAGCGCTCGCCCGAACCCGGCCGACGGCGACGTCTGGTCGTACATCAGCCATTCGTCGGCCCGGAACGGACGCAGGAACCACATCGCATGATCGAGTGAGGCATTCTGCGTCTTCACGTCCTTGTGCGGCACATTCGAGGTGTTGAGCAGCGTCATGTCACTCAGATAGGCCAAGGTGCAGATGTGCAGAAGTGGGCGATCCGGCAAGGTGTTGCGGTAACGGATCCAAACCCGCTGCTGCGCAGGCATATCCGGTGCCGAGTTCGCAACGTCTGCAGGCACGATTCGCAGATCCCAGTTCCGCCACTCCTCGTGAAGCGGTGTTCCGGCAAAATCGGGAATGGTCAACGGGTCCGGCAGTTCCTCCGGCATCGGGACATTCGGCATCCGGTCCTGATGCTCGATGCCCTGGTCTTCGACGTGGAACGACGCCGACATCGAGAAGATCGTCTTCCCGTCCTGGACGGCGTTCACCCGGCGTGTACAGAACGAGCGCCCGTCACGGATCCGGTCCACGAGATACACCGTGGGAATCTTGGGATTACCCGGCCGCAGAAAATATCCGTGCAACGAATGCACGTGGAAGCGCTCGTCAACGGTGCTGACTGCGGATACCAGAGACTGGCCGGCTACCTGTCCACCGAAGGTGCGCTGCATGACAGTGGGGTGAACTGCCCCTCTGAAAATATCCTTTTCCAGCGTTTCGAGCTCGAGGATCTCCTCGATACCAATCATGTGTCCTCCGGCAGAGTAGAGGCCGACAGCGCCGGCGGGCAACGGGTTCACATTATCGGTTCGCCGCCCGCACACGGCACCATGGTGGTGTGAACGCCTTCATCCCCTCGACCCCGCAGGCACTGGCCGAACAGGTTGTATCGCTGTGTGAATCACACCCGACAGTTGCGGTGGTGGCGCTGGACGGTGCTGATTGCGCTCGGCCGGTCGAACTAGCCGAGTTGATCGGTGTTGCCGCGCAGGCGCGGCAACGTCCGAGTGCTGTTGTCTCTCTTCACGACTACGTGCGGCCGGCGTCGTTGCGGCTCGAGTTCGGGCACGAAGATCCGCTGAGCTATCGAACGATGTGGTTCGACTACGACGCTCTGGACCGTGAAGTCGTGACGGCGGCGCGGGCGCGTCGTACGTGGCTTCCCCAACTGTGGGACGAGACAGCAGACCGGTCGGCACGCTCATCCCGCCGAACCGTTCACGAGCGAACGGTGATCATTGTCGCCGGACCGATGCTGCTTGGCCGCGGTCTCGACTTCGACGTCACCGTCCGATTGAACATGTCCGAGGCGGCGATCCGGCGGCACACACCGCCTGCACAGCTGTGGACCGTCGACCCGCTACTCGAGCATCAGGATGGTGTGACCGACCGGATCGATCTGGACGTGCGTTACGACCACCCCGCTCGACCTGCCGTTCGCGTCTACTGAGTACGAAGGTGACGCGTCAAACCTTCCTGAACCACCGCGGCGACCATGTTTCCGCGTCGGTCGAAAATCCGTCCCTGAGTCAGCGCGCGACCGAACCCGGCCGACGGCGAGGTCTGGTCGTACAACAACCACTCGTCCGCCCGAAACGGGCGCAGGAACCACATTGCGTGATCGAGCGATGCGGCCTGCATTGGTGTGTCCTTGTGCGGGATACGAGAGGATCCCAGCAAGGTCATGTCGCTCATGTACGCGAGGGCACACACGTGGAAGACCGGGTCATCCGGTAGTGCCTCCCGCGAGCGGAACCACACTTGCTGCTGAGCCGCGGCGCCTGGACGCTTGCTGATATCAGCTTGTGGGACGAGCCGTAGGTCCCAGTCTGCCCATTCGCGAGCCAGCCACGCGGTCTCGCCGTCGTCGGAGTCGGTGGCCAGGCCCAGCGTCTCAGGGTCGGGCACAGGCGGCATCTCGTCCTGGTGCTCGATGCCCTCGTCTTGAACGTGGAACGACGCCGACATCGTGAAGATCGCCTGCCCGTCTTGGATTCCTGTCACCCGTCGTGTGGCAAAAGATCGGCCATCGCGCACGCGGTCGACCAGAAAGACAGTGGGCTCCTTCGGGTTTCCGGGTCGGAGAAAATATCCGTGCAGGGAATGAACCAAGAATTCCGGATCAACGGTGCGCACGGCCGAGACAAGTGCCTGACCTGCCACTTGCCCACCGAATGTTCGGGGCAGCGTGGTCTCCGCAATTATCCCTCGGAAAATGTCGCGTTCGAGGCGTTCCAGTTCCAGAATTTCTTCGATCGTCGCCATCGCTACTCCCGTTCTCCGCATCCGCCGAATTCTCACCGACAGTCACACAATGCCTGATGGTGGACAAATTCAGCGAATTCAACCAGCGCAGACACGCGAAACACCTAAAACGGACACGGTCGTTCTTTACGATTCAAGTTACAGCTGAATTCGCGATCGCAGACCGGGAGAACCCATGCGCCGTCACAGCACAACAGCAGCCGTCGCTTTGACGATGAGTCTCGTCGCCCTGACCGGGTGCGGCACCTCGTCGGAGGAGAGCGATTCCACTGACGTGTCGCAGACTCAGGTCACGTCGTCAAACAATGCCCCGGCACCGGCGTACGCGGCAACCTTGCAGCCGACCATCGAGAAACTGATGAAAGACAACGTCATTCCCGGCGTAGTGGTGCTGATCTCGTCGCCGACGCAAGGCGACTGGACCGCGACATTCGGCACACAGGTCATCGGCGAGGACAAACCCATGTCACTGGACGACTATTTCCGCGTCGGAAGCAATACCAAGACCATGACGTCGACGGTCATTCTCCAGTTGGTGCAGGAAGGAAAGCTCAGCCTGGACGATCCCATCGGTAAATACATCGACGGGGTGCCCAACGGCGATACGATCACCATTGCGCAGCTATCCGACATGCACAGCGGGCTGTACAGCTATTCCTTCGACCCACAATTCAACGCGACGCTCGACAACGACCCGCAGAAGGCGTGGACACCGGAGGAATTGCTGGCCATCGCGTTCTCCCACCCCGTCGATTTTGCTCCGGGCGAGAAGTTCGAGTACAGCAATACCAACATCGTGCTACTCGGCCTGGTCATCGAAGAACTCACCGATATGACTGCGGCACAGGCATTCCAGGAGCGCATCTACGAACCCCTCGGGCTGACACACACGTCGTTACCGGCCGCAACCGATTCCTCGATCCCCGACCCCCATCCGCAGGGCTATTCCTTCGGTACCAATGTCTCCACGATCGACACCTTCGCACTACCCGAACCAGAACTGAGCGCAGCGCTGGCCGGCACCTTGAAGCCGAACAACGAGACCGATGCCAACCCGTCCTGGACGTGGACGGCGGGCGGCGCAATTTCGACGGTCGGAGATCTGGCTACCTACGTCAAAGCCCTTGTCGGCGGCGGGTTGCTGAATGACGACATGCAGAAGATTCGCCTCGACAGCATTCAACCCACTGATCCGAGCAATCCCTCGGCCGCCGGCTACGGTTTGGGCATCGCACGCTTCGGACCTGCCCTGATCGGCCACGACGGCCAGATTCCCGGATTCATGTCGTTCATGGCCCACGACCCGAACACCGACCTCACCATTGTGATCGCCACCAACCTGGCGACGGTACCGAGCGGTGAGGGATCGGCGCTGGTTCTGGCCAAGGGCATCATTCCCACCTTCTACGGCGGGGGCGGCGTACCGGGCGGTGACCCCGCGGCGGTACCCGCGGCGCCAACACCGACCCGCTGACTAGTGATCTTCGTCCAACTCGCCCGATTAGTCCCCTCTCGCGTGAGAAAATAAGACATGACCGCCAACGATCTCTCCTCGAAC
Organism: Rhodococcus sp. AD45-ID; assembly: GCF_003023755.1. Lineage (NCBI taxonomy): Bacteria > Bacillati > Actinomycetota > Actinomycetes > Mycobacteriales > Nocardiaceae > Rhodococcus > Rhodococcus sp. AD45-ID. The sequence continues at coordinate 1,046,495 of NZ_PYHL01000002.1, read as the reverse complement.
TCACCAGTCGCCGTACTCGCAGCCGAAGAAAGCTGGAAGCTGCTGAGCCAAGCCACATTGGGCCGGATTGTGGTCGGAGCTTCCGGACACGTGGACATTTTTCCGGTCAATTACGTGGTCGATGACAACCACATCTACTTCCGCACCGCGGAGGGAGCCAAACTCGTCGAACTGACCATCAACGATCGCGTTCTGTTCGAAGCCGATCACGTTGGCCCAGAACAGGGATGGAGCGTCGTAGTACGCGGAACCGCTCGCGTGATCACGTCATTCACCGAAACCGCCAGGATCGACGAATTGGGGTTGCGGTCCTGGATTCCGACGCCCAAGTACAACGTTGTCGAGATCACCGCATCCGAAATCACCGGCCGCGCCGTGAAATTGGATCACACCCAGAGCTGAGCGAAAACGCGGACATAGCACTGCCAGGTCAACCCACCGCCCCGGCCGCCAGTGCAGCTTGCCAACCTCCGTACTCGCTGATGTCTTTGCCCGTGGACGCTACTTCCTGGTCACAGCCGAACCCGGTTCCCCAACTGCCGTCGTCGAATTCGACCGATCCGAGCATCATCGGCGTCGGCAGTGCCGCGAGAAATGTGCCGAGTGCGGCGGGAGTGAGTTGCCAGCGCTCCCCCACAATCGACTCGCCGCCCTCGCTCACCCGGATCAATCCTGGTTTAGGTGGCGCGGTGTCCAGCGCACTGAGTCGGTAGCGCGGAGCGGTGGCTACCGGCCCACACCAGCGGGCACCGAGTCCGGTCAGCTGATGCTCGAGCGGCTGACCGCGCAGGTGAGCGCCGAATACTGCCAGCTCGACCGTGTCCGCGGGCGCTGAAGTCCATCCGGTTGCCTGGTCGCCATTCACCATCGCCGCGATGTCAGCAGCGACGCCGTCCTCGAACGCACGCGCCAGCACCGTCACCCCGAACTGCGCATCGCCTGCCCTACCAGCTGGAACCGCGACAGCTGACAGGTCGAAGAGATTGCAGAAGTTGGTGTACGTGCCCATACGGGAGTTCACGCCGATCGGATCGCCCGCAACGTCGGCGATCGTCGGATGTTCCGGGGCCGTCGGCACCATGAGGGCATCGAGTCCGTCGAGCTCCTTCATCGCCCGGTTCCGCAACTGCGCCAACAATTCCCGGTCCGCGAGTAGTCGATGTGCCGGTATGACTCCGGCCGGCGCAATGATCGAACGTACCGTCGGGTCCACCGCATCGGCGTGCGCGTCGACGAATTCGCCTACCGCCGCATACCTTTCAGCGACAAGCGCACCGTCGTACAGCAGCTTCGCGGCGTCGAGGAAAAGCGTCAGGTCAATCTCGACTACCTCGGCACCCGCAGCCCGCAGCTGTTCGACAGCTGCTCCGAACGCTGCCGCCCACTGCTCGTCGAGTCCGGGCAACACAGCTGGAACTGCGACGCGTGGCCGCGGCGGCGCGGCCAACCGGACGTCGCTCGGCCACTGGCGGCCCGGTGCGCCTGATGCCATCACGGCCATCGCAGACTCGGCGCCGGCCAGATCCGCCGCGAAAATGGTCACGCAATCGTAGGAACTGCACGCCGGGACCACTCCCTCGGTCGAGACGACCCCGACGGTCGGCTTGATGCCGACAATGCCCTGCAGACCTGCTGGAACACGGCCGGACCCTGCGGTGTCGGTACCGATCGCGATGTCGACCAGCCCGAGCGCAACAGCTACCGCGGATCCAGAACTCGAGCCACCCGAGATGTACTCCGGCCGACGCGAGTCGCGCACAGCGCCGTGGGGGCTGCGTGTGCCGACCAGTCCGGTGGCGAACTGGTCGAGGTTCGTCTTACCCAGCACTACTGCGCCCGCCGCCCGCAGAGCCGAAACGGCGGCCGCGTCGACCGCGGGTGTGTAGGCGAACTCGGGACATCCGGCGGTGGTGGGTAAGCCTGCCACGTCGACGTTGTCCTTTACTGCAAGCACCAGACCTCGTAGCGGCAGGTCAGCGGTGGAGGCATCGACGCGCGCGGCCTCGGCCATCGCGTCGACCTCGGGGCGCAGGTGTATCCAGATCTCCGGCCGGTCGACGCGCTCGATCGACCGATATGCCGCCGATACCCGCTCGGTCGCGCTCACGCGGCTACCTCCTTGACTGTTGTTGTGGTGCGGGCAAACTCACCTGCAGCTGACCACGCGTCCCGCTCGGCGCCGAACGCTACGGCCTGAGTTGCACGGAATGCCGCAATGGAGTCCGCATTGTCGGTCAGGAACTGCTCGTGTTCGGCGAGGGAGAAACTGCCGTCGGTGATCTGCACGCCGCCAGGCCCACCTGCCGCCGTCTCGGCGCGCAGTTCGAGCAACTCGTCCGGCTCGACGGGATACCAGGAGATCCGGTCGAAGAACCGTAGCAACCAGGGCGTACCGTCCTCGAACGGTCCGGACTTCTCGGGATAACGGTGGTTCCACACCTGGGTGGTGCGTCCCACGAACTGGTAGCCGCCTGGCCCCTCCATGCCGTAAATGCACAGGTACGCGCCGCCGATACCGACCGCGTTCTCCGGCGTCCAGGTACGTGCCGGGTTGTACTTGGTGGTGACCAACCTGTGTCGCGGGTCGAGCGGAGTGGCAACCGGCGCACCGAGATAGACGTCGCCGAGTCCGAGGACGAGGTACTCGGCGTCGAAGACCGTGTCGAAGACGTCAGCGACCGAATCCAGCCCGTTCATGCGCCGAATGAACTCGATGTTCCACGGGCACCACGGCGCATCGGCACGAACACCGTGCATGTAGCGCTTGATCGCCTCGCGGGTGGACGGGTCGTCCCAGGACAAGGGCATCCGCACCGATCGGCTGGGGACCACGAGTTCGGACGAATCCGGGATCTGTTCCTCAGCTTCGGCGAGCAAACCCATCAGCTTCGACACCGGAAGCACATCAGGGTCGACGCGCACCTGCAGCGACCGGATGCCGGGGGTGAGATCGAGTAGCCCAGCCGGCTTCTCTGCCTCGAGACGCTGATGCAGCGCGTGCGCCCGCGCCCGGAGCGCGAGGTCGAGCGTCATGTCCCCGTATTCGACAAGAACGTTGTCGTCGCCCGAGCGGCGATACGTCACCGCAGTCTTGCCGTCGCGGCGGGCGATCACTCCGTCGTCCCCGTCGCCGCCGTCGCTGAACACTGCCGGCAGGCTCGCGCGCCGACTCAGGCCCAGTTGACCTTTCGATGCGGCACGATCGGCGCGGATCGGCACAAATCGAACCGTATCGCCGGGGCTCAGTTGGCCGAGCTTCCACCGTTCCGCGGATACGACGGTAACCGGGCAGACAAATCCACCCAGACTCGGACCGTCCGGCCCGAGCAGGATGGGGGTGTCACCGGTGAAGTCCAGTGCGCCAACCGAATAGGCGTTGTCGTGAATGTTCGAGGGGTGCAGTCCGGCCTCGCCGCCGTCGTTGCGCGCCCAGTCAGGCTGCGGGCCGATCAACCGGACGCCCGTGCGATCGGAGTTGAAGTGCACCTCGTAGTCGGTGGCGTACAGCGTGTCGATATCGTTGCGGGTGAAGAACTCCGGTGCGCCGTGTGGACCCTCGGTAACGGCGATCTCCCAGCGGCCACCGATCACCGGTACGTGTTCCATCGGAACTGGTTGGGCGGCACCGGGGTTGCATGGCCCCGCTCCGCAGCTCAACACGTCACCCTCGCGCAGCGTCCGCCCCTCGTGACCGCCGAACTTGCCGAGCGTGAACGTCGCACCGCTGCCCAGGTAGTCGGGCACGTCGATCCCGCCGCGGACCAACACGTAGATCCGTAGTCCCGGACCTGTTGTCGCCCCGACGTCGAGGACACCGCCGGCGGGAACCTGCACCGGCGCCCAGGCCCGGACCTGCAGTCCGTTCACTCGGACAGTGGCAGGTGCGCCGGTGACACACACGACGGTGGCCTCGGCGAATCGCAGTGCTGGTCCGGCCATCGTGCATTCGAGCCCGGCGGCTCCCGGTTCGTTCCCGAGTGCTTCGTTGCCGAGCCTGAAAGACAGGTCGTCCATCGGGCCTGACGGGGGAACACCGATCTGCCAGTAGCCGACGCGGCCTGGCCAGTCCTGGACGGTGCTCAACATACCGGGGCGCTGAACGGTGATCTCGGTCATCGCTCTTCCTCCGGACGGGTCACGATCATCCGTACCTCTGTGGGGTCGAAACCGTTGCAGGGGTTGTTGATCTGCGGGCAGTTCGATACGAGTACAAGCGTGTCGATCTCAGCGCGCAGGGCGAGGCGCTTACCCGGCGCGGAGAGCCCGTCGACAATGCCGAGTGTGCCGTCCGCGTCGACCGGCACGTTCATGAAGAAATTGATGTTGGAGACCAAGTCTCGTTTACCAAGGCCCCACTTGGCTCCCTCGATCAGGAAGTTCTCGACACACGCGTGCTGATGCTTGGTGTGGTGGCCGTAGCGCAGGGTGTTCGACTCCTGCGAGCACGCGCCACCGACGGTGTCATGGTTGCCGACCTCGTCACCGACAAGCGTCATCAGAGCTGTTCCGTCGTCGGCGCGAAGCACGGACCCTGTCGTGAGAAACAGATTGCGCTGAGCTGCAACAGTTGCGGCGGCCGAGTACCGAACAGCATGATCATCGGCAGCATAGAAGAGGGAGTCGACGGCCTGATTGCCGTGCAGGTCGACGATGGTCAGGACGTCACCGGCCCGCACGATCGCGGACCAGGGTCCGCGGGCGCCGACAGTGTCATCGAGGATCACGGCTCCGGGGACAAGAGCGGGAGTGTCTACGGCGGTGGTCATTTGGCGTCCCTTCCGAGCTGTGCTGCATTGACGGGCTGTGCTTCATTGACGGGCTGTGCTTCATTGACGGGCTTGGCGGCGTTCCAGGCGTCCTCGGTGTTGAGGACTGCGCGGCGGTACTCGGGATCGTTGTTCGGCAGAGCCTCCAGATCCTCGGGTGCCGTCCATGCCACTACCTCGAGGGATGTGGTGCCGAACGTTGTGGCCGGGTCAAGCGGGTGTGCGGTATTGGCGATCAGCACGATCACCGGGAGATGAATCAGCAGCTCCAGCTCTGTTCCGGCGCCGGCATTTCCGGTGCTGGTGAGTCCGCCGTCGGACTCGACGCGCACTCCGTGGAACAGGGACAGCACCGGCGGCAGGTCACGCGCGGTCAGACCGTGTTTGGCCGCAGCCAGTGTCAGCAGTTCCCGGCCCGCGGGCGCACCCGAATGGACGGATCCTTCGCCGTACTTGGCTGTGTTCGTAGCCAGTGAAGTGGTTCCGCAGAACGCGTCGTGGTGACCGGAGGTATCGGCCACAACGGTGGCCAGCACCCGTCCCTGGTCGGAGAGCAGCGGATGCCCCACCCTCAGGTACGCCTGCCACGGAACCTTGACGGTATCGGCGATGTTGAGCCGCTCGTGCGGAGCGTCGGCCCGGTACAGCAGCAGGTTCGCGCAGGCACTGCCGGCGATGTCGCGCAATCGGAGCCGCGTGCCGCGGGCCAGCACCTTCGAGGTGTAGCGGCCGCTGGGCACAGTCTCCGCCCAGGTGAGCCGGTCAGCGTCGATACCCGCCGGAGGCGTGGGCCAATCGGAGGCGGGAAGGACGGGCATCGAGTCGGTGATCGCACGGGCCTGCGAGCGGGCGTGTTCGCGGGCGGCTGCTGTGGTGTCGGTGGCAGTGTCGGTCGTGGTCACTTCGTAGCTCCAATCGTGACGGGGTTCGGAACGGTTTTGCCGCGCGGGTAGCAGAGAGCGCCCACCAGGACGACGGCAATCACGGTGATCGGGGCGGCCCATTGCAGGATCGGCATGTCACCGGACGGGTTGAAGATTTCGGCGCGCGGCCAGGACAGGTTGATCACCATTGCGGCTCCGTACAGCACCGCCGCGATGTTGACCGGGACGCCGAAGACGCCCAGTGAGAACAGCTTTCGGCCTTCGGAGTCGTACTGGACATCTCCGTGCGGCCAGCCTTGCAACCGTCGACGCAGCAGCGGAACGGTGACCATCAGGTAGGCAAGGTAGATCAGCACGATGCACACACTCGACAGTGTCGTGAAGATTGCCGAGTTCCCGACGTTGACCGCGAGCACCAGGATGCAAGCGATACCGATCAGGACGGACGGCGCGATGGGAGTTCCGGTGCGGGCGTTGACCTTCGAGAGGGTCTTCGATGCGGGCAGGCGGCCGTCGCGGGCCATGGAGAACATCAACCGGGACGCAGCGGTCTGAATCGCGAGGGTACAGACGAATACCGCGATAGCGACGTCGATCAGCAGCAGGGTGCCCCACGGGGAGCTCAGGATTGCGCCGAGCACGTACGGCAAGCCTTCGGTGGCGAGCCGACCGTCGGTGAGGCTCGGCGCTGCCATCAGCGCGCCGACGATCATCAGGCCACCACCAAGAGCAGACACCGACAGTGCCAACCGAATGGTGCGCGGTGCGACGCGACGCGGATTACGGGTCTCCTCGGCGAGCTCGCCTGCCGAGCCGAAGCCGACCATGACGTACGCGGCCATCAATCCCGAGACGATCCAGGCCCAGATGTAGCCGGGCTCGCTGCCTGCGGCGCCGGTGTCGAATACCACCTGCGGGCCACGCTGGGCGTGGGTGAAGAACATGCCGATCACCGCAATGACGCCGATGATCTCGCAGGTCACGCCGATATTGTTGATGCGCGACATCCAGTTCACGCCAACGCAATTGATCGTTGTCGTGAGCACCAACAGCACCGAACCGAGCAGTACCGCGTTGGTCGCGCCACTCGACGATGTCAGCGAGCTGTCCTCGCCGACGATCTGAAATCCGCTCCACACGTTTGGCAACACCACCTGCAGGGCGATCGCCGCCGCAGAGGCGGTAACGATCTGCGCGATGATCATGAACCATCCGGCAAACCACCCGATGATCTCGCCGCCCATCCGCCGGGACCACTGGTAGATAGCCCCTGAGATCGGATACCGCGCAGCAAGTTCGGCGAAGCTCAGCGCCACCATGAACTGGCCCAGGAACACACAGGGCCACGTCCAGAAGAATGCCGGTCCGGCAAAGCTGAAGCCGAGTCCGAACAACTGGAAGATCGTGGTCAGGATGGAGACGAACGAGAAGCCCGCCGCGAACGACGCGAACTTGCCGAGCGAGCGGTGCAGTTGCTGCTCGTAGCCGAACTCGGCGAGGTCGTTGTCGTCGCTGGGCTTGGATGCCGCGATCGTCATTGATTCTCCTGGGGCCTGGGGGCTGTATTCCTGTCAGTTGACAGTTTTCTGCGCTCCCGTTCCCTACTGGTGTCTCTCATGTTTCGCTGTGTAGCGATTGCGTTGCGAGTCGATGACATCGGTTACCGGAACGTTTCCGAACCCTCACGCGGGTAGTCGGTGACACCCGACAGAGCGGCACAGCATTAGATAAGGGCCATGAACGTCGTCCGCGATCCATCGATGCTTCCGGTGGGCGAGTTGTTGCGTGGTCCTGCATTGACCTGCGGCCCTGAGACAACCGCCGCCGACGCTGCCCGCGCCATGACCGCAGCCGGCCGACGGTACGTACTTATCCCCATCCGCGGGAATGCGCTGGGCATCTTCACCGACGGAGACCTCCGTCGGAGGATTGTCGCGGCCGGACTGGGCACCACCACCCCCGTTTCCGAGGTGATGACCACTCCCGTACACACGGCCGACGCTGACCGGCTCGGCGCGGACGTGCTGCTCGATATGCTCGAACGCGGCGTGCGGCACCTGCCGGTACTGTCCGCTCGCGGCGACGTTCTTGGTGTGGTCGAGGACGCGGATCTGTTCGCCACCGCAACTCGGAGCGGATTTCTGGTGCGCAGCACAATTTCTCAGGCCGCCGACGCCGACGAACTCGTAGCTGCGACAGCACGGATACCGGAGCTTGCAGTGGGACTCTGGCGAGCGCGCGTAGCGGCGCTCGACGTCAGCGCGATCGCGTCGGTACTCATGGACGCCGCCGTCACCCGAGCCGCGAGCTTGCTCGCCGAAGGCCATCCCGGTTCAACCTGGCTCTCACTCGGCAGCATCGCCCGCCGCGAGGCCATGCCAAGTTCCGATGTGGACAGTGCCCTGATCTGGGCGAACGACGACAGTCCCGAACAGCAGGCCCGCGAAACCGCGTACGGAAAGCGGGTGCACGAACTACTGGAACGCTGCGGACTCCCCTCGGACGCCAACGGGGCGGTAGCGTCGAGCCCGCGGTTCGCGCGTTCCGAATCCGACTGGCTGCGGGGACTGGACGGCTGGCTCGCCGATCCTTATGCCGATCAGGGCATCGTCATGGTGTCACTGCTCGCCGACAGTCGCGTTGCGCTCGGCGACAACCGACTTGCTCTGTCCCCCGTCGTATCCGAGCGACTCGATCCCGACGCGCTTCGACTGCTGCTCAAGGAAGCAGTCGAAGGTAAGGCGCGGATGCATTCACTGCGCGAGCGTCTCACCCGCCGCACCGATTCCGTCGACATCAAGGCACAAGGCGTGATGCCGATCGTGAACATCGCGCGGTGGGCTGGGCTCGCCGCAGGCTGCGCGGACCCGTCAACCACCGTGCGACTGCGAACGGCAGCGAACTCGGGAATCCTGCCCGACGACGACGCGACGATGCTCGCCGAGTCGTTCGACGTGCTGGCTCAGATCCGGCTACGGCATCAGTGCGAGCAGATCGAGCGCGGCGAGGCCCCGACCGACGTCCTGGCACTGGACTCGCTGACGCCCCTGTACCGGAGTCTGCTCGCGAGCGCCGTCCGCGAGATCGCAGGGATACAACGGAAACTCGCATACACGGGGCCGCCGGCATGACGGAATTGACCGCCGCTCAGCGTCACGCGGTCCTTCAGACCGTGGCGGCCGAGCGACTCGAGGGATGGCAGCCCACTGGCGACGACCTCACCGATCTGGACGCGCTGGCCGTCGGCATGTTCACGTACGAGGACTACATCGAACGCCACCGTAGTGCCGCGTCGACGCGCGCGGTCCCACGCCGGAGGTTACGACTGGCGCTACCTCGTCCGTACCTTGTCACCGGGACTTCTGTGCTGCGCAACAACTTCGGATTCAGAGACCGGACCCAGCTTCGGGACGTCGAGTACGTCGCGACCGCAGCCCGACTGCTCCAAGCGCATCTGCAACAAGCGCCGACTCCGCGCCAGGTGGACGCCGAGTACATCTTCGGGTTGCACGGGCGTGTGTTCGGTGACGTGTTCGGATGGGCGGGGCAGCAACGCATCGTCGACATCACCAAGAACGGGGACGGTTTCGCGCCGGTCGGGACGATCGGCCGTTATCTGCGTGAAGTCGAGATCGCGGTTGCCGCGACGGACTGGCACCGCGCGGACCGCGGACGCCTGGCCTACGCGCTGGCCACTGTTTATGTCACCTACAACCACGCGCACCCGTTTCGCGAAGGAAACGGCCGTACCGGCACCCTGCTCCTGCACCAACTCGTAAGCTCGACCGGGTTCCTCCTCGACCTGTCGGGTATCGATGCGGCGGAATGGGTTGCCGCCTCTCGTGATTCGTCTCCCTTTCGCCGCACCGGCGCACCGTCGCCGCGACCCATGATTCCCGTGTTGCGGCGCGCACTCGTAGACCGCAGTGATGGAAGGATGGTGTGATGACCACAACCGGAGCCGGCCGCCCACGGCTGTCGACACGCAAGCGTCCCGGAGCAACGGCACGCGATGAGATTCTCGATGCCGCGGCCGAGTTGTTCACCACCGGAGGCTTCACCAGTACGTCGACCCGAATGATCGCCGACGCAGTGGGCATCCGGCAGGCGTCGCTCTACCACCACTTCGCAAACAAGGACGACCTGCTGACCGCGCTGCTTGTCGGGACAGTCACCTCCCCCTTGGCTTTTGCGGAAGACATGCGCGAGAGCCCGGAATCCGCCGCAGTGCGTATGTACGCCCTGACCTGCTTCGACGCGCAGCAACTCGCAAACTCGCGATGGAATCTTGGTGCCCTTTACCTGCTACCGGAGCTACGGACCGAACGATTCGAACCGTTCCGAGCGCAACGCGGAACACTCATGGATCTGTACACGGAATTCGCCCGTGACGCGCTGGTCCAGATCAATCCTGACGCCGAAGTCGATCTCCGCATTGCGCAGCTACCGTTCCGACTCGTCGAGACGGTGATCAACACAAGGTCGGACGCTGAAGCGGAAGGTTCCAGTGCCTCACCTTCGCCGGAGGTGATCGCTGATGCCTCGATTCGGATCCTCGGCTGGACAGGGCCGACCGCTGAACTTGCTTCTCGTACAACGGCACTTCTTGACGAGTACTCCGGCGGACAACGTTAGTGCGCCAGTGTGGGAAGTTCGTCGAGCAATCTGTCGAGCAAGTTCAGGTCGTAACGATTCGGGCGCGGTTGTGCCGGCGTGGCGATGTCACCCTCAGTGGGGAAACCGTGAATGACCCGGCCAATCTGCGAATCCGAGTCGACGCTGTGCAAACATCTGCCGAACTGCGGCGAACTCGTGCTCGAATCGGGTAATCGGTTCCACCCCTACAGCGGCCAGACACCAGCTGTAGTGCAGTTTCAGCGGATCGCTGTCGCATATCGCGTCACTACTCGCATCCTCGAGCGCTAACGCTTGCATCCAACGGTGTGCATTCACCCGCGCCCAGTATGCCGCCTGTTCCATAGCGTCGGATCCGTCCGGTTCCTGACCCGTCGGGCTGTATTCAGCGACGAACCGCCTGCGACTGGCTCGGCACCACGTGGTCTTACCTGCGGCACTAGGCCCTTCGACGGCGATGATCACCGGCACACCCTACCTACGGCTCGTCGACAGTGCCGCGCTTGCACAGCCTCCTCGATGAGCGACGTTAGGGCACGATGGTCGAATGGCGGTTTCTCAAAACGGATTCGCGCGTACAACCGGTGCGGTCGCGGTGGCGACCGCAGCAAGTCGCGCAACCGGCTTTATCCGCACCCTTGCCTTGGCCGCGGTGCTAGGCACTGCTGTGGTCGGTGACGCCTACAACGGCGCAAACAGCATGCCGAACATGGTGTACGAACTGCTCCTCGGCGGCGTGATGAGCAGCGTCCTGATCCCTGTTCTGGCAAGGGCACGACTCCGCGGGAGAACCTATTCGCGGGTTTTCACCCAACGCCTGCTGCTGGCGACGATTCTCGGCGCCGCTGTCATCACCGCCATAGCGGTGGCGTGCGCCCCGTTCCTCGTCGCCGCCTTGGTGTCGGATACCGAACAGACACAGCTGACAACCGCGCTGGCGTACTTGCTGTTGCCCGAGATCTTCTTCTACGCGATCGCAGCGACCGCGACAGCCGTGCTGAATATCCGCGAAAGCTATGCGCCGGCGGCCTGGGCGTCGGTGGTCAACAACGTGATCGTGCTCGCGATGGTCGTGGTGTTCGCTGCGATACCGGGACCTGTGACGTTGCTGCCGTCGACGATGACCACCGCACAGGTTCTCGTCTTAGGCATCGGGACAACGATCGGCATCGTGGGACAGGCCGTGTGGACGGTGACCGCGTTGCGTCGTACCGGATTCCGGTGGAGTTGGCGGGTACGCCCGGTGCCGTACACGTGGCGCCCGGTCCGCGTCGGGGCAAGGCTGCTCGGCTGGGTGCTGCTGTATGTCGCGATCAGTCAGGCAGGCGTCACGTTCGTGCTCAGAGTTGCATTCAGCCATGGCGGAGTCTCGACCTATACGTACGCCGACCTGCTGTTCCAGGTGCCGTACGGCATCCTCGGGGTGTCCCTGCTGACCGTGCTCATGCCGCGCATCTCCCGCGCGGTGGCGCTCGGGGACCGTGACGCTCTGGTCACCGACATGGGCCGCGCTGCCCGGTACTCGGTTGTTGCGCTCGTCCCCGCCGCAGTCGCGATGACCCTTCTCGGGCCGATACTGACCACGGTAATGTTCGTCGGACGCGTCGATGTCGATGCCGCTCGCACTATCGGTGTGGCGCTGGCACTGTCGGCATTCGGGCTTCCGCCGTTCGCGTTGGTCATGCTGCAACTGCGGGTCTTCTACGCCGGCAATGACATGCGCACGCCAGCCTTGATCAACGCCGCAATGGTGGTCACAAAGGTCTCCGTCGTTACACTCGCTCTCGCATGTCTACCAAACCAGGTGATCGTGGTGATGCTGCCGGTCGCAAGTTCACTGTCCTACGTCGTCGGTGCCGTCAGCGGGCACTTCGTGTTGCGCCACCGCTACGGCTTGCTCGGCTTCCACACAGTGCTTGCAACATTCTCGAAGGTGCTATGGGCGTCGATAGCCGCCGGCGGGGTCTGCGTCATGACAGTCTGGGCCTCACACCAACTGATCGACAACCCTCGCACGGCCGCAGCAGCATCACTGGTCGCCGTACTCGTCCTCGGAGCACCGACATTCCTCGTCACAGCCACAAAGATCGGCATCCCCGAAGTCCGCACCGCCAAGGCCCTGCTCAATCGTTGAGAAAGCAGGCACCGCACCCACCGAACTGACGTGGTACGGCGCTACCCGCCGGGCATTCCGGCCGGTAGCGCAATGGTGGTCCCGCTCGGGTCTGACTGTGCGGGACCACCAACGCACGACGCTAGCCCTTGATGAACGCGAGAATGTCCTGGTCGAGGGCATCCTGATATGCGCCGTAAATGCCGTGCGGGGCTCCCGGATACACCTTGAGGGTGCCGTTCTTGACGAGCTTGACGGACTTTTCGGCAGCAGCGGCGATGGGAACGATCTGATCGTCGTCGCCGTGCGCGATCAACATCGGAACGTCGATCGCCTGGAGGTCCGCCGTCTGATCCGTCTCCGAGAATGCCTTGACACAGTCATAGGCCGCTGCGAGGTTCACCAACATTCCCTGTCGCCAGAAGTCGTCCTTCGCGCCCTGCGAGACCTCAGCGCCGTCACGATTCGCGCCGTAGAACGACTCGCTCAGATCCTTGTAGAACTGCGACCGGTCTTTCAGCACACCAGCGCGGATTCCGTCGAACGCCTCGATGGGCGTGCCTTCGGGATTCTCGTCCGATTTGACCATGATCGGTGGGACCGCGCCGGCGGTGATCACCTTTGTCACACGGCCCTTTCCATGCTGCGCCGCGTACCGTACCACTTCACCGCCACCCGTCGAATGACCCACGACTACAAGCTCTTTCAGGTCCAAGGTTTCAACGAGCTCGGCGAGGTCGCGAGCGTACGTGTCCATGTCGTTGCCGGTGTAGGTCTTCGACGAGCGGCCGTGTCCACGACGATCATGCGCAATGACCCGGTACCCGGCGTCCGCGAACAACTTGAGCTCGACTTGCCACGCGTCGGAACTCAGTGGCCACCCGTGGCTCAGTAGTACGGGTTGGCCGGCGCCCTGCTCCGTGTAGTAGATCTCGGTTCCGTCAGAGGTGGTGATGTACGGCATCCTTGGCTCTTTTCTCGTGTGATGGAAGGAGATCTGAAAGCGTGCACGTGCCGACTGTCCGACCTCCCTGACGCTACGGATGCCCACACCGGCGACACTAGAGACAAAGATCGACAACTTTTCCTACAAATGTCGAACGCCACGTGAGCGTCCAGTCTTCATGTGCACGACTAAATTGTCTGCCACATCCCAATCCACAGCCACGCGAAACCGCCGAAGCCCGGTGTGATCTACCGTTCTGACTCCGTGAGAGTAATCGCAAGAGCGGAGCGATCGAGCTTTCCCCGCGGAGTGCGCGGCAACTGATCGACTCGGAGAATTCGCACCGGCATACTCGGACTGGGAAGGGTTGTTCTCAAATGCCGCCAGATCGTGTCGGTGTGCAAACCTTGATCGCTGACAACAATCGCGACCGCCGGGGCCTCCCCCATGCGTGCGTCAGGAACACCGATGCACGCGGCCTCGGCAATCCCAGGCAGTGAGGTCAATGCCGCTTCGACGGCCGCTGGTTCCACTTTGAGGCCCGCACGGATCAGCATCTCGCTCTCACGACCGAGCAATTGCAGACGCCTGGCCTCCACGTGCCCTCTGTCGCCGACAGTCATCCACCCGTCGACCGGGCCGTTTACCACCCCGGTTTCGGTGAGGTAACCGTCGAACAGCATGTCGCTCTTCACATGCACAAGCCCGTCGCGAATCTCGGCGTCGACGCCGCCGAACAGCTCGCCGGCCGAAAACTCGTCGAGGTCACCGAGCCCTCGATCGAAGGACACGAAACTCAATTCCGATGCGCCGTAGAAGTGCACCAACGAAGCATTCGGCAATATCGCCTGCAGCGCGTGACGCCCGGCACGCGGCCACCGAGCGGCCGACGAGATCACTTCACGGACACAGTCGACCGGGCCGATGCCTGATCGCACGAGGTCCCAGGCGATCGTGGGAACCGAATACAGATGGGTTGCACCCGTTTTCACCGCTGTTTCCGCGCCACGGAGATCGACAGTGGCACCGCGGGTGAGCGCATGGAGCGCCCCGTACAGAAAGTGGGTGTGGTCGAGGACGCCCGGTACAGACACTCGATCTCCGACACCGACGTCGAACACGGCATCCGATCGATCAAGAGTTCGTGCCCAGGACAACTGATTTCGGACGAAGAGCTTCGGCTCGCCGGTAGTACCCGACGTGACACCGATCAACAGTTCGGAGTCGGCCGACGCCTGATTCGACGCCCCGTCACTTTCGAGATCAACCGCGGTGACAAGTTCACCCGAGAACCCCAGCCTGCGCAACCGCCTGTGCTGCTTCGATTCCGCGACAACGACTCCGGGAACAGACAGCTCGAGCACCCGCTCCAACTGCGACCCGAGCAGATGTCGATGAAGCAGGACCACACTGGTACCCGTCCGCATCGCAGCCGCGACAACCACCAATGATTCGACGTCCGAGGTCGGCAGTACCGCAACTCGGTTCATCGACGCCAGTCCCGCGGCGACCCGGCACACCCGCGTCCAGAAATCGGCGTAGCTGATCTCGTCGCGCGACGAGGCAACTGCGACCGTCGACGGATTGATGCGAACTCGTCGAGCAATTCGTTCCGCCAGAAGTTCGCTCATCGTTGCAGCCTCACGAAACACGCTCGACCAGCATCGCAATGCCCTGACCGCCGCCGATTGCGCATGCTGCGAGCCCCAGTTCCGGGCCGCCGTCGGCGAGCATCTGACTTGCCAAGCGCACCAACAGAACAGCTCCCGAAGCACCCCACGGATGGCCCATCGCAATTGCCCCGCCTTGCGGGCAGATGATGGATTCGTCGAGTCCGAGTTCGTCCGATACTGCCAGGACTACGGAGGCAAACGCCTCGGTGATTTCGACAATACCCAGGTCGGACGCACCGATTCCGGTTTTTGCGAACAGCGAGCGAATGGCGGGTACCGGACCGAGTCCCGGCAATGCCGGATCGGACCCGGCAACAGCAGTGCCGAGAATTCGGAGCGCCGGCATTCCCTGCGCGAGTGACTCTGTCGTCACTGCCAGCACTGCGCTGCCGTCCGAGATGCCACACGAGTTGCCGGCCGTTGCGGTGCCGTCGACCCCAAAACTTGGACGAAGCCTCGCCAACCGTGCTTCGGTCATGCCGCGGCGAATCCGCTGGTCAGCGGCGACGGCCCCGATCGGCACAGTTTCGGACGAGAAATCCGACGCTGCCGCGAGCGTGTGCGAACGCGTTGCATACGCATCCTGGCGCTCGCGGCTGATGCCACGCAATCGCGCGAGATCATCTGCCGCACAACCCATATCGGGATCGGCAAAGCCCTGCGGAGCAAACGGCGCCCGGGTGTATCGCGTCAGTTCACCGCCCGAAGTGGGCGGCCAGTATCGCCACGGAGCAGTACTGGCGGATTCGACGCCACCCGCCAGGATCAGCGTGTCGTTTCCACTGCGTACGCGCAGCGCGGCCTGCATGACCGCATCGAGGCCCGAACCGCATTGTCGGTCAACGGTGACGCCCGGGATAGAGAATCCCAGCCCGGCCGCAAGCGCTGCGATACGAGCAGGATTGCCGCCGGGGCCCATGCAGTTTCCGAGAATAACGTCGTCCACGTCGGCCTCGATGCCGGATCGACGCAGCACAGCATCTACTTCGCCGAGTACCGGGGCGGCGAGGTCCGTCGTTGTGAGGTCTGCAAATCCATGGCCTGCATTACCGATCGGGCTTCGCCGTGCGGCCACCAGAACAGGAGCGGAATTCATGAGTGCAACTCTTTCACGAGCCCTCGAGCGACTTTGCCACTACCGGTACGAGGCAGTTCGTCGACGGTGATCCAGCGACTCGGCATGGCTTCTCGTGCCAACAACGCACGCGCCTGCGCGCGAATTGCCTGGAGAGTGACGGCGTCGTCGTGCTCGATCACGGCCGTGATCGTCTCTCCGAGAACCGAATGCGGCGAACCGATTACGGCGGCGCCTCTGACGCCGTCCATTGACTCCAGGGTTCGCTCGACGTCCTCGGCCATGACCGTGGTTCCGCCGACGTTGATCGCAAACTCCCCGCGCCCGAGAATCGTCAACTCCCCGTTCGAGCCGAGGATCGCTCTGTCCCCGACACCGAACCACTCCGCCGCACCCAGCACTCGATACGGCGAACGGACAAACAAGAGTCCGTCGCGAATCTCGGCGTCGACGCTGTCGAGTAGACGCATCGGCTCAGGCACCCGCCGAGCAGCGACAATGGAAAGCTCTGCAGCGCCGTAGTATTCGACTATCTCGATCCCCGACGCTGCGGACCGGGCACCGTCGTCCAGCATGGTCCCGGCAACAACGGCGGTCCGCAATCGCGGCGCCTCGAGCACAACGCGTCGCAACACGGCGGGAACCGCGTGTACAACCGTCGCATCCGTTGGGTCGTCGGTGACACACGCGCCTCGCCACAGTGCATGAACAGCGCCGAACAGGTGCATTGTTGCGTGAAGTGGCCCGGTGATCAGCACTCGATCGTGTGCCTCGATGCCGGTGACGGTAGTGAACTCGGGGAAGCTGTCGAACCACGACGCCGCCGTCCTGGCCAGCGGACGTGGCCGGCCGCTGGAACCCGACGTGGCAACAAGCAGGAACGACGACGGATCGATTTCGCCGCGCTCGGGTCGCGTCGCCGGATCCTCCACGATCACCGCGGTTCCACGACGCGCGGCAGCAAAGATGCAGATCAGCGCTTCCAGCACCGGCAGCGCCGACGCGTCACACACGGCAGCCTGCGGCGATCGCTCGATGGCGGCGTCCAGTTCTGCATAGGTGAGAACTGTGCCGCCGAGATCGAGCGCCCGCTGGTCGCCGTGTCCCCCGAGTGCTCCGATCACCGACGAATCAGTCCTGGATATGCTCGGTGTACCCCCTTGGCGACAACACTCGCGACAACCACCTTCAACGCATCGCCGGGGATAAATGCCACGTTAGTACTCAGTGCCGCACCGATACCCATGTCGGTTCGCAGGATGAGCCCTGCCGTGCCGAACAGATACACGACAACAATTCCGCCAAACGCGTTGATCAAAATACCCAGCACAAGCGGATACTTCGGCAAGATCCTGGCAGTGAGCCAGCCGATGCACAGTACCGCGGGAATCCAGCCGATCAGGTAGCCGGCGCTAGGCCCAGCGAGGGCAGTGAGTCCGGTGCGTCCGCCTGACAGCAGTGGCAATCCCATCAGTGTCAGTGCCATGAAGACGGCAACTGCCGCAACACCTTTCCGTGCACCGAGGATCGCACCGGCGAGAATAACTCCGAGCGTCTGCAGCGTGATAGGCACGCCGCTGATACCGATCGAGATAGCGCCGGGAAGACCCAATGCAGCGATCAGCGCCGCGAACACCGCGATCTGAGCCATTTCCCTTGCTTGAATGCCGACCGGCGACGCCTGGGCGCCCTCGAGACTTGACATGCCCACTCCTTCAGATACTTGAACGACGTTCAAGATAGCAGGTCTGCGACTACACCAGTAGTCCCGGCATTCGACATAAAACTGCTGGACGCGTGACCAATCACATCGGTCACGCGCCCAGCGGTTTCATTTCCTCTCACGCGAACTCAGACGAGAAGCTTGAGTTTCAGCTTGATGATCGTTTCCACGTCCAAGCCGAGTCCGTCGACGAGATAGCTGTCGAAGGATTCGTAGTTGTTGTCCAGTTCGTCGAATGCCGCCTGCAGATAACTGGCATCGACCCCGAGGAGCAACCGATAAACCTCGGCGTACTCCTGACCCTTTGCGGCGGCAATACGAGCCACCTTTGCGTCGATCGACGCCGCGGAGTACTCGTTGGTGAGCAGATAGTCCTCCATGACCGTCTCTCGAGATACACCTGCAATGCTCAGTAGCAGCGCCGATGCCCAGCCGGTGCGATCCTTGCCTGCGGTGCAGTGGAAAATCTGCGCACCGGGGGTATCTGCGAGCTGGGTCAACAGCTCACCGAATCCGACACGGGAGACGGAATCACTGACGGTCGACCGGTAGCCGGACTGGACATACGCCAGCGCTTGCTCTTTTGTGGCAATGGAGGCGACGTCGCCGCTCGGATCAGCCGCAAGGACCTGAATTTTCTCGTAACGAACCCCGCTGGGCAGAGTGTTCGGGTTCGCCGCGATCTCGGCCTCGGTCCGCAGGTCGTACACCGCGGTCAGATGGAGCGACTCGAGTGTCGCGAGGTCCTCGGCGCTCGGGGTTATCGCGTTGGCGCGGTAGAACACTCCCTGGCGCACATGCAGGCCGCCGGTTCCGATGTAACCGGCTTCCCGACCTGCCACATCGCGAAAATTGTCCACCGATGCAAGTCGGGGTGCCACGACGGCAGCCGGCGCACTCGAGCCGAGTTCCGACGATCCTGAGAACGGTAGATCAATCGGCGTCGCGGTAGCAGCGCTTGCGCCGGCTAGCACGAACGAACCAGCTGATGCGAGCGCAACACACGTTCGGGCCGCTCGACGCAAGCTCGTGGGGCGATATGACATCTGATCAATCCTTTCCACAAGGAGCACAAGAAGTTTCGGATATGAACCGCGGTTAGACCGTCGGCGGGGGAAGCAGCTTTCGTGCCGCAGCCTGGGATGCCAGAAGCAACTCGGCCCGATTGTGGCCGCTATTTCTGATTGCCGCCGTTTCGTGCTCTTTCACCACCACGACGGGACCGTTGGCGATATTCGCAAGCCCTTGGGCGGCAACATCGCGAGGGTCCGAAATGCGAAGGCCCGGCGTGTCCATGTTCAAACCTGCGCGGGCCATAGCCGGGGTTCGAGTGAGGCCGAGAACCAATTCGAGCACATCCACGCCATGGTCTTGCATCTCGAGCCACAGCCCTTCGGCGAAAGTTCTGCAGAAAGATTTCACCGCCGAATAGACGCTGATCTGGGCCGAGCCCAAATAGCCGCTCAGTGAGCCCACCAACAAGATTCCACCACGTCCGCGTTCTCGGAGCCGACATCCGAAGTGGTGGACGAGCAGCAGCTGACTGGTGATGTTCAGATCGATGACGGACTGAAACCGAGTGAGATCGCCGGTGGCAAATTCGTGACCGTAGGTGTTGGCTCCCGCGTTGTAGATGAACAAGCCGACGTCGATGTCATCTGTTATCTGCCGAATGCGATCAAGTGCATCCGAAGCCAGGAGATCAACCGACAGCGTGCGAACCTCGACGCCTCGAGCGCGGCCGGCATCAGCTGCTTCCGCGAGTGGCCCTTCCTTGCGCGCCAACAGCACCAAGTTGAAACCTTGATCGGCCAACTGGGTGGCGAATTCCGCTCCCACGCCTTCCGATCCACCTGCAATTACTGCCCACGGCCCGTACTTCGCGATGTCCATTGCTCTCCTACCTCGTCATGTGTAATGGCTGCCTGTCATAGTGCAGAGCCCGCTCGGGGAGCGAGAGCGCCCAGCCCGCTGACCGGGACGGAACGACGTTTGTCGGCAACTGATCCCCCAGCGATACTTGAAACTGTTGTAAGGCATAGCCGTACACCGCCAACGGGCCAAGCAGGCGCGTTTCACAGTCATGCCACAGTGTTGCGCACAGGGATTCTCCCCGAACCTTCGCGCATCAGAGCGAAAGGGACCATGATGAAGACGGACGCACGCCAGCCATAACTCTGCGTCCCGTGAAGTAGTCGACTGATGCGAGGAGTAGTGCAGATATGGGCACCATGAAAGCTGCGGTTGTACATTCGTTCACCGAACCGTTGACGATCGACGATATCGAAGTCCCGGAACCAGGCCCCTTCGAGGCTTTGGTTCGCGTCGAGTATTCCGGTGTCTGCCACACCGATTTACATGCAGCGCACGGCGATTGGCCGGTCAAGCCGTCGCCACCGTTTGTCCCTGGCCACGAAGGCGTCGGGACGGTCATCTCGGTTGGCGAGTCGGTTACCCGGATCAGCGTCGGAGACACTGTCGGAAACGCCTGGCTGTGGAGTGCGTGCGGAGAATGTGAGTACTGCGAAACCGGGTGGGAAACCTTGTGCCCCAACCAGAAGAACGGTGGCTACTCGGTTGACGGATCATTCGGTGAGTACATGCTCGTCGACTCCCGCTACGCGCCGATCATTCCCGCCGGGGTTGATCTCTCCGCGGTGGGGCCGATCCTGTGTGCCGGCGTCACGGTCTACAAAGGACTGAAAGTCACCGACACACGACCAGGGCAATGGGTACTGATCTCCGGAATCGGCGGCCTCGGACACATCGCGGTGCAGTATGCCGTCGCGATGGGGCTCCGCGTGGTTGCCGTCGACGTCGACGACGCCAAACTGGAACTCGCCACCAAACACGGCGCCGAACACACCGTCAACGCAAGCACAGTGGATGATCCTGCCGCAACCATCAGCGCCCTCACCGGCGGCGGAGTTCACGGAGCACTGGTCACAGCCGTCAACGCACACGCCTTCCCCCAAGCGGTCGGCAGTTTGCGCCGCGGCGGCACCGTCTCCCTGGTCGGGCTCCCACCCGAGAAATTCCCCCTCGACATCTTCACCACAGTGCTCTTGGGATTGACTGTGCGTGGCTCGATTGTCGGTACCCGTAAGGACATGACCGAAGCTGTGGACTTTTTCGCCAGGGGGCTGATCAAACCCACCTATTCTCTTCGGAAGCTCGAGGACATCAACAGCATTTTCACCGACATGGAGGCCGGTCAGATCGACGGCCGTATCGTCCTCGATTACACCGCAGGCAAGTCCTGAACTGAACTAGCGACGAGTAACCGTCAGTGCAAAGCCTCGCGGACGCATCGTGAGTTGCTCCTGAACCTCGAGTTCGTAGGACGGGTCCGCTGTGAACTCGTAGCGATGCAGGATCACTGCGAGTGCCATGAGCATTTCGTGATATGCGAACTGGCGTCCGATACATGCGCGCGGTCCGGTGCCGAATGGTTTGTATGCGGCACCGGACCGCGCCCTGACCTGTTCGGGGAGAAATCGATCCGGACGGAATTCGTCTGCGTCCGCGCCCCACACTGCTTTGTCGCAGTGCACTCGCTGCAGGACAACCATGACCCAGTCGCCCTTCTTGAAGGCGTATTTCCCGCCGAGGAGAGTGTCTTCCTTGGCTTCGCGGAAATACCCCGGAGCCGTCGGCCACAGCCGAAGTGTTTCGTCGAGCACTCGCCGTACCGCGCGCAACTTTCCCACCTGATCGAACTCGACCGCCGGAATCTCCCGGGACGGCCACAACGCGTCAACCTCCGCCCGAGCCTTTACGGCTTCCTCGGGATGCTGGGACAACAGCCACAGGGCAAAAGACAAAGCGCCGGCTGAGGTCTCGTGGCCGGCAACGAGGAAGGTCAAGATCTGGTAGCGGATGTTGACCGGATCAAGCCTTTCCCCGGTGGCCGGGTCGACCGACTCCAGCATCAAGGTCAGGAGGTCAGGTCGATCGGCACTGTTCACTTGCCGATCTTCGACAACTCGATCGACCACCGCGTTCAGATATTCGACGTCCGTGGTGTGGCGGCGACGGCGTCGGCGGTCGAATAATGCCCGGCCCGGAATCGGGAGGCCCTTCTGCTGAATGTATTCCAGAGCTCCGAGCATCGCCGTCACAAACGGATCGATATCCTCGCGATCGTAGGAATTGAATCGATAGCCGAATCCTGCTCTGCCAATTGTCTCGAGGGTCAGTTTGCTCATCTCCTCGGACACGTCGACGGGAGCATCGGCATGGTCCCAGGCCCCGACCATCTCCCTGACGACATCGAGCATGGTGTCGTGATAACTGCGCATCGCCGCTTGTGTGAAGCCGGGCATCAAGATCGCGTGAGCTTTGGACCAGTTCGGTTCGTCATTTTCGGCTGTGAACAATCCGTCACCCGAAATCGGCCGCAGCTGACGTAGCGGCCGGGCAAGGTTCTTTTGCCAGCGCTTTTCGTCATTCACATCCTCGGCCAGGTCGACCCCGCCGATGAAGCTCAATCGCATTGTCAGAATTCGACGCTGGTAGATCGGACCGAGCGACGCCAGAATCCGTGCCGTGTTCTGCATCGGCTTGACTGGGTCCAGCCCGATGATGTCGCCGAGAATCGGCACTCGCCGCGGAGGGTGGGGCGGAACTTCGATGCTCACTGACGACTCCTGGCTGTTGGCACTGACATCCGCCGGAAGTCTACGGGGCAGCTCGGTGACACCCACTTCGCGAGACCCAAGACTGCTACCGACATCATGAAGCCGCTGGATTCCGTCGGGTGCCGACGGCCCTCTCGTGCGAAGAGTCAGTCAGGTATCGACATTTCAGTGCATCAATAGCACTGTGTACCACCGAGTTCGCATGGGATGGCAATCGACAGCGCAATTCGCCATTCCCATGGCAACGGAAGGAACCAGATCCAACCACCTGCGATCATCGCGAACCCCTCAATCCCCTGCATCGCACTACGTCGAATTCACGTATCCACCGTTCGACCGACCTCACTGAGATTTTCCGACGGTATCGAAGGGCGACAGAGGACCGTCAAGACCGTTGATCCGGTTGAGTCGGGCTTCGAGCATCGCGGCATGTTCGGGTCGGCAGTGGGTCGTAAGCCGCATCAACAGTGCGCGGAGCCGATCGACGGTCATGGGTGACGTAGTGGCGCTGGCGATCACGTCATCGAGCCCGATCTGGACATAGTCGTCCAGAGTTGGGCGAGACAGCACTACTCGGACGTGCCCGGAAGAGTCGGTGATGTATGTCGGCGCGGTGTCGACAGACGCCACGCGGGTAAGCAGATCTTCGATTTCGTCTAGAGCTTGCACCGCGGTGGCCGGATCGTTGACGGCCGGAGACAGGGCTCTCAGAGCGATGTCTGCCAAGAGCCGGAGCGCGAGTAACGGGTCACCGTCGAATGTGCGTTCGTGGCCAGTGACCAGAGCATCGAGAAATGTTGGTGCCGAGAGTGACCCACGATGTACGTCGGCAACGGACGCACCGTACAGCAGTGTATCGCCTTGCATGACCTGAAGAACGACGACTACCTGAGCAACTGTCGCTGCCTCGAGCAAATCGTCGATGATGATCTCATGCAGCACGGCTGGCGGGTTGGGCCATATGATGGTTGTGTGATCGGCAGGCAGCGCCAATGGCGGTGACGGTGATTCCGAACCCCTCGTGCTGTAGTACGCGCCAAGGACTGCGCGGCCCCGACTGCCTATCGATTTCAGAACCGGTGCCAGCTGGATAGCGGCAAAAGAGTGAATCTGAAGCGCTCGCAGAAATGCCAGCATGGCGAGCAGGAGTAGTACCGCGATAATGGGAACGACCACGGAAACTCGGGCGCGGTTGCCGATGGCGAGTGCTGCGGTGATGGAGAATACGGCCTGCCCCACCGCGAAAGCGAAGGTTCGCCACACGATCGGATCGTCGCGGAACAGCGTCAGCCGGGGTGTGAAAGTTGTTGCTGCCCACTGTACAACAAGAAACAGCAACGAGAATATAACCGCGATGGAACCCAGCAATCCCAGCCCTACCGCAACCAACATATCGGTCACCTGGCGGGCTGGGACTGTTGGCCCGAATTCGACGAGTGGCATCAAAAGACCCAAACTCACACCGGCAAAGATCGAAACAAGCTGGCTCAACCCCGCTCGCCACCGACGGCGTCCGCGAATAAATCCATGCTCGACCGGCTTGCTCATCGCCCTATCCGCTCGAAGTCATCGAAGCTCACTCTCGAGCATTGCCCGCCCCCTGGTGCTGTTGGCGTGATACCGCAACCCTCGAGATGCCCGACGAGCCGATGAGGCGGATCTGGGGTACACCGGTGAGCTGATCAGATCGTTTTTGTAGCGTCGGGCCGCCAGGTCGCAACTGCCCAGATCACCACGACATCGAGCGCAATGATCACGATCGACCACAGTGGGTAGTACGGCAGCCACAGGAAATTGGCCACGATCGAGAGCGCTGCGATGACAAAGGCCATCCCGCGGGCCCATGTCTGTCCCACGAACAGCCCCAACGACACCGCAATGCCGATGATTCCGAGGATGATATGTATCCAACCCCACGTCGTGACGTCGAATTTGAACGCGTAGTTGGTTCCGACCACTACGATATTGTTGTCGGCGAGAGCAGCGATACCTTGCAGGAGAGCAACGACACCTGCGACAAACAGCAGGGCAGCCGCCGCTACCGTAGTACCAATCGCAAAGCCCTGTCGGACAGGATGGTTCGCGGGAGCTTGGTTCGGAGCAGTCATGACGTCCCCTTCATCGGCAGAATAGCGTGTGAACAGTTTCCCGAGATTCAGTAGGGCGAACATCACCCCGAACGGGTGAACCCACACTCATGTATTGGTTGGAACGGTATGTCGCTGCCGCACGTCCGCAATGTACTCACGGATCGCGTCGCGATTCTTGACGAGAAAGTGAATCTTCTCGTCCAGCCCGGACGCTTCCGCCTCGAGCATCGCCAGCATCTCCGGTGTTACATCATTCATATGGATGACGCGTTCTTGATCCAGACACGGAAGGATCTGCCGAATCACTCGCGTCGGAAATCCCATCTCCAACAGCCCTCGTATCTGGAAAACCCGATCGACCATACGTTCGTCGTAGTCCCGGTAGCTGTTTTCGGATCGTCTCGGAGCGATCAGGCTTTGTTCCTCGTAGTAGCGCAACAGCCGCCGAGATACCCGCGTGGCCGTCGAAAGCTCGCCTATCTTCATGTAGTTGAGGATGTTTCGAGCGAACCGAGGTGCAGGCGCTCACGCAGCGTGCCGGTCAGGCGATTCGATCCGAACACTAAGCCGAGTTGCTGAAGGACGAGTGGGATATCCGAGCCGTTCACCGCCGGCCGTAGTCGCGCACCGTCTGCACCAGCTGCCACAAGCTCTTCGATCCGACGGACGAGTTCACCCACCGAACCGACAAATATTTCGGTGTCCGACGAATACGGTGCGCCTGACAGTTCGTCGAGTGCCCTCTTCATGGTCACTGCCTCGTGGCGAGTCGCACCGAGGAAGACGACAAGATCCACCAGGATAGTCAGCGGTCTAGCGATCAAGTCTCGTTGCACTGCAGTGCATTCAGTTTCCACAGCGTTCAATACGTCGCCGATGGAGACCCCGTTCGCGCTCGGAGTCGGCGTCACCAGAATCACGTCGGCTGCCGCGGTCGCCAACTTGTAGGGGACGTTGGCGTGATGTGCCAACGCGAGAACGACGGGTTGCATAGCCGTGGTGACCGGGACGCCGAGTGGGCCTGCGATGTCGTAGGTCGCGGTCGTGATTGGCTGGGCCGAGATCTTGTTGACATCGACGAATCGTCCGTCCGTCCCGTCCAAGAGTGCGTCTTCCGTCCATGTCGACCACAGTGCTCGGAGTATCTCAATCGACTCGGTAGCTTTCGAGAAAACTGGTGCCAGTCGGGTTCCGATCTTCTCGGGAAAGTAGATGTCGGACTCTTTCAGTTCCGGAACGGGCTGTGGGCGAACGAAATGATGTGTGTCGATGCTTCGCGAAGTGATCTGGGCACGAAGCCCGACTCTGCCTCCGCTCAGGACGTTGAGCGATGCTATTTCGGTGGCGATACTGTATGGCTCACTGTGAGTGAGGTTTCTCGCGGCAATCACGCCGAGTTGCTGCGTTCCGAATACGGCCAGCGCGGTCAGTGCGACCGGCGACAGTCGGCCGCGCACCTGGTCTTCTTTGCCGTCCATTGTCCGGAAGTCCGACGACTGAAGCCCGATCGATTCCTCGAAGGTCACGAAATCTACGACGGATGCATCGATGTCACGCAACAACGCCAACCAATACGGAGCAGTGAACAGTTCGGTCGGCGTGTGACCCTGTAGTCGCCACGCCGCTGGATGCCATCCGGCAGGTTCCAAAGCGATGCCGATTATGGGTAAGCGGTGGGACTGTGGTGCGTTCATATGTGAACCTGATCTTCCTGATGGATGTGTGCGGGAGATCGGAACCCGCCACCGCGAGCGGTCAATATGATCACTACGGAGAGTAGGGCGAGGGTCACCGTCCACCACGGCAGAGATCGAGCGCCGTTGAGGGTCAGTAGAACTCCGCCCAACACCGCTCCTGCAGCCATAGCACCATTCCACAGCGTTGTAAGAAGTGCCTGAGCGTCGTCTGCATGCGAGCCTGCGGCAACCGCTGCCGACGTTTGCAGCAGAGTCGGAATTCCTCCCCACCCCAGGCCCCATATTGCGGCAGCGACATAGACGAGCAGTGAATCCTCGGTAGTGACGGCCAGAACGGTTGCGGCAACTGCAATCGAGACGGCACTGACCACGGAGAAGGTCCGAAGCTTCG
Organism: Rhodococcus sp. AD45-ID; assembly: GCF_003023755.1. NCBI lineage: Bacteria > Bacillati > Actinomycetota > Actinomycetes > Mycobacteriales > Nocardiaceae > Rhodococcus > Rhodococcus sp. AD45-ID. The sequence continues at coordinate 1,019,862 of NZ_PYHL01000002.1, read as the reverse complement.
TGTGAATATGTTGACCTACAACAACAATGCTGATCAGGCATGCCACTCCGAACGCCAATAGAATGAGGTCGGTATCGCCTCCCATACCGATCGCCTCGAGGAACGGGGCAATGTACGCGTACATGATCGTGTGCCCCAACACCACAGTGAAGGTCACGATCAGAACCGCGTCGACACCGGGGATTCGTGCGGCCCCGAACATGCTCCGCTGTTTCCGGTTTCGCGGCCGGCCAGGACGATCCGGAACTGTCAACCCGATCGCAACGAGTAACGCAACAGCCAGACCCGACATGAGATAGAACGGCGCACGCCACCCGGCGGCGTTTCCCAAGAATGTTCCGAACGGAACGCCGAACGCCAGAGCCAGCGGAATTCCTGCCATAGCCACCGCGATGGCGCGGCCCTCGAGATGTTTCGGGGCAAGACTTCTGGCGTACCCGGCAAGCAACGCCCACGCAATCCCCGCAGCAACTCCCGCGACAAAGCGAGCGGTCATCGTCAGAACATAGTCGGAAGAAAATGCGGTGACGGTGTTGGCGACCGCAAACCCGAGAATCGCACTCAGCAGTAGCACTTTCCGGGACCATGACGCCGTCGCTGCAACCAGAGGAACCGTCGTCAGCGCCGTTCCCAGCGCGTAGACCATGATCGTCTGCCCGGCAGCGGATTCACTGACATCGAGACTGTCACTGATTGCGGGTAGCACTCCAGCCGGGAGAGTCTCCGTCAGGCTGGTGATGAAGACGCACGCGAACAAGGCCAGTAGCGGGACTCTCGGAAGCTTGTCCGGAAGACGTTGGTTGGTGCCGAGAACTTGTTGCTGTGAAGCGATGTCATCTGCCATGGACCGATTGTCAACCCTCACATCAATGTGAGGGTCAAGCATTCCACGCGTATCGGATCGCGAGCCAATCAATGTGATGCCGTGTGAGTTTCGTTCGTCCAGTCGAGAAACTGGCCATGGGCACCGGCTAACCCATGAGGTACACCGTCGAGAGAGACGACAAACTTACCGCGACGCGTCTGCGTTGACGTCGTCAACCGGTTGTCGATGGCCGGAAGGACTCCGACCCCCTCATTGGCAATCCAGTGACATGGAAGCGAACCCACAGTGTCCACGAACGCCGCTCGATCCGACGGGGCGAGATAGCTGAGAACAGCACTGTGAAAGACCACCACAGTTGTGCCTCGAGGTGTCTGCTCGACGAGGTCCGCAATAGTGGAATTGAGATCACCGCGAATCAGATGTGGCGGATCCTCTCGAGCGAGGGCGGCAGCGTCTCGCAATCGCTGTCTGCGATGCTTCTGCTCGGGCCACACGAGACTCGCCAACCAACTCACGTCGTCGGCGTTGGTCACATCGAGTGGATTGAGGTCGATGCCCGCCCGGTACACCACTTCTGGGGCCTTTTGCGGAATCGGCGGATTTCCGGTCGTCGCACATTCGAGCAGCACCGTGGACGGACCGTCTACCGGATGCAGATACCGGTTGCCGTCGTAGAGGTAGCTGTACCGGTCCGGATACAGACACAGGCCAGCGGACGCGCCGACCTCTATCAGGGCGAACGGACCCTTCAACAGTCCGAGGACGGGAAGCAGCACGGCGTCGCGACCCGTTTCGTTGGTCTGGGTAGTCCGGGTGCGTGCGAGTTGTTCGACCTCGAACCAGTGCGCACTCACCCACCGACGAAACGACTCGTACGGAGCTATCGGGGCACCGAGATGACGGCTGGCGCCGAAGACCAGGTTCGGTTGCCGTCGGGGTTCTGGAAGTCGATCGATGAGGGCGAGGACCGCTGGGTCCTGTGAGACCCCGAAACCCCAGTCCTCGTAGATCGCCGAATTTCCTCGCGCTTCCACTTCCGCGAATGATCGGTACCAGAGCGAAGTGTCCACCATCGATGTCTACCGAACGTGGTGGGGTTCGGGAAGGTTTTCGATCACGCTGAACAAGAACGACGGGGCCGCCGAGTGGATTCCCCACTGAGCGGCCCCGCATCTCGCTTTCCTACGACGTCGAATCAGGTGTGATCCAAGCGTTTCCGAACAGCATGATGCCGTCGGCGCTCGGCGTGATTCCGTAGACGTTCTTGCTCCACGGAATGAAGTACTTACCCGTGTTGACGACCAGCATGGGAGCCGTCTCGTTGACAAGGGTCTGGATTTTCTCGATCACTTTCGTGCGATCTTCGTCGGTCGGCGCCGATTGCATCTCGATCAGAAGGGAATCCATGGTCGCGTTCTTGTACCCGATCACATTCGACGACGATTCGCTGTACAGGTTGCCGTACATCCGGACGAACGGCGATTCGTCGAGCACGTTGAAGCCTGCATACCCGATGTCGTAATCATGTTGGGCGTACATGGTTTTCACGAGGTCGTTGATGCTGGTCGTGTACACGATCTCGACCGTGAATCCGACGGCCTGCAGCATTGCCTGGAACGCCAGCGCACTGCGCTGGGTGGCCGGGTCGTTCAAGCCCACATAGGTGAGCTTGCCGTCGTATCCGTCCGCCTTTGCTTCGCCCAGGAACTTCTTTGCAGCCTCGGGGTCGTACCCGTTTCCGGCGACGGATCCGTGCCACCGCGACCACGACTGGAACATATCGCTGCCGGGCATTCCGTAGCCGGCTTCGACCCGCTCGTTGAACGTATCGGGGTTGAATGCCGCCACGATCGCCTTACGAACCCGGACGTCGGACGCCGCTCGTCCCTCACGCTGATTGATGTTGCCGACACCGCCCATATTCACGGTGTAGACGTATCCCACGTCTCCCGCGCTCAGAGCGTTATGAACAACCTCCGCGCCTCGTAGGTATGCGGCCTGGACACCACCGGTGTGCAGGGCGTCGAGTTTGGCCTGCTCACTGACGATCGCCGGGAAGCGCAATGTGTCGAGATTCGGCTTGCCGTTCCAGTACGCGGGGTTGGCCGCGAGCACCAGTTCATCCTGAGAGGCGAACTTCTCGACGACGAAGGGGCCCGCTCCGATCGGCGCGAATGCTCCTGTTGTCATCGACGACGGTGCCACGATCATCCCGGGACCGGTGGTGAACATGATCGGGAACTCGTTCCACGGCTGCTTCAACGTGAAGACGACGGTAGCCGGATCGGGCGACTGTACGTCGGCAACGGTTGCCTTCCACACCTGCGTGTGGGTCCCCTTCTTCTCCAGATAGTGGTTGATGCTCCACAGCACCGCGGCGCCGTCAACCGGTGTCCCGTCGCTGAACTTCGCTCCGTCGCGAAGCGTCAACGTCCAGACGCTGTTGTCTCCGTTGGCTTCGAGCGATTGTGCGAGTTGCGGTTCGAACGCCTTCGTTTCGGGGTCGTACCGCACGAGGAGGTCGTAGATCGCGGCCATTTCGTTGCCGCCGGTCGCACCGCCATCCTGCCGGTCGGCTGGATCGAGGCTGCTGACGCCGTTGTACGTCGCAAAGGACAGCGTTCCACCAGACGTCGGTTCACCTCCGTCCCCCTGATCGCCGACCAGTCCGGTCGTCACGTCCGACGTATCGGTCTCCGAACCCGATCCGCCGCCGGCACAGCCTGCAACAAGCACAGTCGCCGCCGCCAGAGCAGTGAACGTGGTCGCGGCACGAGCGAATGAACTACGACGCATGTAGACCTTCTTTCCTAGGGTGTTCGGGAGGATATACCGTTCAGCGCGTGATTGATTCGGGAATCGGCCGAGCGCCACGCACCAGTCGTCCTGGTAGGGCGCCGGTGTGCTCGCCCTCCTCGAAGACAACTTCACCCGCGACAACAGTTGCGACATAGCCGGTCGCGGTTTGCATCAACCGACGACCACCGGTTGGCAAGTCGTACAGCACTTCCGGTTGGTCAGCCTGTAGCCGGTCGAAATCGATCACGTTCAGGTCCGCCCGGTACCCCGGCAGTACCTGACCGCGGTCCAGTAGACCAACCACCGCGGCTGTGTCTACGGTGTGCCGCTTGATCAACCACTCGATGGGAAACAATAATTCGGGGTTCCGGTGGTCACGACCCCAGTGCGTGAGCAGTGTTGTCGGAAAGCTTGCGTCGCAGATAGCGCCGCAATGCGCACCACCGTCACCGAGCGCCGGCACGGTATCCGGCCGAGCGAGCATCTCGCGGACGGCATCCAAATTCCCACCCGCGTAGTTGAGCATCGGGAAATACAGCAGACCACGACCGTCTTGCGCCATCATCGCATCGTAGGCAACCTCGACCGGCGACACACCGGAACGCTCAGCAAGCGCAGCGACCGAATCATTCGGTCCCGGTTCGTAGTTGGGCGGGTCGCCGAGAAGGTAGACGCTCTCGAACTTGGTCGAGAGTCTCTGCACGAACTCACTGTCCGTTACCGGATTCTCCGCCAGAAGAGCCGCTTTGACCTCGGGGCGAGACAGCTGCACCACTCTCTCCTCACGAGAAAGATCCGCGAGCGCCTCGTAGCTGGGATACGCCATGAACGGATGCCAGCTCAGCTCCCAGCCGAGCATGACTCCGACAGCTCTCGGTGCCACCTGGCCGGTGATCGGAATATTCTGTTGCGCAGAGACTTCCGCCAGCCCATCCAGCAGCGACCGCCACTTGTCCGGCGCCCGGTCGCTCTGGACGATGGACACGGACATCGGCCGCTGCGCTGCCTCGACTATGGCGCTGACAAACTCCATCTCCTCAGGTTCGTCCATGAAATCGGAGATGAAGTCGATGACACCGGCCCCCGCCTTCGCCAGACCATGTGCCAGCCCGGTCAACTCCTCCCGAGACGCCGTCAGACTGGGCGTCGGCTCGCCGGCAGACGTCTTGTGCACCGCAGACCGCGACGTCGACCAACCGAGCGCACCAGCCTCGACTGCCTCGGCAACAAGGTCACGCATCCGGTCCATTTCAGCGTCGGTCGGCCGGGCCAGATGGTCACCTCCGCGCTCCCCCATTACATACGTGCGAAGTGCGCCGTGTGGCAGTTGCGCGGCAAAGTCGATGGCATGCGGCGTATCGATCGCGTCGAGATAGTCGGGAAAAGACTCCCAGTTCCAGCTCATCCCTTCAGCGAGAACACTTCCGGGAATGTCCTCAACGCCTTCCATCAAGCTGATCAGCCAGTCGCGCTGCTCGGGTTTGACGGGTGCAAAGCCAACTCCACAGTTACCCATCACCACGGTGGTGACGCCGTGCAACGACGACGGTGTCAACAACGTGTCCCACGTGACCTGTCCGTCGTAATGCGTGTGGATGTCGACAAAACCGGGGGTGACAAGCTTTCCGGACGCGTCGATCTCACGACGCCCTGCCTGGGGTACCTCACCGACGACGGTGATCGTGCCGCCGTCGACAGCCACGTCTGCCCGCCGCGGCACGCTGCCCGTTCCGTCCACAACGGTCCCACCGCGAATCACCAGATCATGCATGGTCTACTGCCTCCGTCGAATCGGACTGCTGGGCAACGCCTTCGAACAAACGCGCTGTTGCTGCTGCGACTGCGGCAGCGGCCGCTGCCGCAGCCGCCGATACAGCCGTGAACTGGAGAAATCCGTGCGGCAGGCTTGGGAGGTGCTGCACCTCGACGGGCACCCCGGAACCGCGCAGCCGCTCGGCATATTCGAGGCCCTCGTCCAGCAACGGATCGTGTCCACCGACAACTACGACGGCCGGCGGCAGCCCGGACAGGTCCGCTGCGCGAATCGGTGCAAGATCGGGCGAGGTCCGGGCGTCCACGTCGGGGCAGTAATGATCGAGAAACCATCCCATCTCCCGTGCACCGAGGAACACTCCTGAGTTGGCGACGTAGGAATCCCGCGTCAGATCGGCGTCCACCACCGGATAGATGAGGACCTGCCCCAGAAGGTTGACGGCGTCATCGGACCGCATCAATTGCGCGCTCACCGCTGCGAGATTGCCGCCGGCGCTGTCACCCGTGACGACAATCCGTGGATCCAGCCCTTCGGATTCTGAAGCGACCCAGCGCAGCACCGTCAACGCATCATCAACGGCGGCCGGGAACGGGTGTTCCGGTGCCAGCCGGTAATCCACGCTCACTACCGGGACGCCAGCAGTCACGGCGAGCAGCCGGCACATCGGGTCCGCGTAATCGAAATCCCCGGTGACCCAACCGCCGCCATGGAAATGCACGACGGTACCGGCGTGTGTCTCGTCCACCGGCCGGTAGATCCGCACCGAAACCCCGTCACCTACTGCATGCGTTTCGATCGACGCCACCTCGGGCCCAGGTGCGCAGGCCTGCAGCGCACCTCGTATCCGCTCACGCGCATCCGCTGGAGACAGCTCAACCATCGGCGGAAGCCCTGCCCCCGACGCCGCGTCCGCGACGGCCTGAAATGCCGGATCCAACGCACTTCGCTCCTGCACACCACTTGTCATGAACTAGAATCTAACTCTAGTCTGTGAATATGACAACGGTCACATCAAAATCGCGAGTCGGCGTGCGGCTGTGTTTACGAGCGTCGAACGCCGCCTTCGCTCAGACCGTGCCGTTCAACGAAAAAATCATGTCGACAGTGCGATCGAGCAGTCGATGAACCTCGGCGGCTTCCTGACGTCCCAATCCGAAAAGTACCAACTGATGAGTCAACACAGCGGTCACAATCGACACGATGTCCGCAGCGTCGCCCGCGGGCAGATCGGCAAGTTGCGCGCGATACGAGATCAGCACCTGGTCGGAGAATTCGGCAAAGATCTCGGACACAATCGGATCCGTCGACTGACGGAGTGTGCTTTGCAAACGAAGAAAACTCGGATACTCCTCGAACCGACGGACCGAGTGGTGCAAGCGCACCCGTATCCGTTCAGCGGGCGGGCGGGACGTATCAACCGGGTTTCCGTGCTTGATCGGATCCGTCGCCGACCAGTCTCGCAACACCGCCGCATACAGGTGCTCCTTGGACGTGAAATACCGATATACAGTTCCGAGCGCAACACCGGAACCCTCTGCAACATCCCGGATTTGGATGCGCTCGAACTCGTCCGCAACCAACAACTCGCCGGCGACATCGATGATGTGTTGGCGCCGCGCCTGTTGACCTTTGGGCAACGACGCAGGATCCAATTGCGCCGGCCTGTCGTTGGGCCCTGCGTCCACGTTTGCATTCCTCCCGTTACATCCGAACAGCGTGCGGCGTACTCACAGCCTGCACTGATGCTACTGGCACATCCCTTCGTCCCCGCCCCTCACCGTGAATCGAGGCAGTCCCCATGCTGAACAACCCTCCGCAGACTCCAGATTGCGACGCAATTGTCGTGGGCGCCGGATTCGCCGGCCTCTATGCGCTGCATAGCCTTCGGCAACGAGGCCTCTCCGTTCGAGGGTTCGAAGCAGGTAGCAGCGTCGGCGGAACCTGGTTCTGGAACCGCTACCCCGGCGCCCGGTGCGATGTCGACAGCGCCGACTACTCGTATTCGTTCGACGACGACCTTCAGCAGGAATGGATCTGGACAGAACGCTTCCCCGCGCAGCCTGAGATTCTCTCGTATCTCGAGCACGTCGCCGATCGATTCGACCTGCGCAAGGAGATCACATTCGGAACTCGTGTGACATCAGCCGATTTCGACGAAACGGCGGGATTGTGGACGATCACGACCGACGACGGAGATTCCGTCACCGGTCGGTGGGTCGTCATGGCAACCGGTGCACTCTCATCCGCGCGAATGCCAGAATTAGCCGGCCAGCAGGATTTCCGCGGCGTGGTCCATCACACCGGACACTGGCCGTCTCAGGGCGTCGAGTTCACGGGTAAGCGCGTGGGCGTCATCGGTACCGGATCGTCCGGGGTACAGGCGATCCCGCTCATCGCCGAGCAGGCCGAACACCTCACCGTGTTCCAGCGGACCCCGGGATTTGTCATCCCAGCGCGCAACCGGCCACTCGGACCCGACGAACTCGACGAGATCAAGGCCGACTACCCCACCCGCCGCCAGAACCTGCGTGAATCCCACGGTGGCTGGATTCTCCCGCCGCCCGTCGGACTGGCACTCGAAACCGCACCGGAAGTCCGTGACAAGGAATACGAGAGCCGCTGGGCCGGCGGCGGAATCGCCTTCCAGAACACCTTCGGCGACATCATGATCAGCGTCGACGCCAACGAGACCGCCGCTGAATTCGTACGATCGAAGATCCGCGATACAGTCGAAGATCCCACTACGGCAGAGGCACTGTGCCCCAAGGGGTATCCATTGGGTTCGAAGCGGTTGTGCATCGGAACCGACTATTACGAGACTTTCAACCGCGACAACGTCACGCTGGCGGACCTCCGCGCCGCACCGATCGAGCACATTGTGCCCGAGGGAATCCAGACCTCAGCGGGACTGCACGAACTCGACATGATCGTCTACGCCACGGGATTCGACGCCATGACCGGCGCGTTGAACGCCATCGACATCCGCGGGCGAGATGGCATAGCACTACGCGAGACCTGGGCGGCTGGGCCACGCACGTATCTCGGCGTTGCGGTTGCGGGCTTCCCCAACATGTTTGTCCTCACCGGACCAGGCAGCCCCTCGGTCTTGTCCAACGTCGTGGTCTCGATCGAACAGCACGTCGAGTGGGTAGTGGACTACATCGACCATATGCGCCGCGTCGGCACGCAGTTCGCCGAAGCTACCCATGCCGCTCAAGAGCAGTGGGTAGACCACGTGACCTCCATTGCCGCGGATAGTCTCTATATGCAAGCGGATTCGTGGTATCTCGGCGCCAATGTTCCCGGCAAACCGAGAATTTTCATGCCATATCTCGGCGGCGTCGGAAACTATCGAAACCTCTGTACTCAAATCGCCGCCGACAATTACCGCGGGTTCACAACCACCCCCGAACTCGCGTAGCTGTGTATAGCGACGGCGCTACGTCCTGAATTGCTTGCTCACCGAGGCTGGACGTGTTCGTCCAGAAACTGCTGGGTCATGTCGGCAATCTCGGACGCGTTTGCGTGAAACAGGTAGTGGTGGCCGTCCAATATTTCGACCCGCTGAATCGACGGGTTGGTAATTGCCGCGCGGTGCGACGACTCCCATTCCGGGTCGGCTGTGAGTGACGACGACGCGAGAATAGACATGGCCGGCATAGTCGGAGGCAAGGTAGCGCCCTCGACGCCTCGTACATTCTCAGCTTCGTGCGCGGTCTCGGCGAGCATCGTTGAATTCAATACCCACGAGTAGGAACGCAAATAGAGTTCTTGCTGCTCAGGGGTATATTCGGCGGCGTCGCCGAGACTTTCTCGGTAGTCGGCCGCGAGCCCCAGGTAATCGGTATTCATATCCAAGTAGATCAAGTCCCGTACCCCGCCGAGCGCCGTGACCGTAGACATCCAGCCCGGCCACTCCGGCGCACCTTCGGCAAGTTCGGACGTATATCGCTCGTCGTCGACTCCTACTACCGCGGCCACCTCGTCAGGATGGTTGGTAACCCACCACATCGCGTACAGACCGGAAAGGGAATGCGGCATAAGAACATAGGGTCCGTTCAACCCCAGGGCACTCAGCGCAGAACGGGTCTCGTCGACGATTGCTTCGCTGGTTCGCGGTGCGTCTGTGCCGTCACTGAGTCCCAACCCGAAGTTTTCGACGGTAACCACCGTGTTCGCCTCAGCGAGGCGTCGTGCGAGGGGCGCAAAATCGAGGATCGGCTCAGGTGTACCCAGACCTGGCATGAGGACGATGGTACGTGGGCCGGAGCCTTGAATCGCAACGCTCATCCGATGTCCGTCCACCTCGACGTAACGGTGCGAGGGACCGATCAGCGCCTCGATGGCTTGCTTGTCCCGTGGAGTTTGCCACCGATGATTGATGGTCGAGATCGCAACAGCACCAACAACTATCGCGAGCACGGAGACGCAGATCCATCGCACCACGCGAAGGAATCGCCGCCGCGGCTTACGGCCCGTCGAATCACCGACCTGCTCCTGCGATTGCGGCTCGACGACAATTGGATCAGTTCCCCTGGTGTCCCCCACACGACTAACCTAGCCGACGCCGCTTCTGGAGATCAGGCAGAAGGCAATTGTCGGAATTTGCCGTCAACCGGGCAGCGTTTCTCCGCCGATCGGCGCAAGCACCTCCCCGGAGTAATAAGACGACATAGTTTCCGAGGCAAAGAACACGTACGAGGGTGCGATCTCGTCCGGCTGGGCTGCCCGCCCGTACGGTGCCTGTTGACCAAAAGACTCCACCTTGTCCTTGTCCAATGTCGCCGGTATCAGCGGCGTCCATACCGGGCCAGGGGCAACACAATTGACGCGAATCGATCGCTCACGCAACGACTGGGACAGTGAGTACGTCAGCGCAATGACGGCCCCCTTGGTCGCCGAGTAGTCGATCAAGCTCTTATTTCCGCGCAGGCCGTTGATCGACGCCGTGTTGATGATCGACCCACCGCCTCTCAGATGGGGAACCGCTGCCTTGCTGACGTGGAAATAGCTGTCGATGTTCACCGCGAAGGTCCGACGCCACTGCTCGTCCGACAGCTCGACGAAGTCATCGACAGGTTGTTGGTAGGCAACATTGTTGACGAGGATATTCAAGCCTCCCAGCACGTCCACCGTCTGCCCGACCACATCATTGCAGTGGTACGGATCCGCGAGGTCGCCCCGCATCAGATGACACTTTCTGCCTTGATGCGCAACAAGTGCGGCGGTGTGATGGGCGTCGGCGTCTTCCTCGAGATAGGCAATCGCGACATCGGCTCCTTCCTTGGCAAATGCAACAGCCACAGCCCTTCCGATACCGGAATCGCCACCTGTGATCAACGCACGCTTGCCGTCGAGCAGGCCCCGCCCGACGTAACCGTTCATCTCGTCGCGGGGTTTTTCACTCATGTCGCCGGTGTGCCCGGGGTATTCGATTCGCTCGCGCGGATGCTCACTCATCACAAGCCCCTCTCGTTGTGCTGCTGTTCGCGCTGCCAGCGATCAGCTACCCGGCGAGTCCAACACTGAAACCCGAAACCCACCTCAGGGTTGGCGAACGGAGTATTGGGGAACACGACCGGCATGATCGATCCTTTTGCGTTGGCGTACAACACCCCGTCGGGTACCGGGCCCGATCCGGTTCCGCCGAACCCCGTGCCTGAACCAATCCCGCCAGCGCCGGAACCCGTACCGCCGACGCCACCGCCGGTACCCCCGACTCCAACGCCGCCCAACCCCTATCCACCGGACCCGATTCCCCAGATCCCGTAAACGACGCATCTCTAGGAGTAATCGCGCAAGACCAGTCGACAGATCTCCTCCACATTGCGCAGCGCCTCTGGATAGCCGATGCGACCAGTGGTCCACAAGATCAACGAATTAAGCATCACACTGCCAATGGAAAGCGACGCCAGACGAGCCAACTCAGCCGGGACTCCGTCCATCAGTCCGAAAATCACCGAGCGGTTGGCGGCGGCTCGCTCGTCCATCGTGTCCCGAACGTAAGGGTCGTCCGACGTCTGCATGTCGACCTCGAGCCGCGCAAAGTGGGGCCGGCGGTGGAATGCCTTCATCTGGCGGCGATACAGGTCGAGGACTCGATCAAGGACTGAGTCGTGGCCGCCATACCGCGCACGTCCACTCGCTTGTTCACGTGCAAGCCGATCGGCGAGGATGTCGTTCCACGCAACTATCGACGCCGCCAAGAGTTGCTGTTTGGCCGGGAAATAGCGGTACACCGTTCCGAGCGCGACGCCCGACCGTTCGGAAACCTCGCGCATCTGGACCTTGTCCGGGCTCATATCGGCGAGCATCTCGATAACAGTGTCGGTGAGCGCCTTACGACGTTCGAGCTGGGACGTCGTCATGTCGTCTGGGTTCAGCGGAAAGGCGACAGATGCATCGGTCACCGTGCGATCACTCCTTCAACTTCAGAACCTTGCGGGCGTTCAGATGCAGGAACTTCGGCCACACATCCTCGTTGAACGGCACATGCGGCATGTCTGCGAAGATGCGGTCCAACGTCAAGCCGGCCGGAAAGTAGCCCGCATAGATGATCTTGTCGGCGCCACGCGAGTTTGCGTAATCGACTATCGCCTTGGGGTAGTGCTTCGGCGCGAAAGCCGACGTCGAGTAGTACAAGTTCGGCCACTTCAGCATCAGCTTGACTGCCAATTCCTCCCACGGTTCACAGCCGTGCCTGGTGACGAACACCAAATCGGGGAAATCGAACATCACGTCGTCGATGAGTTCCACATGCTGCACAGCAGATTTCAATCGCGGCCCCGCGATACCGGCGCACGCAAAGATCGGGATATCGAGTTCGACGCACTTCGCGTAGATCGGATACATCTGGGGCGCGTTGAGAGCCACCTGCGGAAAGGTGCCAGCGGCAAACGAACTCACCGATCTGATGCCAAATTCCTCGTACTCACGCGTCATTGTCGACAGGGTGCCCATGATGTCGTTGGGGTCCACAGCGGAGCCTTGTGGCACAAAACGGTCGGGGAACCGTTGCACTGCAGTCCTACCCGACTCTGTCGCCACGGTAACCATACCGATCTCGATACCGTGCTTGTCCATCTCACGCAACGTCACCGACACCGGGTCGTCGGTGGGCAATTCCTTGGGCACACCTTTGAACATGTACTCGGCCGGAAACTCGAACGACTCCCGACTTTCCCGGTCCTTGGTCTGCTTGGTGATGAAGTCGTACTCGTGCCCACCGGCTTCACGGAAGCCAATGAGAGTGTCGATGATCGGAATGTCCTCGTACGACGCCATACTTGCGACTCCTCCGCCGTCGGTTCACCTACCAAATCGAATTCGAGAAATGAAACTGTGTTCTATCTATTAGTGAGCCTCAGAGTAGAGCTTGGTCGCGTAGATGTCCATCGCCGCCGGATCACGAAATATACAGATAATATGCTGATTCGGATGCCGGTGATACATCATGTTCTGACCGACCAGCGCATCGCGCATTTGCAAAGACCTGAAATATTGTTCTAGATCATGGACGCCACGCCTGAGTGAGTCATCCTGCCCGGACGCCTTTACCCGACACACCAGCCTCGGGTGCGGTCATATGTGCCCGTTGAGGCAACAGGAGCGGGGCGGCAAGTAGGAGAAGGCCTGCCATCGTGATCCCGGCCAGCGGACTGGTGAGTGTCGCGAGCACGCCCCACACCAACATGAGCGTCGCCTGGGCGAGTTTGCTGCTGACGCTCCATGTGGTGAGGACCTGCGCGGCGTGATCGGCAGAAGTGCGCTGCAAGCGTTCGGTCGCATTAATGGGATTGAAGATGCCCATACACGTGATCAACAGGCCCTCAACGATAATCACCGTGATAAGTCCGGCGACGCCGGGTTGGGTGAACGCGAGGCCGAGCGGGAAGATCGAGCGCAGCCAACCGGAGACGATCATAACGCGGTAGCGCCCGTACCGAGCGACGAGTGGCGCGGAAAGGCGGGCACCCGCGAAACCCCCGAGTGCTGGGATGCCGAACGCAAGACCGTATTGCCAAGCGGGGAAATGGTATTGACCGAGAAGGAGGACGGCCAGGAGGGGGCTGGTTGCCATGATCAGGCCACTGACTATCACGGAATTGAGAAACAGACGTTGTAGGACGCGGTCGGCGTGAATGTGCCGCCAGCCGTTCAACAGGTCAGTGGCGCGCACTCTGGTGGGCGCGCCTCCAGGCGCCTCGACGTCGTCGCCACGAATGCGGAGAACCCCGAGAGCGGACAGCAGAAAGCTGAAGGCGTCGGCCGCGACTGTGACGACTGGACCGAGCAGTCCGATGAGCGCGCCGCCAAGGGGCGGCCCCGCCGCGGTTGCCACCCAACTCGTGCCTTCAAATCTTCCGTTTGCGACAAGGAGGTGATCGCTGCGAACGACATGTTTCAGATATGCGCCCGAAGCGGCAGAGAAGACGATACCTGCGGTTCCGGAGACAACCGAGACAACCAGCAGTTGCCCATAGGTCAGGATGTCGAAGAAATACGCGATCGGAATACTCGCCATTGCGAAGAATCGGGCCAGGTCCGTCGCGATCATCACCGGCCGTTTTGCCCTGCGCTCGACCCACGGCCCGAGCGGGAACGCAACGATCGCGGCAACGGCAAGTCCCGCCGATCCCAGGAGCGCGACTGCAAATGCCGATGAGTGCAGCACTTGCACAGCAATGAGGGCGAACGCTCCGAAGGCAAGCCACGTGCCGTAGGTGCTGATGGCGTAGGCCGTCCACAGCCAGCCGAAACTGCGCCCCAAGTCCACCCGCATACAACTCCCCTTTGCAACGCCGACGTCGGCATGAATCACACCAGCTGTACCGACGCACGATCAAACAACCGACAGTCGGCGAGCCACAACGATCAGTTGTGCATGAATAGGCTGGGTGAATGGATACCGAAGCAGTGCGATCATTCGTACGGGCGGCAGAGCTCGGACAGCTGCAACATGCAGCCAACGAGCTGGGTGTGACACAACAAGCCGTCTCGAAGCGTATCGCCGCCCTGGAACGCGAGCTGGAAGTTCGGTTGTTCACCCGTACCGCCCGCGGAGTCGAGCTGACGCTTGATGGTCAAGCATTTCTCCCGCATGCGCGGGACATCGTCACTGGAGTCGAGCGCGCCATCACTGCAGTCCGACCAGGTTCGCGGGCACTTCGAATCGACGTTCTCGGCCTGCGTAGCGCGCAGGCCGTAATTCTGCACGATTACTGGCGGTCACATCCCGAGATCAATCTCGACGTAGTGACTCTCAGAGTCAACGACCCGCGCGTAGCCGTCGCCGCCGTCGAAGCGGGCGAGATCGACGCCACGTTCCGCACCGTGACAGATCCGACGATGTTGCCGCACGACGTGCGCACGATTCACGCTTTCGATTCCCCATTGGAACTCCTTGTCGGACCACGACATCCACTTGCCTCCTCGCGAACACTGACGCCACCTCAGCTGCGCCGGCATCGGATCTGGGTACCGGGTATCGCGCCCCGCACCGAATGGGGTGAGTTCTACGATCAGCTCGCCACCGAATTCGACTTACGCATCGACGCCACCGGCCCGCACTTCGGCGACGAAGTCCTTCTCGAGACCCTCGCGGACTCCGCGGACGTGGCCACTCTCGTCGGTGCGCGCGACCGCTACATCTGGCCGACTAACTACGACCTGCGCCGCATACCGATCGTGAATCCAACTCTCGCATATCCGCTTTCGCTCATTCTCCGCACCGCGAATCCACACCCTTCACTAGCGGCGATCATCAAGCACTTCGGAAACCTGACACCGCTCCCGGAAGCGGTATGGCGTCCATCCTGGGCAACGTCGGCGCCGCAATGACTGCGATCCTAGTGCGCCACGGCTACCTCGAAGTCACGCACGAAGGCGTCGAAAACACTGCGACGTTGCTCCGGCGGTCCACGAAGTATCGCGGAGGGATGAATCGTCGCAAACACGGCCGGGTCGCGCGAAACCGGAATGTCATCACCAAGATGCAGTTCCTCCTGGCGATGTGCGGCGTTGCTGATGTAGACCGTATCCATCTCGATCTGCGCGGAATCGAGCGCCTGGTGCAAGATTTTGCCTGCCGCCCCGACAAAGGGCTTGCCCGCACGGTCCTCCTGGCCCCCGGGCTGTTCACCGACCAGCATGACCGTCACAGAACGCCTTCCTTGTCCGAGGACAGTCTGCTGCGCCGCATGGAAAACCTGACACCCACGACAGTCGGCTGACGCCGCTCTCAGCGTAGAAAATACTACGACTGTCCGGTACAAACTCCTGTGCCCCGATTGCTCTCGGTGCTCGATTGTCGGCGACCATGGTTTCGTATTCCCCTGAACAGCAACAACAATCATCACTCCGAAAGCGTGTCGTAATGGCACCAATCGGTGGTTTTTCACACCTGGCGACGGGTACACCGAAAGCGAACACATCCCAACTCGGTAGGAGAGCACCGCCATGCCTCGCAAGGGATCCGATCCCCATCTCAAAGACCAGGAACTGTACGAGGACCTGCGCGACAAGGGCGAATCCAAGGAGAAAGCCGCACGAATATCGAACGCCGCTGCCAGTCGCGGGCGTGGAAACGTCGGCAGAAAGGGCGGTGAGGCAGAGAACTACGAGGACCGCACGGTGACGGAACTGAAAAAGCGCGCCAAGGAAATCGGGCTGTCCGGCTACTCCTCGATGAAGAAGAGCGAACTGATCGATTCGCTCCGCAACCACTGACAGTGCGAACGGTACCCAATCCCATGGCAACTACGACATCGCGGGAGTCCCAAATCGCTGTTGGAAAAATTCAGTGGCATCGGACCGGTCGGCGCCGACAAACTTGCCTCTCTAGTCGGCAGCAACGAGACCGCACGCCTCGCAGCAGCGTTGATCCGGGCATCTCTCGACGATGAACTTCGCGAGAAGGTCCTGCAGTGATCCAGACTTCGAGGCGTTGACTTCGATATTGTGCCCGCGTTGACTGGATAGCGAGGACTTGTCGCCTTATATGCACTCCGATGTGATCGTTCCGGAGTTCGATCACGAAGTCGAGAGGACGGTCATGACAAATAATGCACCCGGTGAGCATCTCTCCGAGGAACCTCAATCCGAGCGAGGCGAACCTGGCTCTCGCGATACCGGTTCGAACGAGCCTGGCGGCGGACCCGTCGACCGGCCGGAAGGATCGTTCGATCACGAGGAGACCATCTCTACCTCGGACACCGACGACTCCGATTCAGCGTCCGAGTAAGCCGGCCTGAAAATAGCCCGACAGCCGACCTCTGATTCAGGCCACCCCCACTACCCTCAGCACCGCCGTCGTCGCAGCTGCGCCCACCACAATCACCACGAATGGTGCACGGCGCCAAATCAGTACGCCTGCGACAGCAACACCGAGCACCCGCGCCCACCCGGCAAAACCGTCACCGGAGTACACGGTCTGCGTAGCGGCCAGCGATACCAACAGTGCGGTTGCGCCCAACCCGAGCATGCGTACCGCCCCCGGACTGAGATGAATTCGATCCCGCAACAGTGGGCCGGAAATACGAAAGCCAAAGGTTCCCAAGGCAATCAGGCCGATGATCCACCAACTCATCGGTTACGGCCCGCAGCGATCAAACCGAGCAAGCCGGCGATGACGCCGAGACCGGCAGGCAACACGGGCGTCAGAACCACCGCAATGGCCGCCCCCAGCAACGCAACCCGGCGGTCGAGCCGGTCTCGCCACGCTCCGGCGGTGAGCGCCAGCAGTGCTGCCGGAAATGCCGCGTCGATACCGAGCGCGTTGGGATCGCCCAGAAGATTGCCGCCGACTGCGCCGATCGCGGTACCGATATTCCACGCAAGAAACAGCGTGATTCCCGCAGCGAAGAACGTCTTGCGGGCACGAGCCACGTCACCGTGCGACGCAAGCTCCGCTGTGGTGAAAGCCGTGGCTTCGTCGGTCATCAGGTGCGCGCCGAAGATGCGTGAGCGCCAACTCCCCCGCAGAACGTCGGCAAGCACCAATCCGTACGGCAGGTGACGCGCGTTGAGAAGCAGCCCACCAAAAACGACAGCGGCGGGGGCTGCACCTGCAACCACCGCCGCCACCACGAGAAACTGAGCTCCGCCCGCGTAGACGATGCCCGACAGAGCAATAACCTGCGGCAACGACACCCCCGCCGCTACCGCAACCGCTCCGAACGAGGCACCGACCAACGCCATCGCCAATCCCAACGGGAGTAGAGCCGCAAGGGATTGACGATCAGGCACCAAGTCAGATTACCGCCCTGGAAAAAATCACCAACCGCGCTCGGCGAGACGATGTCCGACGGGCAGGTCGTCGACGTTGATGCCGACCATTGCTTCGCCCAGACCGCGAGAAACCTTGGCCAGCACGTCCGGGTCGTCGAAGAACGTCGTGGCCTTGACGATGGCCTCGGCACGCTGCTGCGGGTTACCGGACTTGAAGATGCCCGATCCGACAAACACGCCCTCGGCGCCGAGCTGCATCATCATCGCGGCGTCGGCCGGGGTGGCGATGCCACCGGCGGTGAACATGGTGACGGGAAGCTTGCCGGCCTTGGCAACCTCGACGACGAGCTCGTACGGAGCCTGCAATTCCTTTGCCGCGACGTACAGCTCGTCCTCGCTGAGCGAGGTGAGACGACGGATCTCCGCGCGGATGGTGCGCATGTGGGTGGTGGCGTTGGAGACGTCTCCGGTGCCGGCTTCACCCTTGGAGCGGATCATGGCCGCACCTTCGTTGATACGACGCAGTGCTTCACCGAGGTTGGTAGCACCACAAACGAAAGGAGCCGTGAACTTCCACTTGTCGATGTGGTTGGCGTAGTCGGCCGGGGTGAGAACTTCGGACTCGTCGATGTAGTCGACGCCGAGGCTCTGCAGGATCTGCGCTTCGACGAAGTGGCCGATACGCGCCTTCGCCATGACGGGGATGCTGACGGTGGAGATGATGCTGTCGATCATGTCCGGATCGCTCATACGCGAGACGCCGCCCTGGGCGCGAATGTCTGCGGGGACGCGCTCGAGTGCCATGACAGCTACAGCGCCGGCGTCTTCGGCGATCTTGGCCTGCTCGGCGGTGACCACGTCCATGATCACACCACCCTTGAGCATCTCGGCCATACCGCGCTTGACGCGTGCGGTGCCAACGGCAGTGGTGGGGGCGGAATCGGGGGTGCTCACAGCAAACTCCTGCAATAGTGGCGTGATGATCGAACCCCAGAACTGTAGAACGAACCGGCCTTTGATTCCGTAGCCAATTTGCCATTGCTGGCCTTAAATGCGATCAGCGGATCGAGCGTACTTCCGGATCTTCGGTGCCATCAGCGACGGTCGCAGCTTCTGCCAGCAGGTTTGCCAAATCGAGCGGATACACCGGCTCCCCAGCCTTTGTCAGTTCACGAATGACGTCAGCGCTGCACCACCGGTAGCCGGAAATCGCACGTTGTTCCAATTCGGTGTGGCCCTTGAACACCGGAGTGAAGCCAGAGGTACGAGTGGTGAAGAACAATTCCTCCGAGCGGATCAATTCGCCGTCGAACGGGAAGATCGCGACGCGGCGCCACAGCGGTCCACGGAGGTCTTCCGGCGCGATCGTCAACCCTGTTTCCTCGGCCACCTCACGAACTGCAGCGGCCCGAATTTGTTCGCCACGCTCGATTCCCCCGCCGACGGTGAACCAGAACTGCCGGTCCGGGATCTTCGGATCGTGGCCGCGCAGAAGCAGCACGCGGTTTTGTCGATCGAGCAGCACCACTCGTGCGGACGTCCGAGCCGTATCCACGGTAATGCCCTCGGGAACTGCGGCCGCGGTGGTCCGTTCGGTGATCTCGAAATACTGTGGCAGCGGCGCGGTTCCACCCAGGTGAAGCCAACGGACCAACCTACGGGTTCGCAACGCGAGGGTGTCACGGACAGCGTCGTTGTGGAACCGCCGAGCGATCAGTACCCGAGCCTCCGCGTCAGCCAGCTCCGCAACCAACTGCGGCCGCAGCGACGTCGTTCCATATGCGGCAAGCGCATTGGAGAGTCGGTTCTCCGCCAGCTCACGGTCCTGCCGATCGGCACGTTCGGCAGCATCCGCCAGCTTCACGAACCGTCGAGCATCCTCGGCACTCATGTCGACCGCCGCAGCGCGAACCACAGCGGCCCGACGCGACAACGCCGCATCGAGCGCCAGCCACGACTGATCCGACCGGACGTGCAAGCGGTCCAACCGGTTTGCCGTTGCGTACGCCCAGAGCCCGATGACCAGAACAACCGCAGCGATGAGCCCGAGGACAAAAATTGTCAGTGCAGAAAAAGTCACGATCCCACCACATGCACGCCGGCGCCGCCCACGGTCACGGTCTCGTAGACCCGCAGGATCTGTTCGGCCACAACAGGCCAGTCGTATTCGGCAACCACCGCGGTCGCAGTATTGACCAAAGCTCTACGACGGTCAGGATCACCGAGAACCGAATCGATAGCCACGGCAAGTGCGTCGGAATCCCCGATCGGAACCAACAATCCGGCCTGTCCGTCGCGAAGCACCCGGCGGAAGGCGTCGAGTTCACTGGCCACGACTGCGGTCCCCGCTGCCATCGCCTCCACCAGCACGATCCCGAAGCTCTCCCCACCGAGGTTGGGTGCGCAGTACACGTCGGCACTACGCAACGCCGACGCTTTCTCCTCGTCACTGACCTGACCGAGCAGACGCAAGTGGCGGGAGTACCGACCGGCTTCCTTACGAAGCTTGTCCTCGTCGCCGCGCCCGACGACAATGACCTCGAGGTTCGGATGACGCTCGACCAGCGCGGGCAATGCACCCAACAGCACCGCCATCCCCTTGCGCGGTTCGTCGTAGCGACCGAGGAACAAAATGGTTCCACCTTCGCGCGGATAGCCCGGCAGAAGTTCCGCCCCCGCAAACGCAGCAACGTCGACGCCGTTCGGGATCTCGACGGCGTCGGATCCCAGGGACTCGACCTGCCACCGACGGGCCAACTCCGAGACAGCGATGCGGCCACTGATCTTTTCGAGGTAGGGAGCTAACACGCCTTGGAAAGTGCTCAGTACCAACGACTTCGTGGTCGACGTATGGAACGTCGCGACAATCGGCCCCTCCGCAATGCGCAACGCGAGCATCGACAGACTGGGCGCGTTCGGCTCGTGAATGTGCAGAACGTCGAAGTCACCTTCGGCGATGAACTTACGCAAACGCGCATTCGCGGTAGGCCCGAAGGACAACCGCGCGACGGAACCGTTGTACGGAATCGCAACGGCTTTGCCTGCCGAGACGACGAACTCGGGCAGTTCGTCGTCATCCGACGACGGCGCCAACACACTGACCTTGTGCCCGCGCTCGATCAACACCTCGGCCAGATCCACCACATGCGCTTGCACCCCACCGGGTACGTCGAACGAATACGGGCAGATCATGCCGATTTTCATTCACCCTCCATGCGGGCAAGCCGCGATTCGGAAAGGTCGGAACGCCAGAGTGGTTGAAGCATGTGCCAATCCGCCGGGTGCGCTGCGATGTTGATCGCAAACTGGTCGGCTAGCGCCTGAGTGGCCGGGCCGACGCCTTCGGACACGTCGATCGGCGGATCGATCTTGAATCCCCAACCGTCGTCGGTGAACCAGCAGTGCACCGGCAACAAGGCCGCTCCGGTGTCGATGGCAAGCTTTGCGGGGCCGGCCGGCATGCGAGTGGGTTCGCCGAAGAACGTCACCGGCACGCCCTTTTTCGCCAGGTCGCGCTCCCCCAGCAGGCACACAATTTTGTTCTCGTGCAGATCTTTCGACAGTTCGACGAACGGTGGATGCTCCCCGCCGCTCAGCGGGAAGATCTCGAAGCCGAGGCTCTCGCGATACTCCACAAATCGCTCGTACAGCGATTCCGGCTTCAACCGCTCCGCAACCGAGGTCAATCCACCCCACTGCTGAACACACCACACGCCGGCCATGTCCCAGTTGCCGCTGTGCGGCAAGGCCAACACAGCGCCCTTGCCGTCTGCCATTGCCTTCTCGAGGTACTCCTGACCCTCGACCAGATCGCTCAGTGCCTTGCCCGTCACCGCCAAATCCATCGACGGCAATCGGAACGCCTCACGCCAATACCTCGCGTACGAGCGCATCGACTCCTTGATCAGCTGATCCGGAACCTCAGCCGGCGTCGTTCCGAGAACTCTGGCCAGGTTCTTGCGCAGTTGTTCTGGACCACCTTTGCGCACTGCAAAATCCGCGCCGGCGTCAAAAAGCTTGACCGCGACGGACTCCGGCAGACTGCGAACCAGTCTCCACCCGGCGGCGTAACCCAAATCGGTAGCGCGCTCGGCAACACTCACTTGTCGGACTCACCTTCGGTGTCGGATGCAGCCGGTGCGATCGGTAGAAGCTCCCGTGCACCAGGCGAATTCCGCACCGCAAGCACACGCTGGAAAACAGTCACGATACTGCCCGCGGCAAGGACCCACATGGCGATGTGGATCGCCCACGGCAATCCGAGGCCGGTGAGGCCGGAACCGACCAAGACGATGACCAGACGATCCGGACGCTCGATCCAACCGCCATCAGCCGTCAGACCGCTCGCCTCGGCTCTGGCCTTCGCGTAAGAAATGACCTGGCTGGTAACCAAACAGATCAGTGTTGCCACCAGGAGCCACTTGTTGTTCTCGTGGTAGACGGCCCACCAGGCCAGGCCCGCAAAGATCGCACCGTCGGCAACACGGTCACACGTGGCGTCGAGAACCGCGCCATAGCGTGTTCCGCCGCCACGGGCGCGAGCCATCGCACCGTCCAGCATGTCGAACATGACAAAGAACCAGATGAAGATGGTTCCCCAGAACAGATGACCGGACGGGAACAGTGTCACGGCGCCGGCGATGCTCGCGACCGTGCCGATGATCGTGACCGCATCGGGCGTCAATCCGGTCTTGATCAGAGCTTGGCCCATCGGTGCCGTCACCTTGGACACCGATGCGCGTCCGAAGAAGCTCAACACCTCTGGAAACCTCCACCTCGTGAGTCCCGAAGCGGGACCCGTCGAATCAACTCGGTTCGCTCACTCTTGCCAAGCACGAGCGAGTAATCCCCTGGTCTCGCGCAACAACTGCGGCATCACTTTCACACCACCCAAGACAGTGATGAAGTTGGCGTCGCCACCCCAACGCGGAACCACATGCTGGTGAAGGTGCTCGGACAGCGATCCACCCGCGGCAGCGCCGAGGTTGAGACCCACGTTGAAACCGTGCGGGTTGGACACACTCTTGATGACCCGCAGCGCGCGTTGCGTGAACGCCATCAACTCGGCGCTTTCCTCAGGCGTCAGGTCCTCGAGTGCCGCGACCTTGCGGTACGGCACCACCATCAGATGGCCGGGGTTGTACGGGTACAGGTTCAGGACCGCGTACACATGCTCACCGCGGGCGACGATCAACCCTTCTTCGTCCGACATCTTGGGAATGTCGATGAACGGTTCACCGGTCGTGCCGGGCGTGTTGGGCGCCTCCGTGATGTACGACATCCGGTGGGGCGACCAGATCCGCTGAAGATGGTCTGGATCACCGACACCCTGATCGATCAACGAACCTGGACCGTCGCTACCGGGCATACTCATGGCGCCACGCTTGGCTGAACCAGTTCCGCAGTCGGAGAAGCATTTTCGCGTCGAGCGATCCACTCCGTGATGATCCGAACCGCGTCGTCGGTGGGAATGCCGTTGATCTGAGTTCCATCACGGAAGCGGAAGCTGACGGCGCCTGCCTCGACGTCGCGCTCACCGGCGAGCAACATGAACGGAACCTTCTGCGTGGTGTGGTTGCGGATCTTCTTCTGCATCCGGTCGTCGCTGAAATCGACCTCGGCTCGAACGCCGGCCGCCTTGAGCTTCTTGGTGACGTCGAAGAGATGATCGACAAACGCCTCGGCGACCGGGATGCCGACAACCTGCACCGGCGCGAGCCACGCCGGGAACGCGCCCGCGTAATGCTCGGTCAGTACACCGAAGAATCGTTCGATCGAACCGAAGAGCGCACGGTGGATCATGACCGGCCGGGTCTTGACGCCGTCACTGCCGGTGTATTCGAGGTCGAAGCGCTCAGGCAGGTTGAAGTCGAGCTGAATGGTCGACATCTGCCACGTGCGGCCCAGCGCGTCCTTGACCTGAACGGAAATCTTGGGGCCGTAGAACGCGGCTCCACCCGGGTCCGGCACCAAAGTCAGACCGGATGCTTCGCCGACCTCGGCGAGTGTTGCGGTCGCCTCTTCCCAGACGTCGTCGTTACCGACGAACTTGTCCGGGTTCTTGGTGGAGAGCTCCAGATAGAAATCGTCGAGACCGTAATCCTTGAGCAAATTCAGCACGAACTGCAGCGTGGTGGTGAGCTCGTCGCGCATCTGCTCGCGGGTGCAGTAGATATGCGCATCATCCTGAGTCATGCCGCGCACGCGTGTCAGACCGTGGACGACGCCGGACTTCTCATAGCGGTACACGGAGCCGAATTCGAAGAGCCGCAACGGCAATTCGCGGTACGAGCGACCACGTGCACGGAAGATCAGGTTGTGCATCGGGCAGTTCATCGGCTTGAGGTAGTAATCCTGGCCCGGCTTGCGCACGGTGCCGTCCTCGTTCAGTTCCGCGTCGATGTGCATCGCGGGGAACATGCCGTCGCGGTACCAGTCGAGGTGACCCGAAACCTCGTACAGATGCCCCTTGGTGATGTGCGGGGTGTTGACGAACTCGTAGCCGGCCTCGATATGGCGGCTGCGCGAGTAGTTCTCCATCTCGGTGCGGATGATTCCGCCCTTGGGATGGAAGACCGGCAGACCGGAGCCCAACTCGTCCGGGAAGCTGAAGAGGTCGAG
This sequence comes from Rhodococcus sp. AD45-ID, assembly GCF_003023755.1. Classification (NCBI taxonomy): domain Bacteria; kingdom Bacillati; phylum Actinomycetota; class Actinomycetes; order Mycobacteriales; family Nocardiaceae; genus Rhodococcus; species Rhodococcus sp. AD45-ID. The sequence continues at coordinate 995,614 of NZ_PYHL01000002.1, read as the reverse complement.
TTCACTACCGAGTTTGCGGTGATCGCGGCGCTCGGCCTCGGCCAAGATCTCCAAGTACTCATCCTGAGCCTCGGTGGATTCCCATGCGGTGCCGTAGACGCGCTGCAGGTCGGCATTGTCCTGGTTGCCGCGCCAGTAGGCAGCGGAGCTTCGGGTCAACTTGAAGGCCGGGATGTGCTTGGTGGTCGGGATGTGGGGACCACGGCACAGGTCGGACCAGATGGTGTCGCCGGTCCGCGGATCAAGGTTGTCGTAGATGGTCAGTTCATTGCCACCGACCTCCATGATCTCCGGATCGTCGATGCCCGACTTGTCGTTGATGAGCTCGAGCTTGAACGGCTCGTCTGCCAATTCGACGCGAGCGTCTTCGATGGAATCGACCACGCGGCGGGAGAATCGCTGCGATCCCTTGATGATCTGCTTCATCCGCTTTTCGAGCTTGGCCAGATCCTCCGGGGTGAAGGGACGATCGACAGCAAAGTCGTAGTAGAAACCGTCGGTGATCGGCGGACCGATACCCAGCTTCGCGTCGGGGAATTCCTTCTGCACTGCCTGCGCCAAGACGTGCGCGGCCGAGTGGCGGATCACGCTGCGGCCGTCCTCGGTGGACGCGGCTACAGGCTCAACCTCGACGTCGACCTCCGGGGTCCACGACAGATCCTTGAGCGTTCCCTCGCTGTCACGAACGACGACAATGACGTCCGGTCCCTTCGAGGGATATCCGGCCTCACGCACTGCAGTCCCGGCGGTCGTCCCCGCGGGCACCCGAAGTGGGGCGGCTGAGTGCTCTGGCGCGGGACTGGTCACGGCGATGTGCTCCTAATGTATTGCGGCAAGTAAGACGTGCATCGCACCCACAGCGAGCACGTGCACGATCATGTTATCTACCCTGCCGACCCGACGAGTCAACCGACTGAAGTTAACAAGCCACTTTCACCTCAGAGTGGCGACTCGAGCCAGGAGTAGTCGAGGCCAACCCAAGTCCCGATCAGGCCGAAGGTGCCCAGAAGCCACAATGTTGCAACGACGACCACTGTGGTGAACAGAACGCCGATTCCCTTGACGAACAGGGACTGTTTGCCGAACCACGTCATGAAACGGTCGTACCGTGCCTTGGCAAAATGCAGCAGTCGATGCGCCCAGGCAAACTCCGACGCCAGGATTCCGAGGCCGGCAAAGACGATAAGCCAGCCAGGTCCGGGATAAGGGATGGCCAGTACACCGGCCGCCAATACGACGAGACCGACAAAACCAACCGCGATTCGATACGCGAGATTCAAGCTCGGGCGGGCAGCTATGTGCGCGCGCCACCTCGACCAGCGGGACTCAGCTTCGTGGATACGAGACTCGGCTTCGCGAAAGAGCGTCAGGTCGGAGTCGTCGACGGGAGGGTCGACCTTTTTGGTAGTCAACTTCCCTCACCTGTTTCCATAGAAGAGCACGTCTTTGCGACCCAGGTTACCGAAATCTCGAGTGCGCCCGGATTGGCACGTCGGGCGCAGAAACGACTGAAGGCGTCCCCGATCTCTCGGGAACGCCTTCAGTCTGTACTTGTGGTCCCGGCTGGGATCGAACCAGCGACCTTCCGCGTGTGAAGCGGACGCTCTCCCACTGAGCCACGGGACCTTACGAACTATTCGAACGCATGCGCTCGAACGAGTTGGAACATTAACACGCTCGCCCGCCGAACACGAATCACCAGGTTGGCATTCATTCTCCTCCCAGAACGCCCAATTTCACCCATTTAAGAACTTCACGAACGCACTCGACCGACCCGTAACATCGCAATTTTGAGCGATTCCACTACCGAAACGCCTACTGAGCTGGTGATTTGTATGAATCCGACACCGTCGGCTAATGTTTTCAACGCACCGAGGAGAGCAACCAACTCCCCAAGCAACACGGTGCAATGCGGACGTGGCGCAGCTGGTAGCGCACAACCTTGCCAAGGTTGGGGTCGCGGGTTCGAATCCCGTCGTCCGCTCGAGAGGTGTAACTCAACCTTTTACGGTGGAGTGGCCGAGTGGTGAGGCAACGGCCTGCAAAGCCGTGCACACGGGTTCGATTCCCGTCTCCACCTCGCGCGATTAGCTCAGCGGGAGAGCGCTTCCCTGACACGGAAGAGGTCACTGGTTCAATCCCAGTATCGCGCACCACGTCAGGCCCTCGGGCCTGATGGTCAAGACTCGCTTGCGGGTCTGATAGGTTAGACACGCACTGAGCGCCGGTAACGGAGTTCAATGCACATGCGGACGTGGCGCAGCTGGTAGCGCACAACCTTGCCAAGGTTGGGGTCGCGGGTTCGAATCCCGTCGTCCGCTCCATTTTCATCTCCAGACCCGCGCGATTAGCTCAGCGGGAGAGCGCTTCCCTGACACGGAAGAGGTCACTGGTTCAATCCCAGTATCGCGCACCACGGAAATACCCAGAAAGCCGGAATCCTTACGGGATTCCGGCTTTCTGCGTTGTGCACTAAGACTTGCTGCACCACTCACGCTGATACAGAATCCCGACAAGTGTTCCCGTATCAGCGTGAGCGAGCAGTAAAGGCGACGCTTCAGTTCGAGAAACGGTTTGCTGCCGACGTCATCGCGCGCAGTGACGACTCTGTTGCCGACTCACCGATGCCCATAGCCCAATTTCGACGACCATTGCACTCCGTGAAAATGAAGGTGGCTGTGCGGTGGCCGATCTGGTGCTGGTGAAATGACAGGATCTCCAGCGCGATTCCTGCGTCGTGCAGCATCGACGTCATCGCAGAAATTGCTCCGGTTGCGGTGGCGGAGGCCGTCGCGATGCGCTCCCCCAAACCGAGAGTTGCTTCGTACGTCCAGCGACCGGGCGCAATCTTCTCGCTCGACCATGCGCCCAGACGGATCGGGCCACTCATTGCCGCATACGTCGATTCGAATTCGTTCCACGACATCTCAGCGCATTCGGCACGCAGGCCGGCAGGCAAGGATTTTCCGTGACGCGCAGCAAAAGGATCGCTGGCAAAGGAAGAAGAGGAATCAGAAGCGAAGGCGAAGTTGTAAGTCATTGTCGTGGTCTTCCTGAAATGAAGTGGAGGACCAACTGGTAGCACGACGACCCGCAGCGGGGGGTCGGTCCGATTCAGACCCCGCTACGGCGGTGTACTACGAGAATGCGCTTCATGTGAGTGAGGCTAGGCGGCTAGATGCCAGAATGCAAACCTGACCGCTAAACCTGCGCTGCCTTATGGGCCGCAATAAGGTTGCGATACCACTCGAACGAGGCCTTCGGTGTGCGCTTCTGGGTATCGAAATCGACGTGGACCAGGCCGAATCGTTCCTGGTAGCCGGCTGCCCACTCGAAGTTGTCCAGCAGCGACCACACAAAATAGCCGCGCACGTCGACGCCGTGGTCCATGGCCGATCGCAGGGCCCGTAGATGTGCGTCGTGGTACTCGATTCGAGCAGTGTCACTGACCTCGCCCGAACTGTTCAAGGCGTCGTGAAACGAACATCCGCTCTCGGTGATGTAGATCGGCGGCAGGGACTCACCGAACCGCGACTGGAATGTTCGCAGGATCTCGCCAAGTCCTTCGGGAACGATCGGCCATCCGAAATCGGTTGTGGGGTAACCGGTTATCGCCACCGGAGCAAAGGGAAGTCCCGGCGGTAGATCGATCTCGAGAACGCCGGCGGTGCCCTGTCCCTCAACGGGGGCGGCAATCATCGTCGGCTCGTAATAGTTGATGCCGTACCAGTCGAGGGGCGCACTGATGATCGCCAGATCCTCGTCGACCGGTCCGGTGAGGATCTGCGCAAATTCGTCGGCCGGATATTTTCCGAGCAGTATCGGATCGGCGAACATCCAGTTGACGACGTGGTCGTAGATGTCTGCGGCCATCACGTCTTCCGCCGAATCCGTTGCGGCGCGCACCGGAGCGTGATTGGACGCGATGCCAATGCCCGAGCAGCCCGCCGACCGCAGCGCGTCGACTGCCAGACCATGCCCGAGGAGCTGGTGATGTGCGGCCTGGAAGGCGGCGAATCCCAAGGCAAGTCCCGGGGCATGAACTCCTAGGGCGTGGCCGTACAGAGTGTGGACAACAGGCTCGTTGAGTGGCATCCACAGGCCGACACGATCGGCAAACCGTTCGCCCACAATCTGCGCGTACTCCCCCAACCGATACGCGGTGTCGCGATTCATCCAGCCCCCTTGCTCTTGCAGAGCTGACGGCAGATCCCAGTGAAAGAGCGTGACGGCGGGCGTAATTCCGGACTCGCAGAGCCTGTCGATCACGCGGTCGTAAAAATCGAGCCCCTTCTGGTTCACGTCACCTGATCCGGTAGGGAGGATTCGCGACCACGACAGCGACAGGCGATACGCGTCAAGTCCCAGCTGCGCCATGAGAGCGACGTCGGATTCCCAGCGGTGGTAGTGATCAGCAGCAACGACGCCGGTCTCGCCACGCACCACAGCACCGGGTTGAGTGCAGAAATCGTCCCAAATCGACGGTCCCCGACCGTCTTCGGTAACTGCGCCTTCGATTTGATACGCAGCCGTCGCGGTTCCCCACACAAACTCGGGGGGAAACATTGCAGTTGGATGTGCACTCATAGCCGTCAGTTAATCAAAGAATGCTGCGCGACACGCGACTTTGTTGGACACTCGACCAGTAACAAGTATCAAGTAGCGTTCGGCGGGCAGTGCCCAACCACAGACAAGGCCACATTCGATGACGGATCACACCCGCAGCCTGAAGAAGGCTCGGATCGCCACCTCCGTGGCTTTCGGACTCCAGGGTTTTCTTCTCGCGTCGATTCTGACGCAACTGCCCGCGTACCGGGACTTGTTTGCGCTCAGCGAGTCGTTGCTGGTCGTTGCGGTTGTGTCGGTGTCAGTCATCGCCGGACTCGGCAGCGTTCTCGCCGAGCGACTCGCAGTTCGAACGTCGAGCAAGACCACGCTCCGCACCGGACTGGCCGTCATCGCGGTCTTCGGCGGCGCCACCGGACTGGCCCCCAACTCTGCACTCTTTTTTGTCTGCCTCGCTGTCTACGGAATCGGCCTCGGCATCGTTGATGCGGCAGCAAACATGCAGGCCGTCTCGATCCAGCACGCCAAGGGACGCTTCATTCTCAGCTCGTTCCACGCAGCCTGGAGCGTCGGGGCCATCGCCGGCGCGCTCTACATCTCGGCAACCGCAGGACTCGACATCTCGGTACGGGTTACCCAGGTGGTCGCGGGAGTGATTGTGGCCCTGCTGCTTCTGGTATTCGGACCGTCATTGCTCGATCGAAGCGCAACCTCCGTCGCGGATACGAATACCGGTGGCTCCGTCACGCTCACGGTCCCGATGCGAGCGTTTGTCCTGCTCGGCATCGCGATGGCACTGTTCTACGCAGTCGATTTCAGCATCGGCAACTGGTCGACCCTGTACCTCGAAGACGTCCTGCTTGCCGACGCGAGCACTGCCGCTCTGTCGATGGCTGCCTACCAAATCGCAGCTTTGATTGCGCGATTGACCGGCGACTACTGGGTGGGCAAGTTCGGTGAAACCGCCGTCGTCCGCATGGGATCAGTGATCGGCGTGATCGGCATGACCATTGTCGTGACGGCGCAATCTCCTGCGATTGCGATCGCCGGGTTCCTGATCGTCGGCCTTGGCCTTCCGGTGATCGCCCCGATCTGCTTCAGCGCTGCCGGTCGGATGGCGCCACCCGATCAGGTGGATACCGTCATCGCTCGCATCAACCTCTTCAACTACGTAGGCACCGTTGTCGGCGGCGGAATCGTCGGAGCTGTCGCCGCATTCAGCGACCTGCGGATCGGGTTCCTCATACCGCTGGCGTTCTGCGTGATTCTGATTGCGCTTGCACCCGCGTTTGCCCCGAAACGCGCCGAGAGCCTGGCGGCTGAGAAAGCCGGATAGCCGTCACTGACACGGCAAGTGGTGTACTTGAGCGACCATTGCGCGTGCAGGGAAGGACGAAGTGACGTGAGCATCACCGTTGACCGGGCCGGAATCTGGGATTCCGAAGCAATCGCCGACGTGGCCGCGGTGACGTTTCCGCTCGCCTGCCCGCCCGATGCATCCGACGACGACATCAATGCCTTCATCGACAACGTGCTCTCGGTCGACAAGTTCTCCGAATACCTGACCGACCCGAAGCGGACGGTTCTCAAAGTGATCTCGAGCGACGCCATCGTCGGCTACGCAATGCTCATCGACGCCGAACCGTCCGATCCCGACGTGCGGGCAGCACTCACGCTTCGCCCGACAACAGAATTGAGCAAGCTGTACGTGCTTCCCGGGAATCACGGAAGCGGCGCCGCAGCATCATTGATGGCCGCGGTGGTCGCTCACGCCCACGAAAGTGGCAGTGCGGGAATCTGGCTCGGAGTGAACCAGGAAAATGCGCGAGCGCAAAAGTTCTACGCAAAGCATGGCTTCACACGGGTAGGGACCAAGACCTTTGTCGTGGGCACCCAGCTCCATCACGATTTTGTGATGGAGCGACCGGTGAACTAGGTCGCGGCAACCTCGAAACGAGACAACGCAAGCAGACGCGACATGGCGCGCAGGTACTTCTTCTTGTAACCGCCGGCAAGCATCTCCGGGGTGAAGATCTCGTCCAGGCGAGCGCCGGACACTGTCACCGGAATGCTCGCGTCGTACAGGCGGTCGGCAAGAACCACGAACCGAAGCGCAACCGACTGGTCTGTCGCGGGGTGGACGCCGTCGATGTAGACAGCACGAACACCCTCGACCAACTTGTTGTATCGCGACGGGTGCAACGTGCTGAGGTGCTTGCACAGCTCGTCGAAGTTGTCGAGCGTTGCGCCGTCGACAGACTCTGCGCGCGCGACCAACTCTTCGGAGGAAATCGGCTCGGGAGCGGGCGGCAGATCGCGGTGACGGTAGTCGGGACCGTCGACGCGAATGGTCTCGAAGATCGAGCCGAGCTTCTTGATCTCGCGCATGAAGTCCTGCGCGGCAAAGCGGCCCTCACCGAGCTGACCCGGGAGTGTGTTGGACGTCGCGACGATGGACACACCGCGCGTCGACAGCTCGGACAGCAGGCGAGAGACCAGCATGGTGTCGCCCGGATCATCGAGCTCGAATTCGTCAATGCACAGAACGCTGTGCTCGGAAAATGCCTCGACGGCCTTGTTGAAGCCGAGTGCGCCGACCACGTGCGTCAGTTCGACGAACGTGCCGAATGCCTTGGGCGACGGAACGCTGTGGAAGATCGACGCCAGAAGGTGCGTCTTACCGACACCGAAGCCGCCGTCGAGGTACAGACCGGCGCCCGTGGCCTGAGTCTTCTTACCGAACAATCCGCGACGACCGCCGGCCCGAATCTTGGCTACGCGCTTGGAGAATTCCTCGGTCTTGGCAACGGCAGCTGCCTGACTCGGCTCGTTGGGATCCGGGATGTAGGACGCGAAGCTCACGTCGTCGAACATTGCGGGTGGAACCATTTGAGCGACCAATTGATCGGCGGGTACCACCGGACTGCGATCGACAAGACGTTGAGGCATCCATCAAGGGTATCTACGTGGTGTGATCTCTCATATGCACCATCTGGATTTTGCGACCTACTTCACACCCGATCAGCCGCAGCGGCTCCGAGAGCTCTATTCATATCCGGAAGACCTGCAGCGTCCGTGGGTACGGGTGAACTTCGTGTCCAGCATTGACGGTGCCGTCTCCGTCAGTGGGCTCAGCGGCGGTCTGGGCACCCCGGCGGACAAGACGGTGTTCGACACGCTGCGCGAACTCTGCGACGTGGTTGTCGTCGGAGCCGGAACCGCGCGCGCGGAGAACTACGGCGGCGCCGTGATGAACGACGACGCTCGGGCACGCCGGGTCGCGTCGGGGCTCGCCCCGGTGCCCCCGATCTTGGTTGTCTCGTCACGCGCGTCGATCGACCCCGAAAGCCGGCTGTTCTGTGACGCCGAGGTCCCACCGATTCTGCTGGTCGGCTCCGACGCAGACGCCGCTGCCGTATCGAGGTTGAGCGATGCCGGTGCCGACGTTCACCGAAGCGTCGGCGCGGCGGTACGCAGCGTCGACATCGAGAACACAGCATCCACTCTGAATTTGCCGCGAATTCTGTGCGAAGGCGGACCGTCCCTGTTCGGCCAACTGATCACGGACAACGCCGTCGACGAACTATGCGTGACGACGTCTCCGCAACTGGTCGGCGGCAACGCGGGGCGGATTTCCCTCTCCGCGCAGTCCCTTCCCACCCCGATGATGCCTGCACATATCCTCACGGACTCCGACGGCACGGTGCTGTCGCGGTGGGTTCGTCAACGTCCTCGGCACTGAACCTGGCACTCTGGTCGGCATGCGCAGAGCGGCTTTGATTGCAGTTGTCCTGGCGACCTGTTGTGCCTGTGGCGCAGGGCCCTCCATTCGCCCGGACGTCGCCGTCGAAGGTCACACCGGTGGCACCCCCGGGAGTTCCGATACGTCACAGGCGACACCTCCCCCGGTTCCCGCTCCGGCCGTCCCGACCAGCGATCTACCGTGGCGCGACTGCAGCGGGACATCTCTTGCCGACGCCGCGTTGGCGGCCGCCAGCACGGGCGTCATCGTCGAATGCGCCGAATTCAGCGCTCCCATCGACACCAGCGGCCGCATCGACGGAACATTCACGGCCGCGGCGACCCGGGCCCGAACGTCGGCTACTCCTGCTGACGCCTACCCGATCGTCTTCACCTCCGGGACCGATCGGTCGTCGGGAAGCACCTTGGCCATGCTCTCTGCCACCGGACTGACGGCCGTCCTCGCAGCCCACCCGGTTGTGGCTCTCGACCGCCGCGGTATCGACCGCTCGACGCCCATCGAATGCATGGAACCCGATACTCGGCGCGGGCTCGCCGATCTCGGCCAATTCGAGCTGAGTTCGCGCGGAGACGCAGCCGACGCCGTCGCCACCCTCGGGCACGACGCCACAATCTCCTGCACCGACTATCTCGATCCGCAGGAACTCGAATTCGGAGCCGACGCCGCGGCCGACGACATCAACGCACTGCGCACGAGGTGGGGCGTCGACACCATCGCGCTGTGGGCTGCAGGCTCCGGTTCGGACATCGCATTGAGTTACGCCGCAACATATCCCGACAACATTGCACGATTGATCCTCGACTCGCCCGCACCGATCGCCACCGATGCCACCACCGAGGAGGAAAGCCGAGTCCAAGGCCAGGAAGCAGCGCTGACGGCGTTTGCCACTCGCTGCGCGGCGCTGTCCTGCTCACTCGGACCCGACCCCCGCGCCGCCGTCGTTGCCTTGATGGAACGCGCGCGAACTGGTGAGTTCCGGCCCTTGTCCGCGGCGTCGATCACCCGCGCAATCTCGGCAAGTCTTGCCATCGCGAGCCAGAATCGCCAGCTGGACACAACGTCTCTGGCCGATGCTCTCAGCGCACTCGGAACGGGAAACCCCGTACCCATGCGCGAACGTGCCGCAGCCGCGGAGAAAGCACTTGCCAGTGACGGTCAGTTTGTCGGACGCTGCACCGACGGCGTTCAGTGGCCGGGAGTGGGGCGCATCCGCGAACTGCAACAAACGTGGGGTAAGTCCTACCCCGTGTTCGGGAACGAAGCCGCACTCGGATTGTCGGCCTGCGCAAGTTGGCCGACAACCGCTCCGACGCCCTTACCCACCGCGTTGAAACCGACTGTTCTGGTCCTCAGCGGTCAAGCCGACCCCGCCGTCGGCAACACCGGGCTGGCCACCGTCACCGGAGTTGTCACCAACGCCGGCGCCCGGTTCGCCAGCCTCGATTGGCAAGGCTCCGGACACCCCGCGATGCAATCTGCCTGCGTGCAACAGGCCGCGGTGTCCTACCTGGACAATCAGAGCCTGCCGGCCAACGGCAATGTGTGCCCGGCCTAGTCGAATATGACGGCCGTCACCCACCATTGCAGGGTGCATCCCCAGATCTGTTTGCGTCTCGGTGTACCGTTCCGAAGTGTTCCTTAGACAAATCGAGCCTCGCACCGGGCGGACAACCCAACAAGTCGTCAACTACGTTTTGTGGCCGATCGCCGTGATGACCGTGATCAATCGCGTTGTCGTCAAAGCCGTCAACGGGTCGATCACCGATGATTTCCGGCCGGTCTACAACGCCGCGCTGGCATTCTGGAACGGCCGCGAGGTCTACACCGCGGACTTCAACACGGTAGATCCGCACTACTTGTATCCCCCATCGGGATCCTTGCTGATGGCACCACTGGCCATCCTCGATCCCGAGCGCTCGCGCTGGCTGTTCATCGGCACCAATGCGATTGCGATCCTGGTCGCGCTCTATCTGCTGCTACGGCTGTTCGATCTGACAATCAGCTCCATCGCCGCGCCAATTCTCGTACTGGCCGCGTTCTCGTCGGAGACCGTCACCAACACCCTGGTGTTCACCAACATCAATGGCATCGTGCTGCTCAGCGAGATGGCGTTCCTGCTACTCCTGATGCGCCGTAAAGATCTATGGGCAGGCGCATCGATCGGCATCACTCTGGCCGTCAAACCCACTCTTGCGCCGCTGCTACTGCTCCCCTTGGTTCGTGGTCAGTGGAAGGTTTTTGTCACAGCACTCGGCATCCCGTTCATCCTCACCGTCGTCGCAGTGCCTCTCTCGGCAGATCCGATGGCATTTGTCGAACGCACGGTTCCGTACCTGCTGGAATCACGCGACTACTTCAACAGCTCGATAGTCGGTAACGGCGCCTACTTCGGCCTGCCCGATTGGTTGGTCCTCACCCTGCGCGCGGTCTTCGCCGCCATGGTCCTGATCTCGCTGTGGCTGCTCTACCGGTACTACCGCAATGACGATCTGTTCTTCCTCACCACCACAACGGGCGTGATCATGACCGCGTCGTTCCTGCTGCCATCGCTCGGCCAGATGTACTACTCGATGATGCTGTTCCCGCTCCTGATGTCGGTGATTCTCAAGAACTCCGTCATGCGGAACTGGCCGGCCTGGCTTGCCGTGTACGGGTGCATGACATTCGACGACTGGTGGTCCTTCCGTTGGCCCGCCTTCGGCCGGGCAGCGGAGTACATGAAGAGCACTCTCGGGTGGAGCCTGCTGCTGATCGTGATCTTCTGCGTCCTCGGTTACCGGTATCTGGTTGCCCGACGCGAGGGACGCCTGGACCGCGGAATCGATCCCGCCTACCTCCTCGATCCTCCTGTGGATGCCGTCCCACCTGCAAGCAAAGCCGAACCTGCAGTAAAGGATTAGCGTGTAGGCATGAGTTCTACAGATAACGCCCCCGAAGTCACCTTCACCGACGAGCAGTGGCGCGAAAAACTGACCCCGGCCGAGTACGCGGTCCTGCGTCAGGCCGGTACCGAACGGCCCGGCGTGGGCGAATACACCGACACCACCACCGAAGGTGTGTACTCCTGCCGGGCGTGCGGTGCCGAACTTTTCCGCAGCACCGAGAAGTTCGAATCGCATTGCGGGTGGCCGTCGTTCTTCGATCCGGCCAACTCCGACGCCGTCATCCTGAAGGAAGACGTGAGCCTGGGAATGCGACGCGTCGAAGTTATCTGCAAGAAGTGCCACAGCCACCTCGGCCATGTCTTCGAAGGCGAGGGCTATCCCACTCCGACGGATCAGCGGTACTGCATCAACTCAATTTCACTGGTACTGAATCCCGCACAGTAGTCCGGATCCCTGAGACAGGTACAAGTGCACACAAGTCTCCCCTGCGTGGCTGGATCAGCCATCCGAGGGAGACTTGTGTGCGTTCCGGCCCGACCGGGGTGTCAGCGAGCAGGGATAGGAGCTTCGGAAGCAACCTCGATGCGATGAATACGGCGCGGCTGATCCGCGTAGTCGTAGATCGCGTTGTGCTGGACGAAGTGGTTGTCCCAGATAGCAATTTCGCCAACAGTCCAGCGGCGACGGACCGTGAATTCCGGCCTAATCGACACTGCCTTGAGTACGCCCAGGATCGCGGCGCTCTCTTGTGCGTCGAGTTCGTTGATATGGCTGGTGAACAGATCGTTGACGAACAGCGCTTCGCGTCCGGTCTCGGGATGCCGGATCACCAACGGGTGGTCGGCTTCGGGCACGTTCTCCCTCGGTGCGATGCGGTGTTTGGCGGTCAGGCCGTAGAGGAGTTCACGCAACGGTTCCGACAGAGCGTCCAGTGCGTCGGACTGGTTGGACCACATGGTGTCGCCGCCGAACTCCGGGAGGACCTGCATGTGCAGAACGCTGAACCTGGACGGCGCGTCACGCCATGACACGTCGCAGTGCCAACGATTGGCCTGGTACGCGCTTCCGTTCTCGGTGCCGATCACACTGATCTCGCGGTAACCCTCGTCGCCAAGGTTCAACAAGTGCTCATGTGGGAGAACAACCTCGCCGAAGTGCTGCGCAAACGCCCGGTGGATCGCCGGATCGAGGCCCTGTTCCGGAAAGAAGAGCACGCTGTGGCGATACAGCGCGTCCTTGACCAGTTCGACATCGGCGTCTGTCAGGGAGTCCACCCGCAGACCCCGCACTTCGGCGCCGATCTTGCCGGCGAGGGGCACGATTGCAGGTGTCGTAGGTTCTGCGATTGCGGTCATCAAACTTCCTCGAAACGTCGACGCGGTGTCAAAACTGGACTGCGTTCAAAGTAATGAGCTTTTATTATTTTGAGGATCGTTAAAATTTCGATGATTTAAGCATTGACGAGCGTCATCTTGATCCCTCACTGGTCGACCACTGCCAGGTGCCCGCCGTCACGTCGCCTTAGACCCGACCCACAACGACGGGAGGCCCACACGGTCGCCGGTAGGGTCGTCGAGCGTGACCTCAAAACGTGGCCGATACCGCGCGGGAGAACAGACACGCGTACAGCTCATCGAAACCGCAGAGCGCCTATTTGCACTCAGCGGTTACGAGGGCGTCTCCATCTCTGACATCCGCATCGCGGCAGGCCAGCAGAATGCCTCGGTAATCGCCTACTACTTCGGTTCGAAGGAAAATCTGCTGCACGCGATATTCGCTTACCGCCTACCCGCGATCAACGCCGACAGGCAAGCAATGATGCTCCAGACAAGCTCACAGGGCGCGAATATGACTACGCGCGAGGCTTTATGGGCAATTGTGCAACCCCTGGCCAACAGCATCAGCCCGGACAACCACTACGTCGCACTGCTCGATCGGCTGATGGAGACGGCAATTCTCGGCCGCGTCTTCACCACCGTAGATCCGACCGCGACAACAAGCGGATCCACCGTGAATCAGAGTCTCAACGACAGCCTTGACGAACTCGCGGAAGATGTTCGGCTGCAGCGCATTCAGATCGTCTACACCAGTTATCTCCGGGTATTGGCGGGCTACGACAGACGCGGCACCCGACCCACCCACGCTGAACTGTCCGCCCTGATCGACGGATGGGAAGCCCTACTGCGCGCCCCCGTATCTCAGGAAACTCTCGACGCCCAGCAAAACCTAACTCCGTTGAACCGCTAATTCCCCAACCCCGTCAACCGAGCGAAAACTGCACACAAGTCTCAGCACCAGGGCGCATCCGGCCACGCGAGTGAATGTTGTGCGCACTCAGGCCCGGTTACGGCGTCAGAAATTCCAGTTCAGTGCGCCGCCGGATGTGGACAACTCATCCACCGCGCCCGTGACAAACCCCTCGCGCCCCTCGGTCACGACCTTGCCGACATCCACGGACTCGCGATGGTCCATTGTTATCTGGCCCAGCTGAATGGCCAGGCCGGAGAAGACGGCCGACGCTGCTTCCACCGCAGCGGCTTCGAGCACCCCGGTCAGTAATTGGCGCAACAGCATTCGGACAGTAACCGCGGTAGCGACCTCCGCTGCGCCTGCTCCTACCGCACTCAGCCCGAGAGTGGGAATCGCTGCCGCTGCCATGGCCGCCAACTCGAGCGCCAGCGCGATCAACGCCGCGATGATCGCAAGTTTGGTGTACTCGATCTCCGTCGCCGTAGCGTTGCAGGATTCCGCTAATTCCGTTGCGGCAGCATTCAATCGATCAAAGACATCAGCGACGCCACCGGAATCCTGCCAGAATGCATCGAGTGAATCGTGCGTCTCACCGGTGATTGCTGTCAGTACTCCTCTCAGTGTGACATCACCACCCATGGATGCACTGGTCAGATGGTCTGCAATCTCGGTCCACGCGTCACCCAATCGCCACAAGGAAGTCTCGTCCCCCTCCGGCCAGTCGCTACCCACTGCCACACTGGCAACGGCCTGCAGGTATCCCGGTATCTCGATTCCCATCAGAGACCACCTGCAAAGTTGTCGGCAAGTTCCGCGTCGACGCCCTCGAAGTTGTCCGAAGTCCGGTACAGCGCATCCGTGAGATTCCGCATGACGCCGGCCATCATCGAGATACCGGCAATCACCGACTCTGAGCCCGGAAGGTAGGCGGCGGCAAAAGTGTTGCCGACCTCGTCATTTCCCCAGCTCGAGCCTTCGGCAGTCATTTCCCGTTCGAGATCCGCTTTCGACCTCTCGATGTCTTCGGCGAGTCCCACGAATCGCGGTGCCAATGCACGCACAATCTGAACATCGATCCACAGTTCAGACATTGCCCGCGCTCCTGAGAACGGTCTGATCCCAATCCTGTTCCGTGTGCTCGGCTATCTGAGGCACTGCGGACAGACCGCGCACGCTGGGCGCTCCGGTTATCAGATCTGGAAGATCCAACTGCGTCGCAGTGGTGAACGGCTTCAATATCTCGGCGTTTTGCCGACGCATGTCTGCCGACGCTGCCGTCGACGCCGCCAGCACCGACGCACCAAGCTTTTTCGGCGTTGATTTCGCACACGCGTCCGATGAGAATTTCACGCCGACAACGGCTCCGGAGGCATTGACGACAACCTCCACCAACCCGTCAGCCGACTGAGCACGCGCAGTCGACAACGCGATCTTCTCCTGCGCGAGCGCAAGTAACCGCGTCCGCTCGTGCAGGTCCTCCATCATTGAATCAATCTGCCCGCGAAGGACTTCCGATCTACCCCGTGCCGTATTCCACTGCGCTGTACTCACGATGGCCCCCACCTCGCTCGACGTGCTCACCCGGATATCAGGTGCTCACCAAGTTCGACGCGGCCTGGCCTCGATCGGTTCCGTCAGCGTGGATTCAGCACCGGCGGATCAAATGCGCGAACAGGGGGAAGTTCCCCCTCGAACTTCTCGATCTGCACCAGGACGTGTTGTCCGGTGCATCCGTGTGACAGCAGCGACGTGCCGACGTCCGGGGTCAGAACATTGGGATTTCCGTGGACACACAGCGAGTCCGGGTCGGCCGGATCGAGTGGGTCGTACCAGGCTCCCGTCGCAAGTTGGACAACGCCCGGGTGAAGGTCTGCGTCGACGACAACACCTGCCAGGCACGCGCCGCGATCATTGAACACCCGCACCACGTCCGCGCCGACAATGCATCGCTCTGCCGCTGCATCGGGATGCATCCGAATCGGTTCTCGCCCGTGAATTTTCGACGCCTGGCTCACGGCACCGTGATCGAGTTGGCTGTGCAGCCGCGTCTTGGGCTGGTTGGCGATGAGGTGCAGCGGAAAAGCCTCCGCACGTGGACCTTTCAGCCATTCATCAGGCTCGTACCATCGGGGATGGCCGACGCAGTCGTCGTAGCCGAAAGATTCGATGGTTTCGGAGAATATCTCGATCTTTCCGCTGGGTGTGCCAAGCGGATACTTCTCGGGATTCTCGCGGAAGTCGCCGAACAGAACCTCGTCGCCGCGCGTACGCATCCGGTAGTGACCATCGGCCCAAAAGTCCTCGAACGACGGGGTGTTTCCACCGTCCGCGTCGACGCTCGGCTGCCACTGACCGTAGAGGTGCTCGATCCATTGCTGCGACGATCGTCCCTCGGTAAACGTGTCACCGAATCCGAGCGCGTCGGCAAGTGCCGCGAAGGTCTCGTAGTCGTCGCGCGCACCTGCAAACGGTTCGGTGACCTGGTGCATCGCGACCAGCAACGCGTCGTTGCGCGTACAACTGAGATCGGAGCGTTCGAATGACGTGGTCGATGGCACCACGATGTCGGCGTGTCTGGCCATCGGCGTCCAGTACGGATCATGAACGACGATCGTGTCCGGACGTGCCAAAGCCCGCCGCAGCCTCGGGATGTCCTGATGATGGTGGAACGGGTTGCCGCCTGCCCAGTAGACCAGGCGAATGTCGGGATAGGTGAGGCGTCTGCCGTCGTAGTCGAAGTCTTCGCCGGGCGAGAGCAGAAGATCCGATACCGCAGCGACCGGAATGAAGTCCGTGACCGGATTCCGTCCTTGCGGGAAGGTGGGCAGCGGGTACGGGATCGACGTCATTCCCGGCTCGTTCATCGAACCGTAGCCGTGTCCGAATCCCCCTCCGGGAAGCCCTATCTGACCCAGCATCGCGGCGAGAGTCACCCCCATCCACGGGGCTTGCTCACCGTGTTTGATGCGTTGAAGTGACCAGGTGACAGAGACCAGCGTGCGACCGGCGGCCATGCGGCGGGCCAGGTCGACCAGTATCTCGGCAGGGATTCCTGAAATCTCCTGGGCCCAGTGAGGATCCTTCGCGATACCGTCACTGCGTCCGAGCAGGTACTCCTCGAATCGCTCGTAGCCGACGCAGTACCGGTTCAAGAATGCGATGTCATGCAAACCCTCCGAAGCGAGGACATACGCCAGCGCCAACATGATCGCCACGTCGGTCCCGGGAATCGGTGCGATCCAGTCACATTCACCGTCGAGATCGTCACGCAACGGGCTGATCGAGACGATCTTTCCGCCGCGACGACGGAATGCGTCGATCGCGCCGCGAGTCGGATGCTCACTGGTACCACCGGCATTGACGCCAGTGTTCTTGATCGGCACCCCACCGAAGCACACCAACAGATCGGAATGTTGCGCGATGACGTCCCACGAAGTGGAGCGTTCGAACAATTGACTGTGGGTCCCGACCACACGGGGCATGATGACGCCCGTTGCTCCGAGCGAGTAGCTGTGTACCGATTTGGTGTAACCGCCGAGTTGATTCAGGAACCGGTGAACCTGGCTCTGCGCGTGGTGGAATCGACCGGCGCTGGCCCATCCGTATGAACCACCGAAGATCGCGTTGTTGCCGTGAGTGTCAACGACCCGGCGCAATTCGCGGGACAGCAGTTCTGTCAGTTCGTCCCACTCGACCGAGACGAACTCGTCAGAGCCCCGCTTTTCCGTGGGGCCTGGACCGTTCTCGAGCCAGCCACGACGCACTGCCGGGCCGGCCACTCTGCTGCGACTGCGCACCGAACCGGCGAAGTTGCCGAGCATCGGCGAAGGATTGGAATCTCCCTCGTACGGATGCACCGCAGTGACTTCGCCGGCTACCGATTCGGCAGTGAACATGCCCCAGTGAGACATGTGCTGATGACGCCGATTCGGCGTGGTGTCCACAGCAGCTACTTTCGATCAGGGAAGGGAAAGAACCAGCTTCTCGATGTCGACACGCGGTCCGGTGAAGAACGGAACCTCTTCGCGCACGTGCAAACGAGCCTCGGTGGCACGCAAGTCGCGCATGAGATCGACGATGCGAATGAGTTCCGGTGCCTCGAAGGCAAGAATCCACTCGTAGTCGCCGAGCGCAAACGACGGCACCGTGTTGGCGCGAACGTCCTTGTATCCGCGTGCCGCCATACCGTGATCGGCGAGCATCTTGCGACGGTCCTCGTCGGGAAGCAGGTACCACTCGAGCGACCGAACGAACGGGTAGACGCAGATGTAGTCGCCCGGATCCTCGCCCGCGATGAACGACGGCACGTGGCTCTTGTTGAACTCGGCCGGACGGTGCACGGCGGAGTTGCTCCACACCGGAGCGCTGATCTTGCCCAGTGTCGTGGTGCGGCGGAAGTCCGAGTACGCGGCCTGCAGCTGCTCGATGCTGGCTGCATGGGTCCAGATCATGAAGTCTGCGTCTGCGCGCATGCCGGCGATGTCGTAGATTCCGCGAACCACGACGCCCTTGTCTTCGAGACCTTCGAAGAACAAGCGGGCGTCCTTGACCGCAGCTTCCCGATCATCGCCCAGCACACCGGGTTCCACCTGGAACACGGAGAACATGAGGTATCGGATTTCAGAGTTCAGTTTGTCGAAATCAAGGCGTGCCATACCTCTATCGTGCCACCCGTTCGAAAATCCGTGTCGCCGCCGTCGTGCCAGTGGCAACACACGCCGGAACGCCGACGCCGTGTAGCCACGAACCGGCCACCTCGATACCGTCCAACCCTGCGACCGACTGTTCGATTTCAGCCACTTTCTGCACGTGACCTGGTGCGTACTGCGGCAGTCCCCCATGCCAGCGCTGGACAAAGGACGCAGCCGGACTCGCAGTGATTCCCGTCACTGTTGCAAGATCAGCGCGGGCCAGAGCGATCAGTTCGTCGTCGGCGCGATCGACGATGTCTGCGGCACCGAAGCGGCCGAACGACGCCCGCACGAGGTGCTCGCCCCGATCGGCGAGATGGGTCCACTTGCGACTGGACAGCGTGAATGCCTTGGCCGTGAGATCTGCGTCCGTCGCGACGAGGATTCCCGAATTCTCCGGCAACTCGACATTGCCCGGCAGACGCATCGCCACGACAGCCGAGGACGCCAGCTCGATCCGAGCCGCGATCCGGGCGACCTGTGGCGCGACGTCAGCGAGGAGCACTGCGGCGTTCGGAGCGGGAACTGCCAGGACAATCGCGTCGACCGCGCCGACCGGATCGATGAACCAGCGGCTCCCGTCGGCGCGCACGACTCCGGCCTCCGCGTGAACGACATGCGCGGCAGCTGCCTCCCGGAGTGCATCCAGGAGCACTCCGTATCCGTCCTTCAACGCACCGAAGACCGGCCCGGGAGCCGGCGTCGGTAGCGCCGCCGACACGGCTGCCGACAGGCTCCGCGCTCCGGCGTCCAACGCCGCCGCGAGGGTCGGCAATGCGGCCCGTATTCCGATGTTCTCCGCCAATCCGGAGTACACACCCCCGAGCAGTGGATCAACCGAGCGGGCAACTACCTGATCGCCGTAGCGATCCGAAACAAGTTGGGCCACACTGCTATCCGAACCCGGAGTCCAGTCGATCCGGCGCTCCGGTTCGGCCGCGATCCGCGCCAGGGTTGCGTCGTCGACTAGATCCTCGACCGCGTCGGCGCTCGCCGGAATGCCCATCAACGTGCCTACGGGGAGACGATGCAACGAATCCTGCGACCAGATCAACGGAGTGCGTCCCGCCGGATACACGATCTGGTCGGTGAGACCGAGCTCGGCCAGAAGTGCCGGAACCTCGGGCCGACGCGCAATGAACGCCTCGGCGCCGACATCGATCGGCCCGCCGCCGATATCGACCGTTCGCAACTTTCCGCCCAGCCTGCGGCTGTGGTCGACGATCGTGATCTCGGCGTCCGCTCCGAGGCTACGGCGAAGCCGGTAGGCGGCGACCAGGCCGGAGATTCCGCCCCCGATCACCGCTACCGACGGACGCGTTGTCCTCACAGCGAATGCACCAGCTCCACCGCCGCCGTGATTGCCGCCGGATCGGTATCCGGAAGAACACCGTGTCCGAGGTTGAAGATGTGCCCGATGGCGCCGGCCTCGATAGCGCGGTCACCTTCAGCCGCGATGCGTCTGACCTCACGGTCGACCGCCTCTGGACCCGCGAACAGCACTGCCGGATCGAGATTGCCCTGCAGCGCCTTGCCCGGACCGACTCGCCTCGCGGCAACGTCGAGCGGAATACGCCAGTCGACGCCTACGACGTCAGCCCCGGCTTCACCCATGGCGCCGAGCAGTTCACCGGTACCAACACCGAAGTGGATACGCGGCACTCCTGCGCTCGCAACCTCGGCCAACACGCGCTCGGAGTGTGGAAGTACGAACTCGCGGTACTGCGCGAGCGAGAGGGCTCCGGCCCAGGAATCGAACAGCTGAACGGCGTCGACACCGGCGTGGAGCTGTGCCTGCAGGAAGCAGATCGTGATGTCGGCGATCTTGCCGAGGAGCTGGTGCCACGTCGCCGGATCCGACAGCATGAGCGCCTTGGTCTTCTCGTGGTTGCGGCTCGGCCCACCTTCGACCAGGTACGACGCCAACGTGAAGGGCGCTCCGGCGAACCCGATCAACGGCACCGAACCCAACTCGGCGGTGAGCAGACGCACAGCCTGCGCAATTGCGCCGACCTCGTCGGGCACCAAGCGCGGCAGCGACGCGACATCGTCGATCGAGCGAACAGGATTGGCAACCACCGGACCGACACCGGCAACGATGTCGAGGTCGATGCCGGCTGCTTTCAGCGGCACCACGATGTCCGAGAAGAGAATTGCGGCGTCGACGTCGTGGCGACGCACCGGCTGCATCGTGATCTCACAGACCAACGCCGGATCGAAGCAGGACTCCAACATTCCGATTCCGGCGCGGATCTCGCGATACTCGGGCAGCGAGCGGCCGGCCTGCCGCATGAACCACACCGGACGCCGCACCGGCGTCCGACCGGTGGCCGCCGCCAACAACGGCGCATCCGGAAGCACGCGCCGTGCGCTGTACTCCGCTGACCTGATGGTGCCTGAATTCAAGTTGTCCAACCCGCTCATCAATCCTCGCGCTCTCCGCCAACATGTGTATCCGACCGCTCCCAATGCTGCCATGTTCGGCGCGCAGAAAAGTCCACGTCACATTTCGTGACGGTGCTCACACTTATCTGTGCGGAGCACGTCACAGTTGATCGGCGCGCCTCCACCTCAGGGACCTTTTCCCCGACTAACGTCCTGACCTGTGACAACTTCCGGATCCACCGCTGACCCGGCCGAATTCCGTGCCGCAATCGCCGCAATGGGCTCAGCACAGGTCCGGTCCGAGATCGAAGTCGGTCCGATACGCCCGCCACAACGACTTGCCCCGTACAGCCACGCAATCGGCGCCGAGGTGCTTCACCCCGAATCGGACACCGTGTCCGAGCAATCGGAAGGTGATGCCTTCGGCCGACTCATCTTGCTTTTCGACCCCGACGGGGACGAAGCCTGGAACGGCACCATGCGTCTGGTCGCCTACATCCAGGCCGATCTCGATGAATCACTTGCCGCTGATCCACTATTGCCCGAAGTTGCGTGGAGTTGGCTGGTGGACGCCCTCGAAGCCGGCAGCGCTCCGTTTGTAGCGCTCGGCGGCACGGTCACGGCAACAACGTCGGTTCGCTACGGCGACATCGCGGGGCCTCCGCGGGCGCATCAACTGGAACTGCGGGCCTCCTGGACTGCCACGTCAACGGAATTGGGACATCACGTCGAGGCATTCTGCGAAGTGCTGGCCTACGCCGCGGGCCTACCACCCGCCGGGGTAACAGAATTGTCGCGAAAGAACGACTGATCCCCAACGCCGGTTTGATCATTCCACCAAAATCTAACTAGAACCCGTTCTAAAATCGGTAGATGCAGCGTCTCAGCGGACTTGATGCCACCTTCCTGTACCTGGAAACGTCGACACAGCTACTCCACGTCTGCGGCCTGGTGATACTGGACCCGTCGACCATCCCGGGCGGTTACCGCTACCGATCACTACTCGGCGAGTTGGACTCCCGCATGGCCGCGATGCCGACGTTCCGGCGCAAGCTGAAAGATTCACGCTTGAACCTCGACTACCCCGTCTGGGTGGACGACCACGACTTCGATATCGAACGACACTGCCATCGCACATCGGTACCGGCGCCAGGTGGCCACGACGAGCTGGCAGAACTTGCCGGACATATCGCGAGCCAACCGTTGGACCGTTCCCGTCCGCTGTGGGAAATGTGGGTCATCGAAGGACTTGCCGACGGAACCATCGCCGTCATGTCGAAGATCCATCACAGTGCCGCTGACGGCATTACCGGTGCCAACATCCTGGCTCAACTGTGCAGTCTGGAACCGGAATCCCCCGCACTTGTAGACACCACAGCCGAGAGCGCCGGTGACGCCGGCACACTCGACATCGCTGTCGGCGGCCTCCTCGCCGTAATTTCCAGGCCTGCGCGGCTGGCGCGCCTCGTCCCCGGCGGTATCGCGATGCTGCCCAAATGGGTAACCCGCGCCCGCAAAGGCAGAGCGATGCCTGCGCCGTTCACCGCCCCTCGAACGTCGTTCAACGGCGCCATCACCGGTCATCGCAATATTGCCTTCGCCCAGCTCGACCTGGCCAAAGTGAAAGCCGTGAAGGACCGTCACGGCGTCAAGGTCAACGATGTCGTTCTTGCGCTGTGCGCCGGAGCGCTGCGCAACTACCTCGAGGAGCGCGGCGAGCTTCCCGAGGATTCGTTGGTCGCGATGGTTCCCGTGTCGGTTCACGGGAAATCCGACCGCGCCGGCACAAACCAGATCTCCGGTATGTTCACGCAACTGGGCACCCAGATCGTCGACCCACTCGACCGCTTGCGCGCGATCAGCGAATACAACGCGACCTCGAAAAACCATAACGAGGCGTTGGGCGCAAACATGCTTCAAGACTGGTCACAATTTGCGTCGCCGGCAGTTTTCGGCGCCGCAATGCGCGTCTACTCCTCGCTCAAGCTCGCAGAACGGCACCCCGTCGTGTCTAATCTCGTGGTGTCGAACGTTCCCGGCCCGCCGGTTCCGCTGTACTTCCTGGGCGCACGCATTACGGGAATGTTCCCACTGGGACCCATCTTTCACGGCGCCGGACTCAATGTGACGGTGATGTCGCTCGACGGCAAAGTAGATGTGGGCATTGTCAGTTGCACGGACCTGGCACCCCAATTGCACGAACTCGCGCAAGGATTCGCCCTGGCGCTCGACGAACTCCTGGGAGCAGCCGAGAAAGGCGACGAAGAAAGTGACGGGGAAGGTTGCGCAACTACGACGCCTTCTGCGACGTAGAGTTATCGATCATGTCCGAAGTCACCGATGATGCAACCGAGCCCACGTCCGATGTCGAACCACTCCTGGTGCCGCGTGACGGTGTGCCTGATGTCATCACCACCGCAGACGGGATCGCGAAGGCTGCCGCTGAATTGACAGCGGGCACCGGGCCTTTGGCTGTTGACGCCGAGCGTGCGTCGGGATTCCGGTACTCCGCCCGTGCGTATCTGATTCAGCTCAGACGCGAGGGTGCCGGCTCGTTTCTGATCGATCCGATCCCCACCGCCGCGGACATGGCACCGCTGGCCGAGGCGATCAACCCTCTGGAGTGGGTTCTGCATTCCGCAGATCAGGATCTACCCGGACTGGCCGAGTTGGGGTTGTATCCGGCTGTACTTTTCGACACTGAATTGGCGGGCCGACTGGCCGGATTCGAACGGGTCGGTCTGGCCGCGATCGTGGAACGCACGTTGCATGTCGAGCTTCGCAAGGGCCACGGCGCCGCCGACTGGTCGACACGGCCACTGCCGGCACCATGGCTGAACTACGCAGCGCTCGACGTCGAAGTGCTGCTGGAATTGCGCGACGCCATGGAAGCCGAACTGCGTGCACAAGGCAAATTGGATTGGGCAAAAGAAGAATTCGAGCACATTCGACTTGCCGGCCCGCCGAAGCCGAAGCCGGATCGTTGGCGCCGCACGTCGCACATCACGTCACTGAAGACCACTCGCCAATTGGCTGCGGTCCGGGCGCTGTGGCAGGCGCGTGAAGATCTCGCACGTAAGCGCGACGTGTCTCCCAGCCGAGTGCTGCCGGATTCGGCGATCATCGACGCGGCGCTCAAGGATCCCCGGTCGATGGATGCGCTGCGGTCGCTGCCCGTGTTCGGCGGACCGAGGCAACGACGCTATTCACGAATCTGGATGACTGCATTGGAATCAGCTCGGTCCCTGCCGGACAGCGAGCTTCCCCCGAAGACTCCGCCGAACATCGGCCCGCCAGCTCCCGGACGGTGGGCGCGTCAGGATCCCGAAGCCGCCGATCGTCTGACCGCAGCCCGCGCAGCCTTGTCGGATCTCAGTTCCGAGGTATCGGTCCCCGTCGAAAATCTGCTGCAACCGGAGCTGGTGCGTCGTCTGTGCTGGGACTGGACAATCGAGCCGGGATCGGACATCGCCGTGGTCACGGCTG
Organism: Rhodococcus sp. AD45-ID; assembly: GCF_003023755.1. Classification (NCBI taxonomy): domain Bacteria; kingdom Bacillati; phylum Actinomycetota; class Actinomycetes; order Mycobacteriales; family Nocardiaceae; genus Rhodococcus; species Rhodococcus sp. AD45-ID. The sequence continues at coordinate 971,588 of NZ_PYHL01000002.1, read as the reverse complement.
CGATCGAGACGAAGCTCACGTCCGGCGGCGCCCGATTGTGGCAGCGCACCTTGACCGTGCCGGTCCTCGCCGAGGCGCTGAACTCGGTAGTTCCGGCAGAGGACGACGCGGTCGCAGCCGAGGAGGAAGCAGCGGCAACCGGCGAATCCTGACGGGGTTGCGGGTGTGGGTGGAGCAATTCGACCCGTTAAGTTACCGGTGAGTAATGGGCAGTAGTACGCTTGTTACAAGGCCGGACGCTTGGCCGTGATTGCCGAACCGTAAGTCCCATCCGCCCAGCGCGTGGTGGGCATCTCCATCAGGAGGAATCGCGTGGCTCCATCCACACACAACCAACGCAACGTCGTCTTTGTCGACGGCATTCGCACCCCGTTCGGCAAGGCAGGCCCCAAGGGCATGTACGCCGAGACGCGTGCAGACGACCTGGTCGTCAAAGCCATCCGCGAACTGCTTCGTCGCAACCCGCAGCTGGATCCCGCGCGGATCGACGAAGTGGCGATCGCTGCCACCACTCAGACCGGTGACCAGGGACTGACCATCGGCCGCACCGCCGCGATCCTCGCCGGCCTGCCCGAAACCGTCCCCGGATTTGCCATCGACCGCATGTGCGCCGGCGCGATGACCGCCGTCACTACCACCGCGTCGGGCATCGGCTTCGGCCAGTACGACGTTGTTGTCGCCGGTGGCGTCGAGCACATGGGCCACCACCCGATGGGTGAGGGCGCAGACCCCAACCCGCGCTTCCTCGCCGACCGTCTGGTCGACCCGAGCGCACTCGTGATGGGTAACACCGCAGAGAACCTGCACGACCGGTTCCCGACCATCACCAAAGACCGCACGGACGCCTACGCCGTGAACAGCCAGAACAAGTACGATGCTGCCAAGAAGGCCGGCTTCATCGCCGACACGCTGGTTCCCGTCGCGACCCGCAGCGCAGCCGGTTGGGGGCTCGCCACCGAGGACGAGCCGCCGCGCCCCGGAACTACCGTCGAAGACCTCGCGAAGCTCAAAGCACCGTTCCGCCCTGCCGGGCGCATCACCGCCGGTAACGCCGCAGGCCTCAACGACGGCGCCACGGCCGCACTTCTCGCCGGTGAAGACACCGCAGCGGAGCTCGGACTGCCCGTCGGCATGCGCATGGTCGGCTTTGCCTACCAGGGCGTCGACCCCGCGGTCATGGGTATCGGACCGGTCCCCGCCACCGAGAAGCTTCTGGCTCGCACCGGTCTGAAGATCGAGGACATCGGACTTTTCGAGATCAACGAAGCATTCGCGGTTCAGGTTCTCGCGTTCCTCGAGCACTACGGCATCGCCGACGACGACCCACGCGTCAACCAGTGGGGCGGCGCCATCGCGTGTGGCCACCCCCTCGCCTCGTCGGGCGTGCGCCTGATGACGCAACTCTCCCGCCAGTTCGCGACACGTCCCGACGTGCGCTACGGCTTGACCACCATGTGCATCGGCCTCGGCATGGGCGGCACCGTCATCTGGGAGAACCCGAACCACGCTGACTACCAGGCAGGAGTTAACTAAATGTCTGATATTGCAACAGCATTCGCCGACGAGGTCGTGACGAACGCGTACACCAAGATCATCTCGGTCCCCGGCATCGAGGGCCCGTTTGCACTGATCACCCTCGACAACGGCTTCGACCACACCAAGCCGTCGTCCTTCGGCCCCGGCGGGCTCGCATCCTTCGACGCCGCACTGGACGAAGCTTTTGCCGCGAACCCGGTGGCCATCGCCGTCACCGGAAAGCCGTTCATCTTCGCCGCCGGTGCGGACCTCAAGGGTGTTCCCGCGATCACCTCACGTGAGCAGGGACTCGAGCTTGGCCGCTTGGGCCACAAGGTGTTCCGACGCCTGCGTGAGTCCTCCGTTCCCACGTTCGCCTTCATCAACGGTGTCGCCCTTGGCGGTGGCCTCGAGGTCGGCCTGCACAGCCACTACCGCACGGTTGCCGCCAACGCGGGCGCACTCGGTCTTCCGGAAGCGTTCCTCGGTCTGGTCCCCGGATGGGGTGGCACGCAGTTGCTCCCCAACCTCGTCGGCCCGGCCAACGCCGTGACCGTGGTGATCGAGAACTCGCTCAACCAGAACAAGGTGCTCTCCCCCAAGAAGGCACTCGAACTCGGCGTCGTCGACGTCGTTCTCGATTCCGCCGACTTCATCGAGCAGTCACTCGCCTGGGCCGCGCAGGTTCTGGCCGGTACCGTCACTCCCGCTCGCCCCGAGATCGATCGTGGCCAGGGCTGGGACGACGCGATTGCCCGTGCGAAGGCCATCGTCGACGGTAAGACCAAGGGCAACGCTCCCGGCGCCGTCAAGGCTGTCGAGCTGCTCGAACTGGCTCGCACCACCGACATCACGGATGCGGCTTCGCTCGACAAGGGCTTTGCGGCCGAGGACGAGGCACTTGCCGATCTCCTCCTGACCGACGAGCTCCGCGCCGGCCTGTACGCCTTCGATCTGGTGAACAAGCGCGCCAAGCGTCCCGCCGGAGCGCCCGACCGTTCGCTGGCCCGCAAGGTCAACGGCGTCGGCATCGTCGGTGCCGGTCTCATGGCCAGCCAGCTCGCGCTGCTCTTCGTCCGCCAGCTCAAGGTGCCGGTCATCCTGACCGACATCGACCAGGAGCGCATCGACAAGGGTGTCGGTTACGTCCACACCGAAATCGACAAGCTCCTCGGCAAGGGGCGCCTGTCCCCCGACGCCGCGAACCGTCTCAAGGCCCTCGTCTCCGGCTCACTCGACAAGGCCGCGTTTGCCAAGACCGACTTCGTCATCGAAGCCGTCTTCGAGAACATGGATGTCAAGAAGAAGGTCTTCGCGGAACTCGAGCAGTTCATCGCTCCCGAAACCATCCTCGCGACCAACACCTCGTCGCTCTCCATCACAGAGATGGCGTCCGAGCTGAAGCACCCCGAGCGCGTGATGGGCTTCCACTTCTTCAACCCGGTTGCCGTTCTCCCGCTCCTCGAGATCATCAGGGGCGAGAAGACCGACGACGCTACGCTCGCAACGGCTTTCGCCACCGCAAAGTCACTGAAGAAGTCTGCTGTCCTGTGCGGCGACAAGGCCGGCTTCGTCTTCAACCGTCTCGTCACCCGCACGTTGGGTGAGGTCATGTCCGCCGTTGACGAAGGCACCCCCTTCGACGTCGCGGACAATGCCATCGCCGAACTCGGCATGCCCATGTCGCCGTTCACCTTGCTGGCCCTCGTCGGACCCGCAGTGGCTCTGCACACCGGCGAGACCCTGCAGGCGTCGTACCCGGACCGGTTCAAGAGCTCACCTGGACTCGAAGCACTCGTCGAGGCTCGCAAGCCCGGCGTCTGGACCTGGGGCGAGAACGGCCAAGCTGTCGATCCCGAGGTTGCCGCGCTGTGGCCTCGAGGCGACAAGGTGTCCACCTCGGAAGAAGTACTCGAGCGCACACGTCGTGCCTTCGCCGAGGAAATTCAGATCATGCTCGACGAGGGCGTCGTAGCGGCAGCCGAGGACATCGACCTCTGCCTGCTGCTCGGCGGCGGATTCGGATTCTGGAACGGTGGCATCACGCCGTACCTGGACCGCACCGGCACCTCCGAGGCCGTCAACGGCAAGCGCTTCCTCGCGCCTGGTGTTGCAAGCGTCTGATTCTCTTGCTCTGACAAAGCCGAACGGCGCACTCGAATTTTCCGGGTGCGCCGTTCGCGATAGTTCACACTGTGCGGCAGCTCAAAACACTGTTCCGACATCCTCTTTCACAATGTAGTCGAGTGCCCGCTCCGCCACGGCAGCGATAGTCATCGACGGATTGCACGCAGCAGCATTACCCGGCATCAAGGCACCGTCAAGCACGTACAGTCCGCGCTGGCCCTGCACGCGACCTTCGAGATCGCAGACCGTTCCCATGCATGCGCCGCCGAGCGGATGCCACGTCGACGACAGCAGCGCATTCGTGTCGGTGAGGATGCCGGTGTTCCCGGCGATCTTGTGGGCGGCCGGCCCGATGTGGCCTAGCTGGATAGCAGAGTCGCCGTCCTTCGGCCAACGGAGCACTGCCTCGTCCCGCGCGGAGTCGTACACAAACCGGCCTCGGTCTCTACTGACACCGAATCCGACCATCACCGTGCTGTGCGCATCGAACGGCACCGGCGGGAACGACGCCTGAATGAGGGTGAACGCCGAATCCGGGTCGTCCCAGTTCCGGCTTCCGTAGACAACCGGGCCGCCTTGGGTGCTACCGAAATTCTCAGTGGGGTCGGACCAGATGTAGATGCGGTCGGCATTGGTGCCCCAGCCGCCGCCCAACTCGCCGGGCAGATCGGGAATCCGCCCCTGCGCACCGGCCCGCACGAGCAACTTGGTCGTGTTGGCGCTGCCCGCGGCCATGACCAGTGCCTTTGTCGTCAGGATCTTGTTCTCGAGCACCTGACCGGCTGTGTCGGTGCGGTTCACATATACCCGCCACCGGCCGTCTTCCGCGCGCTCGACGTCGGTAACCTGGTGCAACGTCTCGACTTTCACCAATCCTGTGGCTTCTGCGGCGGCGATGTAGGTGACGTCTACCGAGTGCTTACCGCCGTTGTTCACGCCCAGTGCGCCGTCGCCGTTGGTGTACGAGGCTTTCATCTCACCGCGCAGTTCGGCCAGCGCAAAGTCCCAGTCGATCGGCATCGGGATTTTGGACACCGGAAGCCCCGAACGCGTTGCATTGCGGGCGAATACACGGGCTGCCTCGTAGTTCGGACTCGCAACCAACTCGTCCGGCGCTACTGCGAGTTGCAGCATGGATGCCACGCGCTGATAGTGGACGCGATCCATCGTCGCGTAGTCCAACTGCTCGGGAAAGTGCTCGTTGAAGACGGATTCGGCAGGTTGCAGCGTCATACCCTGATACACCAACGATCCACCGCCAACGCCGGCCGCGCAGATCGATGTCATGTTCTCCCCGGACACCGTCTCGAGCAACCCGACGTACGGCTCGAAAGCAACCGGTCTCCCGAAGAGCGTCGGATTGGACTGGTGCCACAGGATCCGTTTGTCAGGACTGGCCGGATGGGGAAATGTCTCGGCGTTCGGGCCCGACGGCCACCGAATTCCCCTCTCCAGCACCGTAACCGGAACGCCCGCCTCGGCCAGACGAAGCGCGGTCACGCCGCCACCGAATCCCGAACCGATCACGACAACGCGGTGTTCTTCGCGGGTGAGCGGCACCCCGACGGTTCTGGCAGCGGTACCGGCATCGGCCCGGGCAACACTCGGTATGGCCACTGCGGCCATTGCCGCGGCGGCTCCGGACAGAAAGGCTCGCCGTTTCAGTGCAGACATAGCTGTGCTCCCTTGGTGAATCGCCGATGTGCCGGCGGCGAAAACTCACGGGGCACCAGATAATCAGGGGGAAGTGCCTAGTTCCGTATGGACAAAACAACCGAGCGAGTCCAAAACTAGACACTTACCGGAAAAGTGTCAAGAAAAGTTGAAGAGAAAGCTGATATCTAGGCTGTGGAACCCATTGCGGGTTGAAGCCAGCGGGTGAGAAAGGTTCGTAAATCGTCGTCGGAGTGGATGGACTCACTGTCGAACGCGATGACCGACAAACCCAGTCGAACGGAAATTTCGATAATGCCGTCCAACTCCTCCTCGGTTGCGAGCCCTCGCTCGACAATGGGTGAAAGAAACTCGTGTGCAACAGGTTTGGCACGTACCATCATCTCCGCCGAGAACACCGGATCACCCCGCTCGGCAAGCAACAACGTCGTCAGCACCGGGTGCGCCCGCACCTCGGCCCGCGACGCCACGATGAATTCGACGACGTATTCGCAGGCGCTCTCCACAGTAGCCAGTCGAGCCTTGATACCACTCAACATCTCGACAGTAAGATCGGACATCGCCTTCGACACCACTTCTTCACGGGACCCGAAGTTGGAGTACACAGTCTGGCGCGACACACCGGCTTCATGAGCGATCGCCGCCATGTTGACGGCCTCGAACCCGCCACCCTCGATCAGTCGAAGCGTGGCGTTCAAGATCTTCTGCTGCGACCGCACCGGACAATTATCGCCTATTACTACCCGATTCACCCAAACCAGGATTGCAACAAGGCCGCAGGTCACGACGATTTTCGAACCACTCGTGAAGATTTTCGGGCGAAATCACACGTTCGTGACCCAGTTCACGAAATTATGGGCTATGTTGTTACTCGCCGGTAGCTCATAGGGGTGAGCTCCGCACCACACCTTCCGAGCACTGCCGAGATCGATTGCCGCACCTATGCGTACGGCGTTCCGATCCGGCACGCGGGACTCTGCCGAGGACCGTCTTTCACACTTCTTTCTGTCGATCGCAGCAACTCGTGCGCTGTCGTCGACACGCATCGAGAGGCTTCCATGAAGAAGTTGTCCGCAGCATTTCGGCGCACGTCCACTCGACGACTCCGGATGGCCACATTGGTCGGCATGTCCGTCGTCGCAACATCGCTCTGCACCGTCACCGCGATCAACCCGGCCGCTGCCGCTCCGGCGATCCCCGAGTTTTATCAACCGCCGGCGGAATTCCCAGAAGTTCCCGGAAGTGTCATTCGCACTGAGCCGATGACCCTGCGGGCATCACTACCCCCGTACAACGGTCCGTGGCCCGCGCCGGCGCAACGAGTCATGTACACATCACGACTCCAGGACGGCACGCCCGCCGCGGTGACGGGCACCTACATCGACTCGTCGAAGCCGTGGCAAGGGACCGGCGAGCGACCAACCGTTGTCATCGGACCGGGCACGATGGGCCAAGGCGACCAGTGCGCACCATCGCGTGCCTTTCCCGACGCACTGCTGATCCAAACCGATCCACTGTCCATGTCCGCAAATCAGGAACTGTTCTCCGCCGGAACCTGGAATGCATTGGGGGCCCGCGTTTTTGTCACCGACTACATCGGTCTGGGCACCCCCGGCGTCCACACCTACGTCAATCGAATCGAAGAAGCACACGCAATGCTCGACGCCGCCCGGGCGGCGAACATTCTCAGTGGAACCGGCTCCGACACTCCCTTGGCTTTCTGGGGATACTCGCAGGGCGGCGGAGCGGCTGCAGCAGCGGCCGAACTCCAGCCGAGCTACGCACCGGAACTCAATCTCGCGGGAACCTGGGCTGGCGCTCCTCCCGCTGATCTGCGATCGGTACTCGGACAGATCGACGGCAACCTGATCGGCGGGGTCGTCGGATTCAACATCAACGGATTGCTCGCGCGTTATCCTGACCTGAATACATCGCTGGACAAGCGAATCACGCCGCAAGGGCGCGCGGTTCTTGATCAACTGTCCACCGAATGTGTCGGCGACATCATCGTGAAACACCCCTTCATGCGCACCGACGCACTGACGGTCGACGGCCGGCCCCTCCTTGCACACTTGGACGAGATCCCTGAAGCGGCAACGATTCTCGATGAACAACAGGTCGGCAACCTGACGCCTACGTCTCCAGTTCTCGTGACCAGCGGAATCAACGACGACACCATCCCCTATTCCCAGGCTCGCAGCCTTGCGCAGTCGTGGTGCTCACGCGGTGCCACGGTCACCTTCAGAACCAACGACCTGCCACCGATCGCACCCGGTACAACCTTTGTTAACCACTTCGGTCCGGAAATCATCGACGGATTCGGCCCGAACAACGCATTCGACTACCTCCGCGATCGCTTCAATGGAGTACCGGTGAGTGGATGCCAGTTCGACTGATCCCGAAGAGGTCGCTCTCAGGCCGCCGGAACAGGTTAGGCTTTCCTACATGAAAACTACCGTTCGCGGATGGGCAGCACTGGGTCTGGCTGCACTCACCGCCACCGCACTCGTAGCCTGCTCATCCGATTCGGACTCCTCGTCTGCTCCGGCGAACTCGGAGGGTTTCCCGGTCAGCATCGACAACGTCTTCGGCACCACCACGATCGAAACCCAACCGGAACGGTTGGTCACCCTCGGCTGGAACGCTCAGGACATCCTCTACGCCCTCGGTCTCACTCCGGTCGGACAGCCCAAGTACACATACGGGGCCGACGACAACGGAGTGATGCCGTGGGCACAGGAATACTTCGACGTTGACAAGACCACGCTGTTCGACATGCCGGCCACTGGCGAGCCGCCCGTCGAAATCGTGGCTTCCCTGACTCCCGACGCGATCCTTGCCCCATACGAAGGATTCGAGAAATCGGTCTACGAACAGCTGAGCAAGGTTGCGCCGACTGTCGCCTATCCCGGCGATGCGTGGCAGACAACCTGGCAGGACCAGACACGCATTGTCGGAAAGGCCGTAGGCAAGCCGACCGAAGCCGACGCATTGATCGAGGGCCTCGACACCACTCTCGCCGACACTGCCGCTGCGCATCCCGAATACGCCGGAAAGACCATTGCCGTCGTCAACTTCGACACCGACGCCAGCAACGTCAACGTGTACCTCCCGACGGATCCCCGTGTGCAGGTGTTGAACGAACTCGGGTTTGTCAACGCTCCCGGCGTCGAAAAGCTCGGCGCTGCCAATGCCGGTGGATCGTTCTTCACGACGCTCTCCTACGAGAACATCGCCGACATCGACGCCGACGTGATTGTCGGCTTCACCGACGGAACCACCGACCCGGCAAGCATTCCCGCGGTCAGCGCACTCGACGCCGTCAAGCGCGGATCGACGGTCTTCCTCAGCGACACCAGAGTCATCGGCGGCCTCAGCAACGTCAACGTACTGAGCACCCCGTGGGTCCTCGATCAGATCACGCCGTCGTTGACGGAAGCTGCCAACCGCGCCGGCTGACAGTAAGTAACCGCCGCGTGTCGGTGTCACGACCTAGGCTCTGCGCATGGCTGAACTTGCTGCTTCCGTGACCAGAGTTGTCAATGCACCCGTGGACACCGTGTGGCAGGTCGTCACCGACCTCGACGGCGCGGTCGACACCCTCACCGGCGTAACCCATATCGAACGGCTTGCCGGTGAGGGGTACGCCGTGGGCACCAGGTGGCGTGAAACCCGCAAGCTGATGGGCAAGGAAGCATCCGAGGAAATGTGGGTCGTGGAGGTCGAGGCGCCCATTCGCACTGTGGTGAAAGCACATTCGAATGGCATGGACTACACGTCCGGATTCACGCTGAAGCCCGCACCCGGCGGCACGCTCCTCGAAATGAACTTCGCCGGTGTTTCCGAAGCCCAGTCGGCCGTGTCCAAAGTCCTCGGTGCTGTATTCGGGCGCCTCGGGCTTCGAATCACCCGAAAGATGATGGCTGCGGATCTCGCGGACTTCGCCGCAAAGGCCGAACGGATCGCATCAACCTGACGCGCGATCGGCGTCGCCGATGAATGTCCCGAACAACTCAGGTGGATAACAAGACTCGACTAACCGCCAAATCGCGCGTGGTGGGCGTAGCGTCCAGAGTGCTTTTACACGCGGACGACGCAGCGGGGCATCGTTCACTTGGCCCGGAGGGGGCAGGAATGGCATTCAGCGGTACCACCGACAGTGGCGGTTCCGGCGCTACACGCGCCGCCGTCGGACATGCAGTTCTCTTTGCCGGCGCTGCCGCGCTCGGCGGATTCCTGTTCGGATACGACACAGCTGTCATCAACGGAGCCGTCGGAGCGATCCGCGACAAATACGACATCGGCGCAGGTGCCACCGGCCTGACCGTGTCCCTGACCCTGCTCGGCGCAGCCTTGGGCGCTTGGATAGCGGGGTCACTAGCTGATCGACTCGGTCGCATCCGCGTCATGCAGATCGCGGCAGTGCTCTTTGTTGTCGGCGCCGTCGGTTCGGCCGTTCCGTTCAGTGTCTACGACCTGACATTCTGGCGCATCGTCGGTGGCGTCGCTGTCGGTTTTGCGTCGGTGATCGCGCCGGCATACATCGCGGAGATCTCGCCAGCCGCTATCCGCGGCCGCCTCGGTTCGATGTATCAATTGGCCATCGTGCTCGGAATTGCGGTGTCACAGTTGGTCAACTACGCCCTGCAAGCCGCTGCCGGTGGCGCGCGCAATCAGATCGCGGGCCTCGAAGCCTGGCAGTGGATGCTGATGCTCGAGGCAGTACCTGCACTTCTGTATCTCGTGATGACCACCACGATCCCGGAGTCTCCGCGCTTCCTCGTCGCTCAAGGCAAGGATGATCGGGCGCGCAAGATCATCTCCGACCTCGAAGGCGGCGAGCATGACGCCGTCACCGGCCGGATGAACGAAATTCGCGAGTCTCTCAAACTCAAGCAGGCCAAAACCACTGTGCGCGAGCTCTTTTCGAAGCGCCTCGGTGTCTCGTACCTGGTCTGGCTCGGCATCGCCTTGGCAGCACTCCAGCAGCTGGTCGGAATCAACGTCATCTTCTATTACTCCAGCACGCTGTGGCAGGCCGTCGGATTCGGCGCAGACCGCTCGCTCCTGATCAGCGTCGTCAGTGCGCTGGTCAACATCGTCGGCACCTTCGTCGCGATTGCCGTCATCGACCGCGTCGGGCGAAAGCCGTTGCTGCTGGTCGGTTCCGCCGGTATGGCAATCTCACTCGGCACCGCGGCTATCTGTTTCCATTCGGCAACAGTGACAAAGAACGAGATCGGCGAATCCGTCGCGACACTCAGCGGCGCCAACGCCACCATCGCCCTCATCGGTGCAAACGCGTTTGTGTTCTTCTTCGCGCTGTCATGGGGACCGGTCGTCTGGGTCCTCATCTCCGAGATGTTCCCCAACCGTGTGCGCGCCACCGCAGTCGGTCTCGCCACTGCAGCAAACTGGGTCGCCAACTTCCTGGTGTCCTGGACCTTCCCGTCGCTGGCCGATTGGAATCTGTCGCTCACCTACGGCGGCTACGCGGTAATGGCACTGCTGTCCCTGTTCGTGGTGCTGAGATTCGTAAAGGAAACACGAGGCAGCACACTCGAATCGGTGCAGTAATTGCAGCACCAGCTCAGATACGTATCGGCACTGCTGGGAAGCAATTTCCAGCAGTGCCGATCTGTATGAAGCGTTACTCAGCCTTGGGCAGGGGCGTCGCCACGTGCAGGCGCATCCCCGTTAACGTGAACCGCGGAGCCACCCATGCTGGCCACCCAACCGGTGATCTTCAGGGACAGATCCTGCGCCGTCAGACCCAGTTCCTGATGGATGGCTTCACGGGAGGCGTGATCCAGGAACTGCTGCGGCACACCCATGTCGCGGCACGCGGTGTGAACACCCGCAGCCCGCAACGCTGCGGAAACCGTCGATCCGATACCGCCGTGCACCCCGCCGTCTTCGAGGGTGACAACCAGCGCGAACTTGTCGGCAATCTTGACCAGCGTGTCCGAGACGGGCAGAACCCAACGCGGATCGACGACAGTCACCGCGATGCCCTGCTTGTCGAGACGATCGGCGATCGCGAGGGCCAAGGAGGCAAATGGACCGACGGCAACGAGGAGCACATCGCCGCGATCGCCGTCGGATTCACGAAGCACGTCAATTCCGTCGAGCCGCTTGATCGCCGGAATCCCCTCGGGGACAGCACCCTTCGGGAACCGAACGACGGTGGGACCGTCGTCGACCTTGAGTGCTTCGTCCAATTCTTCACGGAGCGTGACGGCGTCACGTGGAGCCGCAACACGAATTCCGGGAATGATGCCGAGCAGTGACAGGTCCCAAACACCGTTGTGGCTGGCGCCGTCGACCCCGGTGACGCCGGCACGGTCGAGAACCACCGTGACCGGCTGCTTCAGGAGCGCAACATCCATGAGCAGCTGATCGAAGGCACGGTTGAGGAAGGTCGCGTAGATAGCGACCACCGGGTGCAATCCGCCGAGCGCCAATCCAGCTGCCGACGTCATCGCATGCTGCTCCGCGATACCGACGTCGAACATGCGGTCGGGGAACTTCTCCGCGAACGCGGCCAGGCCTGTCGGGCCGGCCATCGCGGCTGTGATCGCCACGATGTCCTCGCGGCGCGAAGCCTGCTCGATCAACTCGGCGGAGAAAACTGATGTCCAGTCGAGTGCCGGCGTCTTGTCGGAGCGACCGGTCACGGGGTCGATGACCCCGGTTGCGTGCATCTGATCCGCGATGTCGTTCTCGGCGTGCGCGTAACCGTTGCCTTTGCGGGTGACGGCATGAACGATCACCGGTCCGCCGTATGCCTTGGCCCGGCGCAACGCCGATTCCATGGCCTGCTCGTCATGGCCGTCGACAGGGCCGAGGTACTTGATGCCGAGGTCGGTGAACATGACCTGCGGGCTGACCGCGTCCTTGAGACCGGCTTTCATTCCGTGCAGCACCGAGTAAGCAGCGCGACCCACCCAGGGAAGCTTCTTGACCATCCTGCGACCGTTGTCGAGGGCCCGCTCGTAGCTCGGGGCGGTACGCAACGCAGAAAGGTGATCGGCGAGTCCGCCGATGGTGGGCGCGTACGAACGACCGTTGTCGTTGACGACGATCACCACCGAGCGATCCTTGCCGGCCGCGATGTTGTTGAGGGCTTCCCAACACATACCGCCGGTGAGCGCACCGTCACCGACAACGGCGACAACGTGTCGATCTTGACCGGTCAGCGCAAACGCCTTTGCCAAACCGTCGGCATAAGACAGTGCAGCTGACGCGTGGGAGGACTCGACCCAGTCGTGCTCACTTTCGGCCCGGCAGGGATATCCCGACAAACCACCCTGCTTGCGCAAGGTCTCGAACTGATCCTTGCGTCCGGTCAGGATCTTGTGGACATACGCCTGATGCCCAGTGTCGAAGATGATGGCATCTTGCGGAGAATCGAAAATTCGATGCAGGGCAAGGGTCAGCTCGACAACCCCGAGATTGGGGCCGAGGTGACCACCGGTGGCAGCGACCTTCTGCACCAGGAACTCACGAATCTCGTCAGCCAACTCCGAAACCTCGGCGTGGCTCAACTGACGCAGATCGTCAGGACCTTGAATGCGGGCAAGAACACCCAACGAGATCGCTCCTTCCGTGCTTCACAGCTGCACCGGTGCGCGCCGCGGCTGTCTGTACGACAGTTCTGTCAGTCTACGGAGCGACTCAGCGAACCGACACGCGGACTCGGCGGTATTCACCTATAACTTCGAGTTACAGCACCACCGGGGCGGCGGTCCGTGACTGCAATCACAGACAAAACGGATGGCCGGTCTTGTAGACATCCGCTCGGCGACCACAAATTGTGGAACTCGTCCGCCTACAGTCATCCTATGGGAAACGTGGTTGACGATCTGATCGCCCGAGTCTTCGACGACGTCCGATCACTCGATGCCGGAGAAGTCGCCGACTACATACCCGAACTTGCTGCCGTCGCCCCCGATTCGTTCGGGATCTGCCTCGCCACCATCGACGGATACGTCTACGAAATCGGCGATTCCCGGCATCCCTTCACGATCCAGTCGATCTCCAAGCCGTTCACGTACGCACTCGCTCTCGCCGATCGCGGTGCCGAGGCCGTCGACGCCAAGATCGACGTCGAACCGTCCGGTGAGCCGTTCAACGAGATCAGCCTCGATCCCCTCACCGAGCGACCACGGAATCCGATGATCAACGCGGGCGCGATCACCGCGGCCTCGCTGGTGACGGGGGCAGATCAAGCAACCCGCTTCGAACGAATTCGCGCAGCATATTCGCGTTACGCAGGCCGGGAGTTGCCGTTCAACGAAGCCGTCTACGAATCCGAAGCGCGCACCGGACATCGCAATCGCGCGATCGGACACATGCTGCGCTCGTTCGATGTGATCTCCGGCGACCCCAACGACGCCGTCGACCTGTACTTCCGTCAATGCTCCATCGACGTGACGTGCCGCGACCTGAGCCTGATGGCCGCGACGATGGCCAACAACGGCGTCAATCCGTTGACCCGCGAGCGCGCACTCACCGCCGTCGGCGTCGAACAGGTCCTCAGCGTCATGTCGACGTGTGGAATGTACGACGGCGCCGGGAAGTGGCTGGTCGAAGTGGGGTTACCCGCCAAGAGTGGCGTCGGCGGCGGCGTCATGGCAGTTCTTCCCGGGCAGATCGGGATCGCCGTCTACTCCCCCAGACTCGATGCTCACGGAAACAGCGTTCGTGGTGTGGCCGCGGCAAAGGCGCTGTCCAAGGAGTTGGAACTTCACTTCCTCCATGTGACGCGTGCGTCGAGGTCGTCGATCCGCGCGCGATACAACGTGACTCAGGCTCCTTCCCGAGTCAGGCGCACACCCACCGAACAGGCTGTTCTCGAAGACGTCGGCAAGCGGAGCCGGATCTACGAACTGCACGGCGATCTCCTGTTCACCGGCGCGGAGTCCGCCGTGCGCGAGATCGGTTCGGTGGACGAAGGACTCGAAGTGGTCGTGATCGACGTACGACGGGTCGACGACGCGAGCGACGTGGCGATTCGCATGATCACGGCTCTGCGGACCCAACTGGCCGACAAGGGTTGCGCCGTGGCATTGGTGGATCCGAGCGGGCTTCTCGGACAGGCAAGTTCGAGCATCAATCCCGCGCAACGCGGCGGACGGGTTTTTGCCGACCTCGACGCGGCGATGGCGTGGTGCGAGGACGCTCTCCTGACGCTCCACTGCTCACAGCAGCGTCAGCCGGCGAGCATGTCGATCGAGGATCACCCCGTCCTCGACGCGTTGTCACCGAAACAGGTGTCTGCCTTCGTGTCTCAGCTCGAGAGCCGAACGTATGCCAGGGGCGAAACTATCGCCCGCCGCGGTGATGCGGCGTCAGGGTTCTATTTGATTCTGCAAGGACAGGTCAGCACGACGTTCACCGACGTTCAAGGCCTCACGCACCGGATCGCGACGTTGTCCGCCGGAATGACGTTCGGCGAGATGACGATGTTCCTGAACTCCCGGTTCCTCAACGACGTCCGGGCCGACACCACTGTGGTTGTGGCTGTCCTCACGACTGCGCGGTACAACGAACTGACCTCTGCGGCACCGGAACTCAAACTTGCGCTGCTCGAGAGCCTGGCATCGGGCGCGTACGAACAACTCGACATGACCTTGCGCAGCGTTATCGGCGCAGGACGCATCTGATCGGAGAAGCCCCATGACCTTCACTCATTCGGAACAGTCGGACGCGACCAGCGTGACGGTCAGTGGAATCGGCCGCGCAACAGCCACTCCCGACATTGCCCGGTTGTCGATTGGCATCTCGGTGACAGACCCGGCAGTTGCCGACGCGTTCGGTGCCCTGGCCAGGCACTCGACCGCATTGACGGACGTACTGCACACACACGGCATCCGCGGAGCCGACCTCGTGACAACAGGATTGAGCATCCACCCGCAGACTCAGTGGGTGGACGGCGGCCGAGCAGAAACCACCGGTTTCACTGCGTCGACGACATTTCGAATAGTAGTGCGCGAGTTGAGTGCGAACAGCTCGCATTCTCCCGCCGCCGTTATCGCTGATTGTGTGTCCGCCTCCGGCGACGCGATCCGACTCGACAGCGTGGCATTCGACCTCGAGGATCGAACGGCGCTGGCCGAGCTCGCCCGCGAATTTGCCTGGGCGTCAGCACAATCAAAAGCCGCACAGTTCGCGGCCCTGGCACGGAAAAATCTGGTCGACACCCTCGAGATTGTCGAGGGCGCCGACCAGATGGTCCCGGTGCACGGTGTATTTGCCGCGGCTCGGGCAGATTCTGCTCCGCTGGCCGTCGAACACGGTGAGATCGAGGAAACGATCTCGATCCGTGTTCGATGGTCTATGGCGTGATCAGCGTGAAGCCGACTTTTCGAGGTTGACCTCGTCCGCCTCGGGTACAACGATGTCGATCGTGGTCCGCAGTGCCCGGTTCGGGATGAAGGAAACCGCTACCAAGGTCACGATGGCAACAACGGCTGCGACCAGGAAGATGCGTCCCGTTGCGTCGCCGTACGCGAATCGAACGATCTGTCCGACGAAGTCGGGCATGTTGTTCAGGTCGAGTCCGTCCTGCAAGCTCTTGCCTGCAACCATCTGCTGCTCGGGCGGCAGTGCGGACACGGATTCCTTGGTCAGGGTGCCGACGCGACTTGCCAGGATGGAACCCAGTACCGACACGCCGATCGCACCACCGAAGGTACGGAAGAACGCAACGATACTGCTTGCCGCGCCGATGTTTTCGACGCTGACGGTGTTCTGGACCGCGAGCACGATGTTCTGCATCAGCATGCCGGTACCCAAACCGACGATGGCCATGAAGATTCCGATGGTCCACAGGTTGGTCGCGTGGTCGATCGTCGAGAGCAGACCGAAACCGATGAGCAGCAGCACTGCGCCGGAAACAACGAACGGCTTCCACTGACCGAATTTGGTGATCATCTGACCCGAGCCGACCGAGGCGACGAGCATGCCTGCCACCATGGGGATGGTGAGCAGTCCGGCTGCCGTCGGATCGAAACCGCGAGCTGTCTGGAAGTACTGCGTCAGGAAGGTCGTCGCACCGAACAGGCCGACACCCACTGCGACCGACGCGATGATTGCCAACGCGGTGGTGCGCTCGGTGATGATCTTGATCGGCAGGATCGGATCCTTGACCTTGGATTCGACGAACATCGTCAGAGCCAGCAAGGCAAGTCCGCCGAAGACGAAGTACAGCGACTGCATCGAGAACCAGGCGTAGTAGTCATCCTGACCGGCGAAGGAAACCCAGATCAGCAGAACGCTGACACCGGCGGTGAGCAAGGTGGCACCCAACCAGTCGATGGAGACGTTTTCCTTCTTCTCGGTCTCGATGTGCAATGTGCGCTGCAGGAGGAACAGTGCGATGACTGCCAACGGAACACACACGTAGAAGCACCAGCGCCAACCGACCGTGTCGACAATGACACCGCCGAGAACGGGTCCACCGGACATCGAGACAGCCATGGCAGCACCCATGTAGCCGGAGTACCGACCACGATCACGCGGCGGAATGATGGAGCCGATGATGGCCACGACGAGGGCAGTCAAACCACCCATGCCGATGCCCTGAATCACGCGGGCGCCAAGAAGCAGCGGCACGTTATGCGCTGCGCCGGCGATGATGGAACCGACCACGAAGATCACGATCGACGTCTGGACCAGCAACTTCTTGTTGAAGAGGTCAGACAATTTGCCCCAGATGGGCGTCGACGCGGCCGTCGCGAGCAGTGCCGCCGTGATGATCCAGGCGTACTGCGTCTGCGTTCCGTGCAATTCACCGATGATGGTCGGGAGAGCCGTCGAGACGATGGTGCTGCTCAGCAGCGCGGTAAAGAGTGCCGCGATGAGTCCGGTGAGGACTTTCAAAATTTCGCTGTGCGTCATCGCACCGCTCTCGGTACTAGCCCGAGTTTCTCCAACTGTGGCTGACATGTGCTTATCTCCCAATAGTTTCTACGCCCGCGACCGGCAAGGCCGGGTGCGGGACTGCAGGTGAGGCCTGACGATGGAGCGCTGCGCCGAACGTCTCGTTGAGACGTTGTAGCGATGACACTGCGGCCATGGCCTCTTCCTGGCTCCAGTCTTCGAGCATGCTGCGCAATCGCGCCGCTCGCCGTTGTTTCGTTTCCTCGAGAACGCTGTGCCCCTCGTCCGAGACCCGGATTCGGAACGCTCGCTTGTCTGCGGGGTCGGGACTTCGCTCGACATACCCGGCATCCACGAGATCGGACATCTGCCGACTGAGCGAGGACTGGCTGACACAGAGGTCTACTGCCAGCTCGTTCTGTCTGCACTCCCCTTTAGCTGCCAGCATGAACAACACACTGATCAGCGCCGGGGGCAACACGCTTTCAGCGCTGTGCGTCACCACGGCCCGCAAGGATCTGCCGAACAGGAAAACCGTGTCGACAAGAGCTTGGGCCGTATCCGGCTGCACTGACATTGAGAACCCCTGACAACGATCTACGCGAAAACTACTTGCAGAACGCAACTATACATTTAGTTGCATAGCTCAAGCAACCTCTGGCGACGCGATAAGGGTCACACCCGATTCGGGAATCAGCTAACCGACAGCGATCAGACCCTGACAGTACTCAACGCTCGAGCAGAGCTATGCATTCCACATGATGTGTTTGGGGAAAGGCGTCGAAGGCACGGAGTCCACCGATGCGGAATCCCTGCTCGAGATACAGACCGATATCCCGGCCGAACGATGCCGGATCACACCCGATATGAATCACACGTTCGGTGCCGGTCGACGCGATCGCCTCCACCACCGGTCGGCCGGCGCCCGCTCGCGGCGGATCGAGAACAATCACACCCGGCGCGGAAGACAATGACGCGCTTGCGACGATCTTCTCCACCCGGTCAGTGTGGAATCGGACCTGCTCCAGATCGGACAACGCTGCCCGGCCGTCCGATGTTGCCCGCGCCGACAACTCCACGGATTCCACGACACCATCCGGTCCGACAAGATCGGCCAGTACCGCCGCGAACACTCCGACCCCGCCGTACAGATCCCACGCGGTAGCACCGGAGCCGACACCGGCCCAGTCCCGCACAACCTCCGAATATGCTTGCGCGGCACCACGATGCGCCTGCCAGAAGCCCGTCGCGGACAATTCCCACTCGCGGGTTCCCACGCGCTCACGCACGGTGTCATTACCGATCGCAACACGAGTTTTCCGCGGGCCGCTGCTCGCAGCACGGCGAGCCGTCGCCCCGCGCCGACCGGGCGCACGGCGCCCCGCCTTCGCGATGGTGGGCGCACTGATCTCGACCACATGCCTGGCACCGGTGGCGTCGAGGACCACCTGCAGTTCACTGCCCGGAGACCACTGATCTCCGGCCAATCCGTCGTAGGCACGTTCCTCGATCTGGGTGCATCGCAGGTCCGTGACAATGCGATTGCTACGAAACGCGTGGTACCCCGCCTCACCGTTTCGGTCGACGGCGAGCCGAACGCGAGTCCGCCACCCGGTGCCGTCGCCGGTGCCCGGCAGTTCCTCAACCTGCACGTCGCGTTCGACGCCGGCCAGTCTCTGCAATTGCTCGGCCACCACCAGAGATTTCATCTCTCGCTGGATCTGCAGATCGGCATGCGAGTAGTCGCAGCAACCTGCTCCTCCGGGTCCGGCGATAGGGCACGTCGGGTCGATCCGATGCGGCGACGCCTCGAGAATGGATACCGCGTCGGCGCGCGCAAACGATCCGCCCTTGTCCTCGGTAACGCGAACCAGTGCCCGCTCCCCTGGCAAGCCGTGACGGACGAACACCACACGCCCCTCGTGGCGGGCAACAACAAACCCGCCGTGACCGGGCTTGCCCAGTTCGGCCTCGAAGGTCTGCCCGGTCCAATTCTCACTCAACGAACTACGCCTGCCGTTCCATTTTCTTGATCAATCATTTTTCTCCGGCGTCGTAACCACGACGAGTAGCGCCGGCTGTCTTCTCGATATCGAGGGGTTTGGCCTTTGCCGACGAACTCAACTGCCACGGAACACTCGTCACCATGACGCCGGGCTGGAAGAGCAAACGGCTCTTGAGTCGCAATGCGCTCTGGTTGTGCAGGATCTGCTCCCACCAATGGCCGACCACGTACTCGGGGATGAACACGGTGACCACGTCACGGGGTGCGTCACGTCGCACTCGCTTGACGTAGTCGAGAACCGGCTTCGTAATTTCGCGGTACGGCGACTCGATCACCTTGAGCGGCACAGTCACGTCGCTCTTCTCCCACTGCCGAACGAGCGCGCGGGTGTCAGGTTCGTCGACGTTGACGGTGATTGCCTCGAGCGTGTCCGGTCGTGTTGCTCGCGCATAGGCCAGGGCGCGCATCGTCGGCATGTGCAGCTTCGAGACAAGCACAATCGAGTGCGTGCGGCTGGGAAGCACACCGTCCCACTCCTGCTCCTCGAGTTCGGCGGCAACGCTGTCGTAGTGGCGTCTGATCAGCTTCATCACGCCGAAGATGGCCACCATCGCGACGATTGCGATCCAGGCACCCGCTGCGAACTTGGTGATCAGAACGATGATCAGCACGGCACCGGTCATCGCGAGACCGATCGAGTTGATGACCCGTGACCGCTGCATACGAGCGCGCTGCGCCTTGTCCGTCTCGGACTTCAGGTGGCGCGTCCAGTGCTTGATCATGCCGGTCTGACTGAGCACGAACGAGACGAAGACACCGACGATGTACAGCTGGATCAGCTTGGTGACCTCAGCGCCGAAGATGACCACAAACGCGATGGCTGCAGCCGACAGGAACAAAATGCCGTTGCTGAATGCCAGGCGGTCGCCGCGAGTGTGCAACTGACGCGGCAGATAGCGATCCTGAGCCAGGATGGATGCGAGGACGGGGAATCCGTTGAACGCGGTGTTCGCTGCCAGCACGAGGATCAGCGCGGTGACAATCGCGATGAAGAAGAATCCGATCGGGAATCCGTTGAACACAGCTTCGGCGATCTGCGCGATCAGTGTCTTCTGGTGGTAACCCTCAGGAGCGCCGACCAGCTGTTCTGCCGGATTGTGGGCGTAGACGATGCCGATCTTCTGAGCCAGGATGATGATGCCCATCAGCAAGACGATGGCGATCGAACCGAGCAGCAGCAAGGTCGTGGCAGCATTGCGCGACTTCGGCTTCTGGAAGGCCGGCACACCGTTGCTGATTGCCTCGACGCCGGTCAGCGCGGCACAACCCGAGGAAAACGCGCGCGCGATCAGGAACGCGAAGGCAATTCCGTACAGATGCGAGTCCTCGGCATTGAGTGTGAACGACGACGATTCCGCGTGAACATCTTCACCGAGCACGTAGATCCGGAAGAACCCCCACGCCAACATCAAGAACATCCCGACGATGAAGGCGTAGGTCGGAATCGCGAATGCAGTTCCCGACTCCCGGATGCCGCGTAGGTTCACCGCCGTCAGCAGGACGATCGCCGCCACCGCGAACAACACCTTGTGCTGAGCAACGAACGGCAGTGCCGAACCGATGTTGGACGCCGCTGACGAGATCGATACAGCAACAGTGAGCACGTAGTCGACCATCAGCGCGCTGCCCACGGTCAAGCCCGCTGTCGGCCCGAGATTGACCGTCGCCACCTCGTAGTCACCACCACCGGACGGATACGCGTGGACGTTCTGGCGGTAGCTCGCCACCACGACAGCCATCACAATGGCGACCGACAGGCCGATCCACGGCGTGTAGGCGTACGCCGAAATGCCCGCAACGGAGAGAACCAGGAAGATTTCTTCGGGGGCATAGGCAACGGACGACATGGCGTCGGACGCGAACACAGGGAGCGCAATCCGCTTGGGTAGCAGCGTGTGCCCGAGTTTGTCACTTCGGAACGGCCGGCCGAGCAAGAGCCGCTTGGTCGCGGTCGAGAGCTTAGACACGTCCAAAGCGTAAGCCGTCGAGCCTGAAATGGAGTCATCCGCCGTAGAACTGCACCGTCATCCCCGCAATCACAACGGAATTGCGCCAGTCGAGACTTGCTCTTCCCGCTCAGCGATGTACGGTTCGTTTCGGCGTGCAATCGCGTCGAAAGTCCATGAACGGAGTAGGTCGTGTATGTCGTCATCATGGGATGCGGTCGTGTGGGATCTTCCCTCGCCGCGTCCCTGACCAGGATCGGACACGAAGTTGCGGTCATCGACCGCGATCAGAGTGCATTTCTGCGTCTCGACCATGATTTCCCGGGAACCACAGTCCTCGGCATGGGTTTCGACCGCGACGTACTGATTCGATCAGGCATCGAGCGCGCCGACGCCTTCGCGGCAGTCTCGTCGGGTGATAATTCCAACATCATCGCGGCCCGGGTCGCGCGCGAGACTTTTGGTGTCGAACGCGTCGTCGCACGAATCTACGACGCGAAGCGCGCCGCTGTGTACGAGCGCCTCGGCATCCCCACCGTGGCAACAGTTCCATGGTCGACCGACCGGTTCCTGCACACGTTGACCAAGGAAAGCCAGACGGCAAAGTGGCGCGATCCGTCGGGAAACGTCGCGATCACCGAACTTGCGCTACACGAGGATTGGGCCGGTAAATCCATCTCGGTTCTCGAAGGCGCGACCAATTCCCGGGTGGCATTCATCATCCGCTTCGGTACCGGCGTTCTCCCCGATCGCAAAACCGTCATCCAAGCCGACGACCAGGTGTACATCGCAGCGGTGTCCGGCACCGTCGCCGAAGCGATCGCACTTGCCGGCAATCCGCCTCCGAGCGACGACTGAGGCGGCTGCTATGCACACGTCACACCCGACCGCACTGCCCGAAAACATGATGCACCACAACGTGATTGGAAGTTCCAGGTGAAGGTCGCCATCGCCGGCGCAGGTGCCGTAGGTCGCTCCATTGCGCGCGAGCTGATTCGCAGTAACCACGACGTCATGCTGATCGAACGCAAGATCGAACACGTCGAACCCGAGTCAGTGCCCGAAGCCACCTGGGTACATGCCGATGCCTGTGAGCTCAGCCGACTCGAGGAGGCCTCGCTGGAGGAGTACGAGGTGGTGATCTCCGCAACCGGTGACGACAAAGCCAACCTCGTACTGAGCTTGCTCGCAAAAACGGAATTCGGCGTGCGCCGCGTTGTCGCCCGCGTCAACGATCCGCGAAACGAATGGCTGTTCGACGAGTCGTGGGGCGTCGACGTCGCCGTTTCCACCCCCCGGATGCTGGCATCGCTGGTCGAAGAGGCCGTCTCGGTCGGCGACTTGGTCAAACTCATGACTCTGCGTCAGGGGCAGGCCAACCTCGTCGAGATCACCCTGCCAGACAACACTCCCCTCGCCGGCAAGCCCGTCAAGCGGCTCGAACTCCCCCGAGACTGCGCGCTCGTGACGATCCTGCGCGGAGGCCGCGTCATCGTTCCCGAACTCGACGACCCGATCGAAGGCGGCGACGAACTTCTTTTCGTCGCGGCTATCGACACCGAGGACCAGCTCCGAACGGCGCTGCGTCTCGACGCCTGACACCGACATCACACAACGAAAGGGATAATCATGGCCGCTGCACCCGAAAATACCGTTGTCGTCGACAATCCGGCTCAGAGCCGCTTCGAGATTCACGTCGACGGCGAGCTTGCCGGGATCGAGGACTACACCACTGCCGGCGACGTGCTCTCGTTCAATCACACCGAGATCTATCCCCGTTTCGAGGGATTCGGATTGGCAGCAATCCTGGTGAGCGGCGCACTGGACCAACTGCGATCACGCGGGCTGAAAGTACACCCGGTGTGCCCGTACGTCGTGAAGTTCGTCGGCAAGCACCCCGAGTATCAGGATCTGGTCAGCTGACGTCGCGCTGATCCGGCTGATCGCCTGGCTCCTCGCCTACCGCTTCGATATCGCTCTCGGTAGGCGGGGGCTCGACAATCCGATCTGCCTTGCGCACAGCCCAAATTGTGACCACAAACGCCAGGCCGGCGAGCGGCCACCCCATCGCGATACGTGCCACCGCGAGCCAACCCGTGTGATCTGTGTCGTACAACTGCGACTGCACGACGTACCGGGCGCCGAACACCAACGCCCATGCCGCGGTAGCGATGTCGTAAGCCCGCACCGCGCCTTTGTGTCGACGCCACAGGTTGCCGTGACCGTTGAGAAAACCCCAGATGATGCCGACCAGGGGCCAGCGAATCAGTATCGACACTACAAATGCGGCACCATAGGCGAGGCTCGTGTAAATCCCGAAGAGGAAGTAGCCCTTCGCATCTCCGGTGCGGTGCGCGATGAACGCCGATACGGCGACACCGAGAACGCCTGAAATTGCCGGCTGGATCGACTCTTTACGGAAGACGCGCCACGCTGCGATCAGCACGGCCACGCCCACTGCCGCCCAGATGGCAGCGGTGAGGTTCCAGATGCTGTTGACCGGAACAAAGATCAGAATCGGCAGCGACGTGTAGACGAGACCACTCACTCCACCGAGTTGGTCCATCACCGATTGCTGTTTGGGTTCGCTCACCTGTCGAGGGTGCCACACGCGCCGCGTTATGCGGCAAATGCGCTGTGTCTGGTCCTACGGCTGCGGCTACTCGCCGCGCAGCTCGTAGTACGGATTGAAGATTGCCTTGCGCCCGTCCCGCTCGCCGACGCGGCCACGGATCAGGATGGTCTTGCCGGTCTCGATGCCCGGAATGCGGCGTCGGCCGATCCAGACGAGGTTGATGACCTCGGTGCCGTCGAAGAATTCCGCTTCGATACTGGCATTGCCCGACTTCGGACACGCGTCGACGCTACGGAGTCGACCCTCCATCGTGACTTCTTCACCGCGCCGACAGTCGCATGCTTTCCGGCCTCCCACGGCCTCGATGGACTCGGTCATTTCCTGTGCATCCAACTGATCGACATCCTCGGTGAGGCGACGAGTCAGTCGGCGAAAATATCCTGCGGCGGCGGGTGCCATTGCGCGCTCCTGCGAACAAATGTGACGCACGGGTTTCGCGTCACGGAAGGGCTGTGTGTTCGCCACTGTAGCCCCATTACGAGCGGGTAACCACACCGGTCGATCGGTGATCTCGGGGCACCAGGCAAGATCAGGTAATGGCGCTCACACATTCACCGTCCGTTGCCGTCGTTCTCCCTGGTACGGGCTCTGACGCACACTTCGTGGACCACGCGTTCCGCGGGCCGCTCAGCGCTCGAAGTGTGCGCACCGTCGCAATCGAACCGGACCCTCGGCGTGTCGTCGGCAGCTACCTCGACGCGATGGATGCCGCAGCCACCGAATACGGGAAAATCCTTGTCGGTGGTGTGTCCATCGGTGCTGCCGTCGCCTTGCAGTGGGCAGCGCTCAATCCGGACAAGACGTCGGGAGTATTGGCGGCGCTGCCACCGTGGACCGGAGCACCCGATCACGCACCGGCAGCGGCGAGCGCACGGTTCACCTCGTCACAGCTGCGCAGCGAAGGTCTGGAATCGGTCATTGCAGCGATGCTCGCCTCCAGCCCGGCCTGGCTGGGACACGAACTGGAACGTTCGTGGCGTTCGCAGTGGCCGGATCTGCCGGCGGCTCTCGACGAGGCCGCGACGTATTACTCGCTGACCGAAGCAGCTCTTGCGGAGATCGACGTTCCGGTCGGAATCGCGATAGCGCTCGACGATCCGGTTCATCCGGCGACCGTCGGCTACGAATGGGCGGCCGCGCTCCCCCGCGCCGAAGTGGGCACACTCGAGCTCGACCAGATCGGCCACGACGCCGCGATACTCGGGGCCACCTGCCTCGAGGCGCTCACGGCGGCCGGATTCTCTCAACCGCCGCGAGCGCCTGAAGTAAACGTGAGTTACTGACCCAATTGCTGCATGGCAGAACCGGATTCGCCCCGGCGCTGCGGCGGGACCGGCGGCGTGGGCGGCTGTTGCTGCACCTGCTGGCTCGCAGCGATCTGCTGATCGACTTGTTGCTGAGCTGCGGCCTGCTGCTGCGCGACCATCTGCTGCTCATGCGCGGCAGCGAGCTGCTCGGCCAACGCCTGCGGCAGCACCACCGGCAGCGGAGTCCGCACCGGATGTGGCTCCGCTCCGCGATTGACGACGGTATCGCGCAGAATGTCGCGCGCAATAGCAACCAGCGGCGCGCCGGCGGCTGTCGATCCACTGGGACCGGCCACAACACACCGAACCATCCACCGCGGACCGTCGACACCGATGAAACGCAAATCCATGGCAGCGGTCTCCGCGACCAGTTCGCGACCCCACGGACCGTTCTCGATGCTGACCGGCGAATTGTCGTCTCGCAAGGACTGCGCCAGTTCGGCGACAACCTCACGCCACTGGCCAGGCGATTTCGGTGCCGCGTAGGCGGCGACAGTGACCCGTCCGTGTTCGGTGACCAGGTGCACGGCCTGGGGTGACCCGTTTGGCGCCATCTCCACCTGCAGTTGGCCGCCAGGAGGCATCGGAACCAGAACAGAACCGAGATCGAGTCGCTGACCGTTCCGACCGGCAGTCGGATCGTCGGACTCGATGTCCGCGATGTCGTACGGGCCCTCGGACTCTTCGCTCACCGTGTCGTCTGCGTCGTCGGATTCGTCGACCTGGTCGACATCCTCGTCCTCGAAGAAACCTGTCGGTTCCTCGTCTACATCTGACTTCTTCTTACGTCCGAACATGTTTCAGACTCCCTCTACGACAGGACTCACACCTGCATCGGTGTCGAGTATCGCGTGTCCGCCGCTCGAACCATATCCACCGGTACCTCGGGCGGTGTCGTCGAGCGACTCCACTTCCTCGAATACCGGCAGTTCGACGCGCTGAACCACGAGCTGCGCAATTCGGTCGCCGCGACGAATCTCGACCGCTGTGTCCGGGTCGAGATTGATCAGACACACCTTGAGCTCGCCTCGATAACCTGCATCCACGGTGCCCGGCGCATTCACGATGGACAAACCCGATTTTGCAGCAAGTCCGGAACGCGGATGGATGAGTCCGACAGTGCCGACCGGCAAGGCAATCGCAATACCCGTACCAACGAGGGTACGGCGGCCGGGCTCGATAGTGACATCGCTGGTGGAGCACAGATCCACACCGGCATCACCGGGATGTGCACGCTGCGGAACCGGCAGGTCTGGGTCCAGTCGCTTCAAGGCGATGGAGAGATGATCGCTCACGTCGGCCAAGACTACTCGGCGCAGACTGGAGAGAGGACTACTGGGCGCGGAGCACCTAGAGGACCACTGCGCGAGACGGACTATCCTTGACTCGTGCCCGAAACATCTCGACCTGACGTCGCTACCACAGCCCCTGCGTCCACGACGCTCTATTCCGAGCGCCTCTGGCTGCCCATCGGGTGGTGGATCGCCGGAATCGCCGTGGCCGCGCTCCTGGCAGCGGAAGTCCACATGGGGCGCCCGGGCCTGGTGTCGCTGCTCGCGTACGTGGTGCTGCTACCCATCCCGATCTGGCTGTCGTTCTGGCTCAGCCGCACCCGCGTCGAGGTTGTCGAAACCGGCGGGGTCAAGGAATTGCATGTTGGCCGAGCGCACATTCCAGTGAATCTGATCTCACGCGCCGCTGCTGTACCTGCTTCGGCAAAGAGTGCCGCGATGGGTCGCCAGCTCGACCCGTCTGCTTTTGTCCAGCACCGACCGTGGGTCAAGACCATGGTCTTGATCGTCCTCGATGATCCGGAAGATCCGACGCCGTACTGGCTCGTGAGCTCACGTCGACCCGAAGCACTGGTCAAAGCTCTCAGCGAAGACTGAGCAAAGTAGTAGGCGGTCTCACGACCGCCTTGATCCCTCGGTCGACCCGAAGACATCGGGTCGACCGTCGGGACGCAATGTAAAGCTGCGAAGAACTATCAGGCTGCGCAGTCCATGCACACGAGCTGTCCGTTTGCATCGCTCGCCAGACGGCTGCGGTGATGCACCAGGAAGCAACTCGAACACGTGAACTCGTCGGCCTGCTTCGGAACGACCCGAACCGACAGCTCTTCGCCGGAAAGGTCTGCACCGGGCAGCTCGAAGGATTCTGCAGTGTCGGTCTCGTCGATATCGACGACAGCCGACTGCGCCTCGTTGCGCCGCGCCTTCAGCTCTTCGAGCGAATCCTCCGAAACCTCGTCGGACTCTGTACGCCTCGGTGCGTCGTAGTCAGTTGCCATGTCGCTTACCCCTCATCCTTCTCGTGTATCCCGGTCCCATGAACGCCTGGAATCCGGTAGATCCCGTCATGCGCATGGAAACCGCCGTGGCATGGAGATCATTCCCTGTCGCTGCACAACGTGGCAGCGGGTGGAAAAGTGCCCGGAAACTTCTCCCGAGAACGTGATCTGTGCCTCATTTGGTTGTCATTACGGCATGGAGCCGACGCCCAGTCGAACGACCTGGGCCGCCAGACAGTAGCCGAAGTAAGCGCGAAAGTAGTAACCCATTCGGTCATTTCCGAAAAAAGTCTGCGAATCGTCACCAACTACACAGCATTTTGTGATCTTCGACCCCGAAAACTCCCCTGAAATCACCGCGGTATCACCGCAGCAGCACCGACGTATCAACTCGGCGAAATTCGGTTGACGGCCAGTCACCACACACCTGAACGGGATTGAACCGCGCGCCCTCTAAGGTAGGCACCGAACGTCACGCCCGCTCTGCTCGGCTTGACGACGAAGCTCCAACTCGTCCAGAAAGTCGAGGGATACCGTGGTTTCTCTGATCACCGAAGGCAGCGCGACCGACGACCGAGGTCGTCCGTTCCGGCGCCGACGCGTGTGGCCGGTCGTCGCGGTGTTCGCGGTACTCGCCGTCCTCGGCAGCGCGCTGTGGATCAAGATCCTCACGGCTGACGCAAAAATCAGCGATACGGTCGCCTGCAATCGCCCGCAGGCATCGTCCGATCCGGCCGCCCCACAACCGATGCCCCTCGGTTCGGTTGTGGACCGAACCACGCTGCTCGACGTGGAACCGGCGCCGCTGGCTGCGACCAAGGTTCGAGTCTTCAACGCCAACGGTGAAAGCGGTCAGGCCTCGCAGGTAGCCGCCCAGCTGAAGGACTACGGCTTTGCCAGCGCTCCAGACGTACAAGTGGGCAACGACCCGGTCTACGTTGATCAGAACATGCAATGCCAGGGCCAGATCCGCTTCGGGGAGAACGGAATCGCTGCGGCCAGTGCCGTGTGGCTGGTCGCTCCGTGTGCAGAACTGATCAGGGACGGCCGGACCGACGACACGGTCGATTTTGCGCTGGGCACGTACTTCAGCAAGGTCTCCCCCAACACCGATGCCGGCGAGGTGCTCCGCGCCCTCGCCGAGCAACCCGCGAATGCCGAAGCCGCGGCAATGGACATCGATCTCTTGAAGGCGGCGCGAACCGCTAGGTGCTGATCGGGCGGTCCGCACCGCATGCGGTGAGCATCGCCGCGAACTCGTCGGCGATCCCCGGGGCGCACGCGTAGACGATGTCGCCCGCCGCAGACGTCGAATTCGGGCCCGGAATGCAGATCACGGCACCGGCTTCCTCGGCGATCAACGAACCGGCAGCCCAATCCCATGGGCTCAGTCCGTGCTCGAAATGGGTATCGACGCGACCGGTCGCCACCATGCACAAATCCAGCGCCGCAGAACCGATCCGCCTGATGTCGCGCACCTGGGGCAAAATCTCCGCGATGAACCGCCCTTGTGCCTTGCGTCGCTGAGCGCCGTATCCGAAACCTGTAGCCACCAAAGCCATTGACAGCTCGGTCACCGGGTTGGCGGCGAGCTCACTGACCGCACCGTCCTCGGTGGTCATCGTGGCGCCGCCACCGCGGTGCGCCGAATACGTCGCCCCCGCAGACACATCGACTACCGCGCCGGCCACGGAAACTCCGTCGATCTGCACCGCTACCGACACCGCGAACGCCGGAACTCCGTAGAGGAAGTTCACAGTTCCGTCGATGGGATCGACAACCCAGCGGACCCCTACGACGTCGCCTGCGTCTCCGCCACCTTCCTCACCGAGAATCGAATCGTGCGGCCGCAGCGTCGCAAGCAGATCCCGGATCACCTGTTCCGTCTCGGTGTCGACGATCGTCACCGGGTCGGTCGGTGTGCTCTTGGCCGCAACGGTTCCGGCGTCGGAACCGTTCTCGCTCTCACCCGAACCGACGACGCCGAACACTTCCGGACGACGGGCGCGAACGTGCGCAGCAGCGCGTTCCGCGACGGCCACCGCCACCACTCTCAGTTCGGCAGGATCGAGCGAATCCGTGGACAACTCGGACAGGGAAATCTCTTGTGGGCGCACACCACCATCGCAACACATCCCTCGTTGCGCCGCACCACGCGTACCCAATCGGGTTAGTGTTTGATTCGGTCAGATCGCGACATTCGAATTCGAGCCCTCAGGAGCGCAGGACGATGACAACGACAGGTTTCGGAATCGATGTAGGCGGCAGTGGAGTCAAGGGCGCTCTCATCGATCTGAGCACCGGCGAGATGATCGGTGAGCGCATCAAGATCCTGACCCCGCAACCCTCGACTCCCGAGGCAATCGCCACGACTGTGACGCAGATCGTCGAGCAAGCCGGCTGGGCCGGACCGGTCGGCATCACCCTGCCGTCGGTCGTCACCGGTGGCGTCGCTCGCAGCGCCGCCAACATCGACAAGTCCTGGATCGGAACCGACGCTGTTGCACTGTTCGGAAAGGCTCTCGGCGGCCGGGCCGTCACCGTTCTGAACGACGCCGATGCCGCAGGTATCGCCGAAGACACCTACGGCGCCGGCAAGGACGCGTCCGGGGTTGTCATCTTGCTGACCTTCGGAACCGGCATCGGGTCGGCGATTCTGCACAACGGAGTTCTGTTGCCCAACACCGAGTTCGGCCACCTCCAAGTCGACGGCAAGGAAGCCGAACATCGAGCTGCGTCGTCGGTGAAGGAAAAAAAGGAGCTGAGCTACAAGCACTGGGCCGTCGAGGTCTCGAAGGTGCTCACCACGATCGAGGATCTGACTTGGCCCGATTTGTTCATCGCCGGCGGCGGGATCAGTCGCAAACACGAGAAGTGGATTCCGCTGCTGACCAACCGCACGCCAGTCGTTCCGGCCGCACTCCTGAACACCGCCGGAATCGCAGGCGCCGCCCTCGCCGCATCGAAAATTTAGGGTGATTCCGCTGGCGATGGGCCGAGCGAAAAGGTGAAACAAGGGGTTAATCCGGTCCGAAAAAAGCCGTTAACGCCCGTCGTGACGTAAGAGTTTCCTGAGAGTCGTTACAATGGTGGAGTCCGGCTGCGCGCCGGCCACAACCATTGACCTCTCCGCCGGATCACCACTCTGGCGTGACGCCGCACGACACCGTCACGAAAGGGCGTACGTGGCAGCCACCGATACACGTCAGACTGCTGATTCTCCATCAGAGTCAGAGCCACAATCTTCAGCCGTGGAGGCGGCCACCGTCACAGCTCCGGCCGCCAAGAAGGCACCGGCGAAGAAGGCCCCCGCCAAGAAGGCAGCAGCTAAGAAGGCCCCCGCCAAGAAAGCTCCGGCGAAGAAGGCCGCAGCAAAGAAGGCAGGCCCCAAGAAGGCCGGGGATCCTGATGTAGAAGACGGCGACGTCGAGTTGGAAGACATCGACATCACGGACGGAGACCTCGAAGAGGTCGAGGTCGTCGCAGTCGGCGAGGACGAAGAGCCCGCCACCGAGGAACCGACCGACAAGGACAAAGCGTCCGGCGACTTCGTCTGGGACGAGGAAGAGTCCGAGGCACTTCGTCAGGCTCGTAAGGATGCCGAACTCACGGCGTCCGCCGACTCCGTTCGCGCCTACCTCAAGCAGATCGGCAAGGTCGCACTCCTCAACGCCGAAGAGGAAGTCGAACTCGCCAAGCGCATCGAAGCCGGTCTGTACGCCGTGCAGATCATGCAGGATCTTGCTGACAAGGGCGAAAAGCTGCCTGCAGCTCAGCGCCGCGACATGAGCTGGATCTGCCGCGACGGCAATCGCGCCAAGAACCACCTCCTCGAAGCCAACCTCCGACTCGTCGTCTCGCTCGCGAAGCGATACACGGGCCGCGGCATGGCGTTCCTGGACCTCATCCAGGAAGGCAACCTGGGCCTGATCCGTGCAGTCGAGAAGTTCGACTACACCAAGGGCTACAAGTTCTCGACCTACGCAACGTGGTGGATCCGTCAGGCCATCACCCGCGCAATGGCCGACCAGGCACGCACCATCCGTATCCCGGTGCACATGGTGGAGGTCATCAACAAGCTCGGCCGTATCCAGCGAGAGCTGCTCCAGGACCTGGGCCGTGAGCCCACGCCGGAAGAGCTCGCCAAGGAAATGGACATCACGCCGGAGAAGGTGCTGGAAATCCAGCAGTACGCGCGTGAGCCCATCTCTCTCGACCAGACCATCGGCGACGAGGGCGACAGCCAGCTCGGTGACTTCATCGAAGACTCCGAAGCTGTTGTCGCAGTTGACGCCGTCTCGTTCACCTTGCTGCAGGATCAGCTGCAGTCGGTCCTCGAGACGCTGTCCGAGCGCGAAGCCGGAGTGGTTCGCCTGCGCTTCGGCCTCACCGACGGCCAGCCGAGGACTTTAGACGAAATCGGACAGGTCTACGGCGTCACGCGTGAGCGTATTCGCCAGATCGAATCGAAGACGATGTCGAAGCTGCGCCACCCGTCGCGTTCGCAGGTACTGCGCGACTACCTCGACTAGTCACACCAGCTCCACAAAAAGAGCCGCTCCCCTGTTCTTCGGGGAGCGGCTCTTTTCCTTTCGTACAGCGTCAGGCCAACAGTTTGTCCTCGAGCCGTGCGATATCGTCCTGGCTCAACTGAAGGCCGTACCGGACGTAGTTGTCGAAACTGCCATAGATGCGCTCGACCGTCGCGAACGACGTATCCAGCCACGACTGCTCGACACCGTCCACGAAGGCTATGCCGGTGCGGGGACCGGTCAGGTACTGGTTGCTCAGCATGTAGTCGGCGTTCACGTCTTCGCGGGACACACCGAGCAGTGTCAGCAGAACGGCAGTCATCCAGCCGGTTCGGTCCTTGCCTGCCGAACAGTGGTACAGGACAGCGCCGTCCGTGTCAGCGATATTCGCCAGTGCGTCGTGGAATGCTCGGCTCGCTCCGGGATCACTCACCATGACCGTGTACATCGACGGCATATCCGCCAGAGCCGGGAAGTTCGCCGGGTTGGTCCCGATCACGTCGAACCAATTGCTCCGGGCACCCTCCGGGATGCGGTCCGGGGACATGGCGCGTTCGACGACCGTCCGGAAGTCGTCGACCGACGCCACGCCGCGCTGGTGCAGCACCGCAAGATCCGAGGGCGTCAGTTTGTCGAGTGCATTGGTCCGAAAGACCTGTCCCATCCGAACCGTACGTCCATCCGACGTTCGATAGCCGCCGACGTCCCTCGCATTCGACGCACCCTCGAGGTGCAGCGATCGATCGACCACAACCTGCGCTGCCGCCACGCCTTGGTCTGTGGTGGGAATCCCGCCCGCAAACGCGGGAACCGGAGCACACGCGATCAGGAAGGCACATGCCACTGTCGCGGCGGGACGAGCGAATCCGTTGGGCATCCAACCAGAATATTGTCGCAATCAGGACTTTGTGCGAACTCTGATGTACAACGAGGTGACCGGTTCGACAACTCGCGCCGCAACCGGACCGATCACGGCCATCAGAAGCACGTATGCCGTTGCGAGCGCTGCGAGTTCCGGTTCTACGGCACCCGCGGACACTGCCAGACCGGCGATGATGATCGAGAACTCGCCGCGGGCGATCAGTGCCGCGCCCGCCCTGGCCTGGCCCATGCGGGCCACGCCCTGACGTTTTGCCGCCCAGGCCCCGGTGATCAGTTTGGTGATCGCGGTGACGACTGCCAAGATCGCAGCCCACCCGAGCACGGGCGGAATGGTGCTTGGATCGGTGCTGAGTCCGAACACCACGAAGAACATCGCCGCAAAAAGATCACGAAGGGGCTCGAGCACCCGACTGGCGTTGTGTGCCGTCGAACCCGAAATCGCGATGCCGAGCAGGAAGGCCCCCACCGCCGCGGAGACCTGCATCGCGGAACTGACGCCGGCCACCAGCAGTGCAGCACCAAGCAACTTCAGGAGCAATGTCTCACTGTCGGGACTGTCCAGCAGAGCCGAGACATACCGTCCGTATCGCAAGGCCACCACCAACACGACGGTGATGACCAGCAGCGAAATTCCCACAGCTTCGAGTCCACCCATGAAGCTGACACCCGCCAGCATCGCCGTCAGAATCGGCAGGTACACCGCCATCGCAAGATCCTCGAACACGAGGATCGAGAGAACGACGGGTGTTTCGCGGTTGCCCAGACGTCCGAGGTCGCTGAGAACTTTCGCGATGATTCCCGACGACGAGATGTAGGTGACACCGGCCATGACCGTCGCGCCGACAACACCCCACCCGAGCATCAGACCGACTACCGCGCCCGGTGTGGCGTTGAGAACGATGTCGACGATGCCGGCAACCCTCGACCGTTTGAGCCCGGTCATCAATTCGGCTGCGGTGTACTCGAGTCCCAGCAGGAGCAGGAGGAGCACGATACCGATTTCGCTTGCGAGGTGCGCAAATTCGCCGATATCGCCGAGTTGGATGAATCCACCCTGACCGAAGCACAGGCCACCGATCAGGTAGAACGGGATCGGCGACATGCCGAATCGTGCTGCGAGCCTTCCCAGAAGACCGAGCGCGAAGAAGACCGCGCCCAGTTCGATGAGTGCAAGTGTGGTTGTATCCACCTGCCAGTCAGCCGTTGGTCAGGATTTTTGCAGCGGCAGCCAAGCCGTCGGGTGTACCGACTGCCACCAGCAGATCACCTCCGGTGAACGTGTAGTCGGGGTTCGGCGACGGGTTCACCTGCCCGGCACGCATCACGGCGACGATCGAGACGCCGGTGCGTGTCCGCATCCCGGTGTCGCCGAGTGTCTGTCCGTCGTATCGGGAACCGTCCTTGATGTACAGCTGTTTGGTTCTGATCCCGGGTATGTCACTGTGTTCGTCTTCGAGCTGGGCCACGAGTTGCGGCGCACCAAGCAGGTTGCTCAGTGCAGCGGCCTCTTCCGTGGTGAGCGGCAACGACGCGGCGCACGCATCAGGATCGTTTTCCTTGGACACGATGAGGTCCGTATGTCCGTCACGATGAGTGACGACACCCACGCGGCGACCGGAGGCCAGGACAAAATCCTTACGAGTCCCGATGCCCGGCAGAGGGGTGACTTCTACATTCATATATCAACGGTAGCGCCGATCTGTGACAAATTTCGCAGGAGGGCGAAATTATCGTCGACCGGTGCTGCGCTGCGTATTCCATCGCGTCACCGCAGGGACGGAAATGCACCGTTCTCGTCGCGAATGTACGCAGTAACGGCAGTGACAGCCGCGACGGGAATCGGCCCGAGCAGATGAGGAAAGCGCATCGAATCAGGATCCGACGGCACCCCCGGTTCCCACTTGACTTCAGCTCCCAGCAGAGCCGGATCCAGGGAGAGCAACACTATGTCGTCTCGGCCCGCGAAGATCCGGTTCGCCGGTAGATGAACCTGGGTGGGCGTCGACATGTGCACAAAACCCTCAGCGGCAAATCCGTCGGGAACGCGCTGCCCGACCTCTTGCGCACGCTCCCATTCGACGCGTGTGCACATATGGAGCAACTCGGCCGATGCGTCGGCGCCCGTTCCGGTTTCCTGGTTCATCGCCCCAGAATATCGCTCTGTACACGCGGATTTGAATCAGCTCTCAGCGAACAATTCTGCACACAGAATGCCTGCCCAGCGCATTTCCAGTGAGACACAACACTAAGAAACTCTTCTGGGAACAACCCATGAACGCCAAACGTCTGTAAGAGTGGATCTACCGCGCCATTCCGACGCGGCGGACCAGGCCCCAGGCACGCGGCACGAAAGCCGTCAAGCCAGTACGGAGGAGTCATGCCCGGAACACTGACCAGCCCACAGTTGACCGCTGCCGACCGGTGCGACCGGTGCGGTGCCGGAGCACGCGTACGCGCCGTGCTTCCCACCGGCGGCGAGCTTCTCTTCTGCGGACACCACGCAACCGAACACGCGGATCGACTTCGCGAGATGAATGCCGTCGTCTCCGAGAGTGAACCCGCAAACTAACCTGTCAGCCGGGGGTGGCCTCTTCGCGAGGCGCACCATGAACGCCGAAACGGGCGATCACAATCACTGTGATCGCCCGTTTTGCCGTCTTCAGGATTTCTACCAGCTACGCAGAATCGCAATGCGCTCGGTGAGCTGATCGACCGTCGCGATTGCCGTCGGCGGGCCACCGCACACGCGACGCAGTTCGGCGTGAATGATTCCGTGAGGCCGTCCGGTGCGGTGCACATTCATCGCGACCAGACCATTGAGCTCGCGTCGCAAGGCACCCAGTTGATCGGCGGTAGCAGCGCGCTCGGCGACCACTGCGGCAGTCGGCGCCGGAGCCGACGCTTTGGCGGAGTTGTTGTTCACCTGTTCTGCCTGGCGTTGCCGTAGGAGTGCACGCATCTGATCGGGGTCGAGCAGACCGGGCAGACCGAGATAATCGGCTTCCTCGTCGCTGCCGGAGAACGTGGCCGTTCCGAACGAGGCACCGTCGTAGATCACCTGGTCGAGCTCGGCGTCGGCACCGAGGGACGTGAACGCCTTCTCTTCCTCGCCGAGTTCGTCCTTCTGCTTGTTGGCGTCGGCGAGAAGATCGTCGTCGAGGCCGTCCTTTTCGCGGTGCGGCTTGCCAAGGACGTGATCGCGCTGGGCCTCCAACTGAGCGGCGAGGTCCAACAGGACCGGTACCGACGGAAGGAAGACGCTTGCGGTCTCGCCTTTACGCCGTGAACGCACGAATCGGCCGATGGCCTGCGCGAAGTACAGCGGTGTCGATGCACTGGTCGCATACACGCCGACGGCCAGACGCGGAACGTCGACGCCCTCCGACACCATGCGCACGGCGACCATCCATTTCTGGTCGCTCGCACCGAATTCCGCAATGCGCTTGGACGCGGTGGGATCGTCGGAGAGGACCACGGTGGGCTCCTCCCCCGTGATCGCGGTCAACGCCTTGGCGTATTCGCGAGCAACAGTCTGGTCTGTGGCGATGACCAGCCCACCGGCGTCGGGCATACCGGTGGAACGCAGCTGCCCCAAACGGGTGTCTGCTGCTTGCAGGACGGCGGGAATCCAATCGCCGGCAGGGTCGAGTGCGGTGCGCCAGGCTCGGGCGGTCTGCTCGGCACTGAGCGGCTCACCCAGTCGGGCGGTGAACTCTTCGCCGGCATTGTTGCGCCAGCGGGCCTCACCGGAATACGCGAGAAAGACAACCGGACGGACAACGCCGTCCTTGAGCGCGTCGGAGTAGCCGTAGGAATGATCGGCTTTGGATCGGAGCAATCCCTCTTTGTCGGGCTCGTACTGAATGAAAGGTATTGCGCTGTCGTCACTTCGGAACGGAGTTCCGGTCAGTGCCAAGCGGCGGGTGGCGTCGCCGAACGCCTCCTGAATTGCCTCACCCCAACTTTTTGCGTCACCGCCGTGGTGGATCTCGTCGAGAATCACGAGGGTCTTGCGACCTTCGGTCCGGACTCGGTGCTTAGTAGGATGCGCCGCCACCTGGGCATACGTCAGAACGACGCCGTGATAGTCGCTGGACGTCTGGCCGGTGGAGTTGGAGAACCGCGAGTCCAACGACAAGCCCGAACGTTGCGCCGACTCCGCCCACTGATGCTTCAGATGCTCGGTGGGCGCAACGACGGTGATCTGGTCGACAGTCCGGTCGCGAAGCAGTTCCGACGCCACTCGAAGAGCAAATGTCGTCTTACCTGCACCCGGTGTTGCCACCGCGAGAAAGTCCCGAGGACTGCTCGCCAAGTACTTGGTGAGTGCCCGCCGCTGCCACGCGCGAAGCGACCCTGTCGAGGCCGTCGGTTGCGCTCCGGCACTCTCGGTCGAGTTGTTCACTTCGGCTGCCCCTGTCACTTCTGTCGTCGTTGTCTCAGACGTCATAAGCGCGCCTCCGCTGGAATCGCACTGTTGCCTCGCGCTCCTAGATTTTTCATGAATGTCCGGCGACGAGCCTAACTGTCGCTACCGACGAAAGCCGCACCCGAAGCGCCCGGGCATGGCCGGATTCACTGTCGATCCCCTCCCCGCCGCGAGGTTTCGCGAGATCGGAGACACAACCTCACCGCGGAAAAATATGCGACACGGCGACGCCACGGTTGGGCAACGAGGTGTGTCATCAGGAATGCTGGAGTGATTATGAGTGAAAAGGCGGGCCCGAAAACGCACGGAAGTGATCTGCATCACCGCAGATGGCATCCGCTGCGCCGCACGGGCCAGCTGATCGGCCGCACTCTGAGCAAGGCTTGGGACGACTCGATCTTCGGCAAAGCCGCAACGGCTGCGTTCTGGCAGACACTCTCACTGGCGCCGCTACTGCTGGGATTGCTCGGCATGATCGGTTACATCGGCGGCTGGTTCGGACCGAACACGGTCGAGATCATCGAGTCGAAGATCGTCACGTTCAGCGGGACGATCTTCAGCGAAAACGTCGTCGATCAGATCATCAGGCCGACGGTCACCGACGTTCTCCAGCGCGGCCGGCCGGAAATCATCTCGGTCGGCTTCCTGCTGTCGCTGTGGGCCGGTTCGTCGGCGATCTCGACGTTCGTGGATTCGATTGTCGAAGCGCACGGGCAGAAGGATGCCCGTAACGCGATCTGGCAGCGAATTTTTGCGCTACTGCTCTACGTGATGTTCCTCGGGATGGCCGTGTTCATCCTGCCGATGGTCGCGCTCGGCCCGACCATGATCGGACGTG
The DNA here is from genome assembly GCF_003023755.1 of Rhodococcus sp. AD45-ID. Lineage (NCBI taxonomy): Bacteria > Bacillati > Actinomycetota > Actinomycetes > Mycobacteriales > Nocardiaceae > Rhodococcus > Rhodococcus sp. AD45-ID. Next base: position 933,462 of record NZ_PYHL01000002.1, on the reverse strand, counting down.
TGTTGCCACCGTCGTGGTACGACGTGGGCTCCAACCTGGTCGACACCTTCTACTACCCGGCCGTAGGCCTGCTGGTCATCATCGGCCTGACAACGCTGTACAAAGTCGCGCTACCGAAGTCCCTGCCGTGGCATCGACTTCTCGCGGGCGCACTGGTGGCCGGTGTGTTCTTCATGGCCGCGAGCACCGGATTGCGCTGGTACCTGGGATTTGTCACGGGCACCGGCTACACCTACGGAGCCTTGGCGACGCCGATCGCCTTCCTGCTGTTCACATTCTTCCTCGGCTTTGCAGTGGTGCTCGGCGCCGAGTTCAACGCGACGGTGCAAGAATTCTGGCCGGCGCGAGCGACGCGCCTGGAACAGGTCCGCGAGTGGCTGGCCGCACAGCAGGACGACGACAACAGCGCCGGGCCGGTGACCACTCTGACGTGGCACCTGGCAACAAGTCCGATTCGGGTGTCCGGTGACAAGTCCGATCCGGCGGCAGTACCGACCTACGGTCGGCCGCGAAGTCGGCGCGCCAACTCGGACGGCTGTGCCAGCTCGGACGGCCGTGCCAGCTCGGACGGCCGTGCCAGCTCAGACGTCAAGGATTGCGACGGCATCGGAGCAGAAACGAACCCGGCGACCGACTGCACTGACACTGTCGAGTCGCCGAGTTCGGACTGCGGATCGGATCCGGCGCAACGACGCCGTTCCCGATTGCCCGGTCATTCGCCTTTGCGAAGTCCTTCGTAGATCTTCTTGCAGTCGGGACACACGGGCGATCCCGGCTTCGCAGACTTGGTGACCGGAAAGACCTCGCCGCACAGTGCAACCACATGGGTGCCCATCACGGCGCTTTCGGCGATCTTGTTCTTCTTGACGTAGTGAAAGACCTTCGGGGTGTCGTCATCGGTCGTTTCGTCGGTCGAGACGTCGGGACGTTCCTTGGTTTGGGTGCTCATACCTCCAATAATGCCGTCTACGCGGCAGCGGTGCGAGCGTCGGGCCGCGTGTGCAATTGTCGGCCGAGAGTGGAACAGTGGAGCTATGGCAAGAAATGGCGCGTTCGGTCACCCCGACGAAGCCGGAACACCCGACAATCCCGTATTGATCACCGAAGCACAGCTGTCCATCGACGAGCAGCACAAAGCGCGCGTGCGGAAGTACATGACGATCATGGCTTTCCGTTTCCCCGCGTTGATTCTGGCTGCCATCGCGTATGGCATTTGGGAGAACGGCTGGGTCTCGATGCTGATTATCGGTGCGTCCATCCCACTTCCGTGGATCGCGGTCCTCATCGCAAATGATCGACCACCGCGCACGAAGGACGAGCCGAGTCGCTACGACGGCCGACGCCGCAACGCCGGCGAGATCGAGTCGAGTCCGCATCACATCATCGAGAGCTGACGCATCACCTGGTAGAAATTCGTCGCCTGCGAGAATGTCCGGGTGAGCACAACTCTCCTGTCCATCACCCCTGCGCTGCGCACGGCTCTGCTGCGCAATCGGTTCGACACCGACACCCTGCTCGAGCTGCTCGGTCCGGAAGTTCACGCAGCGCTCGGTCGCAGTGAACCGGTTCCGGTGCGACGCGCGAGCCGTGAGCACGGAGAAATCGGTGTTCTCATCCGGTTGTTCCTTCTCGCCGACGACTGTGCTCGCGAGGACGTCGCCGCCGCGCTGGCGCCGCTGACGGTCGACGATGCGATCGAAGCCGGTCTGCTCGAAAATTCAGCCGACTCCGCTGTGCGTGCCGCCGTGGATCTGCGGCCCATCGACGTCGGTGCCGGCGATCATTGGGTGATTTCAGACCTGGACGGTGGAATTCGGCCGAAGCAGTCCACAACCAGCGACCACGTCCTCGGTGTTGGCCACGCCTCACTGTCATTGCTGCAGGCAACGCCGACGTCTCGCGTCGGAACAGTTCTCGATGTGGGCACCGGCTGCGGAATCCAAGCCCTGCACGCCAAGACCTACGCTGATTCCGTCACCGCGACGGACATCAACCAGCGCGCGATCGATCTCACCGCAGCAACTATGGCGCTCAACGGCCTCGACGTCGAATTGCATCAGGGTTCGTGGTTCGAACCGATCGAGGGACGAACCTTCGACCAGGTTGTCGCCAATCCCCCCTTTGTCGTCGGCGAGGCCCGCGTTCACCACACCTATCGAGATTCCGGTCTCGATCTCGACGGGGCCAGCGAACTGATGATCTCGCGGTCCGTCGACTATCTGAATCCCGGTGGCACCGCAGCGCTGCTGGCGTCGTGGGTCCATGTCGAGGGCGAAGACTGGCGATCGCGGATCGCGTCGTGGCTGCCGGCACACGGTGTCGACGCCTGGGTGGTGCAGCGTGACGTCGCGGATCCCGCGCTGTACGTCGGGACGTGGCTCAAGGACGGCGGCCAGGACCCGCGGGACCCCGCCACCGAGGAACGCGCCAATGCGTGGCTCGATCATCTCGAGGAATCGCACGTGGAAGGTGTGGGATTCGGTTTCGTCTTCTTGCGCCGAACGGACTCGCCGACGGACTTGATGGCCGAAGATCTCCTGCACGGTTTCTCCGACCCGCTCGGGCCCGAGGCGCTGGCGTACTTCGACCGGGTTGCCTGGCTGCGTGAACACGACGTGCTGCAGGAGCGGTTTGTCGTCGATCCGAACACCGCCCTCGAACGCGTCTATCTTCCCGGCGAAGAAGGGTGGCAGCAGGTTGTCACTCGGATTCACCGTGGCAACGGACCACACTGGCAGCATGAGATCGACGACCTCGGTGCCGCACTACTGGCGGGCCTGCGGGCCGACGGACTTGTGGTCGAGGAATTGGTCGAGCTTCTTGCCGCCGCAAACGGTGAAGACCCCGAAGTTCTCAGTGCCGGCGTCGTCACTCTGCTCGTGTCACTCGTACGTCACGGATTGGTGTTGCCTGTCACGTAGTCGAGTTCCGATTGGGTTGCAGATTTTCGGGTTCTCAGCAACTTCTCAGGACTGCCCGGGGAACACAGCAGGTCAGAGCAATTTCGACGAAATCGCTGCGGGAACTATCTCGGAACTCTCACGCGTTGAACCTTGTGAGAGACCGCCGATAGGGAGGCAAGTCATGACAAGCCCCAGCACCACTACTCGCATTCGTCCGAGCGCTGCGGATCTGGACGCCCAGAGCCCGTCAGCAGACCTGGTTCGTGTCTATCTGAACGGAATCGGTCGCACCGCACTGCTGACAGCAGCAGACGAAGTCGAACTGGCGAAGCGAATCGAAGCGGGGCTGTACGCCAGCCACGTTCTGGCTACGGGAAAGCGCCTGACAGCTGCCAAGAAGAGGGATCTCGCAACAATCGTTCGTGAGGGAGAGTCGGCACGCAGCCACCTCCTGGAAGCGAACCTGCGACTCGTCGTATCGCTGGCCAAGCGGTACACCGGTCGCGGCATGCCCCTCTTGGATCTGATTCAGGAGGGAAACCTCGGCTTGATCCGCGCGATGGAGAAGTTCGACTACGCAAAGGGCTTCAAGTTCTCGACGTACGCCACCTGGTGGATTCGCCAGGCCATCACCCGCGGAATGGCTGATCAGAGCCGCACCATCCGTCTGCCAGTCCACCTCGTCGAGCAGGTCAACAAGCTGGCCCGCATCAAACGCGAACTCCATCAGCAGCTCGGACGCGAAGCGACCGACGACGAATTGGCGGAGGAGTCGGGAATCCCGGCACACAAGATCGCGGATCTTCTCGACCACAGCCGCGACCCGGTAAGCCTGGACATGCCCGTCGGCAGCGATGAAGAAGCACCTTTGGGCGACTTCATCGAAGATGCCGAGGCAACATCGGCCGAGAACGCCGTCATCGCCGGTTTGCTGCACAGCGACGTCCGCAGCGTGCTCGGCACCCTCGACGAGCGTGAGCAGCAGGTCATCCGCCTGCGCTACGGCCTCGACGACGGCCAGCCGCGCACCCTCGACCAGATCGGCAAGCTCTTCGGGCTCTCCCGCGAGCGGGTGCGCCAGATCGAGCGCGAGGTTATGGGCAAGCTCCGTGTCGGCGATCGTGCCGAGAAGTTGCGCTCCTACGCCAGCTGATCGCGGCGCCGTGTGACACTCACCGGCCACCGTATGTTCTCCCATCGGGAACGTACGGTGGCCGGCTTTTTCGTATTGAACGCTGGGTGTCGAACGCGCGGTTCAGCGCAGTCGGCGGGGCCCCAGATCCACGGCGCTCGGTTCCGGTCCGATGCGCACCCGGGCGTCCGTGATCTCGGCGCCGACAGCGGACGCCAGTACCGGCTCGCAGGCAAGCTCCCGAACTTCGGGGATATCGTCGGCCAACGTCGAGATCCGCTGCACCAGATCCACCAGCGCACCCTTGTTGACGGGGACGGCGTTGCGGTATCCGGAGAGCAGCGGCGCAGCTTTGGGAGCGTCGATCAATTCGGTGGCGGCGTCCTCGGTCAGCGGCAGGACTCGGTAAGCCCGGTCACCGAGGAGATCCGAGATCACGCCGGCCAGGCCGAACGAGATCAGTGAACCGAACGACGGGTCGTCCTGCACGGCCACAACACACCCGATACCCTTTGGCGCCATCTTCTGCACGTGCAGGAGCGGCTCCCCCGACGCGGCAGCAAGGTCGCTGTACGCGAGTCGAACCGAATCCGGCCCGACAAGGTCGAGGCGCACACCACCAAGATCCGGGCGATGGCGCCATAGTTCGCCGGTTGCCTTCACCACCACGGGGTACCCGAGTGCGTCGGCTGCCTCTACGGCTTCGTCTTCGCTCAGGACCGAGCGGAATTCGACGACGTCGACGCCGTAGCACGCCAGAAGTTCCGATGCCTCGAAGTCGGAAAGCCAACGACCGGGGGAGTTTTCGAGCCAGGCGGCAACCATCTGGCGAGCCCGCTCGGAGTCGATGCCGGCTGGCCGCACCACCTTGGACGCGGGCTTGCTTCGCCATTCGGCATATCGCCAGGCCCGCGCCAACGCCAGTGCCGCACGCTCCGGTCCCGGATACGACGGCACCGATCCCCGAGTCGGATTGCCGGCGTCATCGCGGACAGTCAGCACCTCCGGCACTCCCTCCGCGGCCAGGAACGTCGTGAGAATGGGCTTGTCCGATCCCGCTACCGCATCCTTGAGCGCTTTCGCGAAGGGTTCGACCGGGATGGCGACCGGTGGAACGAAGACCGCGATGACGGCGTCGACGTCGAAGGACGCCAAGGCATCACGCACCGCTGACGCAAACAACTCGGGACTGGCCTGGGCACCCAAGTCGATCGGATCGCTGACTTGGAGCCCTTCGCTACGGGCTGCGTCTGCGGCCAGTACACCAAGAGCAGTGGAGTTGCCGATGACTGCAAGACGCGGGCCGGCCGGCAACGGTTGATAACCGAACAGCAGTGCGCAGTCGAACAATTGGGAGATCGACCCGACCTGGATGACACCGGCCTGCTCGAACAGCGCGCGGACAATGGAATCGTCGATCTCGACTCCGGTGGCCGCCAGCACGGGTGGCACTGCGTGGCGTCCGCTCTTGACTGCCACGATCGGCTTCTTACGCGCCACGCGCCTTGCGATCCGGGAGAACTTTCGCGGGTTACCGAAGCTCTCCAAGTACAGGAGAACCACTTCGGTGGACTGATCCGAATCCCAGTACTGCAGAAGGTCGTTGCCGGACACATCGGCACGGTTACCGGCAGAGACGAAGGCCGACAACCCGATTCGACTGCGCGCGGCCTCGTCGAGGATCGCGATTCCCAAAGCACCAGACTGGCAGAAGAACCCGACGTTGCCTGCCGCCGGAAGAACCGGCGCCAGCGTCGCGTTCAGGGAAATCGCTGGATCGTTGTTTGCCACCCCCAGCGCATTGGGTCCGATGAGACGCATCCCGTGCGCGCGGGCCGCATGGACAAGTTTCCGCTCAGATGCGCGACCGTCCGGGCCGCTGTCACTGAATCCCGACGACACGACAACCAGCGCCTTGACACCCTTGTCGAGGCAGTCGTCGAGAACCGAACTGATGGATTCGGCGGGGACGGCAACCACCGCAAGATCGACGTCGTCGGGAATCTCGCGAACAGTCTTGTATGCCCGAACTCCGTGTACGGAACGATGTTCGGCATTGACCGGATAGACAGGGCCGGTGAACCCGCCACGCAGAAGGTTGGTCAGTACGGCGTTGCCGACCTTCGCCGGGTCGGCCGACGCTCCGATCACGGCAACGGACCGCGGACTGAGCACGTTGCCCATACTCCTGGCCTCAGCCGCCCGCTCACGGGAATTACGCACGGAGACAAGGGCTTCTGTGGGGTCGATCGCGAACTCCAGGCGCAGCACTCCCCCGTCGAACGTTCGGCTGACCTGATATCCGGCCTCGCGGAAGACGGTGACCATGTTGCGGTTCTCGGACAGGACCTCCGCCACGAACATCGTCAGCCCGTTTTCCGCGGCTGCCGCTGCCAGGTACTCGAGCAGGATGGGGCCAAGGCCGCGACCCTGATGGGCGTCGGCGACAACAAATGCCACCTCCGCCGACTTGCCGTCACCGACGTCGAGTAGACGCTCGTACCGGCCGACGGCGATGATCTCGTCGCCCAGCATCATGACAAACGCGACCCGATTGTGGTGATCGACCGTCGTGAAGTTCGTGACGTCGCGCTTTGACATCGTGGGGTAAGGGCCGAAGTACCGCAGATACCGCGTGCGCTCGGAGAGCTTGCCGTGGAATTCGACAAGCTTGTCCGCGTCCTCGGGGACGATCGGCCGCAGGGCAACCGCGCCGCCGTCCGAGGCGAGCACGTCGACAACCCACTCGTGCGGATAGTTGTGCGCCGCATCCACCGCAGCGTCTGTCTTGGCTTCGGTGTCGGATTCTTTAGAGTCGGACTTGGGGTCGGACTGTTCAGTCACGGGGATCCTCCGGGTCGAGTCCGAGAAGGGGAAACGCAGCGCGGCGCGTCGCGATGATGGCGGAATCGATGCGGGTGAGCGCTCTGTCTACCGACGCCACTCCGGTTTCGGGCGTACCGCCCGGCCCGTCCCACTTCGAGAAGTTGATGTCGCCGCCGTCCCCCATGACCTCGGGAAGTTCGACGCCCGGTGCCATCGCCCCGGTCTTTTCCTTCCAACCGTCCGGAAGTGGCGTGTTCACATCGATGTCACGATCAAGCGCTGCCGCGATGAGATGCGTCCACGCCCGCGGAACGATCCGCACCAGCCCGTACCCACCACCACCGACCGCCAGCCATCGTCCTTCGGAGTAGCGGTCGGCAAGATCACGCATCGCGATGAACGCCGCTCGTTGACCGTCGACGGTCAACGCCAGATCAGCGAGCGGGTCTTCCCGATGCGAGTCGACCCCACACTGGCTGATGATGATCTGGGGCCGGAACGCGGCGATCGCACCGGGCACCACCGCGTGAAATGCCCGCAGCCACAATGCGTCTACGGTTCCCGGCAACACCGGGATGTTGACAGCCGTACCCTCCGCCGCGCCGTCCCCGACTTCGCTGGACCAACCGGTATTGGGCCACAGCGTTGCCGGATGCTGATGCAGAGACACCGTCAAAACTCGTGGGTCGCCGAGAAAAGCGTGCTGCACGCCGTCACCGTGATGTGCGTCGACGTCGATGTACGCGATGCGGTCGTACCCGTTGTCGAGTAGCCAGGAGATCGCGACGGCCGCGTCGTTGTAGACGCAGAATCCCGAGGCCCAGTCCGCCATCGCGTGGTGCATGCCGCCGCCGATACTCACGGCCCGACGGGTGCGGCCCGACGCGATTTCCTTGGCAGCGGCCAGGGAACCACCGGCAAGAATTGCGCTCGCCTCGTGCATCTGCGGAAAGACCGGGTTGTCCTCGGTCCCGAGACCGTGGGGAACATCCGCACCGGTAACACCGTTGGATGCTGAGTGGCCCGCTGATTTGACGGCGGCGAGGTAGGCGGGCGTGTGTATGCGGAGGAGGTCGACGTCACTGGCAGGTGTCGGCTCGAGGAACTCGATTCCCTCGAGCAGTCCCAGGCCACGCGAGAGTTCCATCGTCAGGTCGAGGCGGGTCGGATTCATCGGGTGATCGTTACTCCACCGATAACTCAGGTACTCCGGACTCCACACCACAACTCGATTCGCTCGAGGCATCGTGGGGTCCTCGTCAGATCTGATCGAGGCGGTCATGGGAACACGCTACTTCGTGTTCGATTCGTGCCGTGCACCACACTGTTCTCGAAAGTGTGTCCAGGCCGTCACACCAGGGATGTCGCCACCGGCCGAACAGCCGGACTCGCCGCTGATGGAGCGGCACAAGTTTCCGGAACCGAACGGTAGAATGGCCGTTGACGAAGGGGTTGAGTGTGAAGGATCTAGTCGACACCACGGAGATGTATCTCCGGACGATCTACGACTTGGAAGAAGAGGGCGTCGTCCCACTCCGGGCGCGGATCGCCGAACGGCTCGAGCAGAGCGGACCCACCGTGAGCCAGACCGTTGCGCGCATGGAGCGCGACGGATTGCTGATGGTTGCCGGCGATCGACACCTGGAGCTCACCGACAAGGGCCGCGACTTGGCCGTTTCGGTCATGCGCAAGCACCGCTTGGCAGAACGCCTGTTGGTGGACATCATCGGCTTGAAGTGGGAAGACGTGCATGCAGAGGCGTGCCGCTGGGAGCATGTGATGAGCGAGGACGTCGAGCGCCGACTCGTCGTCGTTCTGAACAACCCGACCACGTCGCCGTACGGTAATCCGATTCCCGGGCTGGATCAGCTGGGTCTGGACGGGCCGAGCAATCCAGCCGAAACCTTGATGCGCCTCACCGATGTTCCGGCGGGCAAGCCGACGGCTGTGGTTGTGCGCAGGCTCGCCGAGCACGTGCAGTCCGATCCCGATGTGATCGCGCAACTGCGAGACGCCGGCGTCGTTCCGGACGCCAGGGTGACCGTCGAGACCCGCCCGGGTTCAGTGACGATCATCGTGCCCGGCCACGACGGTGTGGAGTTGGCAGAAGAAATGGCGCACGCCGTACAGGTAAAGCTGGTCTGAGGAATTTCATGAAACTTTTGGTTACCGGCGGTGCCGGCTACGTCGGCAGTGTCTGCAGCACAGTACTACTCGAACGCGGACACGAGGTCGTTGTGATCGACGACCTATCCACCGGAAATGCCGACGCCGTCCCAGCCGGCGCCGACTTCATCGAAGGTGATGTAGCCAAGACGGCGGCGAAGGTCCTCGGCAACTCCCCGATTTTCGACGGTGTTCTGCATTTTGCCGCGCAGTCACTCGTCGGCGAATCGGTGTTGCATCCCGAAAAGTACTGGCAGGGCAATGTAGTAACAACCCTCGCGCTCCTCGAGGCCATCCGCGACTCTCGGACTCCGAGGTTGGTGTTCTCGTCGACTGCGGCGACGTATGGCGAGCCGGAGCAGACTCCGATCATGGAGACTGCTCCGACTCGGCCTACCAATCCGTACGGAGCGTCGAAGCTCGCCATCGACCACGCGATCACGTCGTACTCCGTCGCACACGGTCTTGCCGCCACCAGCTTGCGCTACTTCAATGTCGCCGGTGCGTACAAGTCTGCCGGTGAAAACCGGGTTGTCGAAACACATTTGATCCCGTTGGTGCTGCAGGTTGCACTCGGGCAGCGGGACAAGATCTCGGTCTTCGGCACCGATTGGCCCACGCCCGACGGAACTGCCGTGCGGGACTACATCCACGTGCTCGATCTCGCCGAGGCTCATCTCCTCGCCTTGGAGAAGTCCACGCCGTCCGAGCATCGCATCTACAACCTCGGTAGCGGTGCCGGATTCAGCGTCCGCGAGGTCATTGCTTCGTGTGCTCGGGTGACCGGACTTCCGATCAATGTCGAGGACGCTCCACGCCGTCTCGGCGACCCGGCCGTCTTGATCGCGTCCAGCGACAAGGCAATTGCCGAACTCGGGTGGACACCGACGCGCACCGATCTCGACGTGATCGTCGCGGATGCTTGGCAGTTCCTGCAAGACCTCGGTTCTGCATCGCACTCCGCTCGGTAGATCTGCGACGCTTAAGTCCTCCAGGTCCAACTCACCTCGCCTCGGGCATCGCACTCACGTCGAAGTCCCGGGCGAGGTCGAGTCCGACTTCCGCCAGCCTGCGAATTCCGTCCGGTCGCATGCCGGCTTGCAGCGATTTGTCGAGCAAGCCGGCCAGACTGTATTCGGGGTCCGCCTCCAGCGCGTACGCGAGCGCGATACCGGCCAGTGGGCCATCACCGCGGGAATAGGCGAAGAATCCCAGAAGTGTAGCGGGATAAGAACATTCGGGAACCGGAAGTTCATGAGTCAAGATCGCCCACAAAGCTTCCGCAGAATCTGCGCACTCCGTTGCCGCTAGACCCATGACAGTGTCCCGGACGCGCACGTCGGACAACACCAGTGCCAAGTGCGCACATTCACGGGCGTCGGGAAATACTCCGCGCCGCATCCGCTCGACAAACGCCAGAACTTCCTCGACCTCCCGGCGCACCTGAGCGAAGGGATCGTTCGAGCAGTGCGCCTCGCACCGCGCCGACGCGATCTGCGCGCGCCCCCGGTCGATCAACGACCCGATCGTCGCGTGGTTACTCGATTGCCCACGAACCGAGCGCACCAACTCGCTCCGCGACGCTCGGATGACACGGCCGCCGAGGACCTGGGCGGCCGCGACAGAGGACGAACCGGGATCGGGCAGGCGCCCATACCGATCCGGCGCGAGGATGCTCATCCAGTCGCGACCCCTCGCGATCACCGGTACCGCGAACACATCGACGAGTTCGACGCCGTTGCCGGTAAGCATGTCGTTGAATTCCGCTGCGATGTCGAATAATTCCCCCAACGGATGGTCTCCGATCATTACCAGGATCACCGCGACTGTTCCTTCTGTCGCACAGACTCGAACAAATTGCTCGAGGGCCGAGTGCATCGCCGGAGCCAACTCGGAGCCGATGTTCGGAAAGTAGTCGTGCCTCATGATCGGTCCGAGTGTTTTTGGTGTGGTGTCCATCAGGCACAACGCGACGACGGAGTCTTCGGGGCTGAACCCCATCAACGCTGGGATCGCAGCGATCAGCTCGCCTGGTTCCGAAAGGTGTTCGGACTCACGCGACGCCCAACTCTGCGCCTGGTCGTCGGAGGATTCGAATTCCCGGGAAAACGGTGATGTTGTCATGGGTAGACCATGTCAAGAGCAACCACCAGCCCGGTGCGCTCGACCTGGCAAAACGAAGCTCATGAAGCTCAGCTGTGCAGAACCAATTTTGTTGTGGATGAATCACCAACACAGGCACCGACTACGTGATGAGTGTCGGTGCGTCGTGCATGATTCTCAGCTGCCCGCGCGAACCTTCTGAACAGCGGCGGTGAAAGCCTCGTCCAGCGGCGCGGTGGACGGCTCGGTTGCACCGAATGTCATCAGCGTGACAGCAATGCGCACATCACCGACCTGGGCCATCAGCGTCAACATCGTTTGGTCCCCGGTGGCCGAGGATGGTGTGGATACCGTCCGCCGCAAGGACAACGTCTGATCGGCATTGATCGGCGAAGGCGGCAAAATGACCGTCGTGACCGTCGACGTCACTCCGTTTGCGGTCACCTTCATCGAGGTGCAGTCTTCGGTCTGCGCTTCCAACGAGGTCAGGCTGGTGTCACTCCGAGTGAGCTCCACCGAGATTGTCGACCTACTCGCATTGTCGGTGCCCACGGCCATAACGGTGCCCGTCGGCCCGTAGTCCTGTTCGGGTGGGGCGCAGTCTGCGGGGTCGACGGTTGCTCCGCGCGGAACACCCACCAGATCCGGCGCGGCCATCGGAACAGCCTGCGCGGGAAGTACTACCGCGTCGAATGGCGGCGGAAACTCTGCAGGAGTCAGCAACAGGTCCGCTAGCGGCGCAGCCTTGGATGAAGCCGTTGTGCTTGGTGGCGTCGACCCTGCCGCACTGGGAGCGCTCGACCCCGCTACGGCGGGTGTCTGTCCGCCGGCATCAGGCTGAGCTTCCCCGGAAATCGACGAGGAACACCCCGATACCAATCCGAGCGCAGCAACCACAACCACGACGCCTGCGAGCCTCGACCTGCCCGATCCCCGACCGACCATCACGTGTGCCTCCATTCGGCTGCAGCCGAATGGGAGAAATCCACCACGGCAGTACCTGTTCGTCACTCTGCCATGTCCCATCTCCCGGATCGTGGATCTCCGCCCACTGCGCGACGGTGTCGAACCCCGAACGTCGAACCCTGACCCGCACGCTTCGCTCCTGGCGAACGCATCCGCGCCGGAATTCGGGAATGCCCGAGCCCGTCGGACACGTTCCACCAAAGGAACCTCGGCGAAAGACGACTCCACTGCCGACTCCACTGCGAATCGGCAACCGCCGATAGTGGACACTGGAAACAAGCACCGTGAAAGAAGGGGACTGCGATGGACGACCAGTCGAAAATGTACGAGCTGGAATTCCCGGCGCCCCAGTTGTCGGCTGCCGACGGCCAGGGCCCGGTTCTCATCCACGGACTCGAGGGCTACTCCGACGCGGGTCACGCCGTGAAACTTGCGACGAAGCATTTGCGCGAGAGCCTCGAGACCGAACTTGTCGCGTCGTTTGCCGTGGACGAGTTGATCGACTACCGATCACGCCGCCCCACGATGACGTTCAAGGCCGATCACTTCTCGGACTACGACGCCCCCTCTCTGAACCTTTACGCGCTTCGTGACACGGTGGGAACGCCCTTCCTGCTGCTCGCCGGTATGGAACCCGATCTCAAGTGGGAGCGATTCACCACCGCTGTCCGCTTGCTCGCCGAACAGCTGGGCGTACGCCAGACCATCGGGCTCAATGCGATCCCGATGGCGATTCCGCACACCCGCCCGTTGGGCTTGACGGCTCATTCCACGAACAAGGACCTGATCGGCGACCACCAGCGCTGGTCCGGCGAACTTCAGGTTCCCGGCAGTGCGTCGTCGCTGCTGGAATTCCGGATGAGCCAGCACGGCCACGAAGCCGTCGGTTTCTCCGTTCACGTTCCCCATTACCTGGCACAGACCGATTACCCGGCTGCGTCCGAGACCTTGCTGGAGAATGTGGCAGAGGTGTCCGGGCTCGAATTGCCACTCGCCGCTCTGGGTGAGGCTTCGGCGCGCGTCCTCGAACAGGTTAACGAGCACATTGCCGGAAACGAAGAAGTTCAGACCGTGGTCCATGCTCTCGAGCGCCAGTACGACACCTTCGTGACAGCGCAGGAACAGCAGGCGTCACTGCTCGCCGGTGAGGCCGACCTTCCAAGTGGAGACGAGATCGGTGCCGAATTCGAGCGGTTCCTGGCCGAACAGGCAGGCAATGGAGAGTTCGACACGCCGGATGACGGCGAATCCGACCGAAACTGACATATGAGCTGCGGAATTGCGCACATCGTGCGCATTCCGCAACCTCGTCGTTACCTGAGATGTTGTTCTCGATACATCTGTCGGATAGCCTCAAATTCTGCGTGACTTTTGTTGACGGCTCAACAAATCGGAGCGATTCAGTCAACAGCGGTCACGCGCTGATACTGGAGGCGACATGAGCAGACCCCGAACGCGGCAGCTCCGGCCAGTTCCCGACGAGGAACCGCGGATGATGTTTCGGACGATTCACGGTTACCGTCGAGCTTTTCGCATTGCCGGCGACGGCCCTGCAGTTCTGCTCCTGCACGGCATTGGCGACAACTCGTCCACGTGGACGGAGATCATCCCCCATCTGGCCAAGAACTACACCGTCATCGCCCCCGATCTTCTCGGGCACGGTCGCTCCGACAAGCCTCGTGCCGATTACTCGGTAGCGGCCTACGCCAACGGCATGCGCGATTTGTTGTCCACTCTGGGCATCGAACACGTCAGTGTCATCGGGCATTCACTCGGCGGCGGCGTGGCGATGCAATTTGCATACCAGTTCCCCGACATGGTCGATCGACTCGTGTTGGTCTCGACCGGCGGCATCACCAAAGACGTCCATCCGATTCTTCGGTTGATGTCGGTGCCGGTGGTCAACGAGGTCCTCAAACTTCTGCGCATTCCCGGAGCGATGCCGATCGTGCGTTTCGCCGGTAGTCTCGCCGGCGCCGTTCACGGATCGAACCTGCGCCCGGGAACCATGCTGCACGACACTCCTGACCTGATTCGTGTTCTCGCCGAACTACCAGACCCCACTGCGTACGAGGCATACCTGCGGACGTTGCGCGCGGTAGTCGACTGGCGAGGTCAGGTCGTCACGATGCTCGATCGGTGTTACCTGACCGAGAATCTGCCGGTTCAGTTGATCTGGGGTGACGAGGATTCCGTGATTCCCGTCTCGCACGCGCACCTCGCGCATGCGGCGATGCCCAACTCCCGACTCGAAGTTTTCCGTGGATCCGGACACTTCCCCTTCCGCGACGACCCCATGCATTTCCTTCAGGTGATCGAGGAGTTCCTCGCGAGCACCGCGCCACTGGTATTCGACGAGGCGCACTGGCGGCACATGCTGATTGCCGGGGTTGGTGAAAACACCATCACCGGTTCGTCGTCGACACGCATGGCGGTACTCGATGCGATGGGCTCGGACGAGCGCAGCGCAACCTGATCACCGCCAGCGGCTAACCTGTACAAGTGCTGCTGACGGAACTGCTCCCCGACAACGCGGATCCCGATTCCGTTTTCGACGCCTTCTTATCCTGGACGATCGAGCGTGGTTTGACGCTCTATCCTGCCCAGGAAGAGGCTGTGATGGAACTGGTCTCGGGTGCAAACGTAATTTTGGCGACCCCAACCGGTTCCGGAAAGTCGATGGTGGCGATCGGCGCGCACTTCTACGCGATGTCCCAGGGCAAGCGCACGTACTACACCGCGCCCATCAAGGCGTTGGTGAGCGAGAAGTTCTTTGCGCTCTGCGAGGTGTTCGGCGCGGAGAACGTCGGCATGATGACCGGCGACGCTGCCGTCAACTCGTCGGCTCCCATCATCTGTGCCACAGCGGAGATCGTCGCCAATCTCGCGCTGCGAGAGGGCCCCGATTCCGATATCGGCCAGGTAGTGATGGACGAGTTCCATTTCTACTCCGAACCGGATCGCGGGTGGGCGTGGCAGGTTCCGCTGATCGAACTACCGCACGCCCAGTTCTTGCTGATGTCCGCAACTCTGGGCGAGGTGGACTTCTTTTCCGAGGACCTCACGCGTCGCACCGGCAAGCCCACCACCGTCGTGTCTGGTACCGAACGCCCTGTCCCCCTGATGTTCTCGTACGCCACCACGCCGGTCGGTGAGACCATCGAAGAGTTGGTCACCACCAACCAGGCCCCCGTGTACATCGTGCACTTCACGCAGGCCGCAGCTCTCGAACGAGCGCAAGCGCTCACGAGCGTCAACTTCTGCTCCAAGACGGAGAAAGAAGCAATTGCCGAGGCGCTCGGCGGATTTCGCTTCACGACGGGATTCGGCAAGACACTCTCCCGGTTGGTTCGCCACGGTATCGGCGTTCACCATGCCGGTATGTTGCCCAAGTACCGACGGCTCATCGAAGTCCTTGCCCAGGACGGTCTGCTCAAGGTCATCTGCGGCACCGACACACTCGGCGTCGGCATCAACGTTCCCATCCGCACTGTGTTGCTGACGGGTCTGGCCAAGTACGACGGCGTCCGCACGCGCCACCTCAAGGCTCGTGAGTTCCATCAGATCGCAGGTCGCGCCGGCCGCGCCGGCTACGACACGATGGGTACCGTCGTGGTGCAGGCGCCGGAACACGAAGTCGACAATTTGCGAGCAGTCGCCAAGGCGGGCGACGATCCGAAGAAGATCAAGAAAATTCAACGCAAGAAGGCTCCCGAAGGATTCGTTTCGTGGAGCGAAGCGACATTCGACCGCCTGGTTGCGGCATCACCGGAACCCTTGGTGTCGCGGTTCTCCGTCAGCAACTCCATGCTGCTCAATGTCATTGCCCGACCGGGTAATTGCTTCGACGCGATGCGACATCTGTTGGAGGACAACCACGAATCGCGTCCGGCGCAGCGCAAGCACATCCTCAAGGCGATCTCGCTGTACCGCGGATTGCTCAGCGCCGGCATCGTGGAACGCCTCGACGAACCGGACGAGCACGGCCGGATGGCGCGGTTGACGATGGACTTGCAGCGCGACTTCGCCTTGAATCAGCCACTCTCGCCGTTTGCTCTCGCTGCGTTCGAACTCCTCGACGTCGAATCCGATACGTACGCACTCGATGTCGTGTCCATCATCGAATCGACACTCGACGACCCCCGCCAGGTATTGATGGGTCAGCAGCACTTCGCCCGCGGTGAGGCTGTTGCCCAGATGAAAGCGGACGGCATCGAGTACGAGGAGCGCATGGAACTCCTTGAAGAGGTCACCTGGCCGAAACCGTTGGCGGAGTTACTGTTCCCCGCCTTCGAGATGTACCGCGGCGGCCATCCGTGGATCACCGAATTTGCGCTCTCCCCCAAATCCGTCGTACGCGACATGATCGAACGCGCAATGACCTTTGCCGAATTGATCAGTCACTACGGGCTCACCCGCTCCGAAGGACTGGTTCTGCGTTACCTCGCGGACGCCTACCGCGCCCTGCGCCAGACCGTGCCCACCGAAGCCCGCACCGAAGAACTCGAAGACATCATCGAGTGGCTGGGTGAGTTGATCCGACAAGTCGACTCGAGCCTGCTCGACGAGTGGGAGTCGCTGACCGACCCCGGAGCCGAAGCCGACACCGAAGAGGTTGCATTCGGCGCCGACATTCCGCGCCCGATCTCGGCAAACCCGCGCGCGTTCCGCGTCATGGTGCGCAACGCGATGTTCCGTCGGATCGACCTCGCGTCGCGGCGACAGTGGAACGAACTGGAAAACCTCGACGACGGTATCGACGCCGCCGAGTGGGAAGAGCAACTGCTCCCCTACTTCGAGGAGTACAGCTCGATCGGAACGGGACCGTCGGCGCGTGGGCCGGCGTTGTTCCAGGTAGTCGAGGAAGGCGAGTTCTGGCGAGTGCGTCAGGTGCTCGAGGACCCGGAAGGTGATCACGGCTGGGCACTGCTCGGTGTCGTCGATATCCCGGAGTCCGACGCGTTGGGTGAAATCGTGTTCGACGAGCTCAGCATCGTCGAGGGCTGACACCCTGTGCGCCTTTCTGGTAGTGGGCACTACCAAAAAGGCGCACGGGGGCTTTAGCCCCTACGAGCCTTGCGCGGCTGATTGCGGCGCGAAGCGCGCTTCTCCTTGATACGGAGGTTCTCGGCGCGCACCTCCGCTTGCAGTGCGCGTTCTTTCTCCAGCCACTCGGGCTTTTCTTCCAGCAGGGCAGCAACTTGATCCGTGGTGAGGGCCTCTTCGACGCCGCCGCGAGCGAGCCCGGCGATGGAGATGCCCAGCTTTGCGGCGATGACCTGCTTCGGGTGCGGGCCGGTGCGGCGCAGTTCCAGCAGCCACTCCGGAGCTTCGGTCTGAAGCGCGGTCAGTTCTTCACGGGTCACGTCGCCTTCCTGGAACTCTTTCGGTGTTGCTTCCAGGTACACACCCAGCTTCTTGGCAGCCGTCGTCGGCTTCATCGTCTGGGGCGTTTTGTTCGACGTCATGCAACAAGAGTAGCCAGCCATCGCGTCGCGTTTTACCAAGGCGGTAACCTTGCCGGGTGAGCAACGCGGATAGTCCGGCAATTTTTCGACTCGCGTATGCCCCCGGGGTAACGCCGACCAAGTGGATTCGAGTGTGGCACGAGCGGCTTCCGGACGTCCGTCTCGAGTTGGTCCAGTTTCCGGTTCTCGAGGTTGTGGCAGCGCTACGGGCGGGCGAGGCCGACGCCGGCCTGGTTCGGTTGCCGATCGATCGCACCGAGCTCAGCGCGATCTCCTTATATGCGGAGACGCCGGTCGTGGTGATCCCCAAAGATCACGTGTTCACCGCTGTAGACCAGATTTCCGTCGCCGATCTGAGCGACGAGATTGTGCTCAACCCTCTCGAAGACACCCTCGAGTGGCCGACGCGTCCAGGTAAGGCAGCAGCCGAGCGGCCGGAAACGATCGCCGACGCCATCGAGTTGGTTGCGGCCGGCATCGGCGTTGTTGTTGTTCCACATTCGGTGGCGCGGTTGCACCACCGCAAGGATCTGACTTTCCGTCCTGTTGCCGGTGCTCCCGAGTCCCCTATTGCTTTGGCTTGGCTGGAGTCCAAGACCACAGAATTGGTCGAAGAACTCATCGGCATCGTGCGAGGACGTACCGCTCAGAGTTCACGCGGACGCAATGGTCAGCCGGCCGAGAAGATCAAGGGTTCGGTCAAGGCCAAGCAGGCAGCGAAGGAACGTCGTGCCGAGGCCGCGAAAGCCGATCACAAAGCCAAGAGTGCCGGAACGGCAAAGAGCGTCTCGGGCCGCAATACCAGCGGCGGCAAAGCCAAGGCCGGCGGCAAAGCGGGTAGCGGCAAGTCGGGCGGCACCAAGAGTTCGGGTGGCCGGTTCACGGGCAAACCGAAGGGCCGCTAGCGGGAAGTTCAGCCAACTCACCTCGCATCCCCAAGTTCTGCGCGCATGATGGAGTTATGACTTCGGTTGATTCGACGGGACTGGCAGAACTGATCGCTGCGCTGCCGGATGGTGCTCTCCTGCGCGATCCGGACCTTACGGCCGGTTACCGCCAAGACTGGGCAGCCGATCCGAATGCAGGCAACCCGCTGGCCGTTGTCCGGGCCACCTGCACCGAAGATATCCAGGCCGTGATGCGCTGGGCCACCGAACATCGCATTCCCGTGGTTCCGCGCGGTGCCGGATCAGGACTCTCCGGTGGATCCAGCGCCGTCGACGGTTGCATCATGGTCAGCACCGAGCGAATGCGCGAGATCACCATCGACCCGGTAGCTCGGGTGGCCGTAACTCAGCCCGGCTTGATGAACGCCGAGGTCAAGAAAGCTGCCGCAGAGCATGGGCTCTGGTACCCGCCTGACCCGTCGTCGTTCGAGATCTGTTCCATCGGTGGCAATGCCGCTACCAACGCCGGTGGACTCTGTTGTGTGAAATACGGCGTCACCACCGACTATGTGCTCGGCCTGAAGGTAGTGCTCGCCGACGGCACTGCAGTGTCACTGGGCGGCCCGCTCCTGAAAGATGTTGCAGGACTCTCACTTACCAAACTGTTTGTCGGCAGCGAAGGCACTCTCGGCATCATCACTGAGATCACCTTGCGTCTGATTCCGGCGCAGCCGCCCGCTTCAACTGTCGTCGCGTCGTTCGATTCCGTCGAGGAAGCTGCCGACGCAGTCTTGGCGATCACCGGCAAAATGCGTCCGGCGATGCTCGAGTTCATGGATCACGCCAGCATCAACGCTGTCGAGGATTCTGTGCGGATGGGGCTCAACCGGAAGGCTCGCGCACTGATTCTGGCCCAATCCGATGCCCACGGCGCCGCTGGTGTACTCGAGATCGAGAGCATTGTCGCAGCGTGTGAAAACAACGGGGCCACCGAAGTTTTCGCGACAGACGACCAGGCCGAGGGTGATGCATTCACTGCGGCCCGACGCGCGGTGTTTCCAGCTGTTCAGGCGTTGGGGAATCTGCTCCTCGAAGATGTCGGCGTTCCGATGCGAGCGTTGCCACGATTGATCACGGGGGTGGAAGCCATCGCCGCGGACCTGGATGTCCTTATCTGCACCGTGGCGCACGCCGGCGACGGAAACACTCATCCACTGATCGTGTTCGATCCGTCCGATCCCGATATGACCGAGCGCGCCCAGATCGCATTCGGTCGGGTCATGGATCTGGCAATTGCACTGGGCGGCACCATTACCGGCGAGCATGGAGTGGGCCGGATCAAGCGCGACTGGTTGCCAGCTCAGCTTGGCGAGGACGTCATGGCGTTGAACCGGAAGATCAAAGATGCGCTCGATCCTCTAGGGATTCTCAATCCCGGAGCGGTCATCGCTGCGAAGTAGTCACACATCTCGAGTCCACTTTCGCTGACACCCGTCGGCGAAAATGTGCATGCCCAAACCTCTGCCCGCACACTCCGGACAAACACCTCGCGTTAGTGACATGCGACGACATTGGTCTAGAACCCATCGAGATTTACACTGACCGGGGGGACCAGTAAATGCGTAGATCCATCGTGGGCATTACCAGCGCAAAAAAGGCAAAATACCTGTACCAGAAATCAATTGGCGGGCAATGATGCGCTGCGATCCCGAACAGATGCACGCAACAGCGACTCGAATTTCAGACCTCGCCGACGAATTCTGGGACGACGTGGAAACGTTGCGCCGCGATGCCGAATCCTTGATGACAGCCGAATGGACCGGGGACGCGTCCCGAACCCACGCCGCACTGTGGGCCGAGTGGGTCGACTCCGCCCGCCAGGTCGCGGGCGCACTCACCGAGGACGCCGGACTGCTGCATCAAGCAGCTACCGAGTACAGAAGGACCGACGACCAGAATGCCGGCAGCATTTCGGGTACTCGACTGAACATGGACTTCTGATGGGCCGGTACTCTGCCGACACCGAGCAAATCCTCGGTCTCGTCGGCAGGGCGAAGCAGATCGGCATGCGCGTCGAAGCCCGCATCACCGACGTCGAACGGGAAGTCGTGGCCCTCAACGTCGACTGGGACGGCGATGCCGCCGATGCCCACCGCACCAAACACGAAACCTTGCACCGCGAACTGAAAGACATGCGCACTGCACTGTCCGAACTCGAATCGATGGCCCAGGGCGCGCACGATCGCTATCTCGCCAACGCGCGACACAACAGTGGGATGTGGCCCTGATGGCGCCGATCACAATGGACCCCGCAGTCCTCATCGACGCTGCCACACAGTACAAAACGGTCAGCAACAGCACTGACAGTGTGATCCGTCTGCTCGGTGAAACGCTCCAAACCAACTGGGGGTGCGCCGGAACCGACAACGCGGGAGCCGGGTGGGCCGCGAGCTATGACCCCGCCGCATTTGATGCCGTCGCCGCCGGAACAAACATTGTCAACGCGTTCAGCAAACTGCACGATCTACTCGCGGCGACCGGTGTCAACCACGCCAACACCGAGCGATCGAATACCAACCCGCCGGAGCCCCCGGAGGGGCCGGCGTCGCAGCTTCCGACCGTGTCGGCGCCGGCGTTTTACGGGGCGCTCGGCGGCGATACCGACCCGCCGCTCGGGTGGGAGTTGATTACTGCGTGGCTGCAGGGACACATGTGGCCCAACGGGAACCCCGACAAATTGAAAGCACTCGGGCGAGCGTGGCGCACAGCCGCCGAGGGGTTGCGCGATGCAAACGATGCAACGGGTACAGCGTGGGTCGCCCTCGAGGAACTCGACTCCGACGAGATGCCGCAGGTCCTGGCTCAACTCGACAATGTCTTCGTCACTACCAACGCCGTCGCCGATCAGTACGACACACTGGCCGCCGCCTGCGACGAGTGGGCACAGACAATCGAGGAGGCTCACCGCAAGATCTTCGACATCGTCGGCAAAGCCATCATCGTCGGGGCTTTGGCCGGCGCAGTCACCGCACTCTTTACCCTCGGTGCTGGTACCGTCGCCGCGGCCGGAGCGACGGGAAGTGTGATCGCTGCCAGCGTCGTTGGGGTACTCGGCGCCGTGGACGCGGTCGCCGTAGCAGTGGTCGGTGGCGTCGCCGCGGCGGGGGCTGCTGCTGTGGGTGCGGTCAACGAGCTGCAACCACTGCTCGAAGCCAACCCGACTACCTTCAATGCCAACACCGGCGGCGGAGGAAACACGCTCGGTTACTATCCCGCACCGCGGCACCTGCCCGGATTCCCGAATGCCAAACTAGTCAAGAGAATGAACGAGCGAAAGCGCTGGAAAGATGACAAAGGCAACATCTACGAATGGGACTATCAGCACGGTGCCGTCGAGAAATACAACAAGAACGGCACGCATCTCGGAGAATACGATGCGAATACAGGCACACAGACCAAACCCGCCGACCCAAGCCGCCGAACAGAAAGGTGAGACATGTGGTATTTAGAAGCTTTCGACAACGATACTGAATTATTAGCCGGGGAGTACCTCTTACGCGAAATGTCCGTTGAGATCGTGAAAGAAATTCTCGATATCGACGACAGCGACTTCGAATTACCCGTTGGGATACGTCAAAATGACGTACCTCTTGAGAAAGTTCCCGAGTTCGCTAAATACATTAACGAACCCTTCAAGATAGACCAAAATTGTGAATACGAAGTAGCATTCTTAACTGAGTAACAACCATCGAGAGTTCGAATACCAGTCGAGCCCGACGGTTCATCAGATCGACTTCACGACTCCGGACCCGCCACTCCACCCGCAAACCAGGAGAGAAGTTTATGTGGCATCTCCAGGCCTACGACAACGACGCCGAATTACAAACCGAGATCTACCTTTTGCACGATATGATTGCCGAAATCGTGAAAGATATTCTCGGCGTTGACGACAGCGGCTTCGACTTACCCGTCTGGATCCTAGAATGACGTACCCCTCGACAAAGTGCCCGAGTTCACTAAATACATTAACGAACCCTTCAAGATAGACCGAAATAGTGAGTTTGAAGTCTCAGATCTAACGGATTGAACCGAGCCTGGGCCTCGATTGTCAGCTCGAACCCGACAAGTTCAATTGATGCGGCCAGACCATCCGCGCCGCACCAAGTCGTCGAGCAGGAAAGTGAAACATGTGGTACCTCGAAGCTTTCGACAACGAGACCGAATTTCGCACCGAAAAATACCTCTTGCACGACATGACTGCCGAGATCGTGAAGGAAATCCTCGGCATCGACGACAACAACTTCGATCTACCCGTCGTCGCACGTTTCAGTTGCGTTCAACTCGACAAAGTTCTCAAGTTCGCGAAGTACACCCACGAACCTATCGACGTAATCAAAAACTGCGAATATTTCGTTGGACTATTCGCTGACTGAGTACTGTAAGAACGGCACGCATCTAGGCGATTTCGACTCCAATGCCGGATCGCCCGACTAAACCCGCCGACGCCAGCCGCAGACATGGAAAGTGAAACATGTGGCATCTCGAAGCTTTCGACAATGGAAATAATCGATTAGTCAAAGATTACGCTCTGCATGATATGGCTGTTGAGATCGTGAAGGAAATCCTCGGGATCGACGACACGACTCCAAATTTCCCGTCAGAGTGGCGTTCCCCTCGACAAAGTACTCGAGTTCGCGAAATACACTTGTAAACCCATCGAGATAACAGAGAACCGCGAATACGAAATAGGCCTATTCGCCGACTGAACAGCAACACTGCACCTCGTCGGCCAATCCTCGAGACAAATCCGGCTACCTTCGACGCCAGGGTTATCGAACCCGGAGCCTTGTGGAATTTCCACAAGGCTCCGGAGTTTCTTCCGGGGTTTCCGGATGCCAAACCCGTCAAATACTGATCTGAGGGAATCAAACAGTATTGGTTCCGGCCTCAATGACAGTGTCACTGAGGGATCGGCTGCCCCGGCGCCACGGATTTCACCAGCTCCGCCAACTGCCTGAACCCTTCGGCGCGGCCGCTGGACGAGCGAAATACCAGTCCGATAGTCCGACCAGGGGCGGGTGCGGTGAATGTCGCCGTGGCGAGTTCACCCCGCCGACTCTCCACCGGCACAGCCGATTCAGGGATCAAGGTCACCCCGAGCCCGCCGGCGACACACTGCACGATCGTCGCCAAGGATGTTGCCCGCGTATCGCCGGAGAGCGGGTGGGCGTCAACGGAGCGGCACAGATCCAGTGTCTGGTCCCGCAGGCAATGCCCGTCGTCGAGAAGCAGCAAGGGCAGTTCGTCGAGGATGTCAGCGGTGAGATCACTGCGCCCTGCCAGTGGGTGGTCTGCTGGGACGACAAGAACAAAATCCTCGTCGTAGAGCGGTATCTCGATCAGCCCAGGCGCACCGGCGGGCAGCGCGAGCAATGCCAGATCGAGGGCACCGGAGCGCAGCGAGTCGAGCAGTCGTGCGGTTTGGTCCTCGATGACGTGAGGTGCAACCGTTGGCATGGACGTCCGCAATGCCGGCAGCAGTGACGGCAGGATGTACGGCGCGACAGTGGGAATCAGCCCGATCCGAAGTGGGCCGGCCAATCGATCCCCCATTCCGGCGGCGCTCGCGACAAATCCGTCGGCAGCCTCGAGAATCAGTTTCGCTTGGCTGAGAAGCCGCTGACCGTCGCCTGTGACGAGGACACGCCGGGTGCTGCGTTCGATCAATTGCACGCCGAGGCCCGATTCGAGTGCGGCCAACGCCTGCGAGAGTGTGGGTTGGCTCACACTCAAACGTGCTGCGGCGGTGCCGAAGTGCCGATGTTCGGCCACCGATACGAAGGCACGCAGCTGTGACAAGGAAGGTTGATAAGTCTGATCAGCCATGGCTATCAGTGTAGTGCCACCTATCACCTTTACCTTTTGACCACTTTGATGCAGAATGGACTCATACCAAAAAGCGCCGGTCACGCACCATGACGGTGAGACCCGCTTCGACGGTATCGAGAACTTTCGATCACAAACATTCGTGATCGTGCGTGTGAGAAAAACCTGTTCACAAGACAAGTAGGAGGACGAGACATATGGCTCTGCTGACAATCGGCGACCAGTTCCCGGCATACAACCTGAAGGCCGTTATCGGCGGCGACCTCTCCAAGGTCGACGCTCAGCAGCCCGACGACTACTTCACTCAGATCACGAGCGACGACTACGCAGGCAAGTGGCGCATCGTCTTCTTCTGGCCCAAGGACTTCACGTTCGTGTGCCCCACGGAGATCGCAGCATTCGGCAAGCTGAACGACGAGTTCGCAGACCGCGACGCACAGGTTCTCGGCGCTTCCGTCGACAACGAGTTCGTTCACTTCCAGTGGCGTGCACAGCACGACGAGCTCAAGACCCTCCCCTTCCCGATGCTCTCGGACCTCAAGCGCGAGCTTGCCGAGGCCACCGGCATCCTCAACGCTGACGGCGTTGCAGACCGCGCGACGTTCATCGTCGACCCCAACAACGAGATCCAGTTCGTCTCCGTCACAGCCGGTTCCGTCGGCCGTAACGTCGACGAGGTTCTCCGCGTTCTCGACGCTCTGCAGAGCGACGAGCTGTGCGCATGCAACTGGAAGAAGGGCGACCCGACGATCAACGCCGGCGAGCTGCTGAACGCGAGCGTCTGATCATGAGCGTCGACAACCTGAAAGATTCGCTTCCCGAGTATGCCAAGGATCTCAAGCTCAACCTGAGTTCCATTGCGCGCACCACGGTTCTGAACGAGCAGCAGCTGTGGGGCACCCTCCTCGCAACGGCCGCTGCAACCAAGTCGGCGACCACGCTCAAGGAAATCGCAGCCGAGGCGGCAGACAACCTGTCCGCTGAGGCGTACAACGCAGCGCTCGGCGCAGCGGCGATCATGGGCATGAACAACGTCTTCTACCGCACCAAGGGCTACCTTGACGGTAAGTACGACGACCTTCGCGCGGGCCTGCGGATGAACATCATCGGCAACCCGGGCGTCGACAAGGCCGACTTCGAATTGTGGTCGCTCGCGGTTTCCGCGATCAACGGCTGCAACCATTGCCTCGAAGCTCACGAGAACACCCTCCGTCAGGAAGGCGTTTCCCGCGAGGTGATCTTCGAAGCGATCCGTGCCGGTTCCATCGTCATGGGTGTCGCGCAGGCTGTCGAGGCCAATGAAATCCTCGCTGCCGCACAGGTCTGATCCCAGACCGACGCAGTAGACGAAAGACCCTCCCCGCCTTCCACGGTGGGGAGGGTTTATTCGTTTTTCCGGCGCGCTACCCTGGACCGATGGGCATCGAAGTGAGTGTGGTCCGGGTCTTCACGGACGAGAACAGAAAGCACGGCAACCCACTCGGGATTGTCGACGCATCACTGGTCGAACTATCCGAACGGCAAGAAGTCGCCGCGACGCTCGGGTACAGCGAAACGATTTTTGTCGATCTCCCTGATGTGGGCGCCAATCGGGCGAGTGCTCAGATCTTCACTCCGGCAGCAGAACTCCCCTTTGCCGGTCATCCCACGGTCGGTCTCACCTGGTGGCTGCACGATCAGGCACGGCCGGTGACCACACTCGGTGTCCCGGCCGGCGAACTCGACGTACGCCGCAGCAGTAACCTCATGTGGGTTCGCGCCCGCGCCGAATGGGCACCGGAGTTTGCTCTCTACCCCTTGGAAACGGTGGATGACGTAATCGACGCGGTTCCGTCGGACTACGAAACCGATCACTCCTACCTGTGGGCGTGGCAGGACAAACTCGAATCGTCCATCCGCTCACGGATGTTCGCTCCGGAAACGGGAATCCCCGAGGACGAAGCTACCGGCTCGGCAGCCCTGCGCATCACTGATCACCTGCGAAAATCGCTTCGGATCACCCAGGGACGGGGATCGATCCTGCACACCACCTACTCACCCGAAGGATGGCTCGAAGTGGGCGGACGCGTGGTTGCCGAGCAGTCACGAACTTTGTGACTGGCCTGCCGGATTCCGTCCTGCCTCGAGGTCTGCGGCGCTGAGCGTCACGGCAATTTCGTCGCCGAGTGCCACGCCGGGTGCAAGCGGCAGTTGATCGCCGCTCCAGAACTTGCCGGGATCGAACCAGTTGATGCGACGGTTTCCCACCATCAGGCCCATTGCCTCGTACGTCTGCGCGACAACCTCGGCGCAGTAGGCACTTTCGATGCCCGACGCAGGCGATTCGGGCTTCTTCCGGAACTTCGGGACGCGCCCGCCGAACCATCGTGACGCGAGCTTGGCGGTGGAGGGAAACGGCGTGCCGTCCAGGCGGGCTATGGTGCGCAGCAGCGCATCCTCTTGTTCACGGGTCACCGGGGTGTCGAGCTGCCGAAGCCAACCCTGCTGCCCGTACTTGGCTCCCCACACCTGCACGGCGGCCTTCAGATCATGGAGCTGAACGCCACGCTGGAAACGACCGGTCCACATGTCTTGCAACGAATGACCGAGCTCTGCATGCCACATGAGCGGTGGCAGATCGTCGATCACCACCGACATGCCGACGTGGTTGACCGGACTGTTAGTGAGCGTCTGAATTGCCTTGTCGGCCGTGGAATCTCCGCGGAAGATCCAGATATCGCCAGTGCGGGTGACACTGGCTGCCTCGTCGAGGGTCACCTGAGAGCGTGATCGTCGGTCCATAACCCTTTAGCCTAGAGGCATGACACTTCGTGCCTCGCACATATGGAAGCTCGTGGGCCTCGCCGGCGCTATGGGGGTCGCGGCCACCGGAGTCCTCGCTGTGCGGAACGAGCGTGCGCGTCGGGCGTACTCCCCCGAAGAGATTCGCTCCGTCCTCCACGAGCGATACACGCAGGCGTACGCCAGGGCGTCAGAGCAGGACACTATCGAACTGGAGCCGGTACCGAGCACACTGCGGCGCCGGATGAAGAAACTCTTCCGACGCCGCAGCTAGTTCGCAAATTTATCCGAGAGCGGCGAGGATTCCCGCAGCCATCTCGGCCACCTGATCGTCCGTCATCACGAAGGTCGGGGAAATCTGCATAGCTCCTTGACCTGCCGCGCGACCTGAAATTCCGTGCTCGCGCAACGTCTTCACGAACGGCAGTGCCTCGGCCGGGTCTGCCAGCTGAACGGCGGCGACGGCCCCGAGCCCACTCCGGACCTCGGAAACCCGCGGATGCTCGGCCAGCGGCTGCAAGTGCGTGTGCAACGACGCTTCGAGCCGCTTGGACTCGGCGAGGAGGTTCTCACGCTCGAGAATGTCGAGGTTTGCCATGGCTGCAGCTGCCGCTCCGGCGTGCCCGCCGTAGGTGTAGCCGTGACGCCACCAAGCACCGTTGTAGAACGGCTCGGCGACGCGAGGTGCGATGAACACGGCACCCATCGGAACGTATCCGGAGGTCAAACCCTTTGCTGTGGTCATCATGTCGGGCTGCAGATCGAAGCGAGTGGATGCAAACCACTCGCCACCGATACGACCGAAACCGGTGACAACCTCGTCGACGACAAACAGTATGTCGTGTTCACGGCAGATGTCTCGGACCTCGGCCAGGTATCCCTCGGGCGGAAGGTACACCCCGCCGGCGCCGATGATGGGCTCGGCGAAGAATGCGGCGATCTTGTTCGCGCCGACCTTCTCGATCAGTTCGAGGAGGCTCTTGGCGTCGTCCCAGCCGACGGTGGCAGCATCGGCCATCAGCTCGCCGTACCCCTCGCGATTGACGGGGATACCGGCGAGAGCTGTTCCCGCAACATGCATTCCGTGGTAGGCCTTCTGGCGTCCGACGATGATGTTCTTGTCGGGCTGGCCGACCTCATGCCAGTACCGACGCGCCAACTTCGCTGCGGTGTCGACGGAATCGGAACCACCGGAGGTGAAGAAGATCTTGCTGCCTGCAACCGGCGCGATCTTCGCGAGCCGCTCAGCCAGTGCCTGCGTGGTTTCGGGGACAAAATCGCCGAAGTTGGAGAAGTGAGCGATCTTCGACAGCTGAGCGGCAACGGCGTCGGCGATCTCGGTGCGGCCGTGGCCCACGTTCGTGAACCAGAGCCCGGCAGTTGCGTCGAGGTACCGATTGTCCTGCGAGTCCCAGATGTACGCGCCTTCACCGCGAGAGACGACAAATGCGCCGTTCTTCTCGACCGCGCCCATATCCGCGAACCCGTGCCACAGTGCCGAAGCCATCTTTTTCCCCTTCGAGTCCAAACGAATACCAACGATGCTGGTGTGCACACGATGTGCAGCAACTATATCGACACCACAAATCGTCTCCCGCGTGATGCTGCCCTGCGTGGGGATCGCCGCCCTGGGCACGTAATCTCATCACCATGACTTTTGCCGAGAATCTTGCTGCCCTCCCCTCGATCGATCACCTCGCCGCCATCAACGTGCTCGACACCGACGGCACCGTCATCGACACCGTGGAGAACAAGCCGGGCAAATCCGGTTCGGTCAAGGTCTACAACCACCTCGCCCAGGTCTACGGCGCAATCACTCCTGAGGCCGCAACGGCTGCGCTGGCGATTTTTGCCGAGCACACAGACGATGCCCGCGCGAACCGCGGCAAGCACCCCAACATCGACCGTCTCGATCAGGTTCTTGCCAGCGGCAACACTCTCGGGCTGCAGGAAGTTCCGGCGGAGTAGCAGCCCGCGGTCCACATCTCACATCGCGACAGAGTCCCGGTCGGCGTCGCCGTACCGCCACCGCGCCCCCAGCTTGCCGACGGCGTTGACCGCCAGCGCCATCAGCGCCATTGCCACGGCAAGCACGACAAGCCCGATCACCAGGGCTACGTAACCATGGGCTCGCGGATCGAGGAAGGGATACGGGTACCAGTCGACGATCGCTCCGCGAACCAGCGAATACACGGCATACAGGGCGGGAAAGGCGAGCCACGTCAAGGCCGACCCTTCGGAGATGCGGTGGCGCGAGGGCGAAAACACCCAGTCGGCAAGCATCACCAACGGCAGTACTTGATGCAGGGCGACATTGATCCAGGTGTCGTTCAGCGTCACATCGACATCCGAGAGCAGCACCGCGTAGACGATGCCCGTGATCACCATGTAGAGCGTCACGGCGCCTCGAACCGTCTGCCAGGTGCGCGACTGCGGATCCCGCAGCCCTCCGACAATCAGTACGACGGCTGCGGCGATATTGCTCTCGATAGTGAAGTAGCTGAGATAGTTCACCAGGGAGAATCCCTCGGCGTTGCGTAGCGGGATCCATAACAAGGCGGTCAGCCCGTAGACCGCAAACGCAAGGCGGAGAATGCGTACCGCCATCGGAGTGGATGTCGCAAATGTCGTCACTGCCCGATCGTGTCACAACGCACGCTGCGGGAGTGAGATTTCCCGGCGTTCGATAAGCTGTCCGTCAGCATGTCTACAACACCATCGGCCCCGCTCTCACCACGACGAAGCGACCTGAAACGCGCCCTGTCCGAAGTCTCATTCCGTGATGAGAACCGTCTGCGGCGCAAACTCGACCGCGCCCGCACGCCGGAGAACCTGGCAACACTGGCCCAGGAGATCGAATCCGCGCGCATCCGGCTGGCCGAACGCGCGGCGAACGTGCCCGCAGTGTCCTACCCCGAGGCACTGCCGGTCAGTCAACGCAAAGACGACATTGCCCGCGCGATTTCCGAAAACCAGGTGGTGATCGTCGCCGGCGAGACAGGTTCTGGCAAGACAACTCAGATCCCGAAGATCTGCCTCGAACTGGGACGCGGAGTTCGCGGACTGATCGGCCATACTCAGCCCCGGCGCCTTGCCGCGCGAACGGTCGCCGAGCGAATAGCCGAAGAACTCGACACCGAACTCGGCGACGCCGTGGGCTACACAGTGCGATTCACCGATCAAGTTTCCGACCGCACGTACGTGAAGTTGATGACCGACGGCATTCTGCTTGCGGAGATTCAGCGCGACAAGATGTTGCGCCGGTACGACACTCTCATCATCGACGAGGCTCACGAACGCAGCCTCAACATCGACTTCATCCTCGGGTATCTGGCGCAGCTACTCCCCCGCCGACCCGACCTCAAGGTCATCATCACCTCGGCGACCATCGACCCCGAGCGGTTCGCTCAGCACTTTGCCGTCGACGGGAAGCCCGCGCCGATCGTCGAGGTGTCCGGGCGAACCTTCCCGGTGGAAATGCGTTACCGCCCATTGACTGTCGAATCCGGAGATATCAGCTACGACCGAGATCCGGTCGACGCCGTCTGCGAAGCTGTTGACGAACTCAGCGCAGAGGGCGAGGGTGACATCCTCGTCTTCCTGTCTGGTGAACGCGAGATTCGTGACACCGCAGATGCATTGCGCGACCGCAGACTTCGCAGTACCGAAATCGTTCCACTGTATGCACGCCTGTCGGCAGCCGAACAGCACAAAGTGTTCTCTCCGCACACCGGCCGACGAGTTGTCCTGGCCACCAACGTCGCCGAAACATCTCTGACGGTTCCCGGCATTCGCTACGTCGTCGATCCCGGAACAGCGCGCATCTCGCGATATTCCGTCCGCACCAAGGTGCAAAGGCTGCCGATCGAACCGATTTCCCAGGCATCAGCGCGTCAGCGGTCCGGTCGCTGTGGCCGTGTCGCCGAGGGCATCTGCATCCGGCTGTATTCCGAAGAGGACTTCGAAGCCCGGCCGGCGTTCACCGAACCGGAGATCCTGCGCACCAACCTCGCGTCTGTGATCCTGCAGATGACGGCGCTGGGTCTCGGCGATATTGCCGCATTCCCGTTCGTGGAGCCCCCGGATTCGCGAGCCATCAAAGACGGCATCGGACTACTCGAAGAACTGGGCGCTATCGCACGAGGATCCGACGCGTCGCATCCGGAACTGACTCCGATCGGCCGCGAACTGGCGCAGATTCCCGTCGACCCTCGCATGGCTCGAATGTTGGTGGAAGCCAAGACAAACGGAGCGCTGCACGAGACGCTCGTCATCGTCGCTGCACTGTCCATTCAGGACGTACGAGAGCGGCCCGCCGAGTTCCAGCAGGCCGCCGACGAGAAGCACGCCCGCTTCACGGTGGAGAACTCCGACTTCCTCGCCTATCTGAAGTTGTGGGACTACCTCCGCGAGCAGCGAAACGATCTGTCCTCGAGCCAATTCCGCAAGATGTGCCGCAACGAGTTCCTGCATTGGCTACGCATCCGCGAATGGCAGGATCTGCACGGGCAGTTGCGTCAGATCACTCGCGGACTCGGCTGGTCGGTCAACGAACTTCCCGCATCCGAGAATTCGGTCCACCAATCCTTGCTGGCCGGCCTGCTCTCCCACATCGGACTTCGCGAAGGCGAAAAGCGCGACTACCTCGGTGCTCGCGGAAGCCGTTTTGCGATCTTCCCCGGCTCGGGCCTGTTCAAGAAGCCACCCCGCTGGGTAATGGCCGCCGAACTGGTGGAGACAACCAGGCTCTGGGCCCGCATGTCCGCGCGAATCGAACCGGAATGGGCCGAAAAACTGGCACCACACCTGGTCAAACGAACCTACTCCGAGCCGCATTGGTCCTCCAAGCGTGGTTCGGCCATGGCGTACGAGCGCGTGACGCTCTACGGCGTACCCCTGGTCACCGGACGCGCTGTCACCTACTCGTCGATCGATCCGGAAACCTCGCGCGAATTGTTCATTCGCCATGCGCTGGTGCAGGGCGAATGGACTACACAGCACAAGTTCTTCCACGAAAATCGCGCACTGCTCGACAACGTCGAAGAACTCGAGAACCGGGCCCGCCGACGCGACATCCTGGTCGACGACGAGACGCTCTACGAGTTCTACGACTCACGCGTCGGCGCCGAAGCTGTGTCCGCGCGACACTTCGACAAGTGGTGGAAGACAGCACGCCGGCAAGACCCGAACCTGTTGACGTTCACGCCCGAAACCGTCGTGAATTCCGATGCCGCAACGGTTCTGGGCGGCGAATACCCCGATGCCTGGCGTCAGGGCGACATGCTGTTGCCACTGACCTATCAATTCGAACCAGGCAAGGACGACGACGGCGTCACCGCGCACATTCCCGTCGGTCTCCTCGCACAACTCCAACCCGTCGGGTTCGACTGGCTGGTACCGGGCATGCGTGTCGAATTGGTGTCGGCATTGATCAAGACGCTGCCCAAGACCATCCGGCGGCAGGTTGTTCCGGCGCCTGACTATGCAAGCGCAGCACTGGCTTCCGTGAAACCACGATCCGAACCACTGCTCACGGCAATGGCGCGCGAGCTGTCGCGTCTGGGCGCAACGCACATCGACGCGAAGGATTTTGATCCGAGCGCCCTTCCTGATCACCTTCGAATGACGTTTGTGGTCGAGGACGAATCCGGAAAAGTTCTGGCCAAGGGCAAGGATCTGGCTCAGCTACGACGCACACTCGCCCCGCGAGTTCAGAAGGAAGTTGCCAAAGCAGCGACCGGTACCGAGCGGGCAGCCTCGACGGTGTGGACCTCCGAGACGCTGGGCGCACTGGAGCCGACCATCACCAGGAGCATCGGCGGCCAGCAGGTCACCGGATACCCGGCGCTGGTGCCGGAAAACGGCGGTGTGGCAGTACGGGTTCTCAGTACCCCTGCAGCGCAGGCACAGGCGATGCGCGAGGGCACTCGGGCTCTTCTTCTCACGGCGGTGCCAACCCAACTCAAGGCAGTCACATCAGGGCTGTCGAATACACACCGACTCATGCTGGGACAGAATCCGGACGGAAGCCTGGAAGCGTTGGTCGAGGACTGCCGTGTAGCCGCAGCCAACGAGATCATCGCTGCCAAAGGTGGACCGGTACGGACACCGGAGGCTTTCGAGGCACTCGTCAAAGCAGCCCGATCGGAGTTGGCCGGGCGCGTGTCCGCGATACTGCGCATGATCGTTCCGATCCTCGAACAATCACACCGCTTGAATGTCGTCCTCCAGCGATCGCGCGGAGAAGCCGCCGAAGACGTTCGCGAGCAACTGAAATCGCTCCTCTTCCCCGGCTTTGTCGCAGAATTGGGTTCGGCGAGACTACGCGAGCTACCCCGGTACCTGGCGGCCGCGACATTCCGGCTCGAAGCGCTTCCAGCCAGCGCTCAGCGCGACCACCAAGCCATGGACGTTCTCGATCGGGTGTACGCCGCGTACGACAGATTGCTGAATTCG
Organism: Rhodococcus sp. AD45-ID; assembly: GCF_003023755.1. Lineage (NCBI taxonomy): Bacteria > Bacillati > Actinomycetota > Actinomycetes > Mycobacteriales > Nocardiaceae > Rhodococcus > Rhodococcus sp. AD45-ID. Next base: position 899,888 of record NZ_PYHL01000002.1, on the reverse strand, counting down.
CTGCCGGAAGAGCGTCGAACTGCCAAAGATGTCGACGCCATCTCGTGGATGATCGAGGAACTTCGGGTGGGACTTTTTGCACAGTCTCTGGGAACCCCAACTCCAGTCTCGGAGAAGCGGGTGCTCAAAGCAATCGAGGCGATCAAACGCTGACCGTCAGGGGTTCACTGCACAATGTTCACATTGGCGACCGAGCCACCAATTGTTGCGACAGTGTTGGCCAGACCTAACGTGACCAGGCTGTTGACTACTGCGAGAATTCCGTTCAAGGGCATAACGCCTCCGTAACGACAGATGCGGACTTTCGGCCCGAATGCTGCGATTCCGACTCGGACCGCTGAACGTACTCGTCGAGCGTAGGCGTCTGTCGCCGAAAAATAGGGACAAAAGCCCTATTTGTTCTCGGAGCGTTATCTAAGGAAGATCCCTCGACGTGACTCAGTCGACGGCGACAGCTTCTTCACCGGACGCCTTGGCATCCACGCGATGACGCATATCGGTGATTTCTCGCTCGAAATCTTCTGCGGAGCTGAAGGATTTGTAGACCGACGCAAACCGGAGATATGCCACCTCGTCGAGGTTGCGTAAGGGGTCCAAGATCGCCAATCCCACTTCGTTGCTCGGAATCTCGGCCGAACCGGAAGCACGCACGGCATCCTCGACCTGCTGAGCCAATAAATTCAACGAATCGTTGTCGACATGACGACCCTGGCACGCGCGGCGCACACCCTTCACGACTTTCTCGCGGCTGAAGGGCTCGGTGACACCACTGCGCTTGACAACTGACAGCACCGCTGTCTCGACAGTCGTGAAACGACGACCACATTCGGGACACGAACGACGACGGCGAATTGCCTGACCTTCATCCGCCTCACGCGAGTCGACCACTCGGGAGTCAGGGTGCCGGCAGAACGGGCAATGCATCGCGGTTCCTTCTTCGTTGCCAGGAATGGCCGCAATTGAAGATTCCCACCAACTGCAAATCTTCGGAGGATCCACAGAGCAGATGCGCGACCACCCGAGGTGGTGTGACTGTCAAGCTCACAGCTTACTCGTTCGACACCACCCGAACGCATGCTCGGTCCTTCTCCGGCCACCGAGTGCCGATCACCCGCGCACTCCGAGACCTCGACTTGCACTGCGCTTACGTCAACGCCCCTGCGCGGCAGGAACAATCAGCGTCTGGCCTACCTTCAGCCTGGAATCATTCATTGCATTGAGATCCATGATCCGCTCGATGACGACCCCCACCGATTGACCGGGAGCAATATCGGCTGCGATGTCGCTCAACGATTCACCCGCTGCGACGCGCACAACGGAGGTAGCACCGACCGGATCCGAAGCACCACTTGTGGACACAGCCGCGAGCCCTACCAAACCGAGCACCGCCACGGCCGTCAACAGCACTCCCGTGGCCATACTCCGCCAACCAACGCCGTCGGAACCGACACGATCGACATGGACAATATGAGGCGCCCGCGACACTCCCACTCGATTGCGGTGTTCGAAGTTCCCGCTATGTGGCCGTGAAGAATCCGAATCTCGATCGAATCGGCGATCACCAGCCGGCTCACGAACGGAGTCACGACGTCCGCGAAATTCCGGCGTCTCGCGGCGGACGCGGTAAGCCATCGCCCCGACGGCCTCGTCGTATGGCGCGGCATCGTAGAACGACGCGTGGTACTTCGGCGCCACCCGAGGATCCGGAAGTGCCTGATCAGAAGCTGGGTCGTACTCGAAAGCTGCGTCGTACTTCAGTGCTGCGTTGCCCATCTTGACCTCCGCGGATCTACACCGGCTCATTCGAACTCGTTAGCGGTTCGAACCTGCGTTCGATGGAACGCATGTTCGAATTTCTACCACGTCTGACTGACAAAGTCTTCTATTCGAGCGACACAGGTCGAACAGATGTTTGAAACCGCGAGCAAATGCGACTAGATTCGTGTCAGGTCACACAATGGGAATTCCGAACTGGGACTCCCGGGGCGACGTGTACGCACAGAGAACCACGCACCACCGACAACAAAGCTCGACCGAGACAACAAAGTTCGACCGAATAAGTCACAGCACCGCCGATAATCCCGATATCCACCGCTCGTAGACAAGCAATCACCGCAAACACGCAATCACCGCAATCACCGCAAACACGGAAGGCTCAACGCCATGAAGGACGATCGCTCCACAAGTGCCGCAACGGCAGGCGTTGCCGCGACGTCAGCCGAAGCTCTCACCCAGCGGCAGCGCCGCGTTCTCGAAGTGATCCGGGATTCGGTGAGCGAGCGTGGATACCCGCCCAGCATCCGGGAGATCGGCGATGCGGTGGGACTGACGTCGACGTCGTCGGTCGCGCATCAACTCCGCACACTCGAGCGCAAGGGCTTCATTCGCCGCGACCCCAATCGCCCTCGAGCGGTGGATGTCCGAGGACTGGACGAGGTTGCCGCCGACACCGCTATCGCTTCGGTGACGAGGCATGCGTCGGAGATTCGTAGCGCCGCGGGCGATCCGCTTCCTGAGCCTGCATTTGTGCCGGTCCTCGGTCGCATCGCTGCCGGCGGGCCGATTCTTGCGGAAGAAGCCGTCGAAGACGTGTTCCCACTCCCCCGCGAATTGGTCGGGCAGGGATCGCTGTTCATGCTCAAGGTTGTCGGTGAATCCATGGTCGAAGCTGCGATCTGCGACGGTGACTGGGTAGTCGTGCGTCAGCAGAATGTCGCCGAGAACGGCGACATCGTTGCTGCGATGATCGACGGCGAGGCGACGGTCAAGACATTCAAGCGGGTCAAGAAGGACGTGTGGCTGATGCCGCACAATCCCCTGTTCGAACCCATCTCCGGTAACAACGCCGTCATTCTCGGCAAGGTAGTCACCGTGATGCGCAAGATCTGACGCGTACAGATCAAAAACCAACTATGGCCCCGGCTGATGCCGGGGCCATAGTTGTCGCTGCTTCGATCAGAGGTTCAGGGACCGTCCGATGATTTCCTTCATGATTTCAGTCGTGCCGCCGTAAATGGTCTGCACGCGGGAATCCATGTACGCCTTGGCAACCGGGTATTCCTTCATGTATCCGTAGCCGCCGTGAAGCTGGAGGCAACGGTCGATCAGCTTGACCTGGGCCTCGGTGGTCCACCACTTGGCCATTGCGGCTTCCTGAACCGTCAGTTTCTCGGCGTTGAGCTGCTCGATGAACTTGTCGACGAGAACACGGACGGCGGTGGTCTCCGTCGCCAATTCGGCCAGCACGAATCGGGTGTTCTGGAAGCTGCCGATCGACTTGCCGAATGCCTTGCGGTCTCGGCAGTACTGGATGGTCTTCTCGAGAACGGATTCCATAGCCGCGGCAGCTACCACTGCGATGGAAAGACGTTCTTGCGGAAGGTTCTTCATCAGGTAGAGGAAGCCCATTCCCTCTTCACCGAGCAAGTTGGCAGCGGGAACCCGAACGTCGGTGAAGCTGAGTTCGGCGGTGTCCTGTGCCTTCATGCCGATCTTGTCGAGGTTGCGTCCGCGATCGAAGCCCGGCATGTCGCGCTCGACCACAAAGAGGCTGAAGCCTTGTGCGCCCTTGTCTGGATCGGTACATGCCACCACGATGACGAGATCGGCGTTGATGCCGTTGGTGATAAACGTCTTGGACCCATTGAGGATCCAGTGGTCACCGTCGCGAACTGCCTTGGTCTTGATGCCCTGCAGGTCACTGCCCGTGCCGGGTTCGGTCATCGCGATCGCGGAGATCAGCTCGCCCGATGCAAATCCCGGTAGCCAGCGCTGCTTCTGTTCGTCGTTGCACAGATCGAGTAGGTACGGCGCCACAACGTCGTTGTGAAGGGTGAAGCCGAGCCCGCTGTACCCACCCTTGGTGGCTTCCTCGGTGATGATCGCGTTGTAGCGGAAGTCCTTTACACCGCCGCCACCGAATTCCTCGGGAACGGCCATTCCCAGAAAGCCCTGCTTTCCGGCTTCGACCCACACGCCACGATCGACGATGTTCTGCTCCTCCCACTGATCGTGGAAGGGTGCAACATGCTGTGCCAAGAACTTCTGGAAGGACTCCCGGAAAAGGTCATGCTCCGGTTCGAACAGGGTACGTTCCACGCCAGCTCCTACTGCTTCGATGCATCACGGGGCGAACGGATGTCCACTCGTCCCACCTGACTGTCGTTCTGACGGTAGAACTCCTGCGAGCACGCGTCGATGACTCGAACGATCACGATTCGTGACTGTACCGGTTACCTGTTACTCGAAGTACGGAATTTAGCTAGATAGCGCATGACCGGGTAGGCGACGAGGATGCCGATCGAGCCCCAGGCGATGCCGCCGAGTTCCACCGAGCCGATGGTGAGTGTCAGGTTGCCGATACCGGCGACCAGTGCGGCAGCGGCCACGGTGAGATTCACCGGATCGGTGAAATCGACCTTCGCTTCCATCCAGATCCGAACACCGAGAATGCCGATGAGGCCGTACAGCACCATGGTCGCGCCACCGATGACGCCGTTGGGAACCGTGAACACCAGCGCGCCGAACTTGGGCGAGAAAGCCAGGACGACCGCCGTGGCCGCCGCGACCCAGTACGCCGCAGTCGAGTAGACGCGGGTAGCCGCCATCACGCCGATGTTCTCGGCATACGTCGTAGTACCCGATCCTCCGCCCGCGCCGGCCAACGTAGTTGCGAGGCCGTCGGCAAAGAGTGCGTTTCCGGCCAGGTCGTCCAACGACTTTCCGGTCATCGCCGACACAGCCTTGACGTGTCCGACGTTCTCGGCCACCAGAACGATCACGACAGGCAGCGCCAATACGATGACCGACCAGTCGAACGACGGGCCGTGCAGGCTCGGGACACCGAACCAGTCGGCCTCGCGCAGTGCAGTAACACGCTCGCTGTCGAGGCCACCGTAGATTGCGGCAAAAACCCAGCCGATCACGACGCCGACCAGGATTCCGAGCCGGCCGAGCAAGCCCGGTCCGACAACGGTGACCAGAAGAATCGAGAACAACGTCACTGTCGCGATCAGGGGCTGCGACTGATACGACGCGGCTGCGGTCGGCGCCAGGTTCAGACCGATCAACGCCACGACAGCACCGGTCACCACAGGGGGCATGACCGCGTCGATCACCCGTCCGCCGATCACGCGCACGGCTACACCGATGAGCATCAGCACGATACCGACCGCCATGACCGCACCGAGCTGCGCGGCCGGGCCGGACCCAGCCGACGCGGTCAGCGGCGCGATGAACGCAAACGACGAACCGAGGTAACTCGGAATCCGTCCCTTGGTGATGATCAAGAACAGCGCGGTACCGATACCCGAGAACAGCAAAGTGGTCGTGACCGGAAAGCCGGTAATCGTCGGCACGAGCAGTGTCGCACCGAACATCGCGATGACATGCTGCATCCCGATGCCGACGGTTCGGGGCCAACTGAGCCGTTCGTCCGGGCGCACCACGGCGCCGTCGGCAATTCGTTTACCGTCACCGTGGACAGTCCAACCGATTCCGCTGGCCCCGGTCGTCGTTTCTCGTTTAGTCACAGCCCGAAATACTAGGTCAGTGCTGGTACTGCGACCTCATTCGGTTCAACTCAGGGCGAGTGCAGCAGCCTTTCGTGCCGACGCCGGATCGCCAGTGGCAAGTACTGCGGCAGCCGCAGCGACACACTGCTCCATGGTGACGGAACCGACCTTGGCGCCGACGCCCGCAACGGACGCGGCAGCACACGAGAGTGACGAAACACCGAGTCCGGCAAGAACGCACGCCAACAACGGGTCCGCCGCCGCCTCTCCGCACACACCGACGCGCTTGCCGACTGCCTGACCGGCCTGCGCGGTACGAGCAACCAATGCGAGCACCGCCGGTTGCCACGGATCGGTGAGCTCCGCGAGTTCGGACGACATCCGATCGGCGGCCATCGTGTACTGAGCCAAGTCGTTGGTGCCGATGGAGAGAAACTCGACGTGCTCGAGGATCTGATCAGCAAGCAAAGCCGCAGCCGGGACCTCGACCATGACGCCGGGAACGAGGCCACGGACTCGGACGGCCTCGGCAAAGCGTTTAGCTTCCGCCGGGGTCGCGATCATCGGCGCCATGACCCACGGCGACGAGCCCGTACGAGCTGCTGCAGCGGCGATCGCGTCGAGTTGCCGATCGAGAATTCCCATGTCCTGCCAGGCAATTCGGACGCCTCGAACACCGAGAGCGGGATTCGCCTCCTCCTGATGATTGGCGAACTTCAATGGCTTGTCCGACCCGGCATCGAGGGTGCGGACGATGATCTTCTTGCCCGCAAACGCTTCCAGAACTTCGGTGTAGATTGCCGCCTGCTCGTCGACCGTCGGCTCCGTCTCACGTCCGAGGAAACACAGTTCGGTCCGAAACAGTCCGATACCGTCGGCAGCGGTGAGCGCTGCCGCCCGGGCACCCGCGCCGTCCTGGACATTGGCCAGTACGTCGACGGGCCGACCGTCGGCTGTGCGCCCTGGGCCCACCCAGGTGCTGACCCGCTCACGCTCGAGTCTGGACTGCTCGACCAGCGCCTTTGCCTTGTCTGCATCGGGATTGCTGATCACCTCACCGGTGGTCCCGTCGATCAGTACGGGAGTACCGGCTTGAACCGTCTCGAGATCCTTGACTGCCACGATGCACGGAATCCCCAGTTGGCGCGCGATGATCGCGGTGTGGCTGGTGGGACCACCAAGAACCGTGACGAGCCCGATGATCTTGGTCGCGTCGAGACCAGCCGTGTCAGCCGGCGCAAGATCGTCGGCGCACAGAACGGACGGCGTCTCGGGCGCGGGAATTCCTGGTTCCGGCAGTCCGGACAGCTCGGCGATCACCCGATCGCGAATGTCCTTGAGGTCCGTCACACGCTCTGCCATCACCCCGCCGAGTTTCGTGAACATCGTCACGAACTGTTCGGTCGCTGCGATGGTGGCCTGAACCGGAGGCACCCCGGCAGCGATGGATTTCTTCGCTATCCCGATCCAGCCCCGGTCAGCTGCCATAGCCGCATTTGCCGTCAGCACCTCTGCGGCAGCGCCAGTGGCAGAGGCCGCTCGGGCGAGCAGTCGACCTTCGACTGTCTTGGCCGCGGCGATGAAATCGTCCTGGGCGGCTGCCCGAACCGACTCGTCCAGCGGTGGGGCTTCTGCGATCAACTCGGGGCGCCGGGAAGGCCAGATTGCCGGGCCGTAAGCGACTCCGGGAACAACCGGTGTTCCATGCACACTCGCGATATCGATCTGTTCGGTCATCGGTCCTCCTAGAAACGATTTGCCCGACTGGCCACCAACCGTAGGTCCCACGCCGCGCCGACTTCCTGTTCAGCTTTGTTGTGACGAAGATTACTCGCAACTCTTGACATGTCAACACACTCGGGCGTAAAACAACATAAAGCAACATTGACTGTGACTCGCACCGCACCCGCGAATCACGACCGGCACCAGCAACGGAGAGACTGTGTACGCGGAAGAACGCCAACAAGCGATAGGCACGATGGTGTCGCAGCGAGGACGCATGTCCGTGGCGGCACTGTCCGAGACCTTCGGCGTCACCACCGAAACCGTCAGACGCGATCTGGCCTTCCTCGAACGAATCGGGCAGGTACGACGCGTCCACGGCGGCGCAGTACCCACCGCCTCACTGCACGTCACCGAACCCGGCATGGCCGAACGTGATCAAACCCGCGCAGAACAGAAAGACCGCATCGCCCGTTGTGCGCTGTCGTACCTGCCGCCGAACGGCGGTAGCGCACTCTTCGACGCCGGCACCACCACCGGTCGGATGATTACCGAAATTCCGACCGATCTCGACTTCACTGCGATCACCAATTCCGTTCCGATCGGAGCGCGACTCGCGTCGATGAACTCGGTATCGCTCATCCTCGTCGGCGGCCGGGTTCGCGGAGTCACCCAAGCAGCGGTCGGCGAGGACGCACTACGACTGCTCGGCACCTTGCGTGTCGATGTCGCCTTCATCGGCACCAATGCCATCAGCCTCGGACACGGACTGTCCACCCCGGACAGCGAGGAGGCAGCAGTCAAACGAGCAATGGTCAAGGCCGCCAATCACGTAGTGGTACTGGCAGATTCAAGCAAGGTGGGCCGCGAGCATCTCATCAGCTTCGCGCCGTTGAGCAGCATTGACGTCCTCATCACCGACGAGGACATCACCCCGACCGACACGTCCGAGTTCCACGACCAGGGAATCGAGGTAGTCATCGCATGATCGTCACCCTGACAGCCAACCCGAGCATCGACCGAACGGTGCAACTGGAGCAACCACTCCAGCGTGGCTCAGTCCTGCGAGCCCACTCCACGCGCAGCGATCCGGGCGGCAAGGGGGTGAACGTGGCACGCGTCCTGAGCGCGGCGAAACTCGAGGTTCTCGCGATTCTTCCCGGAAACCCGGGCGACCCGCTTCTCAGCACACTTGCAGATGGCGCAATCCCCCACCTCGGCGTCGCAACCGAGGGCCTCGCTCGCACCAACATCACCGTCGCCGAACCGGACGGAACCACAACAAAGATCAACGAACCTGGCGCGGCCCTCTCCGGCACAACACTCGACAACCTGGCACGCGAACTCGTTTCACGAGCAGATGTAGCCAGCTGGATTGTGCTGTCCGGTTCCATTCCACCTGGCGTCGATCCCGGCTGGTACGGCGAACTTGTTGCGGCACTGCGCGATCACCCCTGCAAGGTCGCGGTCGACACCTCCGACGCGCCACTATCCGCTCTTGCCGAGAACTTTCCGCTCACGGCGCCGGATCTCCTCAAGCCCAACGGCGAGGAGTTGGCGCAACTCACCGGCGTCGACGGCAATGCCCTGGAAAATGCTGCACAAGAAGGCGATCCGGGGCCGGCGATCGCTGCGGCCACTCTTCTGGTCGAACGCGGTGTCGGCGCGGTGCTCGCAACTCTCGGAGCAGCGGGAGCCGTATTGGTCACCGCCGAAGGCACCTGGATTGCCACCGCTCCCCCGATCGTCGCGGTCAGTACCGTCGGCGCGGGCGATTCCTCACTTGCCGGATACATCCTCGCGGCGACCGCCGGGGCTGATCCAGGTGAATGCCTTCGCCACGCTGTCGCCTACGGAAGCGCTGCCGCCTCCCTCCCCGGCACTACCCTCCCGACTCCAGATCAAGTCGATCTTGCAGGCGTCACGATCTCGTCTGCCACATCCGCACCCGCCCTGCCCACCGAACTCGCCTGACGCCGTAAGGAAATCGACATGTCCGAACCCACCGCACGCAGTTCCGGCTCCCCGATCATCAGCCCAGAACTGATCTCACTCGACACCAATCTCGGCGCCTCGAAAGAGGACGTCATCCGTGCGCTGGCCGCGCGACTGACCGCGGCGGGACGCGCCGACAACGCCGACGGTCTGGTCGACGCCGCCCTGGCCCGCGAAGCGCAGTCCGCCACCGGCCTACCCGGCGGAATCGCGATCCCGCATTGCCGCGCCGAGGCCGTGACGTCGGCGTCGCTGGGGTTTGCGCGCCTCGATCCGAAGGTCGACTTCGGAGCCCCGGACGGTCCTGCCGACCTGGTGTTCCTGATCGCCGCCCCCGAGGGCGCCGGCGCAGAACACATGAAGCTCCTGTCGTCGCTGGCTCGCGCCCTGGTACGGCCCGCATTTGTCACATCCCTTCGGGAAGCCCCGACGCCTGATGAGATCGTGCGGTTGGTCGACGAGGTGCTCAATCCGGCACCGGCAAAGCCGTCTACTCCAGAGCCGGCAGCTGCCGCTGTTTCCACAGCGAAACACTCAGCCGAGCCGACGCCGCCGGAACCGGCCGCGCCTGCCGCTGCCGAGCGTCACGTCGTTGCCGTCACGGCCTGCCCCACCGGCATCGCTCACACCTACATGGCCGCCGATTCCCTCGTCGCCGCCGGTGAACGCGCCGGTGTCACGGTCCACGTGGAAACACAGGGTTCGAGCGGCAGCACACCGCTCTCTCCGTCGCTGATCGCAAGTGCCGCGGCCGTCATCTTTGCCACCGATGTCGGGGTGAAGGGCCGCGAGCGGTTCGCCGGTAAACCCGTCGTGGCGTCCGGAGTGAAACGGGCGATCAACGAACCGGACAAGATGCTGGCCGAAGCACTCCGCGCCGCTGACAATCCCTCAGCGGCAACGGTGGACGGGACTGCCGCTGCCGGCGCGGATGACGGCGAGACCGGCGACGTCGGGTTCGGCACGCACCTGCGGCAGGTCCTTCTGACCGGTGTCAGCTACATGATTCCGTTTGTCGCCGCCGGTGGGTTGCTCATCGCACTCGGCTTCCTCCTCGGCGGTTACGAAATCTCCGGTCCCGCCGGGGACATCGTTCTCAACAACTCACTGACAAACCTGCCTGACGGCGGCCTCGCCACCTACCTCGGCGCCGTACTCTTCCAGATCGGTTCGCTGGCCTTCAGCTTCCTCGTGCCGGCGCTCGCGGGTTACATAGCCTTTGCCATCGCCGACAGGCCAGGTATCGCCCCCGGTTTCACGGCCGGCGCGGTAGCCGTCTTTGTCGGTGCCGGATTCATCGGCGGCCTCGTCGGCGGTCTGATCGCCGGTGTGGTCGCGCTGTACATCGGCCGGATCTCCGTACCGCAGTGGCTCCGCGGATTGATGCCCGTCGTGATCATTCCGCTGTTCGCCACCATGATCGTCGGCGCGTTGATGTTCCTGGTCCTCGGCCGCCCCTTGGCCGCGATCACCACCGGACTCACCGACTGGCTCAACGGACTCTCGGGTAGCTCCGCCATCTTCCTCGGCATCATCCTCGGCCTGATGATGTGCTTCGACCTGGGCGGACCGGTCAACAAAGCTGCTTACGCCTTCGCCGTAGCCGGTCTGAACGTCGACGACCCCGCATCGCTGCGCATCATGGCCGCCGTCATGGCGGCCGGCATGGTCCCGCCGCTCGCGATGGCACTTGCATCCACCGTCCTGCGCCCCCAGTTGTTCAGTGAAGCAGAACGTGAAAACGGAAAAGCTGCCTGGTTGCTCGGCGCTGCCTTCATCTCCGAAGGCGCCATCCCCTTTGCCGCTGCCGACCCGTTGCGTGTCATTCCCTCGATGATGGCCGGCGGCGCCATCACCGGCGGTCTGATCATGGCATTCGACGTCACACTGAGCGCTCCGCACGGCGGAATCTTCGTATTCTTCGCAGTCGGCGGAATCGGCTGGTTCCTGGTTTCTCTCGCCGCCGGAACCGTCGTAGCTGCGGTGGCGGTCATCGGCGCAAAACAGTTCATCCGAAGTGGCCCGACAGACGCCGAGTTGGACCCCGAAATCGTGCCCGCTGCGGCATGATCGACATCACACCCACCACCACCCTGAGGAGTTCTCATGCCAAGTAAGACAGTTGCCGTAGGTTCCGCAGTTGGCCTCCACGCGCGCCCCGCTGCCCTCATCGCCGAAGCGGTGGGCGCCTCCGGAGCCACCGTGACTCTCGCCGTTGCCGGCGAAGAACCCGTGGACGCAGGCTCGGCGCTGATGATCATGACGCTCGGCGCCGCCAAGGGTGCCGAAGTCACCATCGAATCCGACGACATCGACGCCCTCGAGAAGGTTGCCGAGTTGGTTGCTGCCGATCTCGACGCCTGAATATCCGTCACCAGAGCCGGACGCTCGTATGAGTGTCCGGCTTTGGTGTTTCTATCTGCTGTGCTTCTATCTGTGCCTTCGGAAGCGGACGAGCAAACCACCGCCGATGGCGATCACAACAACACCGCCGGCAATGCCCCACACCGCTGCGTTGCTCGACTCTTCGCCCGCTGACTCTCCGTTTTGCGACGCCAGTGCCTTCTCGACAGAGCCGCGCAAGACGTACAGCGGCGGAAGCGCTTCACCATTCGACTCGGAACCGATCACCAGATCGCCGGCTTCCGTGAAGGTGACGGACTCACCTTGAGGTTGATACGGCGTCGGGATGCGTAGCGGCTGCCCCTCGGTGAGTGCGGCGCCGATCCCCTTCTCGCCGACCCGGTAGAGATAGACATCCGAATAATTCCGCAGGGCCACCACCGAACCGTCTGCGGACACCGCGCCGCCGGTGAACATCGAAGCGGCAGTCCCGTCCCCTGTGCTGAGTGTTCCGACTCGCGTCAGCGGTGTCGGCCCGGGTTCGGCCAGCGCGGAAATACTCTGGCCCTGCGCTGGTGTGTAGATACTGCTCGTTCCGAAAAGTTCCTTCGTGACGACGAATACGCGGCCACTTCGATCGACCAGCACTGCTTCGGCGTCGTGCGGTCCGTCTGGGTAGGTCGCGCGATGCAACGACGCGCTACCCGACGCGGGGTCGAGCGTGATGAACGCGACGGTCTCGCGGGTCCTGAGGTTGTCGCCGATGTCCGCGAGAATCAGCGATCCGTCGTACCACGCGAGATCCTCGATGTCGTACGGGTCGATCGGCACGGGAATCCAGTTTCGCACAACACAATCGGTGTCCAGTTCCAGGACAACTTCGTCGTTTCCACTGTCGCCGACCCCGTAGATCCGGTTGCCGACGGCCACCATGCCGGAGAGTTCCTCGAGTCCGGGATCGGTCGGTGTGCAGAGTGGCTCGAATACACCCGTCTCCGGGACGGGTGTATTCGATTGCGCTCCAGCACTTCCGGACAGCAGGACTACCAGTGCGCCGGTAGCAGCGGCAGTTGCGAAGTAAGAACTACGCACTCGGTGCGTACTCGACCAACTACGCACTCGGTGCGTACTCGACCAGAGCCGACGCCAACATCTGTGGAACGCGCGCGTGAACCCGGGTTCCCGATTCCTCGTGAGCCGACTCCAGAATTGTTCCGTCGGAATGGATCTTGGCCATCAGATCGCCGCGGTGGTACGGAACCAGAACGTCGACTTCCACGTCGGGGCGCACCAGAACCTCGGCCAGGTGGGCCCGCAATTCCGCAATTCCCTCGCCCGTCTTGGCGGAGACGAACACAGCGCCGGGAAGCAACGCACGCAATTGCGTGAGCGTCACCGGATCTGCGGCGTCGATCTTGTTCACCACGATCAACTCCGGCGGCGCAGGCGAATTGGTCTCGCGCAGAACGTCCGTGATCACTTCCCGAACGGCTTTGATCTGTTCGGTGGGCAATGCATCGGAACCGTCCACGACGTGCATCAGCAGATTCGCGTCGGCAACCTCTTCGAGGGTCGAGCGGAATGCCTCGATCAACTGGGTAGGAAGGTGCCGAACAAAACCGACGGTGTCGGTCAGTACGTACTCGCGGCCGTCTTCGAGCGACGCCCGACGAGTAGTCGGATCCAGGGTGGCGAACAGTGCGTTTTCCACCAGTACGCCTGCCCCGGTGAGCGAATTGAGCAAGCTCGACTTACCGGCGTTGGTGTAGCCGACGATGGCAACAGCGGGGATGTCGCTGCGCAGTCGACGCGTCCGCTTGGTGTCACGGGCCGCCTTCATGGCCTTGATCTCGCGCCGCAGTTTTGCCATGCGCTCACGAATGCGTCGACGGTCGGTTTCGATCTTGGTCTCACCGGGACCACGCAGGCCCACACCGCCGTTGCTGCCGGCACGGCCACCAGCCTGGCGCGACATCGACTCGCCCCAACCACGCAGGCGAGGAAGCATGTACTCCATCTGAGCGAAAGCGACCTGAGCTTTACCTTCGCGGGACGTGGCGTGCTGAGCAAAGATATCGAGAATCAGGGCCGTGCGGTCGATGACCTTGACCTTGACGATCTTCTCCAGCGCGGTGAGCTGCGCAGGTGTCAATTCACCGTCGCAGACGACCGTGTCGGCGCCGGTCGAGAGCACGATTTCACGTAGTTCCTGGGCCTTGCCGGAACCGATGTACGTAGCCGTATCGGGTTTGTCGCGGCGCTGTACCAAGCTGTCGAGAACCTCTGATCCGGCCGTGTCCGCCAGTGCAGCCAACTCGGCCATGCTGGACTCTGCCTGCTCAGCAGTTCCCTGGGTCCAGACACCGACCAGGACAACACGCTCGAGGCGCAGCTGGCGGTACTCGACCTCGGTGACGTCTTCCAACTCGGTGGACAGTCCCGCAACGCGGCGCAATGCACCACGCTCGGAAAGCTGCATTTCACCAACCGACGGCGTTCCGGAACCGGAAGACGCTGCGTAGTCGGACTCGTCGGCTGTGTACTCGGCCTGCTCGCCTGCCGGTGAAGAGTCGGCAGCAAACGATTCTGCAGACTCGTCTGCAGTGGATTCTTGATTGTCATGTGATTTCGTCATACAAGATCCATGTTCCCACGAAACCTCACAGCGGCGCATCCGCTTTTCGCGCACGGCATACGCAGCTCACGCAAGTGATCGCCACCAGTCATCGCTGATCGATCCGGCTGCGAGCAGAACCGACGGTCCGCGAAGCTCGGCAACACCCTTGTCGATCGCAACCTGAACCGCGCCGCCGAGAACCTTGACGGTGACGGTGCCGTCGCTGCGACCGTCGTGGCGCAGCGCCGCAGCGGCTGCGGCAACAGTTCCGGTGCCACACGAGCGAGTCTCGCCGACACCGCGCTCGTACACCCGCATGCTGACGCCGCCGTGTTCGAGTGGCGTCACGAATTCAACGTTCACGCCATGCGGGAAGAACGCCGGATCGAATGCCGGTGCGATAGACAGATCGAGGGCCGCCAACTGCTCGGCGTGCAGATCTTTCTCGACGCAGGCCAGGTGCGGATTGCCGACGTCGATTCCCAGCCCGGTGAAGGCCCTGCCCTCGATGCTGGCGCTGCTGGTCCCCAGCTCGGTGACGGTTCCCATGCCTACGGTCACATCACCCGCGGTGGCGCCTGTGGCGTGAACTACCACCGGCCTCGCTCCGGCCCGGCTGCCGACCACGAACTCGCGACGGTTCTCGAGGCCGGACGCAGTCAGGTAATGCGCGAACACCCGAACACCGTTGCCACACATCTCGGCGATCGAGCCATCGCCGTTGCGGTAGTCCATGAACCAGTCGTCGGCGGCAATTCCCGTCGGAATCTCGGTCAGGACACCGGCATCGGCGAGTGCACCAGCCCGCGCGACACGCAGAATCCCGTCGGCGCCCAATCCCTGACGACGGTCACAGAGCGCTGTGACGCGCGCCGGCTCGAGATCGATCGTGACATCGAGATCGGGAAGCACGACAAAGTCGTTCTGAGTGCCGTGGCCCTTGCTGAAATCCATGGGCGCCATCCTATCCGGACCTACCAGACCGTTACGCCGGTGAGGCCGTGACCACCAGGTTGTGCTCATAAGTGAATCCGGAGGGCATCGACGGATCAGGAACCGTCGGGCCGCCGCAGGTAACCAGAACCAGCCTCGGTGCACCCGTGTCCTCGAAGAACTCGGCCGGCAACGCCACCTTCTCGTAGAGCTTCAGACTCGCCGCGGTGTACGTGTACATGGTGCCCGCGTCGTCGGTGGCGTAGATCGGCGTTCCCGGTTTGATCTGGTGCAACGGCCAGAGCGCGCCGTGGGTGCGGTCGCCGTCGTCGACGTGCCCGGCAACAAGATTGGTGCCGTCCGGCTCACCGAAATGCACGTCGTTGAGGAAGTGCGAGACCTTGTCGGGGTGCGGAAGGATCATGCCGCGATTGGCGCCCAGACCACTGGTCACGATGTCGGCCCGCACGTCGAGGTCCGGGATCGCGAGTGTGTTCGGAGGCAGATCGGTCGGTGCCGCAGCCCAGACCATGCCGGGGTCCGGCGCTGTTCCGACCTCGAACGGAGCATCGGGCAATGGTGCGCTGATCGGTTTTCCCGCGGCACTGACAGCCAGGTAGACAAGGATGGCACCCGCTGCGAGAAACACGACGAGGAGAAGAACCAGGGGCAGAGTTGTCTTGCGCCTGCGGGGCGTTCGAGCGTGCGCCGCCGTCTGCACCATGTTCTCTTCACCCTTCGTCAGCTGGTCGCTATGACCGATTGCCATAACTGTAAGATAGCTGAATTCGGGGATTCGTTACACACCGGGCCGCACAGCTAGCGAATTTCCCCCACTACAGCTGCGCGCGCGGCGTCCAGCAAATCGTCAGCGCCGCCGTCGAGCCAGTGCACTCGCGGATCGCGACGGAACCACGACCGCTGACGCCGAACGTATCGTCGAGTCCCGATGAAGGTACGTTCGAGCGCCTCAGCGAGGTTGTACTCACCGTCGAGATGCGCCAGCACCTGTGCATAGCCGATCGCTCGCGGCGCGGTCACGCCGTCGCGAAGACCCTGCTCGATCAACGCCTCGACCTCACCGACCAAACCGGTGTCGAACATCAACTCCGTACGCAGTCGAATACGCGCATCCAACCGTTCCGTCTCCCGATCGACACCCAATATCCTTGTACCCCAACGAGGTTCACCGATCTGCGGAGCTGATGCCGCGAAGGGCTGACCGGTCAACTCCACCACCTCCAGGGCCCGCACCATGCGGCGACCGTCGGTCGGAAGGATCGACGCAGCCGCGGTGGGATCCGCCGCCACCAGCGCGGCATGCACCGCCGCAATCCCCTCGTCGGCAAGAACAGCCTCCCACCGCGCACGCACCACAGGGTCCGTAGCCGGGAAGGCCCACTCGTCGAGAAGTGACTGCACGTACATCATGGAACCGCCGACGATGACGGGTACTTTGCCCTCCGCCATCAGCCGCTCCGCCATTGTCATGGCGTCGTGTTGGTACCGCGCCACAGTGGCCGTCTCGGTGACATCGAGCACGTCGAGCAGGTGATGCGGAATCCCCCGACGTTCACCGGGTGGAAGTTTTGCAGTTCCGATATCCATGCCGCGATAGAGCTGCATCGCGTCGATGTTGATGATCTCGCCGCCGAACTCCTGCGCCAGATCGAGCGCAAGATCGGACTTGCCCGCAGCCGTCGGACCGACCACGGCGATGGGTCGACAATCTCCAGTTTTGGAATCCCCGGTTTTGCTCACCGGCGCCACATCCCGACGTGATAGCCGACGCCAAGTGGTGCACTGCTGTAATGCACCACCGCGTCGGGTTGCTCGGTGAAGACCGACGCCAAGACCTGCCACGCGGCCCGGCCCGACGCACCTATCTCGTCGCACAGCGCAGGATCCAGGTCCAGAAGCGCCGCCCGATCACCCTGCTCGAGCGCAGCGTCGATCACTGCCTGAACTGGCGCGGCTCGCTCGTCGAAGCTGCCCGGCGCCTTGGGGGTCAAGGTCGACGCTCCATCAGCGAGGACCAGCAGGCCGACCGGCTCGTCGCCGGCGTCCAGGAGTTCACGCAGCCGCGCGCCGAGTGTGCGGCATTCGTCCACCGACGCGATAGTTGAAATCAGGTGTACATCGACGGACACGTCCGGCCCGGCCTGCTCGCGGAGCCAGCCCGCGACCAGAGCAGTCAACGGCAGCTCCGGATTGACCGGCCCGCGGGCATCGCCGTCGAGTCGGGTGCGAACGTCAGCTCCGAAGCCGGCAAAGGTCCCGACTTCTCCCCGTCCCACGCCTGCTGTTCCAGCCGTTTCCAGGACTTTCTCGGTGTCGGCGCCCACGGCGATCCATCGCGTCGCCGTGGCTGCCAGTTCCTGAACTACCTGGAGCACAGCCGCCCTGACCTCGCCGGCCGGAGCCGAGTCGCCCGATAATTGGGGAACAAGAAGTGGGGGTGACGGGACCAGTGCGGCAGCTGTGAACACAGATGCCACGCTAGTCCAACCCGAGGTGACAACCTGACACCCTGTTACCTGATTCAATAGTCGTAGAACGTGAGTACCGGGTTCAATGGAACCAGGAATGCGATCAGGCAGCCGTGACGCGCGGCAGAGACGAGGACCGATGACCGAGAACAGCGAACCCACCACCGGAACAGAGACCAGCTCGGCACCCGGCACACCAACCCCCGGTGCTGCCAAGCCGAGCGCGTCGACGCCCAAACCGGGCGCTCCGAAACCAGGTGGACCGCGACCAGGCGCGCCACGGCCAGGACCGGCTGCCAGTCGGCCGGCAGTACCGACTTCCCCGGCAAGCGACCCGAGCAAGTTCGGCCGCGTGGAGGAAGACGGCACCGCCTGGGTGAAGACTGCCGACGGAGAACGCCAGATCGGATCCTGGCAGGCCGGTGACGCCGCCGAGGGGCTGGCCCACTTCGGTCGCCGCTACGACGACCTCGCCACCGAGGTCACTCTGCTCGAGGCGCGACTGACCTCGGGTGCCGGTGATGCGAAGAAAACCAAGGCCGCAGCCGTTGCGCTCCTGGAAACGCTTCCCACGGCAGCCGTGATCGGCGATCTCGACGGTCTTGCCACACGCCTCGATCACATTGTTGCCGGGTCGGACGAAGCCGCAGCTCACGCCAAGGAGGAGAAGGAGCAGTCGCGGGCAACCAATACTGCACGCAAGGAAGCCCTTGCCGCCGAGGCTGAGCAGATCGGTACACAATCCACCCAGTGGAAGACCGCAGGCGATCGTCTCCGCGAAATTCTCGACGAGTGGAAGACCATCCGGGGTATCGATCGTAAGGTCGACGACGCCCTGTGGAAGAGGTACTCCAAGGCCCGCGAATCCTTCAATCGACGACGCGGCGCCCACTTCGCTGAATTGGACCGCGACCGTGCCAGCGCCCGCTCCACCAAGGAAGAATTGGTCGAGCGCGCCGAAAAGCTGTCGACGTCCACCGAATGGGGACCGACAGCGGGGCAGTTCCGCGATCTTCTGACCGAGTGGAAAGCCGCAGGCCGCGCCCCTCGCGAGGCTGACGACACTCTGTGGGACCGGTTCAAGACCGCGCAGGACGTCTTCTTTGCAGCGCGTAATGCCGCGGCCGCGGAACGTGACGCAGAGTTCGAGGAGAACGCACAAGCCAAGGAAGCGCTGTTGGCCTCGCACGCCAACATCGATCCCGAGCACGGCCTCGACAGTGCCCGCGCGTCACTGCGTGACCTGCAGGAAAAGTGGGACGCCATCGGCAAGGTCCCGCGTGATCGCATGCAGGACCTCGAGGCACGGCTTCGCGCTCTCGAGAGCAAGGTCCGTGACGCCGTCGACGCACAGTGGCGTCGTACCGACCCGGAGGCCCTCGCCCGCGTAGCCCAGTTCAAGGAACGGGTCACGCAGTTCGAGGAGCAGGCCGCCAAGGCTGAAGCTGCCGGCAAGACCAAGGATGCGGAGAAGGCGCGCGCTCAGGCCAAGCAGTGGCAAGAGTGGGCAGACGCAGCCGAAGGCGCAGTTAACGACTGAGCGGATTTACCGTCGGCCGGCCCCGTTATGCGGGGTCAGCCGGCGTTCCACTCCTGATTCTTCTCAGCTTCCGCAGCAGCGATCCGGCGCTGTTCCTCGGCAGCCAACTGGATTGTCGTGCGCGCCCAGACGACCTTGAGCCAGTGGAACGTCAGGAATATGACGGTGAACCAGCCGATGACAAGTCCGATCGACGGTCCGGCTACGTGGAACGCTTCGGGAATTGTCTGACGCGACCAAATTGCCATCATGCCGAGCGCACTTGCGACGGCACTACCGGCCAGCGCGATCCACGCCACCGACCAACGACGCGTGACCAAGGCGAGCATCGAGAATCCGATGCCGAAGATCACAACAAACCAGACATACAGTCGCGAGAACAGTGCGATTCGCTCGGAAACCGCGTCCTGGTTGAACGCCAAGACGTCCCAGCCGTTGGCTGCCCCGGCGTGCGGAAGCGCAAGCGTTCCGACGAGCACCAGAACGGCAATCGCAACAACCATCGCTCGAACACCCGGATCGATTTCGCCGGCAATCTTCCGCTCGACGGCGTCGAGATCGGAACGGTATTCCTCGAACGAGGCATCGTCACCGGAAGGCGACGTTCTGTTGTCGTGTGCTGAACTCATGAATTGCATCCCATCTGAACGGGTTGTGGGGCTGGGGCACCGATCTTCGGCAGTCCGAGACCGACACCGATCGGTGCGGTCTTGGGCGTGATGCCCTGGTCGAAAGAATCTCCGGCGCGCGTGCGCCGATGGGTGAGCACTCCGTCGTCCGCAACGAGGTGGTGCGGCGCGCCGTGCGTGATGACCACCGTCACGACGTCGCCGGGGCGAATCGAGGTGTTCACGTTGCCTTCGGGCCGGAAATGCACCAAACGCCCATCGCGTGCGCGACCGCTCATTCGGTGCGTCGCCGCATTCTTACGGCCCTCACCTGCCGCAACAAGGAGCTCCACTTCGGTGCCCACGAGTTTGCGGTTCTCTTCGATGTTGACTTCTTCCTGCACCGCCAGAAGCCTCACGTAGCGTTCCTGGACCACGTCCTTGGGGATCTGGTCTTCCATCTCTGCCGCAGGCGTGCCCGGGCGGATGGAGTACTGGAACGTGTACGCATTCGAGAACCGCGCCTTGCGTACGACATCGAGGGTTTCCTGGAAATCCTCTTCGGTTTCGCCGGGGAAGCCCACGATGATGTCGGTGGTGATCGCGGCGTGCGGCATCGCGGCACGCACCTTCTCGATGATTCCGAGGTACTTCGACTTGCGGTAGGAACGCTTCATCGCCTTGAGGACCTTGTCGGACCCGGACTGCAACGGCATGTGCAACTGCGGGCACACATTGGCAGTGGTGGCCATAGCGTCGATGACGTCGTCGGTGAATTCGGCGGGGTGCGGTGACGTGAATCGGACGCGCTCGAGTCCCTCGATGTTTCCGCAGGCCTTCAGCAGGGACGCAAAAGCCCCGCGATCACGCGGTTGCTCGGGGTCGGCAAACGACACGCCGTAGGCGTTGACGTTCTGACCGAGCAGAGTCACCTCGGACACGCCTTCGTTCACGAGGGCCTGCACCTCGGCCAGGATGTCGCCCGGACGACGATCTACTTCCTTGCCGCGCAGCGCCGGGACGATACAGAAGGTACAGGTGTTGTTGCAGCCAACCGAGATGGAAACCCAACCGGCATAGGCAGATTCACGCTTCGCGGGCAGCGTCGACGGAAATGCCTCCAGCGCGTCGAGGATCTCGACCTCGGCCCGTTGATTGTGACGCGCACGGTCGAGCAGCGCGGGCAGCGAACCGATATTGTGCGTTCCGAAGACCACGTCGACAATCGGCGCCCGCTTGACGACGGTCTCGCGATCCTTCTGCGCAAGGCATCCACCGACAGCAATCTGCATGTCGGGCTTGGCCTTTTTGTTCTGCGCCAACATACCGAGTGTTCCGTACAGTTTGTTGTCGGCATTCTCGCGGACGGCACAGGTGTTGAAGACCACCAGATCGGGATCGACACCGGACTCCACCTTGCGATAACCCGCATCTTCGAGAAGTCCCGACAGACGTTCGGAATCGTGGACGTTCATCTGGCATCCGTGAGTCCGCACTTCATACGTGCGGGCAGGGGGCACTGCGGTGGTTGCCGAGGGTTCAGCGGTGGTCGCCGCAGGCGCGGTAGAGGTCTTTTCGTCGATCAGTGACACGCTTCAGCCTAGCTCACGTCCACTACGGCGTGTAATAACGCCCAGGTAAACCGACAAAGCGCCACATAAACGTCAACGGCGTAAAATTTTCACTACCGTTACGCGGAACCCTGACGAAATGCGGGGCACAGACGGAAACTACGCCTAAGGTTCTCGGTTATGACCCAAGCCGACGATGCGACGACGCCGACTACCTCCGGCGATTCCACATCCATGATTTCGATGACCTCGGTGAACAAACACTTCGGGGAACTTCACGTCCTGCAAGAGGTCAATCTCGAGGTACCCAAGGGCCAAGTAGTGATCGTCCTCGGTCCGTCGGGCTCCGGTAAGTCGACACTGTGCCGAACCATCAACCGGCTCGAACCCATCGATTCAGGCACCATCGCCGTCGACGGCAAAACCCTCCCCGAGGAGGGCAAAGCCCTTGCCGCACTTCGCGCCGACGTCGGCATGGTCTTTCAGTCCTTCAACCTGTTCGCGCACAAGACGATTCTCGAGAACGTCATGCTCGCACCGATGAAGGTCCGCAAGGCGAAGAAGGAAGACGCCAAGAAGACGGCACTGCAGTTGCTCGAACGGGTCGGCATCGCCAATCAGGCCGACAAGTACCCGGCACAACTTTCCGGTGGTCAGCAGCAGCGTGTCGCCATCGCTCGCGCGCTCGCGATGCAGCCGAAGGTGATGCTGTTCGACGAGCCGACCTCCGCTCTCGACCCCGAGATGGTCAACGAGGTCCTCGACGTCATGACCTCCCTCGCCAAGGAAGGCATGACCATGCTTGTGGTCACCCACGAGATGGGATTCGCCCGCAAGGCCGGCGATCGGGTGCTGTTCATGGCCGACGGCCAGATCGTCGAAGACACCAACCCGACAGAGTTCTTCACCCACCCCAAGTCGGATCGGGCCAAGGACTTCCTCGGAAAGATCCTCACGCACTGATCAAGTCCTGCACCGACGTCCACAAGACACCCGTCTCGACTGCACAGTTCGAATGTCGACACAATTGAGAGGATCTCCATGAAGATCAATCGTTCCGTCCGTTTCGGAATCGGAATCATGGCCATTGCATTCGCAGCAACCGCCTGTGGCGGTGGCGAGGAGAGCAAGACGGTCAGCGAGAACGCCGCTGACGGCAAGCTCACCATCGGCATCAAGTTCGACCAGCCAGGACTCGGCCTGCGCAACGCGGACGGCACGTACACCGGTTTCGACGTCGAGGTCGCGAAGTACGTTGCAAACGAATTGGGCGTCAAGCCCGAGAACATCACGTTCAAGGAGTCACCGTCCGCCCAGCGTGAGACGTTGATCCAGAACGGCGAGGTCGACTACATCGTCGCGACGTACTCCATCACCGACGCACGTAAGGAAAAGGTCGGCTTCGCCGGACCGTACTTCGTCGCCGGCCAGTCGCTGCTCGTCAATGCGGACAACACCGACATCACCGGTCCCGAATCACTGAACGGTGGCAAGATCCTGTGCTCGGTGGCTGGGTCCACCCCCGCCCAGAAGGTGAAGGACACCTACGCCAAGGACGTCCAGCTCCAGGAATTCGACACCTACTCGGCGTGCGTCGAAGCGCTGCGCAACGGCAAGGTCGACGCAGTCACGACCGACGACATCATTCTCGCCGGCTACGCGGCACAGTCCCCCGGTGCATTCCGTATCGCCGGTGAGCCGTTCACGACCGAAAATTACGGAATCGGCTTGGCCAAGGACGATTCCGAAGGCCGCGGCAAGATCAACGATGCCATCGAGAAGATGATCTCTTCCGGAGCGTGGGCAGAAGCATTCACCGAGACGGTCGGCCCGTCCGGTTACACGATGCCCGCTCCGCCCACTGTCGACCGGTACTGATCCAGCTGAGCAGTAGCCATTCCAGGTGGGGTTTCCATGTCCGGAAACCCCACCTGGGCAAGCACTTTCAACAACGACCCATGAACTGGGGAGACCGTAAGTGAAAATACTCGACGATTACGGAAGCCAGATCCTCGAAGCGTTCTGGACCACGATCCAGCTCACGATCTTCTCGGCGATCGGCGCATTGATACTCGGAGTGATTGTTGCCGCGATGCGGGTGTCTCCCGTACCTGTCGCCCGATTCCTCGGCGCCGCCTACGTCACTGTCTTCCGCAATACGCCGCTCACCCTGATCCTGCTCTTTTGTGTGTTCGGTCTGTACCAAACTCTCGACATCAGCCTCGCATCGACCAGTTCGTCAACCTTCGTGATCGACAACAACTTCCGCTTGGCCGTCCTCGGACTGAGCGTCTACACCGCGTCGTTTGTGTGCGAGTCGATCCGCGCCGGAATCAACACCGTCCATGCCGGACAGGCAGAAGCAGGACGGTCCCTCGGGTTGACCTTCCTGCAGAACCTCCGACTCATCGTTCTTCCGCAGGCCTTCCGCGCTGTGATCGCACCGCTCGGAAGCGTCCTGATCGCTCTGACCAAGAACTCCACCGTCGCCGCCGTCATCGGCGTGTCCGAGGCATCGAAATTGATGAAGGAGATTCTCGAAAACGAAGCCGCACTCTTCGTGACCGCAGGAATCTTTGCAGTCGGCTTTGTCATCTTGACCCTGCCGACAGGATTGCTCTTCGGTAAGCTCGCCAAGAAATTCGAGGTCGCACGATGACTAAGCAAGCAACGGTTCTCTACGACGCACCCGGCCCGAAGGCACGGGCACTGTACCGATTCGCTTCGGTTGTCGTAGCCGTCCTCGCCCTCACCATCGCGTATGTCGTGTACCGCGCGCTCGACGACAAGGGGCAGCTGACCTCCGCCAAATGGGATCCGTTCCTGCAGGCGAACGTCTGGACGACGTATCTGCTTCCCGGCATCAAGGGCACCTTGATTGCGGCAGCACTGTCCATCGTGCTTGCACTGATCCTCGGCGCAATTCTCGGAATCGGCAGATTGTCCGATCACCGCGTTGTGCGAATTATCAGTGGTGTCATCGTGGAATTGTTCCGTGCGATTCCCGTGCTTCTGCTGATCATCTTCATGTACGCCGTTCTTGCCGAATACAAGATCGTGAAACTCGACTACTTGGCGCTTACGGCCGTCGTGGTGAGCTTGACGCTCTACAACGGATCGGTGATCGCGGAAATCGTACGCTCGGGAATCAACTCACTCCCCCGCGGACAAAGTGAAGCCGCCAAAGCTCTCGGTATGCGCAAATCTCAAATCATGGTGACAATCTTGCTACCCCAAGCAGTCACAACCATGCTCCCCGCACTGATATCGCAAATGGTTGTTGCGCTCAAGGATTCAGCTCTGGGTTACATCATCGGCTACACCGAACTTGTTCGACAGTCCACCCAGCTGGGTGCTGCGTTCCAGAACTACCTGCCGGCGCTCATGGTGGCTGCTGTCATCATGATCATCTTGAACTCTTCGCTGACTTACCTGGCAACCAAGGTCGAGAAACGACTGAGGTCCGGAAAGCGAAAGGGCAAGGGCCCGATCGCTCCGCCTGTCGCCGATGTTGCGGTGTCGGTTCCGGGAATGGATCTGACCAAGCCGTGAACTGATCGACCTATTGCTTCACCGACACCAGAAGCGGGGTGTGTCACCAAATTCGGTGACACACCCCGCTTCTAGTTTTGTCGCCTACGGCTCCGCGCAGTTTTGTCGCCTACGGCTCCGCATAGTTTTGTCGCCTACGGCTCCGCATAGTTTTGTCGCCTACGGCTCCGCGGCAGCCATCTCGGCTTTGACGACCTCGTACGACATGCTCGCCGAGTAGCCCTTGCGCGCAAGCATCGCCACCAGACGTCTCATCACCTTGTCGCGATCGTCGACCGGCTTGTTGCGCAACTTCTTTCGAACGAGATCAGCTGCCCGCTCGCGCTCGTCTTCGGCATCGATCTGCGACAACGCTTCTGTTGCCACATCCTGGTCGACGCCCT
Organism: Rhodococcus sp. AD45-ID; assembly: GCF_003023755.1. Lineage (NCBI taxonomy): Bacteria > Bacillati > Actinomycetota > Actinomycetes > Mycobacteriales > Nocardiaceae > Rhodococcus > Rhodococcus sp. AD45-ID. The sequence continues at coordinate 874,622 of NZ_PYHL01000002.1, read as the reverse complement.
TGAGTCGAAGCTCGACGGCCAACGCCTTCTTGCCTTTGCCGGAATAGGTATGACGTGAATGCACCCATTGGTTGGCAAAATCCGCGTCGTCGATGAGACCGATTTCCTGGAGACGATCGAGCGCCCGAGTAATAATGTCGGTCTCGTATCCCCGGCTGATCAGCTTCTTTTCCAACTCGGACCGACTGCGCGCGCGGTCACTCAGGAGGCGCAGGCAAGCATCCTTTGCCTGCGCCTCCGTGCCACCCTCGGCGCGCTGTGTACCTTCGCCGCGCTGCCTGCGTTCGCCGCGGTGATCGCTGCCACCACGGCTGCCCGCCCGATCGGAGCGCGAGCGAGACCGTCGATAACCGGTGTCACTGCCACCGTCATCGTCGATGTACTCCATGACAGGGATCAGAAGTCGGCGGGAGCTTCATCGGTAGCGGTGACATCGGCACCGATACCCAGCTTTTCCTTGATCTTCTTCTCGATCTCGTCACGGATATCGGTGTTCTCCAGCAAGAACTTTCGAGCGTTTTCCTTGCCCTGACCCAACTGGTCGCCTTCGTAGGTGTACCAGGAGCCGGACTTACGGATGAACCCGTGCTCGACACCCATGTCGATGAGCGAGCCTTCCTTGCTGATGCCCTGGCCGTAGAGGATGTCGAACTCGGCCTGCTTGAACGGCGGGGCGACCTTGTTCTTGACCACCTTGACGCGGGTGCGGTTACCGACTGCGTCGGTACCGTCCTTGAGCGTCTCGATACGGCGGATGTCCAGACGGACAGACGCATAGAACTTCAAAGCCTTACCACCGGTGGTGGTTTCGGGTGAACCGAACATCACACCGATCTTCTCGCGAAGCTGGTTGATGAAGATGACGGTGGTGCCCGAGTTGTTCATGGCACCGGTGATCTTTCGCAGTGCCTGGCTCATCAAACGAGCCTGGAGACCGACGTGGCTGTCACCCATTTCGCCTTCGATTTCAGCGCGGGGAACAAGTGCTGCCACGGAGTCGACAACGATGATGTCGAGAGCGCCGGAGCGGATCAACATGTCGGTGATCTCGAGCGCCTGCTCACCGGTATCGGGCTGGGAGACCAGCAGTGCGTCGGTATCGACACCCAACTTGGCCGCGTAATCCGGATCGAGTGCGTGTTCCGCGTCGATGAATGCAGCGATGCCGCCGTTGGCCTGCGCATTGGCAACTGCGTGCAATGCAACGGTGGTCTTACCCGAGGATTCCGGGCCGTAGATCTCGACGACTCGACCACGAGGCAGGCCGCCGATGCCCAGCGCGACATCGAGCGCGATGGAACCCGTGGGGATCACCGCGATGGGCTGGCGAACGCCTTCGCCCAAGCGCATCACCGAACCCTTGCCGAAATTCTTGTCGATCTGCGCCAACGCGAGGTCGAGCGCCTTGTCCCGATCTGGTGCCTGTGGTGCCATCGTGATCCCCATTCTCAAGTCTCTTCAGTGGTGTTGCGATCAGAGTAGATCCGGCTACCGACAAACTTTTGATTCATCGTGCCGACCCACTCGAACCCTGCAGTCGCGGAAGCGGCAGTTACCACCGAACACACTCAGCATAGACGAACATCTGTTCGAAACACAGGCAAGGATCGAACATTGCCGAAATAAACTAGCGACGCGACGGCGGCACGTCGAACTCCGCGCACAACGCTCGCCACACCTCGCGGGGGTCCTGGCCTGCCTCGATAGCCTCTGCGGCAGTCAGTCCGCCCAGACTCAGGATGACGTGGTCGAGCAGCATCGAGTCACCTCGTACCTGCCCGAACTCTTCTCGTACCAATTCGTGAAACTCGGTCAATCGCACGGGCGCCACGGTAGTCCACCCAGGCAGCTGTGCACACTCCGCACAGGTCAGGCCGCCACTCCTCCGGCCACAACTTCCCGACACACCGCTACCGGGTCGCGGACGTCGGATGCCGTCGCCGCGGCAGCGCCGGCCGCGTCGGCGAAGCTGCGCTGGGAGAGAACCTGCAACACCGCGTCCCTGATGGATCCTGCATCAGCCGGTCGTACGATCACCGCACTACCGGCGCGAGCGGCACGATTGGCCAACTCCCACTGATCGCCGCCGCCGGGAACAACCACCGTCGGCACGCCGGCCGACAGAGCCTTCGCCAGCATTCCGTGCCCACCTCCGCACACCAGAACCGAAGCGTCGCGCAGCATCACGTCCTGGCGGCCGAGCCCGGCACGAACCCAATCCGGATACAGCGCGTCCGAACCGTCGAGAACCGACGCGATCAGCCGCAGCCCTGACCCTTCCAGGCCGTCGACGGTCTGCTCGAGCATTCCCACCGCACCGGTATGCGCGGTCGACGGCGCCACCATGACCAACGGTTCCGAACCTGGCGGCGGTTCCAGAATCTCGCGAGTCGGTTCCCATAACAACGGGCCGACGACGTGCGCGTGGGCAGGCCAATCCGGCCGCGGAACTTCCAGCGCTGGAATCGTCGCGATCAATCGTGCATGTGGACCTGGATCTACTGCGGGAAGTCCGACTCCGACGCGTGCCTCGGATCGCTGGGCCAGTCCTTGCTTGATCGAACGCCCCGTTGCCGCTCGCATCACGGTGTCGCGCAGGCGTCCGCGAAACCCGACGCCGGGAGCCAACCCGCTCCCGATGGGCGGCAGGCCTCGGGACGGCGAGTACAGCGGATGAGGCGAGAGCTCCACCCACGGAATTCCCAGTCGCTCGGCAGCCAATCCACCTCCGGCAGTGAGGATGTCCGAGACCACCAGATCCGGGGCTACCGCTTTCAGATCGGGCAGCAGTTCGGTCGAGATGTACGCCGCCCGCGAGTGGATCCGCGCACCGGCGTCAAGGTCGTCGTCGCCGGGCCTCGGCGCCAAGCCTTTGAGAGGTTCGGTGTTCACTCCCGCAGCACGGGCCTTCTCCACCCATCTCGACCCGGTAAACAGGATCGGCTCGTCGCCCGCGGCGATCAGCGCCAGCGACAACGCTATTGCGGGAAAAGCATGACCCGGGTCCGGCCCGGCAACAACGGCTACTCGCACCGCATCAGCGTGTCACACGCCACAACGACCGGTCATACCGCCCGGAATGCCTGCTCCGCCTCCGGCAACGCACGTTCACGATCGGAAGCCACCAGACCGATACGCGTCCGACGATCCAGGAGATCGTCCACGTCGAGTGCCCCCTCGTGAGACACCGCGAAGGCGAGTTCGGCGGCGCAGATATCCAGCCCGGCTACCTGACGAAGTCCGTCATCGCCCAACCCAATCACCGCTTCGGCTTCGGTGCCGTACCGCGCCACCAGCCCGGCGGGCGCTCGAACCTGGTCCAACACAGCGCGCGACGCGGCACCGACCAACGGCAGGTTGCGCGTTCGGCACGGACCCGCGTTCAATCCGCCCGCTTCGACGGCGCAGTCGACGGCGTCTTCCGCCATCTTGCGATACGTCGTGAGCTTGCCACCGACAACCGTGATCACATCGGTTGCCGACCGGACCACCGCGTGATTACGCGACAGGTCAGCAGTCGATCCCCCGCCGGTATCGAGCAACGGTCGCAAACCCGCAAAAGTGCCGAGCACATCGGCCCGGGTCAACGGAACTTCCAAAGCCGTATTGACCGTAGCGAGAAGGAAATCCACTTCCGCATCCGACGCTTGCGGTACGTCGGGTACGGGGCCGGGCGCCGCTTCGTCGGTCAAACCGAGATAGATCCGGCCGAGTTGCGCCGGCAACGCGAAGACAAACCGATTGGTCTCACCCGGAATCGGAACCGTCAGTGCGGCAGTGGGATTACCCAGCGATCTCGCGTCGAGTACCAGATGCGTGCCGCGACTCGGACGCAGGGTGATACTGGGATCCACCTGATCTGCCCACACGCCCGTCGCGTTGACCACTGTCCGAGCCCGCAGCAGAAACTCGGTTCCGGTCAACTCGTCTCGCAACGTCGCGGACGTACCGGACACCTCGTAGGCACCCACCCTGGTCAGAATCCGAGCACCGAAAGATGCCGCTGTGCGGGCGATGTTCACAACCAGTCGAGCGTCGTCGATCAACTGACCGTCGTAGGCCGTCAGCGCACCGCGAAGGTCCGCCTGCCGTACCGCCGGCACCAACTCCCGTGCCCGAGACGCGCTCACCGCGCGCGAGCGAGGCAACACCGACGACGGTGTCCGAGCCGTTGCCCGCAATACGTCACCGGCTAGAAACCCGGTACGCACCAGAGACTTTCCGAAGAACGACGTCTGCGGGAGCAACGGTACGAGTTGCGGCATCGCCCGTACGAGATGCGGCGCCGTTCGAGTCATCAGGATTCCGCGTTCGACTGCACTCTCACGGGCAATACCGATATTTCCCGACGCAAGATACCGAAGTCCGCCGTGAGCGAGCTTGGAACTCCACCGACTGGTACCGAAGGCCAGGTCGTGCTTGTCCACCAACACAACGCTCAGGCCACGCGTCGCGGCGTCCAAAGCCACACCGACACCGGTGATTCCGCCGCCGATAACCAGAAGATCCACAGAACTTCCGCGTGAGAGTTCGTCCCATTCGCGGGTCCGACGGGCAGCGTTGAGCGCCGACGGATCGGCATTCGGTGCAGTGAGATCGCTGTCGGCCATCGTTCTAACCGTCCGTTCCTGCAGTCGGCGTCAGGTACGCCGACACCGCAATTCTCAACTGCTGCACCGCTGCATCGGCAGAAAGTCGATCCTGCAGTGTCGGTGCCGAGAACACCACCGACTGTGCCATCAGCAACAGCATGGACGCTATCTCGTCAGCATTTCCGTGACGGATCGATCCGTCCTGCTGCCCGGCTGTGACCACAGCAGTCATGAGTTCGAGTATCGACTTCTGGCTGGCACCAATGCGATCCACGATGTAGGTGGTCAGCAATTCCTGATCCGTCGACCGGATCTTCACGAACAGCGGATGATCGCGGATCTCGGCGACAACGTCGACCACTGCGGAGAGAAGAAGATCCCGAGCCGAACCCGTCGTCTGTATGTCGGGGAGGACCTCCCGAATTTCGCGAGTGAGGAGGTCTGCGACAACTGCTCTGGTATCCGTCCAGCGCCGGTAGACCGTCGGCCGGCTGACGCCGGCGCGCCGAGCGATCTCGGCCAACGTGGTGCGCTGCATACCGAAATCGAGCACGCACGATCGCGCGGCATCAAGAATGAGATTGTCGATCGCGAGGTTTGGAGTGCGCTGACCGTCGCCCTTTCGCGGCAGGACTTGATCATCTGCGTTACGGATTGCCATCGTGTGTAACACGCTACCCGACGCGCCGTCCGGCAGTGCGACTAGTACACGGCGTGTTCCGACTATCAGAAATAGTACAACTCGAACCCGACGGCACGGTCGGCCTCGAAGCCGGGTTTCGGCCCCGACACCATGTCGATCTGAGCCTGCGCCTGCACGCGTACCGGAATCTCACTCAGCGCCGCCAGATACCGTGAATGCTCGGCCAAGGAATCCACCGCTCGCGCCACCGTTGTACTCACGTCGACGCCGTGAGTCGGTGTCATCGAATTCACTGCAACCCACCGAACTCCGGTCCACGGTTCGAGTCCGATGTCCGACAGTTCCGGAAAGATCCACTCGTTGGCCGCGTCCGCCGTCGCGTCAAGGACACTGATTCCCAGCGCTCGGTGATCGGCACTGTTGAGATAGCCAGGGCCCCAGGTGTTCGAGAAGTTCATCGTCACTACGAGTTCCGGCCGGTGCCGCCTGATCGCGGCTGCCAACACGGAACGCAATTCGAGTCCGGCAATCAGTCGACCATCAGGAAGACCCAGGAACTCGACTTCACTCACTCCCACAACAGCGGCGCTGCGACGCTCTTCTGCCTCGCGGATGGGTCCGGACTCCGCCGGCGGCAGTCCTGCAATCCCGGCTTCCCCGCTCGTCGCGAGTACGTATCTGACGTCCTTGCCTTGATCCGTCCAGCGGGCTACCGCTGCAGCTGCGCCGTACTCGATGTCATCCGGATGGGCGACGACCACAATCGCGCGCTGCCAGTCCTCGGGGAATGGTTCCATACCGCACGATTGTGCCTGTCACATCCTCGAAACGGGTGTGTTTTCATCGTTGCCCGACATCGCCTTCACGAGGAAGTAGATGCCGACGCCCAGCGCGCCGACCACCAGAATCCAGAACAGACCCTTGATCAACGCGCCGACCACTGCAAGCGCGATCCACACGAGGACCACAGCCAACACGATTTTCCAGAACATAACGTACCTTCCTTGCCGTGAGCTTTCGGACTGGCTTAGAGAAAGTCCGTGACACCAGCCTGACACGTTCGGCCGGACAAAGCAGCAGCTCACCGGCAAGATCAGGTAAAGATCAGGGTTCACCCTGATCAACCATGACGAGACTGGGCATGCATCCAAAACACCCGTGATTCGCGCTGACGTAGACTCGCGAAGTTCCATCCAGTACGCCCTAAGGAGCACGTTCGCCGTGTCTACCACCCGAATTCCGGCCCGCGACCTCGCGCACGTTGCAGTGTTCGCGGCCCTCATCATCGCGTTGGGTCTACCGGGGGCGATCAACATCGGAATCTCCGGTGTGCCGATCACCCTTCAATCACTCGGTGTGATGATGGCCGGTGCGCTCCTCGGGCCTCGCAAGGCCGTACTGGCGGTGCTGACCGTGATCGCGCTCGGCCTGGTCGGGCTACCGGTGCTCGCCGGCGGGCGGACTGCATTATTTGCGCTGTCGAGTCCCACTGCCGGGTTCTTGATCGGCTGGATACCTGCGGCGTTTGTCATCGGATGGCTGACGACGAAGATGCTCCCGAAGTACCGAATCATTCCTGGAATCGGCATCAACCTTCTCGGCGGTGTTGTTGTTCTCTACCTCTTCGGAATCGCCGGGATGATGATCCGTGGACACATGACCTTCCTCGCCGCGTGGACCGCCAACGCCGCCTTCATCCCCCTCGATGCTGCGAAAGCCGTTGTCACCGCAGTGGTCGCCGCTCAGGTCCATCGTGCGTATCCGGCACTGCTTCGTGACAGCGTCGCCGCACGCGCAAAAACAGCAGTGGCGAACTGATTCCTCGATGAGCGAGATCATCTTCGAAGGCGTCGGGCACAGTTTCGGCGAACGCACCGTGCTCGATCGTGTCGACCTGACACTGACCGAGCAGCGCATCGGGATTGTCGGTGCAAACGGAAGCGGCAAGTCGACGCTTGCCCGCATGATCAACGGATTGGTGATTCCGGCAACAGGTTCCGTCCGTATCGACGGTTTGGATACCGCCAAGAAGGGACGCGACGTACGCAAGCACGTCGGCTTTGTGTTCACCGATCCCAATCATCAGATTGTCATGCCGACCGTCGCCGAGGACATCGAGTTTTCGCTGCGGCGAAGCGGACTCGGCAAGGCTGAACGGGCCCAGAAAGTCTCGTCGGTCCTCGAGCGCTTCGGATTGGCGTCACACAGCGACCATCCCACCCACCAACTGTCCGGCGGTCAGAAACAACTTCTTGCCCTGGCCGCCATCATGGTGACCGAGCCGAAGGTACTGGTGGCGGACGAACCGACAACGCTGCTCGATCTGCGCAACTCGCAGCTCATCAGCTCTGTCTTCGCGTCCCTCACACAGCAGTTGATCGTGGTGACCCACCAACTGGATCTGCTCTCCTCGTTCGATCGAGTTCTGGTGATCGATCGAGGGCTTGTCGTGGCCGACGGCCCGCCCGCGGAGTCCGTCGACTTCTACCGTTCCCTCGTCTCGTGACCACACTCGGCCACTACCGCGCCGGCACGTCCATCCTCCATCGGGCGCGGCCTGGCTACAAACTTCTCGCGCTGATCGTCGCAATCGTCGCGGTATCGGTATTCGTGCGCAGCCCTTGGCAATTGGTGCCACCCACCGTTGTTGTTGTTGCGCTCTACGTGGCCGCGCGTATTCCGTTCCGCATCGCGATCGCCCATCTGCGGCCGGCATTGTGGATGCTGCTGTTCATCGGCGGATTCCAGATACTCGTCGCCGGGTGGGAGCGCGCGGCCGTCGTCTGTGGCGTTCTGATCCTGTCGATCGCGCTGGCCGCGCTCATGGGTCTGACAACCCGCATTTCGGAAATGCTCGACGCCATCACGGCTTTCCTCACCCCGCTGCGCCGATTCGGGGTCAATCCCGAAAGAATCGCGCTCTTGCTGGCGATGACCATCCGGTGCATCCCGTTGATGTTCGAGGTCATCACACAGGTGTCCGAAGCACGCAAGGCCCGCGGTCTCGGCTTCTCACTGCGATCCTTTGCCGTTCCCGTCATCATCGGAACCCTCATGACCGCCGACGCGATGGGTGAGGCACTGGCTGCGCGCGGAGCTGACGACTGAACGCGGACCAGCTCAGCGATACTTCTGGGTGATCTCGTCGACCTCGCCGATCGCGTCGGCCAGGCTGGACAGACGCTCTGCGGCCGCGTGCAGAGCCGACAGTTCACGGTTGAATCCCACCAGGGCAGACGGGGTGTGCGGCGCCGTCAAGGTTGCGGCTGAATTGACGAGATCCTCGTACTGACCGAGTCCCGCCTGCAGTTCGCGAACGGCACCTGCGATAGTCGGTTCGAGTGTCTCGGCAACCTTGGGGGTCGATGTCACGGCCCGTTCCATCGACGCGATATCGGACGACACCGCAAACATCGCGCGCAATGCGGAATCTGCAGTCACGGTGATCTCGTCGAGTTCGCCGGGATCGATGGTGTCTGCGCGTCGCAGCACACCAAGAATTTCGAACAGCGACGTTTCTGCTCCGACCAGTCGTGACATCGGTATGAACGCGCGCGAGGACGACGGTGGCAGTCGCCGCCGGATCGGAGCGGGCGGCGGCCCGGCGTTCATCGACCGGTAGCGCCCGACTGCAACAACAGCGGGTACCGCAAACAGTGCGGCTCCCCCACCAGCGACAACAACGGACCATTCCGGCGCCGACGCCACCGCAAGCCCGGCAGTGCCGATCACGGTTCCACCGGAGATGAATCCCCAGCGCTGGGCGCGTCGCCTCGCACGTGCTCGTTTGCGCTCGAATTTTGCCCGCGGATCTTGCCACCGCCGGGCTGCCTCCGCAGCGGACGCCGTCACTTCGCGGAGCGAATCTGCAGTACGGCCCAGCGCACCGAATGCGCCGGACATGGAAACAGGAACGGCCGACCTGGGCTCTCGCTCAGGCCGGCCACCTCGTGAAGAAAACATCAGTGTGTCGAATCGTGTATCTCTGGAAAACTGCAGACCGTGGATCTACTGGCCGGTGGTTCCGGCAGCAGGCGGCTGCTTTTCGATTGATGTCGGCGCCGGTGCCGCCGCAGTCCCACCGGACGGCAGTGCCTCGCCCTTCATGGATGCGCGAATCTGCTCGAGTCGGCTGTGCCCGGCCATCTGCACGGAAGCCTGCTGGACCTCCATCATCCGACCCTGCACCGAGTTCTGGGCAAGTTCGGCCGAGCCGAGGGCATTTGCGTAGCGACGCTCGATCTTGTCGCGAACGGCGTCCAGGCTTGGCGTGTTGCCGGGTGCGGACAGCGTGCTGTCCATGGATCGCAGCGATTCGCTGACGCGTTCCTGCATCTTGGCCTGCTCGAGCTGGCTGAGCAGCTTCGTGCGCTCGGCAACCTTGGCCTGAAGCGTCATAGCGTTCTGTTCGACGGCCTTCTTCGCCTGCGCAGCAGCCTGCAACGACTGATCGTGCAGCGCCTTGAGATCCTCGACACCCTGCTCGGCGGTCACGAGCTGAGCGGCAAAAGCCTCAGCGGCATTTGTGTACTGGATCGCCTTGTCGTTGTCGCCCGCAGCGGCAGCCTGATCGGCGAGGTTGACGGCCTGACGCGCATTGGCGTTGAGCTTTTCGACCTCGTCGAGCTGACGACTGAGCTTCATTTCAAGCTGACGCTGGTTACCGATCACCGACGCGGCCTGCTGCGAGAGCGCCTGGTGCTGACGCTGCGCGTCCTCGATCGCCTGCTGGATCTGGATCTTCGGGTCGGCGTTCTCGTCGATCTTCGAATTGAAGAGCGCCATCAGGTACTTCCAGCCCTTGACGAAAGGATTAGCCATGGGTTTGATCCTGCCTCCATCTGATGCGCCGCGCGCTACGCGACCCGGTGAACGACCGTCGCACACCGAAACTCACCAGTACATCAGGGCTGCGCTCCAACTGCCCTGACCCTGCACTGCCATACCGGTATATCTACAGAATCTATCGGGTTCAAGCGGCCAGTAGCTACGCAGCAGCCAAACTGCGCGCGTTGGGCGCCGGAATCACCACTCGGGTATCCCGGGCGATGGACGGCGAACCGGACACCTGTGCCGACACAGCAGCGGCTGCACCGGTCGGCGCGGCACCGGAAACCGGACGACCGAGCGCAGAGTTGGACTTCTTGGTGGCCAGAGTTTCACTGACGTCGACCAACACGTCGGACAGCGGTACGGCAAGCGCATCGCAGATCGCGGCCAGCAGTTCACTCGACGCTTCCTTGCGTCCACGTTCCACCTCGGACAGGTAGCCCAAGCTCACACGCGCGCTGTTCGACACCTCACGTAGCGTGCGACTCTGCGAAACGCGCGTACGCCGGAGACTGTCACCGATTGCCTCACGCAATAGCAGCGCCATCTCGCTCCTCCTTCATCCGTCGTGCCGTACCTGTCTTTTCACAGGTCCGCACCGTCACCTGGCCACATCGGTACCGTCTCGACACCGTGGCTGTTGCACACCTTCACAACAGTCAACGTCCGAACTCGACCGATTGGTTCCCGAGCCTATCGTGCCCGGCGCTCTTCAACACGATCACATAACCGCGACACGGCTGCCGCGACTGCAGCGATTCGAATCTCCCACCGCTCTCCTGTCAACGACAGACGCTCACACAGAGTTCCGTCGGGCCCGGCAATCCCCAAGAACACCGTGCCGACAGGGTTCCCGTCTTGTTCGGTCGGCCCCGCTACACCGGTCAGTCCGACACCCCAATCGGCGACGCACCGAGTGCGGGCACCGTCGGCCAGAGCAATCGCCGTGGATGCGGACACCGGGCCGTCGAGTGCCAACGCATCGGGATCTACGCCTGCCAGCGTCGCTTTCAGATCGGTGGCATACACCACCAGGCCGCCGCGCAGGACTTGGCTCGATCCGGGAACCGACGCCAGCGCAGCAGTGAACAGTCCGGCCGTCAGCGACTCGGCAGCCGCGACGCTCTCCTCTGCCACCACCAACGCGGCGATCAGTTCGCCGACACCGAGGTCGAGCAGCGGATCGCGCACAGGTCAGTGTCCGTCTCGTTCGGCGAACCGGACGCCGGCCCGCAATCTGATGGCTTGAACAACATATTCGAGGCCGGTGACCACGGTCAGCACAACCGCCGCGGCCATCAGGAGCCAGCTGACCACGTCCCAGCTGCTCGGCAAAGGGCACAGGTAGAAACCGATCGCTACGGCCTGGACGAGGGTCTTGAGCTTGCCGCCCTTGCCGGCAGGAATCACGGCATGGCGGAGCACGGCAAAACGCAGCAGCGTGATTCCGAGTTCGCGGGCGATGATCACGCCGGTCACCCACCACGACAGGTCACCGAGTACCGACAACCCGATAAGCGCAGCGCCGATCAGTGCCTTGTCCGCGATGGGATCCATCAACTTGCCGAAGTCGGTGACCAGACCGTATTTCCTGGCCAACTGGCCGTCGATCCGGTCGGTCACCGCGGCGACGATGAAGATCGCCATCGCGCCCAGACGCCACGACGTCGACTGACCGTCGTCGACAAAAAGCACGACGAGAAAGACCGGAACAAGAACGATCCGAATCATTGTCAAGATGTTCGCGATATTGAAAAGTGGGACGGGTTTGTCGGCCGGTGTTTCTCCAGTGGGCCCTACAGCAGCCCGATGGGCATCTGCTTGATCACGCGGGGAACTCATCGGATCACCGCGCGGAAGGCGGGCCGAACCCGGACGGTGACCGGGCGGGCGGGGTATTTCGTGGAGCGGACAGGCACGCGACTCAGAATATCGGTAGACCCATTGACTAATGTGCACCACATGACTTCCACCGCGCGCAGCGACACCGAAAGCCACTTGATCGTGCGGCGGGCACGAACATCCGACGTCCCGGAAATCAAACGCCTCATCGACATCTATGCCGGCAAGATTCTGCTGGAAAAGAACCTGGTGACGTTGTACGAGGCTGTGCAGGAGTTCTGGGTCGCCGAAAAGGACGGCCAAATTCTGGGTTGCGGGGCGATGCACGTCCTGTGGGCGGACCTCGGCGAGATTCGCACTGTGGCAGTCGATCCCACCGTCAAGGGCCAGGGAGCAGGCTTCCAGGTGGTCGACAAACTGATCGAAGTTGCACGCGAGTTGGAATTGGAGCGGTTGTTCGTGTTGACCTTCGAGACCGACTTCTTCCACCGCCACGGCTTTGTCGAAATCGAGGGAACTCCGGTCACCGCCGAGGTCTATACCGAGATGTGCCGGTCATACGACGCCGGTGTCGCCGAGTTCCTCGATCTCAGTTACGTCAAACCCAACACCCTCGGAAATACCCGTATGCTTCTGACGCTCTGATCGGTTCACTCACATCCCGAAAGCGGTCCCGATGTCGTTGTTCCTCGTCGAATACACCTATGACCCCGCAAAAAACGCCGAGCGTGACGCCCTCCGCCCCGATCACCGGGCATGGCTCGGTGATCTTCTCGAGCGTGACATCGTCGTGACGTCCGGCCCGTTCGCCGACGGCCTCGGAGCACTCATCATCGTCGACACGGCAGACGCCGACACCGTGGCACTTCTCTTCACGCACGATCCGTTTGCCAAAGCCGATCTGGTCGCGAATATCCGGATCACCGAGTGGGTGCCGGTACTGGGTCAGTTGGCCTGAACCTACTACTCAGGCGCGGTCGCGGGTCTTCATCAGGCTCGCGACCGTGGTCACGGCCAACACACCGATGATGACGGACAGGGACAATGCCGTCGAAATCTCCGGCACGCTGACGTGTTCGCCGCCGTTGACAAACGGCAGCGTGTTCTCGTGCAATGCGTGCAGGACAAGCTTGACGCCGATGAACGCGAGGATGATCGACAGCCCGTACGAGAGGTAGACCAACCGCTCGAGCAGTCCGCCGATGAGGAAATACAGTTGGCGTAGGCCCATCAACGCAAAGGCGTTGGCGGTGAACACGATGTACGGCTCCTGGGTCAGACCGTAGATCGCCGGGATGGAATCCAGCGCGAACAACACATCCGCAAATCCGATGGCAATGAGCGCCAACATCAACGGCGTAATGACACGCTTGCCGTCGATCCTGGTGATCAATTTGTCGCCGTCGTACTCCTCGGTAGTGGGCAGTACACGCTTCACAATGCTGATGATGCGGCTGTCACGTTTCTCTTCGGCTTCCTTCTCGTGCCCGTGGTCGCGGACCAACGTGTACGCGGTGTAGATCAGGAAGGCTCCGAAGAGGTAGAACACCCAACTGTAGGCATTGATGGCCGCAGCGCCCACCGCAATGAAAATCCCTCGCATCACCAATGCGAGCACGATTCCGATCAGCAGGACCTTCTGCTGGTACTGGGGCGGGACCGCAAACGTCGACATGATGATGACAAAAACAAAAAGGTTGTCTACGGACAGCGCCTTCTCCGTGACGTAGCCGGCAAAGTACTCGCCGCCGTACGTCGTCCCCCAGATCCACATCACGATCAGACCGAAAATTATCGCGATCGAGATGTAGACCGTCGACCAGAAGGCCGACTCACGAAAGGTCGGTGCATGAGGCGTCCGGACATGCGCGAAGAAATCGAAGACAAACAGGCCGAGTATCACCACTATCGTGATAACCCACGTCAACGGTGTCACATGCACGAGCAGCCTCCGATCGTCTGCCGACGGTTACCCGCCGACCCACGTCACTAGTCGTCGGATGAACTATCCTCCGGATCGCCGCCCCGAATGGACCACAACAATCCGTCCAACTCGTCGGGCTTCACCAGCACCTCGCGAGCCTTGGACCCTTCACTCGGTCCCACGATTCCACGATTCTCCATGAGGTCGATGAGTCGTCCGGCCTTCGCGAACCCGACGCGCAGTTTGCGTTGCAGCATCGACGTGGAACCGAACTGGCTGGTCACGACAAGTTCGACAGCTTGCAGCAGCACGTCCATGTCGTCCCCGATATCGGGATCGACGTCCTTCTTCTCGCCGGCCTTCGCAGCGGTGACGCCTTCGGTGTACTCGGGTTCTGCTTGGTTCTTCGCAAAATCCACGACCGCGGTAATTTCTTCGTCCGTGATGAATGCGCCCTGCATACGGGTCGGCTTACCGGCACCCATGGGGAGGAACAGTCCGTCACCCATACCGATGAGCTTCTCGGCTCCCGGCTGATCGAGGATGACTCGCGAGTCCGTCAGGGACGACGTCGCAAACGCCAATCGGGACGGCACGTTCGTCTTGATCAGACCGGTGACGACGTCGACGGACGGGCGCTGTGTCGCGAGCACCAAGTGGATACCCGCGGCACGTGCCTTCTGGGTGATTCGCACGATGGCCTCTTCGACGTCACGCGGAGCGGTCATCATGAGGTCTGCCAACTCGTCGACGATCGCCAGGATGTAGGGGTACGGCCGGTAGACGCGTTCGCTACCCAGCGGTGCGGTGATCTCGCCGGATTTCACCTTCGCATTGAAATCGTCGATGTGGCGTACCCGGTTGACCTGCATGTCCTGGTAGCGCTGCTCCATCTCCTCGACCAGCCACGCAAGCGCGGCCGCCGCCTTCTTCGGCTGGGTGATGATGGGCGTGATCAAGTGCGGAATACCCTCGTACGGCGTCAGTTCGACCATCTTGGGGTCGATCAGGATCATCCGAACTTCGTCGGGAGTCGCGCGGGTCAGCAGCGACACGAGCATCGAGTTCACGAAGCTCGACTTACCCGAGCCGGTGGAACCGGCAACCAGCAAGTGGGGCATCTTCGCGAGGTTCGCATGGACGAAGTCGCCCTCGATGTCCTTACCCAGTCCGATCACGAGCGGGTGGTGTTCGCGTCGCATGCTCGGCGCCGTCAGCACGTCGGCCAAGCGGACCAGTTCGCGGTCCGAGTTGGGCACCTCGATGCCCACGGCCGACTTGCCCGGAATCGGAGCGAGAAGACGCACGTTGTCGGTGGCCACCGCGTACGCGATGTTTCGAGCGAGCGCGGTGATCTTCTCGACCTTGACGCCAGGACCGAGTTCCACCTCGTATCGCGTTACTGTCGGTCCGCGCGTGAATCCGGTGACGGCAGCATCGATCTTGAACTGTTCGAGTACCTCGCTGATCGCCTCGATCATCGCGTCGTTCGCCGAACTGCGCAGTTTCGGCGGGTCGCCGTCGATCAGCAGCGATGTGGGCGGAAGGTTGTAGTCGCCGTCCGTCACACGATCGGTGACAAAGCTCTCGGCCTCTTCGGGTTCCGGCTCGGGCTTGGGTGCCGGCTTCGCCACCGGAACCGATCGCGCGGGAGGTCTGGTCCGGGTCACCGGCTTTTCGGCGACCGGCGCTTCCGCAGCGGAGGCGGTCTCGTCCGCTGCCGGGGCAACTTCGTCCGGGTCCGCTGACCACAGGTCGAGGATTTCGGTCTTCTTGTCGCCGGATTCGAATTCGTCCGTCGGGTAGTTGTCGATCGGCGCCCGGCGGCTCGACCGTTTGGACGGCCGCAGCGGAGGCTCCGCATACGTGTCCACCGGATAACCGTCGGCGTCGAACTCCGATGACTCGTACGAGCCTCCCCCGTAGTCGCGACCGTAGCTGTCGTCGTCGAATTCGCTGCCGTAGTCCTCGAATTCGTCGTCGTCGCCGGACGGAGATCCGAAGAAGGACTGAAACTTACCGGGGACCTGTCGCAGGGTGGTTCCGGTCAACAACAGGATTCCGAAGCCGACAGCGATCACCAGCAACGGCACCGAGAGCCAGGCCGTCAGACCATTGGTCAATGGTCCGCCGACAACAGAGCCGACAAATCCGGCTCCGATTTCACGTGTGTCCGCAGTTGTCTCCGCACCGGAACCGATGTGCCACAAGCCCAGTGCGGGTAGCCCCACCAGCAGCGAACCCATGATGAGACGGGTCCGGATCTCGGGGCGCGGCTCCGTGCGCATCAGCAGGATTGCGATTCCGACACACAAGATCGGCAGAACGGCCGACACAGCACCGAACACCGCGCGAACGGCCGTTTCGATTCCGCCGCCGATCGGTCCGCCCGCCGCGAACCACACACTGCCCGCGACGACAACACTGAAAGCAATGAGCCCGAGGGCAATTCCGTCGCGTCGGTGGCCTGCCTCGATATCGCCGACTTTGCTCACCGTGCGAGTGGTAGCGCCGACGCCACGAGCGGCCAGCGACCACCCGGCGGCAATGCCTTTGCCGACAACATCGAGCGGGCTGGCACTCTGCTTCGACTTTGCGACCGGACGACGAGCCGCCGAGGACGCACCGGACGCCTTCCTGGGGGCTGCCTTCTTCGCCGGCGCTTTCCTCGGGGTCGATTTGGCTCCTTTACCCGCGCCCGCGCGGCCACCGGCGTGCGACGCCGTCGTGACGTTGCGGGGGGTGGAGACGGTTCGTGTTCGCGACTTTGCCGCGGGAGTTGACGCTGACGACCTGGTCGATGCCCTGGACGCGGACGTGCTTGTACTCGAACCTGTACCGGATCCTCGGGCGCTCGACTTACCTGCCATGACGTTCAGGCTAGTCGGTGCAACCCCATCCGGACCATCCGCAACACCAGCAACACCGTTCATACGTGCGAATCGTGATGTTCGCTACGCCTGCCGAATGGATCGAACGCCGAATCAGAAACCGCGATCCAATCCCATGACGGATTGGACGTCAGCCAGTTCTCCTTTGGCTTCGATCACCACTTCGTTGCGTCCGAAAGCGTGTAACAAGAGCTCGGCCGGCTCCCCCTGCAGAACCACCGTCCGGGTATCTGCTTTGTGCACAACGGCACTTTCACCCGACGGTAATTCGAAGATCACTTCGACGTCGGACTTCCGGTACCCCAGCTTGGCTACCTGACGTGCGTACTTCCACAAATCCGCTTGACAATCTTGTGGCAGCGCCCTGGCCACCCAATGCTGATGCGCTCGGCGCACATCCTCGTGATGGACGAACATCTCGGTGGTGTTGACCTGAGAATCGAGCCAGTACATCGGCGACCAGCGCGGCGGTCCGCTGCGAACGTCACGGAGTAGTTCTTCCCACGGGCGCGATGCGGCCGCTTTTCTGACACTCTCGGTATGTCCGGCCAAGGCACTGATCATGATTCCGGGAGCGGCGTCGAGACGCCGCTCCCGGACGATCAAATGTGCTGCCAGGTCACGATTTGTCCACTCCCCGCACAGAGTGGGTGCATCGGGGCCGAATTCGACCATGCTGTCCACCAGGGCGAGTCGTTCGTCATGTGCGAAGGTCACCTTCGCCAACGTACGCGAAACTTCTCCCACTACCGGGAGAAGTCGCTCAGGAAACCGCGATAACCGTCGGAATGATCATCGGGCGACGACGGTACTTGTCCGCAACCCAACGGCCGACCACGCGACGCACCGACTGTGCGATGCGATGTGCGTCGGTGATTCCTTCGCCCGCGAGGCGCAGAAGATCTGCTTCCACGAGTTGTGCAGCGTCCTTGAGAGCGGTCGGGTCGTCGGAGAATCCACGTCCGGACACCTCTGGGGTACTGACCGCGCGTCCCGTCGACTCGTTGATGACGATGGTGATGGCGATGAAGCCACCCTCACCGAGCACCAGACGGTCCGAGAGCGTCGGCTCGCCGACATCGCCCACGGAGAGTCCGTCGACGTACACGTGTCCGACCGGAACGCGTCCGACGATCTCGGCAAGACCGTCGACCATGTCGACGACAACGCCGTCCTCGGCCAGCACGATGCGTTCTTCCGGAACACCCGTCGCCTTGGCCAAGGCTGCATTTGCGCGCAGGTGGCGCCATTCACCGTGCACCGGCATGGCATTGGTGGGGCGCACCGCGTTGTACAGGTACAGCAACTCACCGGCGGAGGCGTGACCCGATACGTGGACCTTGGCGCTTTGCTGCGTGACGACAGTGGCGCCACGCTTGGCCAAACCGTTGACCACGGCAAAGACGGAGTTCTCGTTGCCAGGGATCAGCGAGGACGCAAGAACGACGAGGTCGTTGGCACGGATGTTGATCTGGCGATGCTCACCGCGAGCCATCCGCGAGAGCGCTGCGAGAGGCTCGCCCTGCGAACCCGTGGAGATGAGAACCAGTCGATCATCGGGAAGTGTGGCTGCGGTATCGATGTCGACGACCAGACCGTCTGGCACCCGCAGGTAGCCGAGATCCTGTGCGATCTGCATGTTCCGGACCATCGACCGGCCGACGAACACGATGCGACGGTTGTACCGCGCCGCGACGTCGACAACCTGCTGGATACGGTGCACGTGGCTGGCGAACGACGCCACGATGACGCGTTGCTTGGCCTTGCCGATGACGTTGTCGAGCACGCCGCCGATTTCGCGTTCGGGCGTGACGAATCCCGGCACTTCCGCATTGGTGGAGTCGACGAGGAAAAGGTCGACACCCTCGTCACCGAGGCGGGAGAATCCGGCGAGGTCGGTCAGGCGCCCGTCGAGCGGAAGCTGATCGAGCTTGATGTCACCGGTGTGCAGTACAACTCCGGCGTCGGTGCGGATCGCAATGGCGAGCGCGTCCGGGATGGAGTGGTTGACTGCGAAGTACTCGCAGTCGAACGGACCGTGCGTGGTGGAGTCACCCTCCACGACCTCGACGAGGTTGGGGCGCAGGCGATGTTCACGGCACTTCGCCGCCACGAGCGCGAGTGTGAACTTGGCACCGATGACGGGAATGTCCGCGCGAAGGCGCAACAAGAACGGCAACGCGCCGATGTGGTCTTCGTGGCCGTGCGTGAGGATGACGGCTTCGACGTCGTCCATGCGGTCTTCGATGTAACGGAAGTCCGGGAGGATGAGGTCGACGCCGGGCTGCTGGTCCTCAGGGAACAGAACGCCACAGTCGACGATCAGCAACTTGCCCTTGTGTTCGAAGACGGTCATGTTTCGACCGATTTCGCCGATACCGCCGAGCGCAACAACACGAAGTCCACTGGCCGGGGCCTTGGGCGGCATGCCCAGACGCGCGGTCGGGTCCACCTGCGGACGGTTGTCGGGACGCTTGTTCCCGGAACGCGAGTTACCGGACTTGCCGGCTGACGGGCGGTTGCCTGCAGCGCTCTTCCGGGCTTGTTTTTGCGGTGCTGCGTTTTGCGGCGCCGATTTCTGGGCTGCAGCCTTTTGCGGTGCAGCCTTTTGCGGTGCAGCCTTTTTCGGGGCCGACGCCGCAGCAGCAGGCTCAGCTGCTACCGGAGCCGGAGCTGCCGGCGGGGTTGCCGGCGTAGCTGATTCGGGTGCCGGAACCGAAGGCGGTCCGGCTTGGCGACTGGCACTACGACGTCGGGGGGGACGGGTCATTTACAAAACTCCTGCCGCATGCAGATCGGCGGCCAAACCGTCGATCTGCTCTTTAGTGGGTGCAACCTGCGGAAGGCGCGGTTCTCCGACATCGATACCGATGAGTCGCAGACCCGCCTTCGACGCGCTGACGCCACCCAAACGGGCGACGGAACGGATCACAGGGATCAAACTGAGGTTTATTTCGCGTGCACGGGCGATGTCGCCGGTGACAAATGCGGTGTGAAGCTCACGCAGTCGACCAGGAACCAGGTGTCCGATGACGCTGACGAAGCCGGTGGCTCCGACTGCGAGCCACGGGAGGTTCAACGGGTCGTCGCCGGAGAAGAACTGAAGTTCGGTGGTGCCGATCAATTCTGCACCCGCATTGAGATCACCCTTGGCGTCTTTGACGGCCTTGATGCGGGGATGCTCGGCAAGACGACGGATTGTCTCCGTCTCGATGGGGACAACGGAGCGGGGCGGAATGTCGTAGAGCATGACGGGCAGGTCGGTGGCGTCGGCAACTGCGGTGAAGTGTGCGTAGAGCCCGGCTTGCGGGGGACGTGAGTAGTACGGCGTGACAACAAGAAGGCCGTGAGCGCCGACGCGGGCCGCGTCGCGGGCGAGTTCGACACTGTGTGCAGTGTCGTTGCTGCCGGCTCCGGCAACGATCTTGGCGCGGTCGCCAACGGCGTCGATTACCGCGCGGAGCAGGTCGAGCTTCTCCGATTCGGTGGTGGTCGGAGACTCACCCGTTGTGCCGGCAAGGACAAGGCCGTCGCAGCCGTTGTCGACGAGATGGGCTGCGAGGCGCACGCCCGTGTCGACGTCCAGCTTCCCGTCGGCAGTGAACGGGGTCACCATCGCAACGGAAATGGTGCCGAACGGACGCTCGACGAGAGAAGCGGAATCACCGTAGGTCATGGTCAGAAGGTTACCCGGTCAGTCGCTTACTTCTGCACACGAGTCTTCAGTCGAGTCGCGAACGTAACTTCACTCGGCAGCGAACGAGCTGACGGCAATTTCCGATCCGTCACTTCTGCGCAGAATCTCGTAGTCTCCGAACACATTTGGCGCAGCGGTTTGAAGTTGCCGCAAGCACTCGATCGCGACGCGCCTGATCTCGACGTCCGCGTGCTCGGTGGCGCGCATATCCACGAAGTGTCGCCAAGCACGGTAGTTTCCGCTGACTACGAGACGGGTTTCCGTGGCATTGGGCAGCACCGAGCGAGCGGCTTGACGCGCTTGCTTGCCGCGCACGGGTGCGCCGGGGACGGACTGCAATTTGCCTTCCAACGCAGCGAGCAGTTCGCCGTAGGCCCGTCGACTTTCCTCGGTGGCGGCCAGGAACAGCGCTTCGAGTTCCGGGTCACCTTCGACAGCCGGCGGGACCACGACGCTGGCATCGTTCTCCCTAACGAACCGCTGGGAGAGTTGCGAGTACGAGAAGTGGCGGTGACGGATCAGTTCGTGGGTACAGGACCGCGAGATTCCGGTGATGTAGAAACTGACCGTCGCATGTTCGAGGACAGACGAATGCCCGACTTCTAGGAGATGTCGAATGTATCCGGCGTTCGTGGCTGTGCGCGGGTTGGGCTTGGACCAACTCTGATAGCAGGCGCGGCCGGCGAATTCCGCAAGTGCCTCACCGCCGTCGGCATCGGTTTCCCAGTCGATGTCGTCCGGCGGGAAGAACTCGGACTTTGCCACCATCTGCACTTTCAGTGACACCGTGTGCGGCACTACATACTCCTCGAGTCCACCGGACACTTCCGGCTGTCAGGCCAACCGGACGCTTCCGGCCTTGCTGCGCGGCAACTCTATAGGCAGAAACCACCTGGGAAGCCCTGACGCCAAACGGCACCTTGACTGACGTCACTTTTGACGTCACAGTGGTGTCATGGATATTTCGGAGTACACCGCAAAGC
Organism: Rhodococcus sp. AD45-ID; assembly: GCF_003023755.1. Classification (NCBI taxonomy): domain Bacteria; kingdom Bacillati; phylum Actinomycetota; class Actinomycetes; order Mycobacteriales; family Nocardiaceae; genus Rhodococcus; species Rhodococcus sp. AD45-ID. Next base: position 853,220 of record NZ_PYHL01000002.1, on the reverse strand, counting down.
TGCACGATGACCTCGTCACGGCGGCCGAACTCGGCGACGACCACACCCGTCGCATCGCGGCGTCACTCGCGGCCGCCATGGAACCGTCGATACGCCTCGTTCTGCTGGCCGCGGCAACCGAGCTCGCCAAGGAAATCGGGGCCGAGATCGAGGACCGCGACGTCAAGGTCCATCTCGACGGCAACAACATTCTGGTCGACGTCCAGAAAGCATCGAAGGATTCCGGGGCCGAGGAGCCCGCCAAGGAAAACGTCTACTCGTTCGACGACGTCAGCGGCGACATCAGCCGGGTCACCCTGCGCATGATGGAGCAGATCAAGGCCCGCGCCGAGGAAGCCGCAAATCAGAACGGCGTCTCCTTGAATTCGTGGGTGTCGCAAGCCGTACAAGGCGCTTTGCGGGATCAGATGCGTAAGAACGGCATGGACTGATCTAATTGCGTCCGAGCAAGTCCACGAAGTTGTTGCCGTCAGGCATGTAAGGAGTAAGACGTATGGCCGTTTCGGGCGTCAAGGAATTCGAGATCAAGGCCGATCCGGCCACGGTCATGGCAGCGGTTGCAGCGGTGGACCGGTTGCCCGAATGGTCGTCTGCGCACAAGAAGATCACGATCGAGACCACACATGACGACGGTCGGCCGCATCGCGTCCGGATGGCCGTGTCGATTCTCGGCATCAACGACGAGCAAGTTGTGGACTACACCTTCGACGGTGACGAGAAGGTGAGCTGGACCCTCGTCGAGAGTGGACAGCAGAACCAGCAGGACGGCTCGTACACCCTGACCCCGACCGACGGCGGAACGAAGATCAGTTTCGAACTGACCATCGACCCCAAGATTCCGCTGCCGGGATTCCTGGTGAAGAAAGCCCAGAAGACGGCGCTGGAGACCGCCAGCAAGGGACTGACGAAGTTCGTCGAAAACTTCTGACAGTCAGCACTATTCGCGCGCAACCCTCGCCTCCCGCAAGCTCGGACGCGAGGGTTGCCGCATTTCACGAACCCCCCGGACCTCCGCACTCGACGGAAAGTCCTTGGTGAAGTTCATGATTCACTGCCGCGACGGATAGTCGCGGGGTAACGTCGGCCTCGTGTCCGACGCGGCAGCACCTCCTCGCACCCCCGCCACCGTGCGTGTACTCGTCTTCAGCGACGACGCCCATACGCGCGAACAGGTCCGCCTCGCCCTCGGCGAGCGCCCCCATCCTGATCTCCCACCGATCGAATACGTCGAGGTGGCCACAGCACCGGTGGTGATCGATCGACTCGACCGCGGCGGCATCGACCTCGCCATTCTCGACGGCGAGGCAAGCCCGGCCGGGGGCATGGGCGTCGCGAAGCAACTCAAAGACGAGATCGCGAACTGCCCGCCGATCGTGATTCTGACCGGTCGACCCGACGACGCCTGGCTCGCGTCGTGGTCACGCGCGGAAGCTGCCGTTTCCCAACCACTCGACCCGATCGAACTGGCGTCGGCCGTCATTCGTTTGCTCCGCGTTCGCCTGAACCTCTGATCGGCCGGCGCCTACACAGTTCCCTTGCGGCGGCGAGCACTTCGGCATCTCGGGAGCAAAACTCCACAGTTCGAAAATCAGCCCCAATGTCGGAGGCACCACCTAGGGTAAGTGTCACAGGTCACACGATCGGCGAGATGCTGGCAGTATCGATCTGGCAGGGACAGCAGGGCCTTCTGGGGCAGCGTCATTCACGGGGCGTCACGCTAAACGGAGAGAGGTTCGGTGCGACATGAACGCGTATGTGCCAATTCTCGTTCTGGGTGCCATTGCGATGGCCTTTGCCGTGGTGTCAGTCGTTCTTGCCTCCGTCGTCGGGCCTCGCCGGTACAACCGCGCGAAACTCGAAGCCTACGAATGTGGCATCGAACCGGCGCCCCGCGCCGCCGGTGGCGGACGGTTTCCCGTCAAGTTCTATCTGACGGCCATGCTGTTCATCATCTTCGACATCGAAATCGTCTTCCTCTATCCCTGGGCAGTCCATTTCGATTCGCTCGGTTTGTTCGGACTCGCGGCCATGGGTTTGTTCATCGTCAACGTCTCGGTTGCGTATGCCTACGAGTGGAGACGAGGCGGTCTGAGTTGGGACTGACCTGATTTCCCCGCAGTTGCAAACACAGCAGCTGCGCACACAGCGATTGCACACGCATCCGACGGCAACTCTCACGACGGAAACGAGTCGAATATGGGTCTTGAAGAAAAGCTTCCGAGCGGTTTTCTCCTGACAACTGTCGAGGGCCTGGCCGGCTACTTCCGTAAGGGATCGCTGTGGCCGGCAACCTTCGGACTTGCGTGCTGCGCCATCGAGATGATGTCGACTACGTCCGGCCGATTCGACTTGGCGCGCTTCGGCATGGAAGCCTTCCGCGCGTCACCCCGGCAGGCAGACCTGATGATCGTCGCCGGACGGGTCAGTCAAAAGATGGCGCCGGTCCTGCGGCAGGTCTACGACCAGATGGCCGAACCCAAATGGGTGCTCTCCATGGGTGTCTGCGCGTCGTCGGGCGGAATGTTCAACAACTACGCGATAGTCCAGGGTGTCGATCACATCGTGCCGGTCGACATCTACCTGCCTGGATGCCCGCCACGTCCGGAGATGCTGCTCAACGCAATTATCGAACTGCACAAAAAGATTCAGGACATGCCACTCGGTGTCAACCGCGAAGAAGCACGCGCCGCTGCCGAGCGCGCCGCACTGGCGTCCACTCCCCTGATCGACATCAAGGGACTGCTGCGATGACCGATGAATCCTCCGACCGCCGCGGAATGTTCGGCGCACGCGGCAGTGGCGACACATCCGGGTACAACCGGTTGGCCCGCCCTGCCGCCGCACCGGATGCTGCGACGCGGCCATATGGCGGATACTTCGACGAGATAGCGGACGGATTGTCGGCTGCACTGTCGGACAACGGAACTGCCTTCGACGACGCGGTCGAGAAGGTGGTGATCTTCCGCGACGAGTTGACGTTGCACATCGAACGTTCGCACCTACCCCAGGTGGCCCGGCGTCTTCGCGACGAACCGGACTTGCGGTTCGAATTGTGTCTCGGCGTCAACGGCGTTCACTACCCACAGGATGCCGGACGCGAACTGCACGCGGTGTACCCCTTCTCGTCGATCACCCACAATCGTCGTATCCGGTTGGAGGTGTCGGTACCGGATTCCGATCCGCACATTCCCTCGCTGGTGGGCACCTACCCGGCCAACGACTGGCACGAACGCGAAACCTACGACTTCTTCGGCATCATCTTCGACGGCCATCCTTCGCTCACTCGCATCGAGATGCCGGACGACTGGCAGGGCCACCCCCAGCGCAAGGACTACCCACTGGGCGGAATCCCCGTCGAATACAAGGGAGCACACATCCCGCCACCCGACGAGCGCAGGTCGTACATCTGATGAACAACATGGCTGACACACCATCACAGGAGACGGTCTACACCGCCTCGGGTCAGGACTGGGACCAGATAGTCGCCGCGGCGGCAGCGGGCCGATCCGATGCCGGTGCCGAACGCATCGTCGTCAACATGGGGCCACAGCACCCGTCGACGCACGGCGTGCTCCGTCTCATTCTCGAGATCGAGGGCGAGACGGTAATCGAGGCGCGATGCGGAATCGGCTACCTGCACACCGGAATCGAGAAGAACCTCGAATACCGGAACTGGACTCAGGGCGTCACTTTTGTCACCCGTATGGATTATCTGTCTCCGTTCTTCAACGAAACCGCGTACTGCCTGGGCGTCGAGAAGCTACTCGGTATCACCGATGACGTCCCGGAACGCGCCACCGTTGTGCGCGTGATGTTGATGGAACTCAACCGGATCTCCTCACACCTTGTTGCGCTGGCTACTGGCGGTATGGAGTTGGGCGCTGTCACTGCCATGCTGTTCGGGTTCCGCGAGCGCGAACTGATACTCGACGTCTTCGAGACCACCACCGGTCTTCGGATGAATCATGCGTTCATCCGTCCAGGCGGACTGGCTCAGGATCTACCCGCAGGTTCGATTCCGAAGATCCGCGAACTGTTGAAGGTTCTGCCGAATCGTCTGCGCGACATGGAGTTGATGCTCACCGACAACACGATCTGGAAGGCGCGAACCAGCGGCATCGGATACCTGGACCTCACCGGATGCATGGCGCTCGGCATCACCGGTCCGGTACTTCGGGCCACCGGCCTCCCCCACGATCAGCGTCGAGCGCAGCCCTACTGCGGTTACGAAAACTACGAGTTCGACGTCATCACACACACCGGGTCCGATTGTTACGGAAGGTACTTCATTCGGGTGGAGGAGATGAAGGAGTCCTTGAAGATCGTCGAACAATGCCTCGACAAGCTGGCCCCGGGACCGATCATGGTCGACGATCGGAAAATTGCGTGGCCTGCAGATCTCCAGGTAGGTGATGACGGACTCGGCAATTCGCAGAAGCACGTCGGCAAGATCATGGAGTCGTCGATGGAAGGCCTCATCCACCACTTCAAATTGGTGACCGAGGGTATCCGAGTTCCGGCCGGTCAGGTGTACGTGGCCGTGGAATCGCCACGCGGAGAACTCGGCGTTCACATGGTGTCCGACGGCGGCACCCGTCCATACCGAGTGCATTTCCGGGATCCGTCGTTCACGAACCTCCAAGCGGTAGCTGCGATGTGTGAGGGAGGCATGGTGTCCGATGTGATCGCGTCGGTGGCCAGCATCGATCCAGTCATGGGCGGAGTGGACCGATGACAGACTCCACGAAAAACGGTGGCACCCGCGTCTTCCTCGAACTCGGTCCACGGCCCGAAGAACCCACCCAGTTGGTGCGACCAGGCGCTCGAAGCAGCTACCCTGCCGACGTCCTGGCACAACTCGACGCCGATGCCGAGGCCGTCATTGCGCGATACCGTGACGATTCGGCAGGCGAAGGCGCGATTACCAGCAGATCCGCGCTGCTGCCACTACTGCATCTTGTCCAATCCGAGGACGGCTACATCACGCCGGCCGGAATCGACTTCTGCTCAGGCAAACTCGGCTTGACCGGTGCCGAAGTCGCGGCAGTGTCCACCTTCTACTCCATGTATCGGCGCGGACCGACGGGCGAGTACCTGGTAGGCGTCTGCACCAACACTCTGTGCGCGATCATGGGCGGCGATGCCATCTTCGAGGCGCTCGAGGAGCACCTCGAATCGGCGGGCTCGCGTGACGAGGCGTCACATTCGATTTCCACGTCGGACGGCAAGATCACGCTCGAACACATCGAGTGCAATGCCGCCTGCGACTACGCACCGGTGGTGATGGTGAATTGGGAGTTCTTCGACAACCAGACGCCCGAGTCTGCACGCACGTTGGTCGATGCACTCCGTAGCGGCGACCGTGTCACCCCCAGTCGCGGTGCCACGCTGTGTTCTTTCCGCGAAACCGCCCGCACCCTGGCCGGATTCGCGGATTCCCGCGCCGAAGCTGCCGAGGCCCAGACCAGCGGCGCCGCAAGTCTCGCGGGACTGAGAGTGGTCGCGGCGCACTCCACCGACAATCCCAGTTCCGGCGAAGGGAAATGACATGGCACTTGCGCCTGTACTGAGCCGGTACTGGGACGAACCCCATTCGTGGACTCTCGACGCCTATCTTCGGCACGACGGTTATCAGGGGTTACGCAAGGCACTCGCGGGCACCGCCGACGACGTGATTGCCACCATCAAGGACGCGGGTCTGCGTGGCCGTGGTGGCGCCGGATTCCCTACCGGTTTGAAGTGGAGTTTCATCCCGCAGGGCGACAACAAGCCGCATTACCTCGTGGTCAATGCCGACGAGTCGGAACCCGGCACGTGTAAAGACATACCGTTGATGATGGCAACTCCTCACACGTTGGTCGAGGGAGTCATCATCGCGGCGTACGCAATTCGCGCGGCCAAGGCGTTCATCTACGTGCGCGGCGAGGTTGTCCCGGTGCTACGACGCCTACAGACTGCGGTTTCGGAGGCCTACGCGGCCGGTTACCTGGGATCCGATATCCAGGGTTCCGGCTTCGATCTCGATCTGGTGGTGCACGCCGGCGCTGGCGCGTACATCTGCGGCGAGGAGACCGCGCTGCTCGATTCATTGGAAGGGCGGCGCGGGCAACCGCGATTGCGGCCGCCGTTTCCGGCGGTGGCGGGCTTGTACGCGTGCCCGACAGTGGTCAACAACGTCGAATCGATTGCGAGCGTGCCGGCCATCATCCAGAACGGCCCCGAATGGTTCAAGTCGATGGGTACGGAAAAATCGCCCGGATTCACGCTGTACTCGTTGTCCGGTCATGTCACGAGTCCCGGGCAGTACGAGGCGCCTCTCGGCATAACGTTGCGCGAACTGCTTGGTTACGCCGGCGGCGTCCGGGCCGGCCACACTCTCAAGTTCTGGACACCCGGCGGATCGTCGACACCGATCTTCACCGACGAACACCTGGACGTTCCACTCGATTACGAGGGTGTCGGCGCCGCCGGATCCATGCTGGGCACCAAGGCTCTGCAGATCTTCGACGACACGACGTGCATCGTGCGGGCGGTGCTGCGGTGGACGGAGTTCTATGCCCATGAATCGTGCGGCAAATGCACTCCCTGTCGCGAAGGCACGTACTGGCTCGTGCAGATTCTGCGTCGCCTCGAAAGTGGAGGCGGAACCGAGTCCGACCTGACAAAACTGCTCGACATCTCCGACACCATTCTCGGAAAGTCCTTCTGTGCCTTGGGCGACGGGGCGACCAGCCCGATCATGTCGTCGCTGAAGTACTTCCGCGACGAGTACCTGATGCATTTCGATCAAGACGGCTGCCCGTTCGATCCCGCGCGGTCCGTTCTGGCGACAGGAGCGTACACCTCATGACTGCAGCGGCTGATGTCGAAACCGGTGACGTAATCCCGTCGGACCTCGTCACCCTCACCATCGACGGCACCACGGTCCAGGTTCCCAAGGGCACGTTGATCATTCGCGCCGCAGAGATGATCGGTACTGTCATTCCCCGATTCTGCGATCACCCCCTTCTCGATCCCGTGGGCGCGTGCCGACAATGCATCGTCGAGGTCGAGGGCCAACGCAAGCCGCTTGCGTCCTGCACCACGACGGTCGCGGACGGAATGGTTGTCAACACCCAGGTCACCTCGCCCGTCGCCGAGAAGGCGCAGCGCGGAGTGATGGAGCTGCTCCTGATCAATCACCCTCTCGACTGCCCGGTGTGCGACAAGGGCGGCGAGTGCCCGCTGCAAAATCAAGCGATGTCGACGGGCCGGACCGAATCCAGGTTCGGCGAGGAGAAGCGGACGTATCCCAAGCCGATTCCCCTCTCGTCGGAGGTTCTGCTCGATCGGGAACGGTGTGTACTGTGCGCGCGGTGTACCCGGTTCTCGCAGCAGATCGCAGGTGACCCGTTCATCGACCTCCTCGAGCGCGGTGCATTGCAGCAGGTCGGGATCTACGCCAACGAACCCTTCGAGTCGTACTTCTCCGGAAACACCATTCAGGTGTGCCCCGTCGGCGCTCTCACCAATACGTCGTACCGCTTTCGCGCTCGTCCCTTCGACCTGGTGTCCAGCCCCAGCGTCTGCGAACACTGCGCTGACGGGTGCGCCCAACGGACCGATCATCGCCGCGGGAAGGTACTGCGGCGCCTCGCCGGCGACGACCCGGACGTCAACGAGGAGTGGAACTGCGACAAGGGGCGATTCGCCTTCTCATATGCAACACAACGCGACCGGATCACCACTCCATTGATCCGCGACCGCGAGGGCGCACTGGTTCCCGCGTCGTGGCCGTTCGCCCTTGACATGGTGGCCCGGAAGTTTGCCGAATCACGGGGCAATGCGGGCGTACTGGTGGGTGGACGGTCCACCATGGAAGACGCGTACGCATACAGCAAGTTTGCACGTATCGCATTGGGCACCAATAATATCGACTTCAGGATTCGCGCCCAGTCCCAGGAGGAATCCGAATTTCTCGGCGCTCACGTCGCCGGCCGATCACTCGATGAATCTGTCACCTACGCAGACCTCGAAGCTGCCCCGGTCGCACTTCTGGTGGCACTCGAACCGGAAGAGGAATCGCCCATCGTCTTCCTTCGCCTCCGCAAGGCTGCGCGGACACAGCAGACTCGGGTTCTGTCTCTCGCTCCTTTTACAACCCGAGGTCTACAGAAAATGGCCGGCACACTTCTGCAGGCGTCACCAGGGGGCGAACCTGTCCTTCTGGATTCACTGAGTGATCCCGACGGCGAAGTCGGCCGGCTGCTGCGTCAGCCTGGTGCGGTCATTCTGGTCGGCGAAAGACTTGGCGCCATCGACGGCGGACTCTCGGCGGCACAGCGATTGGCCGAAACCACCGGTGCACGGCTCGCGTGGATTCCGCGTCGCGCCGGAGATAGGGCCGCCGTCGAAGTCGGCGCTGTGCCGGGACTGCTCCCCGGGGGCAGACCGGTATCCGACCCTGCTGCTCGCGAAGATATTTCCTCGACCTGGTCGGCGGAACTACCCACCGAGCATGGACTGAGTGCAACACAGATGTTGGGATCGGACTCAGCGCTGGGCGCTCTGCTGATCGGTGGGGTCGATCTTGCCGACATGCCGGATCCCGACGCTGCCCGCGCCGCCGTTCAATCCGCCGGCTTTGTCGTCAGCCTCGAGATTCGGCATAGCAGCGTCACCGAACTGGCCGATGTTGTGTTCCCGGTGGCGGCCATCGCCGAGAAACCTGGCACATTCATCGACTGGGAGGGCCGCGAGCGTCCCTTCGAGACTGCCCTGCGGACCACCGGTGTGATGCCTGATCAACGAGTCCTCCAGGCGATTGCGACCGAGATGGGCATCAGCCTTGGACTTCCCGACGCTGCCACCGCGCACGCCGAGATCCTCGCGCTCGGAACGTGGTCGGGCAAGCGGGTACCCGCTCCCCGCTCCCCCGCGTCGGCGCGTCCCGAACCACAACCCGGCGAAGCCGTCCTGTCGAGTTGGCACCTACTTCTCGACCGAGGACGACTACAGGACGGTGATCCCAACCTGGCCGGAACAGCCCACGAACCGGTTGTGCGGCTGTGCGCGAGCACTGCCACGGAGATCGGAGCAATCGAAGGTCAGCCTGTGTCGGTCAGCTCGGGCCGGGGAACTATCACGCTGCCACTGGCCATCACGGATCTGCCGCCGCGAGTTGTCTGGCTCCCCCTCAATTCGACCGGCAGCGAAGTCAATCGAACGCTGGGAGTATCCCCAGGCGACATAGTCACGATCTCCAATCAGGTGCCGCAATGAGCACTGTCACGTTTATCGCTGAACCCGTGGATCTTTCGGCGTTCGGGCACGATCCACTGTGGCTGGTGATCGCCAAGGCGCTCGTCATCTTCGTGTTCCTGTTGCTCACGACGCTGATCGCGATCTACGTCGAGCGCAAGGTCATGGCCCGAATGCAGATGCGTGTCGGCCCCAACCGGGTTGGCCCGCGCGGATTGCTGCAAAGCCTGGCAGATGGCGTGAAACTGGCTCTCAAGGAAGGCATCACACCCTCCGGCGTCGACAAACCGATTTACATGTTGGCTCCGATCATTGCCGTCGTTCCCGCGTTCATGGCATTTGCGGTAGTCCCCTTCGGCCCCGAAGTGTCGATCTTCGGGACGTGGTCGCCGCTGCAACTCACAGACCTTCCCGTCGGTGTTCTGTACATCCTCGCCGTCACCTCCGTCGGGGTGTACGGAATCGTTCTTGCCGGGTGGTCGTCCGGATCGACCTATCCGCTGCTCGGCGCTCTTCGATCCACGGCGCAGGTCATCTCGTACGAAGTGGCGATGGGCTTGTCGTTTGCCGCCGTATTCCTTTACGCCGGAACCATGTCCACGTCCGGGATCGTCAGCGCCCAGGAAGGATCCTGGTACGTCTTCCTGCTCCTTCCCTCGTTCCTCATCTACGTAGTTGCCATGGTCGGCGAAACAAACCGCGCGCCATTCGACCTTCCCGAAGCCGAAGGCGAACTGGTAGGCGGATTCCATACCGAGTACTCGTCACTCAAGTTCGCGATGTTCATGCTCGCGGAATACGTGAACATGGTGACGGTCTCGGCCCTGGCCACGACACTCTTCCTCGGCGGCTGGCACGCGCCGTTCCCGTTCAATCTCTGGGACGGCGCAAATTCGGGGTGGTGGCCGGTGCTGTGGTTCATCGGCAAGGTCTGGTTCTTCCTCTTCATCTTCATCTGGCTCCGCAGCACGCTGCCCCGGTTGCGCTACGACCAGTTCATGAATCTCGGGTGGAAAATCCTCATCCCGGCAGCATTGGTGTGGGTCATGGCAATCGCCTCGGTACGCGCCTTCCGCAACGCGGGGTACAACACCTGGCTGGTGCTGCTGTGCGTCGGTGTGGTTCTGGGCGGCACGCTTGTTCTTGCAGTCGGTGGTCTCTACCGGGGCCGTCGACGCGACGTCGAGCAACCACCTGCCGCAACCGCAACCGCGCCTTTCGATCCCACGCCGTTCGATCCCATGGCCGGCGGCTTCCCTGTGCCGCCGATGCCTGGTCAGACGGTTTCTGCATTCAGCCGAACCGGCGTTACACCCACCGAGACAGCTGCACCCACCGAAACATCGGAGGACTCCCATGCCTGAATTCCTCGGACCCCTTGCCGGATTCGGCGTCACGCTTTCAACCATGTTCAAGAAGCCGGAAACCGAGTTCTATCCGGAAGAGAAGCGGCCGACGGCGCCGGGTTATCACGGTCGCCACCAACTCAATCGGTATGCCGACGGTCTCGAGAAGTGCATCGGCTGCGAGCTCTGCGCGTGGGCGTGCCCCGCCGACGCGATCTACGTCGAAGGCGCGGACAACACCGAAGACGAGCGATACTCCCCCGGTGAACGGTACGGCCAGGTGTACCAGATCAACTACTTGCGGTGCATCGGTTGCGGATTGTGTGTGGAGGCGTGCCCCACCCGTGCGCTGACCATGACCAACGAATACGAGATGGCCGACGACAATCGCGCCGGTTTGATCTACGAGAAGGACCGCTTGCTCGCACCCCTGAAGCCCGACATGGATGCGCCTCCGCACGCATTGCGCCCGGGAACCACGCAGGACGACTACTACCGCGGCGACATCGCGGCGGCCGGCCAGGAGCCGGAACAATGATCAGCGCGATCACCGCGGAGGTTCTCGCACAGGGAACGCTGACGTCGACGTCGACGGGTGAGGCCGTGCAGTTCTGGATTCTCGGCACTCTCGCCGTGATCAGCGCGCTCGGAGTTGTTGCGGCCCCGAAAGCTGTGTATTCGGCGCTGTTCCTGGCGATGACCATGATCATCCTGGCCGTGTTCTACATAGTTCAAGGTGCCTTGTTCCTCGGAGTTGTTCAGGTTGTCGTGTACACGGGTGCGGTGATGATGCTGTTCCTGTTCGTGCTGATGCTGGTAGGCGTCGACTCCTCGGACTCGCTGGTCGAAACTCTGCGGGGACAACGCGTCAGCGCGTTCGTGATCGGTCTCGGCTTTGGTCTGCTGCTGATCGGCGGACTCGGCAACGCATCGATCTCGGGATTCACCGGGTTCACCAACCTCGAGCAGGGCAACATCGACGCGCTCGCCGATCTGATCTTCATTCGCTACGTCTGGGCCTTCGAATTGACCGGCGCACTGCTTATCACGGCCACACTGGGCGCGATGATGCTGGCGCACCGGGAGAAGATCGAGGCGTCGATGAGTCAACGCGAACTCTCGCAGCAGCGATTCAAGTATTTGGGCAGCGACGAGCACAATCCCGAAAAGGGCTCGGCCACACCGCTGCCCAGTCCCGGCGTCTATGCCCGGAACAACGCTGTCGACATACCGGCGCGGCTGCCCGACGGCTCGCCGTCGGACATCTCGGTCTCGAGCGCCCTCACGCCGCGCATGCAGGATCCGACAAGCAGAGAGGAGAACAACCGATGAATCCCGAGAACTATCTCTACCTGTCGGTTCTGCTGTTCACCATCGGCGCGGCCGGAGTTCTCCTACGACGCAACGCCATTGTCGTGTTCATGTGCATCGAACTGATGCTCAACGCCGCCAACCTCGCGTTTGTCACGTTCGCGCGGATGCACGGCAACCTCGACGGCCAGATCTTTGCGTTCTTCACGATGGTTGTGGCCGCCGCGGAAGTGGTTGTGGGCCTGGCAATCATCATGATTATCTTCCGATCTCGGCGTTCTGTATCCGTCGACGACGTAGACCTGCTGAAGTACTGATATGTCAGGAGGAATCACGTCCGCCATCTGGTTACTGCCTGCCCTGCCGCTGTGCGGCGCTGCCGTCCTACTCCTTGCCGGTCGTCGCACCAACACCTGGGGGCATCTGTTCGCGTGCGTCATGGCGTTGGCGTCGTTTGCCGTGGGAGTGGCGTTCTTCGTCAGCATGCTCGGCCGCGACACCGCCGATCGGAGCATCAACGAGCACCTGTTCAGCTGGGTGCCCGTTGACAGTCTGCAGGTCCAGTTCGGCCTCGAACTCGACCAACTCTCCATGTGCTTTGTTCTCCTCATCACCGGTGTCGGCTCGCTGATCCACATCTACTCGGTCGGATACATGGACCACGACCCCGAGCGCCGCAAGTTCTTTGCCTACCTCAATCTGTTCCTGGCGGCGATGCTGCTTCTGGTCCTCGCCGACAACTTCCTCGGCCTGTACGTCGGCTGGGAAGGCGTCGGATTGGCGTCGTACCTGCTCATCGGGTTCTGGCAGCACAAGCCGACGGCAGCGACCGCGGCAAAAAAGGCGTTTGTGGTCAACCGAGTCGGCGACATCGGCCTGATGATCGCAATGATGGTGATGTTCAACACTTTCGGATCGCTGTCGTTCACCACAGTTTTCGGCAACGCCTCAGGCGCAAGTGAAGGGGTTCTGACGGCCATCGGTCTCATGTTGTTGCTCGCGGCGTGCGCGAAGTCCGCGCAGGTGCCGTTGCAGTCCTGGCTGGGCGACGCGATGGAAGGCCCGACACCGGTGTCGGCGCTGATCCATGCGGCAACGATGGTCACTGCGGGTGTCTACCTCATCGTGCGTTCCAACCCGATCTTCAACCTGGCACCCGACGCCCAAACAGTGGTGGTGATCGTCGGAGCGGTCACGCTCCTGTTCGGCGCGATCATCGGCTGCGCGAAGGACGACATCAAGAAAGCTCTCGCCGCGTCGACCATGAGCCAGATCGGGTACATGGTGCTCGCAGCCGGTTTGGGGCCCGCCGGATACGCGTTCGCGATCCTGCATCTCATCACCCACGGATTCTTCAAAGCCGGTCTCTTCCTCGGCGCCGGTTCGGTGATGCACGCAATGAACGACGAAACCGACATGCGACGCTACGGCGGACTGCGAGCATTCATGCCGTTGACGTTTGTCACGTTCGGGCTCGGATACCTTGCCATCATCGGTGTTCCGCCGTTTGCGGGCTTCTTCTCCAAGGACAAGATCATCGAAGTTGCCATCGGCGACGGCGGGGTCAAGGGCATAGTCCTCGGCCTGGTCACGTTGCTGGGTGCCGCACTCACCGCGTTCTACATGACCCGCGTGATGCTCATGACCTTCTTCGGGAAACCTCGATGGGACAGCCAGAATCCACACGAATCCCCTTCCGTGATGACGTCTCCGATGATTGTGCTCGCGGTGGGATCCGTCGGCGCCGGCATGCTGCTGACCATCGGGTCCAGCTTGCAGAACTGGCTCGAACCCGTTGTCGGCGCCCATCACGTGGAGCCGCCGATACCCGCGTGGACCATCACCCTGATGGCACTGGTCGTAGTCGCGCTCGGCGTCGGAGTTGCCTACCGCGAGTACGCAACTCGGGAAATCCCGGTGGAGGCGCCGACTGCCGTGTCCGCGCTGACCGTCGCCGCCCGTCGTGATCTGTACGGCGACGCATTCAACGAAGCGGTGTTCATGAAGCCCGGCCAACAGCTCACCCAGACGTTGGAGGTGGTCGACACCAAAGGCATCGACGGTGCGGTCGACGGCTTCGCCGGGGCGGTCAGCGGACTTTCCGGCCTGGTCCGCAAGCTGCAGACAGGCTTCGTCCGTTCCTACGCCTTGGTGATGTTCGTGGGTGCAGCGCTGGTGGTCGCGACGATGATGGCGGTGACACTGTGGTGAACGAATCTGTGACAAACGCCGGCTTCCCCGCTCTGACATTCCTGTGGCTACTCCCCCTGGTTGGCGCCGCCGTGGTGGTCGCACTTCCGGCCCGGATGTCTCACATCGCCAAATCCGTTGCTCTTGCGGTGTCGTTGGGTGTCCTCGCGATCGGTGTGGCCCTCGCCATCACGTTCGACCGCGGCGGACAGCAGTTCCAATTCGTCGAAAGGCACAGTTGGATACCCGCATTCGGGACCAGTTACAGCCTGGGACTGGACGGCATCGCGCTTGTTCTCGTTCTACTGACGGCAGTACTGGTGCCGCTGCTCTTGGTTGCCGGATGGAACGACGTCCCCGCGGTGCCGGCGGAGACCCCGGACGAACCGCCACGACGCTTGCCGCACACGTACTTCGCCTTGATCCTCGTAGTCGAATCGATGGTGCTGCTGTCGTTCAGCGCGCTCGACGTTCTGCTCTTCTACATTTTCTTCGAGGCAATGCTGATACCGATGTACTTCCTGATCGGTGGTTTCGGTGGTGCCAACCGGTCACGCGCCGCGGTCAAATTCCTGTTGTACAACCTGCTCGGCGGGTTGGTCATGCTCGCGGCAGTCGTTGGCCTCTACGTGGTGACCGCCCGCGCGGAGAGCCCATTCACCTCAGGAACTTTCGACTTCCAAGCCATCGCCGCAGCAGCTGCGAACGGCGACCTGGGTGTCGGGCCAGGTGTACTCAACGCACTGTTCCTCGGCTTCATGTTTGCGTTTGCGGTCAAGGCCCCACTCTGGCCGCTGCACAGTTGGCTGCCGGATTCGGCGGTGGAATCCACGCCGTCGACAGCTGTTCTGATGATGGCCGTCGTCGACAAGGTGGGTACCTTCGCGATGATTCGCTACTGTCTGCAACTGTTTCCGGAGTCGTCCGCGACGTTTGCGCCATGGATCATCACGCTCGCAGTGATCGGCATCGTCTACGGCGCGATTCTCGCGATCGGGCAGACCGACATCATGCGCCTGATCGCGTACACGTCGATTTCGCACTTCGGGTTCATCATTCTGGGGATCTTTGCGATGACCAGTCAGAGCCAGGCCGGTTCCGCTCTGTACATGGTCAACCACGGAATCTCGACGGCCGCACTGTTCCTGATCGCGGGTTTCCTTGTCTCGCAGCGTGGTACACGCGCCATCGCGGCGTACGGCGGTGTGCAGAAAGTTGCACCGGTTCTTGCCGGCACCTTCCTCGTTGCCGGACTTGCCACTCTCTCGCTTCCCGGCCTGGCGCCGTTCATCAGCGAATTCCTGGTCCTGATCGGCACATACACGCGCTATCACGTCGCTGCCATCATCGCGACCAGTGCGCTGGTCCTGTCTGCGATCTACATCCTGTGGCTCTACCAGCGGATCATGGGTGGTCCCGAGAAAGAAGGCTCCGACAAAATCCGCGATTTGGTTCGCCGCGAACTTGTTGTGGTGGCGCCGTTGATCGCGCTCCTGCTCTTCCTGGGCATCTACCCCAAACCGGCTCTCGACATCATTACCCCTGCGGTCAGCCACACCGTCGTCGATGAGGTGCCCACACCCGTGATCGCCGATGCCGATGCCGATGCCAGTACCGAGGAAGGTGCCCACAAATGAGTTCCTTCGACGGATTGGCCGTTCTCGCGGAGCCTGCATCCCATTCCACGAGTGTCGAATACAGCCTGCTGTCACCGATGCTGATCGTATTCGGTGTCGCGGTGGTGGGAGTGCTGGTCGAAGCGTTTGCACCTCGCTCGGTGCGCTACCCCGTCCAGTTGGTCCTCGGTATCGGCGGATTGGCTGCGGCATTTGTGGCTGTCGTCGCACTTGCGGGCACTCGATCACTGGCAATGGCGGGATCCGTTGCCGTCGACGGTCCAACCCTGTTCTTGCAAGGCACCATTCTGCTGGTTGCGATTCCGGCCGTGTTGCTGATAGCCGAGCGCGGATCAGGCGATACGGTGCCTGCCGAAAATCACGAGGACGCGCTGGGGAGTTTCACGCCTCAAGCGTCGAGCGTTCCCGGCAGCGTTGCCGAACAAGAAGCAACCAAAGCCGGTGTTGCACAAACAGAAGTGTTCCCACTGACGCTCTTTGCGGTGGGCGGAATGCTCCTCTTCCCCGCATCCAACGATCTCCTGACGATGTTTGTTGCGCTCGAAGTGTTCTCACTTCCGCTGTACTTGCTGTGCGGATTGGCGCGACGACGCCGTCTCCTGTCGCAGGAAGCGGCGATGAAATACTTTCTGCTCGGGGCATTCTCGTCGGCGTTCTTCGTGTTCGGCATTGCCCTGCTCTACGGCTATGCCGGCACGGTCACGCTCTCCGGTATCGCCGATGCGGCACGAATCGGAACGGAGAACGATTCCTTTTTGTGGCTCGGCACCGCCCTGCTGGCGGTAGGTCTGTTGTTCAAAGTCGGCGCAGTGCCCTTCCATTCGTGGATTCCCGACGTGTATCAGGGTGCACCGACCCCGATCACCAGTTTCATGACTACTGCCACCAAGATCGCCGGCTTCGGAGCCATCCTGCGAGTGTTCTACGTGGCCCTGCCCAACGAGTACGTGAATTGGCGTCCACTGATGTGGGGCGTTGCGATCGCCACGATGGTTGTCGGTTCCGTTGTCGCTCTCACGCAGACCGATATGAAGCGAATGCTGGCGTACTCGGCCATCGCACACACCGGATTCATCCTGACCGGGGTGGTCGCCGATTCGGATGCGGGTCTGTCTTCGACGATGTTCTACCTACTCGCCTACGGATTCAGCACGCTCGGCGCTTTTGCGGTGGTCACTCTGGTGCGTGACACTGACGGCGAAGTTGCCACACTGAATCGCTGGGCCGGATTGGGTAGGCGCTCACCGTTGATCGGAATCGTGTTTGCACTGTTCCTCCTAGCTTTTGCCGGAATTCCCTTGACCAGTGGATTCATCGGCAAGTTCGCGGTGTTCCAAGCCGCCGCGGAGGGCGGCGCGGCCCCACTCGTGATTGTCGGTGTCCTGTGCAGCGCGATTGCGGCGTACTTCTACGTGCGAGTCATCGTGTTGATGTTCTTCACCGATCCTGTTGACGACGCCCCGAGCGTCGTTGTTCCGAGTGCGCTCACCAGCACTGTCATCGGCCTCGGCGCCGGCGTGACACTGATCCTCGGAGTGCTGCCGCAACCGGCACTCGATCTTGCCGAGCGAGCAGCGGAGTTCATCCGTTAAGTCCCGATACGGTGGATCGATGACAGTGGAAAAGCTCATCGTGCGGAGTCCGTGGTTTGTTGCCTTCGCGATTGTTGCCGTCGCGCACCTGATCCTCAACGGCGCGGACGTGACGCCGTGGGATGGCATCACAAAAGTGATGCTTGCTCCGCTCCTTGCCGCCTGGGTTCTGGTGGATCACGGACCGAAAATTATCGCCGCCGCGCTTATCGCGTGCGCCTTCGGCGATCTGTTTCTTCTCTGGGACGGCACCTTCATCGTCGGAATGGCGGCCTTCGCGATCGGCCACCTCTGCTTCATCCGTTTCTTCATCTCGCGCGGAGCACTGCAAGGTATCCGTAAAAACCCGTGGGTTCTCCTCGCCTACACCGCCGCCGCCATCGCCCTTGTTGGTTACAACTGGTCCGGCCTCGGCGAACTCCAGATTCCCGTCCCGATCTACGCCGCAATCCTGGTCTGCACCGCGGCAACCTCATTGGCTTACAACAAGACTGCAGGATTGGGCGGAGCACTCTTTCTCTTCTCGGACGCCATTATTCTGTTGGGCCAAGCAGACAAGTGGCAGCCCGAACCCACCGACATCTGGATCATGGCGTCGTACATCCTCGCGCTGCTCCTCCTGACGGTTGGCATCCTCAGTCAGGAGAAAATGAGGCTCGGTACCATCACAAGATGACTGAACCGGCCCCCAGCCAGCGCACACCCAGCCAGTGGGAAGAAATCACCACTGCCGACCCATCACATTCCACGCGGTACATCGAACGCTTCCGGACCATGGCAGCGGAAGGCAATGACATTGTCGGTGAGGCTCGGCTGATCGACGCAATGCTCGGCCGCGGCGGCCGGGTTCTCGACGCAGGCTGTGGGCCGGGACGCCTGGGAGGTCACCTGCAGAAAGCCGCCCACGAGGTTGTCGGCGTCGATGTTGATCCGGTACTGATCGCCGCAGCGGAAGCGGACTACCCCGGACCCACGTGGCTCGTCGGCGATCTTGCGGAGTTGGATCTGCCCAGTCGTGGAGTTGCGGCCGATTTCGACGTCATCGTGTGCGCCGGCAATGTGGTGACCTTCCTCGCGCCGTCGACCCGACGGACCGTGCTGGCCGGGTTCGCCCGTCATATCTCCCCGACCGGACGCGTGGTCGTCGGTTTCGGCGCCGGCCGCGACTACGAATTCTCGGACTTCCTGGCCGACGCGTCAGCCAGCGGGCTTACGGTTGATCTGCTGCTCTCCACGTGGGACCTACGACCGTTCACCGACGATTCCGGCTTCCTGGTAGCGGTGTTCTCCCGCGCAGAATAGTCGGCTCTATCGCTGATAGCGAGCCAGTACCGCACGACGGCGACGATCGAGCATCGATCTTCTTTCGTCCGCCGAAATCCGTTCGACCCCGGGTAGTTCCTCCGCCAGCCCAGCAAACTTCACGACTCGCACGGTGGGCGTCGGCAGATCGTCACTGCCGGCGAGCCACCATCGGTACACGCAACGAGTGAAGCGGTTTCCGGCCGTGTCGAGCCAATTGGCCACTCCCGGATCACGATGTGCAAGAACGGCCCGAAAGACCCCACCGTCGAGCACTGCTTGGTGTCCGTTGAGCGACGTCTGGCGGAACGTGTAGTCCAGCGACTGGCCCCAGTAGTCGCCGAGATGGATATTCCAGAAATGGCAGTCCGGTGGTGTCACCTCGATGATGACGGCTTCGTCGTCGCCGATCTCGAAACTTCCTCCGCCGTAGGCGATGTACCCGGTATCGGAAGCGTAGGTCTCACTGACAGGTGGCTGTGTTCGCAGTACGTTGCGCTCACCGGCGCGGGCCGCATACATTGCTGCCCAGTAGTCCGAGAATCCGTCGACGAACTCACCGACTCTCGTCACCTGACTGGCGATCACCACGGGGTCCGGCACCGGACCCGTTCCTGAAAAGTCCAGCCGCTCGAGCGAAATATGATACGGCTCTTCATTTTCCCAGTCGTAGAAGTACTGACGGATCATCAGCTTCGTCGCAGCGGCGTCCATCGGCAGCCAGTTCCCGTCATGGCGCTCAGCACTGATGATCACCTCGAAGTCGCCGTTTGCATCCAAGGTGATTCCGCCGGGATTCGACATCGCGCCAAGGGTGCCGGCCGTCGCGGCTTTGAACGCTGCCGCAAAATCTCTGCGCTCGAGCGCGGCGCGGTCCAGGTTCTCGTACAGATTGACGGAGTCGTACAACGTCAGCCCAAGATATCGCGCGCACCCGCCGGTACCTGTCAGTCGATATGTACCGGCCGCATCGAGAGTTGCGTGACCGAACAAGCAATCCGGAGACTCTGTCGCATAACGCTTCGTATTGTCTTGGAGGTGACCGACTTCCGGGTATTGCGGGTCGGCACTGAACACCATCTGCTCCAGCCCCGCATTGAGAAGATTCAGCAAGTATCGGTATCCCGCCGAGCGCATCGTGGGATCGACTGCCACCGGGTCACGTGCCACAAGAGTGCCTGCGGACCGCAGGTCGTCACACATTTTTGCCCAGGCTGCATCCAACGCAGCATTATCGGCTTCGGAACGAGAGGAAACGTCCATCTTTGCTCATTTCTGTTTGTCAACAGTCACACTGATTGCCCAGCAGACAACGCAGCAACAGCCACCACCAGGACATGCTCGACATAGTCGTCGAAAGTTGCTGAAGCAGAGCTGATTCCGAGCGCACGACGTCTCATGTGTAGAGCGATCGCCGAGAACGCCATAGTGAACATCATCTCGACTCGCTCAGCAGCCTGATTCTCCGTCAGATGTGTCAATGAAGACACCAACCTTTGATGGATTTCCCGGTTCACATTGCCGGGGGAATCAAGATCTGGACCAAAATAGTCCACCGTAGGAAGGAGTCTGACAATGAATTCGGCGTAGTTCGCGCCGTCGACGGATCTGCTCACCGAGGATGCAAAAGGAACGATCGAGGCCTCGACGAGTGCTCGCAATTCGCGGCCACGGCCGGCTGCGTCGATTGTCGCCAAGAAGGCACGTCGGTCCTCTGCGATTGCCACCATTCGGCGACGGAACACTTCAATGAGCAGTTGATCGCGTCCACCGAAGTGATACTGCACCGCGGACGTATTGCGTTGGCCCGCAATGTTTGCCACATCTCGCATCGAGAGCGCGTCGACTCCCTGGGTGCCGAGCAGCCGCTCGGCGACATCGACCATTGCACTTTTGGGATCTACTGATGCCATGCGAGGACGCTATAACGCACTGCATTAAATTGTCAATGCAGTGCGTTAATTCTGGGTGGCGTTCAATACCGCGTGTAGTGCTGCATGCTCACGTGCTCATCCGGGCAGATGCATTTTCGGTCGAGGTTCCGGTCCGAAGTCACGCGGCAGAATCGAACTCCGAGGGGATCGTGGGATTCCAGACTGTGCCCACAAGCCGGACAGGACGGCGTCGAATCTGCCGATCCTTGCGCCTGCTGCGCGGCAGGTGACTGGGAAACGTCGACAGAATTCGACACATCGGTCGGGTTCGAGGCCATGGCGGTTCTCCATTCTCGACCATTCAACTTCCGGCCGATGTGGATGCCGAGGACGACGTGGCGTGACGGCACACATTCGATTTGCCCTCGGCATCCTCCACGCTACCCGCTTCGGTCTCGGCGTCGTCCCCTACCGGCCTAAGCCACTCGCTTAGCGGTACGCCCGCCGAATTCCAGCATCACAGCGCGTCCGGTGTCGTCGGTGACGAAGCGTCCCAACGCCCGAGTGGTGTCCGCACGAGCGGCGAAGTTGTTGTCGTTGACGAAGGCAATCGGGATCGCCGGCGGCCAGACGATGTCCTCGTACTCGCCGAGGTCCTTTGCGCTACCCATCCGGATGCCGATTCCCTCGTCACCAGGGGCGACTGTCATTGTCAGCGAACCCGCCTGATACTTGCCCAGGACCGCGTCGACCGCAGCGGGGGTGAGGTCGACCAGGTCGAGCGAAACGGGCGTTGGCAGTTCCGCGATGTTGCTCATGCACCAATCGACAATCTTCTTGGCGATTCCTCCACCGAGTGCATTGGTCAGAACGGTGATGGCGAAGTTCCTCTCGGGCACCGTCATGAACTCGGAGACCTGGAGATTGCTGACGTTGCCGCCGTGCCGGACGACCTGTGTGCTGCCGTACCTGGTCAGCAGCCACCCCAGACCGACCTCTTCGAACATCATCGCCGCCGGCCGCTGCGGTGCCTGCATCAGCAACCGTGTGGACTCGTCGAGCGGCTGTCCCTCGCCGGGGTGCTCGCCCGAGAGTGCGTAGCGCGCCCAGACCAGTTGATCCCGCACCGAGGACCACATTCCACCGCAGGGCGTCATGCCGCGGTCGAGCCCGGTTTCATTGGAAACAAACGGGACACCGTCGCGAATGTAATGGCCGAGCGCAAACCGATGAGTCATCACATCCCAGGGCAGGAAGGCCGAATCCTTCATGCCGAGAGGTTCCAGGACTCGCTGTGTGACCAACTCTTCGAAAGTCAGCCCGCTGATCTTGGCCACGACGTGTCCGGCGAGTACAAAACCGGAGTTACTGTACGAGAAGACCTCACCGACCGGGAATTCTTGTCGTAGCTCCTTCAGTCGCGAAACCGAGCGAACCAGTGCGTCTTCGCCCCAGCCTGCCGAAAGGCTGGCGTCGCCGGTGAATCCTCCGGTGTGGGTGAGAAGGTGGCGCATGGTGACTGTACGGGTGGCTTCTTCGTCGGCGAGGACAAGCTCGGGTACGTATTCGACCACCGGGGTGTCGAGGTCGAGCAAGCCGTCCTCGACGAGCGTCATGGCAGCAGTCGAGACGAAAACCTTTGTGGTGGAGCCGATCATGAACATGGTCTTGTCGGTGACCGGAAGTTGTGTCTCGACGCTCTCGATACCGCTGGTGACGACGATGTCCTTGTCACCGTGCACGATACCGACCGATACGCCGGGGATGTTCGCCTCGACCCTCCACTGGTCGACAAGTTCCTGCAACTGTTCTTGCATCTTTGATTCCTCGATTTCGCCGGCGTTCTGTATTGCTGCTTCTTCGGTCGGTGTGAGTCGGCTTACTGGTAGAGATGCGACGCAGATCCGTTGAGTGCCTTACCGCTTCATGCTACCTCCGTGAAAAAGCTTGGGCCCGAGCGATAATCGATTGGACGCGACTGAGTTACCGACTGCTATTCTCGACGGTCGGCGTGATGCGTGTCTCGGCCGATTCACAAAAATACCAAGCCGCTTTTTGTTCTGGGCCACCAAACCCGAATCGTCATCAACCGCCAGACCCCGTAATCAACTGTGGTTCAAACTTTTCCGGCCCGTATGGTATCGACACCGAAGGTGCCAGTGCGAGCGGGCGACCCTACCTTCCGTGTTGTCGACATTCATGTTTCCATCTCACCAGCCGTCTCACCGCTACACATCGGCTTGCGGTGCAGAGTTACTCAGCCTGAAGTACGCAATCGTGTAATCCTCAAGTACCGTCGGCCGGGTTTGGTGGGACCGGACGAAATATGGCTTGATTTTCTTGAGGATCGACCGAGACACGCGTCACGCCGATCGTGGAGATTTAGCAGTCAGTAAGCCAACCCGCGTTCAACCGATTCACTCGGACCCGCGCTCTTTCACGGAGGTACTATGAAACACCGGTCCTATCCAACACTTGCGGCGGCCGCCGGGCTCGCGCTCGTGTTGTCCGCTTGTGGCTCAGGAAGCACCACTGCAGGCGGCTCCGGTGGCGATCCCGTCACGGACGGTACGTTCCGGTTCGGACTTCAGGCGGATCCCGGCTCACTCAACCCGATCATGGCAGCTTCGACGGCCACGGCGGAGATCTCGAAGCTGGCGTACGACTACCTGGTCTTCCAGGACCCCGAAACCAGCGTCGTCGGACCGTGGCTTGCCGAGAAGTGGGAAGAGACGCCCACGTCGGCGACCTTCACCATTCGTGACGGGGTGACCTGTACGGACGGGTCCATCCTGACCGCCCAGACCGTCGCCGACAACGTCAACTTTGTCGCGGACCCCGCCAACGGCTCGCAGATGCGCGGAACCACCGTTCCGTCGACTGCAACGGCCACGGCAGACGTCGCGACCCGCACAGTCACGGTGACCACCCCGGCGGCCAGCCCGTTCCTGCTGCTGAACCTCGCCAGGTTGCCCATCGTCTGCGACGGCGCATTGAAGGACCCGACTGCCGCGAACAAGGCTTCGCTCGGTACCGGCATGTTCAAGGTGACGGAGGTCGTTCCCAACAACCACTACACGTTCGAACGCCGCGACGGCTACAACTGGGGTCCGGACGACACCACCTCGGAGACACCGGGTGTCCCCAAGACGGTCATCGCGTCCATGATTCCGAACGTGAGCACCGCAGCCAACCAGCTGCTGAACGGCGAAATCAACGCCGTGGCGATCTCCGGACCGGACAAGGCCCGTGTCGACTCCGCCAACCTGACCGTCGTCGAGCGTCCGGTTCCGGCCGGTCAGATGTACTTCAACCACCTGGCCGGTAACCCGACCAGCGACCCTGCCGTGCGTAAGGCTCTGGTTCAGGCCGTCGATCTCGACGACATCACCCAGGTTCTCACCGCTGGTAACGGAGTCCGTGCAACCAGCTTCGTCGCCCTCGAACCCCGCGCCTGCATCTACAACTCGGTGGACGGCAACCTGCCCACGTTCGACCTCGACGCTGCCAAGGCGACCCTGGACGCCGCAGGCTGGACCGCCGGATCGGACGGCAAGCGCAGCAAGGACGGAACCGCCCTCGAGCTCCGCATGTACTACGACGGCGTCGACGACTCGCGCAACGCAGCAGTCGAGATGGCACAGACCGCCTGGAACGCTCTCGGTGCAGTGGTCGAGGTGACCGGTGGCGATTCCAACAAGGTCATTGACGTCATGCTCAGCGGCAAGGACAACTCCGCCTGGGACATCGGCTGGATTCAGATCAACAACACCCTGCCCAGTGCGTTCACCGGCTTCTTCGCCGGACCGGTTCCGGCAGCGGGCAAGAACTTCTCCGACATCAGCAACGCCGCATACGAAGCAGGCGCAACCGAGGCCTCCAACCTGACCGGCGACGCAGCGTGTGATGCCTGGGCAGCCGCCGAGTCCGAAATCGTCAAGTCGGTCGACGCCGTTCCGTTCGCGAACTCGGTCAACAACACCTATTTCTCCAAGTCGGGACTCGCATTCGGTAAGACCTACATCGGGTCCGCACTGCGCGTCTACCAGTAGGCCGATTCACCGTCCCAGCATCCCGCCCCTCGGAAAGACAGCCCATGAGTCAAACAATTGAAGCCGCGACACCACACGCGGCACCGTCGGCTCGAAAGAAGTTATTCGAGTCCGACAGCTGGCCTGCGTACCTTCTGCGCCGCCTCGGCACGTTCGTGGTCTCTCTCTGGGCGCTGGTGACGGCTGCCTTCTTGATGCTCCAGCTGATTCCGGGCGATCCCGTCCGGTTGGCATTGGGACTGAACGCCCCGGTCGAGCTTGTCGAGTCGACCAGATCTCAACTCGGATACGACCTTCCGCTCTACCAGCAGTACTTCCGCTTCATCGGTGGTCTGCTCACTGGCAATCCAGGTGACTCGATCACCTTGAGGACTCCGGTCCTCGAGGTGATCGGGACCCGGTTGCCCGCCACACTCGAACTGGCTTTCCTCACGGTCATCACCGTGCTGGTCATCGGCATCCCGCTCGGGCTCATTTTCGCGGCGCTGACGCGAGGCGGCCGACGCCGCGGAGTCGAAATCGGTTACACCGCAACGTCGGGCACCATCGCCGTCATTCCGGAGTTCATGTTCGGTACGGCATTGGTCTACCTGTTCGCCGTCACGTTCCCAATCCTTCCGGTCGCCGGACGAGGCGGGCCGGAAAGCTACATCCTCCCGGTTGCCGCCATGTCCATCGGCACCATCGCCTCCATGTCGCGGATCGTGCGCGCCGAGGCTCTCAGCGTGCTCGACATGGACTACATCCGAACGGCACGCGCCAAGCGGATGTCCGCAGCGCGCATGTACTTCCGTCACGCAATGCCCAACCTCCTGACCTCCACGCTGACGCTGGCCGGTCTCCTGCTGGGTGGCCTCATAGCCGGAACCGTGCTCATCGAAAGCATCTTCGCGTGGCCGGGAATGGGATTGGCCTTGGTCAAGGCCATCACCGAGAAGGACTATCCACTCGCCCAGACACTGGTCGTGATCTACGGCAGCATCGTCCTCTTCATCAATTTCATCGTCGACGTGGTGCTCGCTCTGATCGACCCACGATCCACCATCCGGGAGAACTGAGTGAGCACCTCACCTACAGTCGAAACGGCCGCAACGACGCCTCCTCGTCGGCACTGGCTGGTCCAGACTTTCCGCACTCCCCTGGGAATATTGGCTCTCACCTTTCTGACCGGGCTGATCGCACTGGTGATCTTCGGACCGATCATCTGGGGCGACGCCGCCGTCGTCGCCAATCCCAAGGCACTCTCCCAGGGGCCGAGTTCCGAGCACATCTTCGGAACCGACGCCGGTGGACGAGATGTCTTCGCCCGCACCATGACTGCTGCCCGGTTGTCCGTCCTCATGGCGCTGAGCGCCGTAGGCCTCGGCGTCGCATTGGGCTTGTTCCTCGGAACACTCCCGCTGCTCGCTCCCCGCTGGATCGGCCGGTTCGTCGTGGCGTTCCTCAACTTCGCCATCGCCTTCCCCGGTCTACTCCTGGCCATCTTCCTACTGGTCGTGCTCGGACAGGGCTCCGGCAGCGCCGTGATAGCGATCGGTCTCGCCATGGCGTCACCGTTCGCCCGACTGACCTACGCACTGTCTTCCTCGGTGAACGGCCGCGACTTCATCGATGCCGCACGCATCCTCGGAGTCACCAAGCCCGGCTTGCTGTTTCGGCACATACTTCCCAACATTCGTGAACCCCTCATCGTCAACGCCAGCATCTCCGTCGGCAGCGGACTGGTCGTCTTCGCCGGCCTGTCTTTCCTCGGCCTGGGTATCCAGCCGCCGTCCTTCGACTGGGGCCGCATGCTCAACGAAGGCCTGTCGAAGATCTTCGTCAACCCCGCCACCGCACTGGCGCCCGGCATCGCCGTCGTGCTCTCCGGTCTGACCTTTACCTTGGTCGGCGAGGCCATCGCCCGCGGCGCGGGTATTCGCAGCCCGATCAGCAGCAAGCTCCCCAGATGGAACCCGATCAACACGGCCACAAGCGAGTCCCCTTCGGCTCCGGTGGACGACAACGCTGTTCTCACCGTCCGCAACATGTCCGTCGCGGTTCCTGCCGGCAACGTATGGCGTCGACCTGTCGACAACATCAGCTTCACAGTCCATCGCGGTGAAACCGTCGGGATCGTCGGCGAATCCGGTTCCGGAAAGTCGCTCAGCTGCATGGCGATCTCGCAGCTGACCGATCACCCGACGGTCGTCGACGCCGGTCTTATCGAATTCGACGGCACCGTCCTGATGAAGGACGGAAAGCGGCCGGAAGGTTCTGCCGCACGCAAGATCGCCCGCCAACTCGGAACGCGCATGTCCATGGTGTTTCAGGACCCGATGTCCTCGATGAACCCGTCCCTCAAGGTCGGGTACCAGGTCGCCGAGATCGGCTGGCTACACGAGGGAATGAGCAAGGCCGAAGCCAAGAAGGCTGCCATCGACCGTCTCACAGCGGTGAAAATCCCCGACGCTCCTCACCGCGCGAAGCAGTACCCACACGAGTTCTCCGGCGGTATGCGTCAGCGCGCCATGATCGCCATGGGTTTGATGGGCAAGCCTGCATTGATCATCGCGGACGAACCCACCACCGCACTCGACGTCACCGTCCAGCGTGAGGTTCTGGGACTGCTGCACGAGGTTCGCGAAGAGACCGGTGCCGCAATCCTTCTCATCTCGCACGATATGGCCGTCATCACCGGAATGTGCTCGCGCGTCCTGGTCATGTTCGCCGGAAACATCGTCGAGGACATCTCCGTGGACGATCTGGTCGCCGGACGCTCACAGCACCCCTACACCCGCGCGCTGATCGCCGCGGTTCCCACCATGACCACCGACCGCGACAAGCCGCTCGCCACAGTCGACGAAGTCTGGCAGGTCGAGAGCCTCGGCACCATGACGAGCACCGCAGATGCCGAATTGCAAGAACTGGTTGCCGCTGCAGAGGAGATCCGATGAGCAGGCTGGAATTTCGCGACGTCAACGTCCATCTCGGCAACGGCACCAAACGATTCCACGCCGTCAAGAACGTCGACCTCGACATCCCTTCGGGATCGATAGTCGGACTGGTGGGCGAATCCGGTTCTGGAAAGTCCACTCTGGCACGGGCAACGGTCGGTCTGGCCGAGCCGAGTTCCGGTCAGATTCTCCTCGACGGTGTCGACGTCGCCCATGCCCGTGGGGCGACGGCACGCTTACGCCACACAATCCAGATGGTATTCCAGGATCCGTACTCCTGCCTGGACCCCCGCATGACAATCGGCCAGTCCCTGGCCGAGGCGCTGCGATCCACCGAACGCCGCGACCGCGTGCGTCGTAGCCGCAGCGACCGGGCTGTCGAAGTCGCTCGACTGCTCAGCACGGTCCAACTCCCGGAGGAGAAGGCGTACGACTACCCGTCCTCGTTGTCGGGTGGTCAGCGCCAGCGTGTGGCGCTGGCAAGGGCACTCGCTGCTGCGCCGTCCGTGTTGCTTGCCGACGAGATCACCTCAGCCCTTGACGTGTCCGTGCAGGGCGCAGTCCTGAATCTCTTGGTAGATCTACAGAAACAGCTAGGTCTGACGGTTCTCTTCGTCAGCCATAATCTTGCAGTGATCCGCTACGTCTGTGACCACGTCGCAGTCATGCTCGGCGGCGAGATCGTCGAGCACGGACCGATTCTCGACGTGATCGATTCTCCTCGAGAGGCATACACGGCCAAGCTGTTGTCTGCGATTCCGCAATTCGGAGAGCCGATGTTCCGATGACACACTCGATCCGGCCGGCTTCACCCGGCGCCGGTGCGCCCGCGCTCTCCCCTGCGATTGAATTTCGAGAACTGGTCGACAATCGCGAAATAGAGAATCTCTCTGCAGTTTTCGACGACATCTGGGCCACCAGTCCTGGACCGGCCCATTTCGGCACAGCGATGCTGGTTGCCCTTCACCACGGCGGACATTACGTAGTGGGAGCCTTTTCCGGCGACAACATGATCGGCGGATGCGTCGGATTCTTTGTCGAGCCACTCGGCGAGGTTCTGCACTCGCACATCGCGGGGGTTCTACCGGGATTCGCAGGCAAGGGAATCGGCCGTGCATTAAAGCATCACCAGCGGGACTGGTGCATCGAGCGCGGAGTCCGAACGATCCGGTGGACTTTCGACCCCCTCGTCGCACGGAACGCCTACTTCAACATCGCGCGCCTCGGTGCCGAACCGGCCGAATACAATCCGGATTTCTACGGATCGATGGCCGACGGAATCAATGCCGGCGATGCCAGCGATCGCATGCTGGTGAGTTGGGACTTCGACGCCGAATCTGCTCCGAGTTCCACTGTGGCCGTTGATGATATCTTCACAGTGCTCCAACCCGCCGAGGACAATACGCCTCGGATGCTCCCGATCCCGCCCGGCTGCGTCGACATCGCAGTGGGAATACCTCGGGACATAGAGCATCTGAGAACGGTCGACCGCGCCTGCGCCTTCGCCTGGCGCCATGCGTTGCGCGAGCACCTCGAACCACTCATCGCGTCGAAAGAATGGCAATCGACCGGCTTCGACCCCGGCGGCTACTACACGTTCACGAAAATCTGCGAGACAACCGGAGAAGAGCAAATCCATGCACATTGAGTCCGTCGAATTGCGCGAACTGCGCATCCCTCTCGTCTCCCCTTTCACGACGTCCTTCAGCACCCAACTCGAACGCAACACCCTCGTTCTGAAGGTGAGCGGCACCACCGAGGGCCCAAACGGTGCGGTCTCGACTGTCGGCTGGGGCGAGTGCGGTTCACTGAGCGATCCGTACTACAACTCGGAGTACACCGCAGGTGCGCGTGCGATGCTGCGCGAGTATCTTGTTCCGACGCTGCGTAAATCGCAGACGGATCAGCCGCTCTCGGCCGAGACTGTCGGCAACGTGCTTCACCCCGTCGTGGGCCACCAGATGGCCAAGTCGGCCATCGAAATGGCGATCCTCGACGCGGAATTGCGTGCTCGCGGACAGTCTTTCGCCCGCTACCTCGGTGCCACGCGTACGCGAGTTCCCTCCGGAGTATCCGTCGGTATTCAGGACAGCATTCCGCAGTTGCTCGATACCGTCGGCGATTATCTGTCGCAGGGCTACGTGCGAATCAAGCTGAAGATCAAGCCGGGCTGGGACATCGCTCCCGTGGCCGCGGTGCGCAAGGAGTTCGGCTACGACGTCCCATTGCAGGTCGACGCGAACGCCGCGTACACCCTCGTCGACTCCCAACTACTACGCCGGCTGGACGAATTCGCGCTACTCCTCATCGAACAGCCGCTGGCCGAGGACGATCTGGTGCAGCACGCCAAGCTCGCGCAGACGCTATCGACTCCGATCTGCCTCGACGAGTCGGTCGAGTCCGCCAAGGATGCAGCGGATGCGATCATGCTCGGCGCCGCCTCGGTCATCAACATCAAACCGAGCCGTGTCGGCGGGTACCTGGAAGCCAAGCGCATCCACGATCTCGCCTCCGCTCACGGTATTGCGGTGTGGTGCGGCGGAATGCTCGAAACGGGGATCGGCCGCGCAGCCAACACCGCTCTCGCAGCCCTGGACGGCTTCACGCTCCCCGGCGACATCTCGGCGTCGGATCGCTTCTACAAAGAAGACATCACCGAACCGTTTGTCATCGAGGACGGCCACATCGCCGTGCCGCAGGGACCCGGCTTCGGCGTGACTCCGCGTGAGGACGTCATGGAGCGCTTCACCGTCGCCACCGAGATTCTGTAAGTTCCGCACATTCAAACAGCCGCCTCCACTGTCATCCAGTGGAGGCGGCTGTTTGAATGTGCGCCGGTACTGCGGGTGAGCCTAGTTAAGTTCGTCCATGAACGTCGTGAAGTGTTCGGCGATCTCCTTCGATTTGGTGTGGTGCAGGTAGTGGTCCCCGTCGAGCAGCACCAACTCACCATGATCGACGGAGGCTGCCTGCCCTTCGTGGAGCGCTGTCCAACTCTGGACCTTCGAATTCTGTACCGCAAACAACAGAATCGGAAGGTCGGCCGGGAACGTCTTGCCGATCGACGCAGCGAAGTTGCTGGAAAGATGGTCCATCTCGTTGAGGTAGGTGTCGCTGAAGTTGTTCTTCGCGACCAGACGGCTCATTTCTTCCTTCTCCGCGTCATCGAGGTACGCATCTGATTCTTCGTTACCCGCAAACTTCGCCAGAACGTCGGAGAAGCCCAATTGCTTTGCAACCCTGAATGCTCCGATCGGAAACTTCGTGTCCATGTTCGGCTGCCCGGGGACGCTGCTGTCGATTCCCACGAAAGTGGTGACCTCGTCGCGGTACTTCGCGGTGTAGTCCAGAGCATAGATTCCTGTGATGGAGTGCCCCATCAGGACGTATTCGTCAATCCCCAAAGCCTGCACAGCGGCATGTATTTCTTCGACGATGTTCTCCGTGGTGCGGTCCTTGTCCGTTGCGTCGCTGTATCCATAGCCGAAGGGTTCGATCGCAACAACCCGGTAGTTGGGCGCGAGTTCGTCGATCAGCGGCTTGAAGTCGAGAATCGGTGCGGACGTTCCGAACCCGGGTAGAAGCACGATGGTCCGATCGCCATTTCCACGGATCGAGACGCTCATGTTCTTTCCGTCGACGGACACGAACTGATTGCCCGCTTCCCCACTCGGGACGTTTGCCTTGCTGGAACCGAGGTTGAACACGAGCGCAATGGATACAACTACAACCAGAACAACGGACACCGAAGCAAGAGCTCTCAGTGCAACAGTACGAATCTTCTTCATTCTCATTCTCATCCTCATCTTCTTTGGCGTCGCTACAACTAGGATAGGTTTGACAGCGAGGCCACACTGGTCTCGTCGAGTACACGCAACACGTTGTTGCCCATCAGCTTTGCCAAATCTTCGGCAGACCAACCGCGCTCGGCGAGACGATCGATCAATACTGCGAATCCCGATACATCGTGCATGCCGTCCGGAAAGTCGTCGAATCCATCGTAATCACTGCCCAATCCGATGTGATCGATTCCGGCAACCTTCCTGGCATGTTCGACGTGATCTGCGAGATGGTCGACCGTCATCGCCGGCCGATCGCCGACGCGTCCGCCCGTGAACCATTCGTTGTACTCTGCCGAAAGGAACATGGGGACAAAGGCGATCATGATCACGCCGCCGTTGGCAGCGAGCAACCGCATGACGTCGTCGGGAACGTTGCGTGGGTGCCCGCATAGCTGTGAGCAGGACGAATGACTGAAAATCACCGGCGCTGACGACGCCTCGACGGCATCACGCATGGTTTCCACCGAGACGTGCGACAGGTCGACGAGCACGCCGAGCCGGTTCATTTCTCGCACGATCTCCCGGCCGAAGTCGGTGAGACCGCCGTGAACTCGCGAATCCGTCGCGGAGTCCGCCCAGCCGGTGTTGTCGTTGTGCGTGAGAGTCATGTACCGAAGACCAAGGCGCGCCATCATTCTCAGGACGCCGAGCGAACTTCCGATGCTGTGGCCACCTTCCGCACCCAACAAGGATGCGACCTTGCCCGCGCTCCAGATACGACGCACGTCGTCACCGGTTCGCGCGAATTCGAATGTATCCGGATACCGCTCGATCATCCGGTACACGTAGTCGATCTGTTCGAGGGTGTACTGAACTGCCTCGGGTTCGGTCATGTCGCACGGTGCGTACACCGACCAGAACTGCGCACCCACACCCCCGCGCCCGAGCTTGTCGATGTCTGTTTGGAAGATGGAATCCTTCTCGAGATTCTCCACCGAATAGCCTGCGATCTGACGAGCCGTCCAGGCCAGATCGTTGTGACCGTCGATGACCGGGGCAAGACCGTAAGCATCGAGTGCAGCAGGATGATTCACATCCGGAAAGGGAGCGAGAGGTTTCAGCACGAGTTCTCCTGGATAAAGTAGTGTGGGCAGGTCGAGGGCCCTCATCGCCCTCGACCTGCCCGAAATTTCATTCAGCGGAGAGAATCACCTCGCCACGGCTATTCCGGTATTTTCTTGAAAAGCCTTGTCATGTAGAGATATTCCTCACCATCGATCGTGAGATGAGCCATCTCGCCCGAGGCACTTTCACTGCTGATCGCAAACCGTGAAGCAGACAACGGCACGACCTTGGTGGGCGGGGACGGGGGCTCACCGTCGATCTCGACCTTGGCGAAGCTCTGGACCTGGAAGCCACCGTCATCGCCGCGCGTGAGTTCGATTCGCACGGTGGTCGATTCATAGGTCCCGAGAATGGGCGACAGATCTATGCCGGCAGCATCCCGTTCGGACTTCGGCTCGGGCAGAACAAGATCGAATTCCTGAGCGATCTCTTTCTCGATCTCGTGAGCCAGAGCTCCGCCGCCGCGCGAATTCGTGACGACCGCCATGGCCAGGCCGAGCTCGGGAAACGTGTGGAATCGGGTGATCTGGCCGATGGTCGCGCCGCCGTGCTGCGCGGACGTGACTCCGCCCCAGTCGGACAGAATCCAACCCAGCCCCCAGGCCTGATCGACGCTCGACACCGCTGTCAGGTCGAACTGCGGGGTCCGCATCAAACGCGCCGATTCTTCGGACAGGATGCGCTCGCCCGTCAGAGCCAGGCCGTCACGCATGTGTGCAGCACCGAAGCTCAGCAGAGAGCTGACGGATCCGAGGATGATGCCGGCCGGTCCGATGCCGCGAGGAAGCAGCCACTGCTTCGTCGGAACCACCGTGTCCGGTGAAGTCCGATCCGGGTTGCCCACGTGGCCGACGGCGGTGCGGAACAGCGGGGCGTCCTTGGCCTTGGTGATGATGTGCGTCAATCCGAGTGGCTTCCAGAGGTATTCGACCAACGCCTCGTCCCACGTCATCTCACGTAGAACCTCGACGATGCGGCCGGCCACTGAGAAACCTGCGTTGCTGTAACTCAGATGTCCGCCCGGCTTGGTCACGCTGATCGCGGTCGCGAGTTCGTCGACGTACTTCTCGACGCAGTCGTCACCGTCGCCGGTGTCGTTGAACAGGTCTCCGTCGATACCGCTGGTATGCGTCAGCAACTGGCGAATCGTAATTTCCTTCGTGTTGGACGGGTCCGCGATCGTGAACTCCGGAAGAACCTCCACCACAAGGGTGTCCAGCGTGAGCTTGCCCTCGTCGACGAGCTGCATGATCAGCGTTGTCGTCCAGATCTTGGTCGCGGATCCGTACTGGAACAGGGTGTCGGCATC
The DNA here is from genome assembly GCF_003023755.1 of Rhodococcus sp. AD45-ID. Classification (NCBI taxonomy): domain Bacteria; kingdom Bacillati; phylum Actinomycetota; class Actinomycetes; order Mycobacteriales; family Nocardiaceae; genus Rhodococcus; species Rhodococcus sp. AD45-ID. The sequence goes on along the minus strand of NZ_PYHL01000002.1, from coordinate 819,524 downwards.
CACCTCGACGCGGGTGTTCAAGCTGGTCAGCCCGGTGGTGATCACGCGGATATCCGCAGTTCCGTCGTCAGACAGCGCGATCACTCCCACTTGGGCGCCCGGCACCGCATGCTTCTCGGCCAGTTCGTCGAGTCGTGCCTGCCACTTCGGGGCGACAAGTAGGTCCTTGGGCAATTCGGTCACTGGTCGAACTCCTTCGATCATGAAGTCAATGGCATGGATGCGATCCACCTTGTGGTGCAGAACGTCTCGCAAAATCGGTCCTGCTCCACCAGCTCACTCTTCGACGTGCGAGGCAAGCGGAACGTAAAACCATCAGTCGATGATCTCAGCGCGGCTGCAATTTCGTCCTGGTCGATTGCACTGAACATGCACCCGAAAATGGTGCGATTCGACGAGCCTCGAGTGCCGCAGGGTTCGTCGTCGGGCAAGCAGCTACGAGAGTCCGCCGCCGTCGATTTCGAAAACGAACTCGACCTCGACGGCGCAACCTCGAGGCAGTTCGGCCAACCCGACCGCGGATCGTGCGTGCCGACCGGCACCCCCGAAAACGTCGAGGAGCAGGTCGGAGGCGCCGTTGATGACTTGCGGTTGCAGCGTGAACCCGGGACCGGACGCAACAAAGCCGACGATCTTCACGACGCGGACGACCCGATCGAGGCCGACGAGCATGTCGACCGCGGCGAGTCCGTTGAGTGCACACAGTCGCGCAGCCGCGGCGGCGTCCTCGACCGATACGTCCACGCCCAGCTTTCCGGTACAGGTGCTGACGCCATCCACCAATGGCAACTGCCCCGATGTATAGACCAGGTTCCCGGTACGCACAGCAGGCACGTATGCGCCCGCCGGTGTCGCGACCGGCGGCAGGGATAGCTCGAGATCTCGCAGGCGGTCTGTCCAGGTCGTTGTGCCGGTCATCGGGCTACCTCTCGTTCGAGCTGTATCGGCGAATTACTCTCGGAGTCAGATGATCCCGGGAGGATGTGCGGGTTGAGCATGCCTGCTGGATCCAGCGCAGTCCGGATCGAGGCCATGAGGTCGAGGTCGACATCGCTCCGCCCGAGGGTGATCCAGCGGGCCTTCGCGCGGCCCACTCCGTGCTCGGCACTGATGCTGCCGTCGTGTTGGGTGACCAATCGAAGCACGAAGTCGGTGACGGCATCTCGTTGATCGCCGGTGACGTCGAGCAGATTGACATGAATGTTGCCGTCGGCGATGTGCCCGAAGCAAATCGGGTTGACACCGGGGAAAGAGATGGCAAGCCCTGCGGTCAAGGCCTCGAGGAAGGGTTCTATCTCTCGCAGCGGCGTCGCGATGTCCAACTTCACTGGTGGAGTGGATGATTCGGCGCTGACCGATTCGGTGTGACTTTCACGGTACTGCCACAGCTTTGTTGCCGGCCCGGTCTCGACGACGGCGCCCTGCACCATACCCTCAGCTTCAGCGAGCACCCCGAGCAGGAGTGACTGCGCTTGCGTCGGTCCGGAGACCTCGACAAGTACGTAGAACGGTGCATCCGCGTCGAGCGGCGGTCGCAAGTGCCGATGCTTCCGGACCAGCCCGATACCTGTGCGAGTCATCAACTCGGCAGCTTCGAGCGTGAGTCCCGCGCGCTCGAGCCTATGGATCAGTTCCAGACCGGCACCCACCGATTCGACCCCGGCCATCACTACCTGCGTGTGAGCAGCCGGAACCACCAGACGCATCAGGACCCGGGTGACGACCGCGAGGGTACCTTCGGCGCCGGCCAGCAGACCCGGCAGGTCGTAGCCGACGTTGTCCTTCGTCAAGGCCTTCCAACGCGAGAGCACCCGGCCGTCGGACAGAACAGCTTCGACGCCGAGCAACCGTGATCGAGTGTTGCCGTACTTGATCATTCGCACGCCGCCCGCGTTGGTGGAGACAATCCCTCCGAGCGTCGCAGAATCACGTGAGGCCAGGTCGATACCGAGGTCCAACCCGTGTTCGCGGACAGCCTGCTGCGCCTGCGCGATCGTGACACCGGCGCCGGCTGCCAGCGTGCGACCGACCTCGTCGATTTCCTCGATGACGGCGAGGCGGGTCGTGCTGAGCACCACCTCACCGCGCATCGGCACCGACCCACCGACCAGCCCGGTGTTGCCGCCTTGCGGCACGACGGCGACGCCGGCGCGGTGACAACAGGCGAGGACCGCGGAGACTTGGCCGGTGTCGGCGGGCCTGACCACAGCAGTGGTAGCGCCGTGCCAGTGCCCCGTCCAGTCGGTGACATATCCCGCAACCATGTCACGATCTGTCAAGACGTGTGCCGGCCCGACAATGCGGGCGAGTTCGTCGACGAGCGTCGTGGTCGATGCGATCACGCTGCGCTCCTCTCGAGCAGGCGGCCGCCGCGGTGGCCGGTGAGGTCTCCGCCGCTCACAGTCGGTATGCCGTTCACGAACACGTCACGTACACCGCGGGCGAGCTGCCACGGTGCGTCGAAGGTCGAGGTGTCCTCGATCGTGTTCGGGTCGAGGATCACCACGTCGGCAGCCATGGAAGGAGCAAGAAGGCCGCGGTCGGTCACCCTGATTCGGGATGCCGGCAGCGATGTCATTTTCCGGATCGCGTCCTCGAGCGTCAGAGTGCGCTCGTCGCGGACATACCGGCCGAGTACTCGCGCAAAGGTGCCGAAGCTGCGTGGATGCGGGCGGCCGGGACCGGCCGGGGCGAGCATCGCGCCATCGCTGGCGACGGATACCTGCGGATGTGTCAGCACCGACCGCATGTCATCCTCGCTCATCGCGTGGTTGACGATGCTCACCGAACCCTGATGTGCGGCAAGTACATCGAGAGCAGCATCAGCGGCGTCGGTACCGCGGTCCGCGCCGATCTCGGATAGCGAGTGTCCGATGTAACGGTGGAACTCTCCGCTAGGCAGAGCCGCGATCACGACGCCGTCCGGGTCGATATCTCGGCCGAACCTGGACCTCAACTCGTCCGCAATGCGTATCCGGGTCTCGGGGTCCGCCAGCCGTTCAAGCAGCGCCGAGAGGCCGCCGTCGACGGCCCATCTCGCAAGCCTCGAGGACAGGTCCGTGCTCGACGCGGTGTACGGATAAACATCTGCGGTGACGTCCACTCCGCGTATCCGGGCTTGATCCATCAGTTCCAGGGCGCGGTTCACCGTCCCCCAGTTCTCCGGTCCCATCGCCTTGAGATGCGAAATCTGCAGACGTGCGCCGGCCCGCTCCGCGGTCTCGATGGCTTCCTCTACCGCAGCGGCCAATTCCGACGTTTCGTTGCGCATGTGCGTCGAGTACAACAGTCCCGCCGTCGCGGCGGCTGCCACCAGAGTGCACAGTTCGTCGGACTGTGCAAAAAGGCCGGGGATATAGATGAGGCCGGTCGAGAACCCGACGACGCCGGGCGCCGTCGCAGATTCGGTAATGATCGCGCACATCTGCCCGAGTTCCGCCGTCGTCGGAGGCCGATCCTCGTTGCCGATCACAGCAACCCGCAGTGTGTTGTGCCCTAACTGTAAGCCCACATTGACAGCCGGTCGTGCTGCGGTGACTGCGTCCCCGAATCCGTACGCGTCGGGCCACTGCGCCCCTGCCTGTCCGCTGTCGTGCGACGGGAACGGTGACAGTCCGCAATTTCCGGTGACGAGCGTCGTGACGCCCTGTGCCAGTTGCGTTTCGGCGCAGGGGTGGCCAAGTACGGTGAAGTCGGCGTGCGAGTGTAGGTCGATAAAGCCGGGAGCCACAATGCAACCGGTCGCGTCGATGGTCTCGGTAGCCGGGAACGGACCCGGACCGATCGCCGCGATCCGATCGCCGACGATGGCCACGTCCGCCGTGCGTCGTGGTGATCCGGTTCCGTCGACAACCGTTCCCCCGGTTATCGCGAAGTCGTAGTCCATGATATTTCCTATCGTGTTTCGATGACCATGATCAGCAGGTACACGTGGGAGTCTTCTGCCATATGTGGGTCCTCGAGGGCTTCGGCCCGTCCGATTTCGACAGCGTGTCGATCAGCACTCAGCATGCCTCGGCGCGCACACACTGTCCAAGTCGCATTCCCGCTTGTTCGATCATCTTCACTTATAGTTACAGCGTGAACCTGCAGCGGGCGCGATATCTGGTGGCAATCGCGGATCACCTTAACTTCACGCGCGCGGCCGCTGAGCTACATGTTGCACAATCCGCACTGAGCCAACAGATCAAAGTCCTCGAACGTGAGCTCGGCGTAGTGCTCTTCGATCGGCGAGGGCCCAGAATCAGCCTGACGGATCCCGGAATCGTCGCGGTTCGTGAAGCAAAATTCCTGCTCGAATCAGCCGACCGAGCCGTCGAACGGATCCGAGCCTCAGCGCTCGGGTCCGAGGGTGAACTGCGCATCGCGCACACGCGATCATGGGCCGGCGGGGCAGTTGCACTGGCCGTCAACCAATTTCGCGCCAGATACCCAAAGGTCGCGATTACCGAGCATCGCGGCTATACCACCCGGAATACGGCGCTTGCCGCCGACGGGGCTGTGGACATCGCGGTGGTGCGGCCGCCTCTTGACCAGTCGAAGCTGACGGTTCGCATTGTGGACCGTGAGCGACTCCTGCTCGCGGTACCGTCCGGACATCCACTCGCCGCACTCGACGTCGTCGAACTGGCACAACTTGCGGACGAGCCGGTGGTGTTCTGGCCCCGGGCGAACGGACCAGGCATGTACGACGCCATCGTCGAAATGTTCTGGCCCACAAGGGCACCGAACGTGGTCAGACGCGAGGCCGATGACGAGCAGGTACTGCACGCGGTAGCGGCCGGCGTCGGGGTAGCGCCGATGCCCGCCGGACGCGCCGCAACCTACCGGGTTCCCGGGGTTCATATGTGCGAGATCGACGGACCGGCAATGTATCTGACGGTCGGTCTCGCGTTTCGAGCCGACAACCCGAACCTCGCGCTCCGGCTTTTCCTCGAAGTAGTGGACCAGATAGTGGATCACCACTGAAACCAGTGCCAACCTTCGTCGATTCACACAAGACCGGCCTTCGGGATCTCACTATCCTCAGATCTACGGACACCGACGAAAGGCCCCTCGAATGACCGACACTGCCACCCACGTTGACAGCGCACAGCAGGAGATCGCTGCTGTTCTGGCCGAAGCGAAGACCGACGCGTTCGTGCACGTACGTGACATCGATTCCGGCGAAGAGTTCGGCTACGGCGCTGACGACGGTGTCATCCTCGCCTCCGTCTTCAAGATTCCCGTCGTCCTCGAGTACGCCCGCGCAGTAGCGGCCGGAACCCTCGATCCGACCGAGCACGCCACAGTGACGGCCGAGTTCCGCTCGGGCGGCATCGGTATCGGCGGCTGCGCCGACGACGTCACCGCCAGCTGGCGAGACCTCGCTCTGCTCATGATGAGCTTCAGCGACAACGCCGCCACCGACTTCATCTACAACCGACTCGGGCTCGACAACATCGTATCTACGCTGCGTAGTCTGGGTCTGGAGAAGACCAACTTGGTTCGCGACTGCCGCGGCCTGTTCAAGACGGTCTACGAAGATCTCGGAGTCGACGCTGGCACCCTGCTCGAATACCCCGAGATCGAAATTCTTCGGACGATTTCCGTTATGGATCCGTCCCGCACCAATTCCAGTACTCCTCGCGAGATCACACAGTTGCTGGCTGCAATCTGGCGCGACGAAGCCGGCCCCGCATCCGCCTGTGACGAGGTCCGAACGATCATGAGCAAGCAGGTCTGGCCGCACCGACTTTCTTCCGGTTTCCCCGACGAGGTCACTGTCGCCGCCAAGACCGGCACCCTGGGATTGGTACGAAACGAAGCCGGTGTCGTGACGTACCCGGACGGCAAGCGTTACGCCGTCGGTGTCTTCACCAAATCCCACGAACTCACCAAACGGGCGCCGAAAATCGACGCCTCGATCGGAACCGTCGGCCGCATCGCTGTCGAAGCACTCCGCAACAACAGCTGACCAGAATCCGCTGACAAAAAATGCGGGTCGCACTGAAAGATCAGCGCGACCCGCATTTTTCGGCTTTCGAGCTAGCGCGGCCCACGCAGTCGAAGGTGCACCATCAGCCGGAAGCGCACGTTCGGATCATCGAGATCCAGTGCCGCCATACTCTTCACCTTACTGAGACGGTACCGAAATGTGTTGGGATGCACATGCAATGACGCTGCCGCGTCACCGACATCACCGAAGGCGTTGAGCCACGCATCGAGAGTGTCGACAAACGAGGTCGCATGAGCAGCGTCGTGACTGGCGATTGCCTCGATCGGCCCGAGGTCCGAAAACCCTTCGGCAGCGACCTCCGACGCGATCTCCAACAGAATGGCATCAACGTGGACACTGCTGAAGGTGGCGACACTGCCGGACGCTCGTCCCGCCAACAACACTTCGAGTGCGTGCTCGGCATCGCGCTTCGATCGGCTCAACTGAGCCGGTCTGGTCACGACCCGACCGATCCCGATAATCGTATCGCCGGACGCTCCGGTGCGGTCCAGGAAATCCGAGGCCACACGAGACGCCTGCAACTCGGCTTCTGCCGGGGAGTGCCCGCGAACGGACAGCACCGCGTAGCCGGTTCCGTTGACCAGGGCAGCCGCCGACTGCGAGTGAACGGCACCGAGGTGCATCGCCAGAGCATCAGTCAATCGCACGATATGGGCGGCGTCATCCGGCTTCGATGACCCCTCGAAAGACCTTCGGCCCAAAGCCATTACGAGAGTAGGACCAGTGCCGAGGCCGAGCCGATTCATCGCGTCGACAGCACCGGCCCCTCCGTCGAGTAGAGTCGCGATCAGGTCTGCGCGCAGTCGACGCTCGGCGTCGGCGCCGCCGCGCAACCGCAACATCTGCAAAGCGATCATCCCTGCCGAATCGAGCAACGCGCGCGTTCGGTCTTCCGACAACGGCGCGACCAGTGCCACCCACATGGAGCCGAGGAACTCGTCGCCGGCCCGAATGGACACTGCGATACGTCCCATTTTGGTACCGAGGGTCTCCGCCGGCACCCACACCGGATCGTCGCTTCGATAGAGCCGGTCGAATACCCCTGCCTCTTCGAGCACTCGAATGTACTGGTCAGGGACCTGCCGTTCCAGAACGGTCGCGATACGCGGACCGTCACCTTCCTCCTGACGACCGGAGAACGCTATGACCCGTGAGCTTCTGTCTTCGATCGTGATCGGCGCGTCCAGGAGTGCGCTGACCGCGTTGGCAAACGCAAACAGATCCCCAGCCGGGCCACCTCCGCGAGAATGTATGTGGCCGACTTCGTTACGAGCTTCCAGCACCGAATGCAGCAGGCTTGTCAACTGAACCCACGAGACTCCTCTGGCCAGCGCCAACACGACAACACCCGTGGATTCGATGGTCTCCCGGTCCACAGAGCTCAGGTCGGAGCTGACACGCGCGACCACCACCGCTACACCACGCTCGGCCAGATCGACGACGGATTCCGCGATACGTTCACCGCCACTGATCCCGACGAGCAATACCATCGAGTCCGAGGTCGACGGCGAATCGTCTTCGGGATCGTGAATGACGACGGACGCAACCTCGTCCATCGACTGCGGATCACCGACAACCGCGTTCAGCACCGTGGTTCCCACGTCTTCGAGAAGCCGCACCAAACTGATGCGAGGTCGCACGGTGCCCACGTCCATCACTCCTTCGTCCTGTGAACGAAGTGTGTCATACGGTCCGACGCCGATACCTGAGCCTCCCGCAACGCCTGGGCCTCCCGGAACACCTGGGCCTCCCAGACCCTTCACGAAGCAACCTCCACTGTCGCCTTGACGAATTCTGATCCCGGCGCACGATCCAGCACGTACTTCCCGCTCCGGGTGACGGCAACTACCACCCCGTTCTCGGCGAGCACGCCACCGAGAGCGTCGCGGACAGCCAATCGCCAATCGTTCGCCACCGTCGGGTCCGAATTACGCAGTGCATACACGTCATTCGGCGTAGCCACGGTGACAAATCGATTCTCGGTCGCTTTCATCACGGGCAGACCGGCTTCCGAGACGGACAGCAGTTCGCTCGTTCCCAAGGACTCTGGAGTCGGAACCTCGCCGGCACCGGAGACGACATCCGAGACCTTGCTACTGCCGATTTCCCAGTCGATCAGCAACCTGTCGCTGTCGGCACCGCCGTTGAGACCGTCGTTCATCGGCGCGTAGAAACGCGGCAGATACTGGATCGGGAGCGCACCGAGTTTCGAGACGTTGAAGTAGGCATTGCGCGCGACGAGGGGATCGAAAGTCCACCGCACGTGGAGAATCCCCCGTTCCAGCGCCCACGCCCGCTGGAACAGTTTCAATGCAAGGCCAATATGACCGTTCTGGACAGTCGGGAGGATCCCCGTGATGTGAGAATGCAACGAACGGTGCTGCGGTTCCTCGAAGAATGCGACCGACGCACCGATCAGGTCTCCACCACGAAAAGCGCCGGCTACGTAATTACCGGAGTGCGCGAGTGCCTGCATCATGTCCCGGTGCACGGGCGGATTTCCGCTCTCCGGCTGCCATACCTTCTCGAACAGGTCGAAAACCTGTTCCAACTTGGCATGCCCGGTAACGGTTTCGATAGTCACACGCGCAAGCACAGCGGCATGTTCGGCTTGGCTGATATTCGGCGATGTCATCGTCACAGTCCTCCCTCCAGGACTCGAGTCACCAAACCGGCCAACAACGCGGCGCGCGGGATCATCTGATCTATCTCTACGTGTTCGTTTGCCGCGTGGGCGCCACCGCCGACGGCACCGAGGCCGTCCAACGTGGGGGTTCCGACTGCAGCGGTGAAGTTTCCGTCCGAGGCACCGCCGACCGCGCAGTCGCGCAACATCCCCAGCCCGTTCTCGCTACTGATCTGATGGGCGAGGAAGTACAGCTTCTCCGACGACGCGGCCTCGAGGGGACCCCGGTTGGGTCCTCCGGTCACCGAGATCCGGCTTTCGGCCAGTACTGGCACCAGCTCGCGAACCGAACGATCGATGCGTTCCTGTTCCTTCGCGGACCACATCCGAACGTCGCACCACAGTTGCGCTTGCGCTGCAACAGTATTGGTGGTGGTGCCACCACTGATGACCGACGGGACCACTGACGTTCCCACCGCCGGATCCGCGAGTTCCGCCACGGCCAGAATCTGATGCGCGAGTTCCACGACAGCGTTCACACCCCGCTCGGGTTCCAGGCCTGCGTGCGCAGCGCGTCCCTCGATAGTGATGCAGTAGAGCGACATGCCCTTTCGCGCTGTCTTCACCGCGCCGTCGGCGGCGGCTTCGAGGACCAGCACCGCCTCGACCTGGCGCGCGTGCTCCTCGATCAGGGCGCGCGAAGTCGGGGAGCCGATTTCTTCGTCGGAGTTGAGGAGCACGACTACGCCGTCGAGCGACGGGAGAGATGCGAGCGCATGAAAAAGCTGAACGATGCCGGCCTTCATGTCGAAGACTCCGGGTCCGGTGGCGATGTTGTCGGTGACGGACCAGGGCAGTTCGGTGAGTGTCCCGAGCGGCCACACGGTATCGAAATGCCCGAGGAGCATCACCTTCGGCTCCGGGCCGAATACCCACCGCAAGTGCTGCCGTCCGTCGATACGGATGCGTTCCGGCGCACTTCCGAGATGGCGTTCCCCGATCTCGGCAACCACATCCGCACAGGCGTCGACCGCCGCGAGATCTGAACTGGGTGACTCGGCGATCACCAAAGCGGCCAAGTCCGCCACCATTGTCTTCTTGTCCACTCTCAGGTACTCCTGTCACCGACGTCGACTACTCCCGTCAAGCTTGGCCGAACCGACTACTGCAGGTCTTGTCCAGGACTACTGTCCTTCCGACTCGAATTCGTCGTACGCCACCAATTGCTTCCCCGACGGGACATCGGCGAATCAGGTTCGATTGGCAACCGTCACAATCGGCTTGACCCCGACTGCGGCCAATCGTGAGTTGACAGTGATCAATCCGAGTATGTCGTCGACACTGCCCAGAGTGTGCGCGATGGTACGGTCTGCGATCCTCCTCGAACCGGGAACAGCCTCCGCAAGCTCGGCAGCCGTAGTCGTGGGGTGAACGATCTCGAGCGTCCATTCATCCTGGAGCGCTACGGGTTTCAGCGTGTCGGCCTTGCGCACCGCACGTTCCGCTCCTGCCCTGATGTGCTCGCACGCGAGCGACGGAGGCAGCGAGTTTGCAGCCGACCATCCATGCGCCTTCTTCACCTCTACGGTCTCTGTCGTCGGCGACGCTGCGTCCACCAGGGCGCAGATGATGTCGTCGCCGGTTACCAGACCTACCGGAACACCTTGCGTCGCCGCGTACAGAGTGTTGACATCGGTCTCGGACACCGACTTACCGTCGAGTCGAACGTCGGCGAACAGACTCGAGAAAGTATGCGCCAGGACGCCGGGCCCACCCGCAGGCGCGTGATAGCCGACAAAAAGTGCAACGTCGTGATCCGACGTCAGACCCTCGGCCATGCACTGCAACTTCGGAGACCCGAAAATCACCCGAGCTCGAGGATCCAGATCAGCATGAAGCAGGTTGTCCATCGTTCCATGGCTGTCATTGACCAGGACGCTCGTCGCGCCACCGTCGAACGCACCGGCAATCGCAGCATTCGTCTCTGCGGTCATGAGCGCCTGCGCCCGCAGATACCCGCCACCGCCGCGAACCGTCTGATCGAGCGTCGCGATACCCGCGATACCTTCCATGTCCACCGAAATATAGACGTGCATCCGTGCCCTCCATCGAATCTGTTCCCGCCGTGTTGGTCGTTACACCTCACCTTCACATTCGTGCGTGTCAGATTCTTGTTCCGCCGAACGGTGAGCACACCTCAATTTGGGACGTTCACACCAGAATCCGGCACTGCACCCGTGAAACCATCGGGACACTATCGACCGACGACAGGAGTGCAACGCTTATGCAGGTCCACGACATCGTGTTCACCGGCGGCCGCGTGGTCGATCCGGCATCGGGCACCGACGAGGTTCGCAACATCGCGATCACCGACGGCACGGTTTCGGCTTGGGGCCACGACGCGATCGAAGCCCTCCGGACCATCGATGTGACAGGTCAGGTGATCTGCCCCGGATTCATCGACATGCACAGCCACGGACAGGAAATCGCCGAGCAACGGCTGCAGGCGATGGACGGCGTCACGACGGCCCTCGAACTGGAGGCCGGCGTCATACCCGTCGCGAAGGCATACGCGCGAGCGGCTTCCGAAGGACGCCCGATCAACTACGGGTACGCAACATCGTGGGCACACGCCCGCATGATCGAGCTCGCCGGCGCCGATCCCGACGGTGACATCCGAACACTTCTGCATCACCTGGGTGCGCCGAGCTGGCAGGGCGAGCCGACGTCGGCGCAGCGCGCACACATTCTCGAACTCATCGACAGTGACCTCGCCGCAGGAGCTCTCGGGATCGGAGTCGTGGTCGGATACGCCCCGAAGTCCGACCCCGCGGAATACCTGGAGGTCGCGGCACTCGCTGCCCGGGCGGGTGTGCCTACCTATACTCATGCGCGTCCGCTCATTTCGATGGATCCGTCGAGCCCGGTGGACGGTGCCGTCGAAATCGCCCGTGCTGCAGCCGAAACCGGCGCACATATGCACTACTGCCATGTCAACAGCACCTCCGGTGCGCACGTCGACCAAGCTCTGGCGGTGGTGGCGCGCGTTCAGGAAGCCGGCTCACGTGTCACCACCGAGGCGTATCCGTACGGTTCCGGGTCGACGGCAGTCGGAGCGGCCTTTCTCGATCCGGACAGGCTGCATCTGATGAATCTGACGACGCAATCACTCACCTTCGTTCCCACCGGGGAACGCATCGAGAACCGCAAGCAGTTGGAGCACCTCCGTGCCACCGATCCCGGCGCCTTGGTTCTCGTCGAGTTCCTCGACGAGACCGACGACCCCACACGCGAGATCCTCGAACGGGCAATGACTTTCGATCGAGCCGCAATCGCCAGCGACGCTATGCCGCTGACCTGGCCGAGGCGCACCCCGGCCGATGCACTGCAGTGGCCACTGCCCCCGACTGCACTCGGCCATCCTCGCGGCGCCGGTACCTATGCACGCGCAATCCGCACGCTGTATCGCGAGCGTCAACTACTGTCGCTGTCGGACATCATCGCTCGCTGCTCGTTGATCCCAGCCCAGATTTTGGAGGAGTCAGTTCCCGCAATGTCGTCCAAGGGGCGGATCAGCCCAGGCAGCGACGCCGACATCGTCGTTTTCGACCCCGATAGAATTACCGACAACGCCACGTACGTCGACGGTACTCGGCCTTCCAGTGGAATCAGCCGGGTACTGGTCGGCGGAGTACCCGTCGTCGAGGGAGGAATCCTCGTCGAGGATGCACTGCCAGGTCGACCAATTCGCCGCTCGTGACCGGACAAGCTCTGACAGAAAGTCTTTTACTCATGAACATCGCCGATACGACCGACCACACGAACCCACCGATCGGCTGGCAGCACAAAGCCTTCGGAACCGACCTCAACGGTCTGCGCAGTTCCGACCTCGAAGCGTTGGGGATCTCCGCTCTCGACGGCGACCTCCCACTCCCGGTGATGACACTCGATCGGGAGGCGATCTCACACAATGTCGACCTCATGGCAAAGTTCTGCGCCGACCACGATGTCGACCTGGCACCTCATGCCAAGACCACGATGAGTCCGGAATTGGTTCGTCGACAACTCGACGCCGGAGCGTGGGGAATGACCGCGGCGACGGTCGCGCAGGCCCGCATTCTCCGCGAGTTCGGCGTGGACACCATCATCATCGCGAGCCAAGTACTCGACCCGGCGGGCATTCGATGGATCTGTGATGTGCAGCAAACAGATCCCGGGTTCTTCGTCGCTACCCTGGTCGACTCGATCGAGAGCGTCCAACTCATGGAGAGCTTGATCGCGAAAGTCTCACCGAGCAGCAGAATCCGAGTACTCGTCGAACTCGGCTACGACAACGGTCGCGCCGGGGCACGCACACTCGACCAGGCACTCGACGTCGCCCGCGCAGCGTCACAGACCCAGTCACTCGTCCTCACCGGAGTCGAGGGGTTCGAGGGCATGATGCCGGGCGCGTCAGTGGCTGCCCGCCGAATCTCTGTCGATTCGTATCTCAGATCCGCGCGAGTATTCACAGAAATCTGCGTGGCGGAGAACCTGTTCGAGAACAACTCGACACAAGCCCCGCTCCCCCTGGTCACCTTCGGCGGCAGCGCATTTCACGATCTGGTAGTCCGCGAGTTGGCCGGCCGTTGGGCAACAGGTAACGGTGTGCGCGTCGTACTGCGCAGTGGTTGCTACATCACTCACGATCACGGCCTCTACGCCGATACCTCGCCATGGGCCGATGGTCCGCGGACTTTGCGGGCAGCTGCCGAGGTCTGGGGCGTTGTGCTCTCCCTACCTGAGCCGGGCCGGGCGATCCTCGGCTTCGGTCGTCGCGACGTGGGTTCCGACGCAGGCTTTCCCACAGTACTGTGGCGACGCCGAGAGGGCTCCAATCAGTCGGCTCGGGAACTGTCCATCTCTGCACTCAACGATCAGCACGCTTACGTCGATCTGCCGGGAAATTTCGACGTGCGTGTCGGTGATCTCCTGGGCTGCGGAATCTCGCACCCGTGCACAACTTTCGACAAGTGGTCACTGATTCCCGAGGTAGATGCACGTTATCGCGTCGTAGGGTCAGTCCACACGTTCTTCTGAAAACCCGAGAAAGGCGTCCCCGCGGGGACGCCTTTCTGGTTCAGTCTTCGTCGTCCTCGTCGAAATCTGCGACGCCACGCTTCCAGTAACCCGTTATCAGGTAGTCGCCTTTGTCCAACTTCAAGTTGTCGCGAACGAACCTGCGAAGCGGCTTGAGGCTCGTGGCTTCCCCGGAGATCCAGGCGTAGATACGCTCATCTTCAGCAACGGTGACAGTTCGCACTGCCTGCTCGAGCAGATCGGAATGTCCGGCCGGAACGTCACCGCGGTGCAGCCACCGGACCTCGACACCCTCCGGGACCGTCAACTCGATTTCCTGTGAAGCATCGGTAATTTCGATGAACGCCCACCCGGATGCAGCTTCCGGCAGCATCTCGAGCCACCGGGCGATCGCGGGCAGCGCCGTGATGTCGCCGGCGAGGAGGTACCTGTCGTACGTCCACGGCACGATGACGCCACCGGGCGGACCTGCCACATGGATCCGGGTACCCGGCGTCACGGCCTGGGCCCAATCGGAGGCGAAGCCACCTTCGTGCAGGGCGAAGTCGATGTCCAATTCCGCCAGATCCGGGTCGTACCGACGGACGGTGTATTCACGCGAGATCGGAAGTGGTCTCGGCCATTTCAGCATTGTCCCATCACGCTCGGGCAGGCGAAGTGTTCCGTCCTCATTCGGGTAGACCAGCCGCACATGTTCATCCGGAGCGTGCGACTCGAACCCTTCGAGTTCGGGTCCACCCAACGTCAACCGCAACAACCCTGATCCGACCATGGTGCTACGAACAACTTCGAGTTCACGAATGCCGATGGGGTACGGCACTTTTGCGCCGCTGGTTCCCGCCAGCACGTCGGCAATGGTCGCGAGATGGTCTCCTCGATTCATGAACTACCTTCCTTTTCCCGCGCAGCAGTGGCCACGGGCACCGCATTTTCTGGGTGAGAGTCTGGGCGATCGAGCACGATTACCTCTGAAGTTACCCGCCGCACCGAACCCAGTGTTGCGAGGAGTATCAGTCCCAACGTCAGGCCTGCAATACCCAGGGCCAGCAGTGCAGTTCCCGGTTCGAGCCACTGGCCGAGGAATCCCGCTGCCATGGACCCGATCGCCGTACCTGTGACGGCCTGCACCATCCACAGACTCGACACTCGTCCACGCAATTCGTCCGGCGTGTTCTGTTGCAGGACGGCGAATCGCAAGATGTCGTTGAGGGCTCGTCCGAGTCCGAATCCGGCAAGGCCGAGGAAGGCGAGGAATACAGCCCCCGAAGCCCCGAGAATCACCAAACCGAGCGGCATGAGCGCGACCGATATCAACATAGCCGCGCCGTTGCGGTGAACGCGCCCAGTCCATCCGCTGGTCAGCGAACCGATCACCGCGCCCACTGCCGGTGCCGCGTACAGCAGACCCAGCATCGTTGGGCCACCGCCGAGTACGTCGTCGACAAAGGCCGGAAGCAGGACCATCGGACCACTGACAAACATGACCAGTAATCCGCTGATCAGGATTCCGCGGATCACGGTATGGGTACCCGCGAACTTCACTCCGGTCACGAGAGCGCGGACGGGGCTTTCGTGGTTGGTGCCGGGCGCCGGCGCCGGTCCGACAGCTTGGAAGAGAGTAACCGTGCCCGCCGTGGCCGCGGCGGCCACGAAGTACGTCACAGGAATACCGCCGGAGGCGATGATCACTCCAGCAATCGCCGGTGAGATCATCGTCCCGACATCGGTGGTCAACGCCACCAGTGCGCCGGCTGCCGCCATCTTCTCGCGGGGCAGCAGCGTCGGCATCAAAGCCATCAGGGCCGAGCTACTGACGCCGCCGGCCAAGCCGTCGATCGCCGCTGCGACATAGATGACCCACATGGACGGATGCGGAAGCAGAGCGTTGCACCCGAGGATCACAAATCCGAGACCCGCAGCGCTGCGGGCAAGTTGGATAGTGCGTCGCCGATCGTATCGATCCGCGAGCACCCCACCGAACAGGCTGCCGACGAACATGGCGACGGCCATCGCCGTGGACACTCCGGCAACCTGCAAGGTCGACTTGGTGAGCTGGTACGTCTGCGCGGGAACGGCTACGACAAGTAGTCCGATCCCGAGCAGCGAGATCATTCGCGCGGAGAACGCGTACCGGAAGGGACGGCTGGTCCGCAATGGTGATACATCGATGACCAGCCCACCGAGTCGGGTCATGCGAAGGTCTGACCGATCAGGTCGAGGGTCGCCATTGCGCCGTCGTAGTCAGGACGGTAGCTGGTGGCGGGAAGCTCGAACGTCGTTCCGGCTTTGAAGGAAGGAAGCTGCGAGTACAGCGGATCGGTGGCAAGTTCTGCCATCGGGCGTCCGGATACCGGAATGACAAATGCGACAGGGGCGTCGGCAACCTGCGAGAGCATTTCCGGGCTGACCTCGAACGAGTCACCCGAGCCGAAGAGCTGCGGGTTTCCGGCCTTGGTCATGACGTCGTCGGCCTTGAATCCGAGTTCTGCAAGCATTGCGGGCAGAGCGGCAGTCGGCGGCACGAGGTACGGCTTGTTGTTCGCGAGCGAGAGGATGTAGACGACGTTGCCCTCGGGAACGGTGATCTTGCCCTTTACCTCTTTGACCTTGGCGTCGTATGCATCCATCAGAGCCGGAACCTGGTCGGAGCGTCCGGCTGCGTCGGCGACGATCTCGAGCTGCTTGTCCCATGCGGCAACGGTGCGCGGCACGAGGACGGTCGGCGCAATTGCTGTGAGCTGGTCGTAGAGCTCCTCAGCCTGCACCGAGGTGACACCCTGTCCGCCACCGATGATCAGGTCGGGCGCAGCTGCGGCGACGGCTTCGATGTTGAGCTGCTCACCGGCGGGCAGTTCCTTGGTGCCCTGGGCCTTTGCATCCGCTGCCCAAGCCGGCGGGAAGCCGCCGTCGAGGTTCGTCACACCCAAAACGCGTGTGTCGGTTGCGACTACGGGTGCGTCGAGTGCATAGAGGTAACCGGCGAGGCCACCGCTGAGCACCACGATCCGTTCTGCCGACGCCGGTACGGTGACAGAACCCTTCTCGGTTTCGATCACACGCGTCGTAGGTTCGTCTGCCTTTGCAGGCTCGTCCGAGGACGCGCTGCTGCAACCGATCATCGCAACGAGTGCAACGATCAACAGACCCGCAATCGCGACGAATCGTCGCCAACTTCGAATCGCGAGGGGCGGTGTGGACTTCATCATTCAACTCCCATTGTGTTTCCAACTGTGTGGTTTGTGGGCTGCGACAGATGACTGTCGAGCAGTGGCGCAATTGCCGCCCAACCGGCTGGGGTCACCAATCCGGCGTGGTCGAACGGTAGGTGGTGGACTGAAAGTTCCTGGTCCCCCCGGATTGTGCGCCAGCGATCGGCCAGCACTTCCCCGGACACACCCGTGTCAGCGGTGATCAGAGTAACCGACCCGGCGTAATTCGGGTCCACCGATCCCGACGCCAGTGAACGAGTGGCATCAAATCCGGTTCGCACCAACTCGACCAGGGCGGGTGCCTGCGCAAGGAGTTCCGGCGGGAGTGCCGCTGCCAAGTCCTGTTCGGTGCTGCGGTCTTCCCGGTTCTCAGCGGACCGGGTTCCGAGCGGGTGGGTGTCGATCAGACCGGTGAACCCTACCGCGTGTCCCGCCTCCGCCAACTGCGCAGCCATCGCGTGAACGACGTTGCCACCGAACGAGTATCCGAGAAGGTGATAGGGACCGTCCGGTTGCACGCCGCGAATCGTCTCGACGTACATCGATGCCAGTTGATCCACGTTCGTAGCTTCGAGGGTGTCGCCCGCGAGCGTCGGCAACTGCAGGCCCAACACCGGACGATCAGCCTCGAGCACCCCGGTCAGCGGTGCGAAAGGCCACGCGAATCCGCCCGCCGGGTGAACACAGAACAACGGTTCGGCGGCGCCTTCCGACCGTAGCGACACCAGGTGATCACGGCTGAGGTCCACGTCAAGGGGGCTTGCGATATGAGCAGCAAGTTCGGCAACGCTCGGGCGAGCCATCAACGTTCCCACGCCCACTCCGACGCCGAGTTCGTGTTCTACTTCGCCCACTAAACGCATGGCACGCAACGAGTCTCCACCGAGGTCGAAGAAGCTCTCTTCCGGATCGACGGTGTCGACACCGAGAACATGCGCGAAGACCTGGCACAGTTGCCTTTCGGTCTCGGTGCGAGGCGCGCGCGCCGCTGCCCGGGTCGGCGGCGCGGGCAAGGCCGCTCGATCCAGCTTTCCGTTGGGTGTCAGCGGAATCGAAGCGACGGTGACGATATCCGACGGAACCAGGTGCGCCGGTACACGTTCCCGCATGACCGCCCTGAGGTCTCCCGGTGCACAACCCGTTTCGGGAATCACGTAGCCGATCAGCCGTGGCGCTGAACCGTTGTCACGCCGAACGGTCGCCGCGGCGCGAAGCACTCCGGGGCACGCTGCCAGTGCAGATTCCACTTCTCCCAGCTCGATCCGGATTCCTCGGATCTTCACCTGATGGTCTGCGCGTCCGAGGTATTCGAGTTCGCCGTCGCGCCGTCGACGCACCACGTCACCGGTCCGGTACATGCGCCCGCCGACGCTGAAAGGGTCGGCGACAAATACCGACGACGTCAGAGCGGTCCGATCGAGGTAGCCCATCGCTGTTCCGTCACCGGACATGTACAACTCCCCCGCCGCCCCTAGCGGGACTTCGCGCAGGCCTGAATCAAGCACCCGCGCCGACGCATTGAGGATCGGCCGCCCCAAGCACGGAGTGTCACTTGCCCGAACTGGCGAGCCCATCGCATTGATCGTGAACTCGGTGGGGCCGTACAGGTCGTAGCCGTCGACGCCGTCCTGATCACGCAACCGCGACCACAATTCCGCGGGAACCGCTTCGCCGCCGAGCATGACCAGCGCCGGAGTGTGATCACCGTCGAGAAGTCCGGCCGCCATCAATTCCCGTGCATACGAGGGCGTCACGTTCACCACATCGATGCCGACGGACTGGTAGTGCTTGACCAACGACACCGGATCCAGCCGCGCCTGCTCGTCGATCACATGAACCTCATGACCGGCGAGGAGCCAGAACAGTTCTTCCCACGACATGTCGAAGGAGAAGGACACCGTGTGCGCGATACGCAATCGTCGCCCGGCAGCGCTGTTTTCGGTCGGCGTGAAGATTTCGGCCTTGTGGTTGTGGTACATCGTGGTCAGGCCGCGGTGGCCCACCACGACGCCCTTTGGTTTGCCCGTGCTGCCCGACGTGTAGATCACGTAGGCAGGCTGATCCGCCGATGTCGGACCGCCTACCGCTGCATCGGCAACAGTGGGTGTCTCGGCGCGGCCGTCAAGAATGTCAACGATGCTCGGCAGGTCGATGACAATGCTTGTCCGACCCTCGGCAGCGACGAGATCGTGTTGATCGGCGGTGGTGATCACCACGGCCGCATTGCTGTCTTCGATCAACTCCCGCAGCCTGGCGGCGGGATGCGCCAGATCCAACGGAAGGTAGGCAGCTCCGGCTCGCATGACGGCAAAGATCGCCACCACGTGATCCGCTGTCCGCGGAAGTGCAAGCGCAACAACGCCGGACGGCCCAGCGCCGGACGACGCAAGTATTCGCGCCAACCGATCAACTCGCGTATTCATCTGCGCAGCGCTCAACGTGACATCGCCGAATACGAGTGCGGTGTCGTCCGGTGTCGCCAACGCTCGTTCTCGCAGCAACGCGTCGACGCTGCCGCCAGGCTCTCCGGGAAGGGGCATCGTGACGTGCTGCGACACGAACTCGGTGGGCGTCTGGGCGCGCGGAACCGCCGTGTCGGCCACTGTCGCCGCCTCGGAACGCGCCATCAGTTCGAGGATGGCTTCGGTACGAGCCAGAACGTCGTGCGCCACATCGCCCGGAACCAGATCCGGCCGGTTCTCGAGAACAAGCGCCATCGACGCGTCACCCACACCGGGATCAACATCGAGTGTCAGCGCGTAGTGGGTGCCGTCCACCGCGTCGAATCCGACGATTCCACTGCGCCCGAACGTGTCCTGGCGTGCCTGTTCGTCGCGAGGGGTATTACGGAAAACGTAGAGCGTGTCGAACAGTGCGGCAAATCCGGCCGCGCGCTGAACGTCGCCGAGACCCACATGGTGATGTTCGAGGAGTGAACCCTGCTCGCGGAACAACCGTCCGAGGAGGTCGGAGATCCGCTCCCCGGGGCGAACATTCATGCGCACCGGAATCGTGTTGAGCGCCAGACCCACCATGCGGTCCGCGCCGTCCACCTCAGGCGTACGTCCGGACACCGTCGAACCGAAGACCACGTCGTCACGACCGGTCACTGCTCGCAGAGCCAGTCCCCAGGCCGCGGAGACAACCGTAGACAGGGTCACACCGGTCCTGCGCGCAAGGTCCCGTACGTCACTACTGATGCTCTGTTCCAACACAACTCGCGTGAACACCGGAAGAGGCGCACTACCGCCGGAACCGGTGCCACCGACAAGCGTCGGCTGTTCGAGGTCTGCCAGATAGTTCTTCCACGACGAAAGAGCTTCCGGGCGATCTGCCTCGGCGATCCAGCGCAGGTGATCACGGAAATCCGCCGGGGTTTCCAACGCCGAGTCGAGGTGGACGGGATCTGTGCCGTTCGAACGAGCATATTCGTACAGCGCAAACAGTTCCGCGTACATCAGCGTCTGCGACCAACCGTCGGTCAGCAAGTGATGCTGGGTGAATACGAGATGCGCGCCGCCGCCCGGCAACCACGCCAGAACCATTCGGATCAGCGGTGGAGCGCTCAGATCGAAGACGGTGGCGAACTCTTCTTCGTCGAGTGCCTGTACTGCACCCTCGATCTCGCCGACCGGAGTAGTGCTCAGGTCAACTTCCCGGAAAGGCATGCGGGCTGCCAGCGGAACAAACTGAACCGGAGCGTCGAACCCGGCGTGAGTGAAGCCGGCACGCAGGTTCGGGTAGCGGCGCAGAAGTGCATCACCCGCCGCACGCAGCGCAGAAATGTCCACATCGGCCTCCGCCGAGAACGTGAATTTCGGCTGCATGTGGTAGACGTCAGTGCCGCCGGCACCGTCGAGTACCGATTGGAAGTACATGCCTTCCTGCAACGGGCCGAGAGGCAACACATCCCGCCAACCCGGACTGAGAATGTCGAGACGTATCCGCCGATCGGAGTCGACGGTCACCAAGGGGTGCCGCAACCGATCCGGCGCCGTTTCGGGAAGTGCCTTGCGGTCGACTTTTCCGTTGAGCGTCAACGGAAGCGCATCCAGCACCGTCAGTGTCTGCGGCACCATGTGTTCGGGAAGCAGCAGCGCAACTTCCTTGCGAACCAAAGCCGAATCGAGGCCGGTACCGACTTCAGCCACCACGTATCCGTGCAGAGTACCGATGCCTGCCGCATCTACTCGGACGGTGGCCGCCGCACGAGATACACCGCTCACCGCGCAGAGCGCGCCCTCGACCTCACCGAGTTCGATACGGAACCCGCGGACCTTCACCTGATCGTCCGCACGTCGCAAGAAATGCAACAAACCGTTCCTGCGTCGAACCAGATCACCCGTGCGGTACAGGCGGGCGCCCGGCACACTCGGATCCGCCACAAACCTGGTGACCGTCAGATCGGGTCGGTTCAAGTATCCGCGTACCACCTGCGAACCGCCCAGGTACAGCTCGCCTGCAACACCTTCCGGAACGTTCCGCAGATCGTCGTCGAGTACCCGAACGTGGACGTCGGTCCACGGCCACCCGATCGTGACCCGATCACCGCGATCGAGTACCGCCGATGTCGCCCACACTGTCGCTTCCGTTGGTCCGTACACGTTGCGCACCGAGGGGCAGAATGTCACCAGATCATCGGCCAGGTCTTGCGGAAGTGCTTCTCCACCCACCAACGCTCGAACCTGGAGAAGGCGGTGCGCATTCTCGTGTTCCGTGACAACTCGCCACAGCGACGGAGTTGCCTGCATGACGGTGGCACGGCTTTGCGTGATCAACTCGAGCAGGGCATCCGGATCACGGACCGTCCCCCGATCGGCGAGCACAACGGTGGCACCGGCAGCCAGCGGACACAACAATTCCAGCGCGGCGATATCGAACGACACCGTCGTCACCGCAACAATGCGATCGCCTGGCCTGATCCACTGATCGCCGATCACAGTCTCGGCGAACGCCGCGAGATTGGCAGTGCTGACCATCACTCCCTTGGGTCGACCCGTCGAACCCGAGGTGTGGATGACGTAGGCAAGGTGCTCACCGGCCGGTCGCGGTTCTGCAAGAACAACATCGGAACTCGTCCGTGCTGCGTCCACGAGCACCACCGCGGGCACAGTCGAGGGAAGTTGCCCTGCCACATCGGAACTCGTCAGAACACAAACAGGTGCCGCGTCCTCGATCATGAATTCGAGCCGCTCGGCCGGATAATCGACATCGAGTGGCAGGTACACCGCGCCGACGCGCAGAACAGCCAGCAGTGCTGCGACCAGATCCACGGATCGGTCGAGGGCAACGGCAACAACCTGCTCCGGCCCGGCACCGGCGGCAACAAGTTCGCGCGCCAATTCGTCTACCCGGCGCGATAATTGGAGGTAGGTGAGCGTCGACTCGCCGGAGACCAGCGCGATGACGTCAGGTGCTGCGACGACATTCCGCTCGAACAGGATCGATATTCCCGCTGGAGCGTCAACTCGCCGCGGTGGGTCGTTATGCGGACGAGCCACCGTCGGCAGCAATTCGGGAACGGGAAGGTCCCCGTGCCGGGCGCCGCGCTCGAGTACCGAGATCACGGTGTCGAGGAGGGCGTCCGCGGTGGATCCGTCGTACACCTCGGCATTGACGGTCAGGTGAATCTCGGAACCAGCGCGCACAAACTCGAGATCGACGACTGCGTCGGCACGCCCCACGCGAGCGGCACACAGACTTGCCCGAGAACGATCCAGTAGGTTCGCGAGTCGATCGAGACTCACGTCGGAATGCAAACCGGCGCCGGACATGGCGTTCTCGACCCGGTCCACGACCTGGGTAAAGGTCGGTCGGCCGCTCAGATCGACCCGGATGATCGACTCCGCTTCGGCGTCGACCAATCCGACCGCTATGTCGCGGCCGGCACCGAAGGTACTCAGCGCGGCGGCAACTGCAGCGAGCAGCATCGAATCCCGGTCGACGGTTTCGCCCAGCTGCCGAATGTACGTGTGGGCACGGTACGCCGGGGACGGAGTTCGATCGTAGGGAAGATCCACGTCGAGCGGCAGACCGCCGAGCACCTGAACCCAGTACTTTTCGTCGTCAGGATTTCCCGGCTCGGCGCCGCCGCGCGGCGCCTCGCTCTGATCCCCGACACCATCCACGGGCGCTGCCACGGTCGAGTCCAGCTCGAGCGCAACGAACTTCATGTTGTCAATCCGCGCGACGCCGGCCAGCCCCAACGGGGTCGGCGTATCGAACACATCCGAAACCGATACGCGTAAGCCCAGCTTGCGCAGGCTTCCCACCAAACGCATAGCGGTCAGCGAATGACCGCCGAGGGCAAAGAAGTTATCAGCCGGGTTCACTACGGGAAGGTCCAACACCGTTGCAGCGCAACGGCACAGTGCGTCCACGACGACAGGATCTACTGCGCCAGGCGCTGCCACATCCGACTTGATCGGCGCCGGGGAACGTCTGCGCATCGAAACGCGCTTCACGACGTCGAGGAGGTCCCCCGCGGGCAACGACGGCGAATGAACAACACCGCCCAGAATCTCACCCAATCGCGTCACCACCCGCGCAGCGGTGTCTGCGGGAATGGCAACAGGATCGTGGTAGAGCACAAGATCGAGGCCCAGGCTCGGCGGTGCCATCAGCGTCATCGGGTAGTGCGTGACACCACGGTTCGTGAAGCTACTGACGCGCAGCTCGTGCGAGCTGGGCTGGCCGGCTCCGGAATTCGGGAAATTCTCGAAAACGAGAAGTGTGTCGAACAGTTGCCCGATTCCCGCGACTCGCTCGATCTCCGCGAGGCTGGCGTGCTCGACGTCCTGCATATCGAATTGTGCGTTCTGCAAACCGGCAAACTGTTCGAGTAGAGGCACGTCGGCAGCGATGTCGAACCGCACTGGAATCGTGTTGCTGAACAATCCGACCATAGCTTCCACACCGGAAAGATCGGCGGGACGACCGGAGACTGTCGCTCCGAAAACAACGTCCCACTGCCCGGTCAGCTCGGCAAGGACTGCAGCCCAGGCCCCTTGGACCAGTGTGTTGACAGTCAAACCGCGGGCGCGTCCGAGTTCGATCAGCGCCGAGGCGTCCGTGTCCGACAGCGGTACCGGAACCTGCACCGGCACGCCTCGTTCCGACTGTCCGTCAGCAACGAGCGTCGGAGTGGTCAGCCCACGCAGACGCTTGCTCCACGCTGCCCGTTGCGCATCCTCGTCGCGGTCGGCGATCCACGCCAGGTAGTCACCGTACGGAGTCGGCGCCGGCAGACCGGCGTCACCGTCGTGGTAAACGTTCATCAATTCACGCAGGACGATGGGCGTGGACCAGCCGTCGGTGAGCAGGTGATGCGCATTGAGGATCAGCCGATGGACATCACCGGGGAGACGAATCAGTAGGGCGCGCAACAACGGCGGCATTCCGACGTCGAAGATGTGCTCGGCAGCCTCGTCCTCCAGGCGCTGCGCCGAACGCAGTGCTGCCGCCTTCGGTACCGCCGTCAGATCGACCGAGCGCCAAGCGACCTTGGCCGAACGCGGAATCGCCTGTACCGGTCGATCGAACTGTTCGTAGTGGAACGCTGCGCGCAGGTTCGGATGCCGGTCGATGACCGTCTCGAATGCGTCGGCCAGTCGTGCGTCGTCCAGCGGTCCGGTGAGATCAAAACGAGCAGTGAGAGTGTAGACGTCCGCAACGCCATCTCGAACGGCGTGGAACAGCAACCCTTCCTGCAACGGGGACAACGGAAGAAGACCGGCGAGCGGGCCGTGAACCGACTCCAGTTCATTGATGCCGTCCTGATCGACCCAATGAGCCGAGCAGTCGGAGGGGGTCAACCCGCCGGCACACAGCGCTGCATGCGCGGTGAGCGCCGCTAGAGCTTGGTCCCAATGTCCTTGCAGTTCATCGACGATCGCGGCGTCCAGCACCCGGCCCGCTGCCGTCCACTCGACAGCCAATTGGGGGTCACAATCTTCGCGAACAAACGCATTGAGCGCCAACACTTCCGACATCGCCTTGGATGCCGGTTCAATCACGGAGAACGCGTCATGCTCGGGTAGCCTCCACCCGGTTCCCGGCAACGACGGGAAGCGTCCCAGATAGTTGAGCAGAAGTTCAGGCTCAACGACGTCGGAGAATTCCGGCGCCGCAACAGGATCGAGGTAGCGAAGTACCCCGTAGCCGACGCCCCCGCCCGGCACAGCGCGCTTCGCCTCCTTGACGCTACGCAGCAGAGCTCCGGCCGCCGCGCCACCGCTCAGTGCGTCGGTCAGTGCGTCGCGGCTCGAAATCGCGCCGGTGGGCACCGATACCGGGAACTCGCTGGTGAACCAGCCGACCGTTCCGGCGAAGTCGGTGTCTTCGGTCAGCGGATCACGACCGTGTCCTTCGACGGTCACCGTCTGCGTGTGACCCAATTCGTGCCCACGACTGTTCTGCCACGAACGCAACGCCAACATCAACGCTGCCAGCAATACCTCGTCTACCCGCGCTCGGTACGCCGCAGGAAGCGTGGCCAGAACCGCTTCGGTCACTGCTGCCGACGCTACGGTTGTGGTGCGGGCCGCGGTACTCACGGTGTCCGTCGTTGGGTCGAGTCGACGAGCGCCGATCGGAGCAGCGCTCCCACTGCCGATTGCCGTGATGCCGGCGGCGGTCTTCCAGTAGTCGAGTTCGGATCGCAGTGTGCCCGAAGCCCCGAACTCCGCGAGCACGCCCGCGTGCCGACGCCACGAACTACCTGAGACACCCAGCGTGGCGGATCGACGTTCGCGCGCAGCATCGGTTGCCTCGTGCAGATCGGGAAGCAGAATCCGCCAGGAAACGCCGTCGACGATCAAGTGGTGCGCAATGACGATCAACTGATCCGGGTGACCGGTTGGGGTTCGCAGCAACACGACGCGCAGGAGATTGCCTGCACGCGGATCGAGTTGCGCCGCAGCTTCTTCGGCGGTGCGCTGGATCAGTTCAGTGTCAGCACTTCCCGCGATCTCACTCACGAGCCCCTCTGCGCGCACGGCACCCGAGTCACGAACGATCAATTCGGTGGCGGCGCCGCCAGTTCCCCGTCGCAGTAGAAGTCGCAGTGCATCGTGGCGATCGAGGATCGTCTGGACCCCTGATCGGATGTCGTCGAACGCGACCATCTCGTCGATACGCACAGCGGTCCACTGTGCGTAACCGGCAATGGACTCGTCGGTGGGGTTCTTGTCGGTCAATGCGCGCACGATCGGTGGTGCGATCACTGAGCCGGTCGCTACGTCGACTACAGCAGCGGCGCGGTTGTCATCGTCGGCGACCTCGCGGGCCGCCGCTGCGATGGTCCCCAAATCGCGCTGCGCCAAAAGCTCTTTCGGAGCAATGAGCACTCCGCGCACACGTAGCCGACTACTGACGCTGATGGCAGTGATGCTGTCACCACCGAGACCGAAGAAGTCCTCGTCGACACCAACTCGGTCCCGTCCCAGAACCTCCGCCACCACAGCACAGAGGATCTGCTCGCGGGGTGTGGATGCGGCACGACCTTCTGATTCCAGAACCGGAGCGGGTAGCGCCGCGCGATCAAGTTTTCCGTTGACAGTCACGGGAAGTTCAGTCAAGACAACAACAACCGAAGGCACCAGGTGATCCGGCACTCGCGTCGCAAGATCACGGCGCAGTTCGTCCTGCGGCGGCAAAGTGGCACCGGCCACAGCCACGACGTAACCCACCAAACTGGGGCGTCCACCGTCGGTGCGAATGACGGCTGCGGCCGCGCCGACGCCGGGCACGGCACCCAGAATCGCTTCGACCTCATTGAGTTCGATGCGATGACCACGGATCTTGACCTGCTTGTCACCGCGGCCGATGAATTCGTATCCGCGGCCCGGCACCCAACGGGCCAGGTCGCCGGCCCGGTACATGCGGTCGCCGGGAGCACCGAAGGGGTCGGCAACAAATCGTTCAGCCGTCGCGGCTTCCCGCCCGAGGTATCCCCTGGCCAACTGAGGACCGGCCAGATAGAGCTCTCCGCGCTCGCCGTCGGCAACCGGCTTCAACGCGCTGTCGAGGAGATACGCGCGAGTTCCCGCGAGCGGGTAGCCAATTCGGGGTTCGGCGCCGTGGACGGCAGTAGCAATCGCGTCGACGGTTGCTTCCGTGGGTCCGTACAGGTTCTGGGCCGGCACGTTCGCAGCGATGATCGCATCCCAGAGCGCAGGCGGCGCGGCCTCACCGCCGACAACCAACAATGCCAGTGGGTGTGCGCCCGTCAACAATCCACTGTCGACCAGTGCCGTAGCCATCGAGGGGGTGGTGTCGACGACATCGATCCGATCGCGCGCGAACGCGGAAACCAGTGCGTCGGCGTCCTTCTGAAGCTCTTCGTCGTACACATGCACTCGATGTCCACACAGCAGCCACAGCAGCTGGTCGAGGGATGCGTCGAAGGCAAACGAGGCCGTATGAGCGGTGTGCAGTTGCCGCCCGCCCACTCGGTTCGCAGCGTCACGGTAGATCGTCGCACTGTGGTGGTGTAGCAAATGCGCGAGTCCGCCGCTTCGCACCAGAACGCCTTTGGGTGTCCCCGTCGATCCGGATGTGTAGATGACATAGGCGAGGTGGTCCGCGTGACGCGGAGCAGCCAGTTCACTCGCAGAGATAGGTAGATCGGAGTAACCCGTGAGTTCCTCGCGCAGCGTTTCGGACTCCACGACTACTGGATCCGGCCGGGAATCCCCCGAAAGTTGCTCCGCCAGTGTACCTGTGGTGAGCACAACCTTGGGCTTCGCGTCGTCTACCAGAGCCCGCAGGCGCTCTACCGGATGCTCCGGATCCAATGCCACGTACGCGGCCCCGGCTTGGAGCGTCGCGAGCAGTGCAACAACCATGTCGGCTGTGCGCGGTAATGCGATCCCGACTATGTCGTCAGGTCCGACGCTCCGGGCTCGCAACGCGCGCGCCAGTCGGTAGACGCGAGCGCCCAGCTCGCCGCCGGTCAGAGAATCGTCGCCGCACACCAGGACAATGGCCTCTAACTGTTGGGCGACAACACGATCGAACACATCTGCAACCTGCTCGATCCGGCCGGCGCTCGGCGCGCTCTCACGGTCGACCAGAATCCGGTCGGCCTCGGCGACGGAGAGTACGTCCACCTGCCCGACAGCCGGATCGTCCTCCCCGACCATCGCGTCGATGATGCTGACAAATCCCGCGAGGCGTCGTTCCACGGATTCACGAGTGTTGGTGCGGGCGTCCACCTCGAACCCGAGGAGCACCTCACCGTCGGCAATGGGTGTAACAGTCAAGCCGAGGTCTTCCGGCGGACCGCCTGCAACGTTGCGCAGCACGCCCACAGCACCTGCGAAGTCCAATGCGAAGTCGAATGCCTTGAGATTGATACCGATTCCGTGAAGCAACGCACCGCTGCCGGCCACCGCGAGATCGCGGGCCAGGTTCTCGCCGCGGTAACGCTGATGAGCACGCATGCTCTTCATCGACGCCGCGACCTGCTTGCTGAGGTCGCCGAGTCGATCACCGCTGCGGACCGTCAGACGCAGTGGCAGCACATTGACAGCCATCGCGGGAGTCCGGAGCGCCGTGCGACCGACCCGAGCCATCAGCGGCATCGCGATGACAACGTCCGACTCACCCAGCAGGCGATGCAAGAATGCTCCGTAGCAGGCAATAAGACCTTCGGCCCAGGTCGTACCCGTTGTGGCCGCCACTGCCTTGAGCTTGGCCAGGGTGTCGGCCGACATCACACTGCGGACCGCAACGGTTCGCTCGGCGGGCCCGGCAACCTGCTTGCCTCGACCGTCCAACGGCGGCAACGGGGTAAGAGCGTCACGCCAGTAGTCGCGGTCTTCGGCAAACTGCTCACCGCCGCGGTACTCCTCGTCCTCGGCAATCAGCTGCTCGATCGAGCCGAATCGTGTTGGTGCTACCTCACTTCCGCGCGCGAGCGCGGTGTAATGGTCGGCCACGCGGCGCGAGATCATTGCCGCGCTGTATCCGTCGACGATCAGGTGGTGATAGAGCTGGATGCACCAGACTTCGCGATCGGTGAGCCTGATCAGCGAGTACGTGTACAGCGGGCGTTCCACCATCGCCCGGCAGTACTCCGACGCCCGGCCTCGTTCGGCGTCGACGAGGGCGTGCGCAACCGCAACCGGGTCACGCTCCGCCCGCAGGTCGACTATCGGGATGTCACCGACGGGAGCGTCGGAAATGATCTGTCGAGGTCCGTCAGGCGTCTCGATCATGTGCAGCCGCATGGTCTCGGCCTCGCCGATCGTCGCCCGGATGGCATCTGCCAGAAGTGCGGTATCGATCGCGTCGTCGCCGACAATCTCGAGCACCTCGCCGACGAGATAACTCCGCGATTCCGGATCAAGTCTCTGCGCGTTCCAGATTCCGAGCTGAGCTCCTGTCAGTGCAAGCAAATTCTCGCTTGCCTCGATGGAGTTCGAACCTGGAAAAACGCTCACACTGATCCTTTCGCCGCGGACGTGCCACGCAAGGGTGGCCTAACCTCATTTTGGGCAGCCTAAACTAAATATGCGGCAAAGTGGAAGACTCACTCAGGGCAATTTTCGCAACCGCCGCCAAGTCGACGCTTTCCGACAATTACCGCAGGTGAAATACCGAATCTTATTGAAAGAACAACTACTTCATTTCCGACAACACCGCTGCTGTATCAAAATGTGGGATCGAACCCGAAACGGAATGCGTCAGCCCATCACGGTGGCAGCGACGGTTCCGCCCAATTCGTAGCACTGCTCACGAACGTTTTTGTCCACGGGCACAATCACTTCGAGCGGCTCGGCCACCGGAACCAAACCGAGACCGGCTGCAAGTGCCCGCACCGACGACACAGCACCGGCAGTGTCATTGTTTCCGTGCACCCATAACCCATATGGACGCTCGGACACCGCACCCAAGCATTGGTAATAGGTAGTGTCGAAAAAGTACTTCAATGCCCCGGACATATAGCCGAAGTTCGCGGTGGTTCCGAATATATATCCGTCAGCACCGAGTACGTCGGGCACGGTCGCTGCCAATGCCGGGACAGCAATAATTTCGACGCCCTCGATCTCCGGATCATGCGCGCCTGCCAGCACGGCATCAAGCAATTCATGCGTAGCGGGCGAGGGCGAATGGTGAACCACCAACAAAGTCTTCACGTCCACGAGAATACGACGCGCTTACCGCAGACAAGGCCGCTTACCGCGAGCAGAGAACCTCAACCCATGCATTGACGGTCTGCTCTTCCGCCAACTCGGCAAAATCTGCATCCGCTCCGTCGGCGCGCCACTGTTCGACCAGCATCATGAGCCGCACCGAGTCCAGGCCCTCATCGGTCAGATCCGTGTCGTCGCCGAGTTGTTCTGCCCTCATCGACAGAACTTCGGCAACGTCACGCACAATCCGGGCCCGGTCCACAGTGCTGCTCATCGATCTCCTCGTATAGTACGAATACGGAATGACTTTAGGCCAGCCTAACCATATTGGTACGTTGGTACCCAACTTGAAACTGGACACACAAATCTCGCACAACTAAGGCTAGCCTCAACATAGCAATAGTTCCGGACAATCTGGAAGGGCGTCCATGTTTGCACTGGCCGAAGTCGCCGAATACCCGTTGCACACCAACCGATCCGACAACGGAGCGGATTCAGTTTTCCTGCTCTCCCGCAGGCAGACCTCGGTTCAGACCTCCGGAGTGGTGGAAGAATTCGACTCGGCGTTCGACGCTGTAGAGGGACTCAAGACAGGGCGGATCGACTCGGTTGTGGGCGCCCTCCCCTTCGCTCCCTCAACACCGTGCGCGCTCACCGCGCCGCTGAGTTTCACCCGAACGAGGGGTGATCTACATCACTCCGGTGCGGTGAATCTTCCCTCCGCGAAAGTTGCCGGATGCAAACCAAGCCCCGTCGAGCACACCCGGCGAGTTCGCGGTGCGATCACGCGACTGCAGGCAGGCGAACTGGACAAGGTTGTTCTCGCACGCACGCTCGCGATCGCAACCGAATCGCCGATCTCGCCCACAGCACTCACGAGAAAATTGATCTCGCTCGATCACTCGCACAACGGGTTCTGCGTCGACCTCTCCCCCGCCGGCGGAAAATACCGCGGGCGAGCTTTGGTCGGTTCGACGCCGGAAGTCCTGATCGAACGCCGCGGAGACATCGTCACCTGCCACCCGCTCGCAGGTTCGATTGCACGACACCCTGATTCGAAGCAAGACGAAGCACACGCCCAGGAACTCCTGGCGTCCACCAAGGATTTGTCCGAGCACAAATTTGTCGTCGATTCGATCAGCGCGGTTCTCGGACCGCTGTGCCGATCATTCTCAGCGCCAAGCACTCCCGAACTGCTCCGCACGCCTCAACTCTGGCACCTCGGAACCAAGATCGAAGGGGTACTGGCCGACCCGAACACAACGGCACTGGAGCTCGCGCTTGCACTGCACCCCACTCCGGCGATCTGCGGAACACCGACCGATGCCGCTCGCGATCACATCACCGGGACCGAGGACGATCGTGGCTTTTACGCAGGTGCCATCGGATGGTGCGATCGGACCGGCGACGGCGAATGGATGGTTGCCATCCGATGCGCCGAGATCGCGGCCGACGGCCTCTCGGCGAAGGCCTATGCCGGTGGCGGAATTGTCGCGTCGTCGGATCCCGATACGGAATTGCGTGAAACCAGTACCAAGTTCCGAACGATTCTCAGCGCATTCGATCTAGCCGAAGATCTTGCCGAATAGTGGCTCACTACCGGTCGATGCACTCATTTTGACACCAACAGGTCGGGCGTTCAGTACCGTTTTGGGCGATACATCCTAATTCGTCTCTGGCTTCTCGCCTGGAGGGTTCCCTGTGAATCGAATGCGCGCCTCAACCCGCCACGCTGCGATGGTCGTCGGCGCAGTGACGATCCTCGTCACCGGGATTCAGTTCGGAACCGCATCTGCGCAGCAGGTATCTCCAACCTTCGAGGTGTTGTGCACCCCGACTGACACCGGCCTCACCGAACTGTCCGGGTTGGCGGATACGTCCACCGGAATGTACGCCATCGGCGACAGCGGGGCGGACAACAGGATTGCCGAACTCGACGCAGGCTGCCACGTCACTCGCTGGATACCGGTGGGGACTGAGACCTACGATGTCGAGGATCTCGACTCCACTACCGACGGCACTCTGTGGCTTGCCGACATCGGGGACAACAACAAGATCCGTACGTCCGTGGCGCTGATCGGATTCGATCCGTCGGGCGCAGAAGCTGCCACACCACGTGTGCTGACCTATCCCGACGGCGCACATGACGCCGAGACCTTGCTCATCTCGCATGACGGACTCCCCGTCATCGTGACGAAGGACTACCTCGGGTCGAGCGATATCTACGCACCGGCGGGTAATCAGAATGTGCATGACCTGAGCACCACTGTCCCGACACAACTGAACAAGGTCGGACACCTGCAATTCTCGCCGACCACAACTCCCGGCGGTCCGGTCGACGGAGCGGGAACAATGGCCGTCACCGGCGGCGCAGTCAGCACCGACGGCACGGTGGTCGCTCTGCGCACGTACACCGATATCTACCTGTATTCCGCCCCCGACGGTGACGTAGTCAAAGCCCTGTCCACCAGAGCGATTCGGGTTCCGCTCCCGAACGAACCACAGGGCGAGGCAATTACATTCAACAACGACGGAGATCTGATCAGCGGATCCGAGGCCTACCAGGGGCCACTGCCACCACTGCTCATCCTTCGCGGAGCAACCGCCCTTGCCGTGGCGGGAGGCTCGGCGGGACCCCTGGGCTCAACGGGTTCGTAGACTCGGGGTCAATCCGCGGGACCGCTATCATCGCGGGGTGAATACACGAATTCGGATGAGCGGCGCTGCCATTGCACTGGTATGCACCGTTGCCCTCGGGGCAGCGGGCTGCACCCACGCGGTCACTGGCACGCCGCTCCCCGATGCGTTTGTTCCGAGCGCCGACAACCCTGATCCGTCGGAAGCGATCGACGGGGTTGTGTATGTCGAATACCCAACGGCACTTCACGTCCAGCCCAATGAGCGTGTGGCATACACACATTCACCACCGTTCGGCGGGCGGCACGACGGGGTGTGGGCTAAATGCACCGGAATTGTGTATCCACAGGCGATCCGAACCGAAAATGCCGTTCATTCACTCGAACACGGCGCGGTCTGGATCACGTACAACCCTGACCTTGTTTCAGCCGGCGACGTCGAGCTCCTCGCTGAAAGGGTCAGCGGAAACAGCCATATGCTGATGTCACCGTATCCAACGCTCGACGCTCCGATCTCGTTGCAGTCGTGGGGACATCAACTCGAGCTCGACCAAGCATCCGACATCCGAATCGATCAGTTCATCTCGGCGCTTCGACTCAATCCCGCGACGTATCCCGAAGTGGGAGCGACGTGTTCGATTCCGCCGTTGAGCTTCGACCCGGACAACCCGCCGCCGTTCGACCCCACCACTCCGGATCCGGCGTCCCCCACCACCGTTCCGGAGTAGACGGGTCTACTTGCCGCGCTCGCGTCGTTCCAATTCCACTGCCCGGCGCATGGTTTCGCGGGCACGGCTTCGGTCACCCGCGTAGTCGTAGGCGCGGGCAAGACGGAAGTTCTGCTTCCAGTTGTCGGGATCAGCTTCCCAATCAACTTTGACCGTCGCGAACAACTCGTCGGCTGCAGCGCGCTCGATCCGGCCCGACGGCAATTTCGGGAGCGTCGACGCATCGACGGCCAAGCCTTCGTCGTGGATCTGCTGAGCCAGGCGCTGATGGGTGAATCCCGCTCGCAATGTTGCGATCACCAGCCACAGTCCCAAGAACGGCAGGATGAGCACACCGATTCCCAGGCCGATGGCCACGCCGCCGCCGTCTTGGATGAGCTGAATTCCGCGTTGGCCGAGCAGCACGAAGTACACCGCCAAGGCAATGCAGATCGCCGTGATCAAGATGAGCGTGCGGGTGGTTTTGTTGTTCATGTTCTTGGTACTCACGGCTCTGTAGTGCTCACAAATCCAGGAACGAATCGATGCCGACGGTAAGGCCGGGGCGAGACGCGATCTGGCGAACGCCGAGCAGGACACCCGGAGCAAAGGAGTTTCGGTCGATGGAATCGTGACGGATGGTGAGCGTCTCGCCCTGCGTGCCCAGAATGACCTCCTGGTGCGCGACCATCCCGGCCATGCGCACCGAATGCACGCGCACACCGTCTACATCGGCGCCGCGGGCACCGTCGAGTTCAGTGGTCGTGGCGTCAGGACTGGGACCGACACCAGCTTCGGCGCGCGCCGCAGCGATCATCGCCGCAGTGCGGTACGCAGTGCCGGAAGGCGCGTCAGCCTTGTAAGGATGGTGCAGTTCGATAACTTCGACGGAATCGAAGAACCGAGCTGCGGCAGCCGCGAAGCGCATAGACAGCACAGCACCGATCGCGAAGTTGGGCGCGATCAGGACCCCTGTGGTGGGCTGGGCGTCGACCCACGACTGCACCGTCGCAAGCCGACTCTCGTCGAACCCTGTGGTGCCGACCACGGCGTGAATGCGATTGGCCACGAGAAACTCCAGGTTTCCCATCACGACATCGGGATGTGTGAAGTCGACCACGACCTGAGTGCGGGTGTCGACAAACGTCTCGATCGGATCGCCGGTATCTACCTGCGCAACCAGTTCCAGATCAGCGGCAGCCTCGACTGCTGCGCAGATTGCCTGGCCGACCTTGCCCTTGGCTCCCAGAACCCCAACCCTGATGGGTGCTGCACTCACGTCTTCCACGCTCCGTCCGATGCATTGTTGTGGGGTAAAGCCTACGCAACCGGGCAGATGGGCTCACCATCAGTGCAACAGGAGTTTCGTCACGACTGGCACACTGGAGTTGGTGAGCAACCGCCCAGAAATTCAGCCAACCGGCAACTTGCGTCCACTCGAGGTGGCGACCGGTGCCGTGATGGCCGGATTCACGGTCGCTCTTTCCGTCATCGCGACAGTTATTCCTCTGGCGAGTGCTCTCCACCTTGTTGCGGCTGTTCCGATGGGGATCGTTGCTCAGCGGTTCAGAATCCGCGCTGTGGTCGCCTCCGGGGTTGCAGCCACCGCAGTTGCGTTTGTTGCCGCCGGCTCCGGTTCTGCCTCAGCCGTTGCGCTGTGCGCCCTACTGGGCGGAATTATCGGCAACGTAAAAAGGCGGGGGCGCGGATTCTTTTCCGCGCTACTGGCGTCGTTCGTTGTCGGGCCGATTCTGGCCCTGTTCTCGATAGTTCTGCTGCTCATTCTCTCGCCGCTACGAAATCTGTTGTTGGATTCACTCGACAACACGGCTCGCGGCGTCGCGGAAATTCTCAGAAGATTTCCGTACTTCATCGGGATCGCGGATGCGATCGAAAGCAGTATCGGAGCCATCATCGATTACTGGTGGCTCTGGATCGCCGCGTCCGCGACGCTGGGCATCATCATCAGCACCGTCGTCTCCTACTTCGTTCTCGGCGCAGTTCTCGATCGGTTGGCCGCACTTCCCACGGTGGATCCGCTGGCCACGACGCCCGACGACCGGTCGATCAACCCGTTGCCGTTGACGCTCGAACACGTCGGCTTCACCTACCCGGGTTCTTCGTCGCCGGCGTTGACGGACATCAACTTCTCGATCGACCGCGGCGAATTTGTCACCGTCGTCGGGCACAACGGTTCCGGAAAATCGACCTTGACGCGCCTTCTCGCCGGCCGGGCACCGTCCACCGGACTCCTGGTTCGACCTGGCGCTGCGGGACTCGGCCATCACGACGGTACGGCGGTGGTTTTGCAGCGACCCGAAAGCCAGATCCTCGGAACGCGCGTCGCCGACGACGTGGTGTGGGGCCTGCAACCCGATCATGTTCCGGACATCGAGGCGCTCTTGACCGAAGTCGGGCTGGGTGGAATGGCGATGCGTGAAACGTCGTCACTCTCGGGTGGCGAGATGCAACGCCTCGCTGTCGCCGCTGCCCTCGCGCGTCGACCCGCGTTGCTCATCGCCGACGAAGCCACCGCGATGGTCGATCGCACCGGTCGAGAAGAACTGGTGGAACTGCTCGCAGCTCTCCCCCGTCGGCACAATATGGCCGTTGTTCTTGTCACCCATCATCAGGCCGACACCCGCCAAGCAGACCGGGTTATCCAGCTCGAGAACGGCCGGCAGATCGAACATGAGCCGGGCTGGATGGTCGGCACCGGAGCGCCGACGGTTCCCACCTACTGGCCGCGCAGCACCAAAGCCCTGCTCGAAATCAAGAACCTCTCGCACACCTACAACAATCGGACTCCGTGGTCGCGCACCGCGCTGTCCGACGTCAATCTCACCATCGGCTCAGGTGACGGCGTACTGGTCCTGGGCGGCAACGGCTCCGGAAAATCCACACTGGCCTGGATCATGGCCGGATTAACGGTACCCACGTCGGGCACGGCATTGTTCGACGGCAAACCGATTGCCCGGCAGGTGGGTTCGGTGGGCTTGACCTTCCAACACTCGCGGCTGCAACTGCAACGTCGAACCGTATCCGAAGACATCGAGGCCGCCGGTGGGCCCGAAATCGGGTCGACGCAGGTTTCCTGGGCACTCGACGCTGTCGGACTTGATCGCCGCATTGCCAGCCGCAGCATCGATCAACTCAGTGGCGGGCAGATGCGCAGAGTGGTGCTCGCCGGACTGCTCGTCCGACAGCCCCAGATGCTCATCCTCGACGAACCCCTCGCAGGCCTCGACCCACCCGGGCGAGCGGCCATCATGAATGTCCTGACCTGGATCAGGCGCAACGGCACCGCGCTGGTCGTGATTTCCCATGACGTCGACGGCATGGATGGCGTGTGCAGCAGGACAATTCATCTCGCTGACGGTGTCCTGACCGAAAATCCCGTCACACTGGAAGAGACCCGGCGATGACCACACTCCTGCGCGAAGTTCCCACCACCTCACCGATCCACCGACTATGGGCCGGCACGAAGATCATTGCCGTGGTTCTCATCAGCCTTGTCATGGTGATCGCGCCGTCGTGGCCGTCCATTGCCGTGATCACCGGACTGCTCGTCATTACTGCCGCGATCGGCCACATTCCACCGGCGGCAATCCCGCGCCCACCATGGTGGATATGGCTGCTACTGCTGGGCGGCGCCCTGGTCAATCTCCCGATCGGTCTCGACGCCGTGTACCTCTACCTTCGGGCAGTCACCTTCGGAATCATATTGCTGTGCGCGTCACTGATGTTGGCCTGGACCACCTCGATGAGCGACGTCGCACCCGCACTGGCGACACTCGGACGTCCGCTGCGGTTCCTACGAATCCCGGTGGACGAGTGGGCAACAGCGGCAGCGCTCTGCATTCGCTCACTCCCCCTCCTGATCGAGGAGATGCTCACGCTGGCCGCGGCTCGCCGACTCCGGCCGAAAGGCGTGGTGCACAGCGCGTCCGACAACACGATTATCGATCTGATCACTACCACGATGTCGGTGGCGATCCGGAGATCCGCCGAGATGGGTGAAGCCATCTCCGCACGCGGCGGAACGGGATTGATCGCCGCCTATCCGAAGCGTCCGCGTCGAGCTGATCTGCTGGCGATCATCGTTGTCGTTCTTTCCTGCGCCGGAGCGATCGTACTGACCGTGATCTAGGACTGTGGTTGTGCAGTGATCCCAGCGCCCATCCAACGGCGCAGGTATTGCCGTAGTTCGTCGTCGCTCCGAGGTGGATTACCGGGGGATATGAAAAACGACTGCATCGTGCGCAGGACGTATTCGACGAGTTCCCGAAGAGCAGCGTCGTCGTAGCCGTACTTCTTCCAATCGACGTCGAAGCGGTTGATCATCGCAATTCCGAAGGCCTGAGCCTCATCCGATGTGAGACCGTCGGGGTGAAGGTTCGAGTACGTTCCCGTCAGCAAGATGCCAAGATGTGGGATTCTGCGGACTTCGGTCAGTGTGTAGACAACGCCTTCGGTCATCGCGTCGACGGGATCTTCGATGCCGCTCACATGGGCAGTGAGCCGATCTAGAAATCCGGCGACCGATGCGATTGCCGCTGCGCGCATCAGGGCGTCGGAGTTGGGAAAGTACCGATACACCGTCTGACGGATCACGCCCAGCGACTCCGCGATATCGGCGATGCTGATTGCCGAGCCCGTTCGCCCGATCAAATCGACTGCCGCGGTGACGATTCGACGAGTTGCGTCGTCATCGTCGACTGGCGGATTTCCGCCCCACCCACGTCTTCGCGCCACTGCCTGTATTCCTCACTCGAATCGAGAAACCCAGGCTAACACTGCCAGTCGACACCAATTCTGTGCGCATCACGGAATTGTGACCATACACAAACGCCAATCTGTGTATGGTCACATTCAGAGCGTGGCTATCGGGGCATCCGGGCAGCCACCTACCCGACCGTCCGGAAAGACGAGGTTTCGAGAAGTGACTGATCTACACGTGCGAAAGATGAATTTTGCTTTCGAGGACTACGACGTCCCCTTCCTGTGGAACGAGGAGAATCCGGCCTTCTCGAGCATGGCCAATGCCGTCTCTTTCCTGGCCATCGGTTTCGAGAAGATGATCGTCAAGCTCATCATGCAAACCAAACCGCTGTTGACGGATCGCGCAGTTGCCGAGGAAGCCGACGCGTTCATGCGCCAAGAGGGACAGCATTCCTCGGCGCATCGTCAACACGTCAAAGGCTTGATCAGGCGATATCCCGGCCTGCAGGAAACTCTCGACGACGTGGTCGGCGAGTTCGACAAGCTCACTGCAGAAACGTCGGTGAACTACCGACTGGCATACACCGCCGACCTCGAAGCAACCTTCACCTCGGTGTTCAAGCTGATGCTCGACAACGAATCTGCACTTTTCCGCCCCGGCGACGACAGGGTTGCGTCGCTGTTCATCTGGCACTTCGTCGAGGAAGTCGAACACCGAAGTTCCGCCCTCATCATCTTCGACTCCGTCGTCGGCAGCGACCTCTACCGGATGCGCATGGCACCGTCAATTTTCCGGCACGTCATGAAAGTGATCAGGCTGGCCTCCCTGGGCTTCAACAAGCATGTGCCGCGCGAAGATCGGCAGGTCGACGCGATGGCCATGTTCGCGTCGTATCGCAACATGCAGTTTCTTCGAAAGCGTTTACCCGGGCTCGAGGCGCAGGACAACGGTCCGATGTCTCGCGCGTTCGACGTATTGCCGCTCGGCGAGCAACTCACCGCGCTGCGGGGAGTTATCCGCAGCCAACTGCCCAAGCACAACCCCGCCACCGAGAACTTGCCCGCCCTGGCCGACGTGTGGTTCGAACGTTTCGAAGCCGGATACGACGTAACCCGCTGGTATACAGCTGAATCGAACAGCACAGGGCGGTCGAACAATGGCTGATCTTTGTTCCCCCACCTTCGATCAACTCGCCACGGAACTCGGCTTCTCCTGCGCAGAAGCGGGCGGTCTGGTCGAAATCCGCAATCCCTTCGGGCTGGAGAACTGGACTCTGCCGGTTCTCGAGTGGACCATCATCATCGGCTCGGTGCTCGCTCTGGTTCTCGCGATTGTGCGCTTGCGGCGAAACGGCGATCCCACCAATCTCGTACTCTGGTTCGGCGCCACCGCCTATCTGTTCATCATCGAACCGCCGCTGTACTTTCCCGCGGCCTTCGGCATCGAAAAGCACGTGGATACGATGTTCGCACACAACGTGTTCACCGTCGATTTCCTGTGGGGCAGACTCCCCCTCTACATCATCGCGATCTATCCGCTGATGGCAACGCTGGCCTTCGAAATCGTCAAGATGCTGGGCGTTTTCCGTCGGTACGGTGTGCTCGCCGGCGCAGTCTGCGTGGGCTTCGTTCACCACGCGTTCTACGAGATCTTCGACCATCTCGGACCGCAGCTTCGGTGGTGGGAATGGTCGACAGCCAACCCGATCAACCAACCGATGTTCGACGCCGTCCCACTGCCGAGCGTTGTTGTGTTCGCAGCCTTGTGGCCGATGTCGCTGGCATTCTGCGTCCAGTTCTTCGTTGGCCGCCACGTCGACGACGGCCAACACTTCACCGGGCTCCAATTGGTTTGGCGCACAATCGTCATCGGCGTCCTGGCCTCAGTGGGCACGTTCATCCTGCCGTTGCCCGCGACAGTCTTCGGCGCGGGCAGCGACACGGTCCGAGGAGTGCTCTACGCAGCGGAGCTGGTGATCCTCTCGGTTGTCGCGATAACACTGCTGATCCGCCAGTGGACCCGGTTGCGTACGCAGCCGTCTGACGCGCCCCCGTACACCAACAGGTTTGTCCAGTACTACAGCGTGGTGTACCTGTGCATCATGGCCGTTCTCTGGGCCAGCGCCCTACCCGATTTCTTCGGTGCCGTCGACGGTTCGACCAGCAACGGAGACCCGATCGGGAATCTCTGGTACACGCTGGCGTGCTTCGTCGTCGCAATACTCTGTGTCGCTGCAACATTCACCGTGATGCGTCGCAGTGCAGCAGCAGCCGACTCTCCGTCCACCGAAGAGCAACCCGCTCCTCACACCGCATAACTTGGTTGAAAACAGCTCGAGGTGGACGCACCCTACGGCACGCGGTGCGTCCACTTCTCGGTGCTGAACTTGGTCTCCACCAGCTCACGCGCCTGCGCCAACTCTGCCTCGGTGTAGGCACTGGTGCGGGTGTCGTGCTGCGATCGGAAGTAATTCTCGAACGCTGTCAGGATCGCGGCGCGTGTCATTCCGGTCTGAGAGCGGAGCGGGTCCACTCGTTTGGCCGCGCTCTTGGTTCCCTTGTCGGACATCTTCTCTCGGCCGATTCGCAGAACCTGCGTCATCTTCTCCGCGTCGATGTCGTAGGCCATCGTCACGTGATGAACGACTGTGCCGTCGGCGAACCGCTTCTGGGCTGCGCCGGCGATCTTGCCCTTGTCCGAGGCGATGTCGTTGAGCGGTACGTAGCGCGCGGTGATTCCGACTTCGGCAAGCGCGCCCATCACCCACTGGTCCAGGAAGGCGTACGACCGTTCGAAACTCAGCCCCTCCACCAACGACGCGGGTACCACCAACGAGTACGTGATGCAGTTACCCGGTTCCATGAACATCGCACCGCCGCCTGAGATCCGGCGCACAACACCGATACCGTGGCGCGCAGCAGCCTCCGAGTCGACTTCATTGCGTACGGATTGGAACGAGCCGATCACGACCAGCGGCGAATCCCAGTCCCAGAAACGCAAAGTGGCCGGACGCTCACCGGACGCCACCTCGCGCGCGATGACCTCGTCCAGCGCAACGTGCATCGCGGGATCGAGGACCGCCGGCGAAATGACGTCGAATGTGTGGTCCGCCCAGCTGGTGGCATGACCGAGCGCGCGGCGAATCGCGATGCCGACCGACTCCGCAGTGAACCCGATCATCGACACAGACTCGTCGAGCGTCGCGATGATGGCGTCCGCCAGCTGTTCCACGTTGGCATCGGCCGGCATACCCGTCAGCGCTCCGTTGATGTCATCCAGCGCGCTGTCCGGCTCGAGGAAAAAATCGCCGGAAACCGCTACGTCGGACAGCTGCCCGTCCTCGACCTCGACATCGACTGCAACGAGCTTGCCACCAGGAACCTTGTACTCTCCGCGCATGTGTTCAGCCTATCCCCGCGGGATCGCACGTCGGCGCGCGCCGTCGGAGCAGAGGGCAGAGTCACACATCGGATGCTCGGTGAGACAAACCCCACCTGGTCGTGCCACCGTCGAGCGAAATGATGCCCAGGGTGCGATCATTAGCCCATTCGGCTCGAAACCTGACGAGCCACAACGGAGGTGCACATGAAGGTCCCGGCGTTCCACTCGACGGTTCCTTCCGATCTCGACGTCTACCACGACAACGAGAGCTGCATCCTTGCCGCGCGCATCGACCCTTCGGATCGAGTCGATGGCGTCGACGGTCGACCGTGGTGCACTGCCTGTGCGTCGTTGGACTAGCACCGCCTGACGCGCCTACATTCTGCGCTCCCGCAGTCGCAGGTTGACGATCTCGAGTGCCGCCTCTTCGGCGTGATCCAAGGCCTCGGCTTGCTTCACCGAAATGCTGTCGCACAGCCAATCCCAGTGCAGCGCTACCACGTTCCCTCGCACCGGAGCGGGAGCAAGTGGAATGCCGTCGACGTTCCACCGCACGTGTTCGATCGCCTTCGGACCGCGGGTCAGTCGGTTACCGTCGAACGCGAGCGGCGAGGACTCCACCTCGGCATACTCGTCACCTACTTCACGTACTTCGCCCCACCTGATTCGGCAGTTCTGGAGGATGGACAGTGGCACCGCACCGTGCTTCCGAAGAAGGCGCACCCACGGATACACGGCAAGAACGTGGAAACTGTGGTGCGCAAGAGCGCGATCTCGGCCATCGAGATCTGGGAGCAACCCTCCGTCGTTGCGCGTCCCGAATTCATGCCGTAGGTGCGCCACCAACTCTTCCGAGTTCACCGAATCCAGCAGCGACCCACCCAACCAGTAAGCCTCGATCACGCGTGGGTCGAGTGGGTCGTCCACGCCCGATGCCCGGGCCAGTGCCTCGAGATACGGCCATGCACCGTCGAACTGTTGCGCTCGGCCTCGGTCCTGCTCTGTCACCGTTCCGGCCGCCTGACGCAAGAGCGCCGACGGATCGTCGGCTCCGCAATACCCCAATTCGTTCGGCGGATATGCGTACCTCGCAAACAGAGCCGGGCCGCTAACGTGAACGCCGGTCATCAACAGATCCGCGGAAGCTGTTCACCAGCAGGGAGATCCACTACCCGATTGCCACCAAGCGCGGTTCGGGCAACCACCATTCCGGAGTGCGCGCTCACGCACTCCCCGATCACCGTTGCCCCCCTTCCCAACGGGTGTCCACGCATGGCATCGAGCACGAGGTCGACGTCGGTGGGTGCGACAAACGCAACCAATTTGCCTTCGTTGGCCACGTACAGCGGATCCAGACCCAACAATCCACAGGCATCCCGAACGGCGTCGGGAATCGGCAGGTTCCGTTCCACGATCGCAACGCCGACATTCGACGCCTGGGCAATCTCGTTGAGCGTCGCTGCAACTCCGCCGCGCGTCGGGTCGCGAAGGAC
Source organism: Rhodococcus sp. AD45-ID (assembly GCF_003023755.1). NCBI lineage: Bacteria > Bacillati > Actinomycetota > Actinomycetes > Mycobacteriales > Nocardiaceae > Rhodococcus > Rhodococcus sp. AD45-ID. The sequence continues at coordinate 776,533 of NZ_PYHL01000002.1, read as the reverse complement.
GTGGATGTCCGCGCCGGTGGCGATCATGTCCGCAACCAGGCCGTTCAGTGCGGCGCAGTCGCTGCGCACCTCGGTTCCGAACTCCAGGCCCTCCCGGCAACTCATCACCGCCACGCCGTGAACTCCGATGTCACCACTGACGATCACTGCATCACCGACCTCGGCCCGGTTCGGCCGTATGTCGACACCAGCTGGCACGATGCCGATGCCCGCCGTGTTCACGAAGACTCCGTCGCCGTGACCGGCGTCGACCACCTTGGTGTCGCCGGTCACCAGACGCACTCCGGCTGAGCGAGCCGCGTCGCCAAGCGTGGCCGCCACCGTGGCTATGTCGGCGAGCGGCGTCCCCTCCTCGAGAATGAAAGCAGTCGACATGGCGAGTGGTTGCGCGCCGGCCATAGCAAGGTCGTTGACCGTGCCGTTCACGGCCAGATCGCCGATGTTTCCACCCGGAAACACCATCGGTTTGACCACGTACGAGTCCGTCGAGAATGCCACCCGAACGCCACCGATGTCGAGCACCGCGGAGTCTCCGAGTTCCGCGTCGGCCGCGTCGCCGAATGCGGGTAGGAACAAGTGCTCGATCAGCTCGGCGGACATCGCGCCACCACCGCCGTGTCCCATGACGATGTTCGGCGAATCACGGAGCGGCAGCGGGCAGACCCACGCCCCAGGGTCCACCACCGCACTGTTGTCAGCTCCCATGACCCGCCTCCTGCAGTTCCAAGCGTCGGTACAGGTAGTAGGCGGCGCACGCACCTTCGGACGAGACCATGGTGGCCCCCAACGGATTACGCGGCGTGCACTCCTTCCCGAAGGCAGCGCACTCGTTCGGCTTGATCAAGCCTTGGAGAACTTCTCCGGAACGGCACACCGATGACTCGTCGGTGTGAATGTCGGTTACCGAGAATCTTTGTTCCGCATCGAATTCCGCATACTTCGGCGCCAACTGCCAACCGCTGTCCGGGATGGGACCGATACCGCGCCACGTCCGGTCGGATACTACGAACACATCGTCGAGCATCGCCTTGGCTGCCACATTTCCCTGGGCCGTCACAGCCCGTGCATAGGCGTTCTCCACCTCGTGCCTGCCGGTTTCCAACTGCAGCACGGTCTTTCTGATGCCCTCGAGCAAATCGAGGGGTTCGAACCCCGTGACGACGATAGGCACCCGGTACTTCTCTGCCAGAGCGGGGTACTCCGATGTTCCCATCACACTGCACACGTGACCTGCGGCGAGAAACGCCTGTACCCGACACTCCGGGGAGTCCATGATCGCCGCCATCGCGGGCGGGACGAGCACGTGGGAGACAAGTAACGAGAAGTTCTTGATGCCGAGTCGGTGCGCCTGATATACGGTCATCGCGTTTGCGGGCGCAGTGGTTTCGAACCCGATCCCGAAGAACACGACCTCCCGGTCCGGATTCTCCTTCGCGATGGTCAGCGCGTCGAGCGGCGAATAGACCACGCGCACATCACCACCAGCGCTCTTGATCCGAAACAGGTCGGACGCACTACCTGGTACTCGCAACATGTCACCGAACGAGCAGAAGATCACGTCCGGGCGAGCGGCGATCTCGAGCGCTTTGTCGATGATCTCCAGCGGCGTCACACAGACGGGGCACCCCGGCCCGTGAATCATCTCGATCTGCTCGGGCAGCAATTGGTCAATTCCATGGCGGATGATCGAATGCGTCTGGCCACCACAGACTTCCATAATCGCCCATCGGCGGGTAGCGAGTGTGCGAATCTGATCGAGTAATTTACCGGCCAACTCGGGGTCGGAGAATTCGTCCAGATACTTCATGATTGATTCTCCTTCTCATCGACTCCCAGAGCCTTGGCTGCGCGAGCAAATCCGTCGCCGAACTCCTCGTCGAGCACGCCGAGATGCTCGAACTCCGCAAGTGTGCGTTGTGCTGATTCCTCGTCGAGCCTCTGAATCGCGAACCCGACGTGAACAACGACGTACTCTCCGACCGCGGCGCCCGGAATGTACTCGAGGCACACCTCTTTGCGGACTCCCCCGAAGTTGACGACGGACATCGTGGTTCCGTCACGATCCTCGAGCGATTCGATACGTCCCGGTACGGCTAAACACATGGCTACCCTCCTGACTTCATCGCGAACTCCCGACCAGCACTTGGCCGTACGCAAGACCACCGTCGTTCGGCGGTAACTCGTGGTGCGTCAGCGGGCGGAATCCAGCGTCTGACAGCAGTACCCGCGCCCGCGCCAGGAGTAACGGATTCTGGAAGACACCGCCACTCAAGGCAACGTCGTCGACGCCGGCTGCGGCGCGCGCTGCCTGCGCCCAGGTCACTACCAAACGCGCAACACTCTCGTGGAAGCGCGCACCGATCACACCTGCCGACACACCGTTCCGTAAGTCGTCAACCACGCAACGTATGACCGGACCGGGATCGGCGATCCACGACCCGCCGGCATCTTCGCGTTCACCGAACACGTAGTACTCACTGCCGCAGTCGATTCCCCGGGATATGCCTTCCAATTCGATTGCTGCCTGAGCCTCGTACTCCACACTTTGGCGGACACCGGCAAGTGCGGCAACGGCATCGAAAAGCCGCCCCATACTGGAAGTCTCCACACAGCCGAATCCCGTCTCCAACTGATGACCGAGGACGGAGCGTTCACGAACCGGACACGCTGCAACTGGTGGAAGCTCACTGTCCCAGCCGATTCCCGCCGATCGCAGGTGCGACATCGCCATGCGGTACGGACGTTCCACGCCGGCGTCACCGCCCGGCAGCGCTACGTACCCGAGATGCGCTAGACGACGGAAACCTTTGTACGTGGCGAGCAGCATCTCCCCGCCCCACACCGCTCCGTCCGCTCCGTAGCCCGTTCCGTCGAAGGCCATTCCGATAACCGGTTCGGAGCCGTCACAGCCGTTCTCACCCATCACCGCAGCGATATGCGCGTGATGGTGTGCCACAGTGCGCACCGGCCGTCCCGCCGCATGCCTTCTGGCCCACGCCGACGAGTGGTACCGGGGATGTTCGTCGCACACAACCTGACTCGGGGTGACGCCGGTAATCGATTCGAAGTGTGTCCGGGCCGCCGCGAACCCGTCCAACACGGCAACATCACCCATGTCTCCGATATGTTGACTCGGCCAGGCGGACGTTCCGTCGGCAATCACGAAGGTGTTCTTCAGATCTGCGCCCACCGCCAGAATCGGTGCGACGTCCAATGGCAGTTCGATCGGCAAAGGTGCATATCCGCGGGAACGGCGAAGCATCACTCGGCGGCCGTCGACTACACGCTGGACGGAATCGTCGCACGGCACCCGAATCGGGCGATCGTGGGTCAGGACACCGTCTGCCAGCGCGGACACTCTTTCCAGATCAGTGCCGCGGAACAGGATTGGTTCACCACCGAGGTTCGCCGATGTCATCACCAGCGCTGTCGGCCCAGCCGCATCACCGGGAAGACCGAGCAGGAGGTTCTGGATCGGGTTGTACGCCAGCATAATTCCGATATCCGGGATTCCCGGCGCGACCGAAGGCGCAAGGTCGTACTTCGACGCCTTGTCCACCAACACGATCGGACGCGAGCACTCGGTCAGCGCCCGCGACTGCGTCTCGTTGACCCGTCCCACCGCGTACGCACCGTTGATATCTCGCACCATCACGGCAAGCGGCTTACCGCGGCGGCGCTTACGAGCTCGTAGTTCCTGTACTGCCGACTCGTTTCGGGCATCGCACGCCAGGTGATACCCCCCGATGCCTTTGACTGCAACAATCTTGCCGTCGCGCAAAAACTCTCGCGCCCGGTGTACGGCATCTTCGCCGTTCACGGGCACGGCAGCAGCATCTGCGTCTGTATCGACGAAGGTCAGGGTCGGGCCACACTGCGGACACGCAATCGGCTGCGCATGAAAGCGACGATTACGTGGATCGGCGTACTCGGCCGCGCATTCCGAGCACATCGGAAACCCGCGCATCGTTGTCGCTGCCCGGTCGTACGGAAGTTCCTCGATGATCGTGAACCGTGGACCACAGTTGGTGCACGTGATGAACGGATGCCGATACCGCCTGTTCCCCGGGTCGGCCATCTCGCGCAGGCAATCGTCGCAGGTCGCAACATCAGGCGGTGCCAACGTCCGCCCTGCAGTCGTCGTGTCCGTGTCCACGATCCGAAACCCGGCCCGCCCACACGCCTGAGCAGGCACGCACTCCACCGAGTCGATCCTGGCCAACGGCGGCTGGCGCACCCGCAGTACCGTCGCGAACTCCGCGAGCGATAGATCCTCGCCCTCGAGGTCGATCACCACTCCTCGCGGCGAGTTGCCCACCGTGCCCGTCAGCCCCAATTCGGTTGCGAGTGAATACACGAACGGTCTGAATCCGACTCCCTGCACCACCCCCTGAACATGAAGTCGGATGGCGGTGATCATGGCTCGCCCCCACCCTCGCCCTCGACCTCGGGGCGTGATCGACCCATCAGCTCCAAACCCGCAAGCGCCTCGGCAGCGCCGGTTGCGTCCACCTTCTCGACGGCAAAGCCCATATGGATGACAACCCAGTCACCAGCGCCGACGGTATTCTCATCGAGCATCCCGATATTCACCTTGCGCGCCGCACCTTCCACATCGACGAGCGCCAGTTGTCCGCCGTATCCGTCGAGCAGCGCCACGACGCGTCCAGGGATACCCAGGCACATGGTCATGCCCCCTGATCAGCGGTTGCGGCGTCCGCCGCCATCGACCTGACAAGGCCGATAACAACTGACGCGGCACCGGTCACGGCAGCCTGAACCTGTGGTGTCAATCCGATCCCCTCGTCCACCGATTCGACGTGCGCACCAACGACAAACGTTCGCGGCGCTGTTCCACCGAGCGCCCGCAGACTGGAGAACACGGAGTTCGGATCCAACGAATGCGCGTCGAACCTTGCCGTGCTGTCATCCCTTTCGGCCTCCAGCTCGAATACCTCGACCGCGCCGGGTTTCCCGCTCGGCGGCAGCGCGTCGATCAGCACCAAGGCCTCCCACGCTTCCAGAAGGTCGTAGGCCAGGTGCACCCCTCGAATTCCGTAGTCCACCAACTGCACTCCCGCCGGCAGTTGCTCCTGTTGCAGCACCCGCACGACTTCGGGCCCGAACCCGTCGTCGCCGAGAAAGATATTCCCGACACCCGCAACCAGAACACGCATGCGTGACTACATCTTTCGCATCCGTAGATACCGTTGAATATCCGGCATCGACACCACCAACACGACGGCCGCAGCGATCGCTGTTGCGCCGAGAAGTACCGTCGACAGCATTCCCATGCCCCTCATTGTGTGTTCTCCTCTCGATTGCTCTGCGTCTGCGCTCCGGGCACCGGTTCCACCTCGTCCGGAGCAAAATACAGATAGCGGCCGTACCAGTTGTGCAGGTCGGCCGCGGGATCGTCGAGCAGCGTCACCCCTACGTGAATGTCGCCGTCCACGTCTTCGTGGATGGTGGCAACGCGAGCGAGCTTGCCGTCGAAAAACAGGTCCTGAGCGTCGGCCCGCCGCGACGGATGCACGCGTACGGTGCTTCCCCCGGCTATCCGCACACCGCCCACCAAGATGCCGTCGATTCGCGGCGACACCCTCGTATCGGCCTCGGGCGACCACCAGTCGACACCGTCTGGCACTTCGGGAAGCATGGGAGCCGAGTTTCCCTGCCCGTCTTCCTGCCCGGCATGAGGATCACGAAGCACTCCGTGAAGGTCGGCAAACCCTTCGGGTGTCAGGGCCTCACAGCGATCGATGATCTCGGCGGCTTTCGGATCTGTCGCCCGCGCCTGCGCTTTCTCCTCGTCCGTCATCGTCAGAATGCGCAGTGACAGGATCTCGTCGATTTCGGTGGAATCGAACAGCGATCCTTCACTTTGCCCCGCGATCACGGGAAAGTCGTACAGAATGATCGGCGATACCAGAACCGTGGTCGATCGGTCCGGCAACGCTGGATTCGGGGTACCGGCCAACACCGGATAGCACCGATCTTGAATCAACGGGTATTCGTGTGTCTGCTCGTCATTCACGCTGAAAAGTGAGATGAACGACGGCGTATCGCACTGCATGATCACATGCGCCCCGAGCATGGAATACGCCGGCGCCGAATGCTTGTCGACGGCCACGATCGCGGTGGTGTTTCGAACATCCATCGACAGCACAACCTGATCCGGCCTCCCCGACGCAGCCCAAAGATCAACGAGTCCGGACAGCGCAGCCCGGGTGCGCACAATCCGACCGATAGATGCGCCGGACGCATCCAGGATCGGTTCGATCTCCGAAAAGGCCGGAACCTCGAAAGCCAGGCTTCGCCCTTCGCCAAGGTCCGTGAGCCGGTGCGGACCCGACTCGATCTCACATTCACTTGCTTCGTCCCACGAAATCCATTCGTGGTCACCGGAAGTCACGTGATGCACCGACTCCCAGCCGTCCGGATCGATACGACGTTGGACTGTTCGGCGCTGAAGGTGGAGAAACCGCAACGTGACACGCAGATCGCCGGCATCCGCGGCCACGACGGCTTGGGCCGACATCCCTGATTGCTCACCGACACCCAACTCTGATGCCCCCGGTGGACCGAGCACACCGAACTGCCAGCGTGACTGGTTCTTTCCCGAGTTCGCCCGGTACGGGTAGAGCAGGTACCCCTCGTACAGGATCGCGTCGGCTACGGCTCGAACGTCATGGTCGACACCCGTGTGTGTCATTGCGGCACCTCGATCCCCGCCAAGAGCGCGCCGACCGTGGATTCCAAGTCGGTGTAACCGTGTGTGGCTTTGAACCGGGTGAGTTCGGCAATCGTGTCATGATCGAGGCGTACCCAACCCGAACCCGGGTAATGCGTCTCGATCATGTGCTTCCACGTGGCTACCGGCATCTCGTACGACGCCGATCTGTCCCACGGAATTTGCTCGACCGAGAATCCGCGACTGCCGTCGGTGAAGACGGTGCCGCTCAGTAGCACGACTACCGGCACCGTGCCGTCCTGCAGGGCATGCATGTACTTGGATGCGGTCACCGCGACGTCGTACGTACACGGCATAGGAAGATCGGCGACCGTGACTCCTGAGAACCCCTGGACCACCGTCGAGCATTCCATCCAGAGGAAGGTTCGTAGCGTACTCGACCAACGTTCACGCCGACCGAACAAATCGAGTAGCGCGTCTTCTTCAGATGCGGAGTACGGCCGTCGGTGTGGTTCGATCCGAACCTGTGCTCGCACGGCCAGCGCTCGGACAGGTGTTCCGGTGGACTCCGAAATCTTCAGTTTCACTACGAGATTGGGGGTCACCGCGTACGGGTCGACCATGATGTCCACGACGGAGAACTCCAAGGCGGTCATCGCGACCGTTCCTCGACTCTGTGGAAGAACTCCGCGATCTCGGTGTGCGCATCCTGGCCGCCGTCGAAACCGCGCCACACCTTCCGCAATCGCCCTACCAACTCGTAACAGGCGTCGATCGGCACAATGAAACATCGGGGAGCCACCTCGCCCGGAACAACGTGAACGATCAAGGCCTCGACGTCTGCTCGCATCGTGCTCGTTCGAGGATTCTCCCGCAGCACCGCCTCGAAAGCATCGATGGGTAGCTCGGATTCCGTGGCCCCCGCCGGACCGGGATAAAACGCGATGAATTTGTCCAACACGGAATTGCGGAAGAAGAACGCCAGATTCACCGGAATTTCCAGCGATTCCCATCGACCAGGGCCCAGCTCGAAATCGTCGAGTTCCTCGTATCGATCCGGAACTGCCTTGTACCGCAGATCAGCGTCCACGGGGGCAAAAAGCAGGTAACACGGTCGACAGACGCACATCAGGGCGCGCACCGAGACATCGACGACGTGCTGATGGTCCTCGCCGATGCCGACCGCGCACATCTCGCATCGCGGACCGGTTGGTACCGATCGCGCCGACGCTATTCTCGTGAGAACCTCTCCCACAGTGGATTTTGCCACTACATCACCGATACCTGAACGTCAGCTGCTGAACTTCCCGGTGCAGCGCTGCCAGGCACTGCCACCGACAGGATCCCGTCGCGAGGCAGAAGCGGCAGGGGCGCAAGATGTTCCGCCCCGGCATCAACACCGGCACGGGCATCGACGCGCGCGCCTGCAGTTCGGACGTCGTAGTGAGTGCCGCAGTTCGGACAGGTCAGCACCACGCCGCTACGTGCGGGTCGCCCCATCATTCGCTCCAGCATCGCCCCCGCCATCGAGCGATCACAGACCGGACAGTGATCGCGGTAGGCGTACAGGGTGTCGCCGAGCCTGCATACCAACAGATCTGCGCCTTCGACGCAAAAACCTGCCACCTCACCTTCGCCGACCTCGGCGAACTCCGGCACACCGATCCAGTGGCCGGCGGCGTCGTGGTGGATGTGCGAGAACAGCGACTGCGCCGAGATCACACCAGCTTTGGGCTCATGTTCGGTTGGGGTCTCGACCTCGATGCCGCTCGTCTCGGGCGCCGCAGCCGTCACGGCGTCCTGCACGGCTGATTCGAGCGTGACGGACGACGACGGACAACTGTTGCAGCTGCCGAGCAGCCGCAACCGCACCACACCATCGGTCACCTCGATCAATTCGACGTCGCCGCCGTGCGACCCGAGGTACGGGCGCACACTGTCCAGCGCCGTACGTATGCGGGTTTCCACGTCGTGCGGATGTAGGCCATGCACGAGCAGAAGGCTCGAGATCAGGTCGTCACGGGTCATCTCATCCACCATCGCGGAATCCGCAAGGTGCACAGTGCGTTCGAGAGCTGCGCCGTAGAGTTGCACTACTTCACGCACCAGTTGCTCTGCACGATCACGTGCTACCGGTCCGCCCCCTGCGCTGGCCTGCAACAGAGTTTCGATGCGTTCGCCCGCTCCACGCCAGTAGTCACCAGGCGGTGCACCGCTCGCGTTCTCACCGCGCTCCCGGTCACCGTGCTCCCTGTCACCGTGCACCACGGGCTACTCCCCCGTCACGGATTGTGTCGGCGAATGCAGTTTCTCGATGGTCTTACCGCCACCGAGATACATGTGTACGCCACACGGCAGGCACGGGTCGAAACTGCGGACTGTGCGCATGATGTCGATACCCTTGAAATTGTCCCGATCGTTCTCCTCGAAGATCGGCTGACCTTGCACCGCATCCTCGTACGGCCCGGGAGTGCCGTAGCTGTCACGCGGGCTCGCGTTCCACGGAGTTGGCGGGTACGGGTGGTAGTTCGCAATCTTGCCGTCCCGAATCACCATGTGGTGGGAAAGAACTCCGCGGACGGCTTCGGTGAAGCCGCAGCCGATACCCTCGTCCGGAACTTCGAACGATTCCCACGTCTTGGTCCGGCCGGCGCGAATCTCCACCAAAGCCTTCTCCGCAAAATGTAACGCCGATGCGGCCGCGTATGCCTGGAAATACGTACGTGCACGGTTCCTTTCGAGCGTGTTGCTCCCGTGTTCGGGGATGTGCCACTCGAGTGTGACCGGCCCCTTCAGCGCTGTCTTGGGCAGATTGATCTGCACGCTGTGTCCGGTGGACTTGACGTAGCCGATGTCGACCAACTCCGCCAGCGCCGTGCTCCACAAGCGGGCGAGTGCGCCGCCGCCGGTATCGAGAGCAAGATTGTCTTTGCCGTCGAACCATCGAGGCGACATCACCCAGCTGTACTTGTCCTCCAGATCACGCTTCTGCGGATGAGGGTTGGTGTGCTGATTCCAGGGGTGACGCCGATCCACCGCGTTACCGAGCGGGTCGGTCTCGACAAACATCTCCTGGTCTTTCCAATCCTCGTAATACGAAGAGCCCAGCATGATTCGGATACCGAGATTGATATCGACCAGGTCGGTCGTGATCAGTTTGCCATCGACCACGATCCCGGGGGTCACGAACATCTTGCGTCCCCACTCGGTCATGTCCTTGTACTCGAAATTACAGAATTCCGGATCCTGGAACGACCCCCAGCAGCCGAGGAGAGTCCGACGCAGACCTACCTTCTCGTAGCCGGGCAGGGCTTCGTAGAAGAAGTCGAACAGATCGTCGTGCATGGGCACGACCTTCTTCATGAACTCCACGTAGCGCATCAACCGCGTCATGTAGTCGGTCATCAGTTCGATGGTGGCCACTGTTCCGACGCCGCCCGGGTAGAGCGTCGACGGATGAACGTGACGGCCCTCCATCAGACAGAACATCTCACGGGTCGAGCGTGAAACCTGAAGGGCCTCACGATAGAACTCACCGGTGAACGGATTGAGAGTGCGCATGATGTCGGCGATGGTGCGGTAACCGTGCTGATCCTCGTGCCGGCAGCGGGTGTTCTCCGCCTGCGCCAGGACACCGGGATTGGTCTCGGACACCATCTTCTCGCAGTAGTCGACCGCAACAAGATTCTCTTGAAAGATGTTGTGGTCGAACATGTATTCTGCGGCTTCACCGAGATTGACTATCCACTCGCCCAGATGCGGTGGTTTTACGCCATACGCCATGTTCTGGGTGTAGCACGAGCACGTCGCGTGGTTGTCTCCACAAATACCGCAGATACGACTGGTGATGAAATGCGCGTCGCGCGGATCCTTCCCCTTCATGAACAGGGAATAGCCGCGGAAGATCGACGACGTGCTGTGGCATTCCACAACTTCCCGGTTCGCGAAGTCGATCTTGGTGTAGATGCCCAGACTTCCGACGATGCGGGTGATGGGATCCCACGCCATCTCCACCAGACCGTCACGATCCGCGGTAGAGGTGGGTTCGGGAACGATGGCCGTCATGTCAGTGCCTCCCAGTTTCGATGTATCTCGAGTTGTTCACCACGTGCGAGTGGCGCCGGTGAGCAACTTCGAACCCCGTTCGCGCCAATGCGGTTCCTTGTCCAAGGTGTGACCGGTGATCCGGCGCAGACTGTGAATCACGCTGCCGTACATACCCACAGCGGTGGACGAAAGCTTGCCGCCGGGTGGTTCGTCCATGAATGGCATGAATTTGTCCGGGAACCCCGGCATGGTGCACCCGATGCAGATGCCGCCAACGTTGGGGCATCCACCCACTCCGTTGATCCAACCACGTTTGGGCACATTGCATTTCACGACCGGACCCCAACAGCCCAGTTTCACGATGCACTTGGGCGAACCGTATTCGGTGGCAAACTCTCCTTGCTCGTAGTAGCCACCGCGATCACAGCCCTCGTGCACCGTCGCACCGAACAGCCATTGTGGTCGCAGCGACTCGTCCAGTGGAATCATCGGCGCTTGATCAGTTGCCATGTACAACAGATAGGTCAGGGTCTCCGACAGATTGTCCGGTTGGATCGGGCATCCCGGCACACAGACGATCGGGATACCGGCCTTGGATTTCCACGTCCATCCCAGATAGTCCGGTACGCCCATCGCGCCGGTCGGATTTCCCGCCATGGCGTGAATTCCGCCGTATGTCGCGCACGTGCCTACAGCAACAACCGCAGTCGCTTTGGGGGTCAGCCTGTCCAGCCACTCACTGGTCGTGACCGGTTGCCCCGTCTCGCGGTTGTTGCCGAAACCGCACCAGTAACCCTCGTCGTGCAGTTTCTCGTTCGGGATCGACCCTTCGACGACAAGGACAAACGGATCGAGTTCACCCCGATCCGCCTTCCAGAACCATTCCAGGAAATCGTCGGCGCCGCCCTCCGGCCCACACTCGAAGTCGATCAGTGGCCAATGCACCGCAACCTGGGGCAAGCCGGGCAGCGCACCGAGTGCAATTTCTTCGATGCTCGGCTGCGTGGCCGCGGTCAACGCCACCGAATCGCCGTCACAACTGAGCCCGGCGTTGATCCACAGAACATGGATGAGAGTATCTTCCGCCTTCGCTGCTGCGGTGTCCGCAGTCGCATTCTGAGTAGTCATATCAGCCGCTTTCACGTGTGCGACGGCACCACTTGCTACACCGGGTCTGGTTCCACCGGATTCCTGCCGCCGGTATCGAACACCACCCGAGCCGATATTCGGCCCGCAACGTGGCACCCACTCATTTCATTAAGTACCCGAGCAGATCAGTTGTCAACGACAACTCAGGAAAGCGCCATTCGAGAATCGATCCAGTCATACCACTGCGACAAACCCTCACCCGTCGTTGCCGACAAAACAACAACGCGCACAGCAGGATTCAGCGATTTTGCCTGACGGATGCATGCCTCGACGTCAAATTCCACATAGGGAAGCAAATCGATCTTGTTGACGATGACGAGGTCCGCGACGGCAAAGATATGCGGATACTTCATCGGCTTGTCGGCACCCTCCGGCGTAGAAATTAGGACAACCTTGCCTTCCTCGCCGAGGTCAAAAAGTGCGGGACACACTAGATTTCCCACATTTTCAATCAAGAGTAGAGAATCGTCGAGCGGCCGATTCACGTTAATAGCCCGATCGATCATTTCCGCATCCAGGTGGCAACCCGCACCCGTATTCACCTGAACGACAGGAGATCCCGTTGACCGAATCCTCTCGGCATCGAGCGCAGTCTCCTGGTCGCCCTCGATGACGGCAACGGGAAATCGGCCGCGCAAGTCGTTGATCGTGCGAACCAGCAACGTTGTCTTACCCGCGCCCGGCGAACTCATAACATTGAGTGCGGCAATCCGGCGCCGGCGCATCCACTCGCGATTGCGGGTGGCAACTTCGTCGTTCTTGGCGAGTACCTGTTGTTCCAGAACAACGGTCGTGCTGTGGGAATGTTCGTGACTGTGTGAATGATCGTGACTATGCGGGTGCTCGTGGTCGTGCGGGTGCTCATGATCCTGACTGTGCCCCGATTCACCGGAGATTCGCACCCCCGCGCCCTCACCGCAGCCGCACGTTGCGCACATGATCAGCTCACTTCCATCGACAATATCCGTAGTTCACGCCCGGCGAGGATATCGACGTCGGCGCTGCCACAGGGGCAGAGCAAGATCATGTCCGGCGGTGAGAAAACCTCGCCGCATTCCCGGCAACGCACGCTCGTCGCGATCTCGTCGATGCGCAGACTCGCGCCTTCGGCCTGAGTACCCGCGGTCACGACGTCGAAGCAGAAGAGCAGCGAATCAGGCACAACAGCACACAGTCGTCCCACTTCGAGCCGCACACCGCATACGCGTCGCGCGCCTGCCTTGTCGCACACGGCATCGACCACACTCTGGGCAATCGACAGTTCATGCACGGCAGACCCGCAATTCACATGTGAAGGGACCGTACATTCCACGATAGGGCAGAGCCATGGCTTAGAAAAACGGTGGCGTAGAAAAACCGTGGCATAGAAAAAGGCTGCGATCCGCATGTACATGCGGATCGCAGCCTGATGCTTGCCTGGGAGAGGCTACTGTCCCGGAGTCGGCGCCTTGGATGTGGTCGTCGTAGACGTCACCGTGGTGGTGGTAGTGGCGGCCGCACTTGAACTCGCTGTCTCCGATGTCGGAGCACTCGTGACTGCGGCAGCCGTCGTGGGCACTACCGATTCGCTCGGTGTTGCGACTGCACCTGAGGTCTCGGAAACAGATCCGGCGACAGGAGCATCCGGCGACGTTCCCGGCGCGGTGGCGGAGTCCGTCGAACCCGTGGTTCCGGCGGGAGCCTGATTATCGGTGCCTTCGGCAGCGACATCGCCTTCGGCTGCGTCGTCAGCCATGTACGCGTCGACGGCAGCGGCAAGCTCTACAGCCGTGGGCTTTGCCGTCGTATCGACGGGCTTACCGTCCTTGGCCTGCTGCGCCAGGTATGTAAGCCACGCTGCTGCGTACTGCGCAGAAGTCAACGGCTTGCCGTTCGCGGCATCGGCGTCGCGCCAGTAGTCGAAGTGATGTCCGACGTCGGGGCCGAGTGTCATCTGGTACGGATCACTCATGATCACCGGGATCGTGTTCTGGTTGGTGGCGATCAGTCCGACGATCTCCTTGAAGAGCTTCTGCGGCAGGTACGCCAGCGGAGAGACCTTCTCGGCGGTAATCGAGTCTTCGTCGGCCACAGTGGTCACCGTGGTGGCCGTACCTGGCTTGTAGTCCGGATCCGATACCTTCAGCATCACCTGGAGGAAGGTCTCGTCACCCTTCATCCAATCGGGATCGGATGAAATGTCGTTGAATGCTTCGAAGACGATCTGACCGAGCACAACGGCAACGTTGATACCGGTGGTCGGGGTGAGTCCCTGGGATTCGAGATCGTCGATGTTCAGCTGGCGTCCGACGTTCGCAGCCAGGAGAAGGAGCGAAATATTGCTCGGAGCCGAGCAGGTGAAGTCACCGTCGGAACAGAACGAGGCGACTTTGCCGTTCAGCTTGCCGAAGCTGCCCGCCGTGTCGGGGAGGACGCCCTGACCTGGGGTTGCCGACGTGCCATTCTGGTACTTCGTGTCGAAATTGTCTGGGTTCGTGAACGGATTCTGGGCGCCGATGAACGTGCCGTCTCCCTCTTCACGTCCCGCATCCGCGAGCATGACCACACCGACAACCTTGTCCGGGTCTACCCCGAACTCGTTGCTTTCCTGATTTCCGATGTCCATGGCAACACGGCGGACGACGTCAGCACCCTCGCTGTACCCGACGATCGAGAACTGCGTCTTGGGGCATTCCTTCGCGATCGCACTCATCACGGATTGGGTGTTTGCGGCGCCGGCGGCAACGGCATCCTCGTACGACGCCATGTTTGCCGGGTATGCGATATATACGGCCGCATACGAACCGGGCTTGGTCGTGTTGACCGAACCGGCCGGATTGATCACCTGATCGACGCGGTCACTCGTGTAATCGCCTGACAGCGCGGCAGGCAGCGGCTTACCGTCCGCACCGAGCAGCATCTTGACCGTGTTCGCGTCCGGAGTGTCGTGCCGACCGGCAACTGCGATGCTCACCATGTCGTGGCATTCGGTGACCGACGACGTCAGTTGCGTCTCGATCGTGCTGGACTGCGGTGAGTCCACGGCTACCGCCACAGCTACCAGCGCTGCAACGCCGAGCGCTGCAGGCGCCAGTGCGCCCGCAAGTATTCGATGTCGTGAAAAGAACCCACGAACCGGCATATTTTCTCCCCAATCCACTTTCGGAAAACGTACGACCGACCCCCGGGGCGTCACGCAACGTCATTCGAGTAGTCGTCCAGTTCAGGACAAGCGTTACATCGGATAACGATCTGCGAGGGCTATGCGTGCTCGATTCGGCCGGAGAGGCCATGCCCTCACCCGACAAAATCCCTGTTCAGTCGTGCTCTGAGTCGAAAATAATGACCTGTCGGATTGCTTTCCCGTCCGCCAGTTCGTCCATCCCCGAATTGATGTCGCTCAGCTCGATTCTTGACGAGATGAGCTTCTCGACCGGTAGCTTTCCGTCGCGCCACAATTGCGCGTAGATCGGGATGTCACGCGCCGGGACTGCCGAGCCGAGATAGCTGCCGATGACGGTCCGAGCTTCCGCGACCAGTCCGAGCGGCGAAATCGACGAACGCGCGTCCGGCGCGGGCAGTCCCACCGTGACAGTGGTGCCACCCGCAGCCGTGGCGGACACGGCAGTCTCGAACGCGCGAGCATTGCCCGCAGCTTCCACCACAATGTCTGCGCGCACACCACTCTCGGACAAACCGGACGGTGTGAAGACATCGGTCGCGCCCAGTTCGAGTGCCTGAGCCAGCTTCGACTCGAGCGCGTCGACGCCGATGACCGTCGCGACACCCAACGCTCGGGCCGTCAGAATTGCTGCCATACCGACGCCGCCCAAACCGACAACCATCACGGTGTCGGTGGGACGGGGCTTTGCCGCATTGAGTAGCGCTCCGCCACCGGTCAGCACTGCGCAGCCCAGCACAGCTGCAACATCCGCCGGTACGTCGTCGTCCACGGCCACTACCGACTTGGCATTCACGACAGCGTGCGTGGCAAATCCGGATACTCCCAAGTGATGCTTGACGCTCACACCGTCGCGCTGCAGTCGGTGCGCACCGCCGAGAAGACTGCCGTCGTTGTTTGCGGCGCTACCCACCGTGCACGGCATCCGGCCGTCGGTTGCGCAGCCGGCGCACTCGCCGCACCGAGGCAGGAAGGTCATGACAACACGATCCCCCACACGCAGGGCGTCCACGCCGTCACCGATCTGCTCGATCCGACCGGCCGCTTCGTGCCCCAGCAGCATCGGCACCGGGCGAACACGATTGCCGTCCACGACGGAGAGATCCGAGTGACACAGTCCGGCCGCCTCGATCCTCACGAGGATCTCACCGGGACCGGGAGCATCAAGTTCGAGTTCCGACACCGTGATCGGCATCGACGACGCGTACGGGCGGCTCCGTCCGATTTCTTCGAGCACTGCTCCACGAATCTTCAACTGCGCACCCTGATTTCGCTGGTTACCGACTAACGAACAATCCCACGCACTGACGCCGGCAGATCCCGGACACGTTTGTACGGACCGACCACGGCGGCGGCAAACGGCCGTGTCAGCAAAGTCTGTGCCACTTCGAGAACTTCTTCCGCAGTGACGGCGTCGATGGACGCCAATGTCTGGGCGACACTGCGATGGTTTCCGTAGTTGAGTTCACTGCGACCGATACGGTTCATCCGCGAACCCGAATCTTCCAGTGACAGAACAAGACTGCCCCGAAGTGCACCCTTGGAGCGCGCGATCTCCGCGTCCGTGATGCCGCCGGCGGCCACCTGAGCGAGAACCTCGCGGATCACCGTGGTGACCTCACCCAGGTTTTCCGGCTGGCACCCCGCGTAGACCGAGAACGCCCCCGTGTCCGCAAAGGTGTCCACCCCGGAATACACGGAATACGCCAAACCACGCTGTTCCCGAATCTCTTGGAACAGACGCGAACTCAAGCCGCCGCCCACCGCGGTATTGAGCACGGACAGCGCCCACCGATGACCTTCGTGACGGCCGAAAGCCCGTACACCGAGCGCAAGATGAACCTGCTCGCTGTCACGATGCGTCAAACTCAGTTCCGGCATCGTGCGCAGACGCAAAGTTCCTTCACGGCGCGGTGCCGGCTTCACACCACGCTCGAGGTGACCGGCAAATGCGCGCTTCGCCAATGTCACGACCTGCTTGTGGTCGACGTTTCCGGCGACGGCAAGAACCATCCGCTGCGGCGTGTACCGACGCACGTGGAAGGAATGCAACTGATTGCGGGACATCGACTCGATGGAATCCACGCTGCCGATGATGGGGCGACCCACCGGGTGGTCACCGAACAGAGCAGTCAGAAACGCGTCGCCGAGGAGATCCTCCGGATCGTCGTCGCGCATCGCGATCTCTTCGAGGACCACTTGCCGCTCGACATCGACGTCAGCGGACCGGCACCGGCCGCGCAAAACGACATCGGCGACAAGATCCACGGCCATCGGCAGATCTTCGTCGATCACATGCGCGTAAAAGCACGTGTGCTCCTTGGACGTGAACGCATTGAGTTCGCCGCCCACTCCGTCCATGACCTGCGCGATGTCGAGCGCTGTCCGCGACGGCGTCGACTTGAACAGCAGGTGCTCGAGGAAATGGGCCGCGCCGGCAACACTGGGCTGCTCGTCACGCGATCCGACGCCGACCCAGACGCCGACCGACGCACTGCGCACACCCGGGATGAACTCCGTGACAACGCGGAGTCCGCCAGGCAGAACTGTCCGCTGGACTCCGGATTCGGGAAGAGCGTCGATCGGAGTTGCGAGTGCAGTACTGCGGCTGCGCGTCTTCTTCGCAGCATTCTTGGCAGTTGTCGTGCCTGAGGTCTTGGCAGTGGTCTTGCCTGGGGTCTTGGCCATGAAAAAGTTCAGCAGTCCTCGGTGCGGAGAATGATCAGGTCCGGAAAGTATGTGTCTACAGACAGTACAGATGCGGCCCCGCACGGAAATCCGCGCGGGGCCGCATCGAACAAACCGAGAAGAAGTGCTACTCGGAAGCAGCCTCTTCAGCAGCCGGAGCGGCAGCGTCGTCGTTGCCCTCTTCCACGGGGATCAGCGAGATCTTGCCACGAGCATCGATATCTGCGATCTCGACGCGGATCTTGGATCCGACGTTGACCACGTCTTCGACCTTGGCAATACGCTTGCCACTGCCCAGCTTGGAGATGTGCACCAAACCGTCGCGACCCGGCAGGAGCGAGACGAAGGCACCGAAGGCGGTGGTCTTGACGACCGTGCCCAGGAACCGCTCGCCGACCTTGGGGAGCTGCGGGTTGGCAATGGCGTTGATCATGTCGATCGCGGCCTGTGCAGACGGTCCATCGGTGGCGCCGACGAACACGGTGCCGTCGTCTTCGATGGAGATGTTGGCACCGGTCTGCTCGGTGATGGAGTTGATCATCTTGCCCTTGGGGCCGATGACCTCGCCGATCTTGTCGACCGGGACCTTGATGGCCGTCACGCGAGGTGCAAACGGGCTCATCTCGTCCGGGGTGTCGATGGCCTCAGCCATGACCTCGAGGATCGTGGTACGAGCATCCTTGGCCTGCGCGAGTGCGCCGGCGAGGACCTTGGACGGGATGCCGTCGAGCTTCGTGTCCAGCTGCAGAGCCGTGACGAAGTCCTTGGTACCGGCAACCTTGAAGTCCATGTCACCGAAAGCATCTTCGGCGCCGAGGATGTCCGTCAGTGCCACGTAACGGGTTTCGCCGTCGACCTGGTCGGAGACGAGGCCCATGGCGATACCGGCAACCGGAGCCTTCAGCGGCACACCGGCGTTGAGCAGTGCAAGCGTGGAAGCACACACGGAGCCCATCGAGGTGGAACCGTTGGAGCTCAGCGCCTCGGAGACCTGGCGAATCGCGTACGGGAACTCTTCGACGCTGGGCAGAACCGGCATGAGTGCGCGCTCGGCAAGTGCGCCGTGACCGATTTCGCGACGCTTCGGCGAACCGACGCGACCCGTCTCACCGGTGGAGTACGGCGGGAAGTTGTAGTGGTGCATGTAGCGCTTGCTGGTCTCGGGGCCGAGCGAGTCGACCTGCTGAGCCATCTTGACCATGTCGAGTGTGGTGACACCCAGGATCTGGGTCTCGCCGCGCTCGAACAGTGCGGAACCGTGTGCGCGCGGGATGATCGCAACCTCGGCGGACAGCGAACGGATGTCCGTGACGCCGCGGCCGTCGATGCGGAACTGATCGCGCAGGATGCGCTGGCGAACCAGCTTCTTGGTGAGCGAGCGGAACGCTGCTCCCAGTTCCTTCTCGCGGCCTTCGAAGTTCGGTGCAACCTGCTCGAGAACCTCGACCTTGACCTCGTCGGTCTTGTCGTCGCGTTCCTGCTTGCCGGCGATTGTCAGTGCGGCATTGAGCTTTTCGGACGCAGCAGCCTCGACGGCAGCAAATACGTCGTCCTGGTACGCCGGGAAGACCGGGTAGTCACCCGTGGGCTTTGCAGCCTTGGATGCCAGTGCTGCCTGCGCAGCGCACAGACGGGCGATGAACGGCTTGGCAGCCTCGAGGCCTTCGGCGACGATGGTCTCGGTGGGAGCCTGAGCGCCGTCGGCGATCTTCGCGATGACGTTGTCGGTGGCCTCGGCCTCGACCATCATGATCGCGACGTCGGCGTTGTCACCGCTGCCGGAAACGACGCGGCCGGCGACGACCATGTCGAAGACGGCGTTCTCGAGCTGATCGACCGTCGGGAATGCAACCCACTGGCCGGCCTTGTTGTCCTCGGAGACGATGAGTGCAACACGCACGCCACCGACGGGACCGGAGAACGGCAAGCCCGCGATCTGCGTCGACGCGGATGCGGCGTTGATAGCCACGACGTCGTACAGATCCTGCGGGTTGAGGCTCATGACCGTGACGACGACCTGGATCTCGTTACGCAGACCGTCGACGAACGACGGGCGCAGCGGCCGGTCGATGAGGCGGCAGGTCAAGATCGCGTCGGTGGAGGGACGTCCCTCGCGACGGAAGAACGAGCCGGGGATGCGGCCCGCTGCGTACATGCGCTCTTCGACGTCCACCGTCAGGGGGAAGAAGTCGAAATGCTCCTTGGGGTGCTTGCTGGCGCTCGTGGCGGACAGCAGCATGGTCTCGTCGTCCAGGTAGGCAACGACGGCACCGGCGGCCTGCTGAGCAAGGCGTCCGGTCTCGAAACGGATGGTGCGGGTACCGAAGGACCCGTTGTCGATCACGGCGGTGGATTCGAACACGCCTTCGTCGACCTCTACTACGGAATTCTCTGTCATCTTTTTCTCTTCACTTCCCTCTCGTCTTCGCCGTACCCGCGCGGGCGTTCCCACCCTCCTGGTGGAAACTGCGCACCGAGGGACGTCCCCCTCTTGAATTGCAGAAGCTCTGCTTCGGGACGTCACTGACGTTCGGGGCGGCCGTCGATCGAAGTCCGCCGGAACCACAGGGCATTCGCCCGGTCCGGAGAACCACTACCGACAACCGACACCACGTTCTCTGATGCATACGGTGTGCTGACTTCGCATTGCACCAACTGTGCAAATGCGCCGACAGCGGAAACTGCCTTGCGGCAGCTAACGCCGAAAGCCAGCGAAGCCCAGTATATGCGTGGCTTCGCCGGCTAACGGAGTGTTCGGCAAACCGGAGCCTGCCGTGTTGCTTTCGATCAGCGTCGTGACAAAAATCTAGCGACGCAGGCCGAGGCGCTCGATGAGCGCACGGTAACGAGCGACGTCCGTCTTTGCCACGTACTTGAGCAGACGACGACGGCGACCGACCATCAAGAGCAGTCCACGACGTGAGTGGTGGTCATGCTTGTGGGTCTTGAGGTGCTCGGTGAGATCGGTGATGCGCTTGGTGAGCATTGCCACCTGAGCTTCGGGCGATCCCGTGTCGGTCTCGTGCAAGCCGTACTCGCCGAGAACGGCCTTCTTTTCTTCCGTGGTCAATGCCACTTGATTCACTCCTGTGATGACGTTTGCGTGAAAGGAACTAGATCGGACGCGGCCGCCGCAAACCGCAGCACACACCGAGAGAAGATTCTACCAGGACCGTTGCGATCGATTTACCGGTCGACGGCAAGTGTGTCAGCCGACACTCTGTTCCCGGGCGTCAGCCGACACTCTGTTCCGAGTCGTGATCCAGAATTTCACGCGCGCGCTCGACATCGCGATTCATTTCCGCGATCAGCGACTCGATGGAATCGAACTTCTCCATCCCACGGATCCGCGCCACCAGGTCGACGGCGACATGTTGTCCGTACAGATCTGCGTCGGCGTCGAGAACAAAAGCCTCGACGGTGCGAGCGCGACCGGAGAATGTCGGATTGGTGCCGACGGACACTGCCGACTTGTACCGCTTTCCCGGTACGAGCGTGCCCAACTCCTCGTCCGCCCCCAGAACGCTGAACCACGCCGCGTAGACGCCGTCGGCCGGAATAGCCGAGAACACCGGAGGCGCAACGTTTGCCGTCGGAAATCCGAGTTCACGGCCACGCTTGTCGCCGTGCACCACAACACCTTCGACGCGATGCGGTCGACCGAGCGCCTCGGTTGCCGCAGCCATGTCGCCGGCGTCGACGCACGAGCGAATGTAGGTCGACGAGAACGTCACCGCATGCTCGGCGAGCAATTGGACACCGTCGACGGCAAATCCGAATCGATCGCCCATCTCGCGAAGCAGATCGACGTTCCCCAGGGCTTTCTTGCCGAACGTGAAGTTGTCGCCCACGACAACCTCGGCAACGTGCAGGCGCTCCACCAGGATTTCGTGGACGTACCGCTCCGGAGTCAGCTTCATGAAATCCGCGGTGAACGGCATGACGCAGAAGACGTCGATGCCCAACTCTTCGGCCAATTCCGCACGACGCGCCAGCGTCGTCAACTGAGCCGGATGACTACCCGGTCGCACAACTTCCATGGGGTGCGGATCGAACGTCATGAGCACACTGGGAACCCCGCGCTTTCGCGCCGCGGCTACTGCCCGGGCAATTAATTGGGCATGCCCACGGTGCACACCGTCGAACACACCGATAGTGAGCACACAACGACCCCAATCGGCCGGAACTTCGTCGAGACCACGCCACCTCAGCACGAAAGGCAGCCTACGGGGCGCACCGTCAGTAGTTTCGATTGGACCCGCCGAGCGGTCTGGCACTGCACTACGTCGCAGGTACGGAACTTCCGCAATTCGTAGCCTAAGCTAAGTGTCGTGGCAGCTCACAAGACTGGACCCTCCGATACACACTCTGCACCGGATGGTGCCGCCGAATCCGGCGACGCGGATTCCCACCCGGACGGATCGATCGACACGCTTGCACTGTCCTCGGTCGCGCAGGACTACCTGAAGGTCATCTGGACCATTCAGGAGTGGTCACTCGAACGCATCTCCACGAAGTTGCTGTCCGAGAAGATGGGCGTCTCCGCCTCCACCGTGTCCGAAGCCATCCGCAAACTGTCCGATCAGGGCCTGGTCGATCACGCCCGATACGGATCGATCGCGTTGACGGACACGGGCCGGGCGGCAGCTGTCTCCATGGTGCGACGCCACCGATTGCTCGAAACGTATCTCGTTCACGAACTCGGCTACGGCTGGGACGAGGTTCACGACGAAGCCGAAATTCTCGAGCACGCCGTCTCCGACCTGATGATCTCGCGCATCGATGCCAAACTCGGCTTCCCCGAACGCGATCCGCACGGCGACCCCATCCCGGCCGCCGACGGGTCGATTCCCACTCCCCCGGCGCGCCAGCTCAGCGACTTCGCCAACGGTGAGCGCGGGCGGGTTGCGCGTATTTCCGACTCCGATCCGGAGATGCTTCGCTACTTCGATTCCGTCGGCGTCACACTCGACGTCGAGATCACCGTGGAGGAGCGTCGCGATTTTGCCGGCACCGTCTCCGTACGCTTGGGCGACAACCCCGACTGCATAGATCTGGGAAGCCCTGTCGCCCAAGCCATCTGGCTGGTCTGACTAGCCTGGTCCGGAGTGGCTAATCTTGGCGCAGTGTCGCCGGGCGGACGACCATGACCGAGCTCGCACGCTTTCCCTTTTCCTGCAGCAGGGCAATCGTATGCCCGCTGGGATCGATGGCCGCGTAGACACCTTTGAGCCCGATCGGTTCGAGCCACCGCCCCTGGCTGATGGCTTCGGCCTCGGCCACTGTGATCTGACGGTGTGGGAACGCAGTCTGGGCGGCCTGGTCGATATCGAGACTCACGCCGGGAGCCTCGGCGAGATCTTCGAGCGTGCGCGCGTGTTCGAGAGTGAACGGTCCGACACGCGTGCGACGCAGTGCCGTCAGATGACCGCCCACACCCAACGTTCGCCCGAGATCACGCGCCAGCGAACGAATGTAAGTGCCGGACGAGCACTCCACGTCGACGTCGAGGTCGACAAAGCCGCCCTCGATGTCGCGTCGGGCAAGAATCTCGAACGTCGACACCGTCACCGGACGCGCGGCAAGCTCGACGGTTTCACCCGCTCGCACCAGAGCGTGAGCTCGCTGACCGTCCACCTTGATGGCGCTGACACTGGCCGGGATCTGCTCGATGTCACCGGTCAGCGTCGCCACCACGGCGGCGATCTCCTCATCCGTCACGGCCGACGCATCCGCTGAGGTGAGTACTTCACCTTCCGCGTCGTCAGTGGTCGTCGACGCACCCAACCGGATGGTCGCCGAATACGCCTTGGTGGTCAGTGCCAGCAGACCGAGCAGTTTGGTGGCACGCTCCACGCCGAGAACCAGCACACCGGTTGCCATGGGATCAAGCGTTCCCGCATGGCCGACCTTGCGGGTATTCAACAGCTTGCGGCACCGGGCCACAACGTCATGGCTGGTGAGGCCTGCTTCTTTGTCGACGATCAAGATTCCGGCGCCGACAAGTCCGGAGGAAGGCTTTTCGCGAGCTGACACGGGTCTCGATTCTGCCAGCCGGACTCACTGCACCGAAATTGCCGTCAGGATCAGTCCGTCGGACACCATCCACCTACCGTCGAATTCGGTGAGCGGCGCACCGGACGTCGTCTCCCCCGGGACCAACAACTTGGATCGGAACGTGCCAGACGTATCCGATTCGGATTCGAACGTGATGTGTGCGTCCTCGAACCCCAACCACCGTTGTGTCAGTGGGAACCACGCCTTGTACGTGGCTTCCTTGGCGCAGAACAGGATTCGATCCCAGTGGACGGGACCGTCGCCGGCCTGCTCGCCCAGCCAGGTTCGCTCGTCCTCGATACTGACGGCCGGAAGCACCCCGTCCGGCAACGGTCCGTGCGGTTCGGCGTCGATACCGAGCGAACGAACCTGCATCGAGTACGCCAGCACCGCGCCGCGATATCCGTCGCAGTGCGCGAGGCTGCCGACAACGCCTTTCGGCCACAACGGCGCTCCCCGCTCCCCCCGCATGACGGGCGCCGCCGGGACGCCCAGTTTCCCCATGGCGGTGCGGGCAAGATTGCGCGTCGTCACGAATTCGCGACGACGCTTCTCCACCGCACGGCCGATCAGCGCCTCTTCGCTGGGATGCGGGACAAGTCCAGGCGGATCCTCGAACGCCTCGGCAATCGCGATGCCGCCGGGCAGAATCTGTTCGATCACGTATCGGTGCCTTTCTAGCGACCCGAGCGCATACGCTCGACTTCGGCTTCCTGCTCCGGCGTCACCTTGAAGTGGCCGCCCCATTTGTTCAACGTTCCCGGCGGGTACTCCGGCACCGGCAGAATCTGCCGCAACAGTTTCTCGGGCAGGCCGCGCCGACGCCACTCCCGTGGGTATCCGAGCGACACTTCCTCGAAGCGGACGCCGTCGTAGTAGGTGGTTCGCGGGATGTGCAGGTGCCCGTAGACCGAGCACACGGCGTTGTATTTCACATGCCAGTCCGCGGTCAGCGTCGTACCGCACCACAGCGCGAATTCCGGATAGATGAGCACGTCCGTCGGTTGACGAACCAGCGGAAAGTGATTGATCAGCACGGTCTTCGTGCCTTCGGGCAACGCGTCCAGACGCTCCTGCGTGTACGCGATGCGGGCACGGCACCACGCGTCGCGGGTTGCGTACGGCTGCGACGACAGCAGAAATTCGTCGGTGGCGACGACGTTCTTGTCCCGCGCGATCTCGAGGCCGTGTTCCTTGTCTCGCGCCCCGACGGGCAGGAACGAGTAGTCGTAGAGCAGGAACATCGGGACGAGCGTCACCGGACCGTCTTCGCCCTCCCACACCGGGAACGGATCCTCGGGCGTGATGACGTCGATCTCGCGGCACATGTTGACCAGGTACTCGTACCGCGGAGCGCCGTGAATCTGCACCGGGTCCTTGGCCGTAGTCCACAGTTCGTGGTTACCGGGAATCCAGATGACCTTCGCGAAGCGCGAGCGCAGGAGCGTGAGCGCCCAGCGAATATCGTCGGTCTTCTCCGACACGTCGCCGGCCAGGATCAACCAGTCGTCCGGGGAGTCCGGGAACAGGTCCTCCGTCATCGGCTTGTTGCCGTTGTGACCGACATGGATGTCGCTCACTGCCATCAGCTTTGCTGCCACGATCCCTCAGCTTCCTCACTCGAACGCTCGACTGCATGTGCAGTTGTCTCGGTTCCCGTCACAGCCCACTTGCCTGAGAGCGCACGCCAGGACACGGCAATCATCCGCAGTACGACAAACACGGTCAGGCCCGCCCAGATTCCGGCCAACCCCCAGTCGAAGGCCAGCGACATCCAGATTGCCGGCAGAAATCCGACCACCGCACACGCCATGGTGGCATTTCTCATGAAGGTCACATCACCGGCGCCGAGGAGAACTCCGTCGAGGGCAAACACGACTCCCGCGACCGGCATGATCGCGACGAAGAACCACCAGGCGATCGACATCTGCGCGAGCACCTCGTCGTCTGCCGTGAACAGTTGCGGGATCACTGAGTGCCCGGCGGCAAACAGAACGGCCAACAGCACTGCGAAGACCGTCGACCACACTGTGATCCGCCACGCCATTTTCTTGGCAGCAACCGCAAATCCGCCTCCCAGCGCGGCCCCGATCAGCGTCTGCGCGGCGATCGCCAATGAATCGAGAAGCAGCGCAACCAGGTTCCACAACTGCAGAACCACCTGATGCGCGCCCACCACGGCTGCTCCGAATCGCGACGCAACCGCCGCAGCCGACACGAAACAGGCTTGGAAAGCGAGGCTGCGGAGAATCAGATCTCGGCCCATGACCATCTGCGCGCGCATGATCGACACACGTGGTCTGACCGAGACTGGTTCGCGGAACAACGCCCACGCGAACAAGATGCCGGAAATACTCTGACCGACAAGATTCGCAACCGCCGAACCTTCGAGTTCGAGGCGCGGCGCACCCCATAATCCGTGAACCAGGATCGGGCACAGAACTGCCGAAATCCCCAGTCCCACAAGGACGAAGCGCAGCGGACGGATCGTGTTCTGCAGCCCGCGCATCCAACCGTTGCCGGCGAGGGCTACCAGAATGAGCGGCACACCCAGCACCGCGATGCGCAACCAACTCTCGGCCGCATCCGCGATATCGGAACCGCCCGCCACCGCCGACGTCAACGGCCCGGCAATCGCCTGCACCACCGCCACCAACAGCAGCCCGATCACCAACGCCAACCACGTTGCCTGAACACCTTCACCGACCGCCTCGCGATCGCGGCCGGCGCCGTGCAGTCGAGCCGCGCGAGCGGTGGTTCCATACGAGAGGAACGTCAACTGAGTGCTCACCAACGACAAGATGAGCCCGCCCACCGCCAGACCCGCCAACGGAAGGGCTCCGAGCCGTCCCACGACTGCGATGTCGAACAGGAGATAGAGCGGCTCGGCTGCCAGCACACCTAGCGCAGGCAACGCCAACCCGAAGATACGACGGCCGGTCACGTCGACCTCGGCGCCGGGATTTGTCGCTGTTGCAGGCGCAGGACTATCGGATGCGGTCACGATCGGACACTCACCCCAGTGCGGCAATCAACGCTGCAACCGTCTGCTCACTCGAATCGGTCGAGGTGTAGCCGGCCGAGAGCCGATGCCCACCGCCACCGAGACTCTCCGCGACAGCCGAGACGTCGACATCGGTCTTCGCGCGCAACGATATCGACCAGCTGCCGGTTTCCGATTCCTTGAGCACAGCGGCAACCTCGGCTTCCGACGTCGTCCGGACGATGTCGACAACGCTCTCGATTTCCTCGGACCGCAGATCTCCGATGTCGTCGCGGCGGATCACCGCGTATACGAGACCACGACCGCCCGCGGCGCTTCGTACCAGCGTCGCCGAGCCGAGAACCGACGACAGCATCGGCAGCCAGCCGAACGGATGCGTGTCGAGAAGTTGCCGAGCGATGGTGTCGCCGTCGATACCGGTGGCTAACAGCCGGGCCGCAAGAACATGCGTCGACGGCCCGCCCCAACGGAAGGACCCCGTATCGGTCACCAGACCGGCATACAGGCAATGGGCCACGTCACGATCGATCTCCACGCCCCAAAAATCGAACAACCGTGCCAGCAGAGCCGTCGTCGATGCTGCGGATTCGTCCACGACGTTGATCGCACCGAATTCCGAATTGGATCGATGATGATCCACGACGACAGTGCTGGCCGCACCAGCCAACCGATCCGCAAGAGCGCCCAAGCGCCCGGTGCTTCCCACGTCGACGGTGACCAGGACGTCCACTTCGGAACGCACGGAAGTCGGTGGAACCAACAGATGCAGACCGGGAAATCCGAGCATGGACTCGGGCAGGTGCGCAGGCCGGCTGAAGGCAACCTGAACCGAAACGCCCCTGCGCTCGAGCGCCAACCCCAATGCCAGACCGCTGCCGATAGTGTCTGCGTCAGGCTGGATGTGGCACAGGACAGTTGCCGTCCGAGCCGCATCCAGCACTTCGATTGCCCGCGCGAAGCCTGCCCGGCAAGGATCCTCGCAAGGGTCTCCGTCAGCGCGTGCGGTGATCGTCATCCTCGCTGCGGGTCAGTCGAGATCTCGAGCATCCGAGGCAACGACGTCGTCATCGTCGTCAGCAGCTACTCGTGGCTCCTTGTACGGATCTGCATCACCGGCAGGCTGAGCTCCCTCGCGAGCCTTGGCGAGCTCGCCGTCGGCGGCACGCGCACGAGCCAACAGCTCTTCCATGTGGCGCGCAGTATCGGGAACGGTGTCCGCGACAAACGTCAGCGTCGGGGTGAAACGGACACCGGTGCCGGCGCCCACCTTCGACCGGAGAACACCCTTGGCCTTCTCGAGACCGGCTGCAGCAGCTTCGACGTCGGGTGCGGAATCGACCTTTTCACCCATCACGGTGTAGTACACGGTCGCATCGTGCAGGTCGTTGGTGACCTTCGTGTCGGTGATGGTCACAAAAGCAAGCCGCGGATCCTTGATCTCGTGGTCGATTGCGGTCGCGACAATCGTGCCGATTCGTTTTGCGAGCTTACGGGCCCGGGCGGGATCCACCATGATCTCTGTCTCCTTCTCCCTGGACTTTCGATTCCACGGACATTCGATTTCACGCACATCCGATACGAGATAACTCGATCGTTCACAATGTTCGATTTACAAGAATTATTACCGACACCAGTCTTGTGCATCGCCGCCCACCGACCAAATCAGTCCTCGGGACCGAAGACGCGCCGACGTACGGCCAGTAACTGCATTTCCGGTCGCGCTGCAACCGCTCGCTCACAACGATCGAGTACGTCGTGCAGATGATCCATCGACGAACTGACCGCAGCAACACCGACCAAGGCGCGGCGAAGACGCCCCTGTTCCCCGGCTTCCGCCGCACTGATACCGAAACGCCGCAGTTCGGTCAGAATCGGCGACACCAGCGAACGCTTTTCCTTGAGGGAGTGGACATCTCCGAAAAGAATGTCGAACTCCAACGCACCTACGAACATTTTCCCCCAGACCGTTTCTCGTCCCAGACCGCTTCCTCGTCGGCATAGCCGAATGGACTCTCCCGGACATTGTGGTCAATGTCCAGGAGAGTCCATGTCAGTCAATAGTCACGAGCGCCCCCAGCGCCCGCGGCGACTACTAGTCGCGCGGCTTCTCACGAAGCTCGTAGCACTCCAGAACGTCACCGATCTTGATATCGGAGTAGGTGACGGTCAGACCACACTCGTAGCCTTCGCGAACCTCGGTGGCGTCTTCCTTCTCCCGCTTGAGCGAGGAGATGGTGACCGTCTCGGCGACAACCTTGCTGTCGCGGATGAGACGTGCCTTGGCGTTGCGACGGATGCTGCCCGACGTGACCAAGCAACCGGCGATGTTGCCGATCTTGGACGAACGGAACATCGCGCGGATCTCCGCCTTGCCCAGCTCGACCTCTTCGTACACCGGCTTGAGCAGACCCTTGAGAGCCTTCTCGACCTCGTCGATGGCCTGGTAGATCACCGAGTAGTACCGGATGTCGACACCCTCGCGGTTCGCCAGCTCGGTCGCCTTGCCTTCGGCACGGACGTTGAAGCCGATGATGATCGCGTTGGAAGCCGCTGCCAGGTTGACGTTGGTCTCCGTGACGCCACCGACACCGCGGTCGATGACGCGCAACTGCACCTCGTCGTCGATCGGGATAGCCAGCAGTGCCTCTTCGAGAGCCTCGACGGTTCCCGAGTTGTCGCCCTTGAGGATCAAGTTCAGCTGCGAATGTTCCTTCAGAGCTGCATCGAGATCGTCCAAGCTGATGCGCTTGCGGCTCTTCGCTGCCAACGCGTTGCGCTTACGTGCATTGCGACGGTCAGCGATCTGACGGGCAATACGGTCCTCGTCGACCACGAGCAGGTTGTCGCCTGCACCGGGGACGGACGTGAAGCCGATGACCTGAACCGGACGCGAAGGCAGTGCCTCGTGGACGTCCTCGCCGTGCTCGTCCACCATGCGGCGGACGCGGCCGTATGCATCACCGGCGACGATGGAATCGCCGACGCGCAGCGTTCCGCGCTGGATGAGCACTGTGGCAACGGGGCCACGGCCACGGTCGAGGTGAGCCTCGATCGCAACACCCTGTGCATCCATGTCCGGGTTTGCGCGCAGATCCAGGGAAGCATCCGCGGTCAGCAGCACAGCTTCGAGAAGCTGATCGATGTGCAGACCCTGCTTCGCCGAGATGTCGACGAACATGGTGTCTCCGCCGTATTCCTCGGCGACCAGTCCGTACTCGGTCAGCTGCTGACGGATCTTGTCCGGGTTAGCGCCTTCCTTGTCGATCTTGTTGACCGCGACCACGATCGGCACGTCGGCCGCCTGGGCGTGGTTGATCGCTTCCACCGTCTGCGGCATGACACCGTCGTCGGCTGCGACAACAAGGATCGCGAGGTCGGTGGCCTTGGCACCACGAGCACGCATAGCCGTGAAGGCCTCGTGACCGGGGGTGTCGATGAACGTCACGAGACGCTCGTTGCCCTCGAGCTCGGTGAGCACCTGGTAAGCACCGATGTGCTGCGTGATGCCGCCGGCTTCGCCCTCACGGACGTTGGCCTTACGGATCACATCGAGCAGACGGGTCTTACCGTGGTCGACGTGGCCCATGACGGTGACCACAGGCGGACGGGACTCGAGGTCCTCTTCTCCGCCGGCGTCCTCGCCGTAGGTGAGGTCGAAGTGTTCGAGCAGCTCACGGTCTTCGTCCTCAGGGCTGACGACCTGAACGACGTAGTTCATTTCGCCGCCGAGAAGCTCCAGCGTCTCGTCGTTGACCGACTGCGTTGCCGTGACCATCTCGCCGAGATTGAACAGTGCCTGCACAAGTGCTGCGGGGTTCGCATCGATCTTGTCTGCGAAGTCGGACAGCGACGCGCCGCGAGCGAGACGGATGGTCTCGCCGTTGCCGCGAGGCAGCCTGACGCCACCGACTGCGGGAGCCTGCATGCTCTCGTACTCGGCGCGCTTTGCCCGCTTCGACTTACGTCCACGACGAACTGCTCCGCCGGGACGACCGAATGCACCTGCTGCTGCGCCGCGCTGACCGGGACGGCCACCGCCACCGGGACGACCGCGGAAACCACCTGCGGGAGCTCCGCCACCGGGAGCACCTGCACCGGCACCTGCGCCGCCGCCGGGAGCTCCGCCACCGCGGTACCCACCGCCGCCGCCACCGGGACGACCGCCGGGAGCGCCACCGGGACGGCCCGGACGACCTGCGCCGCCACCGGGCGCGGGACGAGCGGAACGAGCAGGCATTGCACCCGGGTTCGGGCGAGGAGGCATGGAGCCGGGGCTCGGACGGGGTCCACCCTGACCTGCGGGCGGACGGGGTCCACCCTGGCCGGGAGCCGGACGAGGACCGCCCTGGCCGGGAGCCGGACGAGGACCGCCCTGGCCGGGAGCCGGACGGGGTCCACCCTGGCCGGGAGCCGGACGAGATCCACCCTGCGCCGCGGGACGCGGAGCGCCCGGACGAGGACCGCTCTGGCCCGGAGCCGGACGTGGTGCCGGACGCTCAGCCGGAGCCGAGGAGTACGGGTTGTTTCCGACGCGCGGAGCCTTGGGCATCGGACGAGGTCCACCGGGCTTTGCGCCGGTCGACGGTGCTGCCGGAGCAGCTGCAGCGGGTGCTGCCGGTGCCGCGGGAGCTGCCGGAGCCGGACGAGCCGGCTTCGGAGCGTTGCTGGGTGCAGCGGGCGCATTGAACGTCGGCGTGGGGACTGCCGGCGTCGTAGGAGCCGGTGCTGCGGGAGCGGACGGTGCTGCCGGGGCCGGAGCTGCAGCAGCCGGGGCTGCCGGTGCTGCGGGAGCCGGTGCGGCCGGCTTGGGGCCGGGACGCTGCCCGGGACGCGGTGCGCCGGGCTTTGCTGCCGACGGCGACGGTGCGCCTGGCTTTGCTGCGGGCTTTGCCGCTGCGTCGCCGGACGCGGGCTTGGTTTCTGCACCACCGGCAGACGGGAATGATTCCCGCAGACGACGTGCGACGGGCGCCTCCACTGTGGATGACGCAGACTTTACGAACTCGCCCTGCTCTTTGAGCGTTGCGAGTAGTTCCTTGCTGGTAACACCGAGCTCTTTAGCCAACTCGTGTACGCGGGCCTTGCCTGCCACTGCTCTCCTCACTGATGAGGTCGAGCAGGAGGCATCCCACAGATGTGGGTCCCACACGACCTCGGGTTATAGCCGATGGACGTTCATCGTTGGTGCTTCACGGTGTGCTCATGAGTGCTTGTGCCTGTTCTTCTCGAGAGGTACTGCTTTTGTGTGAACTGCGTCGACCAGCTGGTCGACAGCGGACGTGTCCAGATTTCCGGACACTCGCAGTGCTCTGCTGAATGCTCGGCGCCGCTCTGCCAGGCTCAGGCAACTCGGATCCAGGTGCAGCCATGCACCTCGACCGTGGAGCCTTCGCAATACGTCGGGGACAAGCAGGGAACCCTCCGGCCCCTGCCCACCAACCACGACCCTCAACAGATCGGCAGCCGACCCTTGTTCCCTGCATCCCACACACGTTCTGACCGGCGAACCGGGCGTCGCGCGCGCAAAATCCGAGGACTCACGTCGAACCATCGTCTACTCTACCGTCGAACTGTCTGGAACACTGCATTCCACCGTTATCCGTTTGACGCGCCGGAGCGATCCGACGCGTCGTCGACCGGTGCTGCATCGCTTCGAATATCGATACGCCAACCGGTCAACCGTGCAGCAAGGCGGGCATTTTGACCCTCCTTGCCGATGGCCAGCGACAGCTGGAAATCAGGCACGATAACCCGAGCTGCGCGGGCATCGAGGTCGACAACAGTGACGGAGACCACTTTCGACGGAGAGAGTGCGTTGCCCACAAATGTCGCGGGGTCCTCGTCGTAGTCGATGATGTCGATCTTCTCGCCGGCAAGTTCGCTCATGACGTTACGCACGCGCTGCCCCATGGGACCGATGCATGCACCCTTCGCATTGAGCCCGTGAACGCGCGACGCAACCGCGATCTTGGAACGGTGACCAGCTTCGCGGGCAACATTGATGATCTCGACGCTGCCGTCGGCAATTTCGGGAACCTCGAGTGCAAACAGCTTCCGAACCAGGTTCGGGTGGGTGCGCGACAGCGTGATCTGCGGGCCGCGCGCGCCGCGGGCAACCCCGACGACGTAGCACTTGATGCGCTCGCCGTGCTCGTAGCTTTCACCAGGAACCTGCTCGGCCGGCGGGAGCAGGCCTTCGGTGCCATGCGCGTCGCTGCCGATTCGCACGACAACCATGCCACGCGAGTTCGCGCGGGTGTCTCGCTGGATCACACCACCGACGATTTCACCTTCGTGCGTCGAGTACTCGCCGAAACTGCGCTCGTGCTCGGCATCACGCAGACGCTGAAGAATCACCTGACGCGCGGTGGTCGCCGCGATCCGGCCGAAGCCCTCGGGGGTGTCGTCCCACTCGGCGCCCACCATATTTCCGTCGGAGTCGGTGTCGTGAGCCATGACTCGCACCGATCCGGTCTTGAGATTGACGTCGATCCGAGCGTTCTGCTTGTGGCCCTCGGTGTGTCGGTACGCCGTCAGCAGCGCGGTCTGGATCGTGGCGATCACTGTTTCGATCGGGACGCCTTTTTCGGCCTCGATCGCTCGCAACGCTGCAATGTCGATATTCACTTGTCGAACCCTTCTTCGTTATCTACGTCTTCTACGTCTTCTTCGGAATCGAGCACCTGTGCGTCGGACTCGTCGAGGTCCGTATGCACTGCCCGACCCTCCGGAATTCCTCCGGCAAGTTCCAGCTCTGCGTCGCTCGGCTTCGAAAACTCGACCTGCACAACAGCTTTCTGCACGTCTGCCAGCGGTATCTCGCGGACTGTCAGACCGCCGCGACCGTTCATGACCACTGCAACCGAATCCTCGCCGAGGACACCGATTCGACCGACGACGGTCTCGTCGGCAAGATCGATGCGCGCTTTGCGCCCACGTGCGCGGCGCCAATGTCGCTCTGCTGTCAGCGGCCGATCGATCCCGGGCGACGTGACCTCGAGCGTGTACGGCGCTTCCCCGATTTCCTCGAGGCTGTCGAACAACTCGGAGACGAGCCGACTGATCTCGGCAGCGGCATCCAGTTCGATACCGGCGTCACTGTCCACCATGATGCGAACGGCGCTGTGCTTGCCCGCATTAGTGACTACGACGTCCTCGACGTCGTAGCCCTTGGACTGCACGAGTTCGGAGACCAGCTCGATAACCCTGTCCTTGGATGGCACCGGCATCTCGCGAACTCCTCGTTTCAGTTGTCGTCGACTCGCATCGACTCGGTGTTGTCAGTCTGCGTGGCTCAGGCCTGTGTGATGCAGGTCTCGAAGTAGCAGGTACCCAGTTTGTGGGCATGCCAAAGACACCATTCGCCACACTGTCCGGCCAAGCATCCAAGAGTACCGCCCCTTCGAGATGCCTGCGACCAGACCGACCGTTACACATCACACGTGAACACGTTTGCCTGATTCGAACGAATCGCGCGGTACCTGGCACCATGGACGAGTGCTGACGCCCTTATCCACCACCTCCCACTCCCGCCGGAGTGCGCTGAAGATCGCAGGTGCGGCGTCGATCGGCGCCATCGCCTTCGCGGCCACAGCGTGTACTGACAACGGCTCCGCCCAGGCCGCCGTAGAAGTCGACCAGCTGACCTCGCAGGCCGATCGCGCACGAGCAGACGCCGCCGCTGCAAGCAATTCGATCGCGCTGGCACCGGAACGTGTTGCCGCGCTCACGACGATCAGCGCGGAGCGCACCGCTCATGCCGATGCCCTCGACGCCGAGATCGCGCGAGCGGCAGGCGGGGGTGCCGGCACCACGTCAACGCCGTCAGCGTCGTCGACCGCACCGGCAGCGCCCGCGGGGATCGACGCCGTGCGCGCGTCGTTAGCGGAGTCCGCTCGCAGCGCTGCCGATCTCGCTCGGACGACATCGGGCTATCGCGCCGGACTACTCGGTTCGATCAGCGCGGCGTGCGCCACCCAGACGGCGGTACTGCTGCCATGAGCATTCTGCGCACATCGACAACCAGTGATTCAGCCGTGCTCGACGCCATCGAATCCGAGAACGCCGCAATCTTCGCTTACGGCGTCGTCGCAGCGTTCTCCAACCCGGCTCGGGCCAGCGAGGTTGCCACCCACATGGCAACCCACCGGGCGCGCCGTGACGCTCTGTCCGTCATCGCCGTCGACGCGGGCCTCACTCCCCCGATTGCCGCCGCCGGCTACGACATCCCTTTCCCGGTCACCGACGCCATCACGGCGGCGCAGTTGGCGGCACAGATCGAAGCCGATACCGCGGCTGCGTATCGCGCGTTGATCGAACAGGCCGATTCCGACGATCTCCGCACTTTCGGAGTCGAGGCGCTCACAGACGCCTCGATCCGCGGGGCCGGCTGGAACCTCGCACTCGGGACAACTCCCGCAACATCGGCGTTTCCCGGCGAATAGTGCTGTGCGCCTTCATTAACCGCCCGCGGTTGATAAGGGCGCACAGCAAAACTCACTTCCGAGTCGGCACAAACCACGCCGCCACTACCGCGACCAGTACAAAACATCCGCCGACTCGCAGGGCCGGCGTCAGTGCTTCGCTGTATCCCAGCGGCGTCAACGCTCCACCTGCGGCCAGGAACACCGCTGGCAGGACTGCGATTCCCAATGCGACGCCGATCTCGCGAAGTGTTGCGTTGGTCGAACTGGCCGTGCCGTGATCCGGCGCGTCCATGTCGACGAGTACCGCGGTGGCATTGGGCGCGAAGGTCAGCCCCATGCCGATTCCGGCCATGAGAAGTGCGGGGACGAGTGACGCGTACGTGGCGTCGGGACCGATGCGAGCAGCCAACCAGAACAACGCGCCGGCTTGCAGACCGAGACCGGTGAGAAGCAGCGGTCGCAGTCCCACTTTCGGGGCGAGGAAGCCCGCGAGCGGCGCGAAGACCATCGGCGCCGCTGTCCACGGAAGCGTCCGCAACCCGGCTTCGAACGGTGTGAACCCCATCGCGATCTGGAGGTACTGCGAGAGCAGGAACACCGCACCGAAGATGCCGATCGAGAAGGTCAGTCCGATCACGTTTGCCATCGAGAAGCTTCTGGATCGGAACAGACGCAACGGCATCACGGGGTGCGACGTGGTTCGTTCGCGAACGATGAACAGCCCCAAGGCAACTACGGCACCCACCAGCGATGCGACAACACCGAAGGAACCCCAACCGTCGTCGTTTCCGTGAACGATGCCCCAGACAGCGAGGAACACACCAAGTCCGGCCAGCGCGACCCCGGCGACGTCCAAAGGCTGCTTCCGCCCGGTCGATTCGCGCAGTGCATACATTGCGAGCGGAACTGCGACGATTGCTACCGGCACGTTGATCCAGAAGATCCCTTGCCACGAAAAACCGTCGACCACAGCGCCGCCCACCACCGGACCCATCGCGATACCGAGCCCCGATACTCCACCCCAGATGCCGATTGCCATGGCGCGCTTGGCTTCCGGAACCGCAGCCACGAGCAGTGTCAGCGAGAGCGGCATGATGGCGGCAGCGCCGACGCCTTGAACGGCGCGTGCCGCGATCAACAGCCCTGCCGATGTCGAGAGCGCGGAGGCAATTGACGCCGCGGTGAACAGTCCGATCCCGCCCACGAACATGCGTCGCCTACCCCAGCGATCGCCGAGCGTCGTCGCCGACAACATCAGCGTCGCAAACGCAAGCGTGTACGCATTCATGAACCACTGCAACTGGCTCACGGACGCATTCAGATCTTTCTCGATCACCGGCAATGCGCTGGTCATCACCAGATTGTCGAGGGTTGCCATGAACATCGGCAGGGACGCCGCGACGATCGCTATCGCAACCGGTACTGATCGCCTGCGGGTCCCTTCGGAACCGGGTGCGGCACCGGCATTCGCCAAAACAGTCATTGCACGCCTTCGATTAGGTATCAGTTGATTACTTAATTGACGCTAAGTTATCAACTGATAACCTGTCAATATGTCGAGCGAAGATTCCGCCTCACCCAAGCGAAGGATGAGCGCGCCCCAGCGCCGGGCACTTGTCCTTGCAGCAGCCACCAGGGCCTTCGCCCGCGGCGGATATTCCGGCACCAGCACCGATGCGGTCGCGAAGGAAGCCGGCGTCTCGCAGCCGTACATCGTGCGCATGTTCGGAACGAAAGCAGAACTGTTCCGGGCAGTGTTCGCGCGAGCACTCGACGAGATCGTCCGAACCTTCACCGAAAAGCTGGACACACTTGATATCGAGCCTGACGATCCGGAGTTCTGGGCCGAGCTCGGTTCCGCCTACGGCGAGCTGATCCTGGACCGCGATCTACTGCTCGTCATGCTGCACGGGTTCGCCACCGGCACAGACGACATCGCCACCGTGTCACGGTTCGCGATGTCGAAGATCTACAGCCTGGTGCGTGATCGAACCGGTTGTACCCCCGAGCAGGCCCGGATGTTCATCGCCAACGGCATGCTCATCAACAATCTGCTCGCGATGAAAGCGCCGGAACACATCGACGAGGATCCCGCGTTAGGGGAACTGTGCGTCAGCGTCTTCGGCGAATCGGCCGCAACAACACTCTCCGCCACCGGCACCGCGCTTGCATCCGACTCGGACACTTGACCGGCCACTGGGATTTACGTCACATGTGTGATGAAACGCACCATAGAGTCGGGTTCCGACACAACACGTAAAACCGGACGAAAAGGACCGACGTTGGATCTTGCACAACGCATCGACGCCCTCGAGCAGATCGAAGAGATCAAAAAGCTCAAGTACAACTACTGGCGCGCCTGTGATGCCAAGGACCCGGTCGCGTTCCGCAACAGTTTCATCAAGAGCGGCGCGTCCATCGACTACGGCCAGCTGGGAGCATTCGACGACGCGGGCCCGATGGCCGACATCTTCACCGCAGTCGCCCTGCGCAAAGTCGACGGCCACTACGCGGTCCTCGACATGCACCACGGACTTCACCCCGATATCGAAATAACTTCGGAGACTTCCGCACTCGGTCGATGGACGCTGCAGTTCCGCCAGATCGACACCGTCGCTCGGACTCAGAAATTGATGACGGGCGAATACGACGACGCGTATGTGATCGAGGACGGAGCGTGGAAGATGAGTCGCTGCCACTTCACGGAGACGTGGTCGATGACCACTCCCCTGTCAGCCGAGACCGTCCTCGCCGAGGGATCAGTGGGGAGTCAAGAATGACTGGATCAAAAGTTGCACTGGTAACCGGCGCGAGTCGCAGTGTCGGCAAAGGAATCGCGTTGGCGCTGGGCAGCGACGGCTGGACCGTGTATGTGACCGCGCGCGGTGAAGTCGGCACCAACAGCCCACTCGACGCTGCAGCCGCGGAGATCACCGAGCGTGGTGGCCGGGGAATCGCCGTGCAGTGTGATCACAGCGATGATCAGCAAATCGTTGATCTCTTTGCCCGCATTGCCGACGAGCAGTCCGGCCGTCTCGATCTCCTCGTCAACAACGTGTGGGCCAACCCTGCCGGCTACGCAGGTTTCACGGATCCGTTCTGGAAGCGCCCCGTCGCCGACTGGGACTCCCTGATCGGAATCGGTTTGCGCGCGCATTACGTCGCGTCCGTGGAAGCCGCCAAGTTGATGGTCCCGCGCGGAAGCGGTGTCATCGGCCATATCTCGTCGTTCGGCAGCCGCGGATACTTGCACTCCGTGCTGTACGGGATGTCGAAGACCGGACTCGACAAGATGGCCGCGGACATGGCCGTCGAGTTGAAAGGAACCGGAGTCACCGCACTGTCCTTCTGGCTCGGCTTGATTCGCAACGAGCGAATGGAAGCCAGCGGAATGGAGAGCTTCGAGGGCTTCTCCCTCGCCGAGGCGGAAACCCCGGAATTCGTCGGGCAGGTCATCACGGCACTGGCCAACGATCCCGACGTCAACTCCCGCAGCGGGCACACGCTGATCACCGCGGAAACTGCACTCGACTACGGAATCACCGACGCCAACGGCAAGCAGCCGGCGTCACATCGTGCTGCATTCGGTGGCGGCCCGCTCTTCTGAGCCACGCACACCGGACGCCGTAGCGGCGTCGCGCACCCTCGCGGTGCCCGGCGCCGCTACGCGCGCCTTGAGCGCAAGCCACGCGCAGCCAATCACCACGATGCCGCCCGCGACGATGGACAGCGACAATTCCTCGCCCAGGATCAAGGCCGACCACGCGATGCTGAGAACCGGTTGAACCAGCTGCGTCTGACTGACTGTGGAGATCGGCCCCATCGCCAGGCCTCGGTACCAGGGGAAGAAACCGAGAAACATGCTGATGGCACCGAGGTAGGCAAACGCAAGCCATGAATTGGCGTCGGCGTGGACGGGCGTATTCACCACCGACACAACGGTCATGGTGGCCGTAACGGGCAGTGCGAGAATCAACGCCCAGGCGATTGTCTGCCATGATCCGATTTCGCGGGCCAGCAAAGCTCCTTCGGAGTACCCGAGAGCAGCACAGATCACTGCCCCGACCAGCAGAAGATCCGCGAGGTGGAACGAACCGAGTCCGCCGCCTGCACATGCGACAAACACTGCCACCGATATCGCGCCGGCCGCACTCGCCCACCAAAACGCCTGACTCGGCCGTTCTTTCCCCCGAAGTACGGCCAGTACGGCCGTCGCGGCAGGCAATAGCCCGATCACGACGGCGGCATGACTGGCCGGTGATGTTTGCACTGCAAACGTGGTGAGTAGAGGGAACCCGAGAACAACTCCGATGGTGACAAGGGCAATCCGTGCCCATTGCCGAAGGCTCGGAATGGCGGCGCGCGAAGCCAGCAGCGCAATCGTCGCCAACCCTCCCGCCACTACAGCTCGGCCGGCGCCGATGAACAACGGATCAAGGTCAGCGACTGCGATTCTGGTCAGTGGAACCGTGAACGAAAACGCCAGAACTCCCAGGAGCCCCCACCACAGACCCGATAGCGGTGCCGATTCGTTCGCGATAGCGCTACTATTGTCATTCATGTCCCACGATAGCAGTAGCCGACGGGTAGTCGACGGCTTACGCACGCTGATCACGTCGTCGACCGCCGGAATGCAACTCCCCTCCACTCGGGCGCTGGCCGCAACGCACGGCGTGGGGCCTGTCACTGTGCAGCACGCAATCCGCCAACTCGTGGGTGAAGGCCTGGTTGAAACCCGCCCAGGTTCGGGAAATTTCGTCGCCCGCACGCGAGCGCCTCAGATATCCGACTATTCTTGGCAGACAACCAGTCTCGGGCCGAGCCGGGTCGACGCCAATCCCATCGGATCAAGCATGCTCACGGTTACGGCAGACACGATCTCGCTGCACAGCGGCTACCCAACGGACGAGTTGCTTCCCCTTCGTCAGATCCGCGGAGCACTGTCGAGGGCTGCGCGGAGCTCACTTGCGGCACGTCGACCGCACACTGCAGGGCTTGGAGAACTCCGCGAGTGGTTCGCCCACGAGCTCACCACGGGCGGCGCTACCACGGTGCGCGATTCCGACGTCCTGATCACACCGGGTGGGCAGAGCGCACTGTCTTCGACGTTCCGCGCGCTTGCAGGTCCCGGCGATGCCATCGTGATGGAGTCGCCCACGTACTGGGGTGCCATCGCAGCAGCCAAACAGGCCGGGCTGACCGTTGTGCCCGTCGCCCGCGGGACGCACGCGCCGGATCCGGATGATCTTGCCAGCGCGTTCGAACTCTCCGGGGCGCGCTTGTTCTATGCGCAACCACATTTTGCCAACCCAACCGGAGCACTCTGGTCGGACGCTGAGAGGCAATCGATCATGAAGGTCGTGCGTGATCACGGCGTATTCATGATCGAAGACGACTGGGCGCACGATTTCGGAATAGACAAGGACGTCACTCCCCTGGCTGCGAACGACCCCGACGGTCACGTGATCTACGTCCGGTCGCTCACCAAGAGCACGTCTCCGGCACTACGGGTCGCGGCCGTTGTTGCACGCGGTCCGGCGCGACGACGAATCGAAACCGATCGCACCATCGATGACCTGTACGTTTCCGGGATTCTCCAAGCTGCGGCGGTCGACGTCCTCACCCAACCTTCGTGGGTTACTCATCGGCGAAACGTTCGCGAACTACTGCGCGAACGGCGTGACCATCTGATCCGCGAATTGGATACTCATGCACCGGAACTCACGCTCACCCACAAACCCGCCGGTGGTCTCAACTTATGGCTTCGCCTGCCTGAGGGTTTCGATTCCGAAACGTTTGCAACCAGGTGCCTCACGCACGGCCTCTCGATTTCCCCTGGGGCCGAGTGGTTTCCGGCGGAACCAACCGCCGCATACATTCGTCTGAACTTCGGCGGTTCACATCCAGATCGTTTCGAGGAAGCCGCCCGGATCCTCGCCGCTCAACTCGTCCCGAAATGAGGGCGCCACAACGCTGGCCAGCCTGTCGAACACCGCTGTAGTCTCAGGTGATGGCACTCTCCGAGAATGAGCGTGAACAGTTTCTGGCCGAGCCGCACGTAGCAGCGCTGTCGGTGGCGAACAATTCCGAGCGCGGTCCGTTGACAGTCCCCATCTGGTATCTCTACTCACCAGGTGGCAGCCCCTGGATTCTCACGGGAAAAGGATCGAAAAAGGCCCAGCTCATAGAGTCTGCTGGGCACTTCTCCCTCATGGCTCAACGACTCGAGCCGACCATCCGCTATGTGAGCGTCGAAGGTTCCGTCGACAAAATCGTGCCAGGAACCGATGAGATGCTGGTCGAAGTATCGCGGCGATATTTGACCCCGGACAAGGTTGACGGATATCTCGACTTTGCCCGCTCTCAACTGGGCGAGCAGGTCGCAATTTACATGAAACCGCACACCTGGCTATCCGCCGATCTCGGCGCTCTCTAAACAAGGACGACGCACGCTCGGCGCGCCG
This sequence comes from Rhodococcus sp. AD45-ID, assembly GCF_003023755.1. Lineage (NCBI taxonomy): Bacteria > Bacillati > Actinomycetota > Actinomycetes > Mycobacteriales > Nocardiaceae > Rhodococcus > Rhodococcus sp. AD45-ID. The sequence continues at coordinate 734,844 of NZ_PYHL01000002.1, read as the reverse complement.
GAATCGGTGCGCCGAGCCAATAACGTCAGCTCTCGGTGAAGAACCGCACCCGGTTGATCCGATGCCCCGAGGCCTCGAATCCGAAGAGCGCGATGGCCGGTTCACCGCAGACGACAACGCTTGCCGTGACCGTGCGGCCGGCAGCGAGGACCTTGCCCCGGCTCACGCCGGCCAGAAGATCGTTGGCGTCTGCGGTAGACAGGTGCGTGCCCGCCGGAAGCTCGACCGGAATGGGCGGAATCCGGCCGACCTTTGCGGCGTCGAGGAATCGTGTTGCCGCCCGCTTGCCCTTGGACCCGACCCCGAGGATGCCGCTGGAGAAGCCAATCGCTCCCCCGATCCCCTGGTTGGACAGCAACTGCGGCGTGAGCTTGGCCGCAGCCTTGACGCCTGCTGCGCCCGCGGTGGCAAGCTGACTCAACATGGTCGCCAATTCCCAATGGGCGTAGAGGGTTCCGATCTGCAACGAATCCGGCTCGCCCACCAGGTCGTAGCGCAGATGCATCGGCACGTTCAGGACAACGCCCGTCGACATTTCGGTGGCGAGGCTGAGGTCGCGCCACACTGTTCGGCCACACACTATGTCGCGCTCGACATGGAACGTGATGGTGTTCGGGGCAATGAATGTGTCGTAGAACTTCTCGATCGACGCCCGCCCGTTGTGCGGACGCGAACCAACAGGATCATTGACCTGACCGTCTGCGCTGAACAGCGACACCCACGCCGAACGATCGTGCGCACCGACAGCTTTGGGAGATCCCTCGACTACCGCCATCAACTGATCGCGGGTTGCCACCGCGCTCATGCGCGCATCTCGTACGCGCCGTCGTAGGCCTTGACCTGCTGCCACACGCGGTCGAAGCGCTCACTGTCTACGACGGGTTTGCGCACAGCTGCGAGCGCCCAAGCTTGCTGTTCCGGTGTCGACGACGGTTTCCCGTGCAGCGCAATCGCATAGCCGGAGAAATCGCGAATCTGGAAGTCGAAGATCTGATCCACGACATCGGAGTCGAGTCCGGCGATGTCAGCCTGCTCGAGGATCAGATGCCCGTACACGACGAGCGAGAACAGGTGCCCGACGTTGAGCATGAAATCGAGATCCTTTTGCTGCGCCGCGTCCGGGGCCGCCGACGTCAGCAGTTCGGTCAACGCGATCGCCTGCTCGTAGAAACGAGCGACATTCGGGATACCGGAGTGCTTCTCGTACACCGGCTTCCACTCGTGGAACTGAATTTTCGCGGCGCCGCGAGTCGGTCCCTGATTCCAGAAGAACTCGTCGTCCGCAGCGTCGTCGCGCGTGACAATCTCCGGGAACTCTGCCGGATTGAAGAGGTAGTTCGGCAAGAACTTGAGGATCAAGCCCACATTGACGTGAACGGTGCCTTCGAGCTTGGGCAGTGTGCCGATCACCTGCGCGGCTTCGCGGAAGTACGTGGACTTCTCGTAGCCCTTGGCAGCAATCACGTCGTGCAGAAGTCCGACAACGCGCTCACCTTCTGAGGTGACCTTGGCCTTGGTCATCGGGTTGAACAGAAGGTAGCGACGGTCATCGAGACTCGCACTTCGGAAGTAGTCGACAGCCCGCGCGCTGAACTGCTTCATCGCAACCAGCCGGGAGTACGCGTCGACAAACGCCGCTCGGACGTGAGCGAAGTCGGTGACGGGATTTCCGTACAGAATTCGGTTCTGCGCGTGGGTGATTGCCTCGAAGAACGCGTGCTCGCTGATTCCGATCGAACCGGTGCAGAGGTTGAACTTTCCGACGTTCACGGTGTTGAGCGCTGCCTCGAACGCCGCGACACCGGTGTGCAGGATGTCTTCCTCGCGGACCGGGTAGTCCTCCAAGCGGAAGTTGCTGACGTACATCTGACCACGGAGGACGTTGTCGACGAGGTGGTAGTTCGGGTGCGCGCTGTCCGCAACGAAGAACACGTACCCCTCGGGTCCGTCGACATCGGTGCGACGCCCGAATACCGACACCATTCCGGCGACGTTGCCGTTGCCGATGTAGTACTTCTCACCGCTGGCCCGGAAGGCAACGTCGCCGTCGGCCGGAGTGAGAAGCATGTCGGTGGAGTAGACGTCGGCGCCATGGTCGCGCTCGGAGAGTCCGAACGCCATGACTCCGCCGTCGGTGAGTTCCTGCGCTGCACGCTTCTTTGCGGCGTCGTTGTCACTCATCCAGATCGGTCCGAGTCCGAGGATCGTGACCTGCCACGCGTACCAGTACGCGAGTCCGTAAAAGCCGAAGACCTCACTCAGTGCCGCGTTGCGGGCACCGTCCCAGCGACGGTTCTCGTCGCCGTCGGCGTAAGCCGCTGGAGTCTGGAATGTCGCGAACAACTTCTCCTTCTTGACGAAGTCGAGGAAGTCCGACACCCAAACAGCTTCGAGATCGTCATGCAGGAGCTGATTCTTGCCACGGCTTTCGAACCATTCGACTGTTGCCAGCAGCAGCCTGCGAGTCTCGGGATCAAAACGGGCAAAATCTTCGGTGTGGGGGTTGAACAGCAATCCGTCGGTGTCAGACATGTCATACCTTTCGTCGATGCCGTAAACCTACCAGTGAGTAACTTAGGTTGGGAAGAGTTCACGAAGCCGGCGCAGCCCTCCGCGCCGGCAATAGATCCGCCGGATTCCACACCCCCGTCCGAGCCCGCGTCAGCGGATAACACGCCACTCCGAGAAGTAACGCCGACATGTGCCCGACCGCAGTGAATGTCGTAGCAAAGATCAACGGCACCGCAAAGAAAATCACTGCTGCGCCGAGGTAGACGTAACGCCAGGGCTTCGAAATCCGGTACACGAGAACACCGACGACACCGGCCAATCCGTAGCTGACCCCGACGTCGAGAGTGTTGACCGCCGACTCTGCGACATATCCGTGCCGAATGCCTTCGTAGAGAACACCTTCACTGATGTAGGTGGCGCCGACGTGCGCGATCACGACAACGCACAACCACCGCCACGTCCCGAGCCAGCGCTCTGCCGTGGCATGAAAAACAGTGAACAGAACCAAATACCCCAGCCAGCCACCACCTTCGAGCCAGAAGGCACTCGAGAACAGGACGCGGATCGGGTCTTCGGAGAGGTGATGCAGATTAGTGGAGCGTTTACCGAGAAAGTGTTCCTCGACATTGTCGGGAAGATGCCGCAGGAACAGTGTGGTGAAGAGCAGGGCCAACAACCAGATATACGTCCCGGGTGCGCTCCGCACCCACTGCCATACCGCCTTTGCTGTCCCCAGCATCCTCACCGCTTCGAGTGTGCGCTCACTCGTTGACTACTGCAACGGCGAACCCGTCCCACCCCTTCGATCCGACGGTCTGAATCGCGGTGCCGTCGAGTCGCGGTTCGGCCGCGATCATCTCGAGGACGGCCCGACTGGCCTTGACTCGCTCGTCGTCGATGTCCGGATTCGAGACGTGTCCCCCACGCACGACGTTGTCGACGACGATGACGGTTCCCGGGTGCGACAGTGCAAGGGCCCACCGCACGTATTCGCTGTTGTTTTCCTTGTCCGCGTCGATGAACACCAGGTCGAAGGGACCGAGTTCTTCCTTCGCGATCAACGGCAGGCTGTCAAGGGCAGCGCCGACGCGGATATCGACCCGATCGGCGAGTTCGGCGCGTTCGATGTTGGCGCGCGCTACCTCGGCGTGTGCCGGCTCGAATTCGAGACTGATGACGCGTCCCGACGGTCCGACGGCGCGGGCCAACCAGATGGTGCTGTACCCGCCGAGGGTTCCGATTTCGAGAACGTTGCGCGCCAAGCACATTCGAGCAAACAGATGTAGCAACTTGCCTTGGTTCGGCGCTACGTCGATAGGCGGCAGGCCGGCCGCGGTGTTGGCGGCGAGTGCCGCATCGAGGACCGGATCTTCACCTACCAACGTGGAGACAAGGTAACCGTCGACTTCTGCCCAATCCGGTTCGCGTTCCATAGGAACGATTGTGGCAGAAAAGAAGGGCCGCCGCAGACACCTCGAACGGTGTCTGCGGCGGCCCGCACATCTTCTCGGATCAGCCGCGAACTGCGGCGATGATTTCCTCGATTGCCGAATCGGCGTCGATTTCGCGGCTTTCGCCGGTGAAGCGGTCGCGGATTTCGACCTTACCGTCGGCCCAACCACGGCCGACGACAACGATCAGCGGAACACCGATCAGCTCGGAGTCCTTGAACTTCACGCCAGGCGACGCCTTGCGGTCGTCGAGAATCACTTCGAGTCCGGCACGGTCGAGTTGCGCCGCGAGGCCTTCGGCGCCTTCGCGCGCGGTCTCGTCCTTGTTCGCGATGACGAGGTAGACATCGGCCGGTGAGACCTCGGCGGGCCAACGCAGGCCCTTCTCGTCGTGGTGCTGCTCGGCGATGACGGCCACGAGGCGCGAGACGCCGACGCCGTACGAACCCATGGTCGGGCGAACCGGCTTGCCGTTCTCGGCGAGGACGTCGACGTTGAACACATCGGTGTACTTGCGGCCGAGCTGGAAGACGTGACCGATTTCGATACCGCGGGCCGAGACCAGCGTGCCGGCTCCGTCGGGAGATGCGTCGCCGTCGCGAACCTCGGCGGCTTCGATGGTTCCGTCGGGTGTGAAGTCGCGCCCGGCAACAAGGCCGACAACGTGCTTGCCGTCTTCGTCGGCGCCGGTGATCCAGCTGGTGCCATCCACGACGCGCGGATCAACGAGATAACGAACACCGTTGGCCTGCAGTGCCTTCGGGCCGATGTAGCCCTTAGCCAGGAACGGGTTGTTCTTGAAGTCGGTCTCGGTGATCATCACGAACTCGGCGGGCTCGAGCGAAGCTTCGAGGCGCTTTTCGTCGACCTCACGGTCGCCGGGGATGCCGATGCCGAGAAGTTCCCATTCGCCGCCGGGCAGGCGGGTCTTGACCATGATGTTCTTGAGGGTGTCGGCAGCGGTGATCGTGCGGCCGAGGTCGGCACCATTCGCCCAGTCCACCAGGGTGTCGATGGTGGGGGTGTTCGCGGTGTCGTAGACCTTGGCCTCAGGCAGACCGTCGAACGGAATAGCCTCGGGCACAACCGTCTTGACGGCCTCGACATTTGCGGCGTAACCGGATTCGAGGCAGCGCACGTAGGTGTCTTCGCCGATCTCACTCTCGGCGAGGAACTCCTCGGATGCGCTGCCGCCCATCGCGCCCGACGTAGCCGAGACGATGACGTACTTGACGCCCAACCGCGTGAAGATCTTCTCGTACGCGTCGCGGTGCGCTTGGTACGACGCCGTCAGACCCTCGTCGGTGAGGTCGAAGGAGTACGAGTCCTTCATGACGAACTCGCGGCCACGCAGAATGCCGGCGCGCGGACGCTCTTCGTCGCGGTACTTGGTCTGTACCTGGTACAGAGTGACCGGGAAATCCTTGTAGGAGTTGTACTCACCCTTGACCGTCAGAGCAAAGAGCTCCTCGTGGGTCGGGCCGAGCATGTAGTCGTTGCCCTTGCGGTCCTTGAGGCGGAACAGTCCGGCGCCGTATTCGGTCCACCGGTTGGATGCCTCGTAGGGTTCACGCGGCAGCAATGCGGGGAGCAGGATTTCCTGGCCGCCCATGGCATTCATCTCTTCGCGGACAACGCGCTCGACCTCGCGCAGCACCCGCAATCCCAGTGGCAACCACGAGTAGACGCCTGGAGCGATTCGGCGCACGTAGCCGGCGCGAACCAGCAGTTTGTGGCTCGCAACTTCGGCGTCCGAGGGATCGTCACGCAGGGTACGCAGGAACAGGTGGGACAGACGGGTAATCACGAGGTACAAGGATAGTCGGCGCTGTACCGTCCGCAGGCGTCGGTACGGTATCAGGGTGCTTGTATTGCTGCCTCCCTCAGAAACCAAGTCCGACGGCGGCAAGGACGCGCCCCTCGATCTGGCTGAACTGTCGATGCCCCAGTTGACCGAAACGCGCGAATTGCTGGTGCAGACGCTCGTCGATCTAGCCGCCGATGTCGACGCCTCGTGCCAGGCGCTGGGGCTCGGACCGACCCAGGCGGACGAGGTGGAACGCAACGCGAAACTGTGGGTCTCGGCAACCCGCCCCGCGCTGCAGCGCTACACCGGTGTGCTGTTCGACGCCCTTGACGCGAAGTCGTTCACGCGCGCTCAGAAGGCCAAGGCACTGGATCGAATCGCTATCGGTTCTGCCCTGTTCGGTGCCGTCCGCGCAGGTGATCTGATTCCCGCCTACCGCCTCTCCGGCGGGTCCAAGCTGCCGGGGATGGGGACGCTGCGCTCGCTGTGGAAGCCGGAGCTGCCGAAGGCCTTGGCCGCCGAAGCCGACGGACTTGTCATCGATCTACGATCCGGCACCTACCAAGACCTCGGACCTGTTCCGGACGCCTTGATCGCAACGGTCCTCACCGAGAAGCCGGACGGCAGTCGCACCGTGGTCAGTCACTTCAACAAGCATCACAAGGGTCTGCTCGCGCGCGCCCTGGTGGTCTCGCGCGCCGAACCCAGCGACATCAAGGGAGTTGCCCGAGTCGCATCGAAGGCGGGCCTGCGCGTGGAAATCGCATCGGACCGCGAATTGATCATCCTGACGGATTGATGACTTCACCAGCCGATCAACCCTGCACCGCAAAGTCAGCTGGACGGTTTGTGCACAGCACTTCTGAAGACGGAATGTCGGAGGACGACTGCGCGTACGAAGACGATCCGATCGGACCGCGATAGTAGGGTGCCGATCGGGACGACCCGGAAGTGTGGGTGTCGAAGGAGGCGCCATGATCGCGGAGTTGAACAGACTGGTCGAACTCGTCGAGGATCGTCTGAACGACGACCTCGATGTGGCTTCATTGGCGACTGAGCTCGGCACGACGGAATACCACCTCCGGCGGATGTTCTCGTCCCTGGCAGGCATGCCGCTGTCGGAGTACATCCGGCGTCGCCGCATGTCGGTCGCAGCGGCAGACGTTCTCGGAAACGGGAACCTGCTGAGCATCGCGGTCCGCTACGGCTACGGGTCGACCGAAGCCTTCGGCCGAGCCTTCCGATCCGTGCACGGCGTCAGCCCCGGCGACGTCAAGCGAGATGGCGGCCCCCTTCGAACGCAACCGCAGCTCAGGTTCCGCCTGACCGTAGAAGGGAACATCACCATGGATACCCGCATCACCGATCGACCGGCGCTCCGCCTCGTCGGCCACGCCACGCGCGTGCCCCTCATCCACGAGGGCGTCAACCCCCACATCCAAGCCCACATCGCTTCTCTGCCGACTGCAGAGCACGCCCGCCTCAAAGCGCTGGGCAACACCGAACCGGCCGGCCTGCTCCAAGTGAGCGCCGACGTCGACCCGGATTACACCGAGGGAAGCGAGTTGACCTACCTGCACGGCGTCGCCGTCACCGACACGACGCCGGTGCCCGACGATCTCGACACGATCGAGGTTCCCGCCGGTAGGTGGGCGGTGTTCCGCACCGAGGGCGAGTATCCGGCTGCGTTGCAGGCGACCTGGGCAGCGACCGCGACGGACTGGTTTCCGTCGAACCCGTGGCGACTCCGGCCGGGTCCGTCGATCGTCGCAGTTCTCGACCGCGCCGATGATTTCAGTACGGCCACGTGCGAGCTGTGGTTCCCGGTGGAACGCGCGTGATCAAGCGGCCCGCCGGCAGTGAGGTGCTGGCGGGCCCGAATTTCACCTTGTGCTGGCGGCGCTCGATCATAAATCAAGTGCCACAGAAGGTTTGGAACGTTTCGCTGAAAGACTGCGGAGCCGCCTCGGTGTAGTCGGACCACTCGTCGCGTCGGTCGAATGGATGCGTGACAACCTCGAGCAGCTTCTCGAAGGGAACGAGGTCGCCGTCGGTCGCGGCAGACAGAGCAGCATCGAGCTGATGATTACGCGGAATATATAGCGGGTTGACGCGATCCATCGCGCTCGCGGTCTCCACCGCCGCGCGTCCCTGTTCCGTCAGGGCGCCGTGCCACCGCTGCAACCAGGGCGCGATGTGATCCCGTGGCACGAGGTCGTCGAGGCGCGCGGAATTTACGCGCAGTTCGTCCGCGAGAGCACGGAAACTGCCCGTCCAATCAGCACCGTGTTCCGCCAACAATGTCAGCAGATCGTCGACAAGCGCCCGATCGACAATCGGGTGGGCTAGACCGAGCTTTGCCGCCATCCCGACCGCGTAGTGGCCCTCGTAACGCTCGTCGAAGGTGTCGAGAACTGCCGACGCCGCGGTAATCGCATCGTCGGGTGTGGAATCGATCAGCGGCAACAGTGTTTCCGCGAAGCGCGCCAGATTCCACTTCAAGACGGCGGGCTGATTGCCGAACGCGTAGCGGCCGCTGCTGTCGATCGAGCTGAACACTGCCGCCGGATCGAACGCGTCAAGGAAGGCGCACGGACCGTAATCGATGGTCTCCCCCGAAATTGTCGTGTTGTCGGTGTTCATCACTCCGTGTACAAAACCGATGAGCATCCACCGCGCCACCAGTGACGCCTGCGCCTCGACCACCCCCTCGAGGAACCTCAGGTAGCGATTGTGTGTAACCGTTGCCGGCAGTTCGGTCAGCTCCGGGTAGTGCCGGGCGATCGCGTAATCGGCGAGCGACTGCAAGACCTCGCCCTGCCGGGCCGCGAACTCGAAGGTCCCAACGCGTAGGTGACTCGACGCGATCCGTGCAAGCACGGCACCGGGTTCTGCGCCGTTGCGGCGAACGTCCCGGCCCGTCGCCACGACAGACAGCGCGCGTGTAGTCGGGACACCGAGGGCACACATCGCCTCACTGACCAGATATTCGCGCAGCATCGGCCCGACAACTGCATACCCGTCACCGCCCCGAGAGAACGGGGTGCGCCCCGAGCCCTTGAGATGCAGATCCACTCGCCGACCGTCACCGGTCAACAGTTCACCGAGTAGCAACGCCCGACCGTCCCCGAGGATCGGTGCGTATCCACCGAACTGATGACCCGCATACGCCATCGCCACCGGTTTTGCGCCGACCGGCACCGTCGACCCGGACAGGACGCCAACCCCGTCCACACTTCGCAGCGCTTCTACGTCCAAGCGCAACGACGCAGCCAGCCGCTCGTTCACGACGAGCAATTGCGGGTCAGGTGCGGCAGTACCTTGCCACGGAACTGTCAAAGCGCCCAACTCGTCAGCGAACGTGCTCTCGAGGCCGGCAACGGTGGTGTCCGTGCCTACTGTGGAATCCTGGATTGCAGCCATCACACGAGAGTAGCCACCGTGAAACAGCCCATCGATCAGCCCTGGTCGATGTACGACTCGAGGTGATCGCGCTCGCTCTGCAACTCGTCGATCCGGCTCTTGACCACGTCACCGATGCTGACGATTCCGAGCAGTTCGCCGTCTTCGATGACCGGCAGATGGCGGATTCGGCGATCGGTCATGATCGCGGCAATGCTGTCCACGGAATCAGCAGGCACGCACGTGTACATCAACGCTGTCATCACCTCGGACACTTCCGTGGCCAGCAATTCCGGACCCCGCTCGTGCAAACGCCGCACGACATCGCGCTCGGAGATGATTCCGACAACAGCGTCGCCGTCCAGCACGACCATTGCGCCGATGTTGTGGCGGGCAAGATCGCACAGCAACGCGTTGACGGTGGTGTGGGCATCGATGGTGACAATGCTGTTGCCCTTGTTGCGCAAGATATCCGCGATCCGCATCACGGCACTCCGATCCTTCGAGAATCTCGGCCCTCTTGCAACGATCGTATCCAGTTGCGACGCACAAAAACAGGGCTGATCAGCTAATTCCCTGAGCTGCCTTCTCCGCAGCCTGCGCCTGAGCTACCTGAGCAGGAGTGAATCTGATGCACACGGCCGCAATGCCGGCAAGTACGGCGCAGATCGCGCAGCCGACAAGCGCAAAGGTGTACCCCTCTCCGAGGGCAATCAGCTGGGCCGGATTCATGTCGGCAGCCTTGCCCGAAATACCGCCGAGCGAGAGAGTTTTCGACGTCGCCATCGCACCGATGACCGACAGCGCGAGTGGGCCGCCAAGCGTCTGGGCGACCTGGGAAATGGCGGTCAACGGACCGATCTCCGTCTCGGGAACACCGGCGATCGCGCACAGTGGCAGCGGCACCATCGCCAGTCCGATACCGAATCCGATGCCGATGACGGGGACAAAAAGGTTGGCAAGGTAGGTGGAACTGGAGTCGAGGGTGGAGCCGTAGAGAAGTCCGACGATCATGATCAGCACACCGGTCAGAACCAGCCAGCGAGGTTGGACACGCACCGCCAACTTCGACGCGACCGTTGCTGCGGCGCCTAGTCCGATGGCAAACGGAATGAACGCCAAACCTGCGCGCAGCGGCGAGTACTCCATGATGTCCTGCACGAAGAGCGCAACAAACGCGGTCATACTGAACATCGCGCCACCGACGAAGAAGATCGCCAGGAAGGTCGCAACGCGGTTCCGATCGGCAAACAACGAGAACGGGAGCAACGGATTCTTGGCGGTGCGTTCGACGAAGAGGAATGCTCCGAGAGCGATCAGTCCGGCGACCAACGCACCGATAACGGCGACGCTCCCCCAGCCCATTTCCGGCCCCTCGGTCAATGCGAAGACGATGCCAGTGCAGCCGAGCGTGGCCAGAATTGCGCCGGGAACATCCAGAGCAAGCCGAGTCTGCGTTGTTTCACGAAGTGCCCGGAATGCCATCCCCACGAGCACGATGCCGATGGGGACGTTGATGAGGAAGATCAGTCGCCATGACACCTCGGTCAACGCGCCGCCGATGATCAGACCCGCGATCGAACCGACACCGGTCATGGCGGCAAAAATCGCGATGGCCTGATTTCTCGCCGGACCGGCCGCAAACGTCGTGGCAACCAGAGCAAAAGCCGTCGGCGATGCGACGGCCGCGCCAACACCTTGCAGTGCCCGCGCCGCGATCAGCATGCCCTCGTTCAACGCCAGACCACACAGCAACGACGCCACGGTGAAGAGCGTGACGCCCGCGATGAACATTTTCTTGCGGCCGTACGCGTCACCGAGTCGCCCACCAAGCAACATCAGCCCGCCGAACGCCAGGGCATACGACGTCAGCACCCAATTTCGGCCGCTGTCGCTGAGGCCGAGATCAGCCTGAAGCGGCGCAAGCGCAAGGTTGGCGACGGTGCCGTCGAGCACCACCATCATCTGCAAACCGCTCAGGACGATGATGGCGAGTCCGATGACTCGGGTCGCTACCGGCGCATTGACCGCTGGGGCCGCGGATTGAGCGGTTTCAGATTTTGGGGAATCAGACACAAGACTTCACGTTACCCAGCGTTGACGGAAAAGCCCGCCACCGGTCCGATCACGATGATGGCCGGGGGCTTGATCTCTTCGTCCTTGACGCGCTGAGCAACGGTCGCCAGATCGGCCCGCAACTCACGCTGCGTACGCAGTGTGCCCTCCTGGATCACCGTAACCGGAGTGCTCGAGGCACGCCCACCCTCGATGAGTGCAGCCGCGAACTGATCGATACGTTCGACTGCCATGAGCAGCACGATCGTGCCGCGCAGCTTCGCCAAAGCCGACCAGTCGACCAGCGAATCCGGATGATTCGGAGCAACGTGCCCACTCACGACGACAAACTCGTGGGTGACGCCGCGATGCGTGACGGGAATACCGGCTGCCGACGGTACGGAAATGGCACTCGTGATTCCGGGCACTACGGTCACCGGAACACCGGCCGCGGCACACGCTTCGAGTTCTTCGTAGCCACGACCGAAGACGTAGGGGTCGCCGCCCTTGAGCCGCACGACGAACTTTCCGGCCTTCGCGTTGTCGATCAGCGCCGCGTTGATGGCTTCCTGCGCCATGGCCCGGCCGTACGGAATCTTCGCGGCGTCGATGACCTCGACATCAGGACCGAGCTCAGCCAGCAACTCCGGCGGCGCCAGGCGGTCGGCAACAACAACGTCGGCCCGGGCCAGCAACCGTCGACCGCGCACCGTGATCAGATCCGGGTCACCTGGCCCACCGCCGACCAGTGCAACGCCAGGCGCCGCCGGTTCGGCCGTATCCGCGAGGACACCGGACTGCAGACCTTCGACCACGGCGGTACGGACGGCTGCCGAACGACGATGATCGCCGCCGGCCAGGACGCCGATGCTCATACCGTCGTACTCGGCACTTGCGGGTGTGACGGCGGTGCCGTGCTTGGCGTTGTCGGCGCGCACGCAGAAGACTCGATGACGCTCGGCCTCCGCGACGATTGCCGCATTGGTCTCCGGTTCGTCCGTCGACGCGATTGCGTACCAGGCACCCTCGAGGTCACCCTCCTGGTACGGACGCAGCTCGAGTGTGATCTGCCCTGCCGTTGCCATGCCCTCGACTGCCGGCGTGACCTCGCGGCTGATGACGTGAACTGCTGCGCCCGACGCGACCAGCAGGCCGAGGCGGCGCTGAGCGACCGTCCCGCCGCCGAATACGACAACGCGTCGATCGGTCAGGTTGAGTCCGACCAGGTAGTTGGTCTCGTCTGCGGTGGGCTCGCTCACTCGCACTCCATTTCATCGTCGATCTTTGTGCTCGCTGGAAAAGCTGTGCGCGCTGGAAAACCTGCGCTCGCTGGGGGAACTTTACTGGCCACGGCTACTGTCACCGCACCGGTCGAGGTCTTACCCACTGTCAACTGTCCGTGACCGGTAGCCAGGATCGCTGCCGCCTCGGCAACGCTCGCAGTGCCGACAGCCTGCTCTACGCGCGTTGACGGTGACGGAACGTGCACGGCTGCAAGTTCTTCCGACGTGAACGCCGCGACATCGACTGACAGGATCTGCGCGGCGTCGATCAGCGCCGGGGCGAAGGCTTTGACCGCGGCGGTGGCAAGACCAACGAGCGTCGCGCCCTGCGGCACTATCCCTCGCACGGCGTCGACGATCTCGACAGCAGAGGCAGTTGTAGTGAACCCGAGTCCGACATAGACCTCAGCCACGCGCGGCCTCGACAAAGGTGGCGATCGACTCGGGCTGACCCGCCGGATGTGTGTGGAGATACGACGCGTGAACTCCACCGCGGACAAATCCCTCGCGCACTGCGCCGCCGTCCCACGGTCGCCAACCCCATGCGGTTGCGCACCCGTCGGCGTCGGCGCTGACGAGAGACGTTCGGTGAAATTCGTGCCCGGCGACACGCGAACCCGCCGCAAAGAGACTCGAGTCCGTCAACGCAACCGCCTCCCGATAACCGAGCGTAAGTCGTTTACCGAAAACGGCGTCGACGCCGACAACTCCGGCCATGGCATGACCGTCGAGGCTGCGGGACAGGTAGAGCAGTCCCGCGCACTCGGCGTGGATCGGTGCTCCGCCGTCGGCCAGCTCTCGAACCTGCGCCAGCAGAACAGTATTCGACGCGAGGTCAACGGCATGCTCCTCCGGGAATCCGCCGGGAAGAACCAATGCACCAGTACCGGAGGGTAATTCGTCGCGCAGTGGATCGAAGACCTGCACGTCCGCGCCTGCTGCAGTGAGAAGTTCACGATGTTCGGCGTACCCGAAGGTGAAGGCAGGCCCGCCAGCCATCGCCACCACAGGCCGCGAGCTGCGAAGCTCCCCCACTTCCTGCGCCGGATTCCACACAGGTGCAACAACATTCGATGCGGCCAAGGCGCGCACCGCGCCGAGATCGACGTGAGTTGCGATCAACTCCGACATAGCGTCCACCGCGGCGACTGCCGCGGTGCCGTGCTCGGCAGCCGGAATCAACCCCAGGTGACGCGAGGGCACTTCCAGTTCGGCCAGGCGCGGAACAACCCCGAGTACCGGTATCCCCACTTTGTCGCACGCGTGGCGCAGAACCTGCTCGTGCCGGGCGCTGCCGACGCGGTTGAGGATGACGCCGCCGATCCGCACACTAGCGTCGTAGGTGGCAAAGCCGTGCAACACGGCGGCCAGGCTCTGGCTGTGGCCGCGAGCGTCGATGACCAGAACAACCGGTGCACCCAGAACCGCGGCCACCTGCGCCGTCGACCCTTCTGCGGATGCCTGCGCATTGGCTTCGTCGATCTTGCCGTCGAAGAGGCCCATGACGCCTTCGATCACTGCGATATCGCACTCGGCGGTGCCGTGCTGATAGAGCGGCGCTATGCGTTCTTCGCCGACGAGCACCGTGTCGAGGTTGCGACCTGGCCTTCCCGCCGCAAGTCCGTGGTAGCCGGGGTCGATGTAATCCGGACCCACCTTGAACGGTGCCACACTGCTGCCGGATCGCCGGAGTGCACCGATCAATCCCGTTGCCACCGTGGTCTTTCCGCTACCCGATGCGGGTGCGGCGATGACAACGGCGGGAGTGGACGAACTCACCATTCGATGCCTCGCTGGCCCTTTCGGCCGGCGTCCATCGGGTGCTTGATCTTGGTCATCTCGGTCACCAGGTCGGCTGCGTCGATCAACGCCTGCGGCGCGTCACGGCCGGTGATCACCACATGCTGATTTCCCGGCCGATCACGCAGGGTCTGCACAACCTCGTCGACGTCGACCCATCCCCATTTGAGCGGATAGGTGAACTCGTCGAGGACGTAGAAGCGGTGCGTTTCGTCGGCGAGGCGACGGGCGATCTCCTGCCATCCCTCCGCAGCTGCTGCCGCATGATCTTCTTCGCTGCCCGCTTTACGAGTCCAGGACCAGCCCTCACCCATCTTGTGCCACTGCACCGGACCGCCGACGCCACTCTCGTCGTGCAGGTTTCCGAGTGCGCGGAAGGCGGCTTCCTCGCCGACTTTCCACTTTGCGCTCTTCACGAACTGGAAGACACCGATGTCGAATCCCTGGTTCCAGGCACGCAGCGCCATCCCGAATGCTGCGGTGGACTTGCCCTTTCCCGGTCCGGTGTGGACGGCAAGCACCGGTGCGTTACGACGCTGACGTGTGGTCAATCCGTCGTCGGGGACAGTGTCGGGAACGCCTTTAGGCATGATGATCTCCTGAAATGAAAACGTTAGGCGGCGGCGCGGACGACACCCGCGACCTGCTGAGCTGACAATTCGGCAAGGCGGACGCATCCACCTCGTAGTTCTCGGGCCAATTCGGCGGCCAACCCCAAACGGACGAGCCCGGTTTCGCAGTCCACGACGATCGAAGCGACCGATGCATCGGCCAGTAAGTGCGCGGCAACGCGAGCGCGGTGCAGCGCGTCTTTGCCGCCGGTGGCGCGCCCGTCTGTCAGCGCAACCATGAGCGCGCGGCGCTGCGGATCCCTGAGCCGCTCACGCAGAATCACCTCGCGGGCACGCAAGAAGCCTTCTGCGAGTGGTGATTTGCCACCTGTTCGCATGGACTGCAACCGGCGAACAGCGATGTCCACGGACGACGTCGGCGGCAGAACCAGTTCGGCTTCGCGGCCCCGGACGGTGATGACGGCAACCTTGTCGCGGCGCTGGTATGCGTCGCGGAGTAGCGAGACAACGGCGCCGGTCACAGCGGAGAGCCGGTCGCGCGCCGCCATCGACCCCGACGCGTCCACCACGAACACGATCAGATTGCCCTCGCGCCCTTCACGAATCGCGCCGCGCAGGTCGGCCGGCGCCAACCGCAGACGGCCCTCCGTCCGGCCCCGCGCAATCTGCGATTCCGCAGCGGCAAACACCGTGCTCGTCAGGTGCAGACCGTGCCCGCGGTCGGTGGTGGACCGCACGACGCGTCCACGCGACGACGTGGAGCGCGAACGCCGACCGGGCGCACCCTCACCGACACCGGGAACTTCGAGAAGTTTGGCCTTGAACGCACTACTCGGTGGGGCAGACGGTCGATCGGTGGCGCGCACTCCCCCGCCCGGACCGTCCGGATCGTCTTGCGGCCCATCATCGTCAGGGCCGTCATCATCAGGGCGGCCCCCGTCATCGGGTTCACCGCCGTCGGATTCCCCGCCGTCAGGTTCGCCGCCTTCAGGATTCTCGGGTGGTTCAGGCTCGCCGGCCCGAGCATCCTCGTCTGCACGATCCATCGCGTCGTCGAGTTGCTGCTGATCGAGGCCCGGCTCGTCGAAGGGATCGCGACGGCGGCGATGCGGCAGTGTCAGTTCCGCTGCGACTCGTACGTCTTCCTCGGTGACCTCGCTGCCGCCACGCCACGCAGCATGAGCGGTGGCAGTACGGGCGAGAACAAGATCGGCGCGCATACCGTCCACGTCGAACGACGCGCACAGCGACGCGATGCGCCGAAGTTCGCGGTTGCTCAGCTCCACGCCATCCAGTTTGTTACGCGCAGAAAGGATTTCGGCGGCGAGTTCCTGATCGGCCGGCGCATACCTGCGGGCAAACGCCTGTGGATCGCGCTCATAGTCGAGGCGTCGACGCACTACCTCCATCCGCACATCCACGTCGCGAGACGCCGACACGTCGACCGCCAGGCCAAAACGATCCAGCAACTGTGGACGCAGTTCTCCCTCTTCTGGATTCATTGTTCCGACGAGGACGAACTTCGCGGCGTGCGAGTGCGAAATTCCGTCCCGCTCGACATGCACTCGGCCCATCGCGGCCGCGTCGAGAAGAACGTCCACCAGGTGATCGTGCAGGAGATTCACTTCGTCGACGTACAGAACCCCCTGATGCGCCGCGGCCAGGAGTCCGGGCTGGAAGGCGCGCTCACCGTCGCGTAATACCTTCTCGAGGTCGATCGAGCCGATCACGCGGTCCTCCGTCGCCCCGACGGGCAGTTCGACCAGCCTGGCCGGACGCGTCACACCGGCGTCGTCGACAGCCGGTAGCAAAGCCGTCAAGGCTCGAACGACGGTGGATTTTGCCGTGCCCTTTTCACCGCGAACCAGCACGCCACCGATTCCGGGGTGTACGGCGCACAGGATCAACGCCAATCGCAGTTGGTCCTGGCCTACTACCGCGCTGAACGGGAAACCCGCCACCGCTGCCTGATCGTCTTCTACACGCACGTCGACATCCCTCCACCTCTCGGTTTCCTCGCCGAGAACTTGGCTTCATCCGAACGTCGCGGCAATCTGGCTGGGATCTCGTGAGATCTTTACAGTGGCGGGACCGCACCTGAATCGAACAGGACTTCCCCGCGAGCATTCGGTATCGAAAAAACCCTAGTCGGCCCACAATTGCGTGAGCCGACTGGGTCGGGTGTATGACTGCGTTTCAGCTGGCAAGCACAAACGCCTCGCCGCCACCGCGGCGCATCGGGGTGTGCGGAATACCGTCCTCGATAAATTCTTCGCCGTCAGCTTTGAAACCGTGCTTGCTGTACATGTCGACCAGATAGGTCTGAGCGTTGATGCGGCACGGCGCTTCGCCCACTTCGGCCAGCGCAGCTTGCAGCAATCGCGTCGTATGGCCCTGTCCGCGTGCTTCACGTGACGTGCAGAGTCGACCGATACGGAAGCTCTTCGTGCCGTCGTCGTGCTCTTCGAGGAGGCGCAGAGTGCACACCACCTCGCCGTCCTGCTCCAGCCAGAAATGGCGGGTTTCCGTCAGCAGGTCCCGCCCGTCCAACTCGGGGTACGGGCAGGCCTGCTCGACGACAAATACTTCTACCCGAAGCTTCAACAACTCGTAGAAAGTCTTGTTGTCGAGGTCGAGTGCCCATGAACGCTTCAATGCTGCTGTTGCCGTCATGGTTGCGACTATCACACAGTTGCAGCGGTCTCCGCGACCGGAAGAGAATCGGTTGACGCCGAGGAATCGAGCTCGAGCACCTTCGAGGACCAATCCCAGACCTGGTTGAAAAGTCCTTCGTTGTCGGTGAGCTTGACGCCGATGGACGGAACCATCTCGCGCAGCTTGCCCTTCCAGCCCTGGAATTCGGTCGGGAAGCAGCGCTCGAGCACGTCGAGCATCGCGGGAACAGCCGTCGACGCTCCGGGTGACGCACCGAGCAGTCCGGCGATGCTTCCGTCTTCGGCAGCCACCACGGCGGTACCGAATTCGAGGACGCCGCCCTTGCCCTTGGCCCGGCGAATCACCTGAACACGCTGGCCTGCGGTGATGAGCTCCCAGTCCTTGGTCTCCGCCTTGGGCGCAAATTCACGCAGGTCCCAGATGCGTCCGGTTTCGCTCTTGGTGAGCTCACTGACCAGGTACTTGACCAGACCGAGTTCGCTGACGCCGACGCCGAGCATCGAGAGGATGTTGTTGGGCTTGACCGAGCCGGGCAGGTCCGTGAAGCGCCCCTGCTTGAGGAACTTGGGCGACCAGCCGGCGTACGGTCCGAACAGCAGGCCTGGCTTGTTGCCGATGACACGCGTGTCGAGGTGCGGAACCGACATGGGCGGAGCGCCGACGGCAGCTTTGCCGTAGACCTTGGCGCTGTGCTGGTCGATCAGCTCAGGGTTGGTGCATCGCAGGAACGCGCCGCTGACGGGGAAGCCGCCGAAGCCCTTGGCTTCCTTGATGCCCGACTTCTGCAGCAGGTGCAGAGCGCCTCCACCGGCTCCGACGAACACGAATCGTGAACGCACGACGCGCTTTTCACCGGTGCGACGGTTGGTAACCTTGACGGTCCACGTCTTGTCGGAGTTCTGGGTGAGGTTGGTGACCTCGTGACCGAAGTACATGTTGCCGCCGGTCTTGCCGATGTAGCCGACGAGCTGCTTGGTGAGCGCTCCGAAGTCGACGTCGGTGCCGTCCTGGCTCCAGTTGAGGGCGATGGGATCCGAGAAGTCGCGGCCCTTTGCCATCAGCGGCAGGCGCTTGGTGAACTCGGCCGGGTCGTCGATGTACTCCATGCCACGGAAGAGCGGGTGGCCGGCAAGTGCGTCGTAGCGGGCACGCAGGTACTTGGCGTTTGCCTCACCGTGAACGAAGCTCACGTGCGCGATGGGGTTGATGAATTCCTTGGGCTGCGTCAACACGCCCTGCTCGACAGCGTGTGCCCAGAACTGCCGGGACACCTGGAACTGCTCGTTGACGTTGACGGCCTTCTTGATGTCGACCGTACCGTCCGAGTTCTCGGGGGTGTAGTTGAGCTCACAGAGCGCGGAGTGACCGGTTCCCGCGTTGTTCCACGGGTCGCTGCTCTCGGCTGCGACGGCGTCGAGCCTCTCGAAGGTCGAGATCGACCAGTCCGGCTGCAGCTGGCGCAACAATGCACCAAGCGTGGCACTCATGATGCCCGCACCTACGAGCACTACATCCGTCTTCGTCTCTACCGCGTTCTGATTCGACACTGGAGAATCGACTTCCTTGTCATTAGCCGTGCGCGCATCCGCCTGCTGTGTTACGCCGAATAGGTTACCTGGGCGTAAGTGCGCCGTTTACCACCCCCAATTGTGCTCTACAACGCCGCCGGGAAACGACGATTAGATTGTGATCTGTGACTACATGGGTTCCAGACGTCCTCGGAGACGGATATCAGCAGCTGACCATTCCTCTCGGAACCGATCCGGACGGTGAAGGTGAGGTCGACGCGACACTCGTCCGCTATCAGCCGCCTGGCGAGGCAGTTCGGGCGAACCGTGCAGTTCTGTACGTACACGGGTTCACCGATTACTTCTTCCAGAAACATCTGGCGGAGCACTTTGCCGAGCAGGGCTACGCCTTCTTTGCACTGGATCTGCGCAAGTGCGGGCGTTCACTGAAACCGGGCCACACCGCTCACTATGTGTCGGATCTCGCACTGTACGACGCCGAACTCAACGAGGCCCTGCGCATCGTGAACTCCGAAACCGACGGCAGCGAACTGCTCCTGATGGCTCATTCGACCGGTGGGCTCATCGTTCCGCTGTGGCTGGACCGACTCCAGCGCAAGCCGGGCGGCAGCGCAGGACACGGCATCGCGGGTCTTGTGCTCAACAGCCCGTGGTTCGACCTGCAGGGTCCGGCGATGGTTCGCAGCGTCGGCACCGCCGCCATCGACGCACTGGGACGGGTGTCCGCGAAGACTGTCATCCCCGGCACCGGCTTGCCGACGTACGGCTCGAGCCTCCACGTCTCCGCCAACGGCGAGTGGGACTACAACCTCGACTGGAAGCCGCTCGAAGGTTGCCCGGTCACGTTCGGGTGGATGCGTGCCGTGCGCGGCGGACACGCGCAACTGCATCGCGGCCTGGATATCGGTGTACCCGCGTTGATCCTGCGCTCGAAGAAATCGGAGTTCGCCAGGGCATACCACCCCGGCGTCGACCTGGCAGATTCCGTCCTGGATGTGAGGCAGATCGCACGGTGGGCCGGTTGCCTCGGTGATCGGACTACGATCGTTCCCATCGACGGCGCGCGCCACGACGTCTTCCTCTCGACTCAGAAGCCGTTGGCCACAGCCTTTTCCGAACTCGATCAGTGGCTGGAGTGGCTAGAGCGCCATCTGACCGCAAACGCAGACACCACCACACAGGAGAACGCGCAGTGACGCATTACGACCTTGCCATCATCGGAAGCGGCTCGGGGAATTCGTTGCCCGACGAGCGATTCGACGGCAAGAAAATCGCCATCCTCGAGGAAGGCACCTTCGGCGGCACGTGCCTCAACGTCGGTTGCATACCGACCAAGATGTTCGTCTACGCGGCAGAGGTCGCGAACACGGTGTCGCATGCCGAGAAGTTCGGCGTCGACGCCACCCTGGACGGTGTCCGCTGGTCCGACATCGTCAAGCGCGTCTTCGGCCGGATCGATCCCATCTCCGCGGGCGGCGAACGCTACCGCAGCGAGGACAGCCCCAACACCACCGTCTACCGCGGCCACGCCACCTTCACCGGACCGAAGACCATCAACACCGGCACGGGTGAGACCATCACTGCCGACCAGGTTGTGATCGCGGCCGGTTCACGCCCGATCATTCCCGAGGAGATCGCCGGCTCTGGTGTGAAGTACTACACCAACGAAGACATCATGCGCTTGCCGGAACTCCCCGAGCACCTCGTAATCGTCGGCTCGGGTTTCATTGCCACCGAGTTTGCACATGTGTTCTCCGCCTTGGGTTCTCGCGTGTCGATCGTCGGCCGCAGTGGGCGCCTCCTGCGTCATCTCGACGACGAGATCTCGGAGCGTTTCACCGAACTCGCCGTCAAGAAGTGGGACGTGCATCTCGGATCACCGATGCAGTCGGTCCGCGCGGACGGTGAGAACATCGCCGTCGAACTGGCAAATGGCACAGTCGTTTCCGGCGACGTTCTGCTCGTTGCGGTGGGCCGCAAGCCCAACGGAGATCTCCTGGACCTCGACAAGGCCGGCATCGAACTCGACGACAACGGCTCCATCGTCGTCGACGAGTACCAGCGCACCACCGCGGAAGGCGTCTTTGCACTCGGCGACGTCTCCTCCCCCTATCAGCTCAAGCACGTGGCCAACCACGAGGCGCGTGTTGTTCAGCACAACCTGCTCCAGGACGCGTGGAACGACACTTCCGGGCTGCGCGCCACCGATCACCGGTTTGTCCCGGCCGCGGTGTTCACCGATCCACAGATCGCCGATGTCGGAATGACGGAGAAGCAGGCGCGCGACGCCGGACTCGACATCACCGTCAAGGTCCAGGCGTACGGCGACGTCGCCTACGGCTGGGCGATGGAAGATCAGGAAGGTCTCTGCAAGGTCATCGCGGAGCGCGGCACGGGCCGACTCCTGGGCGCTCACGTCATGGGAACCCACGCGCCGACCGTCATCCAGCCACTCATCCAGGCCATGAGTTTCGGGCTGTCCGCGCAGGACATGGCCCGTGGGCAGTACTGGATCCACCCGGCCCTGGCCGAGGTCGTCGAGAACGCGTTGCTCGGACTCGACATCTAGAACGCTCGACATCTAGGAACACTCGACATCTGTTTCGAACGGACGCACAAGGCGGGCACCCCCTCGGGGGATGCCCGCCTTGGTGGTTCTCGGGTCTACCAGGGGCTGGTGCGCAACACGATCTCCGTGGCGAGTTCAGCGGGCGCGGACTTCACGATGTCATCGACGCCAGGCACTTCGGCCACCCGGAAATCGGAGTACACAAACCGTCCACTGGCGTCGGCGATCGCCCGCCCAGCACTACCGACCACGATGGTTGTCGGCACCTCCACCGGCGGAACTCCGGCGATGTCGGCCGCCGACGGATGTCCACGATCCACCGAAATCAAGCTCGCGAAGCGGCCGAACTGGCGCGCCGCCAATAGCCACGCAAGGTCTGCCCCTTCCCGGTGTCCCACCAGGTTTACCCAGGCGATGTTCAACTCGTCGAGCAGAACCACTGCCGTCTTCTCGTCGAGATTCTCGATCGATTCGACCGCTACCGTGCGCAAATCCGAATTGTGGAGGCGTTCACACACTTTGTCGTATACGTCGACAGGGTCGCCCTTGCCCGGAAGAAGGAGGACCGCGTGCTTACTGACCGGTCCGTCGATCCGAACGGTGCACGACCCCTTGCCCACCGCTACTCGAGTCAGTTCCATGAAAGGCAACGGTACGCGATCCAATCCCCAGGTCGGCGAGCAGCGGACTGAAAATGACAACTCACACAGGAGCGCGGTAATCAGCGGTCGCGCGAAACTCCCACAATCTTTCGATGGTCCAATTACCGTGAACAATGAATCCGCCGAGGTCAGGAGTGATCGTGCCCAAATTGGAGATCAAAAGTAAGTCCGCACTCTCGCGAGCGGAAGTCGCCGAGCGACTGATCGCGCTCGGGCAAGCGCTCGCCAGCGGCTCGGAAGTGGAACTGGGATCGGGCGGCGACTCGATCGAAATCGCTGTCCCTGAACAGGTTCGGTGGGAACTCGAGATCGAGGTAGACGGCAACGAAGTCGAAATCGAAATCGAGATTCACTGGCGCGACGATCCCCCGGCTGAGCCGGCCGCAAAGTCCACGCCTCCGACTAAGGCAGTTCGACGCGGTCGGCCTCGCAAGAGCGCCGCCAAGTAATTCGTCGACATTCCATCGGTGCGCTCCGGCCGAGCTTTCAGAGGTCCCGGCCGTCGCCACTTCGTAACTCTCCGTGTGACAACAGAATCGGGTAACGGCTCCGAATAGAGTCGCGCGCCCCACACGCGACCACACCGCAAATCGATCTGCCATTGCGTCGGACGCAATGCCTGCCAGAGTTCTAGGGATCATCCGACGCGGGTGATGCCGTCGTCGATACCGACGGTTGATGATCTGTGGCATGGACCAAGCACATCCGACGTCTGAGACACCCTATGAATTCTCCGGGGGCTACCCGACCGCTGCGACCGCGAAGAAAGCCCACGAGGACGCCTATCTGGAGCGCGCACTCGTCGCCTACCGGTTTTGGTACCCGACAGTGTCCATTGAGGGGATTTTCAACGGCAACCGCGAACTAGGTTTCGACGACAACAAGGCGATGGGAATTGCAGCGACAACCCCTCGGCAGGTCGGATTCACACTTAACTCCGATACCCCCTACGGGGCAGCGGCTTTGGACCTCACTGAGGGGCCGATGGTCATCGAATTGCCGCCCGGAGCGTACATCGGTCTCGTCGACGATCATCACCACAGGTGGATCACCGATATGGGTATCCCCGGGCCCGACCAGGGCGCTGGAGGAACATACGCCATACTTCCCCCCGATCACACCGGAGAAGTACCGGCAGATCATCACGTCAGTCGGTCGAATTCCTTCAAAGTGCTGGTGGCAGTACGAGCCCTCCCGGTAGGGGGCGATCTCGATGCAGCCAAGGACGCACTCCTCCGAGTGAAGATCTACCGCCTCGGCACCGACAAACTACTCGATGTGATCGACACCAGCACCAAGACCGTCGACAGCACCTGTCTGCGGTGGGAGGACAACCTCGAATTCTGGCGAGTCCTGCACGGCATCCTCGAGGAAGAACCGCTTGTAGAGGAGTTCCGGCCAATGCACGGACTGCTCGACGGACTCGGAATCGGGAAAGGAACCCCGTTCGCACCGACAGACCGCGACGCTGCAGCACTCACGAAGGCCGCCCGAATCGGCCGTGATCAAATGTTGGTGACGGCATTCGCCGGAACACGCCCTGACCAGGCCGCCTGGACCGATCGGCAGTGGGAATGGGTGGGATTGGTTCCCGACAACGCGGACTTCGAGACACCCGCAGGTCTCGATCTCGAAGCCCGTGAGCGGTGGTTCGCGCAGGCCATCGTCGCGTCGCCGGCGATGTTCCGGCGCGTGGAGGGCAGTGGATCGCTGTATTGGCTCGCCACACGCGACAGCACCGGGACATACCTGGACGGCGCCAACGCCTACACACTCACTATCCCGCTGCCGGTCCCTGGCAAGCTCTTCTGGTCCGTCACCATCTACGACGCGCAAACACGTTCGCAAGTGCAGACGGACGGCAACAAGGGAGCGCTCAGATCGTTGTTCGAACTGTCATCGGCTCTGACCTCTGGCAATGAGATCACGCTGCACTTCGGTCCGACCCAACCAGACGATGCGGCGGACAACTGGCTGGAAACGGTTCCAGGTCGCGGATGGTTCGCATACATCCGTATCTACGGACCCGAAGCCGCAGCATTCGACGGCAGCTGGCGTCCCGGAGACTTCACCCCGGCAAAACGCTGAAACTAACTGGGCATCGACCGCCCACTGTTCGCCCTGCGCCGCCCTGAACGGGTGACAGGTCTGGAGGTCAAAAGCACTTCTCCCATGGGAGGATGCCAAACCGAAAGCCCCCCACGCGGCCAGGGCAACAGTGGCGAGCGGTCGGTAGCTGTTCCGTCACCTCAGCAGCGCACATCCACATCCCGCCCCTACAACCCGGCAAAGGTGAACGGTTCGGCGGGTTTGAACTGATCGGTGGAATCCCCCGAAAATACGGTGCTCTCGTCCGGCCCGAGTTCGAGCTTCCGGACGGTTGACCCCTCACTCAGATCGATCGACGACACATCCACCCAGAAAGTGTTCGGCGTCATGGCCGATTCGAAGAAGTACAGTCCCCGTTTGTGATCGACAACGGTGCGCCACCGTGTCGAGGATATATTCGGCTCGTCGGGAGTCGAAATACCCAGGGGCACTGACACGTTCCGAATGACACTGAAGGTCGCGGCCAATGCGGTACGCGGGTCGTCGGTCTTCGGGACCGCGTCGACGTAGAACGAGGCACGGGCAAAACGATCCGCGGCGCGATTGGTGCCGGGCAACATGACGGTTCCGTTGATCTGCTTCCAGTACTCGTTGACGGCGAGTTGTTTGTCGAAGATCGGAGAATTGGTCATCACCTGATACTCACGACTGTGGTGAATTGTCTGTCGGCCACCGATGTACTCGATGATGGCGCTGTCACCGCGAGCGTCCGAGAGCGACATGTGCAGTGTTGCCAAGCGGTCTTCTCCCGGAACGGCCGCAGTCACGATGGTGAAGGGCTCCGCTGCCAGCACCTCGACGGCTTCCGCGACGCTCCCACACCGGTCCAACACGTACTGCGCCCACGCAGCAATCGACAGGCCTGGAGTTGATCCGTCGTATTCCGGATACTCGGATTCAACGAGCCACAACAGATTTGCGGACAGTCCGGCGTCATTCACCCCATCTGTCGTGCACATGTCGTAAGCGGAAGCCACAACACTGCCGTACAACGATGTCCACGTTATCGAATTCGGCCCGGCGCAGCCTTCACGCTCCATACCGCGGGGAAATGCCCACAGATTGGTACCGAGATCGAGCTTCCAGTCCATCGACCGGGCAGTGATCACGGTGTCGTTCGGTCCTAGGTAAACCAATCGCGTACACATCGAGAAAATCTCCCTTCGTCTCTGGGTTACGGCGTGACGATATTGAAGGTGGGATCGAAGGTATCCAACAACCCTCCGAGCGTCTTCAAAGCCGAATCGTCGCCGTCGAGCGAGATTTTCCCGGCCCGAGCCAACTCGGGCGCTGCACCTGGTTGCAGAAGTGCGCCGATCAGCGCAGGTTTCGGCCCCGAGACCGTCAGCTGCGTGTTCGACGCCGCCCCCCGCCTGGCATTGAGAACGCCACGCTTGACCCACGTCGTCCATGCCTCGTCGTCGTGATCGGTGAACACAAAATCGATGCGGAGATCGACGTCAGCTGCCTTGTCGCCGATGAGATGTACTGCGACGAAGTCGAACAGGATGTCGATGGGCATCGCTAGGACACTGTCCTCACTTGCCGTGATGTAGGGAGGAGGTTGCGAGCCTTCACGTAATTCCAGGGCGGCTGTCAGGTAGATCCCGCGCCACTGCGGCCCTTCGGCTTGATACCCCATCTGTTCGTAGACGTCGGCCTGGAGGTTCTTCGCCTCGGTGTTCTCCGGTTGCGCGAACACCAACTTGTGCAGGATCTCAGCTGCCCAGCGGTAGTCCCCCGCATCGAAAGCCCGCTTTCCCTCGTCCAGAATCTTCTGTGCACCAAGGAGATCGACAAACCGTCTGGACGACTCCACCGGTGGATGCGGATGGAGCGACACCGGATCGCCGTCCCACATTCCCAGTTCCTTGGTGTAGACGGCGCGAACGTCGTGGTGCAGTGTTCCGTGATATCCGCGGTTGTACCACTTACGGCCGAGTTCCTCCGGTAGCTCGATGACTTCGGCAGCTTCGAGTGGTGTGTATCCCTTGTTAGCCAGACGCAGCGCCTGGTCGTGAATGTATTTGTATGTGTCTCTTTGTGATTCGATGAACGGCACCAGGTTCTCGTTGCCCCACACCGGCCACGTGTGCGGACCGTAGTGAACTGCTGCGTCGTCTCCCCATCGTTCGAGAGTCTCGTCCAGATATCGGGCGAAGTTCCGAGCGTCGCGCGTGCGTGCCCCCCGCAATGTCTGGATGTTGTGGAGCGAATGATTGGCGTTCTCCGCACAGGTCAAGGCCGCGAGTTCGGGGATCCAGATGTGCATTTCCTCGGGAGCCTCGGTGTCCGGCGCATAAAGGAATTCGAACTCCAGACCCGCAATTTCTCGTCTCGTTCCGGTCTCGGTGATGCTATCCGTGGGGGAAATGTACGAGACCAGTGGACCTTTGGTGCTGATCGTTCCGATCCCGCACGTAACCATCCCCTTCGGCCCGAGGTCGAGCAGTCCGCCGAACGCATAGAACGAACGCCTGGCCATGGCATTACCCGCAACCACGTTCTCACCGATTGCAAACTTGTCGAACGACGCGATCGTGCCTGGCGCGATGATCGGTACCTTCCCCGACGCAACGTCGTCGACATCGACGATTCCCTTGACGCCGCCGTAGTGGTCGATGTGAGTGTGCGTGTAGATAATTGCCGCCACCGGTTTGTCGCTGACGTGCTCACGAATCATCTTCATGCCCTGGCGCGCCGATTCAACGCCCGCCATACAATCGATGACGATCAGGCCCTCGTCGCCTTCTACGACCGTCAGGTTGGCGAGGTCGTTGTTTCGCACCTGATACAGACGATCCGTGACTTGGTACAGCCCGCCCCGGCGCATCAATTGGCCCTGACGCCACAAGCTCGGATTGACGGTATCCGGCGCAGGAGTGTCGTCGGTGAGGTAAGCCATCGCCTCCGGGTCGAACACCACGTGACCGTCGTCGCCGAACACCTCTCCCGGCAATGGAGCGATCAAGCCACGATCCGCATCCACGAAATCTTGCCGGTCTTCCATGGCATACCGCGCGACGGCTTCGCGATTCACCGTCACAGTGGCCGGTGTTGCGTCTTGATGGTTCTGGCACATGGCACTCCCCGTTCGGTTACGACGATCGGTTACACCCCCATCTCTATCGGGCGGGCGGGGTAGTTGGAATCACCCGTGCTGGGTGAACCGATGCTGACTGAGCCAATGTCGGCTGAGCCGATGCACACGCGATGACAAGAACCACCAACCCGCACGCGACAACGAGCATCCACCCCGCGTGTGACGCCTGCGCGACGTCCGAATCGACAGTGTTCGCGACAAAGCCACCGGCCAGTGCGACGCCGAGAGCAGCGCCGAACTGTCTTGCACTGGATGTGATTCCACCAGCGAGTCCAGCTTGCGATTGAGGCAGTCCGCTGACAGCAGTGTTGGTGATGGGGGCATTCGAGAAACCGAACCCGATACCGAGAAACAGGTAGGCGACAAGCACAGTCGGAAGACCGGTGTTGTTGTCGAGCGATACGAGACACAGGCCACCCAACGCGGTGAAGCCGCCGGCGATCAGCAGCGGTAACCGCGGCCCGACGCGTCCGACCAGAATCCCCGACAACGGTGCGCACACGGTTGCTGCAACAGCCATCGGGAGAATGACGACGCCCGCGGTGGCCGGGGTCATGCCACGCGCTTGTTGCAGGTAGAGCGTGCCGAGCAGCAGCGTCGCGTTCAATGCCACGAACACCACAACTGCGCCGAGAACCGCCGCAGAAAACGGTCTGTGCCGAAACAGTGCAGGGTCGACGAGTGGTTCAGCTTTCCTCGATTCGACAGCAATGAACGAAGCCAGAGCGAGCGCGACTGCGATGTAACCGACCACCGCACCGGGGGACGTCCATCCGATTCGTGGGCCCTCGATGAGCAGCCCCACTGCACCGCCCACAACAGCGACCAACAGTATTTGTCCCGGCAGATCGAGCCTTCGCGCCTGCGGAGCGCGCGATTCCGGCACGAACACAGCAGTCAACAAAAGGACAATCACGATCACCGGGACGTTGACCCAGAACACGGATCGCCAACCGAAGCTCTCGATGAGCACTCCACCGACGATCGGCCCGACGGCCATACTCAGACCGAAGACCGCGGCCCACACGCCGATCGCCTTGGCTCTCTCCTTCGGGTCGGTCATCACGTTGACCACGATTGCGAGCGCGACCGGACTCAACATCGAACCGCCAACGCCCTGTGCAATTCTCGCGGCGATCAGCACGCCTACCGACGGCGCAAGTGCGCACGCTATCGACGCGACTCCGAACACGACCAGTCCGATCTGGAAAACGCGTCTACGGCCGAACCTGTCGGCCAGGGCTCCGGACGAGATCAGTAAGCTCGCCAGAACGAGTGTGTATGCGTTGACGACCCATTCGAGACCAGGGATGCCGACGTGGAAACTTGCCCCGATCGTCGGCAGCGCGACATTGACGATGGTCGTGTCCAATCCGACCACGAACAAACTCGTGCAGCAGATTGCCAGGACGCCCCACCGCCGTCGGGCATGCATTCCGATCGCCTGCGGTCTGTCGATTCCGCTCGAAGGTTTCATGGTTGGACTCCCCTTGTACTGATGCTGTTGTGCTGATGCTGTGCCGTGGTCGCCTGTCGAAAGGATCGTCGCAACCGGGCCTGCAAACTCGGTAGGAAATTTGCGGAAACTGCAAAGATGAGCTCATGGATACCGAACTGGAGAAGATGCTCAGCGATATCGGACCGAGATTGCGGGCACTTCGTCGCGATCGCGACATGACCCTCGAAGCTCTGTCCGACGCCACGGGTATCTCCGTCAGCGCACTGTCACGACTCGAGTCGGGCAAGCGTCGTCCTACCCTCGATTTGCTTGTGCCTCTTGCCCGAACCCACCGTGTGGCACTGGACCAACTGGTTGGGGCGCCCGCCACCGGGGACCCCAGAGTTCACCTCACACCGAGTCGCCGCCGAAACGGAAGCGCTGTAGTGCCGTTGACGCGCTACCCGGGCCGGGTTCAGGTCTTCAAGCAGGTGATCGGGCCTCGCCCGCCGAAACTCGTCACACATGCCGGATACGAGTGG
This sequence comes from Rhodococcus sp. AD45-ID, assembly GCF_003023755.1. Classification (NCBI taxonomy): domain Bacteria; kingdom Bacillati; phylum Actinomycetota; class Actinomycetes; order Mycobacteriales; family Nocardiaceae; genus Rhodococcus; species Rhodococcus sp. AD45-ID. The sequence continues at coordinate 705,335 of NZ_PYHL01000002.1, read as the reverse complement.
CTGTACGTTCTCGCCGGCGACCTACGCCTGATTCTCGGCGAGCACGAGGTTGTCCTCCGGCCAGGAGAAGTCGCGGAGTTCGACACCGCGGAGCCCCATTGGTTCGGCCCGGCAGATGACCAGGTTGTCGAGATCCTGCACCTGTTCGGCCCCAGCGGCGACAAGGCCCGCGTGCGCACGAACTCGAAAACTATTGCCGCACAAAAGTGAGACCTCCGGCTGATCTGCCTGCGACGGCGAGTCGGCACGAGGCGTTCGGTCGCGTTCGGTGCCACTCGATTCACCCGCCGCGGATGATGCGCAGAGCCGTGCGGAATTCGACCATGTGAGGACGTGATCATCGACTCTTCGAGGGAGCTGCATCGATATGGCGCTGGATTACTCCGACCGCACGGATTTCGACAACGCCGAGCGGGGCTTCATCGCCACGCTCGAACCGCTTACCATCAAGAACGCCGACGGACGGATTGTTTTCGATCTGTCCGGCTACAGCTATCTCGACGAACCGTGCCCGGAAACAGTTCATCCGAGCCTGTTTCGTCAGGCGCAGCTCTGCGTCAAGAACGGACTCTTCGAGGTCACCGACGGGATCTATCAGATCCGCGGGTTCGATATTTCCAATATGACGATCGTCGAGGGCGATACCGGCGTCATCGTGATCGACCCGATGATCTCCGCCGAGTGCGCTGCCGCAGGTCTTGCGCTCTACCGCGAGCACCGCGGTGACCGTCCGGTCACCGGCTTGATCTATACCCATTCACACGCAGACCATTTCGGCGGCGTGATGGGAGTTCTGCCGGACGGCGCCGGCGACGTGCCGATCATCGCGCCCGAAGGATTTCTCGAACACGCGGTATCGGAAAACGTCTATGCGGGAACGGCAATGAACCGTCGCGCGAACTACCAGTATGGCTACACATTGGACGTCGGACCAGAGGGCCAAGCCAGTCTCGGACTGGGCATTCAGACATCCGGTGGATCGGTGGGTCTGATCCCCCCAACTGTCGACATCACCCGTACCGGGCAGGAGGAAACCGTCGACGGAGTGCGGATCGTCTTCCAGATCACGCCGGGCACCGAAGCGCCGTCGGAGATGAACTTCCACTTTCCGGGCAGCCGCGCTTTGTGCGTCGCCGAAAATGCCACGCACAACCTGCACAACATCCTCACACTTCGGGGCGCACTGGTACGTGACCCACGCATCTGGTCCCATTACCTCGACGAGGCTGTCGAATTGTTCGCGCCGGATTCCGACGTCGTGTTCGCGTCACACCATTGGCCAACATGGGGATCCGAGAACATCGTGCAGTTCCTGACCGAACAGCGGGACATGTACGCGTACTTGCACGATCAGACGTTGCGGATGGTCAACATCGGACTGACCGGCAGCGAAATCGCCGAGGCGATCACGCTTCCCGCGTCGCTCGACGACGCCTGGCACGTGCGCGGTTACTACGGATCGGTCAGTCACAACGTCAAAGCGATCTACCAGCGCTACATGGGCTGGTTCGACGGTCATCCCAGCTCACTCTGGCAGCACCCGCCCGAGCAGTTGGCGGCCCGATACGTCGACGTGATCGGTGGCGTACCGGCAGTGCTCGACAAGGCGCGCGGCTACATCGATGCCGGTGACACGCGGTTCGCGGCCGAACTGCTCAAGCACGCGGTATTTGCCGAACCAGACAACACAGAAGCGAGAAACGCTCTCGCAGATCTCTACACCACGCTCGGCTACGGCGCCGAAAATCCGACCTGGCGCGGTTTCTACCTCACCGGGGCGAAGGAACTGCGAGGCGAAATCACCCCACCACCCATCGATCTCGGCACCGGAATGGCAGCGGCACTGACGGTGGAGCAACTCTTCGACACACTCGCCATCCGCGTCAACGGGCCCCGCGCCGGGGGTGAAAAGCTCTGCATCGAGTGGATTTTCACCGATCTCGACACAAAAGTCCGCATGACTCTCTCCAATGGCGCGCTGATACAGACACCCAACCCGCGGACCAAGGCAACCGCCGATCTCACCCTCACGTTGACCAAAGCCCAGTTGCTCGGGTTGCTGGCCGGCGGCGGACTGGACGGTATCGAGCATTCCGGCGACCCGGCGACGATACAGCGGCTCCTCGGGCTACTCGACAGTCCCGATCCGGCATTTGCGATTGTGACTCCCTGAACGAATACGTAAGGCCCACCCGGCAATTGATTGCCAGGTGGGCCTTACGTATTCAGCAGGGCGGCGATCAGTCGAGGTCGAACCGATCGAGTTCCATCACCTTGGTCCACGCGCTCGCGAAGTCCTCCACGAACTTCTGCTGTGCGTCCGCACTTGCGTACACCTCTGCGAGAGCACGCAGTTCCGAGTTCGATCCGAAGACAAGATCGACGGCAGTGGCAGAGTATTTGACGTCACCGGTGGCCCGGTCACGACCCTCGTAGACGTTCTCCGACGACGTAGACGGCTTCCACTCCGTGCCCATGTCGAGGAGATTGACGAAGAAGTCGTTGGTCAACGTCTGCGGCCGATCGGTCAGCACACCGTGGGCGGTACCCCCGACGTTGGCGTTCAGCCCGCGAAGGCCGCCGACCAGCACCGTCATCTCCGGTGGGGTCAACGTCAACATGTATGCCCGATCGACAAGCAGGATTTCGGCCGGAATCTTCTCCCCGCCGCGCAGGTAGTTCCTGAATCCGTCTGCCCGGGGTTCGAGAACCGCAAAGGACTCCACGTCCGTCTGTTCCTGCGACGCGTCCGCCCGACCGGGTGTGAACGAGACAGAGACTTCGTGGCCGGCGTCCTTGGCGGCCTTCTCGACCGCCGCGGTTCCCGCCAGAACAATCAGATCGGCAAGCGAGACCTTCGCTCCGCCGGACTGGGAATTGAAGTCCTGCTGGATCTGCTCGAGTGCACTCAATACCGTTGACAACTCGGCGGGACTGTTTGCCTCCCAACTCTTCTGCGGCTCGAGGCGAATCCGGGCTCCGTTTGCGCCGCCGCGCATATCGGTGCCACGGAAACTCGCCGCCGACGCCCAGGCGGTAGACACCAACTGCGAGATCGACAGCCCGGACTCCAGTACCTTGCTCTTGAGGGCAGCAATATCCGCATCGCCGATCACCGGGGCAGCGGCGTTGGGAACAGGATCCTGCCACAGCTGCGGTTCCGGAATCCACGGACCGAGATAGCGAGTGACCGGTCCCATGTCGCGGTGCAGCAGCTTGTACCAGGCCTTGGCGAACTCGTCGGCAAATTCGTCCGGGTGATCGAGCCAACGGCGCGTGATCTTCTCGTATGCCGGATCGAGCCGCAGCGACAGGTCCGTGGTCAGCATGGTCGGAGAACGCTTCACCGACGAATCGAACGGGTCCGGGATCGTGCCGGCACCGGCGCCGTCCTTGGGCGTCCACTGCCACGCGTCAGCGGGGCTCTTGGTCAGTTCCCACTCGTAGCCGTAGAGAATTTCCAGGAACGAGTTGTCCCACTGCGTCGGCGTATTCGTCCACACGACCTCGAGGCCGCTGGTGATCGCATCCTTCCCCACGCCTGTGCCGAAGGAACTCTTCCAGCCCAAGCCCTGTTGTTCGATCGGAGCGCCTTCGGGTTCGGGCCCGACCAGATCGGCGGGGCCGGCCCCGTGAGTCTTACCGAAGGTGTGTCCGCCGGCGATCAAGGCCGCCGTCTCGACGTCGTTCATCGCCATGCGCGCAAAGGTTTCGCGGATATCGCGGGCAGCGGCGACCGGATCGGGCTGCCCGTTCGGTCCCTCCGGGTTCACGTAGATCAAACCCATCTGCACCGCGCCGAGCGGACCGGACAGCTCACGGTCGCCGCTGTACCGCTCGTCTCCGAGCCACGAGTCCTCCGGGCCCCAGTACATTTCCTCCGGCTCCCAGATGTCCTCGCGACCGAACCCGAAGCCAAAGGTCTTGAACCCCATGGACTCCAAGGCGCAGTTGCCGGCAAAAACCAGAAGGTCGGCCCACGAGATCTGCTTGCCGTATTTCTGCTTGACGGGCCACAGCAAGCGGCGAGCCTTGTCGAGGCTTGCGTTGTCCGGCCAACTGTTCAGCGGCGCAAACCGTTGTGCGCCTTGACCTCCGCCGCCACGGCCGTCCGCGATACGGTAGGTCCCCGCGGCGTGCCAACTCATCCGAATGAACAGACCACCGTAGTGACCGTAGTCTGCGGGCCACCAATCCTGCGACGTTGTCATCAAGTCGATGACGTCGCGCTTGAGAGCGTCGACGTCGAGTTTCGCGAACTCCGCCGCGTAATCGAAGTCCGAACCCAAAGGGTTGGATTTGGGCGAATGAACACGCAACACCGAAAGGTTTGGCTGGTTCGGCCACCAGTCCTGGTTTGTCATCGGACGATGCGCCGTGGGCGTCGGAGCCGAGATCGCGGGATTTTCACTTTCGCTTCCCCCCTGCGACTTTCCTTCAGGGGCCATCGGGCAACTATCGGACACGTTAATCCCTCCATGAACAAATAGATCCGACTCCGATCACGGGTGTGATCGCGAACTCTGTGATGCCACGCAGTCGGGGCACATCCCCCAGAAGACAACTTCGACTTCGACGAACTCGAAACCGTCGTAATCCGGTGGCGTCAGACAAGGTGCCTCTCCAACTGCGCAGTCGACGTCCGACACCGTCCGGCACGATCGGCAGACGACGTGATGATGGTTGTCACCAACCCTCAACTCGTAGAGAGCCACTGAACCGGAAGGCTGAATCCGCCGCACGATTCCCACGGAGGTCAACGCATGCAGTACGTCGTACACCGCTTGGCGAGACACTCCCGGTAGAACCGCCCGAACAGCATCGAAAATCGAATCCGTCGGGGCATGTGGACGCGCATGCAGGGCTTCGAGCACCGCAACCCGTGGTCGGGTCACACGGAGCTCTGCGTCACGCAGTTGTGCTGGAAAGTCCGGCGTCGAGGACACCCCACTACTATGACGCGGATTTCTGGACTGATCCAAGACTTTCGCGAAAATAGTTGGAATTGACGCCAACCGAATGATTTCGAGCTCGAATTGATTCCGGATTGTTGCCACAGATGTCACTGTGGCCGTTATCCTCCGGCGCAGTATCCGAGCGGAACCAACGGGCCGACCGACGCGCAGGGTCGAATCCCTCACCTAGCCTGAATGCAATTACTCGGCGTTGATATCGCTGCGAGTAGAGGTGATCAGCAGCGCCAATGATGCGGCGGTTCGGGTGCAGAAAGCGTCGGCGTCGGTGAGTCCACTGGTGAGTCCGCGGACAATCGTGGCCGCAACGAGGAAATCGAAGGCGACATCGGTGGCGGCGGCAACGTCCGCCTCGGACCGCTCCGGGTACTCGGCGCGCACCCGCTCGAGGAGTGCCAGTCGGGCGGGATACTCGGAACTGAGAACCAGTCGCTGGTACGCGCCTTCCTCTTGTTGATATGCAGAGAGTAAGCCCGGAATGGCTGCGCGAGTTGCCGGTTCCGCCACTTGCGTGAGGAACCATCGCGTCCAGATCAGTAGGTCCTCGCGCAAATTCGAGGTAGTCGCGGGCAATGCACCATTCTGCATGCCGAAGACCGCTTCTTCGATAATCGATTCGCGAGTTGCCCAGCGCCGATAGATCGCTGCCGTACCCAAGTTTGCTCGTCGGGCGATCGCCGTGATGGTGGTTTTCTGGTAGCCGAGCTCTACGAGCAATTCCCGGGTGGCGGCGAGAACGGCCAGGTCCACCTGAGGATCGCGGGGCCTCCCCACGCCAGCGGTACCGGTTCGACGATCTCTGCGTTCATCCACATCCGCGGACATTACCGGAGATATATTTGCCGAAAACTATTACGTTGCGATGCGCTCCGTCATAGATTGAAGGCATCCATCCACCACGAAGGGGCCCGCAGTGATCACTCCGCACGACGAACTGCTCATCCACCAACTACCCACGACACTCGACCACGTCTCGCAAAGCGACCTGCGTTGGACCGAACGCATCGTGATGTACGGGTTCGACAAAACCGGCGAGGTCTCCGTCATGACCGGCCTGGCCAAATACCCGAACCGCAACGTCCTCGACGCCTACGCGATGGTCACACGCAAGGGCGAAGAGGCTCGCGTGGTTCGTCTGTCGACCGAACTGAACCCGCAGACCGGCGCTCTTGCGGCCTGGAGCGTCGGGCCGTACACCTACGAGATCGTCGAACCGCTGCGCAAGGTTCGCTCGACCGTCGAGTCGAACGAGCACGGACTGAGCCTGCAACTCGATTTCTCCGGCGACTTTCCGGTCTACGAGCAGACGGCAGCATTCCACCGCACCCGTGGCAGAGTGCGCGAGGACGCCCGTCGCTTCTACCAGAACGGCACGATCACCGGCTGGATCGAGATCGACGGCGAGCGCATCGAGATCGATCCGGACAACTGGTGGTTCGGTCGTGACCACTCGTGGGGCGTTCGCCACGGCGGCGGGGGCGGCAGCCTGTCGGAGGGCGCGAACCTGCAGCCGTCGGAGGTTCCGGAGGGAGTCCTGTACTACATGGGGATCTTCCAATTCGACGACGAGGTAGTGCATTTCGCGCAGCGTGAAACGAGCACGGGAGCGCGTTGGCAGTTCGAGGGCGAAGTGCTCTTCCCGATCGACAGCGGCAAGGACCCATTACCCATCATCGACGTCGAACACGACCTGAAGTTCCGTGACGATCTGCGCGTCGTGAAATCCGGTACCTTCACCGTGCATCGCGCCGACCGAACCACCGACGTCATCGAAGTGAATCCGGTGTGCGATTTCTGGCCGGGACTGGCCGGTTACGACGAATACCGCGGCTACGCCTCGGGCATGTACCGCGGCAAGGACTTCAGCGACAGCTTCACAGTGGACATCACCAACCTCGAAGAGATCCGCCAAGTGAGCATGCTCAGCGAAACACTGTGCGAGGTTCGGATGGGTGACAAGATCGGGCACGGACTGGTCGAGATGGTTTTCATGGGTGCGAACCCCCGGTACGGGTACACGGACTGGTCGGCAAACCGGACGGACGCACACAATGACTGAACGTGTCGCCGCGCAGGCCCTGGCATCGACCCTGGAACCCGTTGTTCGCGAACAGATTCCAGGCGCACAGGAAGCGAAGATCGTCGCCTGGCAACGCACCGAGCGCGGGTTCTCCACCGAGACCTACCTGTTCGAGCTGGAAGGGTCCGAAAATTCGGGGGCGGGCTTCGTATTCCGACGCCCACCCGAGATCTCCCTGTTTCCCGACTACGACCTACGACGCCAGTATTTGGTGTCGAAGCGACTTGCCGGTACCGATCTGCCTGTCCCCCAGATGCTCTGGATAGACAACGCCGATAATGCTCTCGGCGGGCCGTACTACGTCATGGAACGCATCGGAAATGCCGAGGCTCCCAGCGATTTTCCGTCGTATCACACCGCCGGAAACTACTTCGAGGCCGACGAGCAGAGTCGGGCGCGGATGTGGTGGGGCTGCGTCGAGACGATGGCCCACATCCATCAACTCGACCCCGGCGAGCTTCGCCTCGACTTTCTCTCCATGCCGAGGTTCGGGGACAAACCGATCGAGCAGGCCGTGAACTATCTCGACTGGGCCGTGCGTTGGGCAGCGCCGAGTCTGTCGCCGGTAATGGAGAAGGCACTGTCGTGGCTCCGCGCGAATATCTACGAGCCCGAACATGTCACGTTGTGTTGGGGCGATGCGCGCATGTCGAATATTCTGTACAGCCCGGACCATTCCGTTGCCGGTGTGCTCGACTGGGAAATGGCGTATCTGGGTGATCACGAAGCCGACCTGGCGTGGATGCTGTTCCTCGACTGGGCCTGCAGCGAGTTCGAGGGTCACCCATCTCTGCCGGGCACACCGACCCGGGAGCAGACGATCGCCCGCTACGAGGAACTGACAGGATGGCCGGTCCAGAACCTGTTGTTCAACGAGGTGCTCGCTGCGGTGCTGTTATCGGTTCCGCTACTGCGACTGTCCACGCACCTACAACTCGGTGAGCACGCGGACATCACCGCATTCTGTAGCCGCCGCCTCGAACAGTTGTTGGCACACGCCTAGCGCGGCCTGACCCCACACTGAGTCATTGCGGAGCAATCTCCTGCCAGTCGGTTGACAGCCGTGAGACCCAGTGTGGGTCACGCCGTTCCAGGTAGGCGCGAACCCCCTCGGACGAGTCGGGCTCACCCATCACACGCAAGTGCAACTCTGTCTCGAGGTCCGCTACCCGCTCGGGACTGTATCCATGCCGGGCCGACTGCCACAGTAGACGTTTGGACAGTGCAACCGACATGGGGGCAACGTTCACCGCGATATCCCGAGCGATGTCCAGGGCTGCGGGCAACACGTCGTCTGCGGGCAGGCAACGGCTCGCGAGTCCCAGCCGAACAGCCTCCGCACCGTCAAATGTGCGACCGGTCAACAGGATATCGGCAGCAACCGCCATACCGGCGATATGCGGAACGGTCCAATGTGACATCGCGTCGGGCAACACTCCCCGGCGAACCTGCGGAATCGCATACTTGGCATCCGTGGCAAAAATCCGGATGTCTGTTTGCATCGCGATAGTCAGTCCGATACCTATCGCGTGTCCGTTCACCGCCGCGATCACGGGCTTACGCAAATCGAAAGCCGGTGGATTGATCGGCGATGCCGAAAAGCCGTCACCAACAGGCGCATCGAACGTGTCCGCGCCTCCCTCTAGATCTGCGCCCGCACAGAATGCCGGCGGCGCACCGGTCAGCACGATGGCACGAACGCCGTCGTCGGCGTCAAGATTCCGGTAAGCCTCACCCAATGCTCGACCCATCGCCCCGGTGAACGCGTTGCGTCGTTCCGGCCGGTCAAGGGTGACTACGGCTACGCCGCCGTCCAGCTCCACCAGCACCCCGCTTGTCATCGCATTTTCCCGAGCGCCGAAATCATCTCCGCAACATGGGAATCAGATGCCGGGTATCCGGGAAAGTAGCAGCACACGCGCTCAGCGTGGTCGCCGAATCGCGCGATGATCTTTGCCGCACATTCCTCGGGGGTACCCACCACTGCAAGCGTGTTCATCATGTCTCGATCAATCAGGTCCGTCATTGCAGCAAACTCGCGCCGCTTGGAGAGCGAGTTGAGTTCGGGCTGAACATCTTCCCAGCCGTCGACCTCCAACACCGGCCGATACGCCGGCGTGGAACCGTAGAACCCGAGCAGACTCCGGACCCCGCGCTCGGCGTCGGCGAGTTCGTCTGCGGTCCGCCCGACACCAACCAGCACCTGCGGGTAGATCGCAAGATCCGCCCTGGTACGCCCGCCGAGTTCGAGCCCCTCCTCGATTGCGGGCATGGTCCGCTCGCGAAAATGACGGGCACTGTTGAAGGGCATGACAAGCAACCCGTCTGCCACTTCCGCAGCGGCCCGAGTCATCAAGGGCCCCAACGCTCCCAGACAGATTTCCGGCGGACCGTACGGATTAGGTCCAGGATCGAACGTCGGTCGCATGAGCGTGTGCTGGGTGAACTCGCCCACGAAATCCAGGGGCGAACGCTCTTCCCACGCAGTGAAGATCGCTTTGATCGCAAGTACTGCTTCCCGCATTCGTGCGGCTGGCCGCGACCACTCGCTACCGTAGCGTCGCTCGATATGGGGACGGATCTGCGAACCCAAACCGAGCCGGAATCGACCGCGGCTCAATGCCTGTAGGTCGTTCGCAACATGAGCGAGGTGCAACGGACTGCGGGGCAACGCGATCGCCACATTGGTCATGAGGTCCGCCTCGACCACACCTGACGCTGCGACGAGCGGGACAAAAACGTCGTGTGCGCCCTCGAACGTGAAAAGACCGTCGGCGCCCAGCGCAACAAGTTCCTTCGCGCGCGCTGCCGAGTCTTCGGGACGTGAATCCAACTGGAGATCGATCTTCATTCGTGCCCTGCTTTCAGACCGATCGTCTCGCTTGCATGCACTGCCAACACGAACAGCGAACCTGCAAGTGAATCGACGAAGCGGTCCTCGCCCTCGGCGCCACGCGTGAGACCACGCATAGTGGTGGCGCCCGAGAGTAGATCGAACAGGAACGTCGCGTCGACGTCGGCCGGGATTTCTCCCCGCTCGGCGGCACCGTCCAACATCTCTTGAAAGGCCTTGCGAACCGGCGCGCCGATGGCCAGCAAGCGCTGCCGGGCGTCCTCACTCTGAGAGTCCGCGAGCAGTCCGGGAACACCGGCCCTGGCCGCAGGTCGCGCGGCTCGAACCAGGAAGATCCGCACCCACGTCGCGAGGTCTGTTCGGAGGTCTCCGGACACCTCGGGCAACGGATGGCCTCCGGTCCCGTGCACAGCTTCTTCGATCAATGCTTCGCGAGTCGGCCATCGGCGGTAGATAGCCGGCGTATTCACTTCTGCTGACCGGGCGATAGCGGCAATCGTCGTCTGCTGGTAGCCAACTTCGGCCAGGAGGCGGCGCGCTGCAACCAGCACAGCTTGGTCCTTGCCCGGGTCGCGCGGCCGGCCGGCGCGTGGTGTCTCCGAATTCACCATTACATAGTAGCTCGTAACGTTATTAACCGGTGCCCGACATGCCGTACACATGATCTGCTCGCACACTCAGGATCTGGCGGCGCTCCGCCACCATCGCGCGGCGGTAGTCCTCCCAGTCGGGATGCTCATTGCCACTGATGTCTCGATAGAGATCAACCAGCGCGTCGACCACCTCGTCGTGTGGATCGGAAGCTGATGGAGTCAACTTCGCAATGCCTTCGATCACTGCATAGCTCCAGAAATCCGGAGCACTCACATGCAGTGACACCCGCGGGTCACGCTCGGCATTTTTGCTCTTGACGCGGTCCGCCGTAATCGAGATCGATGCCGTTCGCGACTCGGAATCCCAGCGGTAAATGATGTTGGACAGCTGCGGCCTGCCGTCCCGCTTGATTGTTGCCAAAACACCCTGTTTCCCATTGGCAACAAGCTCGAAGAGTGCGTCCCGGACTTCCGTATCGTCGCTCATAGCCCGGACAACGACGCAGGAATGGATATTGTTCCGCACCGGGATCCGCCGAGAATCCACACCATCCGAGATAGTTCAGCGCTGTTTCGCCAGCTTCAAGTACGGGTAACAACTCTTGCAGTCGCGCTTCCATACGTGCGATGGGAGACCTGATGACCGCAGTACCAGTCCGCGCCCTCGTAGGCCGACGGCCGTATCCCCCACGCCGCCTGCGGAAGGGCCAGGCGCTTCTTGACACGTTGACGACCACAGATCCGAAGAAACTCGGCTTGATGTATCTGTTCACGTCGTTCGCCTACTTCTTGATCGGCGGCGTGATGGCGTTGATGATGCGTGCCGAGACAGCTGTTCCAGGAATGCAGTTCCTGTCCAACGAGCAGTACAACCAACTGTTCACCATGCATGGCACCATCATGCTTCTGCTGTACGCGACCCCGATCGTCTTCGGCTTCGCGAACTACATACTGCCGCTGCAGATCGGAGCACCTGACGTCGCGTTTCCCCGATTGAACGCCCTCAGTTACTGGCTCTACCTGTTCGGCGCGATTACTACGATCAGTGGGTTCGTCACCCCTGGCGGCGCGGCCGATTTCGGTTGGACTGCGTACGCGCCGTTGTCCACCGACACGTTCTCACCCGGCGCCGGAGCCAACCTCTGGATTACCGGTCTTACATTGGCCGGAGTCGGAACCATTCTCGGAGCGGTCAACATGATCACCACCGTGATCTGCCTCCGCGCGCCGGGAATGACGATGTTCCGCATGCCGATCTTCACCTGGAACATCTTCATCACGTCGATACTGATCCTGATCGCCTTTCCGATCCTGACTGCAGCCCTGATGGCACTCCTCGCCGACCGAAACCTCGGCGCACACGTCTACGACGCGAGCAACGGCGGTGCCGTCCTGTGGCAGCATTTGTTCTGGTTCTTCGGCCACCCCGAGGTCTATATCGTGGCCCTCCCCTTCTTCGGCATCATTTCGGAGATATTGCCGGTCTTCAGCCGCAAACCGATCTTCGGCTACAACGGCCTGGTCTACGCCACTCTCGCCATTGCGGCGCTGTCCATCGCCGTCTGGGCACACCACATGTTTGCCACCGGCGCCGTTCTATTGCCCTTCTTCTCCTTCATGACCTTCCTGATCGCGGTGCCCACCGGAGTCAAGTTCTTCAACTGGATCGGCACAATGTGGAAGGGACAGTTGACTTTCGAGTCACCCATGCTGTTTTCCCTCGGCTTCTTGGTCACGTTTCTGTTCGGCGGATTGACTGGCATCATCCTCGCGAGCCCACCACTCGACTTCCACGTCACGGACAGCTATTTTGTCGTCGCGCACTTCCACTACGTTCTGTTCGGCACAATCGTGTTCGCGACGTTTGCCGGCATTTACTTCTGGTTCCCGAAGATGACCGGCCGGATGCTGGACGACCGGCTCGGCGTCTGGCATTTCTGGACCACGTTTGTCGGATTCCACGGCACATTCCTTGTGCAGCACTGGCTGGGCGCAGAAGGAATGCCGCGCAGATACGCCGACTACCTACCTTCCGACGGGTTCACGATGCTGAATTCCGTGTCCACGCTCTTCGCGTTCGTTCTCGGTGCATCCACGTTGCCGTTCGTGTGGAACGTCTTCAAGAGCTACCGATATGGCGAAGTGGTCACGGTCGACGATCCGTGGGGATTCGGAAACTCGCTCGAGTGGGCAACCAGTTGTCCCCCGCCCCGGCACAATTTCACCGAACTTCCCAGAATTCGATCAGAACGCCCCGCGTTCGAACTTCACTACCCACACATGGTCGACCGGATGCGCGCCGAAGCTCACATCACCAGCGATGGCCACTCCGCGCGCGCAATGTCCTTGGAAGACACCGCTGATCGTTAAGACGCTCCGTCATACCGCCGCTCGCGCGGTTAGCAGGCTTGTTGACGGGTATTCGTGGGTGGACGAGCGATCAGTGACAACTCGTCCACCTCGTTCCATGCCGGACGACACCAGGAGACGTCATGCAGAAAGCACTGATCTTCATAGCGGGCGCCGCTGCGGGATTCGTCGTGGGCACCAGATCCGGACGACAAACCTACGAAAAGATGAGGGACCAGTCCCTCGAACTGTGGCACAACCCGACTGTCCAGGAAAAAGTGAGCGAAGTGGCGGAAACCGTCAAGGAGAAGGCACCGCAGGTGCAACACAAGGTCGGCGACCTTGCCAAAAAAGCTAGCCACCACAACGCCGAGACAAGCACTGCGAGCGGTCCAGCCATCGGAGAAACACCCGATGAGGTTGCGACCCCAACTCCGACAGCGGAAGGCAACTCGCCCGGCACCCCGGCCCCGCCAGACGATGCCGCACCAAGCGATTCCGGCCAGGGGCACACCAGCCGCAACCAAAACCCGGATCCGAAAGCCTGACCTGACAGAGGCGTTGGTGTGCGGGACAACGGAAATCGCGTGCACCCGAGCCGAACATCCGTCACCTCAATGCAACTGTCGGGTGAACCTCGACCTACAGTTGTCGGATGTCTGTGAATATCGATGTCCGTTTTGGTGTGTATGGCCTCACGCCGGCAGACGCCGACGCGATCTACACATTGTTCGAGCAGGTAGTTGAGGAAAATCGGCTCGAACGTGAGGTGGTCATCTCACGGCGAGAAAATCCCGAAGGGACCCGTGACGTGCACGTCGTGTCACAGCATCCCGTAATTTTCAGCGGTTTCTACAAGTGGCGTCCCACCTTCGAGAAGTCGTTGCAGCTTCGCGTCGCGGAGGCGGTTCCGCCCGCGAAGGTTGTGTTCGACTGGAACTACCCTGACGAGGACTGAAGACGAGGATCGCGGTAGCGGCGCGTAGCGCGGCCGCAAGCCGCGGCCTGGCTCGCTGGGCCGGCCGGCCCGCTGTCCACTGGCGTGGGCTTGGCGACACACCGAAACAGGATCACCAAAAGGACAGCGGGCCACGACGTCAGCGTGCGTCGACGGCTTCCTTCACTGTCTCGTGCATCTCGGTAAGTGCTCGCGCACAGTCGTTCCGGGTGTAACCGAGGAGCGCGGTGTCGGCGTCAGACGGCTCGTAGGAGATGACGTTGCCGCGCCCCTGGACGATGAAGCTGTCCGGAAGGATGGGGTGCTCCTCATTGCGTTCGCCGATCTCCCGGTCGCCGCCTGCCGCAGCAACCAGCAACTGGAAATACTGCTGGTAGGTGAGATTCTGGTCGCCGATCAGATATGCCTTGCCGGATTCCGCGTGTTGCAGCGCGCCCCAGATCGCTTCCGCCAAAGACCGCACCGACATGAAATTGGTGCCGCCGGCCGGAGCGAAATCAGGAATCTGTGCCTCGTTGCCCGCAGCCCACGAGAACATCTTGCGGTAACGCTTGGCAGACGTTCCACTGATGACGCCGAGAATTGAGGGCGGGTTCAGCGTCGAGACATTGAAGGTCTCGTCGGCCAACGCCCGTGCTCCTTCGTCGGCAGCCTTTCGCGCAGCGATGTACGGCATCGTCTCTGCCAATTCGGGACGCAGATGGTGGTAGTAGCTTCCCACCTGGACGAACCGGGCAACACCAGCCTCTTTGGCCAGGGCCGCGAACCGCGGCACCCCACCGGACTGTGTCTTCTCCCAGAATTCCGCCTCGTCGACGCCGCGGCCCATGTGTCGCACGTCCTGACCGGCGGCAAAGACGATCGCGTCGAACGGTGCCAGTTGATCCGCTGTGAAAGTTTGTTCCGTGTAGTCACCGAGCAGGACCGGGAAATCTCGCACAGGCGAGTCATCGGCGAGTGGATTACGCGCCGCGACGGTGACGTCGTTTCCCATGTCGCGAAGGTGAAGTGCCGTGTGGGCACCGATCATGCCAGTTCCGCCAACAATCAGGATCTTCACAGAATGCCTCTTCTTTACGTAGAGAATTACTTCAAGGTGGAGAAATACTTCGATTCATGAATCTAGGTAAACCGGAATCGCTTCGGGATGACTTCTCTCACCAACCGGGATCAAAAATTCATTTCGCCGGGTGCGCGCCGGTCAGCTCGAGCCTGACGCCGGCGGTATAGACACCGACCAACAGGGCGGCAAGCACTGCCGAGATACCGACCGCCGTGTTCGCCACTTCGCCACCCAGTCGGCCCTGCGCCACCCACGCGAGTCCCCACACAATGCCGATCGACGGCGCGATCGCGCCGCGCGAACCGGTCGCAAGGCCAACTCCGACCATGGCAGCGACGGCGAGAACAATGACTGCCCACGTCGTCGCGGCACTCGTGATACCCAGATCGACGAGCCAGGCGGTGACGTTGGCAATGGTTGCGACGCACACCCAGCCGAGATACAGACCCATGGTGCCGTCCGTGATCACCGCGTCGATCCCGTTCTCCGGGCGCTGTCGCTGAAGCAGCACGAACACTCGCGCAAGCACGGCCAGCAGACTCGCGATAATCACGACGCTCAGCCACAACAATCCGGCCTGCACCGAGAGAATCCAGGCAGCATTGAGGAGCATCGACACGGCTATCGCGGGACGCAAGGCCTCGTGACGCACAGTTCTGCCCGGCAGGAACTGCCAGATCGCGTATGCGAGAAAACCGCCGTAGACAACCGACCAGATCGAGAACGCAGTCCCGGCCGGTGCCACCAGCGTTGACGTAGCGCTCAGTGCACCTCCTGCTGCCTCCGCGATAGGCGTGCCGATCCAGGCTCCCGAACCGATGAACGATCCGACTACTGCGATCACGGCGCTGACAACAACGACGAGTTTCATAACCTGACCCATACCGGATGTATGCCCAGCGAGTCCGAGTACGACTCCCGTTGGCGATCGCGGTGCCACGGCGTTCCCGGTGTAACAATGATGTGTGGACTTCGACAGCACAGCCGACGAACTCTACGCACTCGACCCGTCCGAATTCATCGGCGCGCGACGCGCCGCAGTCGCGCGCGCCAAGGAGTTGGGCGATACGACGCTGGCGAAAAATCTGAATGCCCTGCGCAAACCCACGACAACGGGATGGGCTCTCAACCTTCTCGTTCGGGTCGAGCCGGAAAGCGTCGATCGTTTGCTCGAACTCGGAGCAGCACTGCGATCCGCACAACAGGCCCTACGCGCTGAAGAGTTGCGGTCCCTGGCTTCCCGGCGAGCGGCCGTCATCTCAGCGCTGACCGAACGCGCCTCGGCCGCGGCACAAGATCGTGGCCGCCCGCTGTCGGAGACAGTGATGCGCGAGATCGGGCAGTCACTGTCGGCGGCGCTCTCCGAACCCGATATCGGCGCCGATCTACGTCGCGGCCGGATGCTGGGCTCAGTGTCGTACAGCGGCTTCGGCCCTGCCGCGCTCGCATCGGTACCTGAACCGACCGCACCGGCGCCTTCCGACGCCGAGCCGAAAGGACAGCCGACTGGGGCCGCGCGAAAACAGGCCCAGGCTCGCGTCAGTGACGCGGAAACTGCTGCGCATCAGGCTACTTCGGAACTCGACTCGGCTACTGCGAGGGTGAACGAGGCGGCGCAGAAGGTCTCCGATCTCCGAGAGGCTTTGTCACAGGCCGAGCAGGAGTGCCGGTTTGCCGAGTCCGCTCGGCGCACCGCCGAGGAAGCCGCGGAGCGGGCGGCGACGAAGCTGACGCAGGCCAGGGATCTTGCTGCCGAGTTCGACACCTGATATTTCCCACGTCCGACCCATCCGCCTTCGATCCGGCTACGAATGCACTACAGACGGCATCTGGCCTGTCCCTGCCGAATCGTTTCGACGGGAGGCCACTGGAAAGAGCACCTTTTGATGCGCGCACTGGTAGTCATCAGGACGGTCCGCCGCCGCTGCTTCCTGACACGACACCGCAACGCATCGTAGGAGCACTCATGGTTGTCGACGAGTCTTTCCCTTTACCTTCACTGTCCGTAGCCGCCACCGCTGATCAGCTCCATATCCTGCGAGCTCTCGTCCGGTCGAGGGGCAGACACCACGACCTAGCAGCCGACGCTGTGGCAGACCTCGTTCTCGCGGTCGATGAAGCAGCGAGCACTCTTTTGCGCCACACGCCTACCTGCAGCACTCTCACGTGCACCGTCGGAGCCGACCCTGGCAGCGTGTCGGTGATCCTCACCGGGACGACGTCGGCAATGGTCGACACCAGTACAACCTCATTCAGTTGGTTCGTGCTGCAAAAGCT
Source organism: Rhodococcus sp. AD45-ID (assembly GCF_003023755.1). Taxonomy (NCBI): domain Bacteria; kingdom Bacillati; phylum Actinomycetota; class Actinomycetes; order Mycobacteriales; family Nocardiaceae; genus Rhodococcus; species Rhodococcus sp. AD45-ID. The sequence continues at coordinate 688,188 of NZ_PYHL01000002.1, read as the reverse complement.
GGTGGACAGCGTCGCTCTCGAGCAGTGTCCGTCCGCAGTCGCAGGCCCTACCGAGATGTGGGCTGTGACCGTCACCATGGACATGACACTGAAGGCTGACCCCTGATTCCATCCACGGACGACGAGCGTCCAGCTGGAGTCCTCAGCACAAACAGACGGTATGTGCGACGGAGGTAGGACAACGGATTGTGGGTACACAGAGATCATGACGCCAATCCCCACTGCGCGATTGCTCCCTCAAGCTCTCGGTGTCCTGACCGCCGCCTACAGCGCCGCCCTCGTCCTCTCACCGAGAATTCTTGCGAAGCCGTGCAAACTCACCAAGGCTGACGGCAGCATCGCACCGGAAGTAGGGACCGTGATCAGGGCGGTTGGAGCGCGCGATGTCGCGAGCGGACTTCTGCTGGCCATGGCACCGTACGGGCCGGCGCGTCGCGGCGCTGTCGCGTTCCGAGCCGCAGCCGATCTCGGTGACGCCGCAATCTTCGGATCGACGCTGCCCGGAACCGCAACGCGGCTCAAGGTCGCTGGATTCGCGGCCACCTGGGGCTTGCTGTGCGCCTACAGCTGGCGCTACGCGGGCTGATCGAAACGCTCGCAGTCCAGTTCCGACCATCCGGCCATTTGTTGCCGGCACGTCCACGAGGGACGATAGATCCATGGCCATCACACCCGATATCCTTCGATATACCGCATTCAGCTCCGATCCCGCGGGCGGCAATCCCGCAGGAGTGTTGCTGGACGCACGGGGGCTGAGCGATGCGGAGTTGCAGGCCATCGCAACGGACATCGGATACGCGGAGACTGCATTTGTCACCAAGCCTGGATCCGAGGAAGACAAGCAACACAACGTTATTCGATACTTTTCCCCTATTGCGGAAATTCCGTTTTGCGGTCACGCCACCATTGCCACGGCGGTGGCGCTCACCGAACGTGACGGCGCCGGAACCTTCACGTTCGAGACATCCGTCGGACCGGTGTCGATCACGACCACAACAGAGGCATCAGGCATTCACGCAACGTTCACCAGCGTGGAACCTGCAGTCTCGCCCATCGACCATGCCGTGCTCACTGCACTGCTCGGCCTCGTGGGCATCGACTCGTCGGCAATCGACACCAACTTTCCGCCGCAGCTGTCGTATGCCGGAAACACCCATCCGATTGTGGTTCTCAGTGACAAATCGACCTTCGACCAGTTCACCTTCGACCCCGCGGCAATGCGCACACTCATGGACGCACAAGGCTGGGCCGGAACCGTGACCTTCCTGCATCAATTGGACGCCAACACTTTCGAAGCCCGAAATCTCTTCCCCGCGGGCAACATCACCGAAGACCCGGCAACAGGATCTGCGGCGGCTTCCACCGGCGGATACCTGCGGGCACTCGATCCCGCTGACACTCCTCGGCGCATCACAATCCACCAGGGCAGACACGTCGGCCGTCCGAGCGTCCTACTCGTCGATATTCCGGTACAGGGAGGCATCGCTGTAACGGGAACGGCTGTCCCGATCACCGCGTAGGAAACTAGCGAGCGTCAGACGCAATTCACGTGAGAGGTGATGACGGGCAATCCATTCGGGACTCCCCCGCCGATCAGTTCCTCGAGAGCATCCTGATCGAGGTACTTCTCCACGAGGTCTGCAAGGAGGTCGAGTTGCTGTTCACGAACCGCAGCCACAGAGGTATCCGGCGCCACGACAAACCCCGCACCGGCAATGTCCGTCAGGAAGCTGCGGCGATAGGCGTCGCTTTCCAGAAGTCCATGCCAGTGAGTGCCGCAAACCGACCCTCGAACACTTCCTTCCGGCGAACCGTCGGCAGCGGTCAACAACGCCAAATCACTGTTGCGGACCACCCGTCCATGATGAATCTCGTACCCGGACACCGGAATACCGTCGTGGTGACCGTCGACCTGAGCCAGCACTTTGTCCGAAGCGAATTCGATGTCGAGGTCGAGCAAACCGAGTCCGGCAGTAGTGCCCGATCCTGATTCGACGTCGTCGACGATGGATTTGCCCAACATCTGATAACCACCGCAGATTCCCAGGATGGCTTGCCCGCGGCCTGCTCGAGCGATGATCTCGTCGGCCAGGCCCGTGCTGCGCAACCACTCGAGATCACTCACGGTGGACTTGCTGCCTGGAATCACCACGAGGTCTGCGTCGCGGATACGTGCCGGGTCGGTGACCCACGAAACCGCAACCCCCGGTTCGCAGGCGAGAGCTTCGACGTCCGTCGAATTGGAAATGCGCGGCAACCGAACTGCCGCGACCGTCAACCACGCCGAACCGACGGGCTGTCCGGGGCGACCCACCGGTGCATTACCGGTGACTCCCAGCGAATCCTCCGCGTCGAGCCACAGTTCGTCGGCAAACGGGATGACACCCAGCGTCGGGCGTCCGGTCAGTTCGCGGAGTTGTTCAAGTCCGGGGTCGAGCAACCCGACGTCACCACGGAATTTGTTGATCACAAAGCCGGCGATCAAGGCCTGATCACTCGGCGAGAGAACCGCGACTGTTCCGAAAAGATGAGCCAGCACCCCACCGCGGTCGATGTCGCCGACCACGATTACCGGAATGGAAGCCGCTTCCGCCAATCCCATGTTCGCGAGATCGGTTGCCCGCAAATTGATTTCAGCCGGTGAACCGGCACCCTCACAAATCACGACGTCGAAGTCGCCGCGCAAAGACGCCAGATCCTCCGCGACGACGCCGCGCAGCCACGCACGGTGCTGCATGTAGTCCCGCGCACCGACAGTTGTCATCGCCTTACCACGAACGACCAGCTGCGATGTCCGGTCACTTCCCGGCTTGAGCAGTACCGGGTTGAACCGCACACTCGGTTCGAGACCGCAGGCACGGGCTTGAAGTGCCTGAGCACGGCCGATCTCCCCGCCGTCGAGAGTGACGACGGAGTTGTTGGACATGTTCTGCGCCTTGAAGGGCGCGACGCGTACACCGCGCCGCGCCAGCATCCGACACAACCCGGCGACAAGGACACTCTTGCCCGCGTCGGAGGTCGTACCAGCCACGAGCAGGGCACCGCGCAGGGTCAAGGCAGAGTCAGGATCTCGGCACCGGTGTCGGTGACAACCAGCGTGTGCTCGAACTGAGCGGTCCACTTGCGGTCCTTGGTGACCACGGTCCAGTCGTCTTCCCAGATTTCGTAGTCGATGCCGCCGAGGTTGATCATCGGTTCGATGGTGAAGACCATTCCGGGTTCGATGATCGTTTCGACGCCGGGCTCGTCGTAGTGCAGGATCACGAGGCCGTTGTGGAAGGTCTCGCCGATGCCGTGACCCGTGAAATCACGCACGACGCCGTATCCGAATCGGTGAGCATAAGACTCGATGACTCGACCGATCACGTTGAGCGCGCGGCCCGGCTTGACGGCCTTGATCGCCCGCATCGTGGCTTCGTGGGTGCGCTCGACAAGAAGTCGATGCTCCTCGGATACATCACCGGCGAGGAAGGTGGCGTTGGTGTCGCCGTGCACGCCGCCGATGTATGCGGTGACGTCGATATTGACGATGTCACCGTCCTGGATGACCGTGGAATCGGGGATTCCATGGCAGATCACCTCGTTCAGTGAGGTGCAGCAGGACTTGGGAAAGCTCTTGTAGCCCAACGTCGACGGGTACGCACCGTGATCAATCATGTACTCGTGAGCAATGCGGTCCAGCTCGTCAGTCGTGACGCCGGGTGCAACGGCCTTGCCCGCTTCCTGCAACGCCCGCGCGGCGATCTTGCTCGCGACGCGCATCGCCTCGATGGTCTCCGGCGTCTGGACCCAAGGCTCGTTGCCTTCCTTGGCTGTCGGCTTCCACGCGTACTCGGGCCGCTCGATCTTCGAGGGCACAGCAAGGACGGGTGAGACGGTTCCGGGGACCAACGGTGTACGCACAGACATGCCGAACAGCCTAGCCCCCGATCACGGCGCTAGCCGGACGCACTCCAGAGTTCCCGCGACTGCGGGCCAGCCCCTCCAGCACGGCAAGTCGTTGGCTGCACGATCCGCGTCCACGTCTGAGCGTCGCCGAAGCCGGTTGTGTGTCATCGAGCCCATACACAGCTCGAATATTCCGTTGGACGACGGCGTGGGCCGCTGCCAGGTACTCGCTGTCGAGGAAACCTCCGCCGGACGGGGGCGAGGCGCGATCGATCACCGAGTCCATGCGCTGCACCCGGGAGTGACGCAGTCGAGAATCTGCGTCGCCGCAAGTTCTCCGTCGGAGCAGCGGCTACTGCTCTGACAGAATCACGGCTTGTGAAGAAATGGCTACTACTGATTGCCGCAATCGTGACCGAGGTCACCGCCACGCTCTCGTTGCGCGCAGCTCTCGATCACCCTGCCTGGTACGTAGTGGTCGCTGTGGGATACGTGGCAGCCTTCACCGCGCTGTCGTTCGTTCTCCGCGCAGGTATGGGACTTGGTGTTGCATACGGAATCTGGGGAGCGACCGGAGTTGTCCTGACCGCAATTCTCGCAACGCTTCTCTTCGGCGATCCCTTGACCGCGACGATGGGACTTGGCATTGCCTTGGTCATCGGTGGAGTCTTGTGTGTCGAACTCGGCTCGCAAGCAGCCGCCACTCGCGAATCGGGTGACACCGCGTGACATGGATATTTCTGATCGCGGCGATCCTGTCCGAGGTTTCCGCCACCCTGGCGCTGCGTATGGCGTCGCAAACTGGAAGCAACAAGAAGTGGTTCGTCGTGGTGGGCGCGGGCTATGTGGCCTCCTTCGCATTTCTGACACTCGCGCTCGACGCCGGCCTTGCCCTCGGAGTGGCGTACGGAATCTGGACGGCCTGCGGGGTGGCGCTAACTGCCCTCGCGTGCCGAATCCTGTTTCGCGAAGCCCTGACGAAGCTCATGGCGGCGGGAATTGCCCTGATTGCCGCCGGTGTTGTCCTCATCGAACTCGGCGCCGGTCACTAGGCCAACCGACGCCAGGTGGCGATTCAGGATCGGACCGATGACTGCCAAACCCGGAGGGCTCGTCATCTGCTCATGCGTCGTGGGGATCTTGTACTCGTGGATGTCGCCCACGATGTAGTCCTTCCAGTCCGCTGCCCCGATCGAGCCTTCGGGTCCGCCATTCCTTTCGGCTTCGCGCGATTCCACAGAGCTGAAGTAGAGAAGATCGGAGAGATCAAGGTTCGACGGGTGGTGCGCCACGGCATCATCGACCAGCTTGCAGTACTGCCGGTACAAAGTCCCGAGGTGATCGGCCGTCAGTGTCGAAAAGAATCCGCCCTTGCGGCGCAACAACTCCGCGACCTGATCGAATGTGGGGTCTTCCTCGAGCGCATCGAGAGAATCAACCTCGGCGAACTCGGCGACCAATCGCGCGACAGACGGCATCGGAGCGTCAACCTCCGTCATCAAGCGACTGTCCATCATCGCGAGCGTTGCAACGTCAGCACCGTCACGACGAAGCCTGGCCGCCATTGCATGTGCGATCTGGCCACCCACCGAGTATCCGAGCAGATGATAGGGCCCGTGTGGCTGCACGGATCGGATCTCACGGACGTAGCGGGCCGCGAGATCGTCGAGCGAATCGAAATGCACGGACGAATCTGTCAGTGCGGGTGATTGGATTCCGTAGATCGGGCGGTCACTGTCCACATACTGCACCAATCCACTGAAACACCACGCCAACCCGACCGCGGGATGGACACAAAAGAGCGGTTCACGATTCCCCGTGGCCCGCAGGGGAAGCATTACCCCGACCGCGTCGTTCGTCTCCGCTGTGCACGTCGCAATTCGGTGCGCCAACGTCGCGGGCGTCGACTCGGTGAAAATCCAGTGAACCGGCACTTCGGTCTCAATCGATTGATGCAATCGCGCAGCCACTGCGGTGGCTGTCAACGAATTGCCTCCGAGTGCAAAGAAATTGTCGTCGGCGCCCACTCGCGATATACCCAGTGCATCTGCAAACGCTGCGGCGACGGCGGCTTCCACGCCTTCTCGAGGCGGCCGATATTCTGCGCGCTGGGCTTCGAAGTCGAGTGTGGGCAATGCATCCCGGTCGATCTTCCCATTCGGAGTGACCGGCAACTCGTCAACCACCACCACCGCAGCGGGCACCATCTGCGCAGGCACCCGTCCTGCCACACAATCCACAATCGTCGAAATATCCAGGTTCACAGACGGTTCCGGCACCACATACCCGACCAACCGATCTTCCCGCACCGCAGCAGCAGCCCGAACCACCCCCACACACCCCAACAGCGCCGACTCCACCTCCCCTAACTCGATCCGAACACCACGCACCTTCACCTGCAGATCACCACGACCCACAAACTCCAACGCGAGACCCCCACCCGAAACCCGGCGCCACCGAACCACATCCCCCGTCCGATACAACCTCCGCCCACCGCCGCCAAACGGATCCGCCACAAACCTCGACGCAGTCAACCCTCTCCGATTCACATACCCGCGCGCCAAACCAGGACCCGAAAGATACAACTCCCCCACCACACCCACCGGAACCGGACGCAACCAACCATCAAGAACAACCTCCGCCACACCCCGAATCGGGCCACCAATAGTCACCGAATCCCCCACCACCAACGGCACACTCGCATTCGACTGCACCGTCGCCTCCGCCGGACCATACGTATTCACCACCACCCGACCCGGCGAACACCACCGCGCCACCAACTCCGGCGAACACACCTCACCCCCCACCACCACCGTCGACAAATCCACAAGCCCGGACGGATCAACAGTCCCCAACACCGTCGGCGTCAACGCAACATGAGAAACCCTCTCCCGCACCAACAACTCCCGAAGCTCGCCGCCCCCGAACACCCCCGGTGGAGCAACCACCAACCGACCACCAGACCCCAACGCCCACAACTGCTCGAGCATCGCAGCATCAAAACTCGGCGACGCGCCATGCAACACCACCGAGTCGGCGCCCAAACCGAACCGAACACACTGATCCACAACCAAATTCGCCAAACCCCGATGCGGCACCACCACACCCTTCGGCACACCCGTCGACCCCGACGTATACACCACATACGCCGCCCCATCCGGATACAAAGATCCACCCCGATCCACATCCGTCACCGGTCCAGCATCAAACCCCGCCAGCGCACCCTCGAACTCGGGATCATCGAGCACCAACCACGGCACCGCACCCGGCAACACCCCACCATGCTCCGAAGACATAACACCCAGCACCGCACCACAATCAGCAAGCATGAACTCCACCCGCGCCGCCGGATACCCCGGATCAACCGCAACAAACGCCGCCCCCGACTTCGCCACCGCACACAACACCACCACCGACAACACCGACCGCGACAACGCCACCGCAACACACGACCCCGAACCAACACCACGGCTAATCAACAACCGCGCCAACCGATTCGACCAACCATCCAACTCCCCATACGACAACCGCTCATCACCACACAC
>NZ_PYHL01000002.1:673300-677253 GCF_003023755.1 Rhodococcus sp. AD45-ID | reverse complement strand
ACAAACTCCAACGCGAGACCCCCACCCGAAACCCGGCGCCACCGAACCACATCCCCCGTCCGATACAACCTCCGCCCACCGCCGCCAAACGGATCCGCCACAAACCTCGACGCAGTCAACCCTCTCCGATTCACATACCCGCGCGCCAAACCAGGACCCGAAAGATACAACTCCCCCACCACACCCACCGGAACCGGACGCAACCAACCATCAAGAACAACCTCCGCCACACCCCGAATCGGCCCACCAATCGTCACCGAATCCCCCACCACCAACGGCACACTCGCATTCGACTGCACCGTCGCCTCCGCCGGACCATACGTATTCACCACCACCCGACCCGGCGAACACCACCGCGCCACCAACTCCGGCGAACACACCTCACCCCCCACCACCACCGTCGACAAATCCACAAGCCCGGACGGATCAACAGTCCCCAACACCGTCGGCGTCAACGCAACATGAGAAACCCTCTCCCGCACCAACAACTCCCGAAGCTCGCCGCCCCCGAACACCCCCGGTGGAGCAACCACCAACCGACCACCAGACCCCAACGCCCACAACTGCTCGAGCACCGCAGCATCAAAACTCGGCGACGCGCCATGCAACACCACCGAGTCGGCACCCAAACCGAACCGAACACACTGATCCACAACCAAATTCGCCAACCCCCGATGCGGCACCACCACACCCTTCGGCACACCCGTCGACCCCGACGTATACACCACATACGCCGCCCCATCCGGACGCAGTGTTCCGCCCCGATCCGCATCCGTCACCGGCCCAGCATCAAACCCCGCCAACGCACCCTCGAACTCGGGATCATCGAGCACCACCCACGGCACCGAACCCGGCAACACCCCACCATGATCCGAAGACGTAACACCCAGCACCGCACCACAATCAGCAAGCATGAACTCCACCCGCGCCGCCGGATACCCCGGATCAACCGCAACAAACGCCGCCCCCGACTTCGCCACCGCACACAACGCCACCACCGACAACACCGACCGCGACAACGCCACCGCAACACACGACCCCGAACCAACACCACGGCTAATCAACAACCGCGCCAACCGATTCGACCAACCATCCAACTCCCCATACGACAACCGCTCATCACCACACACGACTGCCAGTGCGTTCGGATCCCGCGCAGCCGACAGTAATTCCGGAAGCACATGTTCTTTCGCGGACAAACCACCCTGAACTGGAGCCAGTTCCCGCCGCTCCGAGGGCGAGAGCACGTCCAGCGCTGCAAGTGGTAGGTCAGGATCTGCGACTGTGGTGTTGATGACACGCAGAACCCGCTCCACAGCACTGCTCATCGTGTCGTTGTCGAAAAGTTCCGGTAGATACTTGATTCTGATGTGTAGTCGGTTGTCCAGGTGCGCAACGACGCCGATCGGATAGTGCGCAGCGTCAACACCACTCACATCAACCACCCGCATACCCGCAATATCCGTCTCCGCAGTCAACCCACCACGATCGACCGGATACGACTCGAACACCGTCATCGAGTCGAACACCGCACCCGGCCCCGCCACCCGCTGAATATCCGCCAAACCCACATACTGATGATCCAAAAGCCCAGCCTGCTCAGCCTGAATCCGGCCGAGAAGCGAACCAAGAGTCTCCCCCCGATCCAACCGAACCCGCACCGGCACCGTATTGACAAACAAACCGATCATCGACTCCACACCCGCAACCTGCGGAGGACGACCAGCCACCGTCGAACCGAACGTCACATCATCACGAGAAGTCCACCCACCCAACACAATCGACCACGCCATCTCGATCACCGAATTCACAGTCACCCCCCGACCCCGAACAAACGACATCAACCCCGCAGTCTGCTCCTCGGTCAACTCACCGAACACATCCCGCGACTCGCTGTACCGACGACCAGGATCGGCAGGTGCGACCAGGGTAGGGCTCGGGGCGCCGGCAAGTTGTTTGACCCACTCGTCCACAGATCCAGCGGTATCTTGCCGGTTGATCCACGCCAGGTAGTCACGGTACGGGTACGCCCTGGGCAAGGCATCTTCACCTGCGGCATAAGCCAGCAGCACTTCACGCAACAAAAGTGGCGTCGACCAACCGTCGAGCAGCAGATGATGATTGGTCATTACGAGCCGGTAGTTCTGCGGACCTGTAGTGATGAGCAACCAGCGCAGCAGCGGCGCACGCGTGGGATCAAAACGGTGTGCTCTGTCAGAGGCCATCACCCGATCCAATTCCAGGCGGCGCGCTTCCTCGTCGAGTTCCGAGAGGTCCATCTCCGACCACACGACCGTCAGGTGTTCCTGAACCACCTGCACCGGCCCGGGTTCGAGGTCGGAGACAAATGCGGTCCTCAGATTCGGGTAGCGATCGAGCACCACCTGACCCGCCTGACGCAAACGCTCCGAATCGACCTCACCCCGCAATTCGACGGTCAATTGCACGACGTACGCGTCTATCGACTCCTCGGACAACAGGGCATGGAACAGCAAACCTGCCTGCAGCGGGGACAACGGCCACACATCACTCAATGTGGGATACCTGTCCTCGAGCACGTCGATCTCACCTTGGCCGAGACTGACCAAGGTGAGGTCCGACGGAGTCCGCCCCCCGATGGGATGGTCGGCCATCGCGGTCAACACTTCGGTCCACAACCGTGCCAGCGCGCTCACCTCGTCGACAGTCAGCACCCCCGTTGGGAATGACCACGTCGCACGTAATCGGGGCTTGCCCTGGCTACCGAGAGTCATGGCGTTGATCTCCAGGACGCTCGCTATCGGCATGTCAGGATCCTGAGCACCACCACGGTCGGAGCCGCCGAGCCTGCGATTTTCATCTAGTGGCGACCATCCGATTCCGTCCGAGATTGATGCTCCGACGCGCCCTAGATAGTTGAATCCGATCTGCGGTGTTGCGAGCTCCCGCATCTCAAAAGCTGTGTCCTCGTTGAGATACCGCAACAATCCGTACCCGATCCCGTGATCGGGTACCGCCCGGATCTGTTCCTTGACAGATTTGACTGCGGCAGCCAATGCCGGGCCACCTGCGCAGGCGTCGTCGAGATCAATGTCTGCAAGATCCAGGCGCAGTGGAAAACTCGTGGTGAACCAGCCGACGGTACGACCCAGATCCGAACCGGGGACCGCGTTCTCCTCTCGTCCATGGCCTTCGAGCGCAATGAGCGTCGTGGCAATCGGGGCACCTGCCGACATCGGTCGGCGATCTCGCCGCCATTGCGTGACCGCGACTGCCAACGCAGCCAGCAACCCATCGCTGACCCCACCGTGAAACGCCTGAGGAACTGTGGTCAGCAAGGCTTCTGTCACGTCGGTGGGCAGTTCCACGGAAACATGATCCGTCGATCTGTTCACATCGACCGACGGGTCGAGGGGCCGCGACCCGATCACCGGATCGTCGCCGGCCGTCATCGCTCGCCACCGGTCGAGTTCCGCTACTCGCTCCGGCCGACGGGCCTCCTCGACAAACCCATGAGCCCAGCGACGCATCGACGTTCCAACCGCCGGCAACTCTGGTTCCACCCCAGCCACGATCTGCGACCACGCAATCGCCAGATCCGGCACCAACACTCGCCAGGACACACCGTCGATAGCCGAATGATGTACCACCACAAGAACACAGCCGTGCGCGCTATCCTCCACAGGTTCGAACCACACCACCTGCATCACCACACCGGCACCGGGATCGAGCCGGTCCGCCGCAGCATCCAACTCCGCAGACGCGAGGTTATTGAACTGGGAACTTCCCGGCTTCCCTCTCATCGGTACCCGGCAGATGAGGCGGTCCGCTCGAATCCCTCCTTCCGGCAACACCTCCCACGTCCAATGACCGTCGGCTTGCCTCCGTAGTCGAGAGCGCAGCATGTCGTGATGGTCGAGCACCGCTTGTATCGTGCTCGCCAAGCTCTGTTCGTCTATTGCCTCCGGCAGATT
>NZ_PYHL01000002.1:187500-672621 GCF_003023755.1 Rhodococcus sp. AD45-ID | reverse complement strand
ACAAACTCCAACGCGAGACCCCCACCCGAAACCCGGCGCCACCGAACCACATCCCCCGTCCGATACAACCTCCGCCCACCGCCGCCAAACGGATCCGCCACAAACCTCGACGCAGTCAACCCTCTCCGATTCACATACCCGCGCGCCAAACCAGGACCCGAAAGATACAACTCCCCCACCACACCCACCGGAACCGGACGCAACCAACCATCAAGAACAACCTCCGCCACACCCCGAATCGGCCCACCAATCGTCACCGAATCCCCCACCACCAACGGCACACTCGCATTCGACTGCACCGTCGCCTCCGCCGGACCATACGTATTCACCACCACCCGACCCGGCGAACACCACCGCGCCACCAACTCCGGCGAACACACCTCACCCCCCACCACCACCGTCGACAAATCCACAAGCCCGGACGGATCAACAGTCCCCAACACCGTCGGCGTCAACGCAACATGAGAAACCCTCTCCCGCACCAACAACTCCCGAAGCTCGCCGCCCCCGAACACCCCCGGTGGAGCAACCACCAACCGACCACCAGACCCCAACGCCCACAACTGCTCGAGCACCGCAGCATCAAAACTCGGCGACGCGCCATGCAACACCACCGAGTCGGCGCCCAAACCGAACCGAACACACTGATCCACAACCAAATTCGCCAAACCCCGATGCGTCACCACCACACCCTTCGGCACACCCGTCGACCCCGACGTATACACCACATACGCCGCCCCATCCGGATACAGCGATCCACCCCGATCCACATCCGTCACCGCATCAGCCGACAGCGTCGACAACTCCCGGTCCACCACTACATCATCAAGCACCAACCACGGCACCGAACCCGGCAACACCCCACCATGCTCCGAAGACGTAACACCCAGCACCGCACCACAATCAGCAAGCATGAACTCCACCCGCACCGCCGGATACCCCGGATCAACCGCAACAAACGCCGCCCCCGACTTCGCCACCGCACACAACACCACCACCGACAACACCGACCGCGACAACGCCACCGCAACACACGACCCCGAACCAACACCACGGCTAATCAACAACCGCGCCAACCGATTCGACCAACCATCCAACTCCCCATACGACAACCGCTCATCACCACACACAACAGCCAGCGCGTTCGGATCCCCCACAGCCAACAACTCCGGCAACACCAACACCCGACCACCCGCAACACCCGACACCGGAACCAACTCACCACATTCCGCCGGCGAGAGGAGACTGATATCCCCCACTCGGGTTGACGGCGCAGTCACGATGTCCTCGAGGATGCGTACAAATCGATCCGCAAAGCCCTGCACGGTATCCCGGTCGAGAATGTCGACGGCAAAACCGAAGGACGCAGACATCCCGGCGGGAGAACCGTCGCCGGGATCGAAGTCCTCGGCGAGACTCAAGTGCAGGTCGTACCGGGCGACCTCGACGTCCACGTCGAGAAGTTCGACGGTCAATTCCGGGAGCGCCAGTTCCGGTAACGCGGCATTCCTGAACTCGAGCATCACTTGAAACAACGGTGAGTGTGCGGTCGAGCGGACCGGATCGATTGCCTCGACCACTTGCTCGAACGGGGTCTGGGCGTGTGCGAACGCCCCCAGATCGCTCTCTCGAACCGTCGCCAGCACCTCCCCGAACGACGACCCGGATGTTACTGCCGTCCGCAACACCACTGTGTTGACGAACATGCCCACCATATCGTCGAGTGCAGCCTCACCACGCCCGGCTACCGGAGTACCCACCACAATGTCGCCGCTCCCACTCAACCGGCTGAGCAGGATGGCCAGCGCCGCATGCATGGTCATGAATATCGTCGAATCATGCTTGCGCGCAAGCAGTTGCAGCGCGCGATGCAACTGCGCACCGATCTCGAAGTGCACTGCGCTTCCTCGCATCTGCCGCCACGTCGGGCGGGCTCGATCCGTCGGCAACGGCAGGACGGCCGGTAACCCGGACAGCGCCTGTTGCCAGTACGTGAGCTCCTCGCCGGCAAGTGAACCCGGATCGGATTCGACGCCGAGCAGGCGGCGCTGCCACAAGGTGTAATCGGCATAGGTCACCGCAAGCGCCGCCCAATCCGGGATTCGCCGGTTCGCCCGCGCGGTGTACGCGGTCATCACATCGCGGGCCAGCGGCGGCATCGACGAACCGTCGGCAGCGATGTGGTGCACCACAATCACCAATACGTGCTGCTCTGGGCCAACCCTGAACAACGCTATCCGTACTGGAACTTCGTCGGTGACATCAAATCCGGACGACGCAAGCCGCTCGATGCGCCCGAGCAATTCGCTCTCACCTGCCACGTCGACCGGACTGAAATCCCGAAGCACTTGCCCTGTCGGAACAACCACCTGGTGCGGACCGTCCGACGATCCGGGGTACACCGTGCGAAGGGTGTCATGACGCTCGACGACGTCTGTCAGCGCCGCTCGGAAGGCGTCGGTATCCAGTTCTCCGGTCAGGCGGAGCGCGATGGGAATGTTGTACGCGGGCGACGATGTGTCCAATTGATTGACCAGCCACATACGATGCTGGGCAAGGGACACCGGAACTCTCTCGGGTCGCACACCTGCCGTCAAAGCGGGCCCCGCGGACGTCCGTCCGTCGGTGCGCTCGATCCAGCCTGCGAGCGCCGTCACGGTAGGTTCGTCGAACAGGTCCCGCACGCCCACTCCCTCGTTGAGCGCTGAATTGATCCGCGCCACAGCTTTGGTCGCGCTCAGAGAATTGCCGCCGAGGTCGAAGAAGTGTGCATCGGCGCCGAGGTGCTCGATGCCCAGCACCTCGCCGAACACACCGGCGATGGTCTCTTCGATGGGGGTTCGAGGCTGCCGGAACTCGGTTCTTGATGCCCCGACATCGGGTTCTGGCAGGGCACCGCGATCGAGCTTGCCGACCGGGGTCAGAGGGATAGCGTCGAGCACGGTGATTGTTGCCGGCACCATGTAGTCGGGCAGCAATCCCCGGACATGGGTTCGTAATTCAGCCGGGTCGACGTTGTTGTCACCGGTGGGAAGCACATACGATGCCAAGCTGGTGTTTGCAGTGGGTTCGGTGTGTCCGAGTGTAACCGCAAATGCCACGCTCGGATGTTCGGTCAATGCCGCATCGATCTCGCCGAGTTCTATCCGGAAACCGCGGATTTTCACTTGAAAATCGTTGCGGCCCAAGTACTCGATTGTCAGACGTCCCTCCTGATCGTGGCGCCATCGCACCATGTCCCCGGTGCGATACATACGGCGCCCCGGAGGCCCGAACGGATCGGCAACAAACCTCGACGCTGTTGTTCCCGTCTGGTTCCGATAGCCGCGCGCCAAGCCGACACCGCCCAGATATAACTCCCCGACCACTCCGACCGGCACCGGTCGCAGTCGATCGTCGAGGACTACTTCGGCGAGACCGCGGATCGGACCTCCCAGTGTCAGTAGCTCACTACCCGACTCGATCGCCCCGACATTTGCCATGACCGTCGACTCGGTCGGGCCGTAGGCGTCGAACATCAACCGGCCGGCTGACCACCGACCCGCCAATTCCGGCGAACATGCCTCCCCGGCAACAACAAGGCACTGCAGCGAGGTTCGCCCCCGCGGGTCCAGTGATGCCAGCGCGGAAGGTGTGAGGACGGCATGTGTGATCTTCTCGCGATCGAGCAGCGCCGTGAGTTCGTCACCGCCGTATGTGGTTGGCGGCGTGATCACCAATCGGGCTCCCGACCCCAAGGCCCACATCAATTCGAACACCGACGCGTCGAAACTCGGAGATGCACAGTGCAATATTCGCGCGTGCGGCCCCGTCTCGAATCGTGTGCACTGCTCCGTCATCAGGTCGAGCAACCCTCGGTGCGGCACCACCACCCCTTTCGGAATCCCGGTCGACCCGGATGTGTAGATCACGTATGCCGGGTGGTCGATGTCGAGAGTCGCTGTCCGTTCCCCGTCGGTCACCGGCGCAGCGGAGGAACCCACGATCTCGGTAGCGGTGTCCTGGTCGTCGAGCACCAGCCACGGAACCGTCTGAGGAAGTTTTCGGGCATAGCTGGTGTTCGCCACACCGAGTACCGCCCCGGAATCGACGAGCATGTGTTCGAGTCGCGCCGACGGGTATCCCGGATCCACCGGAACAAACGCCGCACCGCTCTTCGTGACGGCCAATAGCGCCATCACCGAATCGATCGACCGCGGCAGTCCGATAGCCACCACCGACTCGGGTCCTATCTCATGGCCGATCAGATAGTGGGCCAGGCGATTCGATCGGCGATCCAGCTCTTCGTACGTCAGTGTGCAATCGCCGCCCACAAGAGCAATCGCGGTCGGATCGGCAGCGACAGCCTCTGCAAAAAGCAGCGGCAAACTCCGTGGTGGCAGTGCGGCCCCACCCCGTACCGGTGTCAGGTATTCATGCTCCGACGGCAAAAGCAGATCCATCTCGTAGATCCGAACCTCAGGATTCGCGACGCCACACTCGAGCACACGCACCAGACGCTCGGCGAGAATATCGATTGTTTCCGGGTCGTACACGTCGGTGGCAAACCCGAGATCCACCTGTACGCCCGAAGGTCGACCGGTATCGGTAAACCTTTCGCCTACTGTGATATTCAGGTCGCAGTTCCAGGATGAACGCCATCCGTCGGGCGCGGTGAGAGCCACATCCGCCGCCGTGGTCGGCTCACAGCCACGGACGCCCAGCATTACGTGGAAAAGAGTCGAACCTACAGCCTCCGCGACCCGTTCCGCCGGCACCTGGGCATGAGCGAATGCATCACGCTCGCATCGTTTTACCTGAATAATCAGGTCGGCAAAGGACATGTCCGGATCGGCTCGAGTCCGCAGGACAACCGCGTCGACGACTGGGTCAGCTGCCTCATTCCGCCTGCGAACCGGCGCTCCCACCGAGATGTCGTCGGCGGCAGCCAATCGAGCCAGCAGTACCGCCAGACCCGCATGCATCACCGCAAATACTGTCGAACCGCGCTCGCGGGCAATGGATTCAAGCTGGCGGTGCAACTCGGCACCCAGTTCGACCTGGCGCGATTCCAACAACGGGAAACTATCGGTCGAGCGACGCCGATCCGTCGGCAGGTCCAACCGCGCCGGGAGACCTGCCAGGCTGCGCCGCCAATAGTCCAGGTGCTGCACTGTTTCCATCCGGCGCTTGCCCACCACCGCGCTGGCAGCATGGATTGTGGAAATCGGTGTCGCCGGGCCGGCCGCGGCGAACTCCTCGACAACTGCGACGCAGCCGCGATGATGGCATTGCAACTCGCCTTCCGTATAGCGACCCGGATTTCCCCGGAACTCGACGAATGTTCTTACTGGAGTGCCACTTTGATAGATATTCACCAGCAGATCGTCGATCGGACCTGACGTCAGCACGTGGAACTCACCGCGCACCGATCCGAAGTTGATCTCTTGACGGAACAGCATCACGTTGACGATCGGCCCGGTGGCCATGGAACGCCGCGCACCGGCACTCAAGCCACGGGCGATCTCTTCGAGATTGCCGCGCTGATGGCGCAGTGCACCGGTCAACTCGAGTCGGACACGATCGACCAGTTCGCCAACAGTGTCGTCGGGGCGGATATCAATCCGCAGTGGAACGATGTTGACGAGCATTCCGCCTGATCGGCGGAGCACAGCGGTTGTCCGGCCGGATACGGGGATCTGCACGCAGACATCGGTGTGCCCCGTCATCCGGGAGAGGTAGCAGGCAAACCCGGCAATGATGGTGGCCGCCGACGTTCCGCTCGCGTGTCTTTCCGAATCCATCAGACGCGCAACAGTATTCTCCTCCAACGACGACGCCACCAGCGTGTCGGTGGCGACCGGAATCGCATACCGCTCGGCGAGACTCGAGCCTTCCGCCATGCCCGCCAGTCGATCGGTCCAGTAGGCGCGATCGGACTCGAAGCGGCTTGAAGCACGGTAAGTGCAGTCGAGTTCGTACAAGGTGCGCAGGTCTGCTGTCGGGTTTGACGGCGGTTCACGCCCCTCCACAGCAGCTGAGTAGATCACGCCCATGCGATTGACCATCGTCACCGCGGCATAGGCGTCGAGCGCGACATGGTGAGCCCGGCCGTACCAGAGGTAATGAGCATCGCCGACTTGCAGCAGCGAGGACGCGATCAGACGCTCACGCATGGGATCCGTCGGCGTTGTGTATTCTTCGCGCATCCAGGCTTGTGCTGCCGCGACCGGATCGCGTTCACCACGAAAGTCGACAAATCCCAGTTCCTTGTCCTGACTGGGATCTAGAATTTGGCGGGGCTCGCCGTCGACCTCAATCAGTCGGAGGAAGGCCCACTGAACCTCGCGTCCAGCGGTTACCGCCACCGAGCGGAACAGCGCAAGATCAAGTTCTCCGTGGAACTCGACGTATTCGGCGATGCAGTGCGGCAGTTCCGGAACGAGTTGCTGCGCCAGCCACACACCGTATTGAGCAGACGACAGCGGAAACGGTTCTGAGGGTGAATCGGCGGGAGTAAGTTCCGGATCCGCGTTCGATTCGGGAACGCGGGTGTCGTTGCTACTGAGTCGAATTTCATCCATCAGTTATCTCCACATTCTGTCCATCGCACGCTTCGGCAAGATCCCACGGACTCAGCTCGACCTCGACGCCGACGTTCCCGCCGCCGACCACGACAGTGGAGTGGGCCATCAGAGATGTGTCGATGACAACCACAATGTCGCGCGGCAATCCGAGCGGTGACACTCCGAGACGTTGATATCCACATTTCTTCGAGACGCTGTCCTCACCCGCCACTTCCAGCCGACCCAACCCCAGATGACGGGAAATCGACGCCATGTCGATCCGCCGATCGATCGGGCACACCGCAAGGACAAGACGGGTTCCGGACTTTTGTTGCAACAGGATCGATTTCGTGATCCGACCCAGCGGAATCCCGAGTGTCCTCGAAACATCTTTCGGCGATAAAACTGGAAGATCGAAAGTGGAGTGGTCATGAACAATGACCGGGAATTTGAATTCTTCGACCGCCGCAGCAACTTGATCGTGCAATTCATTCACGGTGCACTCCTGCCCATTGTTCGAACTCCAGCGCGTCGTGCTAAGACTCCAGTTTCGAGACGATGTAGGCGCGGGCAGGCGGCGGAACAGTTGGCGCAAACCGCTTCAAATACGCAGCCATCCATTCGGAACGTTCGGTCAGGAACGGGTAGTCCGTGCTGACCATGTGCCTCACCGCCAGCATCGGAAGCGGTGCATCCAGTGGTTTGAAGTCGTCGTTCCATAAACCGGGCCTGGTACACCCTGGATAGAACTGTCCCAGCATCAGGCCTTTGTTGATGAAAGTGGACTTTCCATACGACTGAACCGCATCAATGATCGAGAAATCAGTCAGATCCGGAAATATCGCCAGAATCGCCTTGAATATTGCATCTTTCCCGTCACTGGGACTCAGCTCCGGAAATATGTCGGCCATGTCCTGCGCGATCTTTGTCATCAAGGAAAAATCTATGTTGTCACCTTGGACGATTCCTGCCCAGAAAAGGCGTCGTTCCAGCGATGGACCGGTAAATGGGCACACCGGACCTGCTCGCCCCAAATCCTGGTGTGGCTCAGTGAGATACTGGCGTGCCCAGTTTCGAAGAATTCCCATAGTCCGATTCGGACTATCGAATTCTTCCTCGTCCAAGATATTGAGGAATTCTATGTGCGATCTGGTACCTACAATCCGTTGATACGCCATTCGATTCGTCATTGTCGCAATCCTTATCACTGGCGAGGCTCCGCTTGTCGATAACGAAACTGTGCCTCCTGAGGAAGAACGTCGCGATCACGAGAGACCAATCTTCCGACCACGACCGTCACGCCTGTCGGTAGTGCGCTGACGGCACAGGTGCTCCTTGCAATGTGGTCATGTTGCCTCCCGAAATTACTTCTGACTCCCAGAATCGTCGGCACACGTACCGATGTCGTCACCGCTGACGCCCATCTGCGCTACCGACTGCCCCCACTGCCGCCATTCCCGCTACCTTCAATGCCATCACCGAGTCGCCCCGGAGCAACATCGCTGTCCTCGCGTATACCTGCAGACCGCAACTCGGTAGGCTCGAAGTTGATCGGCCCGGCGACGTTTGGGTGAACACCCAGTCATGGACCGGGAGTCTCGGAGTCGACGATGACAGATTTCAGTTTCGTTGCACCACATCGAGATAGAGACAGCAACGGCCGCAGCGCAGTCCGGGTGGTGCTGGCCGAGGACGACGTCCTACTCCGCGAAGGTCTCGCAAGCCTGCTGACCCGCTCGGGCGTCGACGTTGTGGGTCAGGCCGGCGATGCGGAGCAATTGCTGGATTCGGTCCGGGAAATGTCGCCGGATCTTGTGGTGGTCGACATCCGAATGCCACCGACTCATACGACCGAAGGACTCGACGCGGCCAAGGTGATCCGCGACGAACTCCCGGAAACCGGCATTCTGGTCCTGTCGGCGCACGCCGACGTCGAGCAGGCAATGGAGTTGCTCGCAAGCGGTCAAGGGATTGGCTACCTGCTCAAGAGCCGCATCACCGACGTGGACGATTTTGTCGAGACCCTCCAGCGAATCGCCAAGGGCGCGGCAGTTATCGACCCTGCCTTGGTTCGGGAGTTGGTGACGGCTCGCCGACGCAACGACCCACTTGCCGCCCTCAGCACGCGCGAACGGGAAGTGCTGGCATTGATGGCTGAAGGACGTTCGAACGTGGGTATCGCCCACAGGCTGTGTGTCACGCCGGGCACCGTCGAGAAACACGTCCGCAGCATTCTCACCAAACTGGAACTCACCGAGACCGGTGAAAACCACCGCCGAGTACTCGCTGTTGTCACCTACCTCCAAGCATGCTGACTGCTCGAGTCTCCAAGCGCACGCGCGATGGCTTAGTCACCTGCCGTCGCCGTAGACTGAAGCAGGAAACCGATGCCTCGTCAGCGCTGGGCGGTATGGCCGCGGCAATTTTTGTCGCAACGGGTTACTCATGGATATTTTTCGGACGAGAATCGCCCCGGGTAAGACGGTCGGATTGTTGGGCCGCCTGACGGAGTTGCTGCGCTCGACTCGTGATCGCAAATCGAGCGATCACGCATCCGCGGTCGGCGTCGACGATCTCGAGAAGTTCTTCGATCTTTCGTCCGATCTGCTCTGCATCGGCGGCATCGACGGTTTCTGCAAGCGAGTGAACCCGGCGTTCGAGAAGGCACTCGGGTACACGTCACAGGAAATGTTGAAGCGACCCTTCCTGGATCTTGTCCATCCTGCCGACAGAGCACGAACCATCGAGGCTCTCGACGATCTGGCCCGAGGTCTTCCAGTTGCACAATTCGAATCCCGACTCGTCTGCCAAGACGGCTCCGCGCGATGGATCGAATGGAACACGGTCCCGGCGCGCGATTCGCTCTATGCGGCCGGCCGCGACGTGACGGAGCGCCGAGTGGCCCAACAGATGATCGAAGCGAGCCATGCGGAGCTCAGGGCTCTCGTAGAGCAACAGGCCGCACTCCGACGCGTTGCGACCCTGATTGCGCACGGCACTTCCCCGTCGGACGTATGCGCTTCCGTCGCAGCGGAATTGACCCGAATACTGGACAATCGATCGACCGGTCTGTATTGCTTCAGTCCTGACGGTATGTCCATGTTGGTTGCCTCCAACACAGAACCGGTCGGTGGGTCTGCGCACGGTGCACCCCACCCCGTCGACGGCGAAAGTATTGCGGCACGAGTCTTCCGTTCCGGCCACTGCGCTCGGATCGACTCGGCGCAGAACTCGGAGGTCGCCGTGCCGATCGTCGTCGACGGCAACCTGTGGGGCTCGGCGGTGGTCGGGTCAACCAGCCCCGATCCCCTGCCGCCAGACACCGAAGCACGCGTCGGCGACTTCACTGATCTGTTGGCAACCGCAATCGCCAACGCTCAAGCCCACACACAACTGACCGCGTCGCGCGCCCGGATCGTCGCCGCCGCCGACGACGCACGGCACAGACTTGAACGCGATCTGCACGACGGTGCACAACAGCGCCTCGTCTCGCTTGGGCTCGCGCTCCGGTCCGCCGAAGCGTCGGCGGATACCGAACCGGCCGCGCTCAAGGAACAGATATCCGACATCGTGGCAGGACTCAACGATGTCTCCGCCGATCTCCGAGAAATCTCACGCGGAATCTATCCCGCAATCCGGTCCAAGGGAGGTCTCGGCCCAGCACTGAAAGCCCTTGCCCGCCGCTCCGCGATTCCCGTCGATCTGGATCTGCACCTCGACCCGCGAGTGCCGGAATCCACGGAAGTAGCGGCGTACTACGTCGCAGCGGAAGCCCTGACAAACGCAGCTAAACATGCCCGCGCGTCGGGGGTGCACCTGCAGGCCAGAACGAGCGGCACGCACCTCGAGCTCTCGGTACGCGACGATGGGTCCGGAGGTGCCGACCCCGCCAAAGGGTCCGGACTGACCGGAATCAGGGATCGCGTCGAGGCCCTCGGCGGCCAGTTGGAAATCATTTCTCGAGCCGGCAGCGGTACCGCACTTCTTGCCGACATACCGATGGACGCCCCGTGACTGGTCTATACCAATCGTTAACCTGTTGTTCGTTTCGATGATCCTTGCTGGTCTAGACCAAAGGTCATGATCGCTTCATGCAAATTTTGATTGTCGGTGGCGGGATACTCGGAACGACGCACGCCGACGAGGCCATCCGCCGCGGACACGACGTCATCCATCTCGAACGTGAACCCGAAGCCCGTGGTGCAACGGTACGAAACTTCGGATTGGTCTGGGTATCCGGGCGAGCGCCTCACGAACTCGAGGCCACTCTCCGATCGCGAGAACTATGGGCCGATCTAGCCGTTCGCATCCCGGGAATCGGATACCGCGCGGCCGGCTCCATCACCCTGATGCGCACGGAGGAGGAAGTTGCGGTAGCCGAGGAAGCGTTTGGGCGAGAAGACGCCGAGAACCGCGGCTTTTCGCTTCTCGACGCCGACGCAGTTCGCGTCATCAACCCCGCACTCCAAGGCAAGTTCCTCGGCGGCTTGCACTGCACTCTCGACGCAGCCGTTGAATCGCGCCAAGCGCTCCCGGCAATCCGCGGCTACCTCGGCGCCACCGGAAGATACACATTCCACGCCGGCACGGAAGCCCGCGAGATCACCACCACCGAATCCGGCGTCCACATTCGCGACGACCACGGACGCAGCTACGACGCAGACCTGGTAATCGTCTGCCCCGGAGCCACATTGGGCGGGTTGGCCCGCGACCTGGCCGGAGACCTTCCCCTTCGCCGAGTGCGTCTGCAGATGATGCAGACAGCGCCGCTCGGCGAAAAGCTCACCACCGCAATCGCCGACGGTGACAGCTTCCGCTATTACCCCGGCTTTGCGGGCCCCGCACTGGAGCGCCTCCACAAAGTCCAGACTCAGGAGCCGACTGCCGAACAGCACCGCATGCAACTCCTCTGTGTCCAGCGCCTGCACGGCGGGCTCACGATCGGCGACACCCACGAGTACGAGGAGCCCTTCAACTTCGACGTGGACGAGGAGCCGTATCGTCACCTGTCCGGCGTCGTGGAAACCCTTCTCGGACGCGATCTTCCACCGATCGTCAAGCGTTGGGCCGGCGTGTACAGCCAATGCCTCGATCCCACACAACTGGTTCACCGCGCGCAAGCTGCCGACAACATCTGGGTGGTTGCCGGTCCCGGCGGACGCGGAATGACGCTCGGCCCTGCCCTGGCCGAACAAACTGCTGATCAACTCGGACTCTGAAAACCTGCTGTGCGCCTTTGTCAACCGCCCGCGGTTAACAAAGGCGCACAGTGGGATTACCCCTTACGCAAGATGTACCGCTGAACCTTGCCACTCGGCGTCTTGGGCAGACTCGGAACGAAGTGCACCGTACGCGGGTAGGCGTGAGCGGCAAACTTCTTCTTCACCAGGGTCTGCAGTTCCTTCTCCAAATCGTCGTCACCATCGACGCCTTCGCGCAGAACGACAAACGCCTCGAGAACTTCTCCGCGCAACTCGTCCGGCATACCCACAACCGCAGCCTCGATGACGTGCTCGTGCATGACCAGCACGCTTTCCACGTCGAAGGGGCCGATGCGGTAGCCCGCCATGATGATGACGTCGTCGTCACGCGAGGAGAAGAAGTAGAAACCGTCCTCATCCGTCATGCCCGCGTCGCCGGTGATGTACCAGCGTCCGTCTTCGGTGAAGCGCTGCTTCGTCTTCTCCGGTGCGTCGACGTACCCGGTGAACCACATGAGTGGACTGTTGTGGGTATCGATCGCCACCCGGCCCGGTGTCCCGGCCGGAGCAATGTCGTCGGAATTGTCTTCCAGCACAGCGGTGGACCAGCCCGGCAATGGCAGACCCATCGAACCGGGGCGTACGTCCTCACGCAGACCGTCGGCCCACGCGTTGACGATGAACATGCCGTGCTCGGTCTGCCCGTAGTGATCCCGAACCTCGACGCCCAGCGAATCCTTGGACCACGCAACAACATCCGGCGTCAGCGGCTCACCTGCGGACGACGCGCGCCGCAAGGAGATACCGGCGGGGACAGGTGTTTTGTCAGCGCGCAGGCTGCGGTACACCGTCGGTGCTGCGGCAAAATTGGTGACACCGAACTTCTCGATGATCTGCCACGTCAACGGCGCGGAGAAACCGGCGTGCAGTAGCAGGCTTCGAGTGCCTGCGGCCAACGGTCCGAGCAACGCGTAGTACAGGCCGTACGCCCAGCCCGGATCAGCGGCGTTCCAGAACACGTCGTCGCCGCGGACGTCGAGGCCGAACTCCTGATACGCGTGGAACGACGCCAGCGCACGCACCGGAACCGGCACGCCCTTCGGTGTTCCCGTGGTGCCACTGGTGAACAACTGCACCATCGGGCCGTTGCCGCCGACAGCCTGAGCAGCGCCCTTCGGATCCTCGGCGTCCTGCGCCGCGACCAGGGTGCCGAAGTCCAACTCGTCGCCGACAGCGCCACCCGCGACGATGATCCGCCACGGGGCGTCGGCGGGAATGTCTTCACCCGGTACCAACTTCTCCAGCTGATTCGCGTCGGAAATGACGACCTTCGCGCCGCTGGCAGTCAAGCGGAACGCAATTGCCGGAGCGGCAAACGCGGTGAACAACGGTACGTGAACTGCGCCGCGGCGCCAGATACCGAGCAACGCGACCACCAGATCGGCGGACTTGCCCATGAGCGTCGCGACGTGGTCACCCGGTTCGACTCCGAGGTCCGACAGTGCCGCGGCAAACCGGGCGGACTGCTCACGTAGGTACCCGTACGTGAGGTCCACTGAGCTAAGGTCTGCCTCGACAACGGTGAAGGCAACGCCGTCCGCGGGGTGCCGGTCGCAGAGCAGTTCTGCGGCGCTGGCCTCGGGGGTGTCGTACTGATCCAAAAGCTCACGCACCCGCGCCGTGGGATCGGTGCTCATCAACATGCTCCTTTTTCATGGTCGTATTGTGGGTCGGCGGGTTTGATCACCGACTCGTCATACGCAGTGTCCACCACTTATGATCAAGCTCACAAGGAAACTTCACTACCCCCGGAAAGGGGTGCGGCGTGACCCGAAGTTCATCGTCACTTCTACGCCCCCGAGACGGGGACGCCATGCGGAGCGAACTCCGTTCGATCGCCGCTCAGGGCGTTGTTCCCGTGCTGTTCGGCGGTGAAGTACAGGACGAGACCCTGCACCTCACCGAATTTGTCGGCACGCGCACCAACAACCTCAAGGGCCTCGCCATCCCGCCGCGCTCCGGCATGGGTGGCCGCGCCGTCGCGCAGCGAGCACCGATCCTGGTTCACGACTACGGCAACTCCCAGTCCATCACTCATCACTTCGATCGACCGGTGCTGAGCGAGGGATTGCACTCCATCATTGCCGTTCCGGTCATGGTTGCCGGCAAATCTCGGGCTGTGCTGTATGCCGCAATCCGCGAGA
Organism: Rhodococcus sp. AD45-ID; assembly: GCF_003023755.1. Taxonomy (NCBI): domain Bacteria; kingdom Bacillati; phylum Actinomycetota; class Actinomycetes; order Mycobacteriales; family Nocardiaceae; genus Rhodococcus; species Rhodococcus sp. AD45-ID. Next base: position 658,671 of record NZ_PYHL01000002.1, on the reverse strand, counting down.
GCGCCCCACTCGGCGACCGCGCCGGCGACGTCATGGTGTCCGCCTCCCGTCGACTGGGGATGGAATTCGCGATCCGCGACGAAGTCGACCGCCGCCTCCAGCTCCTGCAAGCCGCGTCCGCCGCAAGCAGCGACGGCATGTCCACCGAAGAGATCCGCGACGTGCACGCCGAACTGCGCAGTGTCGCAAACAGCGTCACGGATACCGATCTGCAGATCAAACTCCGCGGACTCTCGCAACGTCTCGCATCGATCCTTAGCCCCGCTGACCGCGACATGGCCTCGGCCGTGACCCTGACGCCACGCGAAATCGACGTCCTCTCACAGGTCGCCCTTGGATGTACCAACATCGAAGCAGCACAGCGTCTCTCAGTCAGCGCGGAAACCGTCAAGAGCTACCTGAGAAGCGCAATGGGCAAGCTCGACGCAAGCTCGCGCCACGAAGCAGTAGTGACGGCACGACGATTGGGCATACTGCCGTAAAACTGGGCGCAGCCCAGGAGCATGTACGGCTGGATGGCCGAGAGCGCTCGCAACGAAGGGTGACGCTGATGTCGGAAACCATGGACAACAGGCAATCCTCGGAACAACCGAGCCTCAAACGCGTCATGGGCCCCGGCCTGCTTCTCCTGTTCATCGTCGGAGACATCCTGGGCACTGGTATCTACGCACTCACCGGAAAGGTCGCCAATCAGGTAGGCGGCGCAGTCTGGGTACCGTTCCTCGTCGCGTTCGTGATCGCGATGATCACCGCGTTCAGCTACCTCGAACTGGTGACCAAGTATCCCAAAGCCGCAGGCGCAGCACTGTATACACACAAAGCATTCGGCATCCACTTCCTGACGTACATGGTTGCCTTTGCCGTCATGTGCTCCGGGATCACATCCGCGTCCACCGCATCGCGGGCATTCGCAGCCAATTTTGTCGAGGCATTCGACCTCGACTTCACCACCGGAATAGGTATCACGCTGTTGGGTATCGCCTTCATGGCGGTAGTGGCGATCGTCAACTTCCGCGGTGTCAGCGAAAGCGTCAAGACAAACGTAGTGCTGACCTGCATCGAATTGTCCGGACTGTTGATCATCATCATGATCGGTCTGTGGGCACTCGGCGTCGGCGACGGCGATTTCGCGCGAGTCACCACATTCGACACCGGCGATCGCAGCACCCTCTCCGCGGTGATCGCCGGCACCGCGCTCGCGTTCTTCGCGATGGTCGGTTTCGAGGACTCGGTGAACATGGCCGAAGAATGCAAGGAACCGACCCGGATCTTCCCGAAGGTTCTCCTCACCGGACTGGTGATCACCGGAATCATCTACATATTGGTCTCCATCACCGCAATTGCCTTGGTAAGCCCGAGCGAGCTCGGCGAAGGTGACACCCCACTCCTCAAAGTGGTCCAGGCCGGGGCACCCGGATTCCCCATTGGCATCTTCGCGTTCATCACGATGTTCGCCGTGGCAAACACGGCACTGATCAACATGCTGATGGCATCGCGACTCCTGTACGGAATCAGTCGCGAAGGCATACTTCCGTCGGCGTTCGGCAAAGTCCACCGCACCAGGCGCACACCCTATGTCGCCATCATCTTCACGACGCTTGTCGCATTCGGGTTGATCACCTTTGTCGGCGAGGTTCCGGAACTGGGCGGAACCACCGCACTACTGCTGCTGTGCGTCTTCACCATCGTCAACATCGCAGTTCTGGTGCTCCGCAGACATCCCGTGGAACACAAGCACTTCCGGGTTCCGACAATCTTTCCGATCCTCGGCGCCATCACCTCGGGCCTACTGGTCACACCTATCGCCGACCGTCCCGTCGTGCAATATCAGATCGCCGGGATTCTCCTCGGGATCGGAGCAGTTCTCTGGCTCGTCACCTACGCCGTGAACAAGCGATCCGGGCGAGGCGGCCCCGAGATCGACCCGGAGCATCTCGCAGAACGCTGAAGGTCAGTAACCTTCCGGGAGAGCTGCGAACATGTCCCGCGTTACGCCGACGGCATTGTCCGAACTTCCGCCGCGCACAACCAAAGTCGCAAAAGCCAAGTCACCCCGATACCCGACGAACCATGCATGCGAGCCGCCGTCGACCTCGGCCTCACCGGTCTTGCCGTACACCTCACCCTGATCCTCGACGCGCTCAGCCGTACCACTGGTAACCACCAAGCGCATCATGCCGCGCAAACCGTCGACCATCTCCGGACTGATGGGCGTGCGGTCACCGTCGATGACGGTTTCCCGACCCGAAATCAGTTGCGGCACCGGTGTGGACCCGTGGGCCACCGTCGCTGCAGCCAATGCCATACCGAACGGACTCACGACCACCAAGCCCTGCCCGAAGCCGTCCTCGGTGCGCTGCACCAGATCCGGCGCGGGCGGGACCGAACCGGAATCGGTCGGCAATCCCACGATGTTGTAATCGGGGCCGATACCGAACTGCGCTGCCGCAGTGGTCAATGCATCGGGTTCCATCTCACTGGCCAGTTTCGCGAAACTTGTGTTGCACGAACGGGCGAACGCCGTTGCCATCGGTACCGTCCCGAGTGAGAACTCGTTGTAGTTCGGGACACTTCGCTGACCGATCTCGATGCGACCGGGGCACGGTACCATCGTCTCCGGGCTCGCTTGCCCACCGGAAATTGCGGCACCCGCAGTCACGATCTTGAACGTGGAACCGGGCGGGTACAGGCCCGTCGTCGCGACCGGACCGTCGCGGTCCGCCGCCTTGTTCTGGGCTACCGCCAGGATCGCGCCGGTGGAAGCCTCGATCACCACCATCATCGCCTGATCCGCATTCACATTGACGGCACGTTGCGCGGCGATCTGAATATTGCGGTCGAGACTGATGGTGAACGACGGAACCGGTTGCGGCGCAGTCTCCGTCAAGATATCGGTATCGACGCCGTTCTGGTTGACCGTGACGACACTCCACCCGGCCTTGCCGTCTACCTCGTCGATGATCGTCTTCTTTATCTGCCCCAGCAGGTCCGGTGCAAACTCCGGATCGGTGGACACCAGATCCGATTCATCGGAGACGCTCACCCCGGAAATCCCGGCCAACTGCGCCGCTACCCGCTCGTAGTCATCACTACGCAAACGAGTGACCAGGTAGTCACCCTTCACAGCCGTCGACGACTCTGCGATCGACTGGCCCGACAGCGTGGAATCGAACTGAGCCAAGGTCGCGGCCAAGGCGTTTGCCGCACCGACGACGTCGGAACTCTTCGAGCGATCGAACTTGACCCGGTACACGATTCCCGGAACCAGAACATCGGTTCCCGAATGCTCGTTGACGCGAGCCCGGGGCGCCGGTTTCGACCGCAACGACATGGTCTGCTTGTCACCGAGTTTCGGGTGGACGTCGGTGGAACTCCAACGGACGGACCAGCCTCCGTCCTTGCGGCCCATCTGCATTTCACCGTCGTACGTCCAGACACGCTCCTTCGGGAGGTGCCAGACGTAGGTGTAGCCGACCGTCGCGGTATCGCCGTCGATCTTGACCTTGGTGGTCTCCGCCGTCATCGACTCGGCCTGCAACTCGTCCCACGTATCGCTCAGCACAGCCCCGGCCGCGTCAGGTCGATCCGTCAACCCTGCTGCTTCCTCGATATCCCGGTCTGCAAACGCACTCAAGAACTGCTGAGCCACAGGTTCCGGCCCCGCCGGCTTCGGAGTGCATGAGCTAACCCCCACCGCCAGCAAAACAGCAGTGCAGGACGCCAGGATTTGGGCGGAGCGGCTACGCGTGAAAGTCCGAGTGTTCATCGGACCCCATACTAAGTCGACATAAACTCGACGCAGCGGAGGCACGACTCAATCGAGGAGAACGGTCGCAAATGTTGCGACCTGCCGGAACCCGACCCGCGCGTACGTGGACCGTGCCACCGTGTTGAAGCTGTTGACGTACAGACTCGCGACCCTGCCGGTTGCCATGATCGATTCGGCGACTGCGGCCGTCCCCGTCACTCCGTATCCACGACCACGGAATTCGGGATTGACCCACACCCCTTGGATCTGACCGCACCGTGACGACACGGAACCCACCTCGGCCTTGAAGACAACCTGGCCGTCGTCGATTCTTGCCCACGCTCGGCCCGACGCGATCAAGCTCGCGACACGATGACGGTATCCACGTCCGCCGTCGTTCGTCCGGGGATCGATGCCCACTTCTTCGATGAACATGGCGACGGCAGCGGGTAGATAGATGTCGAGTTCGTCGGGCCGGACCTGCCGGACCAACGGATCGGACAAACATGAAAGGGGTTCGGACACCGCGAGCAAAGGTTGTTCGGCCCGCACCTCCCGCGCGCTCCCCCAATCCAACTCGAGCATCTCCCACAGCGGCAAGGCCAATTCGGCCCGGCCGACCACCGACGAACACATTCGCGGAATCCGGCACGCCCGATCCGCGAACGCACGGATGCTGTCGATGTCTCCGCGAAGAGGCACAAGATTGGCGCCGGCAAAACACAACGACGACGACGGGCCGCCGCGGCTCCACAGTTCGCCGTGGATCATGCGAGGGTCAACGCCGCATTCCTCGACGCGTGAAGCGATCATGCACGACGCAATGGGGTCGGCGTCGAGGACACGACGAACGTCGTCGAGATCGCGGCCCCCGACCGGCTTGGCTCCGAGGAGTTTCAGCATTGATTGACCCCTCCGCTCTCAGTGCGCCCGCGCCGTGCAGACTTGTGCACCCAGATTGCCACGAACCGGGAACTTGCGGGAAGGTTTCATCCGGCTATTGCTCAACTCACAGTGTCGACCGGTTCATCAGCTCACCGTGACAACCGGTGCGCCGTCGGGAGATTCACCTTCCATGGCTTCCGCGATCTTCATAGCCTCCTCGATGAGAGTCTCGACGATCATGGCTTCGGGCACCGTTTTGATGACCTCACCCTTCACGAAAATCTGGCCCTTGCCATTGCCGGACGCCACTCCGAGATCGGCTTCGCGGGCTTCTCCTGGTCCGTTGACAACGCAGCCCATCACGGCCACGCGCAACGGGATCTCCATGCCTTCGAGACCAGCAGACACCTGATCGGCCAACGTGTAGACGTCGACCTGTGCACGTCCGCAGGACGGGCACGACACGATTTCGAGCTTGCGCGGACGCAGGTTCAAGGACTGAAGGATCTGGTTGCCGACCTTGATTTCCTCAGCCGGCGGCGCGGACAGTGACACACGAATGGTGTCGCCGATACCTTCTGCCAGCAAAGCGCCGAACGCCACTGCGGACTTGATGGTGCCCTGGAATGCCGGACCGGCTTCCGTGACACCGAGATGCAGCGGGTAGTCGCATTTTGCAGCGAGTTGACGGTAAGCCTCGACCATCACAACGGGGTCGTTGTGCTTGACGGAGATCTTGATGTCACCGAAACCGTGTTCCTCGAATAGTCCGGCTTCCCACAGCGCGGATTCGACGAGTGCTTCCGGAGTGGCCTTGCCGTACTTCGCCATCAATCGAGGATCCAACGAGCCTGCGTTGACGCCGATACGAATCGGGATTCCCGCGTCACCGGCAGCCTTGGCTACCTCTTTGACACGGCCGTCGAATTCCTTGATGTTGCCGGGGTTGACGCGGACGGCGGCGCATCCGGCGTCGATGGCGGCAAAGATGTAGCGCGGCTGGAAATGAATATCCGCGATGACCGGAATCTGACTCTTCTTCGCGATGGTCGCCAGAGCGTCCGCGTCTTCCTGGCGTGGACAGGCAACGCGCACGATGTCACAACCGGAAGCGGTCAGTTCGGCGATCTGCTGCAGCGTCGCGTTGATGTCGTGCGTCTTCGTGGTGCACATCGACTGCACCGAGATGGGGAAATCGCTACCCACACCCACGTTGCCGACCTTCAACTGACGGGTCGTGCGTCGCGGAGCGAGAATCGCTGCGGGTGCGGAGGGCATTCCCAAACCGATGGGGGTGGTCACGTCTGTGCCTACTTTCATAGCTTCACTGCAAGTTTAGCCGGGCCGTGGTTGTGCGAGCGCCTCGAAACGATTGCGCTGATCACACAGCCTCAGAAAATCTTGATCGGATTGACGATGTCAGCTGTGAGTGTCAGCAACATGAACGCGCCACCGATCACGATGAAGACGTAAGTGATCGGGAGAAGCTTGGTGTAGTCGACCGGTCCCCCGGCAATAAGTCCGCGCCGGGCCCGGAACCAGTCGCGAATCTTCTCGTAGAAGACCACTGCGATGTGTCCACCGTCGAGCGGCAGCAGCGGAAGGATGTTGAAAACGCCGAGGAAGAAGTTGATCGACGCGAGCAGCATGACAAAGGTCGGCCACTCAGCCTGATCCGCCGCCTCACCCCCGATGACGCTGGCTCCGACAACACTGATCGGCGTATCCAGCGCACGCTCGCCACCGGTGATCGACTCCCACAGCGCACCGACCTTCGACGGAATATCCGCCAACGCCTTCACAGAATCGACCAAAATCTCACCGGTGAAAATCGCGGTGCCGGGAATTGCAGTGAAGGCGTTGAACTCTAGTAGCGGGGGCGCTGCCGTGCCAAGTCCCATTCCGATCGCACCTACCGTCGCCGAACGAGTCTCACCTGTTGACGGGTCCTTGACCCGGCGCTGCGCTTGCTCGACCTCAACCGGAATGGTCAGCGATTGTCCGTCACGCTCCACCGTCAGCACTGCTGTTCCGGTGACAGGTTGAACAAGCGCCACAACCTCCGCCGACGTCGTTGTCGGGTGACCGTCGACGGCGGTGACGATGTCTCCGGGCTGAAGCCCTGCCTGTTGCGCGGGCCCCTCGCCGACGCATTGCGCGAGTGAACCATCCTCCGCCTGGGTCGGCGCTACACAGGAAAGATTGCCGACCAGAGCTTGCGTGGAGCCGTTGCGATCTGGCAGTCCCCAGCCCAATGCCAACCCGTAAAGAAGGGCAAATCCGAGAATGAAGTTCATCGCGATACCGCCGGACATGACAACGACGCGCTTCCACGCCGCTTTCTTGTACATGGCGTGCGGCTCTTCTTCTGGCGTCATCTCGTCGAGCGCCGTCATTCCGGCGATGTCGCAGAAACCGCCGAGCGGCAAGGCCTTGAGGCCGTACTCCGTCTCACCCCGACGGAAGGAGAAGATCTTGGGACCGAAGCCGATGTAGTAGCGGCGGACCTTCATGCCCAGCGCCTTTGCCGTCCACATGTGGCCGGCTTCGTGCAGGGCGATGGACACGCCGATTCCGAGGGCGAACAGGATGACGCCCAATGCAAAAACCATGGAAGCTCTAGCCCTCCTGCTTCACGAGCTGACGCGCGCGTGTGCGTGCCCAGCCGTCTGCGGCCAGAACGTCGTCCACGGTAGTCGGTTCTGCGGACCACTCCGACGCGTCGTCGAGAACTGCCGACACAGTCCGGACGATTGTGGGGAACGTGATGACGCCGTCGAGAAATGCCTGCGCGGCAACTTCGTTGGCGGCGTTGTAGATCGCGGTGAAACAGCCGCCCGCCTTGCCCGCGCTACGAGCCAACGCGACTGCGGGAAAGACCGTCTCGTCGAGGGGTTCGAACTCCCACGTGGATGCCTTCGTGAAATCGCACGCCGATGCCGCGCCGGCAATCCGATCGGGCCACCCCAGTGCCAGCGCAATGGGGAGTTTCATGTCCGGCGGGCTGGCCTGCGCCAAGGTGGAGCCGTCGAAGAACGTGACCATCGAGTGCACGATCGACTGCGGATGGACAGTGACGTCGATGCGGTCGTAGTCGATCCCGAACAGAAGGTTGGTCTCGATCAATTCGAGCCCCTTGTTCACCAACGTCGCCGAGTTGAGTGTGTTCATCGGGCCCATCGACCACGTGGGATGGGCACCGGCCTGCTCGGGTGTCACGGATTCAAGAGCATCGGCACTCCATCCACGGAACGGACCACCGGATGCGGTGAGAATCAGGCGAGACACCTCGTCTGCGGTGCCACCGCGAAGGCACTGTGCCAGTGCCGAATGTTCGGAGTCCACCGGAACGATCTGACCTGGTGCGGCGGCCTTGGTCACCAGTGCGCCGCCGGCAACCAGCGATTCTTTGTTGGCCAGCGCCAGTCGCGCGCCAGACTCCAAAGCGGCCAGCGTCGGTTCCAGACCTAGTGATCCCACCAACGCGTTGAGGACAACGTCGGCTCCACTGGCGCGAACCAGTTCCGCCGCGGCCGACGGCCCCGATCGAGCAGTTACGCCGTCGAGCGCGGCGGCGGCGTCCGGATTCGCCACCGCAACCTCGGTAACGCCAGTCGCCCTGATCTGCTCGGACAACAACTCGACGTTGTTGCCACCCGCAGCCAAGCCGACCACCTCGAACCGTTCGGGGTTGGCTGCGATGACTTCCAAGGCCTGTGTACCGATGGAACCGGTGCTGCCGAGGAGAAGGACGCGGGTGGGTGTGGTTTCCTGCACGCATCCATTGTTGCCGATAACACCTGAGAACAACCTTATCGACGCCCCACTACGTACGACGGTCGGTCGTATGTCACCATATTGAGCAGTAGTGCAACCTATTGAGCAGGAGGATCGACCGTGGCCGATACCCAGTTGGACGTCAAGTCCAGCGCCCCCGTCGTGGTCTCACATGTCGATGAGGCCGAGGTTCCCTCTGCCGCATGGGGGTGGAGTGGTGAAAGCCTCAAGACTTTCCGTATCGCCGGATGGTTCTTCACGGCATTCCTGCTCCTGATGATCATCGGCAATCACAGTGGCAAGGTCGAAGACCTGTGGCTGATCGGTACCGCCGCTTTGATGGCGATCGTCTTGATCCGTGACGTGATCGTCCGTCGCCACCCGCGATAACCAACGCAGACAAAAAACCTCCACGAACTTCGAGTTCGTGGAGGTTTTTTGTTGCGGTACTTCAGTTTTCAGCAGCCAACTGACCACAGGCGGCAGCGATTTCCTGGCCGCGGGTGTCGCGGACCGTGCAGGACACACCCTGCGCGATGACGCGGCGAACAAACTCCCGCTCGACGTCCTTCGGGCTCGCGTCCCATTCACTTCCCGGAGTCGGGTTCAGCGGAATCAGGTTGACGTGAACCAGTCCTCCGAGTGCCTTCTTGAGTTTCTTTCCGAGCATGTCCGCGCGCCACGGCTGATCGTTGACGTTCTTGATCATCGCGTATTCGATCGACACACGGCGGCCGGTCTGATCTGCGTAGTACCGCGCAGCCTGCAGAACCTCAGCCACCGACCACCGGTTGTTGACCGGTACCAAGGTGTCGCGCAGTTCGTCGTCAGGAGTGTGCAAGGACACCGCCAGCGTGACGCTCAGGCCTTCGTCGGCGAGTTTGCGGATTGCCGGGGCCAGGCCGACCGTCGACACGGTGACGGATCGCTGAGACAGTCCGAGTCCGTCCGGCGCCGGTGACGTGATGCGACGCACGGCCGCGACAACACGCTTGTAGTTGGCCAGCGGTTCACCCATGCCCATGAAGACGACATTGGAGAGACGGCCGGGTCCGCCCGCAATTTCACCGTCGCGCATGGCAGCAGCAGCGTCGCGAACCTGGTCGACGATTTCCGCCGTCGACAGGTTGCGATCGAGGCCGCCCTGACCGGTGGCGCAGAACGGGCAGGCCATTCCGCAGCCGGCTTGGCTGGAGATGCACAGCGTCGCGCGATCCGGGTACCGCATGAGGACGCTCTCGAGAAGCGTGCCGTCGTGCGCCTTCCATAGCGTCTTGCGAGTATCGCCGGCATCGCACGCGAGATGCTTGACGGGTGTCAGCAACCTCGGGAAGAGCGAGTCCCCCACCTTCTCGCGCACCGCTGCGGGCAGATCCGTCATCTTCTCGGGATCAGCTTCGAGGCGGGCGTAGTACTGGCGGGCGATCTGATCGGCCCGGAATGCCGGTAACCCGAGCTCCTTGACCGCCTCTTTGCGCTCGTCGGAGTCGAGGTCAGCGAGGTGCCGAGGAGGCATTCCGCGCTTGGGTGCATTGAAAACGAGGGGAAGAGAGGCAGCCATAGTTACACCATTCTCCCATTGATTTGGCGTTCACCCCTACTTCGGCCCGATTGAGCGCCGAGAACCCGTGCATGTTCGTGCTTCTTGCGTGATGATCAACTCATGTCGAGCACACCAGAGGATCCCTCGAACGCACCCGTGTACGGACCCGCCGACGGGTTCGGATCCGACCCACAACTCCCCGCCTCCGATGACGCGGCGGCCGTGGAGAAACACGACCCGGCGCCGGCAGTGGAACCTACGCCGACTCCCACCGGAACCGCCGTCACCGACCGAACTCGCGCGGCGACAACGTGGGTTGGCCTGGTCATCGGTGCAATTGTGCTGATCCTGCTACTTGTCTTCATCCTGCAGAATCTCGAGAACGTGTCGGTCAAAATCCTGGCGTGGCAACTGGATTTCCCACTCGGGATCACCATCCTGCTGGCGGCAATTGCCGGCGCCCTCATCATGGCCCTCGCCGGCGGTGTCCGGATTGTTCAGATTCGTCGCGCGGCCAAACGTCAGCTGTGACTGAAATCTAGTTACGCAATTGGGTCGATCGGTGGTCTGCCAGGCATCATTGGTGTCGTACAAATCACCGGAAAGGACCTGCTGTGACCACTCACATGGAGAGACCTGTGACCATGCGGATCGCACCTGAACAAGCGCGATCCTGGCTACTCGTCCCCGCGTCCAAACCGGACACCTTCACTGCCGCGCTGAACAGCGCTGCTGATGCCGTGATTCTCGATGTCGAGGACGCGGTCGCCCCGGCACACAAGCCGAAGGCTCGAGAAGACGTCGTCGCGTTCCTGAGCGGGCATGCCCGCGCCTGGGTGCGCATCAACGACGCCACCACACCGTTCTGGGAAGAGGACCTCGCAGCACTGGCCGGCCTTCCCGGACTCGAAGGCGTCATGCTCGCGAAGACCGAAAGCGGTCAGCAGGTAGACGCCACCGCCGAACGCCTCCCAGAGGGCACGAAGATTCTTGCTCTCGTCGAATCGGCAGTCGGCCTGGAGGCAGCACCGGAAATCGCTCGAACCGAGGGCACGTTCCGACTGGCATTCGGTAGTGGCGACTTCCGCCGCGACACCGGGATGGACGACTCCCCCACATCCATGTCCTATCCCCGCTCACGGCTCACCATCGCGAGCCGTGCTGCCCGGATCGCCGCTCCCATCGACGGCCCGACGTTGGGTACCGACCTTGATCTGCTGTCGCGTGATTGTGCGATCACGCTGTCACTCGGAATGGCAGGCAAGCTCTGCATGACGCCGGCACAAACAGAACCCGTCAACACAGGTTTGAGCCCCTCCGTTGCCGACGCCGCCTGGGCCCAGGACGTCATCGACGATCTCGGTGAGGACGGCTCACGCGTACGTGATGGCAGTGACCTGCCGCGGCTGGCAAAGGCAAAGAAGATTCACGCCCTGGCAACCCTCTTCCACATCCCGACTCAGAACTAATTTCGGCATAGTTCTGAATCGGTGCAGAATGCGTCAGGCGCTCATGCTCATGAAGAGCGCCTGACGTGCGACTTTCTGAAGAGATTCACAGCAATTCCAACGATCGCGGCTTGAATCGGACGTGCACGCGATAGCGCACCGGGAACGACAAACCCGACACCGACGAGAACGCGCGCGCTGCAGTCTTCTCGGTGAATTCGATCCCGAGAACCTTGCGCATATCGTCCCGATTCCGAAATTCCCATCGGGTGTCAGCCCGGCTCAGTGAAAATCCCTGAGCCTCGAAGAATGCTTCCACTGCGGCCGGGTCGTACTTGGGCAGATCGGCCCGCATCCAGTCGCCGTACGGCGACGCACCGACATCGAGATCGACAATCACCAATGCGCCCCCGGGCCTGAGGATTCGCATCGCCTCGGCGATGCCCCGGCCACAGCCCTTCCCGAAGAAGTACGCCGTGCGCGCATGAACGACATCGACGGACGAATCCGCCAGACCGGTCGACTCGGCAGACCCGGCAACGACGTCGATCTTCGCGTCGTCGCGAGTTCGATCCTGGGCCAATCGCACCAAAGGCGTGTGCGGCTCGACCCCGACCACCCGGCGCGCAGTGCGCGCGAACTCCGGCAGATGAAAACCGGCCCCACAGCCGACGTCCACGACGTCACGATCCGCCCAGTCCACAGCCGCACGCATCGCCGTCCAGATTGCGCCGTCGACGTCCTGCGCACGATTCTCCACCTCGTACACGTCGGGCCAATGCCAGATGTTCGGACTGGGAATCGGTGTCACGCTGCGTTCGATCACACGAGTGCGTACAGGATCAACCAGGTCACGAATGCGGACGGTAACAGCGAGTCCAGACGGTCCATGATGCCGCCGTGACCGGGCAGGAGCGTGCCCATGTCCTTGATTCCGAGTTCGCGCTTGACCTGCGACTCGATGAGGTCACCGACCGTGGCGACGATGACCAGAACAACGCCGAGCAGGACACCGATCATCGAATTGGCGTCGAGAATCAGCGTCACCGACAGCAGGCTGCCGATTACGCAGAAGATCATCGACCCCGCGAAACCCTCCCAGGATTTCTTCGGGCTGACCGCCGGGACCATGGGGTGCTTCCCGAACAGAACGCCTGCGGCGTAGCCACCGACGTCGGAACACACGACGCCGATCATGAGGACGAACACGCGACCGGGTCCGTCGTCTTCGAGAACCATCAGAGCGCCGAACGACGCCAAGAGCGGGATCCACGCCAACACGAACACCGTGATCGACGTGTCCCGCAGGAAATTCTTCGGAGTGGCTTTGAGCCCGTGATCGAAAAGGCGCCACACCATGCACACCAGAACCGTGGCGGTGAAAGCGCCGATCACGCCAACCGGGCCCCATGGCCAGCCGAGCCAGATCGTTGCCTGACCGCCGACAAGCAACGGGATCCGTGGAACTTCGATGTCCGCTTCCCGAAGCCGTGTCGCAACTTCCCACGTCGCGATGAACATCGCAATCGCCACGACGGCAATCCAGCCCGGCGGCAGGAAGATCAGTGTCCCGATGACCAATGCGCCGAGACCAACTCCGACGCCGATGGCGGCGGGAAGATTCCTGCCCGCCTTCGACTTCGGCGGCTGCGCGCCAACAGCGCCCCCCGTCGGCCCGTCCGTGACGGGACCGCCGGCGGTTCCCTCTTGTGCGTGCACCCAAACTCCCTGATCTGCTACCGACCGACAAACACGAAAGCGAGGAGGTCTAGACCTCCATCAACTCCGATTCCTTGTGCTTGACCAGTTCCTCGACAGTGTGCACGTACTTGGCCGTGGTCTTGTCGAGTTCCTTCTCTGCGCGGCCGACTTCGTCCTCGCCTGCATCGCCGTCCTTCTGGATCCGGCTGAGCTCGTCCATAGCCTTGCGACGAATGTTGCGGAGCGTGACCTTGGAATCCTCACCCTTCGACTTGGCCTGCTTCACGAGCTCGCGACGACGCTCTTCCGTGAGCTGCGGAACCGAAATGCGAATGATGCTGCCGTCGTTGGACGGGTTGACGCCGAGGTCCGAGTTGCGGATGGCCGTCTCGATGGCGTTCAGCTGTGAAGACTCGTACGGCTTCACGATCACCATGCGCGCCTCGGGAACGTTGATGCTCGCGAGCTGCGTGATCGGAGTGATCGAACCGTAGTAGTCGATCACGATACGAGAGAACATGCCCGGGTTAGCGCGGCCGGTGCGTACCGAGCCGAGATCGTCCTTGGCTACCGCGACAGCCTTTTCCATCTTTTCTTCGGCTTCGAAGAGCGCTTCATCAATCACGGCTGTTCCTCCATGTCGTTCTGATTCATGTCGTTCACTGTCGAATTTTCGAGCGGATCGTGGGAGTCGCTCACGACTTGACCAGTGTTCCGATCTTCTCACCGGACACCGCACGTGCAATATTGCCCTCGGTAAGAAGGTTGAACACCATGATCGGCATCGAGTTGTCCATGCACAGGCTGAACGCAGTGGCGTCGGCAACCTTGAGTTCCCGCTCGATGACCTCGCGGTGCGTGATCTGGTCGTACATCGTTGCCGTCGGATCTAGACGCGGGTCCGCGGTGAAAACGCCGTCGACGCCCTTTGCCATCAGAACAACCTCGGCACCGATTTCCAGAGCGCGCTGCGCGGCGGTGGTGTCGGTGGAGAAATACGGCATTCCCATACCCGCACCGAAGATGACAACGCGGCCCTTCTCAAGGTGCCTGCGTGCGCGCAGGGGCAGGTACGGCTCGGCAACCTGTCCCATCGTGATCGCGGTCTGCACTCGGGTGTCGACGCCTTCCTTCTCCAGGAAATCCTGCAGAGCCAGGCAGTTCATGACCGTGCCGAGCATGCCCATGTAATCGGAACGCGCGCGGTCGAGTCCGCGCTGCTGCAGTTCGGCGCCGCGGAAGAAGTTACCGCCGCCGATGACCACAGCTACCTGCACGCCTGATCGAACGACCTCCGCGATTTGTTCAGCCACCTTCGTGACCACGTCGGGGTCGAGTCCGACCTTGCCGCCTCCGAACATTTCGCCGCCGAGTTTGAGCAGGACCCGCTTGAATCCTGGACGTTCGTTGGCTGGTTCGGACATTGTTCTCCTCAGTTCGATACAAGACCCGTAGGCCATAAGTCCTTATTCGATCGCCGACTTGATCCGGCGACACAACAATCTTCCGGGACTGCTCCCGAAGGCACTCTTATCCTGCCTCATCGGAGGCCCCAGGTACACGTAGACCCCGCCGGATGAGCATTGCTCTTCTGGCGGGGTCCATGTGCACGGGCTCCGGATTAAGCGGAGGCGCCGACCTCGAAACGCACGAAGCGCTTGATGGTCACGCCGTTCTCGTCGAGGATCGCCTTGACGGTCTTCTTGGAATCCGTAACCGAAGACTGCTCGGTCAGTACGACGTCCTTGAAGAAACCGTTGACGCGGCCTTCGATGATCTTCGGCAGAGCCTGCTCGGGCTTGCCTTCTGCGCGGGCGGTCTCCTCGGCGATGTGACGCTCGGAAGCGACGATCTCCTCGGGAACCTCGTCACGCGTGACGTACTTGGCCTTGAGTGCTGCGACCTGCATTGCAGCGCCGCGAGCAGCCTCAGCAGCAGCGTCGCCTTCACCGGTGTACTCGACGAGAACGCCGACAGCGGGCGGCAAGTCGGAGCTGCGCTTGTGCAGGTACACGGCAACGGGGCCGTCGAATGTTGCGACGCGGCTCAGTTCGAGCTTCTCGCCGATCTTCGCGGACTGCTCGGCGATGACGGTCTCGATGGTCTTGCCGTCGAGCTCGAGTGCCTTGAGGGCAGCGAGGTCAGCAGGCTTACCTGCAGCGGCGACGGTCACGATCTCGTCGGCCAGCTTGATGAACTCTTCGTTCTTGGCAACGAAGTCGGTCTCGCAGTTGATCTCGATCATGACGCCGTCCTTGGCGACAACGAGACCCTCAGCCGTGGTGCGCTCTGCGCGCTTTCCGACATCCTTTGCACCCTTGATGCGCAACTGCTCGACAGCCTTGTCGAAATCGCCATCGGATTCTACGAGTGCGTTCTTGCACGCCATCATTCCGGAGCCGGTGAGCTCACGGAGCCGCTTGACGTCAGCGGCGGTGTAGTTCGCCATGGTTAGCGAGCCTCCTCATATGTCTGTTTCGGACCAGGGACTAAATATGAAGCACGGGCCTAACGGTGAAACGGCCCTGACCACAGGAACTCTGGTCAGGGCCGGTTTCGACGAATCAGGCCTCGGTGGCCGGTGCCTCTGCGGCGGGGGCCTCAGCCTCTGCGGCGGGGGCCTCAGCCTCTGCAGCGGGGGCTTCAGCAGCCGGAGCTGCTTCTGCGGCCGGAGCTGCCTGTGAAAGCAGTTCCTGCTCCCACTCTGCGAGGGGCTCGCCAGCGCCGGTCTCGGGCTTCGCGTCCTTGTCGGCGCTCAGTCCGGCACGCGCCTGCAGGCCTTCGGCCACAGCGGAAGCGACAACCTTGGTGAGCAGCGCTGCGGAGCGAATCGCGTCGTCGTTGCCCGGGATCGGGTAGTCGACGAGGTCAGGATCGCAGTTGGTGTCCAGGATCGCGATGACCGGGATGTTCAGCTTGCGAGCCTCGGCAACTGCCAGGTGCTCCTTGTTGGTGTCGACAACCCACACAGCGGAAGGAACCTTGGCCATGTCGCGGATACCACCGAGGGTGCGATCCAGCTTGGTCATCTCACGCGTGAGCATGAGGATTTCCTTCTTGGTGCGACCTTCGAATCCACCGGTCTGCTCCATTGCCTCGAGCTCCTTGAGGCGGATGAGACGCTTGTGGACGGTGGTGAAGTTGGTGAGCATGCCGCCGAGCCAGCGCTGGTTGACGTAAGGCATCCCGACGCGGGTTGCCTCAGAAGCGATGGATTCCTGCGCCTGCTTCTTGGTGCCGACGAAGAGGACGGTGCCGCCGTGGGCAACGGTCTCCTTGACGAACTCGTACGCCTTGTCGATGTACGTCAGCGTCTGCTGGAGGTCGATGATGTAGATGCCGTTGCGGTCGGTCAAGATGAAACGCTTCATCTTCGGGTTCCAACGACGGGTCTGGTGCCCGAAGTGGGTACCGCTGTCAAGCATCTGTCGCATAGTTACAACAGGCATTGTTGTTCTCTCTTTCACATTCGGTTGCTGCGCGGTGCCGGTGGCACTGCGCCCTGGCGCCCACACGGCCGTCGGACCCGTATCCGGAAATACAGGACCAGCCGAAGGCCGAAAAAACGTGCGCGGGCGCGCGAAGTCGGACTGTGCGAACACAGACCGCTCGACAAGTGTACGTCCTTGCCTCGCAATGCCATAACCAGCACTACAACACCAGTGCCGAATAAAACCTGTGGATGGGATCCGAACCTGTGGAAAACCATCCTGATCTGCATCTTCGCGGTGGCAACGCGGTGCAGGCTGGACTGATGCCCCTAGTGAATTCCATCCGCCGGACAATCCTGGTGCTGTGCGGAGTTACTGCCGTGACGATCGGCGCCGGGCCGACTCTCGCCGACGCCGCAGACCGATTCGATTGGCCACTCATGCCAAGGCCGCGAGTGGAAAGGACCTTCGACAACCCCGAAAAGAACTGGTTGCCCGGACATCGCGGGGTCGACCTGGCCGGTTCGACCGGACAGGCCGTAGTTGCCGCCGGACCCGGGGTTGTGGTGTTCGCCGGACAGGTTGCCGGCAAACCAGTGGTGTCCATCGACCACATCGGCGGATTGCGCACCACATACGAACCTGTCACCGCAGTGGTATCGGCGGGCGACCGCGTTGGCCTCGGGACGGTGATCGGCACTCTCGAGCCCGGGCACGAAGGCTGCGCTGTTGCCGCCTGTCTCCATTGGGGGCTACGACGCGATCGCACCTACCTGGATCCGCTCGGCCTTATCCATGACCGGCCGCTGCGACTCAAACCGCTGGGACGCTGACTCAAACCGCTGGGACGCTAGGGAACGCTCAGCGCCACTCGGCAACAGCGTGACGGCCCGCCGCATCGGCAAAATCATCCGCCACCATCGCGGCCAGCTCCATGAAGGCCCGCTTGGTTGCCGGACGGAGCAGTTCCAGGTCCATGACCGACCCCTCGGCGAGATGCTCGTCGAATGGCACAACCGTCACCGCTCGGCACCGTCGCATGAAGTAGTCAGTGAGCGCGTCCATGTCGATGACGCTCGAACCCGGCCGAGCGGCGCTGATGACAACTACGGTTCGTTCCACCAAATGCCCGTATCCGTGTAGTTGCAGCCAGTCCAGAGTGGCGGCAGCACTTCGTGCACCGTCAACTGCGGGCGAGCTGACCAGGACCAGCGAGTTGGCCAGATCGAGCACCCCGGACATGGCCGAATGCATGATGCCGGTGCCGCAATCGGTGAGGATGATGTTGTAGTACACCTGCAGGATGTCGATGACCTGGCGATAGTCGTCCTCACTGAACGCCTCGGAGATCGCCGGATCCTGTTCACTCGCGAGAACTTCGAGGCGACTGGGCGCCTGGGAGGTGTGGGCGCGCACGTCCGAGTAGCTCTTGATATCCGGTCTCGATGCAATCAGATCGCGCACAGTTGAACGGGTTTGGAGCGGCACGCGCTGTCCCAGCGTTCCGAAATCCGGGTTGGCGTCGACGGCAACAACACAATCTCCGCGAAGAGAAGCAAAGGTCGATCCAAGACCCACGGTGACTGTCGTCTTTCCCACGCCGCCTTTGAGAGAAAGGAGTGCAATCCGGTAGTCGTTCCGTATCGGTTGTTCAATTCGCTCGACCAACGCGCGTTGACGCTGGTCCGATGTGGACTCCCCCAGGTTGACGTATCCGCCGGTCGCGCGGTGAACACCACGTCGCCACCCGCCGCGAGGCGTTCGCCTGGACCGCTTCAGTAATGCTTCAGCTACCAAATCTTGATTGGTAACTTGCTGTTGGCTCATCTGGTTCGAAACCGGGGGCGGGGCCGACCAGGAATCCTGCGGCCACACTCGCGCTTCGGGCGGCGCGGCGGGCGCAGCTACAACCGGAACAGCTTCGGCAATCCACGCCGGTTCCCCGGCCTGTGGCAGGTGTTCGACATCTGTGCGATTCACAATTCCCCCGGATATTGCGTAGCAACGAGCGGTGCAGCGCGATTGTGCCAACCGTGCCGATGGTCCGCCCTTCCGAGTCTCGACGCTACCAAATGGCTCGGAGGAACTCTCGTTCGACGAGCTTTTCAGGCTCGCGGATGCGCCTGATCGTGGACTGCACGCAGACGCTCCACCGAGACGTGGGTGTACAACTGAGTAGTCGCCAGACTCGCGTGTCCCAGCAACTCTTGTACGACACGTAGGTCAGCTCCACCTTCCAGCAAATGTGTCGCTGCCGAATGCCGCAAACCGTGCGGCGATAGATCAGGCGCCCCCGGAACAGCTGAGACGGTTTCGTGCACCACCGACCGCGCCTGGCGTTGATCGAGCCGCCCGCCGCGCTTTCCCAGCAGCAGCGCACTACCCGATTTTTCCGATGCCAACAGTGGCCTGCCAACCCCGAGCCATTGTTCGATGGCCGATTCGGCCGGCACGCCGTAGGGCACCGAACGCTCTTTGTTTCCCTTGCCGAGCACTCGCAACAATCGACGGTTCGCATCTACCGATTCGATGTCGAGGCCGCACAGTTCTCCGACTCGAATTCCTGTGGAGTACAACAATTCCACGATGAGCCGGTCACGTAGAGCTATCGGATCATGTTGTTGCGCTCCACTTTCCGCTGCTTCCATCGCCTCGATCGCCTGATTCTGACGTAAGACGACTGGCAACGTTCGCCTAGCTGGTGGCGCAGCGAGTCGCACCCCGGGATCAACCTCGATGCGCGCGGTCCGCGCAAGCCACGCGGTGAATCCGCGCGCCGACGACGCGCGGCGTGCCACCGTTGTCCGCGCGGTCCCGGCAGCGGACTGCTGTGCCAACCAGGAACGAAGCACCCGAAGGTCCAGAGCATCCAGATCGGTTCCAGTCGACTGCGCAGCAAGGTGTTCCAACAGCGAGCGTGCATCGCCGACGTACGCACGGATGGTGTGCTCCGACCGTCCACGCCCCAGCCTCAGGTGCTCCGCATACGCGTCGAGGTGGATCGACAGCGCTCGCGGTAATTTGTCACTCATCTTCATAAGGTTGCCTGCCTCGCGTGAAACTTCAAGCACCCTCGCCGATAGGGTTGGCCGGTGAACCGAGCAATTCCCTTGAAAATGCTATGCATCCTTGCCCTGATTTCAGCAATAGCGCCACTGTCGACCGACATGTATCTGCCAGGACTACCCATCATGGCCGAGTCACTCGATACATCCGCCGCCAGTGTCCAATTGACGCTGACAACATTCATGGCCGGACTGGGAATCGGCCAGCTGATCATCGGACCGATCTCCGACGGAATAGGGCGTCGACGCCTTCTGCTCGGCGCCGCGGCGATCACCACGCTGGCAAGCGCGGCATGCGCTCTAGCACCCAACATCGAATTCCTGATCGGTGCACGTCTGATCCAGGGCCTCAGTGGCGGGGCTGCGATCGTGCTCGCACGCGCGTGCATCGCCGATCGCGCCCGTGGCAACGGAGCGGCAAAACTGTTCAGCATCATGATGATCATCGGCGGCGTCGCTCCAGTCGTTGCCCCACTGCTCGGCGGAGTACTGCTCGGTCCGGTTGGTTGGCGAGGCATCTTCTGGGTGCTGACAGCCGCAGGCGCAGTCATGGTTGCCGGCGTGCTCACACTCGTTCCGGAAACATTGCCGCCAGAGCGTCGACACGGCGGCGGTTTGAAAGCACTCGTCGCCAACCTAGGCTATGTCACCGGAAACCGTCGTTATCTCGGCTACGCGCTGGCCTTCATATTCGGGTTCGGCGCCCTGTTCTCCTACATCGCCGCTTCACCGTTTGTCGTGCAGAACGTCCTGGGATTGACCCCTTCACAGTTTTCGATGGTGTTTGCGGTCAACGCAGTGGGAATGGTTGTGGCGGCGACAATCACAGCGAGGTTGCTCGGCCGCCTGAGCGCACGCACCCTCTTGAACTTCGGAGTTTCTCTGCTGACAATCTCAGGAGCTGTATTATTTTGTACTGCAGCGCTTTTCAACTCAACCAGCCCGGCCGCGTTACTCATTCCGCTGTTCGTTTCGGTATCCAGCATCGGATTTATCATGGGCAACGCGACAGCGCTCGCACAAGGCGAGGTCACTGCTGCAGCCGGAACCGGCTCCGCATTGATGGGCGCGGGTCAGTTCGGATTGGCTGCAGCAGTGTCACCACTAGTCGGTATCGCGGGCCCGGATACCGCCGTACCGATGGCCATCGCAATACCGACATTCGGGTTACTCGCGGCCCTCTCGTTGGCGCTGTTCGCCCGCAAGGCCGATGCTGCGAACTAACGTTCAACCGCTGCGAGTTCCGACTTCCACACCCGGAATCCCTCTTCCGTGCGCCCACGCCGCCAGTAGCCCGAGATCGACGCGGAACCTGCCGGCACTCCACGTTCCTTCCGGACGTAGGCGCGCAGATTATGCATGACAGCCTGCGCTTCGCCGTGAATGAATACCTGCGGATTTCCCGGCAACCATTCGAGGTTTCTCACTGCTGTGACAATCGGCGAATTGTCGCCTGCGGATTCATCGGAAACAGCGTCCGAGGACGCACCTCGATGGACCCACTTCACAGAAACACCATTCGGTGCATTGATAGCAATCTCGTCGTCGGCACTACCAACTTCGACGACTACATACCCGATCGCGTCGCCCGAAAGTCTCTCGACGGAAGCTGATATTGCCGGAATGGCGGTTTCATCGCCTGCATAGAGGTGCCAATCGGCTGATTCTGCCGGCGCGAAGGCACCGCCGGGCCCACGGATTGTTATCTTGGCGCCCGCTTCCACTGATGCGGCCCACGGTCCAGCGATCCCGATGTCCCCGTGAACAACAAAATCAATCGCGATCTCGCGAGCACTACTGTCGTAACTTCGGATGGTATAGGTCCGAAGAGCCTGACCTTCCGGTGTCTCGAATTCGATTTTCACATACGAATCACTGAACTCACTAGGTGCGAAGTTGTCGAATCCCGGACCTCCCAGGAACACGCGGACCATGTGTGGAGTCAGTTTCTGAGTTCGCAAAACTGTCAGGGTTGTCGTCGGCTTGGCCACAGCCACATCCTTCCAAAGTTAGTGTTACCTAAGTAGAGTACAGGATGGCGAGCGTAGCGGCCGAAAGCTGATTCCAAGACAACCCACGCCAGTGAGCGTCGCTCAGCGATACATACCGATTCCGATGACCTAATTAATCGACTGAAAACCGACCAACCCGAATGAAGAATCTTTGCCAAAGAAAGGACAATTCCTCACTTCAGCGATCAACTCGCTCATTCGGAGGTACTGCCAGCAAAGAAAGAGTAAAAACAACTCTGGCACTCCACGGAATCCGTGAAGTGCCAGCGAAGGTCAATGTGCTCTAGTGAGCAGCATCGAATGCGTCGATAATCTCTGCCTTGATACGACCGCGCGGTGCGACCTCGTAACCGTTCTTCGCTGCCCAGTCACGAATAGCCTGCAGTGTCTCCTTGGAACGCCCAGAACCCGATGTAGCCTGCGTAGATGGGAGCTGCGCCTTCTTGCCGCGACGTGCAGATACCTTGGCTGCAGCATCAACGAACGGCTTGACTGCTGCGTCGAACTTCTCCGCATTGGTTGCCCGGAGGTCGATCACATAATCGGTTCCCTGGTACGAGAACTCAATTCGATCACCGAAGCCATCGTCGATCGGCTTACCATCAAGGTCGTCAATGAGTTGCCGAATCAGCTTCTCAGCCATTGCACTCCTCTTTCAATGATCGATTTGCTTTCGCTTCACAATACACAGAATTCCATAGCAATAACAAAGATGCCCACAGAACCGAAAAACAAACCGAACAGACTCGGCGGTTTGCATTAACGATAAGTTAGCGACATCGAGTTACCTCGATCCAGCGCTACAGCATTGGCGCGCAATCTATTTCGACCACCGGGCGCGACATGGAAACCCGCACCTTTCTGGACGATACCGACTAATCGGCAAATCAGCACATCAACCTGAGACATTCCTGAGACACGCGAGCGGCATTCGTAACCTACCGCACAGTCCGACCTGAACTGCCGCCCCTCTCATTCGGTGCAGCGCCCCACCGCACCGCTCTGACGTGCCGATAAACAGTCTTTCGAAGAACCAACCGACACGCTACACAACATTGTGCCAACGATCTGGCAAATGACCGATCACACCATCACGCCAAAAATAGACCCACTGCACAACGCCTATTTCGTACGAAACCACCCGCTTCCGTCAGAGTCGATAAAACCCTCCAACTCGAGCAGTGGAAGTGTTGCACGAACCTGGGAAATCAGCAGCCCAGATGCCTCGGACAACTCATTTGTGCTTCGTGAACCGCTTCCTGGTAATGCCTCGTACACGAGTCGAGAATTACCGGTCAACGAGTCGATGTCGCGAACCGCAGCAGCGTCCTGCTCTGAATTCAGAACACCGAACGGTCCGGAAACTTCTACGACGTCGACCGCGTTCGCAACAAGATATGCCTCTCCCTCACGAATCATTCTGTGACAGCCGGCAGACGACGATGATGTCACCGGTCCGGGCACTGCCATTACCGGGCGACCTAATTTCCGCGCCCAATTAGCCGTGTTCCTCGCACCACTTCGCCATCCCGCTTCAACCACGACCACCCCGTCGGACAGCGCAGCGACCAGTCGATTCCGGGCAAGGAATCTGAACTTGGCCGGAGTAGTCCCCGGCGGGTATTCGCTCACCACCGCTCCGGAACTCACGATCTGGCGCAGTAATCGAGCATGACCGGACGGGTAGGCGCGGTCCACTCCGCACGCCAACACAGCAACCGTGGTGCCACCTACTCCCATTGCTGATCGATGCGCTGCGCCGTCAATTCCAAAAGCTGCGCCCGACGTCACTGTCCATCCGTCCACTGCCAAGTCACCGGCTATCTCAGCGGTCACGTGCTCACCGTATGCCGTCGACGCCCTCGTACCGACAATCGCGACAGATCTCTCCGTCAGTTCCGTCAGATCACGAGAACCCAAGACCCACAGAACAAATGGTGGGACTTCACCTGCTGCCACGTCGAGATCGTTGAACGGGAGAAGTCGCCACGACGGCCATTCCGGGGAATCCGGAGTTACCAACCTTCCTCCCATCGCCGCCATCAGGTCCAGATCGCGTTGCGCAGTGTCGATATGCGCCCGAGCCCGGGTCTTCTCCTCCAATGACGGCGGCAGATCCCTGGATTTCACGGCCCGTGCCGTCTCCTCGACGCCGAGGTGCTCGACCAACGCGGCCAAGTGAACGCTCGGCCCCTGTGCAACCGCGGACAAGTACGCCCAGGCGAGCTGTCGCGGATCATGTGTGCTCACTGAAATCCCCTGTCTCGGAAATCGAGTGCCGTTGCAACCTGATCGGGGCCCGGCGTTGATTCACCCGCCAAGTCCGAAACTGTCCAGGCAACTCTCAAAGCCCGATCAGCACCTCGCGCAGTGATCACGCCTTTGCGGAGCGCACGCTCGACGGGCGCCAGAGCGTCGCGTGAGAGTCGGAACTTCTGTCGCAGCGCTGGGCCCGGAACTTCGGCATTGGTCCGCCAGCCGTAGTCACTCCAGCGTTCCGCTGCGGCATCACGCGCCGCGGATACTCGGGTTCGGACACTTTCGGTGCTCTCGCCTACTTCGTCGATCAACGCGCCCGTTGCGACTGCCTGCATCCGCACCCGAATATCGACTCGATCGAGTAGCGGTCCCGACAGTTTGCCCAGATACCGTCGCCTCGCCGCGGGTGCACACACGCAGTCCGCGTCACGCGGCGGCGCACACGGACACGGATTTGCAGCCAAGATCAACTGGAAACGCGCCGGGTACCGAGCGACTCCGTCACGTCGAGCTATCCGAACTTCGCCGTCTTCCAACGGTGTTCGCAAGGCTTCGAGCACTTTGACGCCGATCTCCGCGCACTCGTCGAGGAAGAGCACCCCGCGGTGCGCCCTACTCACCGCGCCTGGCCTTGCCATGCCACTACCACCACCGACCAACGCACTCACCGACGAACTGTGATGCGGCGCAATGAACGGCGGCATGTCGATCAACGGATGCTCCGCCGTCAACACGCCAGCCACCGAATGAATCGCCGTCACCTCCAGAGACTCCGACTCCGTCAGCGGCGGCAATATCCCCGGAAGCCGCGAAGCCAACATCGTCTTCCCGATTCCCGGCGGACCCGTCAACATCAAATGATGTGCACCGGCCGCAGCCACTTCGATAGCCCAGCGTGCATCCGCCTGCCCCACCACCTCACTGAGATCACGCACACCCACCTCCACCGCCCGCTCGAAAGGCTCCGGAACAGGCAGGAAAATCTCACCCCGCAACCACGAGAGCACCGAAGCCAGATCACCGGCACCGAGCACCTCGATCCCCTTGACCAACCCCGCCTCAGCCATCGCCTGACGCGGAACCACCACCGTCCCCCAACCCGCACGCTTCGCCGCCAGAACCGCAGGCAACACACCCCGCACCGACCGCAACCGGCCATCCAACGCCAACTCACCCAAAAAGATCGTCTCGCGTAACTCCTTGCGCGGCAATTTTTTTGCCGCATCCAACACCGCCAAGGAAAGAGCAAGATCGTACACACTTCCCACCTTTGGCAACGTCGCAGGAGACAACGCCAAAATTACTTTGCTGTCCGGCCACTCCTCCCCCGAATTCGTCACCGCCGCCCGAATCCGATCCCGCGACTCGTGCAACGCCGTATCCGGCAACCCCACCAACTGCACACCAGGCAAACCACGCCCGATATCCGCCTCGATCTCCACGATCTGACCGTCGACGCCACTGACCGCCACCGAATGCGCCCGCCCCAACGCCATCAGAACGCATCCACAAAATGCTCGACCACCGGATCTTGATCGCGGCGAATCAACACCGCCACCACATCAAAACGCACCTTCGACCACGACCGACCCGAATCACCGAGCCACTGCAACGCCAACACCCGAATCCGGCGGCGCTTCGCAAACGTCACAGCCTCCGCCGGCGACCCGTACCCCACCCCACTACGCGTCTTCACCTCGACAAAAACAATCCGATCATCAACCGTCGCAATAACATCCAACTCGCCGTACCGACACCGCCAATTCCGTTCGACAATCTCCAAACCCGCACCGACCAGGAACTCCGCAGCCACATCCTCGCCGCGCGCCCCCAACGCCATATTCCCCGCCATCACAGCCCCCACCGTTCTGGTCCCGCGCGCCCGCCCATGCAAAACGCGTCCCACCCGTCACAGTGCCCCACTAACCGCGCACCCCAACAAAAGAAAACCAGCCTGTTGATAACTCGAGGCCTGTGGAATTCGGCAGAACAACGGGACCCGAGTAGTCAGAGAGCCTCAGGGACGGCGTTTGTAGAGAATCGTGGCCTGAGCTACCGCATCGACGTCGTCTGGCAGGTGCAGTGTGACAAAGCAGAACCGACCCTCACACTGAACCGTCAATTCGTCCCGTGATCTCAACAAGGAACTTATAACCAAACTCTGGATGCCACCATCGATGTCGAGCATAAATGAGCTACCGTCCAGGATCGGATCTGCGATGATTCGCCGACAATCGGCAACTGTGATTCCAAGGTTGGATACAAAGGTGGCCACGGGTCGAACTATAGCTTCCGAAATTGGAAAGTCCGTCTCGATCGAGGCTGATGCTTGTTCGACATTTGACAGCGCTGACGATCGTCGAATGGCAATCGGTGGCCAGCTGATCTGGCACAGGTCGCCCCTCACTGCACTAGTTTGATCCCCATGGTTCGTTACCTACTCATTCTCGCGATTGAGGACAAGCCCTATCGGATGCCGTCACCAGAGATCACGAGCCTCATGCTATCGACTGACCACGGCGAACTGAGTGTCAAAATGCAGGCGTGCGAGCTCAATTGGGGACCGAACATGATCCGTGTCGAGGGACTTGTCGACTACGACAACGAAGTCTGTCGAATCGTTGCGGCCTACCAAGTTGACATCGACCCCGCGCACGAAGCAGTTGGAACAGCGCAGCTTTACACCAGCGAAGAAGTCCCAGACTGATTCACGACTCTCAGCTTCACGACTCTCAGCGCGACCAGAAACGCCAAATCGACGAGAACTGCTGCATGGAATCACGCTAACTCCGCCTACTCCCGGAGTTCGAAACCGCGAACAATTCATTCGCTCGGACAACAGTGCCTCATGTGCTAGTCACTCGGACAGCAGACTCCAGAGGATGAGCGACTGTATCGACACCGCCACTTCCCCGAGTAGCGATTCCCGACGATTGCGAATCTTCTGAGGGCCCGGCACTACCCATTTGTAGGTGGGCGATTAGCGACAAGTCCGGTTGCATACCGGCAATATTCCGATTCCCACCAAAACTGGACGTCGGTCCAGTAGAACTGGTTATAGTTTTTGCTCGAACCTACAAGACCGCTGCATATCGCTGAATGGAGTTCTACATGTCACGCCGCTCACTACGCCACGCAGTAGCGACCACTGCCTCCCTCGTCCTCCTCGCCACTGGAGTCACCGTCGGACTCGGAGCATCGGTGGCACAAGCCGCACCCGCATGCGCGCTCAGCCAGTCGGTCACCGACAACTGGCCCGGCTCCTTCTGGACGGACTACACCGTCAGCAAGGAGGTTGTCGGCGACGGCACCGTCGCACCGGGTCAGACAGTCACCTACATCACCAAGGTGTCCGGCTCGGGAGCACTCGTCAACGAGATCCGCGATTTCCACCCGGCAGGATTTCAGTTGGTCAAGGCTCGCCTTAACGTCAAATGGCTTATCGGAAACCAACAGTGGGAAGATGTCACAGGCACAGCCGTCGTCAACGGTACTTCCGTAGTTGCCAAGGGCGGCGGGTGGACGACGGCCGGCGGCGGCGTCATCGCTCTGGAAACCACCTACAAGGTTCCCGATAATGCCACGGTCGGCAGTAAGCTCGACAGCGGCGCAGGCACCAACATCGTGCTCGCGGCCGGCGACTGGAACATCAACCCGATGGGCGTGTGCGTCACAATCCGGCAGCCGAATCCTGTCGAGGCCGGCGCCGGCAGCCTCGAAGACATGGGCTTCGGTTCAGTGAACACCGGATCGGGCCAGGTATTCGGCTCCCTCACCGATCCGCAGGGGTCGATGACCAACGTCATCGGCGGAGTCCTGGGCAATGTGATCGGCAATTTGAGCTAACTCAGTTCGGGGAAGGAAATGGGCAGAGCCGTCAGCGCACGCTGGTAGCTCTGCCCATTTCTACGTTGATGCCCATTTCGACATTGAACTGTGGCCTGGATTCGCCCGGTCATGTGCGGCGTCGCCCCTATTCTCGACAGATGACAAAACCGCGAATGCGCCATTTCGCCCAAGCTGCCGTCGTCGCAGCTTCAGTTGCAGCAGTTACCCTCGGCAGCACGGCGATCGCGCAGGCCCAGGACGAGTGGCCGCCGATTCCTCCGTACCCGAGCCCATCGGTACCGTTCGACAACTCGAATTTCCTCACTCCAGAGAATCCGAATTACTGGAATCCATTTGTTAATCAAGACCGGCTCACGTCACCGTTCGGCACCAGCACACGCATTGTGTGCACGGCATTTCACGGAGTTCTGACCGGATGCTGGCAGGCCGATCAGTACGGTAATCCGCACAAATTGATTCGCCTCCAAGCCAATGTGCCCAACGTGTCCGGATCCGGTCTCCCCGGCGGTGGACCGGGCCACTTCGTATACCCGGGCTTCATCCCCGGCAGCTGACGACAAAACTCACCTTCGAATATCTGTTCGAAGAGTGCTAGCCTGGGACCAGGACGTATCGACGAGCACATCGAGGACCGCCATGGACGAAACAACGGACGCAACCTGCGAGTTGGCGCGGCTGGTCGAGGAGCTGGCGGTGCTCGATCAGCGCCGCGTCGACATCGGCGAAAGCTTGGTCCATCTCGAGTACGTCTACACGCACGCGGGGGCAGAACATCAAGCTGCAGCGGCCCGAAAAGCCTTCCAGGAGAAGTACGTCGGCCGCATCTACGAGCTTGCCGACGGCCTTCGGACCTGAAAATCGGTTGCACACACCACCTCTCGACGCGCATGGTTGATCCCGCACACCACAAGGACCAGCAGGTCCTCGACGTGCACTATGTGGGAGAAAACTGATGGAGAAGATCACCGAAAGGCTGTGGAACTGGGCATCGATACTCGACGAGAAAACTCGCGAGCAAGCGTTGCGCACGTCCCAGATGCCTTTTGTCCGTCCACATCTGGCATTGATGCCTGATGCGCACCTCGGTGCGGGTGCGACGGTGGGTTCGGTCATCCCGACCGAAGGCGCGATCATGCCTGCCGCCGTCGGCGTGGATATCGGCTGCGGAATGATCGCAGTCAAAACCCACTACAACGCTCAGGATCTGACCGGTCGCGATCTGAGCGCGCTTCGCCACAGTATCGAACGCTCGGTCCCCCTGTCTGCCGGTGTCTACAACAAAACACTGACCGCAACGGCGCAAACCCGTATCGCAGAGCTCGAATCGATGGCCGGTGATCGACTGCCCTTCTACGACAAGTTCAAGAACAACTGGCGTTTCCAGTTGGGAACGCTGGGGTCGGGCAATCACTTCATCGAGGTCACCCTCGACGAGAATGACGGCGTGTGGCTGTTCCTGCATTCGGGTAGCCGCGGTGTCGGCAACAAGATCGCACAGCACCACATCAAGGTCGCGCAGAATCTGTGCGCCCGTTGGCACATCGACCTCCCTGACCGGGATCTCGCCTACCTGGTCGAGAAGACACCCGAATTCGACTGTTACATCACCGATCTGAACTGGGCGCAGCATTTTGCTCTGTTGAACCGTGAGGAAATGATGGATCGGGTGGTGAAGGACTTCGCGTACTTCATGGGCGACGGCGGGCCGGCTGTCGTCGAGGAACTCGAGAGGATCAACTGCCACCACAACTTCACCCAGAAGGAATTCCACATGGGTCGCGGTGTGTGGTTGAGCAGGAAGGGGGCGATCAAGGCCGACGTTGGCGTGCCAGGACTCATCCCAGGGTCCATGGGAACGGCCAGCTACGTCGTGGTCGGCAAGGGCAACGTGCCGTCGTTCAAGTCCAGCCCGCACGGCGCCGGTCGCGTCTACGCCAGGAACAAGGCAAGGCGGACGTTCACGATCGACGACCTCGACAAGGCCATGGTCGGCATCGAGTACAAGCGTTCGAAGGCGTTTCTCGACGAAATTCCGGGAGCGTACAAGGACATCGACGTCGTGATGGACGATGCCAAGGACTTGGTGGAAATCCGTCATACGCTGCGTCAGATCGTCAATGTGAAGGGCAATTGACCCGAACAAAGAACAATGACGGCCCCGCCGAAAATCGGCGAGGCCGTCACTGTGCGCAAAAGTCCATGTGAGCCAAGCTCAGTCCGGCAGGCGCAGATCCGGCTTGTCCAGCTCTTCGATGTTGACGTCCTTGAACGTCACGACGCGCACGTATTTCACGAATCGCGCGGGGCGGTACATGTCCCACACCCACGCGTCGGACATCCGCAGTTCGAAGTAGATCTCGCCATCCGAATTATGGGGCAGCAACTCGACCGTGTTGGCGAGATAGAAACGTCGTTCGGTCTCCACGACGTAGGAGAACTGTCCGACGATGTCCCGGTATTCGCGGTAGAGCGACAGCTCCATCTCGGTTTCGTACTTCTCGAGATCCTCGGCACTCATCGGTTTAGCCAGTCCTCCCAGTTCGTCTGAACCTTCATCATCCCGTATGCCCCGCGCGCTGCTCCACCCGGAGTCCCGCAGCAACGACATTGGCGTACGTCATCCGGTGCTCCGGGCACGGGCCCAGCTCGTCGAGCGCGTCCATGTGCACGGGTGTGCTGTATCCCTTGTGGATCGCAAAGCCGTATCCGGGATGGGTGCCGTCCATCTCTTCCATGACGTGATCGCGCGTCACTTTGGCGAGCACGCTGGCGGCGGCAATGCACGCGGCTGCGGCATCACCACCGATAACGGGCAGCGACGGCGCGGGCAGGCCGGGAACTCGAAACCCGTCGGTGAGCACATATCCGGGTGGAGTCTCGAGGCCGGCGACAGCGCGTCGCATTCCTTCTATGTTGGCGACGTGGATGCCGATTCGATCGATTTCCTCGGCTTCGACAGAAATGACACTCCAGGACAATGCCAGCCGTTTGATCTTCGGAAAGAGTTCTTCGCGGGCGCGTTCGGTGAGCTTCTTCGAATCGTCGAGACGAGCAAGGGCCACATGCGGTTTCGGCGCCAGAACACACGCCGCGATGACCAGTGGGCCGGCGCACGCACCGCGTCCGGCTTCGTCGACACCGGCAACCGGACCCATCCCCGTTCGATACAGCGCAGACTCCATCGTTCGCAAACCTGTTGATCTGCGAATGACTACCCGGGGTGGCCAACCACTCGAACTACTCACGGTCTTCTGCACTCAATTGCTTTGGGGATCAGGTGAACTGATGCTACCCATCCGTGAGGGCGGGAGAACGATGAAGCGTGCCTGACCGATGATGTTGTCGAGCGGGATCGTCCCCTGGAGCTCGTCCTGCACATGGGCGCGCGAATCGGCGGAATTGCTCCGGTTGTCGCCCATCACCCACACGTGTCCCTCGGGCACGGTGACGGGAGCAAAGCATCTGCCGGATTGAACAGCGGTTTGGCAATCCTGGACGCCGGGAGTGAACGGGTAGTCCATCTTGACGTAGGGCTCGTCGAGCGGTCTGCCGTCCACGAGGACTCGGCCCTGTTCGTCACAGCACTCGACGGTTTGTCCGCCGGTGGCGATGACGCGCTTGACCAAGTCGTTCTCGTCGGGCGGGACCAGGCCGACCCACGACCCGACCTCCTGGATTCCGCGCATCACGACGTTGTCCGACCGCGTGGAGGTGTAGTGGGTGTTCCATGAATCGGGGCCCTTGAAGACGACTACGTCGCCGGGCTGCGGATCGCCGAAGCGGTATCCGATCTTTTCCACCACGATGCGGTCACCGGTACATCCTGCACAGCCGTGCAGGGTCGGCTCCATCGACTCGGACGGAATGAGGAAAACGCGAAAGACGAATGCTTGTAAAACGATGCTGAGAACCAGCGCCACCCCGATCAGTATCGGGAGTTCCCGGAAGAACGATCGTTGTTTCTTGGGTGAGCGGTGAGATGTCTGTGGTCGAGGAGTGTTCTGTTCCTCGGGATTACCTGTTCCATCCTGATTCTCGGGTCCGGACGACAATGCCTGCTCCTTCGAAGAATCTGCCACAGAAACAGATTAGCCCGACACCGCGCGTACGCGGTGCCGGGCCAATAAGAAAGATCAGCGCTTTTCCTTGATCTTTGCCTTCTTGCCGCGCAGCTCGCGCAGGTAGTACAGCTTCGCGCGACGAACGTCACCGCGGGTCAGAACCTCGATGGAGGCCAGCGTGGGGCTGTGAACCGGGAACGTACGCTCGACACCGACGCCGAAGGAAACCTTGCGGACGGTGAAGGTTTCGCGAACGCCGCCACCCTGACGCCGAATAACGACGCCCTTGAAGACCTGCACGCGCTCCTTCGAGCCTTCGATAACCTTGACGTTCACGTTGAGCGTGTCGCCGGGGCGGAAGTCAGGAATGTCGTCGCGCAGCGACTTCTTATCCAGGAAGTCCAAAGTGTTCATGTGTCATCCTTGCATTTCGCAGGAGCAGAGGAACCGAGCGGCGACGCTTCGGTAAGCCCGATACGACGCTCGACTGGTTCGTGCCCAGATCAAGTACTGCTGCCTGGTCCAGGCAACCCGTCCATTGTGCCAGACGCGGACAGTAAGGGCGAAACCGGAGGTGGCGGAGCCGGTTGAATCGTGTGGTCGAGTTCCTCCTCCGCCGCAGCCATCGCATGTTCGACGCTCGGCGACCCGGCGATCAGATCCTGGACGTAGATCTTGGCCCGGATAACGGGGCGTCGCCATTTTCGTTCACGTTCGAGCGCCCGTTTCATTCTTTTCGGTTTGCGGGTGTACCGCCACCGCGCCCACGGCGCACCAGGCCTACTGAGTCTGATCGCTCCGATGATCAGCAGTGGGAGGACAAACAATCCGACGAGACCCGTCCAGATCTTGCCTTTGAGAATCACGATCGCGGCCAGGCCGAAGTTGATCAGAGCGACAAACACGAAGGCCAATCTGATCCAGGGGTTTCTTTCCTCGCGGAAGCCGGCCAAGTCCAGCAGCTCTAGCGGACGGAAGCCGAGCAGAACGAGGCCTGTCACCGCGATGGCGACAAAAACCGCGTCGACCGACGTCCTGCCCTGCTCCGACCAGTAGACGTCCTTCAAATAGAAGATGAGCGCAAACTCGTCGAGCACCAACGCGGCGCCCATCCCGAAGATCGCGGCGAGGACGGCGCCAGTGGTTTGGGAGCCGTCCACGTAGACCGCGATCAGTGCGCCACCCGAGGCGATCATCGCAACAACGCCGAAGACCACGTGGTGAACGTGCTGACCACCTGGAGTGATGTTGCCCGGCCACCACTTCACCTGCGCGCGGATCATTCGCACGCTGAGCCGAATGAACAGGAACGCAGCGAGAAACCCGAGAAGAAAGAACAACAGCGGCAGTCGGCCGTGGGCGACGATCTCGCGGTCGAGCCACTCGCCCATTACTGCCCTCACTCCACGAAGTCCCCCGACCCGGTCTGCTCAATTGTGACAAACCAGGCGGGGTGGATCATTCGAACCCTCTTATTTGCCGAATCCCGCATTGCGCAAGGCATCGGCCATCGACCCGGACGCCGGCGCCCGGTTGTCCGGGCGCTTGTCCCGACCGCCCTGCTGCTGGCCACCGCCGCGGCGCTGCTGCTGCCCGCCCTGACCCTGACCCTGCCCCTGACCTTGACGCGGGTTCTGCCCACCGCGAGGACCATCGGACTTTCGCGGCGGCGCACCGACCTCGTCGTCGAGTCTCAGTGTCAGCGCGATGCGCTGGCGAGCCTCGTCGACTTCGAGCACCTTGACCTTGACGACGTCACCCGACTTGACCACTTCTCGCGGGTCCTTGACAAAGCTGTGCGACATCGCGGAGACATGGACCAGACCGTCCTGGTGTACTCCCACATCGACGAAGGCACCGAAGGCGGCGACGTTGGTGACTACGCCTTCGAGCACCATTCCGGGCTTGAGGTGTGCGACCTTCTCGATGCCGGCGGCAAAGGTGGCCGTCTTGAACTCCGGACGCGGATCACGGCCCGGCTTCTCGAGTTCGGCGATGATGTCCGTGACAGTGGGAAGGCCGAAGCGGTCGTCGACAAAATCTGCGGCGCGCACCGAGCGCAACGCCGTCGCATTGCCGATGACACTACTGACGTCACCACCTGCGCTCGCTACGATCTTGCGGACGACGGGATACGCCTCGGGGTGCACACTCGACGCATCGAGCGGGTCGTCACCGTCGGCGATGCGGAGGAAGCCCGCGCACTGCTCGAACGCCTTGGGTCCCAACCGCGAGACGTCCTTGAGTGCCTTGCGCGTTCGGAACGGACCATTCTGATCTCGATGCGACACAATGCTTTCCGCCAGCGAACCGGCAATACCCGAGACACGAGCCAGCAGCGGGACCGACGCCGTGTTCACGTCGACGCCCACCGAGTTCACAGCATCCTCGACCACGGCGTTGAGTGAACGCGAGAGGAGCGATTCGGTGATGTCGTGCTGGTACTGGCCGACGCCGATGGACTTCGGGTCGATCTTCACCAGTTCGGCGAGGGGGTCCTGGAGGCGACGCGCGATGGAGACGGCTCCGCGGATGGACACGTCGAGGTCCGGCAGTTCCGCAGATGCGTAGGCCGACGCCGAGTACACGGACGCACCGGCTTCGGAGACAACGATCTTGGTGAGGTTGGTGGCGCCGGACTTGGTGATCAGGTCGCCGGCCAGCGTATCGGTCTCACGTGACGCGGTGCCGTTGCCGATGGCGATCAATTCGACGCCGTGCTTGGCTACCAAGCTCGCCAGTGTGGCCAGAGCAGCGTCTCGCTTGTTGTGGGGCTGATGCGGGTAGATGGTCTCGTACGCAACCACCTTGCCCGTTCCGTCGACGACGGCAACCTTTGTGCCCGTTCGGAATCCGGGGTCGAGACCCATGGTCGGACGAGCGCCGGCCGGCGCTGCCAGCAGAAGGTCCTTGAGGTTGGTCGCGAACACGTCGACGGCGTCCTTCTCCGCGGACTGACGCAGCCGCATCCGGACGTCGACGCCGAGGGTGACTGCAAACTTGGTCCGCCACGCCCATCGAACGGTGTCGAGGAGCCAGCCGTCGGCTGCGCGTCCACGATCCGCAATGTCGAACCGGGTTGCGATGCGGCCTTCGTATACCGTCCGCTCCCCCGGTGCGAGTTCCGCGGTATCGGGTGCCATCGTCACCGACAGCACTTCTTCCTTCTCTCCGCGCAGTACCGCGAGGATTCGGTGGGAGGGAAGTTTTGCGAAGGGTTCGGAGAACTCGAAGTAGTCAGCAAACTTCGAGCCATCGGTTTCCTTGCCCTTACGAACCGCGGAGACAACCTGTCCGCGAGTCCACATCAACTCGCGCAATTCACCGACGAGATCGGCATCTTCGGCAAAGCGCTCGACCAGGATCGATCGCGCACCGTCGAGTTGTTCCTCCGAATACTGCGCAGGATCGGTGGTGGGATCCCCGATGAGCGCATCCGCCACGGGCTCGTGGCCGGCCTCGCGAGCGATCTGCGCCTTGGTGCGGCGCTTCTTCTTGAACGGCAGGTAAATGTCTTCTAGCCGCGCTTTTGTGTCGGCAAGCATGATCTGACCACGCAAGGCGTCGTCGAGTTTTCCTTGGGATTCGATCTCGACGAGAACCGCGTCGCGCCGCTCGTCGAGTTCGCGGAGGTAGCGCAGCCGCTCCTCGAGAAGTCTCAATTGAGCGTCGTCGAGAGTGCCGGTGACTTCTTTTCGATACCGGGCGATAAAGGGCACGGTGGCCCCGCCGTCCAACAGGTCTACGGCCGCAGCCACCTGCCCTTCGCGGACGTCGAGTTCCTCGGCAATGCGCTGGTTCACGGTCTTGAGAATCACGAGAACCGAGCCTACCGCTATCCTGGAACAAGAAGACCGGCAGACAGCGCCGTGTCCGGAGTCCGGGGGAAATTGATGACTGCGCGGTTCGTCCGGGTTATCGCAATGATTGCCGCAGTTACTTGTGCGGCATCATGCAGCGCGGCCGCAAACCAGGCAGCATCCACCGAGACCTCCCCCTTCCCTGATACAAACGTGCCGCTCGCGCAGGCCCTTGACGTGCGACTCGAACAGGCCCGTACTGCCGCACTTGATCGCGGCGCAGAGGCGTCGATTGCCGTCTTCGACCGCACCACGAACAACTATCTCGAGGTGGGCGGCGATCAGCAGATCGAAACAGCCTCGGTAGCAAAGCTTTTCATCGCCGAGGATCTGCTCTATCAAGATTCGCGTGACGA
Organism: Rhodococcus sp. AD45-ID; assembly: GCF_003023755.1. Taxonomy (NCBI): domain Bacteria; kingdom Bacillati; phylum Actinomycetota; class Actinomycetes; order Mycobacteriales; family Nocardiaceae; genus Rhodococcus; species Rhodococcus sp. AD45-ID. Next base: position 622,676 of record NZ_PYHL01000002.1, on the reverse strand, counting down.
ACGCCCACTCGGCGACGACGACCGCGCCCTCATGGTTGCCATGCTCGAATCTTCCGATGACACTGCCGCCAATCTCCTGTGGGACGCTGCCGGCGGCTCCGACCTCGTGAACCGCGTCGCGCAACGCTACTCGTTGACCTCCACCACCGCGCCATACGACGGTTTGTGGTGGAACACCGAAACTACGGCGCGCGATCTGATCACGTTCTACGACGGAGTCCTCGACGACACCGCAGGGCTGGGGGAGGACCGGATCAATCTGATCGTCGACCACCTCCGCGAATCCACGGCGACTGCCGCCGACGGCTACGACCAACGCTTCGGCCTCCCGGACGCTCTCTTCAACGAACCGGTGCTTGCCGTCAAACAGGGATGGATGTGTTGTGTCAGCGACCAGTGGGTCCATCTGACCACCGGCATCGTCGGCGAGGACAACCGATTCATCGTGACTGTCACCACGCGCGAGGATATTCAGTATCAGGACGACGACAACTACGGACTCATCCCGGATACCTCGATGACAGACGCCACCAACGACGAGAGTGCGCTCCACGCCCGCGACACCATCACGGGTGTAGCGCAGATCATTTTCCCCGACGGCACGGTGGACGAATGGTCGCCCTCCACACCCACAACCGAAAAGCCCGTTCAGGAAGCGTCCGGGCCCTAGAAGTCTTAACTACACGCGATACGACGCCGCAGCATCTACGACGCGGCCCTGCTGGTCGGCTGTGAGCATCGGCCACAGCGGAAGTCGCAGAATCGTGGTCGAGAACTGCAGACTACGAACGCACGGCACAGGTGTGCGGCCGTAGCGCAGTCCGGCCGCACTCGTGTCCAGGGGCACGTAATGAAACGGTGCCACGACGCCGAGCTCGGCCATGTGCCGGATCATGGCGTCGCGGCTGCGCTCGTTCGGCAGCCGGACATAGAACAGGTGCGCGGGGTGCTCACGATCGTCCGGAACAGTCATCAGTTGAACGTCGTGATTCTTCGCCCAATCGGACAGGTTCTCGCTGTAGTCGTCCCAGACGCGATGACGGTCCGCATGAATCGCGTCGAATTCGGCTAGTTGAGCGTCGAGCACTGCCGCGTTGAGTTCACTGGGCAGATAGCTGGAGCCGATGTCCTGCCACGAGTATTTATCCACCTGACCACGCAGGAAACGAGCACGGTTCGTGCCCTTCTCGCGGATGATCTCGGCGCGCTCCATCAGTGCATCGTCGGAGAGCAGCAGCGCGCCACCCTCGCCGCAATGAATGTTCTTGGTGTCGTGGAAACTTTGAGTGCCGACGGTGCCGATGGTGCCGAGTGTTCGGCCCCGCCACGTGCCGCCCAGTCCGTGCGCGTTGTCCTCGATCAACGCAAAGCCGTGTTCCTTCGCGAGTGCCAGCAGCGGTTCCATCTCGGCTGCCACACCGCCGTAGTGCATGACCAGCACGGCTTTGGTGCGCGGTGTGATCGCGTCGGCGACGGCTACCGGATCGATGTTGCCGGTTTCCAGATCGATGTCGACGAACACGACGGTTGCTCCGCGCAGCGCGACAGCAGTCGCTGCGGAGCTGAAGGCAAAACTTGGAACGATGACTTCGTCGCCCGGCCCGATCTCCAACAGAAGTGCACCAAGTTCGAGCGCGTGTGTGCACGAGGTTGTCAGCAGGGCGTGCTTGGCGCCGGTGATCGCCTTGATCTTTGCGGTGGACGAGGCGGTGAACGTGCCGTCGCCGTGAATGTGATCCGATTCCAGAACCGTTGCCAGATTGGTCAATTCATTCGCGGCACGGTAGGGCCGACTGAAGATGATGCGGTCAGCGTTCACGTGTGACACCGTCCATTTCAGTTACACCCGGACGTGGTGCATCGACCTTGAGATACAGGGGTTTGCCCACCAGAATATGCAGGGCAACCCCGAGATATTCGGCAATGAGACCAAGCGAGAACAGAATTGCCCCCGAGCAGAGCAGCATCGCCACGATCATCGACGCCCAGCCTTCAGGGTCGTTGTTGTCGCCGGTCACCGCCTGGACGAAGATCACCGCAGCGACGACCACTCCGGCGAGCGCAAGAGTCACGCCGAGCAGGCTGACCAATCGGAGACCCCGGGTTCCGCTGCACAACACCATCTTCCAGAACAGAGAGAACAACCGGCGGTAGTTGTAGCCGGATTCCTCTCGCCCCTCCGCACGTAAGCTAACCGGAACGGTGGCGGTGTTACCCACCACCCAGGTCAGAGCGACGTCGAGGTACGCACCGTTTGCGGCTACCTCCGCCAGTTGTCTCGCGATGTCGCCGCGAACAAGTCTGAAGCTCTCGAATTGCGCCGATGCCGGGAACGCGAACACCGTAGCCAGAACCATCTTTGCGCCCCGCGACGTCACGTTCCGCAAGAATCCGTGGGGGCGGGTATTGACCGGCTTCGAATAGACAAGATCGGCACGTTCTCGCAGTGCGGTGTCGAGAAACGCGCTGATCGACGCCGGGTCATGCTGCCCGTCCTCGTCCATCGTGACAATCCAGTCGCCGCGGGCAGCAGCCATACCGGCAATCGTTGCTGCGTCCTGGCCGTAGTTGCGGCTCAGCCAAATCACCCGTACGTGGTCGAAACGGCGTTCCAACTCGAGAAGGACGACGTCGGAGCGATCTGGCCCGTTGTCATGGACAAGGACGATCTCGTCGACCGAGAATTCGGCACCACCTGCAGTGACACAGGTACCGGTGAGAGTGTTCAGCTCGTCGACCAGCGCGGAAATCGTGCGTTCGCCCTGGTACACAGGCACCACGACGGAGATCGAGTGCACTCGCTTACTGCTCCCTTCGGGAACTCGACGAAGGGTCGAGTGATCAGTGCGACCGGACTCACACCGCCGCGAACTTTAACACGCGCGCGTGTACGACTCTTGTACTTTGCCAACGGTTTACCTGCACGCGTCATGGCACGATTCCCCCATCCTGTTAAGGTCTGGAACTCGTGGTGGAAACTCGCATTCGCGCCAGAGCTGACGTGTACAAATGGGGTGCCGGTACTGCGGTCGGTGTTATCGCGGGATACATCGCTGTCGTCCTGGCAAATGCACGCCATTTCTACACCGATGACACCGAGTCCCAGTACGCCCCGTTGTGGGTGATGTTGGGCCGAAATCTGCGCGAGGGCCACCTACCAGTCCTGGTGCCGGAGAACTGGATGGCCGGGAACTACGCCATCGAGGAAGCCGGCCTTCTCAACCCACCACAACTGCTCATCGACCTGATTGCGCCGTCCTTCGACAACCTCGCGTTGTACGCAACGCTGGTCAAGCTGATCTTCGCGATCATCCTCGGCCTCGGTGTATTTCGGATCTGCCTCGAATACGGCTCCAAGCCCGCGTGGGCGGCCGTAGCCGGCGTCTCGATTCCCTTCACCGGTTTCCTGCTGTTCTTCGACGAGGCCAGTTGGATGACGGCCTTTACCGGCACCGCCTGGATGGTGCAGGCCTGGGCGTCGGCGATCCGGTACTCCCGCGGCAAGAGCGGTCCGATACCGACGTTTGTCTTCCTGTATCTCGCGATGTCGGTCCAATACGTGTTTCCCGCAGTCGAATCCGGTCTGATGATCGTTGCTGTGGCCATCGGCGAAGTGGCCTACCAACGACGCTGGCTGCCATCGCTGCGGCTCCTCGCAGTCTCCGCGTGTGCCGCGCTGGCGGGCCTCGCAACCTACCTGCCGAGTCTGCTCACCGCCGACGTCACCTGGCGCGGCGCATCCGAGGTCAAGAACGACGCCTTCCTCGCCGTACCGTGGTCGGAATCCCTCAACGCCAGCCTGCCGAGCACGATGCCCGCGTTTGTTTCGTGGTGGGGTTACATCCAGACCATGCCGATGGTCTACATCGCCTGGTTCCTGATTCCTGCGCTTGCATTCATCGACTGGGGCAAAGCTCGCGGCGCCGCACGCGAACTGACGGCCGTCGGAATTTTCACGGTGGCAGTACTCATGTGGACTGCCGGACCCAGCACCATCGGCCCCCTCCGCTGGCCCGCTCGGGTGCTCCCGATGGTGGCGATCGGACTGCTACTTCTGGTGTGCATCCTGCTCGGGCGCTACGCCACCACCGACAACTGGCGTCGCCGCGGCGCGGCCGCCGGAATCCTGGTCGGCTTACTCCTGATCCGCTCGGCGTCGGCTGCACCCAGCCTCCTGGAGTGGCATGTGATCTCGGCCGTCGCCGTCGCTGCTCTCGGCGCCGCGATGGTCTGGCTCGGCCGAACGAGGGGAACGGCCGCGGCCTGCATCCTCGCTATTGCCGCAGTCTCCCCCATCGCTTACGCCCAGGTGCGCGCCGCGCAACCGACACCGATGAGCTGGAACCTGCCGGAGTCGCGCTCGGACATGAAAGCAGCTTTCCCCGACTTCGACGGAACCACACTGCAACTCGCCGATCGCGCGCTCATCACCCCCGACCAACGCACCCTCGACGGCGCATACGGCTCACTGGCTTTCGGAAACTATCCGAAAGATCTGGAACTCACCTACACCAGCGGTTACACCCCCAACGGGCACTACTACTTCGGCAATCTCCTGTGCATGCGGTGGGACATGAGCGTGTGCCCCGACGCGTTCGCACGGGTCTTCGCCGTCGAACCCGAAACCGGCCGCACTCTGGTCGATCTCATGAACGTGGACCGCGTGGTTCTGCAGAACGCGTTGTATCCCGATGCTCGTAACCAGCCGGCCCCCGACGGCTGGAAATGGGTCGACTACCCCGGCCACGACAACTACGTCTCGGTACTCGAACGCGTCGACGGTCCGGTCTCCACCCGCAACGGCCGAATCTCGCACACCGAAGGGGTGGAAGCGACGTCGGTCGCCGAGACGAACATGTCGAGCACTCTTCGCGTCAGCTCGAGCGGCGGCGGGAAGGTCGTCTTCGCCCGTCTCGGCTGGCCTGGCTACCGCGCCACCTTGAACGGCGAGTCTGTTCCCATCGACGTTGTTGCGAAGTCCTTTGTCACCGTGGATGTTCCAGCCGGAACAAAGGACGCGGAACTTGTTCTCACCTGGCGTCCGCCGGGATGGAAGATCGGCGGCGCATCGATGGTCGCCGGAATTCTCGGCCTCGGCGTACTCGAATGGATGTATCTGCGCGGCCGTCGACGCGACCGGATCGACGACGCAACGAACAACGCATCGTGAGCGAGGACACCGCCCCGGTTGCCGACCCAGGCCCGCTGCTGCGAATCGTGAAACACCAGCCCATCGCATTTGCCGTTGTGGGAGTGGCGAATACAGCGATCGGATACGGGCTGTTCGTCATCTGGATGCTCGCATTGGGCAACGACAACCTCTACCCGGTCGCGCTGATCGGTTCCTACAGCATCAGCGTCCTGATCGCGTTTGTGCTGCACCGAACTCTGGTCTTCCGCGTCCGGGGTCACCTCGCCCGCGACCTCGGGGCGTTTATCGTCGTCAATTCCGGTGGGCTGGTACTGAATCTGATCCTGGGGACTTTTGCGGTGTCGGTTCTCCATGCACCACCACTACCGGCACAGGCAGTGGTGATGCTAATTGTGGCAGGCGTGAGTTTTCTCGGGCATCGATACTTCTCGTTCCGGCGCAGCACCGACAACCACTGACCTGTTACCGATCACTGACCTGCTACCGCTGTGGCGGCAAGGCCCGATCCACCGCCGCCTCGACAAGGGCTCGAATGTCTTCTTCGCCGAACAGATCCGGCAGGGTGAGCCGATCGAGAACCAGCCAGTTCAACGACATGTAGAGCAGTCGAACGGTCATCGCATCACCTGGCACTCCCGAGGCCAGATGGTTGGCGACGTTGAGTTCGAGGTCTTCTCGGATGCGGACCGTCAGAACCGCTCGAAGATCAGGTCGACGCGTCGCCTCGAGGCGCAGCTCCATCAATGCGAGGAATCCGGTCCCGAATGAGGTGACCCGCTCGACCACGTCGAGCATGAGCGTCACCAGGCGCTCACGATCGGTGCCGTTGACGGGATCGATCATCCCTTCGAGGTCGTCCGGAATCAGTCGCTCGTAGATCCGGCCACCGGCTTGGGTGAGTAGGTCGTCGCGATTCGAGAAGTAGTTCGACGCTGTCCCGTTCGGCACGGCCGCCTGCCCATCGACGGCTCGAAATGTCAAGCCTCTAGCGCCCTCTCGCGCCAGCACCTCGATTGCCGCATCGATCAGCGCCAGCCGGCGTTCCGGGTTTTTTCGCACTTGACACCGCTCCTGTCACGACCCTAAATTAAACCACTACAAACAGAGTACTACGAACGGAGTTGTACATGCGCAAGCTTGTGTACTACGTCGGAACAACGCTGGACGGATACATCGCAGGCCCCGGAGGAGAGTTCGATTTCTTTCCGCTCTCCGATCAGATGACCGCGTCGATGAACGAGCGTTACCCGGAAACCGTACCCACGCACATCCGGCCCCACGTCGGGATGGGCAACCCACCGAACAGAGTTTTCGACACCGTCCTCATGGGCCGCGGTTCCTACGAGCCCGCACGAAGCGTCGGCGTGAGCAGTCCATACGCGCACCTTCGGCAATACGTCGTATCGACCACACTCCCGGATATCGACGACCCGGCAGTCAACCTGGTGCGCACTGACCCGGTAACGAAGATCAAGGAACTCAAAGCCCAAGAAGGACAAGATATCTGGCTGTGCGGCGGCGGAATACTTGCCGGGGAAGTGCTACCGGAGATCGACGAATTGATCATCAAAAGGTACCCGGTCATCGTGGGTGCGGGGATACCGATGATCGCCGGTACATTCGAGCCGATACTTTTCACGCCCACGGCCAGTGAAGTCTTCGACAACGGCGCGAGCGTCACCTGGCTGAAGCGAAACAGCTAGGGCAGCAGATCCGGCCGACGTTCGGCGGTGCGCTGCAGCGACTGCTCATGGCGCCATGCCTTGATCTTTGCGTGATCGCCGGACAGCAGAACAGGCGGAACTTCGAGGTCTCGCCAGACCGCCGGGCGGGTGTAGCTCGGCCCTTCGAGAAGACCGTCGGAGAACGAATCCTCTTGGTGCGACAGCTGATTGCCGAGCACACCGGGCATCAAGCGAACTACTGCTTCCACCATCACCAGTACGGCAGCCTCGCCGCCGATCAGGACGTAATCGCCGATGCTGACTTCTTCGACGCGAACCCGCTTGGCCGCGTCGTCGAAGACTCGTTGATCGATGCCCTCGTACCGGCCGCAGGCAAACACAAGATGCTGCGCCTTCGACCAACGATGCGCTGTTGCCTGGGTGAAGGGAACACCGGCGGGAGTCGGCACCACCAAAATGGTGTCGGCATCATCCGGGCCGGAAGAATCGGAGCGGCCGAGGACGTCGTCGAGGGCGGGACCCCACACGGTGGGTTTCATGACCATGCCAGGTCCCCCGCCGTACGGGGAATCGTCGACGGCCTTGTGTACGTCATGGGTCCACGAACGCAGATCATGGACGTCAACCGAGATCAAGCCGCGTTCGATTGCCTTGCCCAGCAAGGCGGCACGAAGCGGTTCGAGGTACTCGGGAAAAATGGTGACTACGTCGAGACGCATGAATCGATCAGTCGCGATCTGAGTTCGACTTGTCGCTGTCGCTGTTCGACTTGTCACCAAAGTCAGGGTCCAGCAGACCCTCGGGAGGCGTGATCTCAACCAGGCCGTCGGCAATCGACACCTTGGTCACGATGGCGGCGACAAATGGGATCAACAACTCGCCCGATGCCTCACCGGTGCGTCGAATGGAAAGCAATTCGCCTGCGGCGGAGTGCAATACCTCGATCACAGAACCCACCTCGGTACCGTCGGTCAGAACGACCTTCAGTCCTTCGAGTTCGTGATCGTAGAACTCGTCCGGATCGTCGGACGGTTCGAGTTCACTGCTGTCGATGACAAACAACGTGCCACGCAAGGCATCTGCCTCGCCGCGATCGTTGACGCCTTCGAGACGCAGCAGGAGCCGCCCGGAATGATCCCGGGCGGCTTCTACTGTGTAGGACTTGCTAGTGGACTCGCGTGGCTTATGCCCACGCAGCACAGTTCCAACGGCAAAGCGCTCTTCGGGTTCGTCAGTACGAACCTCTACGACCAGTTCACCTTTGATGCCATGCGACTTCGCGACACGACCGACGACGAGTTCCACTTGAATTACTGCCGTCTACTGATCGGTGTCGACGACGTCGACGCGAATGCCACGGCCACCGATACCGGAGACCAGGGTGCGCAGAGCCGTCGCGGTGCGGCCGCCCCTGCCGATGACCTTGCCGAGATCGTCGGGGTGCACGTGCACCTCGACGGTACGTCCACGGCGTCCGGTCATCAGTTCGACGCGTACGTCGTCAGGATTGGCGACAATGCCGCGAACCAAATGCTCTACCGCATCAGCGACGACGGCACTCACTTGTCAGCAGCCTCGGCGTCTGCAGCGGGAGCCTCGGCGTCGGCTGCGGCGTCGTCTGCCTTGGCCTCGTCTGCCTTGGCAGCCTTCTTCTTCTTGGGGGTGATTGCTTCTGCAACCGGCTCGTTCTCGGCCTGCGCGAGTGCAGCCTGGAACAGTTCGAGCTTGGAGGGCTTGGCTTCCTTGACACGCAGGGTGCCTTCGGTGCCCGGGAGGCCCTTGAACTTCTGCCAGTCACCGGTGATCTTGAGGAGAGCCTCGACGGGCTCGGTGGGCTGTGCACCCACGGACAGCCAGTACTGAGCGCGCTCGGAATCGATGTCGATCAGCGACGGCTCTTCCTTGGGGTGGTACTTGCCGATGGTCTCGATCGCACGGCCGTCACGACGGGTGCGGGAGTCGGCGATGACAACGCGGTACTGAGCGTTGCGGATCTTGCCGAGGCGGGTGAGCTTGATCTTGACAGCCATGGCTGCGGTACTCCTTCAGCGCGCACAACAGTGCGGCGCGTGTCACGTGCAATTCAGCAACCCCCACGAATTTGGGGGCCCGGTTTTGCCTCTAACCTGTGACCGTCGCAGCGGTACGTAACCGTTTGCGACGAACAGTCGTCCATTGTGCCAGATGCCTACTTGTGGATGAAATCCAGGCAAGCGTTATCGGGCGATTACATTGCCGCGAAGCACCACGTGGGCGGGCTTCGCCAGCACAGCGGTGTTTCCCCGCGGATCTTCGTCGAATACCACCAGGTCAGCGGGCGCACCCTCGACCAATCCGGATCCACCCAGCCAGGTCCGGGCGTCCCAGCAGGCTGCACCGAGCGCGTCGTGTGACGACATCCCGGCGATCTGGAGTTCAGCCACCTCGTCGGCGATCCGGCCGTGCAGGATCGATCCTCCGGCATCAGTGCCGGCGTAGATCGGGATCCCGGCTTCGTGCGCCGCACCGATCGTCCGATGGCGCCGCGAGTGGAGATCGCGCATGTGGGCCGCGTAGATCGGGTACCGCGTCGCGGAGTCGGCGATTCCGGGGAATGTCGCGATGTTGATCAGTGTCGGCACCAGTGCGGTGCCGTGAGCAACCATCATCTCGATGGTCTCGTCGGTCAATCCGGTGCCGTGCTCGATGCAGTCGATACCGGCGTTGATCAGGCCGGGAAGTGCGTCCTCGGCAAAAACGTGGGCCGTGACCTTGGCGCCTTCAGCGTGAGCCGCCGCAATAGCTTCAACCAGGATCTTGTCGCTCCACAGGGGCGCGAGGTCGCCGACAGAGCGGTCGATCCAGTCGCCGACGAGCTTGACCCACCCGTCACCGGCCCTGGCTTGGCGCACGACCTCGGCAGGCAACTGCGATTCGTCGTCGAGATCGACCGGCAACCCCGGGATGTAGCGCTTGGGCGCAGCGATGTGCTGACCCGCACGGATGATCCGGGGAAGATCGGCCCGCTCATCGACGAATCGGGTATCGACGGGTGATCCCGCGTCACGCAACAGCAGTACACCGGCGTCGCGCTCGGCCTGTGCCTGAGCGATCAAACCGTCGACGGTCTCGCCGCCGCCCCCGCCGAAGCGAATACCGACATGGCAATGCGCGTCGACAAGACCGGGAGTGATCCACCCAGCATCGACAATCGTCTCGGCGCCTGCGACCGGTTCGAAGGTGATCCTGCCGTCGACAATCCACAGTTCGATGGGCGCAGCATCGGGCAGACCGATGCCGCGCAGATGGAGGACGCTCACGGGCTTACTTCTTGGGCAGCTTGAGCTGCGACAGGTCGATGCCTTCGAGTCCGGGTGGCAACTGGTCGAGTCCCTTGGGCATGTTCGACAGGTCGGGCATTCCGGCAGGCATGCCACCGGGCATACCCGGGAATCCGCCCATGCCGGGGAATCCTCCGCGCATCTTGGGCTGCGTCGGACCCTTGCCGCCCTTCTTGCCCTTCTTGCCCTTCTTGCTGCGCACCTGCTTGCGGGCGCCGGGCATACCCATACGGCCGGCCATGGCAGCCATCATCTTGCGGGCTTCGAAGAAACGGTCCACCAACTGGTTAACGTCGGAAACCTTGACACCCGAACCGTTTGCGATGCGCAGACGGCGCGACGCGTTGATGATCTTGGGGTCTTCACGCTCGGCAGGCGTCATACCGCGGATGATGGCCTGAATGCGGTCGAGTTGCTTCTCGTCGACGTTGGCCAGCGCGTCCTTCATTCCGCCTGCGCCTGGCAGCATGCCGAGAAGGTTGCCGATCGGGCCCATCTTGCGGACAGCCATCATCTGATCGAGGAAATCCTCGAGCGTCAGCTGGCCGGAGCCGATCTTGGCGGCGGTTGCTTCAGCCTGCTCGGCGTCGAAGACCTGCTCGGCCTGCTCGATCAGGCTCAGGACATCGCCCATGCCGAGGATGCGGCTGGCCATACGGTCCGGGTGGAAGACGTCGAAGTCTTCGAGCTTCTCGCCCGTCGACGCGAACAGAATCGGCTGGCCCGTGATCTCACGAACGCTGAGCGCGGCGCCACCACGGGCGTCGCCGTCGAGCTTGGTGAGGACAACACCGGTGAAGCCGACACCCTCACGGAACGCCTCGGCCGTGCTGACCGCGTCCTGACCGATCATCGAGTCGAGAACAAAAATTGTCTCGTCCGGGTTGACGGCGTCACGAATACCGGCAGCCTGCTCCATCAGATCTGCGTCGATGCCGAGTCGGCCGGCGGTGTCGACGATGACCACGTCGTACTGCTTGTTGCGCGCCTCTTCGACGCCGGCTCGGGCTACCTCGACGGGGTCGGCAGCGGAGACGCCGAGAGCGTTCTCGCCGCCGCCGATGGACGTACCCGGGTGCGGCGCGAAGACGGCGGCACCGGCGCGTTCGCCGACGATCTGCAGCTGTGTGACGGCGCCGGGACGCTGCAGGTCACACGCAACCAGAAGTGGAGTGTGGCCCTGATCCTTGAGCCACTTGGCCAGCTTGCCGGCGAGGGTGGTCTTACCGGAACCCTGCAGACCGGCCAGCATGATGACTGTCGGGGGGTTCTTGGCGAACTGCAACCGACGAGTTTCGCCGCCGAGGATCTGAACAAGTTCCTCGTTGACGATCTTGACGACCTGCTGCGCCGGGTTGAGAGCACCGGACACCTCGGCGCCCTTGGCGCGTTCCTTGATCTTGGCGATGAAGCTGCGCACGACGGGCAGCGCAACGTCGGCCTCGAGAAGTGCGAGGCGGATCTCACGGGCGGTCGCGTCGATATCGGCGCCGGACAGACGACCCTTACCACGCAGATCCTTGAGAGATCCGGTCAATCTGTCGGAAAGGGATTCGAACACCGAGTGCGCTCCTGAAGGTCGTGCGAGTTTGCCGTGGATATTCTCGGGCACCAGCCTAGCCGCTACGTCCGCACCGATCCCAGCCGATGCGGACGTAACCACTTTCAGGCGTGTCGCTACTGCGGCTTTTTCTCCGGCTGCGGCAGCGGCACAACACTCAGAACGGCGGCCTCGACGCGCTCACGACTGGCCCGCGAATCGGCCCCACCGAAGTCGAGGCAGAACGAGTCGATGACGGACGAGCCCAGGGTCGCGACTTTTGCCCACCTGATGTCGGCGCCGCTGCGTTCGAGAGCTGCGGCCAGACGACACAGCAATCCGACGCGATCCTCGGTACGTACTTCGAGGATCGCCTGACCCTCACCAGGCGAATCGAACCAGATCACCCGCGGCGGCGCCTGCGCATACAGGACCGGGATCGCCGAACTCTTGCTCAGCGCAATCGGATCTTCCCACTGCTGCGCCCGAGTTTCCTCTTCCTTGGCATCGAGTAGCTCTAGCAGGTTCAGCTCGCCCTCGGATGCGCGGATCAACTCCTGTCGCAGCAGCGCGGCTTGCGGCGGCGCCCCGAAACGCGGAGTCACGACAAACGAGTTGACCGCAGATCCCGCGTGGGCGCCGAGCGAAGCCGAATGCACCCGAAGCGACGACAACGCAAGAATCCCCGCGGCCCGTGACAACAGGCCGGGTGCATCCGGAGCAATGACCGTGACGACATACGTATGCGCGTTCTCGGCCGGAGACAACGACACGTGAACACCGCCGTCCTCGGCGATGGACAACTGCTCGGGATCGAGTGGATCCGGAGCCGGCAGATCCTCCCCCGCCATCAGCAAGCGGCATCGACGCACCAGTTCGCCGATCAACGACGATTTCCAATCACCCCACACACCCGGACCCGTTGCCAGAGAATCCGCTTCGGCGAGTGCATGAAGAAGGTCGAGCAGCGTTCCGTCACCGCCCAGTGAATCGACGACCCCCTGCACCGTCGCAGGATCGTCCAGATCACGTCGCGTCGCCGTTTCCGGCAGCAGCAGGTGATACCGCACCATCGCGGACAGCATTGCGACGTCGGAAGGCCAGAGCCCCAACCTGTTTCCGATTGCCGTGGCCAGTTCCGCACCGACCACACTGTGATCGCCGCCGCGCCCCTTACCGATGTCGTGAATCAAGGCTCCGAGCATCAGCAGATCAGGACGCGCGACCCGCGTCGTGAATCCGCTTGCGTATGCGGCTGTTTCGACGAGGTGGCGATCGACGGTCCAGGTATGGACGGCGTCACGCGGTGGCAGATCCCGGATCGTGCCCCACTCCGGCAACAGTCGCCCCCACAATCCGGTGCGATCAAGAGCTTCGATGACCGGCACCGCCCGAGAACCCGACCCCAACAACACCAGAAGATCGTTGACCGCGTTCTTAGGCCACGGCTCGCGCAGTTCAGGAGCGTTGTCCGCCAAGCGATTGAGCGTCGACGCCGAGATCGGCATCCCACCGGTTGCGGCAGCCGCCGCAACGCGCATGATCAACCCTGAGTCCTTCTTGGGCCGAGCATCGCGCGCCAGCACAACTTCTCCGGCATGCTCGACGACACCCTCGTCCAGAGGATGACGCACCGGAGGCCGCCGGAGCCGCGACAACCCACGCTTGGGCAAAGAGTTTCCGGCAGTACGGATTCCGACGTCCACCGAATAGCTGATGATGCGTGCCGATTCGCTGAGCATGCGAGCCAGATCGAATCGATCACCGATCCGCAGGGCGGCGCCGATCTCGTCGGCGTCCTGCGCCCGCAGCTGATCCCGCGGCCGACCGGCCACGCGATGCAACTCGGTGCGTACGTCGAGCAGTCGCCGGTGCGCCAGTGCCAGACCGCCGCCAGGCGAATTGGGACCGAGCCCTGGCATGCCGTCCGTCAACTGAGCGATGGACAGGGCATTGAGCAACTGCACGTCACGCAGTCCCCCGCGCCCGCTCTTGAGATCCGGCTCGGCTCGATGGGCGATCTCGCCGCTGCTCGCCCACCGCGACTGGGTCTGCGCGATCAAATCGTCGAACCTCGCGCGAATGTCCATCCGCCATTGGCGTCGCACACCGCTGATCAGCAAATTGGTGAGTTCCATGTCGCCGGCAATGTGGCGAGCTTCCAGCATGCCAAGCGACGCGGTGATATCGGTTGCCGCGACCTGCAAGGCCTGCGGCAGCGTCCGCACGCTGTGGTCGAGTTTGATGTGCGCGTCCCACAACGGGTACCAGAGGCGTTCCGCCACCTGAGCCACCACGGCGGGGTCCATATCGTCGTGCAACAGAATCAGATCGAGATCGGAATAGGGCAACAATTCGCGTCGGCCCAGCCCGCCGACAGCAACAATCGCAAATCCGCAGTCGGGCTTGATTCCCAATTCGGCGCCCTTGGTGGTCAGCCAGAACTCGTGGAGATCAACCAGTGCGTGTCGCAGCGAAGGTGCGTCGAGCCGACGATTCTTGGGTCCACCGTCGAGTAATGCCTTGCGTGCGCGGGCCAGGTCCGCGGCTTCATCGGATCCCCCTGACGAGACCGGCCCTGGCCCCGTCGCCTTAGCGACGGAACCAGGGCCGAAGTTCCCGGACCCATTCGGGTCAGAGTGCATCGCCACCACGTTCTCCGGTACGAACCCGGATGACCGACTCGACCGGCGAGACCCAGACCTTGCCGTCACCGATCTTGCCGGTGCGCGCAGCCTCGACGATCACCTCGACCACCTTGTCGACAGCCGCGTCGTCGATCACGACCTCCACCCGAACCTTCGGTACGAAGTCCACGGAGTACTCCGCGCCTCGGTACACCTCGGTGTGGCCCTTCTGACGACCGTAACCCTGAACTTCACTGACAGTCATACCCAGCACCCCGGCCTGCTCGAGCGCGGTTTTGACGTCCTCGAGCGTGAACGGCTTGACGATTGCTGTGATCAGCTTCATGTGCTCATCCCTTTCCCAACTCTGAAGTGCTGCGATTTCACTTTAATCACGTGCTGATCACGCGAGGTCGTATGCGGTCTCTGCGTGTTGGGTCTCGTCGATTCCACGAGCCTCGTCCTCGGCCGAGATGCGCCATCCGAGGGGCTTGAGTGCGTAGCCGATGATCGCGGTGAGAACACCGGTGAAGACAAGAGCGACAACTGCAATCACGATCTGAACCACCAACTGCTTGTAGTCACCGCCGTAGAAGAGACCGGTCGACGTACCGAAGAATCCGATACCGATCGTGCCCCACAGGCCGGAGACGAGGTGAACACCGACAACGTCGAGCGAATCGTCGAAGCCGAAGCGGAACTTCAGGCCGACGGCCAGAGCGGAGAGAATACCGGCGATTGCGCCGAGGAAGATCGAGCCGACCGGGTTCAGTGCACCAGCTGCCGGGGTGATGGCAACAAGACCGGCAACAGCACCGGAAGCAGCACCGAGGCTGGTGGCATGTCCGTCACGGATACGCTCCGTGAGCAACCAAGCCAGGATTGCAGCGGCGGTAGCGGTGGTGGTGTTGACCCAGGCGAGACCGGCAAAACCGTCGGCAGCAAAAGCGGAACCGGCGTTGAAGCCGAACCAACCGAACCAGAGCAGAGCCGCACCGAGCATGACGAGCGGCAGGTTGTGCGGACGGAACGCGGTCTTGCCGAAGCCGGCGCGCTTGCCGACGATCAGAGCGAGAACCAGAGCGGCCATACCGGCGTTGATGTGAACGACTGTGCCACCGGCGAAGTCGATCGGCGGGACTGCGGCAACGAGGCCGCCGTCACCGTCATCGGTGGTGCCGAAGATCTTTGCGGCGATGCCGTCCTCGGAACCCGAGAGCAATCCGCCACCCCACACCATGTGAGCGAGCGGGAAGTAGACAACCGTGACCCAGATGCCCGAGAACAGCATCCACGTACCGAACTTCACGCGCTCGGCCAACGCACCGCTGATAAGTGCGGTCGTGATGATGGCGAACGTCACCTGGAAGGCGATGTCGATGACATTGGGGTAGCCCCACGCACCGGCGATGAAGTTACCGTCCGCGTCGGTGATGCTGTCCTTGAGTCCGAAGAACTCGAAGGGATTCGCGAAGATGCCACCGATGTTCTCGGTGCCGTAGGACATGGACCATCCCCACAGCACGTAGATGACACCGATGACGGCCATCGAACCGAAGGACATCATCATCATGTTGAGCACGGACTTGGACCGAGACATGCCGCCGTAGAAGAACGCGACACCCGGTGTCATCAGCAGAACCAGTGATGCGGCCATCAGCATCCATGCGGCGTTACCGGAGTTCGCCAACAAATCGTCGGTACTCACTTACTACCTCCTAGTCGCACGTGCCGGGTGGCACGTCGTTGAGTAGAAGACTGCTGGGCTGGTGTTTCGTCCGTGGCGCGCTTACGTTTCGCGGACGTGAACCAATTACCCAACTTTGTTGCAAGTAAGTTTCATACTGGGATTCTTCGAATCCCTGTGCGCCTTTTCGGTAGTGGGCACTACCGAAAAGGCGCACGGGGGCGCTAGCCCAACAGTGCGTCGACAAACGCTCCCGGTTCGAACGGAGCCAGGTCGTCAGCGCCCTCACCGAGGCCGACAAGCTTCACCGGAACCCCGAGTTCATGCTGAACCTGGAAGACGATTCCGCCCTTCGCCGTACCGTCCAACTTGGTCAGAACAACACCGGTGATATCGACAACTTCGGCAAACACGCGGGCCTGAGCGAGACCGTTCTGCCCCACGGTGGCGTCGAGAACCAGAAGAACGTCGTCGACCGACGCCTTCTTCTCGATCACTCGCTTGACCTTGCCGAGCTCGTCCATCAAACCGGTCTTGGTGTGCAAGCGGCCGGCGGTGTCGATCAGAACGACGTCGACGCCCTCCTCGATGCCACGAGTAACGGCGTCGAAGGAAATAGCAGCGGGATCGCCGCCTTCCTTTCCGCGAACAACCTCAGCGCCGACGCGCTCGGCCCACGTCTGCAGCTGATCGGCCGCAGCAGCACGGAACGTGTCAGCGGCACCAAGAAGTACCCGTCGCCCGTCAGCGACCAATACGCGGGCCAGCTTGCCCGTCGTGGTGGTCTTGCCGGTTCCGTTCACACCGACAACAAGCAGAACCGCCGGATGGTTGTCGTGCGGAAGCGCCCGGATCGAGCGATCCAGTTCCGGACGAAGCTCCGCGACGAGTACCTCACGCAGCAAAGCGCGAGCCTCCGCCTCGGTCCGAACACTGCGGGCTGCCATCTGCGCCCGCAGCGTGGCAACAATCTTTTCCGTCGTCGCAGAACCGAGGTCCGCGATCAACAGGGTGTCTTCGACCTCTTCCCACGAATCCTCGTCCAGGTCGCCACCACCGAGCAGACCGAGCAAGCTCTTGCCGACTGCCGACTGTGAACGAGACAGTCGACCGCGCAGGCGATCAAGTCGGCCTTCGGTCGGTTCGATCTCGTCGAGAACCCGCGGGGCGGGCTCGACCGGAGCAACAGGAGCCGTCTCGACGACAGGGGCCTCGACCACCGGGGTCTCGACGACCGGGGCCTCGACAACCGGCTCTTCGACAACCGGCTCTTCAACGACCGGCTCTTCAACGACCGGTTCCTCGACGACGGGCGCTTCGACAACCGGCTTTTCAACCACCGGCTCTTCGACGACGGGCGCCTCAACGACCGGCTCTTCGACAACTGGTTCTTCAACAGCGGGCGGCGCCGGTTCCGGCTCAACCGGCTTCTCCGGAACTGGCTTCTCCGGAACTGGCGGCTTTGCCGGCGGGGCCGGCGCCGGCGGTGGCGCCGTTGCCGTCGATCCCTCACTGAAGTTGAACCCGCCGCCGGCTTTGTAGCCGCCCGACTTGTCCTTCTCCGGTGCACCGAGCTCCGGCTTCGTCTCGGGCGCCTTCAACGACACCTGGCGGCTGCGGTAGCGCAGGAAACCCGCCACAAGAGCAATAAGTACTACGGCCGCGACAGCCGCGATGATGATCCAAGCCTGGGTAGTCACCGGCTCATTGTTTCAGGCTCGGCAACAGAAAGTGACCAAGGCTTACCGAACGGCGAGGTCTTGCCCTCGCAATCGCTGGGAAATGACAGTCGTGATGCCGTCGCCGCGCATGCTCACTCCGTAGAGAGCATCCGCGATTTCCATGGTGGGTTTCTGGTGCGTGATCACGATCAACTGCGATTTTTCCCGCAGCTGTTCGAAGAGCCCGATGAGGCGGCGCAGGTTGGTGTCGTCGAGAGCGGCTTCCACTTCGTCCATGACGTAGAACGGTGACGGCCGGGCCCGGAAGATCGCGACGAGCATGGCCACCGCTGTCAAGGATTTCTCTCCACCCGAGAGCAAGGAGAGCCGTTTGACCTTCTTTCCCGGTGGTCGCGCTTCGACCTCGATGCCGGTGGTGAGCATGTCCGACGGGTCGGTCAGGACAAGTCGGCCTTCGCCGCCGGGGAACAGTGTCTCGAAGACCCCTACGAACTCACGGGCGACGTCGGTGTAGGCCTCGGTGAACACCTGCAAGATCCGGGCGTCGACGTCGGCGACCACCGCGAGGAGATCCTTGCGTGCTGTTTTGACGTCTTCGAGTTGAGTGGAGAGAAAGGTGTACCGCTCTTCGAGTGCGGCAAATTCTTCGAGCGCCAGCGGATTGACCTTGCCCAGAGTTGCGAGGTCTTTCTCGGCCCGCTTGGCCCGACGCTCCTGCGTGGCGCGGTCGTACGGAGCGGGCGCCGGAGCGGTGACCTGCTCGCCGCGCGCCTTGGCTTCTTCGTACTCCGCCAACTCGAGAGCCGTCGGTGGCAATTCGACGTCGGGGCCGTACTCGGCGATCAGATCGTCGAGTCCGATTCCGTACTGCTCGAGAATGGACTCTTCCAATTGCTCGATGCGCATTGCTGCCTGTGCCTTGGCAACTTCGTCGCGGTGAACGGCATCGGTCAACGATGCGAGCTGCCCGTTCAGCGCCTTGACGATCTCTCGAACCTGGTCGAGCTTGGCGACGCATTCGGTACGGGCGCGCGCCAGGTCGTCGCGATGAGCAACCGCTGCCGCCACGACGGTCTCGAGTTCGCTCACCACTCGCAGACCGGATTCTGCGACTGCCGCAGCCACGGCGGCCGCATGTGCCCGTGCCCGCAACGCGTGTTCTGCCCGCACCCTCGCCTCGCGTTCGGCGGCTGCCGCACGGCGCAGCGAATCAGCTTTTCCGCGAACGGATTCGGCGCGTTCCTCGGCAGTGCGTACGGTCAGTCGCGCATCCATTTCGACGATGCGTACTTCCGCGAGCGCTGCCGCCGCCATTTCCCGGTCGGTGGCGGTTGATTCCGGTTCCCCGGCTTCGAGCCCGCCGTTGTCCTCCGCGTGGCGCAGGCGTTCCTCCAGTTCGGTCAGCGCAGTGAGAGATTCGACTCGACGGGCTTCGGCGCGACTTCGGTGCAACGTCAGTCGCTCCGACTCTTCGTGCGCGACGCGCACCGCCTGACCGAGTCGGCCCAACTGTTCGTAGATCGCGGAGATCGCCGCATCGGATTCGTTGAGTGCGGCAAGAGTCTGTTCTGCGGTTTCCTGCCGGATTGCCTGTTCAGACAGGGCGCCGGCCAAAGCTGCATCCAACTCTTCGGCCCGCAATTGTGTCTGCACCAACTC
The DNA here is from genome assembly GCF_003023755.1 of Rhodococcus sp. AD45-ID. Taxonomy (NCBI): domain Bacteria; kingdom Bacillati; phylum Actinomycetota; class Actinomycetes; order Mycobacteriales; family Nocardiaceae; genus Rhodococcus; species Rhodococcus sp. AD45-ID. The sequence goes on along the minus strand of NZ_PYHL01000002.1, from coordinate 603,324 downwards.
GGCTGCGGATGCGTCGATGGACGCTTGGGTTTCCAGCGTGCTCGGGCGTCGATCGGAACCGCCGACGAACCACCCCCGGCCGTGCAGGTTCCCGGAGCGGTCGACGGCCCGAATCATGCTGTGTTCAGCCACAACTCGTATCGCCTCGTCGAGGGTGTCGACCAAGACCACGTCGCCCAGGAGAGCGTCGAGTCCCGCTCGCAGTTCGTCCGCGCACTCGATGACGTCGACGGCCCGGCGAATGCCAGGACCGAGGTCGACCGGAGCGGACACGTCGTTCGGCCCGTGGACAATCAACGCCGCCTGCCCACCGTCGTGTTCGGCCAATGCCGATACCGCAGATCGTGCGGCGTCACTCGACTGCGCGACAACAGCATCCGCGGCCGGCCCCATCGCAGCGGCAATTGCACTCTCGTAGCCCGGCGTCACCCGTATCATGTCGGCCAGCGCGCCGGTGACGCCGTCGTGGCGCTCCAGTAGCCACCCCGCACCGTCCTTGCGGGCCAACCCGATCGAGAGCGCTTCGATACGAGCGCTCAGCGACGCGATGCGCTGTCCGCTCGACTTCTCTTCGGCGCGCAACTCGGCAACCCGCGCATCGACGATCGTGAGCGCTTCGACGGCGCGCTCGTGATTGGTGTCGAGACCGACCTCGCCGGCATCGAGGTCACCGATACTTTCCTGCACCGTCTCGAACTCGGCTTCTGCGTCATTCCCGCGGCGTCGGGATTCGTCGATCGATTCGGTGAGCCGCGCAACTTCGGCGTCCGCGGATTCGACGCGCGTTCGTAGGGTGTCTACCTGCCCGGACAGTCGAGCGAGCCCCTCGCGGCGATCGGCCACAGCGCGTACCTCGGCCATGTGTGCCCGTTCCGCTTCTGCCGCAGCGTCTTCCGTTGCCGCCAATTGTTCGCGCGCCGCCTCGGCCGCAGCACGAGCAATCTCGACGCCTTCGATCAACTCGGCTTCCTCAGCCGCCATTCGCTCGGCCCGCGCCTCCATCTCGTCGGGATCCTGGCCACGCACGCCAACCGGTTCGGAGTCGAGGTGACGCGCACGCTCACGTGCGATACGCACCGTGGCGTTGACTCGTTCCGCCAGCGCCGACAACTGGAACCACGTCTGCGCCGCGGCTTCTGCGCCGGGCGTCAGGCGGGCCAGTGCTTGCTCCTGGCGCCCGAGTTCGAGGTTGGCCTCGTCGAGGGCGGCGGCCACCTGATTGTGTTGCTCGCGCGCAGCCTTCTCGTCCTGCGCTTGATCCTGCAGGGCATTGCGCCGGGTCACGAGATCATCTGCGGCCAAACGCATCTTGGCATCACGCAGATCTGCCTGCACAGTCTGGGCGCGCCTGGCAACCTCGGCCTGACGACCGAGTGGCTTGAGTTGGCGTCGCAATTCCGCGGTGAGATCGCTCAACCGGGCGAGATTGGCCTGCATGGAATCGAGCTTGCGTACCGCTTTTTCCTTGCGGCGCCGGTGTTTCAGCACGCCGGCCGCTTCCTCGATGAATGCGCGGCGATCCTCCGGCCGCGATTCCAGGATCGCGGCGAGCCTGCCCTGGCCGACGATGACGTGCATTTCGCGCCCGATACCGGAGTCGCTGAGTAGTTCCTGGACGTCCATCAACCGGCACGACGAGCCGTTGATCTCGTACTCCCCTGCGCCGTCACGGAACATTCGCCGCGTGATCGACACCTCGGTGTAGTCGATCGGAAGAGCGCCGTCGGAATTGTCGATGGTCAAGGTCACTTCGGCGCGGCCGAGCGGAGCCCGCCCGGAGGTTCCGGCAAAGATGACGTCTTCCATTTTTCCGCCGCGCAATGCCTTGGCGCCTTGCTCTCCCATGACCCAGGACAGCGCGTCGACGACATTCGATTTTCCGGAACCGTTAGGGCCGACCACGCAGGTGATGCCGGGTTCGAATCGCAGAGTCGTTGCCGACGCAAAAGACTTGAAGCCTTTGAGCGTCAGACTCTTGAGATGCATGCGGAGAACTTTACCGTCATCGCGGTCAGCGTTCGACGAACCCGGACAGGTCTCCCCGCGCGGCGTCCCAACTGTCGACAACCAGGTCGACAGTTCCCGGCGTGGTGCCCGAGCGCAACAACTCCAGCAACCTTTCGAGCGACTCCCGATCACCCTCCGCGACAACGAGTACTCGGCCGTCGCGCTGATTCGACGCGTACCCCACCAATCCCAATTCCAACGCGCGTGCCCGGGTCCACCACCGGAACCCGACGCCTTGGACAAAGCCGTGTACCCACGCCGTCAACCGCACCGGCTCACTCATGACACACCGCCGACCCGATCGAGCTTGTGCACGTCACCCAGGAAACTGGTGGTGTACAGCGCATTCGGATCCCACCCCGGTCCGGCGCCGAACTTCACCGCCGAGGTCAACGGCAAACCGGAAGCAATCTCACACGAGGTGCCCCACTCCGGATCAACACGGACAACCTTGCCACCGGCGTTGAACGCCACGTACAGCGCTCCGTCCGGTCCGACGGTCAAATCGTCGGCCATGTTCGCGGGACCTAACCCTGGCAACGCAATAGTCCGCACAGTTCCACCCAGATCGTCGGCGTTCAGAATGTGAATTGCGGTGGTGAGGTCGAATGTTGTTGTCACAAAAATATTCTGCCCCGATCGAGCCAACCCGTCGACGGTTCCGAGATCCTCGCGCACGACCGTCGCCGAACCGTCACTGCCGATCACGGTCAGTCCGGGTTGTGTCAATGTACGCGTCGTCAGGAACCGATTGCCGTCCAGCGGCACAAGGCCGTTGGGCATCACCAACCCGTCGGCAATCGTCGTCACCGACCCGTCCCCCACGTTCACTCTGCCCAGAGTGCCGTCCGCGATTCCGAACAGTCCTGAGACTGCAGAGTTTCCGGTGGTGAAGTACACGGCGCCGTCTTGGGCAACCAGCCCGCCCGGCCCGTTCACGTTGCTCACCAGAGTCTTTCGGCTTCCGCCCGGCGCAACAGTCAGCAGCGATCCCGGACCGACGGGAGCCGACTGCGACAACACCAACGATCCGGCCCCGTCGAATTCCAGGTTTTCGAGCATTCCCGCACCGGAGGTCACGAGCGTCGACGTCCACTCGCCACAACCGTCGCCGGCCCCGGCCACCGCTGCCGCCGGAGTGGACACTGCTACAGCACAACCCAGTACCAGCGCAGCGGCAACACTGCCGGCGCGGAGCATCAGGCGTCCGTGTCGATGGTCAACGTGACCTTGGTGCCGGCTTTGAGGGTGCGCCCCACAGTGCAGACCTTGTCGACGGATCGTTCGATCAGCGTGATCAACCGCTGTTGGGCGTCGGCGTCGAGTTCACTGAGGTCGAGTTCGAGAACCTCGTCCAGTTGCGGGTACACCTCGTTCTCACGATCCGCGGTTCCCGACACTCGAATGGTCGCGTCGTAGTTGTCACCGAGACGGCGCGAAATCGGGAAGTCCGAACTCATTCCCGAGCAGGCTGCCAAAGCGATCTTGAGAAGTTCCCCCGGTGTGAAAACACCAGGTACCGATTCCGATCCGATGAGGACTTCGGCGCCCCGCGAACTCTTACCGGTGTAGAGGCGGGTGCCGGTACGTTCGACCCAGAGTTCGGTGTGTGCCGGTGCGTTGTCAGCGATCTGTTCAGCCATGCCGCAATCTTGCCACCCTTCTGCAGTGGCGAGTGCGACGACCTACGCTACGTTTCGCCGCGACCTGGGTGCCGGTTGGCAGCGCGGGCAACTGAACGACGATCGATTCATGAACTTCTCACGCCGAATGGGCGCACCACACCGCGGGCACGGCAGATTTTCCTGCCCGTACGCCGAGAGTGAGCGATCGAAGTAGCCGGATTCGCCGTTCACGTTGACGTACAACGCGTCGAAGGACGTGCCGCCCTGTTCGAGCGCCTCACCCATGACACTGCGGGCCGCCGTCACGAGCTCACGCAGCTTGGGCTTTGTCAGGGTCTCGGCGATTCTGTTGCCGTGAACCTTTGCCCGCCACAATGATTCGTCGGCATAGATGTTGCCGATACCGGAGACGACGGTTTGATCGAGCAGTGCACGTTTGATTTCGGTGTGCTTGCCGCGCAGAACGCTCACCACCGATTCGAGATCGAAAGCCTCGTCCATCGGGTCACGCGCGATGTGCGCAACCGACTCCGGCAGCAGGGTCCCGTCCACCTCGACCAACGGCGAAATCGACCAGCCACCGAAGGTGCGCTGATCGACAAACCGAAGATCGGCTCCGGAATCGAGAGCCAGTCGGATACGAAGGTGCTTTTCCCAGTCCACAGTGGGCGGCTGAACGAGCATCTGACCGCTCATCCCGAGGTGAACCACTACACCGACACCGGCCGGTTCCAGAACCAGCCACAGGTATTTGCCGCGGCGCTCGGCCGAGGCGATGGTCTGTCCCGTCAACTGCCCGATCAGGTCGTCCGACCCGAGAACGTGGCGGCGAATAGCGCGGGGATGGAGAACTTCGACAGCCTCGATCGCCGCACCTACAGCGTGCGACTGTAGGCCGCGGCGAACGACTTCGACTTCGGGAAGTTCAGGCAAGAGAAGAACTCAGCCGGCAAGATCGACAGGAGCATCGGCTACAGCAGCGCCCTCGGAAGCCTTCTCCGACATCGCTTTCCATGCCGTACTTGCTGCCTTCTGCTCGGCTTCCTTCTTGGACCGACCGACACCGACACCCAAGGGATTGCCGCTGATAAGCACAGTGGCGGTGAATTCCTTGTCGTGATCAGGGCCGGTAGCCGTGATCTCGTACACGGGAACACCGGCACTGTGTTCTGCGGTCAACTCCTGCAGACTCGTCTTCCAGTCCAAACCGGCACCCAGAAGCGGAGCACGGGTCAGAAGATCGTCGAACAGGTCGAGGACCACACGGCGCGCGGTATCGATTCCGTGCTGCAAGTGGATGGCGCCAAGAATGGATTCCATACCGTCGGCGAGGATGGACGGCTTGTCACGGCCACCCGTCATTTCCTCGCCCTTGCCCAGAAGCAGATGCGCTCCGAGTCCACCTTCACCCAAAGTCCGCGCAACCTCGGCCAGAGCGTGCATGTTGACTACGCTCGCACGAATCTTGGCAAGGTCACCTTCGGACTTGGCCGGGTGTGACAGGTAGAGATTTTCGGTAACAGTGAGACCGAGAACGGAATCCCCGAGGAACTCGAGGCGCTCGTTTGTCGGCAGTCCACCGTTCTCGTATGCATACGAGCGGTGGGTGAGAGCCAGCGTCAAGAGGCCAGGCTCTATATCGACGCCGATAGCGGCGAGGAGCGTGTCGTGATTGCCCTCGCCGCCAACGGCTGAAACTGTATTGTCGCTCGTCATAGTCTTTCTCCGTGGAGAACTAGACAGCAGCGGTTACCTGGCGGCCCTTGTACGTACCGCAGGACGGGCACGCGATGTGGGGCAAGGTCTGCTCGCCACAGCCACGGTTGGGGCAGGTAACGAGGGTGGGCACAGTGGTCTTCCACTGGCTACGACGCGACCGCGTGTTGGATCGCGACATTTTGCGCTTGGGGACAGCCACTTCTACTTCTCCTCGGCTTCGGTGATCACAAGATTTTCACTGGTGTTTGATTCCACGCCAAATTTGGCCGCGAGACCAGCCCAGCGAGGATCAAGTATGTCATGCCCATGCCCAGATTCCGCAATCGCCAGGCGAATGCCACATTCTGAGCACAATCCCAGGCAATCGTCACTGCACAAAGGCTGGAGCGGAAGCGCCAGTCCGACTGCATCGACGATGACCGGTTCCAGATCGATTTCTTCGTCTTCGACCTGGTAGACCTCGCCCTCTTCGGTTGTCTCCTCGGTGACGCTGTCCGGGTAAGCGAACAACTCCGTGAGATAGACGTCCACAACGCTCGTGAACGGCTCGAGACACCGCGAGCACTCACCCGTAGTGGGTGCGTGCACGGTACCGGTGACGAGAACGCCCTCGGATACCGCTTCCATACGAAGATCGAGATCTATGTCCGAACCTGCTTCGATCGCGATGAGATCGAGACCGATGCGATTCGGCGACTGGATCGTTCTCTCGACAGTGCGCATCGACCCTGGACGCCGACCTAACTTGACGGTGTCCAGCAAGAATCCCGCATCAGTTGACTGATGCGATGAATGACGACGATGCGTTGACAAAGAGAACTCACCTAACTGTTGAAACTGGATGGGCAACCACCCCACAATACCCGACAGTGCACAGCAGGCCCAATCCGGTGAAGGACCCTATCGGCGACGCTCCTGGCGGCGATCGTCGTCGAGATAGTCGGGCACACCCGAACCCGTCCGCAATTGCTGACGACCGCGCCCGACGGATCGAACAGTCCCGTTGAGGAACTCCTCGAACTCGGCAAGTTTGGTGTCGACGTACAGATCACACTCCGAGCGCATCCGATCGGATTCCGCGTGCGCGGCGTCGATCACCCGAGCCGACTCGGCGCGCGCGGTCTGGACGACCTCGGTCTGGGAAACCAGACGTGCCTGCTCCTCGGCTCCGTCGGAAACCGAGCGGTCGTACGACGCCTTGCCTGCTTCGATCATGCGATCGGACTCGTCGCGCGCGCGAGCAGTGACGGCGTCGTACTCGCGTCGACCGTCGGTGACCGTGCGCTCGGCTTCCGCCTCGGCATCGGCGACCAACTGATCGGCGTGAGCGCTGGCCTCGGCGACCATGCGGTCTGCCTGAGCCTTGGCGTCGGACAGGATGCGATCGGCGTCGTCGCGGGCATTCTCGACCGTCGACGTTGCTTCCGCGTTGGCACTGCTGACGGTTTTGTCCGCCGTGGAACGCGCGTCCGAGACCAACTTGTCACGATGGTCGAGGACGTCCTGGGCGTCGTCCAGCTCACTCGGAATAGCGTCACGGACGTCGTCGAGCAGTTCGAGCACGTCGCCGCGTGGGACGACGCACCCGGCAGTCATCGGAACGCCTCGTGCCTCTTCGACAATCGCGACCAGTTCGTCAAGCGCCTCGAATACCCGGTACACAAGCAACCCCAATCTTCACCGGCCAACTATCGGCCCACATCGTCACCGATCCACCTGGATCTGCGCCCGTTCCTTGTCGACAAGTTTGCCGGAAGATCGGCCCACCAGGTGCGTCTGGGGGCGGTGTGTCGGGTATCAGCTGTTTTCGGCTGCCCGTTCAGCGATGCGGTCGAGCAATCGGGCATGCACTTTTGCGGGCAACATGTCAGCGACATCACCACCGAAGGTGGCAACTTCCTTGACCAGTGAGCTGGACAGGTAGCTGTAGGTGGGGTTGGTTGCGACGAACAACGTGTCGACACCGCTGAGCTTCTTGTTCATCTGCGCCATCTGCAGTTCGTAGTCGAAGTCGTTGGCGCCGCGCAGACCCTTGACGATCGCGGTGATCCCCTCTTGCTTCGCGTAGTCGACCAGAAGCCCGTGCCATGACGTCACTCGAACGTTGGGCAGGTGGCTCGTCGCGTCTTCGAGCATCTCGATACGCTCGTCGACGGTGAACATTCCGCGCTTGTTCTTGTTGATCATCACGGTGACCACGACCTCGTCGAATTGCGCAGCAACTCTTCCGATTACGTCGAGGTGACCATTGGTCACAGGGTCGAAGGATCCGGGGCAAACGGCGCCAGTCATGAGTCCAGACCGTAGCAGGTTGCGAGTTCGATCCTGGCCTCGCCGTACTTCTTCGCCTTGACGGGTTCGAACCCGTGCGGCCAGACGGTCTCCGGTGATCGGGACGACCGCTCGAGAACGACGATCGTGCCCTCCCCCACCCACTTGTTTGTCTGAAGGTGTTGGAGGATGGACACCACCGCGTCGTCGGTCACCGCGTACGGCGGGTCTGCGATGACGATGTCGTATTCACGAGCACTCGGACCGGAGACGACCGCAGCGACCGGCGCTGCCCGTAGGACCGCGCCAGGCAGCCCGACAACACCGATGTTGTCCTTGATCACTGCTGCTGCCTTTGCGTCGGACTCGACGAGCATCACGTGCTCCGCACCGCGGGAGAGTGCTTCGAGGCCAAGGGCTCCGGAACCGGCAAACAGGTCGAGGACAGCACAGCCGTCGAGGTCGATACGCGCTTCGAGCGCACTGAAAAGCGCCTCGCGGACCCGGTCCGAGGTGGGCCGGGTTCCGCTCGGCGGGACTCGCAGGCGGCGACCGCCTGCGAGTCCCGAGATAATGCGTGTCACTCTGCGGCGCTCTCCCCGGTGGAGACGACAACGAGGAGGTCGCCGCCTTCGACTTGCTGGACTGCGCTGATCGCGATGCGGGAGACGATGCCGCCGCGCGGTGAGGTGATCGCCGCTTCCATCTTCATTGCTTCGATGGTGGCGACGGTGTCACCGGCCTCGATCTTCTGGCCTTCCTTCACCGCGAGCGTCACGACGCCCGCGAACGGTGCGGCCACGTGACCTGGGTTGTTCTTGTCGGCCTTCTCCGCCACGGGCACATCGCTGGCGATGGACCGGTCCCGGATGGAGACCGGACGCAACTGTCCGTTGAGAATGCACATCACGGTGCGGTAGCCGCGCTCGTCGGGTTCGGAGATCGCTTCGAGTCCGATGATCAACTGCACACCCGGTGTGAGTTCGACGCGATGTTCTTCACCGCGGCGCAGGCCGTAGAAGAACTGGTTCGCCGAGAGCCGCGAGGTGTCTCCGTACTTGTCGCGGTGCTCGAGGAATTCCTTGGTCGGGCCGGGGAACAGCAGACGGTTCAGCGCGCCCTGACGGTCCTTCGACGAGCCTTCGAGCAGCGCCTCGTCTGCAGCGGAGAGCGGCGTCTCCGGCTTCGCGGGGCCGCGGCCCTCGAGTGCCTTGCTGCGGAACGGTTCCGGCCAGCCGCCGGGCGGGGTGCCCAGTTCGCCGCGCAGGAAGCCGACAACCGAGTCGGGGATGTCGAACTTGGCCGGGTCGGCGGCAAATTCCTCCGACGGAACACCGGCACCGACGAGGTGCAGGGCGAGGTCGCCGACTACCTTCGACGACGGCGTCACCTTCACCAGATGCCCGAGCATGCGGTCGGCGTCGGCGTACTTGGCTTCGACTTCTTCGAAGCGGTCACCGAGGCCCAGTGCCACAGCCTGAGTGCGCAGGTTCGAGAGTTGGCCGCCGGGGATCTCGTGCGTGTAGACGCGCCCGGTCGGAGACGGAAGCCCGGACTCGAACGGCGCGTACACCTTTCGCAGTGCCTCCCAGTACGGCTCGAGGTCGCACACGTTCTGCAGATTCAGTCCGGTGTCGAACTCCGAGTGCGCAGCAGCAGCCACGATGGCCGACAGCGCGGGCTGGCTGGTGGTGCCGGCCAGAGCCGCCGAAGCACCGTCGACGGCGTCTGCGCCCGCCTGCCAGGCGGCGAAGTACGTTGCCAACTGTCCACCGGGGGTGTCATGCGTGTGAACGTGCACCGGCAGATCGAAGTTGGAGCGCAACGCGGTCACGAGCTTGGTCGCGGCCGGGGCGCGGAGTAGTCCGGCCATGTCCTTGATCGCCAGGACGTGTGCGCCGGCATTGACGATTTCCTCGGCCAGCTTCAGGTAGTAGTCGAGGGTGTAGAGCGTTTCGTTCGGATCCGACAGGTCGCCGGTGTAGCTCAGCGCAACCTCGGCGAGGGCCGTACCGGTCTCGCGGACCGCGTCGATGGCCGGCCGCATCTGGTCGACGTTGTTGAGCGCGTCGAAGATTCGGAAAATGTCGATACCGGTATCGGTGGCTTCCTGCACGAAGGCGCGGGTGACCTTTTCCGGATACGGCGTGTAGCCCACCGTGTTTCGTCCACGCAGCAGCATCTGCAGGTTGATGTTCGGGATCGCTTCGCGCAGCGCGGCGAGCCGGTACCACGGGTCCTCGTGCAGGAAGCGAAGTCCCACATCGTATGTCGCGCCGCCCCACGCTTCGATGGAGAGCAGTTCCGGCGTCAACCGGGCAACGTGACCGGCGACGTCGAGCAGGCCGCTGGTACGGACGCGGGTCGCCAACAGCGACTGGTGTGCGTCACGGAACGTGGTGTCGGTGACCGCAACAGCCTTCTGCTCACGCAGCGCCTTCGCGAATCCTTCCGGACCGAGTTCGAGCAACCGCTGGCGGCTACCGGCCGGCGGCGGAGTCGAGAGATCGATCTTGGGGAGCTTGTCCTGCGGGTACACCGCGGAAGGACGTTCGCCGTGCGGCTTGTTGACCGTGACGTCGGCGAGGTACGTGAGGATCTTGGTACCGCGGTCCGCCGAGGAGCGCTGCGTCAACAGATGGGGACGTTCCTCGATGAACGACGTCGTGACCCGCCCGGCCTTGAAGTCCGGATCGTCGAGAACTGCTTGCAGGAACGGGATATTCGTCGAGACGCCGCGGATACGGAACTCCGTGACCGCGCGACGCGCACGCGCCACGGCAGCCTCGAGGTCGCGTCCACGGCAGGTGAGCTTGACCAGCATCGAGTCGAAGTACGCGCCGACCTCGGCACCGAGGGTTGCGCCGCCGTCGAGGCGGATACCGGCACCACCCGGCGTGCGGTACGCGGTGATCCGGCCCGTGTCGGGGCGGAACCCGTTGGCGGGGTCCTCGGTGGTGATGCGGCACTGCAGCGCCGCGCCGCGCAGCTTGATCGAGTCCTGCGTCAGACCCAAGTCGTCAAGGGTGGAACCGGACGCGATCAGGAGCTGCGACTGAACGAGGTCGACATCGGTGACCTCTTCGGTGACCGTGTGCTCCACCTGGATTCGCGGATTCATCTCGATGAAGACGTGATTGCCACGGGTGTCGAGAAGGAACTCCACCGTGCCGGCGCACGTGTAACCGATCTGCTTCGCGAAAGCCACGGCATCGGCGCAGATCTTGGCCCGCAACTCCTCCGACAGATTCGGGGCCGGGGCGAGTTCGATCACCTTCTGGTGGCGACGCTGCAACGAGCAGTCGCGCTCGAACAGGTGAATAACATTGCCGTGCTCGTCGGCGAGGATCTGGACTTCGATGTGGCGGGGATCGATGACAGCCTGCTCGAGGAACACCGTCGGATCACCGAAGGCGGATTCCGCTTCACGCGCCGCGGCTTCGATGGATTCCTTGAGCAGTGATCGCTCGGCGACGCGGCGCATACCGCGGCCACCACCACCGGCGACGGCTTTCACGAAGATCGGGAACGTCATGTCCTCGGCTGCCGCGAGCAACTCGTCGATATCCGACGACGGCTCCGACGACGCCAGCACCGGCAGACCCGCAGCCTTCGCTGCGGCAATCGCCCGCGCCTTGTTACCGGTCAGCTCGAGGATCTCCGCGGACGGGCCGACGAACTTGATGCCCGCCTCCGCACACGCAGCCGACAGATCCGGATTCTCGGACAGGAACCCGTAACCGGGGTAGATCGCGTCAGCGCCGGCATTTTGTGCCGCGGCCACGATCTCCTCCACCGACAGGTACGCCCGAACCGGGTGCCCCTTCTCCCCGATCTGATAACTCTCGTCAGACTTCAGGCGGTGGATCGAGTTCCGATCCTCGTACGGGAACACCGCGACAGTTCCAGCACCTAGTTCGTAGGCGGCGCGGAAGGCGCGGATCGCAATTTCGCCGCGGTTGGCGACGAGCACTTTGGAGAACATGGGGAAAAACTACCGCGAATTCCGTGTGTACAAGCACGCGGCGTCCCACATCGTAGACTGAATCGAGAAACAAACCCGATGGTCCTGCCGCTATTCGTATTCAGTTTGCCGTCATACTTCTCACGATTTCTCGAGGTATTCGATCCGATCGGAGTCAAGAGCGGCGCTCACCATCGACGCAAGTGCGGGATGCTGGGCGAGTGTCGGGTCGCGTTCGACAACTCCGGTCGCGAAGTCTCGCGCGGATTCGAGAATGTCGCCGTGCGCGATGAGCGAGAGCAGCCGCAGATTCGAGGTTGTGCCTGACTGCGCCGCACCGAGGATGTCTCCCTCACGTCGTGTCGCGAGATCGAGTTGTGCCAGTTCGAAACCGTCATTGGTGGCGGCAACGGCAGAGAGCCGCTCGTACGCCGGTCCACCTGGGTTGCTTCCCGTCACCAGAATGCACAGCCCTTGGTGCTTTCCTCTGCCGACACGGCCACGCAGCTGATGGAGCTGACTGACGCCGAACCGCTCCGCGTCGACGATCACCATGACCGTCGCGTTCGGCACGTCCACACCGACCTCCACGACGGTGGTGCAGACGAGCACATCGATGTCGCCGACGTTGAACGCGCTCATGACCACGTCTTTCTCATCTGACGGCAGGCGACCGTGCAGGAGGCCGACGCGCAGCTCGGAAAGCGGACCGCTCGACAACTCCTCGAAAACGTCGACTGCCGACTTCGTTTCGGGTTGCTTCTCCTCGGTGAACTGGTCCTCGCCCGCGGCAGGCTCGCCGTCACCGATCCGGGAGCACACGACGTAGGCCTGACGCCCGTCTGCGACGTCCTCGCGAATTCGTGCCCACGCCCGATCCACCCAGGCAGGCTTCTGCTTTGCCGGCACAACGCTGCTCTTGATCGGGCTACGCCCACGAGGCAATTCGCGCAGGGTGGACACTTCCAGATCGCCGAGCACCGTCATGGCAATGGTGCGCGGAATGGGAGTAGCAGTCATGACCAGCAGGTGGGGGCTCAGGCCGTCGCGAGCACGCGAGCGGAGGTGATCTCGTTGCTCCACCCCGAACCTGTGCTGCTCGTCGACCACAACCATGCCGAGGTTGAAGAACTCGACACTGTCCTGGATGAGCGCGTGAGTACCGATGACAATTCCCGCATCTCCGGTCACCGCGTCGAGAAGCGCGGCACGTTTTGCGGCAACCGGAAGTGAACCGGTGAGCAAGGCGATACGAGTGGAGTGCTCGGCCGAGCCCAACTCTCCCCCGGTTGCAAGCGGCCCCATCATCGCGCGCAGGGATCGGGCATGCTGATTGGCCAGCACTTCGGTAGGCGCGAGCAGTGCACATTGATATCCCGCGTCAACCGCTTGCAGCATCGCCCGAAGCGCCACGATGGTCTTACCCGAGCCCACCTCACCTTGAAGGAGCCGGCTCATGGGGTGAGTCTGCGAGAGATCGGCCGCGATTTCCGCGGCGACGGCTTGCTGCCCTTCCGTCAGTGTGAACGGCAACATCTCCTCGAACTGCTCGGCGATACCGCCTGCGACAGGCACGCACGCCGGTGCCACCCGCTCGGAATTGTCGTGACGTCGCATCGCCAGAACCAACTGCAGAGACAGCGCCTCGTCGAACCGCAATCGCTCGCGGGAACGTTCGATGTCGTCCTTGCTATCGGGCAGGTGCACCGTCCTCAGTGCCTCGTCCAGCCCGACAAAATGATGTTCGGCGAGAGTCTCGGCCGGAAGTGGTTCGGGAACCGGATCAAGCTGATCGAGAACCTGTCGGACGCACCGCATGATCGTCCAGCTCTCCACCTCGCGCGTCGCCGGATACAGCGGGATGAACTCACGCTCGAAAATCGAGTAGTCGAGTTCGGCGCCCGGCCCCGAACTGGCACGGGCCAGCCCCGCGAGATCACCGGCACCCTTGACGGCTTTCAAAGGAACCACCGAATCTTCTTCCCCGGCACGGGGTTCCGGAAGGATCAGATAACTGGGGTGCGTCAAACTCCACTTGTTCCGGAAGTATTTGACTGTGCCCGAGAACATCGCCCGCACGCCGGGCTTGATGGCGTGCTTCACCTTGTACGGGTTGAAGAAGGTGACGTCGACGGTCTGTGTGTCCGTCGTGAGCGAGACCTTGAGCATCTGCCCCGTCCGGGACTTCATATTCACCACGCTCGCGGACGCCACCCGCGCAATGATCGTGATGTGCTCGCCCTCCGGAGGCTCTTTGTCGGCAAGTTCCTTACCGGCCGACGCGTACCGGTGAGGATAGTGGCGCAGGAGATCCTCGACCGTGCGTATCTCGAAGGCCTCGGCCAACGCGTCCGCGGTCTTCTTTCCCAGAAGCCGATCCAAGTTGTCGGCGAGCGTTGCCATGTCAGTTTCCTCGCAGATCGAAAAGCAGCAGATCGAAAAGCACAGCTATTCGTATATCAGTAGCCGCCGACACAAAAACTCCCGACACGATCACCCCGGCGACCGCTCACTCAACGCCCAGCTGAAACAGATCCCCCGGCTGACCGCCCTGATAGATCAGCACGTCGACGCCTGGGTAGGTGCTGATGACATGTGCTTCCATCCGCTCGGCCAAGCCGTCGGCGGCGTCGGCGCCCATGAGAAGTGTGACCAATTCGCCACCAGATCCCAGCGCAAGATCGATCAACCGCGCTGCCGACGCCTCGACGTCCGGTCCGATGACCACCACCTCGTGGCCCATCAATCCGATGGCGTCGCCCGGGTCGCAGGTTCCGACAAACGTCAGCGACCGTTCCACCGCGATCCGCAGAGACCCCCACCGAGTTGCCGCAGCCGACTCGGACATGGTGAACCCGTCGTCGGCGACGTTGCGACTTCCGTCGTGGACCGCGAGTGCTGCCAACCCCTGAACCATCGAGGATGTCGAGAGCAGCAGCACCTGATGCAGGGGATCTCGGGCCGCGGCACTGACCGCAACCAATTCCTGAGCGCTCAACGCGCCGTTCGGCAGCACCAGCACCTCGGTGCGATCCATGGTGCGGATATGGCCGAGCAACTGTGCGCGGGTCACCGGCGCGTCGTCGCACCGCAGTACCGAGGCACCTTCACTCTCGAACAGTGCCGCGGCGCCGTCCCCCGCCACAACGGCGAGTACACCACGCGCATCGTGGCCCTGAAACTGCATCTCCTGACGGGCGACCAACTGATCACGTTCGTCGACGAGGAAACTGCTGATCCGAATCCCGTGCACGCGGCCGGCTTCGAGGCCGGCCTCGACTGCGGCGCCCGCATCACAGCAATGCACGTGAACCGACCAGCCACCGAATCCGTCACTGACGATCACTATCGAGTCGCCGAGCACCGCCAACCGGGTGCGGAGCGCCGCCATCAGATCCTCATCCGATTCGTCGACGAGGTACATCACCTCGAAGTCCTGCGCCGAATCGTCGCCACATTCGAGCGGACCCGATTTCCGGTCCCAGTCATGGTCGCGTCTGCTGACCTCTGCAATGAGACCGCGGCTTCGTCCGGCACCCAGTTCCACCCGATCCGGTGAGTGCCCGGACACGGACTCGACCAGAGCGTCCAAAATCACCAGCAAGCCCAGTCCGCCCGCATCCACGACGCCTGCCGAGGCCAGCACGTCGAGTTGCTGCGGTGTCTTGACCAGGGCGCTCGCGGCCGCATCTGCCGCGGCGAGCGCAACAGACTGGAGGTCCACGCCGACGCACTGCGCCGCCGCTTCACCGGACGCTCGGAGAACGGTCACGATGGTGCCCTCGACCAAGTCCGTCACCGCGCGCGACGCAAGCTCGGTACCCGTCTGCAGCGCTTCCGCAAGATCGAGTCCGTTGATCCGCTCACCGCGCACCGTCTCGGCAATCCCACGAATCACCTGGGACAGGATGACGCCGGAATTGCCGCGGGCTCCTGCCACGGCGCCCCGCGCCAGCGCATTGGCGGTGCGGGTAGCGCTGGTGACGTCGCCGCCGAGCGCTTCGGCCGAATCGAGCGCGGCACGCATCGTGAACAGCAGATTTGTGCCGGTGTCGGAATCAGGGATGGGAAAGACGTTGAGGCTGTTGATCTCTCCGCGCCGCTCCTCGAGGCAATCGACCGAGCGTCGCGCCCACCGGCGCAGCAGGAGACCGTCGGCCGTCCCGTCCGTTCTCTGGTGGTGCGCGTCCCCCACTGGCAATTCCCCTCTGCGGAAACGTCCCCTCCTCGGGGACGGAAACGAATGCTGTCGAGGGTAGTCGGGCACACTCCGTAATCACCGGTTTGCAGGCCGGTTTGGTCAATCCACCGGTCAACAGTTACTGTTACACGGTTGCCTCGAACGGGCTACACCAAATATTGCTGCAAACAGTGCACTCCGGTGCATCGTCTACAACAGTGTTCTGTGTTGTCACGCTCGACTGCACCGTAAGCGGTCGGAGACCGATTCGGTATCGCAAGATCCACAGCGTATATTCGAATTGTCATTCTGGCCGTCCTACTGTGTAGGGTGACCACTTCAATATTCATTTCTAACAAGGAGTTCGCGACTATGGCTGCCGTCTGCGACGTATGCGCCAAGGGGCCCGGCTTCGGTAAGTCGGTCTCGCACTCGCACCGGCGTACCAATCGTCGCTGGAACCCGAACATTCAGTCTGTTCGTACCGAGGTTGCCCCGGGTAACACCCGTAAGGTCAACGTGTGCACCTCCTGCCTGAAGGCAGGCAAGGTCGCTCGGGGCTGATTGCCCGAGCACAACGATTGCAAGCTCTGCCCCCGACACTTCGGTGTCGGGGGCAGAGCTGTTTTTGTCGTGCCTTTTGTTGTGCCTGTGCCGGGGTCCCTCCTGTGACGACCCGGACACCTGACCCGTAATGTGCGTGAGGTGACTTCCATCGATGACCTCAGCAAAGTAACGCTCGAAGAAGGCGTACTCCGCATCACCATTTCCACCGCCGCCAACGGCACCTCCCTCGACGACGAAGGGATGATCCAGGGTGCAGTGGCCCTGGAATCGTTCGGCGACGACATCGGCAGCATTCTTCTGGTCGGTGAAGGCCCCAACTTCTGTGCGGGCGGTAACGTCCGGGCCTTCGCGTCAGCGCCGGATCGCGGCGAGTACGTCGAAGGAGTTGCCCAGAATCTCCACACCTTCGTGCGTGCTCTGGATGCGGCATCGGTTCCCGTGGTCGCCGGAATTCACGGTTGGGCAGCGGGGGCCGGCATGAGCCTGGTCTGCCTTGCCGACATCGCCATCGGCGGCACCAGCACCAAACTTCGCCCCGCGTACCCTTCCATCGGATTCACGCCGGACGGTGGGATGTCCTGGTCACTCCCCCGCATCGTCGGCGCCGGACGGGCTCGCGAAATCCTCCTGAGCGATTCCATTATCGGCGGCGACGAAGCTGTTCGCCTCGGCATCCTCACCCGCCTCGTCGGTGACGACGAGGTTCAGGAAGAGGCAGCCCGGCTCGCCCGCACGCTTGCACACGGACCGAGTTCGTCGTACGCCGGCATCAAGGCACTGTTGCGCTCGTCACGAACCAACACGCTCTCCGAGCAACTCGACGCCGAAGCTACGTCCATCAAGACTGCCGCCAACAGTCCCATCGGCCGGGAGGGCGTCGACGCGTTCGTCGAGAAGCGTCGTCCCGATTTTGTAGCTGCCAAGCAGCCTTGATTCAGCTCGCGTGACCGAACTGCTCGTCACCAGAGTGGTTCGGTCACGCTCGCGGTTGATCCCAGATCCCAGTCGACCGGCGTGGCCCCCATGTCCGTCAGAAGTTGGTTTGCCCGACTGAACGGACGTGAACCGAAGAACCCACGCGACGCCGAAAGTGGTGACGGGTGCGCAGATTCGATGATGGGGGTATCCCCTAGTAGCGGGGTCAGCGTCGCGGCGTCGCGACCCCACAGAATGGCAACCATCGGGGCAGATCGAGCCACCAGAGCGCGAATTGCCTGTTCGGTCACAGGTTCCCAACCCTTTTTCCGATGTGACGCCGCTGCCCCTGGCGCTACGGTCAGTACCCGGTTGAGCAGCAACACACCTTGATTCGACCACGGTGTCAGGTCACCGTCATCGGGAATCGGCAAACCGAGATCTTGGTGATATTCCTTGTAGATGTTGACCAGACTGCGGGGAACTGGTCGAACATCAGGGGCAACCGAAAAGCTCAGACCCACCGCATGACCGGGGGTCGGATACGGATCCTGTCCGACGATAAGCACTTTGACGTCCTCGAACGGATTCGTGAACGCGCGCAGCACATTCTCGCGCGCGGGCAGAAACTCGCGGCCCGCTGCGGTCTCGTTGTCGAGGAACTTCTGCATCAGAGCGATCTGCTCCGAAACCGGTTCCAGCGCTGTGGCCCAGCCGGATTCGATGTGAGTGTCCATCAGTCGAGCCTGCGTAGGGCGCCGCGATAATGTGCAGCGTTGGCAGAGTAGTTCGCGACATTCGCTTCGAGATGACCGAGCGGAACTTCGTAGCCTTCGCGAATCTTGGCGGGCACCCCCAAAGCCATGCTGCGCGGTGGCACTACGAATCCGCGCGCGATCACGGCGCCGGCTCCGACTATCGACCCTGCCCCGATCACCGAACCGTTGAGCACGATCGACCCGGATGCGATCAAGCACCCTTCTTCGATCGTGGAACCCTCGATATGCGCGTTATGACCCACAACACAGCCCGCACCGATAATCGTGGGTTCGGTAACCGTGCAATGAATCACGGTGCCGTCCTGAATGTTCGATCCAACACCCACCGAGATGGTCCCGTAGTCACCACGCAGTACGGCCTGCGGCCAGATCGACGTTCCCGCAGCGAGGCTCACATTGCCGATCACCACCGCGTCCGGGTGTACGTACGCGTCCGGATGAATATCCGGAACCTTGTCTCCTAGTGCATAAACAGCCATGAGGAGAACCTATACCGCGGTGGTGCCCGTGGCCGAAAAGCTGTGCCAGCCGCCGCCGGATTCACGCAGTTCTCCGTCCACAACAACTCCGGCGCCGGCAACGATCTCCCCGATGACCGTCCACCCCGACGGCAGGTCTTCACCGGCTGCAAAGGTCGCGGCAAAACCGTGATCTTCGCCACCGGAGAGAATCCACTCCAGCGGATCGAGTTTCAGCGCGGCCGCAGCTTTCGGTACGTCGGCCGACGTCGGTACAGCACCCGAATCGATGCGGACCTGGACTCCTGACGCAGACGCGAGGTGGCGAAGATCAGCGACGACCCCGTCCGAGATGTCGGTCATGGAGTGAGCAGTATCGGCCGCTGCCCATGCGGACTCGTACGGCGGGACCGGAACACGATGGAGCGCGAGAAGATCCGGAAACGATCGATCGCCGGCGAGCAGCAGCGCCAAACCTGCTGCCGAACAACCGAACAATCCGGCGACGGCAACACGGTCACCCACCTGGGCGCCGGCCCGCGTGACTGCCCGCCGTCCACCCAAATCTCCGAGTACCGTCACCGAGACAACAATGTCCTGCGACTGCACCAGATCCCCGCCGACAATGCCCGCACCCAGATCCGTTGCGGCATCCCAGATTCCGGCGGAGATTTCGTCCATGACGTCGACCGGAGTCGACGGTGGGCAGCCCAATGACACGGTGAAGGCGCTCGGCCGCGCACCCATCGACACGATGTCGGCAGCATTCTGTGCCACCGCTTTACGTCCCACGTCGCGCGGCGGCGACCAGTCCAGCCGAAAATGCCTTCCCTCGACCAGCATGTCCGAGGAAATGACAACCCGGCCGTCGGGTGCGGTCACGATCGCCGCGTCGTCGCCGGGACCCAACTCCGTCGTCAGCGGTTGAATTCGACCGACAAGGGAGCGGGCAATCACGTCGAACTCCCCCACCTGCGCAACCGTGCGGGGCGATGAAGATGCCTGTTCGTTCGAGGTCGATCCTGATGACGAGATGAGCACTCCCTTTTTCTCAGCGCAGATCGGACCAAAAGCGTCCTGCGGTACCGTCAAAGCAGTGGCAATTCTACCGATGCGCACGCGAGCTCCCCAGCAACAACCGAACCCGGAACCGAACGAAGAACTGAGCATGTCTGAGAACACGTCCCCCGAGACGAACGACCATGGCGATAACGACCTCGACGAGGTCGAGCGTCGTAGCCCGGCATTGATTGCCACCGCCATCGCACTGCCAGTGGCCCTGATCGTCGGGTTGGTGATCGCCGCCGTGGTCGCCGGAAAGAACCCGACGCTCGAACCGGTGGCACTCGGCCCGGTTCCGGCACCCAACGCGGAGTCCGAGACCTGCGTTTCGCTGCTTGATGCTCTCCCCGAGGACATCGGCGACTTCACCAAGGCCGAACTTGTCGAACCCGCACCCGCCGGCGCCGCTGCGTGGCAGCGCAGCGAGGGTGAACCGATCGTCCTGCGCTGCGGACTCGACCGCCCCGCCGAATTCGATCAGGCCGCGGCACTTCAGGTAGTCAACGGCGTCCAGTGGTTCCAGATCTCGGGTACCGACATCGGCCTGGCGGCCAGCACCTGGTTTGCCGTCGACCGCGGCGAATACATCGGGATCACCGTTCCCGACGGCACCGGCCCCACTCCGATTCAGGAAATCTCGGACACCATCTCTGCGACAATCCCGCAGCAGCCGCTCGACCCGGCGCCGATCCCGGTTCCCTGACGGACAGGGCCGGTAATCCCGGCCCCTGTCCGTCAGCGCAACACGTCCGTCAGCGCAATCCGGTCCCGCGGGCGAGCGCAGTGTCGACCAACGTCGAAAGCAAAGTGCCGTAATCGATTCCGGTCGCTTTCCACATCTTCGGATACATCGAGATGGACGTGAATCCTGGCATCGTGTTGATCTCGTTGATCACCGGCCCGTCCTCGGTGACAAAGAAGTCCACGCGTGAGAGCCCCTGGCAATCGAGTGCGGTGAACGCGCGCACGGCCAACTCGCGAATCTGATCGCTGACAGCCGCGTCCACATGTGCGGGGACGTCGAATTCGCAGACGTCGTCGAGATACTTGGTGTCGAAGTCGTAGAACGCGTCCGAGTCACCGTCGTCGGCGGGCATCCGGATCTCTGCGACCACACTCGCCTTGACGTCACCGCTGGGGAATTCGAGCACACCGCATTCGACTTCCCGCCCGATGATCGCGCCCTCGATGATCACCTTCGGATCGTGCAGGCGAGCATGAGCGATCGCGCCCTCGAGGCCGTCCCACCCGGTGACTCGCGTGATGCCGATCGACGATCCACCGCGAGCCGGCTTCACGAAAACCGGAAGCCCCAACTGATCCTTCTGCTCGTCGGTCAGTGTCGCCGTTCCCGGGCGCAGGACCACCTGCGTACCGACCGGCAACCCCTCGGCGGCAAGCAGTTTCTTGGTGAATTCCTTGTCCATACCGGCGGCGCTAGCCAGCACACCGGGACCGACGTAGGGAATTCCGGCCATTTCCAGGAGACCCTGGATGGTGCCGTCCTCGCCGTAAGCACCGTGCAGGACGGGAAATACGACGTCGACAGTTGCCAGGACAGAACCCACGTCGGTTCCGTCGAGCGCCAGCAGCGCACCGGAACGCGTCGGGTCAGCAGTCAGTGTCAGCGCCGTCCCGTCCTTGTCGACTGTGGGCAACTCGCGACCGTTGATGGCCAGCGATTCCGGATCGGTGGAACCGAGAACCCAGGCCCCGTCGGCGGTGATGCCGATCGGCACGACGTCGTAGCGTTCCGGATCGAGGTGCGCGAGGACGCTCCCGGCGGATACGCACGACACGGAATGTTCATTGCTCCGGCCACCGAAGATCACGGCTACCCGGGTGCGGCTGTTATTCACGCGTCAAACCGTACCGTCGAATCGACTTCGGCACGCGCTCGGGCCAGTGGATAATTTACCGACCGGACGTCAGTCCACCGAGGGCGCGCTGTATATCCGTCAACAAATCTTCGGTGTCCTCGATGCCGCACGAGATCCGGACAAACCCTTCGCTGACCTGATCTCCCCACCGAGCTCGCCGATCAGCTGTGGTGTGGATGCCACCGAAACTGGTCGCAGAAGTAACAAGTTCACTTGCCGAGACAAAGGAATGGAAAGCCGCCGCGGATTCCAATTCGATGCTCACCAGACCGCCGAACCTGTGCATCTGCTCCGACGCAACGACGTACGACGGATCGGTGTGCAGCCCCGGGTAACGGACGGACATGACAGCCGGATGGCCGGACAACATGTCGGCGAGCGCCTGAGCATTGTCACAGTGTCGGCCGAATCGCAGGCCGGCCGTTCCGAGACTGCGATGCGCCAGCCATGTTTCGAATGGACCGAGCACCGTCCCGGACAGCAGACGCTCGCGCTCGACCTTCGCGGCTATGTCCGCGTCGGCCGTGGCGATGTAACCCATCAACAGATCGCTGTGCCCGCTCAGCGCTTTTGTTCCGCTGGCCACCACGACGTCCGCTCCCAGTTCGAGAGGACGTTGACCGAGCGGAGTCGGGGTCGTGTTGTCCACCACAAGGATTGCTCCGACGCGGTGGCACACCACGGCCAACGCCCGAAGATCGACAACGTCGAGCATCGGATTGGACGGCGTCTCCGCGACCACGACAATGCGTCCCGGCAACCCAGACAGCAACTCCGGGAAACTCGCATCACCCATGCCCGTCGTCGACACCTCGCGAACGCCGATGCCCAGTAGAGCCAGGGCTTCCTCCGCGTAACGACGCACCTGGTAATAGCCGTCCGACGGAACGACGACGGTATCGCCGGCCTGAAGTAGGCTGCGCAACGTCACCGTGACGGCCGACATTCCTGACCCTGTGACAACGACGTGATCTGCACCTTCAAGGATGCCGAGCGCCGCCTCGAGGCCACGCCACCCCGGATTCGATGCCCGGGCATACGTGTCGCTCTCGCTCCCCTCGTCCTCCGAAAGCTGGTACGGCGCAGCAAATACCGGACCCAACTGCATGGGCTGACCAGGGCTGTGCGCACTCCCGACGCTGCTCACGCACCGGGTGGAATCGCCGTAGCCGTCTGCTGACGTCATTCCGGCTTGGTCCGCCGGCCGAGCAGTTGGCCGATCGCCTCGCTGACCGCTATCCCCTCGTGGCAGACGCGGTGGACGGCATCGGTCAACGGCATTTCGACGTCGTATCCGGCAGCGAGTGCGCGCACGGACGTGCACGATTTCACGCCCTCGGCTACCTGACCGTTGGTGGCCTGCTGCGCCGATTCCATGGAGCCGCCGCGGCCGAGGTGCTCACCGAACGTCCGGTTTCGTGACAGCTCCGACGTGCACGTCGCAACGAGATCGCCGACGCCGGCCAACCCCGAAAACGTGGATGCCTGGCCACCGAGCGCGACGCCCAGTCGGATCGTCTCGGCCAGTCCGCGCGTGATGATGCTGGCAACAGTGTTGTCGCCGAAACCGCTGCCTGCCGCCATGCCGCATGCCAACGCGATCACGTTCTTGCACGCGCCGCCGATTTCACAACCGATCACGTCGGAGTTGGTGTACGGCCTGAAATATCCTGTGGCACAAGCATCTTGAAGTGCCAAGGCACGGGAAGAATCGGTGCAGGCGATGACCGTCGCCGCCGGTTGACGGCTCGCGATCTCACGCGCGAGATTCGGTCCGGACAGCACGGCGACACGGCCGGGTTCGACGCCGGTAACCGACACGATCACCTGGCTCATCCGCATCAAGGTGCCGGTTTCGATGCCCTTGGCCAGACTCAACAGGGTGGCATTCGGACCTATCGAATCCTTCCACTGCTCGAGGTTCCCCCGCAGCGACTGCGACGGGACCGCCAGAACGACGAAGTCTGCTCCCTCCATCGCTTCCTCGTGACGATCCGTCGCACGAATCGACTCGGGCAGCGCGATACCGGGTAGGTAGTCACTGTTCTCGTGCGTCGCGTTGATCCTGTCGGCGACTTCCTTCCGGCGAGCCCACATCGTCACCTCGGTGCCGGCCTCGGCCATGACCTTCGCCAGCGCCGTTCCCCATGAGCCTGCACCCAATACTGCTGCCTTACTCACACAGTCACCTCGTCTACCCCTCGTGACGTTCGCCAAGACGCCGGTTGTGTTGCGACCCGGCAATGAAATCGCCTGCACAGACTATCGCCCGGACCGAACTGGAGTCGCCAGACGCCCCGGTGAGACAGGCAGAGACAGACATGTCGGCAACCGACTGGCAAGATCGAAGGATGACCAGTGCGAGGCCGAGCGCAACCAGATCGGAACGTCCGCGCCCGATGCATGCCATTGTCGCGGTGAAGGACCTCCGATCCGCGAAGTCCAGGCTGGCCGCCGAACTCGACGTCGACGCCCGTGCCGATCTTGTTCTCGCGATGCTTCACGACACTCTCACCACGGTTACGGGTGTACCTGCCATCGACGGCGTCACTGTCGTGACTCCGGATCCGACAGTCGCCGCACTCGCGTACGCCGCGGGAGTAAACGTGTACGCCGATCCAGATTCGAGTAGGTCCACCGAGAATTCACTCAACTCTGCCCTCGACGCAGCGGCCACGCACATCCGCACCGAACATGGCACTGTGGATCTTGTTGTCATCCAAGCGGATCTTCCGTCGCTCCAACCAGACGAACTGCTCGAAGCCCTCGACGCCGCCCGCGCCGGTGGCCGTTCCATCGTCGTCGATCACCACGGAACCGGGACCGCGGCCCTGTTCTCGTGTGATCCCGATCTGCCGCTCGATCCACGATTCGGCCCCGAATCCGCGCGTGGCCACACGGATTCCGGCGCCAGGCGTCTCACCGGAGAGTGGCCGGGCCTTCGCACCGACGTCGACACCGCAACAGATCTCGACACCGCCCGCGCACTCGGCGTCGGACCGGCAACACTCGCGTCGTTGACACGCTTCCATCGCGCCACGTCCAAAACGCATTGACCTTTTTCGATCATCAATTGTCGAAGCGCGCAATTGTGGGGGATGATCGACAGGTGAGCAACGGCGAAGCACTCGAGCACCGCAAGTCCGCAAACAACGTAGAGACCACACCGCCAGAACTTGGCGACACCAACACCGCAAAAACCGGTGACGGGCAGCAGCCTTCGACACCGCAGCCTTCGGCGCGACCACCGGTCAGTGGATCGCCGACGCACATACCGAGTGCGCCGCCGGCAGCCACGAAGGCAATTCCCGCAGTCCTTCTCGGTGGCTTACCCGAAGACCGCTACCTCAACCGTGAACTCAGTTGGCTCGACTTCAACGCCCGCGTTCTCGCGTTGGCAGCCGACGAGTCACTCCCCCTCCTCGAACGCGCAAAGTTCCTCGCTATCTTCGCGTCCAACCTCGACGAGTTCTTCATGGTTCGTGTTGCCGGTCTCAAGCGCCGCGACGAAACCGGTCTGTCCGTCCGCTCTGCCGACGGACTCTCACCGCGCGAACAGTTGGCTCTCATCGCGCAGCGGACACAGGAACTTGCCGACAAGCACGCACACGTCTTTCTCGATTCCGTTCGCCCTGCCCTAGCGGCAGAAGGAATCTCGATCGTTCGCTGGTCCGACCTCAGCGACGACGATCACGAACGCCTCTCGGTGCATTTCACCGAACAGGTGTTCCCCGTTCTGACTCCACTCGCCGTCGACCACGCGCACCCCTTCCCGTACATCAGCGGGCTGAGTCTCAACCTCGCAGTGACGGTGAAGGATTCCCTGACGGGCGGTGAGCACTTCGCCCGAGTGAAGGTTCCCGACAACGTCGGCCGCTTCGTTCGCGTCAAGAGCACCACCTCGTCGATCGACTCGTTCATCCCGTTGGAAGAGCTGATCTCGGCGCACCTCGATGTTCTGTTCCCCGGAATGGAAATCGTGGAGCACCACGCCTTCCGGATCACACGCAACGCCGACTTCGAGGTCGAGGAGGATCGCGACGAGGACCTCCTGCAGGCGCTGGAGCGCGAACTTGCCCGTCGCCGTTTCGGATCACCGGTCCGTCTCGAAGTTGCCGACGACATGACCGAACACATGCTCGACTTGTTGCTTCGTGAACTCGACGTCGACCCCGCCGACGTGATCGAGGTTTCCGGTCTGCTCGACTTGTCCTGCCTCTGGCAGGTTTACGCCGTCGACCGCCCGGCCCTCAAGGACGCACCTTTCGTTCCGGCGACGCACCCGGCGTTCGGTGAACGCGAAACACCCAAGAGCGTGTTCTCCACTCTTCGTGATGGCGACGTACTCGTCCATCACCCGTACGACTCGTTCTCCACCAGTGTTCAGCGATTCATCGAGCAGGCGGCCGCCGACCCGCAGGTTCTCGCGATCAAGCAAACCCTCTACCGAACGTCCGGTGATTCACCGATCGTCAACGCGCTCATCGACGCCGCTGAAGCCGGCAAGCAAGTTGTCGCTCTCGTCGAGATCAAGGCTCGCTTCGACGAGCAGGCCAACATCAAGTGGGCTCGCAAACTCGAACAGGCCGGCGTGCACGTCGTCTACGGCCTGGTCGGACTCAAGACTCATTGCAAGACATGCCTCGTGGTTCGGCGTGAAGGCTCGACTATCCGGAGGTACTGCCACATCGGTACCGGCAACTACAACCCCAAGACTGCGAGGTTGTACGAGGACGTCGGATTGTTCACAGCCGCACCGGAGGTCGGCGCCGACCTCACGGACCTCTTCAATTCGCTGACCGGCTACTCCCGCAAGACCAACTACCGCAACCTTCTGGTCGCGCCGTACGGTGTGCGCCGCGGAATCGTCGAACGTATCGAAGCCGAGATCGAGCACAAGCTGGCCGGGCGTGACGCTGCCATCCGCATGAAGGCGAATGCACTTGTCGACGAACAGGTTATCGACGCGCTGTACCGGGCATCCAAGGCCGGCGTGCCCGTGGAGATCGTGGTTCGCGGAATCTGCGCGCTCAAGCCCGGAGTACCGGGACTGAGCGACAACATCGAAGTACGTTCCATTCTCGGACGATTCCTCGAGCACTCACGCATGTTCCATTTCCGGGCCGCCGACGAATTCTGGATCGGCAGCGCAGACATGATGCACCGCAACCTCGATCGCCGAGTGGAGGTGATGGTTCAGGTTACGGATCCCAAGTTGGCGAAGCAGTTGGGCGACATCTTCGATTCCGCGCTCGACCCACGCACCCGTTGCTGGGTACTCCATCCCGACGGAAGTTGGGTCGCCTCCCCCGAACACGGCGAAGATGTACGCGAGCATCAACATGCGTTGATGCGCAGTCGCACATCCAGCGGATCCTGACGGTCGCTGCCATGGCTGACAAACCTGTCAAAGCGAATATCTTTGCCGCCGGCGCAGTGTTATGGCGAAAGGCTCCCGATAATCCGGAGGTCGTCGAAATCGCCGTTGTTCATCGCCCTAAATACGACGACTGGTCTTTTCCCAAAGGCAAACTCGACCCGGGTGAAACATTCCTGACGGCCGCTGTTCGTGAAGTGCAGGAAGAAACGTCGATCACCGGCCGCTTCGGACGTCACCTCGGTGGTGTCACCTATCCGGTTCCTGGGCACCGCAAACTCAAGCGCGTCGAGTATTGGGCCGCAGAAGCCGTCGACGGAGATTTTGGTCCGAACAGCGAAGTGGACGTTCTGCACTGGCTTCCGATCGACGAAGTCCCTGACCATCTCTCGTATCCGATGGATCGGATGATCCTGCGCCGCTTTGTCTCCGCACCACCCGATACCCGAACCGTGCTGCTGGTCCGTCACGCAAAAGCGGGAAGTCGCAAGCGGTACAAGGGCGACGACACACTTCGCCCCCTCGAGGCCAAAGGCAAGGAACAGGCTGCGGCCTTGGCGTCGCAGTTACGCATTTTCGGTGCGGACACCGTCTATTCTGCCGACCGAACTCGCTGCATCGAAACTGTGATGCCGCTCGCCGAGGCTCTCGGAGTGGAGATCGGGATCGAACCACTTCTGAGCGAAGAAGGATACGCGGAAGATCCAGAAGCTGCCCGTGCGCGGGTACTCGAGATTGCCTCTGCAGGCGGCACACCGGTCATCTGCAGCCAAGGAGGCGTCATTCCGGATCTGATGGCCTGGTGGAGCGAATCAGCGGGTGTAACACTGCCCTCAGCGCGCAACCGCAAGGGCAGCACCTGGGTTCTCTCGCTCGTGGGCGACCGACTGATCGCGGCTGATCATCTCGACAGCCCGCTCCCGAAAGTCACCAATTAGAAAAGAGTACTGAAAACAACGCAAGAGGCGCGGCCCGCGATCGTCATCGCGGGCCGCGCCTCTTGCTTTTACTGCTTGCTTTCCAGCGTCAGGCTTTTCGCCCGAGCGCGACTACTTGGAAGCGCGCTTGGCCGGAGCCTTCTTGGCCGGAGCCTTCTTGGCGGCCGGAGCCTTCTTGGCGGGAGCCTTAGCGGCAACCGTCTTCTTGGCTGCGGTCTTGGCCGGAGCCTTCTTGGCGGGAGCCTTAGCGGCAACCGTCTTCTTGGCTGCGGTCTTGGCCGGAGCCTTCTTGGCGGGAGCCTTGGCGGCAACCGTCTTCTTGGCTGCGGTCTTGGCCGGAGCCTTCTTGGCGGGAGCCTTAGCGGCAACCGTCTTCTTGGCTGCCGTCTTTGCCGGAGCCTTCTTGGCTGCCGTCTTCTTGGCTGCTGCCTTCTTAGCTGCTGCCTTCTTGGCTGCTGCCTTGGTGGCCGGTGCTGCTACGCCGCGCTTGACTGCCGGGCCGCTGGCCGGAAGCTTCTGGCCGCCAGCGATAACCGCCTTGAACTGTGCGCCCGGACGGAAAGCCGGAACCGACGTCGGCTTGACCTTGACGGTCTCGCCCGTACGCGGGTTACGTGCGACACGTGCCGCACGACGACGCTGCTCGAAGACACCGAAGCCGGTGATGGTCACGCTCTCGCCACGGTGGACGGCGCGGACGATGGTGTCCACGACGTGCTCCACTGCATCGGTTGCTGTGCGCCTGTCCGAACCCAGCTTCTCAGTCAGAACATCGATGAGCTCTGCCTTGTTCATTGAAATTCCTCCGCAAATAATGGTCCACCGTAGGACCGACTGAGAACTACGGTAAACCTGATAACGGCAAGAGTCTATGTGCCACGCCAATTCTCAATCAACGTAGCCCCGAAATCGTGACCTATTTCTCTTCTTGCCCGCTATCCCTGACTTCCGTTCAGCCCTGGGAAATTTGGGCCGGGAGGGTAGTCGGTTTCCATGACGGCCTTGACTTTTCGAACTCGGAAATCGCCTCTACCTGGCGCAATGTCAGTCCGATGTCGTCGAGACCCTCGAGCAGACGCCACCTTGTGTAGTCGTCAATACTGAAGGGCACCACCGTTGTTCCGGCACTCACTGTCCGGTTCTCGAGGTCGACGGTCAATTCCAGTCCGGGCTGTTCTTCGAGCAATTTCCACAGCAGTTCGACGTCGCTCTGCTCCACCTGCGCGGCCAGCAGGCCCGCTTTTCCGGCGTTGCCGCGGAAGATATCTGCGAAGCGCGACGCGATCACAACGCGAAAACCGAAGTCGGATAGCGCCCAAACGGCATGCTCTCGCGACGAACCTGTTCCGAAATCCGGACCGGCAACCAGGACACTGCCCTTGTCGTACGGCGCGTGATTGAGGATGAAGTTCGGATCGGTGCGCCAGCCGGCGAACAATCCGTCCTCGAACCCGGTGCGCGTCACGCGTTTCAGATAAACAGCCGGAATGATCTGGTCGGTGTCGACGTTCGAGCGCCGCAGCGGTACGCCGATTCCCTTGTGCGTGCTAAAGGATTCCATCAAAATTCTCCTCGAGTGTTAGGTACGTCAGACCAGATCGGACGGTGCCGACAACGTTCCACGGACGGCGGTGGCGGCAGCGACGAGCGGAGAAACCAGATGTGTCCGCCCGCCTTTGCCTTGACGGCCTTCGAAATTCCGGTTCGACGTCGAAGCCGAACGCTCGCCCGGCGCCAACTGATCCGGGTTCATACCCAGGCACATCGAGCAGCCGGCCTGGCGCCACTCTGCTCCTGCGGCAACAAAGATGTCGCCAAGGCCTTCACTTTCGGCCTGCGCGCGCACCCGCATCGAACCGGGAACGATCAGCATCCGAACACCTTCTGCGACATGGCGACCCTCGAGAACGCCGGCGACCTCACGCAGATCTTCGATTCGACCGTTGGTGCAGGAACCGACGAAGACGGTGTCGACCGAGACCTCACGCAGCGGCATTCCGGCGTCGAGTCCCATGTAGGTGAGCGCCTTCTCGGCTGCCTGACGTTCGTTCTCTTCGACGATTTCTTCCGGATTCGGAACACGGTCACCGAGCGGCGCACCCTGTCCCGGGTTGGTTCCCCACGTGACAAAAGGCGTCAGAGCACTGGCGTCGATGTGGACTTCGTTGTCGAATTCCGCTCCGTCGTCGGTCTTCAGCAGTTCCCAAGCAGCCACTGCTGCATCCCAGTCCGCGCCGGTCGGCGCGTGCGGACGTCCCTTGATGAACTCGTACGTGATCTCGTCCGGGGCGATCATGCCGGCACGTGCACCGGCCTCGATCGACATGTTGCAGATGGTCATACGCGCTTCCATCGACAGTTTCCGGATCGCCTCGCCGCGGTACTCGAGGACATATCCTTGGCCACCGCCGGTGCCGATCTTGGCGATGACAGCAAGAATCAGGTCCTTACTCGTGACGCCAGGCGGCAATTCACCGTCGACGGTGATCGCCATCGTCTTGAAGGGGCGCAACGACAATGTCTGCGTTGCCATCACATGCTCGACCTCGCTGGTGCCGATTCCCATTGCGAGAGCGCCGAAAGCGCCGTGGGTCGAGGTGTGCGAATCGCCGCACACGACGGTGGTTCCCGGCTGAGTCAGTCCGAGCTGTGGGCCGACCACATGCACAATGCCCTGATCCAGATCGCCCATGCGGTGCAAGCGAACTCCGAACTCTTCACAATTTCGGCGCAGAGTGTCGACCTGTGTCTTGGAGACAGGATCGGCGATCGGCTTGTCGATGTCGATCGTCGGGACGTTGTGATCCTCGGTGGCGATCGTCAGATCGGGACGGCGCAACTTCCGTCCGGCCAACCGCAATCCGTCGAATGCCTGCGGGCTTGTCACTTCGTGGACGAGGTGGAGATCGATGTAGATAAGGTCGGGATTCTGTCCCTCGCCTTTCACTACAACGTGGTCGTCCCACACCTTCTCGGCGAGAGTGCGTGCTTTCTGTGCCATGTCTTCCACCTCTGTACGTAGCCTCGCGTCGGCGAACTACGGGCTGGCCCGCCGCGCGTGAAATGTAAGTCCGACAGCCCAACAGTTCTCATGCTGCGCATCAAATTCTCGAAAGTGGATGCTGCTGACCTGTCGAAGATCATGCGCTACTATCCCACTATGCGAGAACTTGGTATCGACCTATGAGACAGCATAGCGGCATCGGCGTGCTGGACAAAGCAATGGGCGTGCTCCATGCAGTAGCCGAGGAACCGTGCAGCCTCTCCGAACTCTGTGCGCGCACAGGCCTGCCAAGGGCCACCGCACACCGCCTTGCCGTCGGCCTCGAGGTCCATCGACTTCTCGCCCGCGACTCCGACGGCCTGTGGTGCCCCGGCCCCGGCCTCGCCGAATTGGCTGCCACTGCCAATGATCCTCTGATCGCCGCGGCGGGGCTCATCCTCCCCCGCTTGCGTGAGATCACCGGCGAGAGCGTGCAGCTGTACCGACGCGAAGGTACGGCACGCGTCTGCGTCGCATCGATGGAACCGCCGACCGGCTTGCGTGACACCGTCCTGGTCGGCGCGCGCCTGCCGATGAATGCCGGCTCGGGTGCCAAGGTCCTTCTCGCATGGGCAGATCCGCAGACTCAGCGCGCGGTTCTGGCCGACGCGACCTTCGGAGAGCGCGTACTTCTCGAAGTTCGCCGGCGGGGCTGGGCACAGAGTGCGGCCGAGCGCGAACCAGGAGTTGCCAGTGTGGCGGCGCCGGTACGGGACAGCTCCGGCACTGTCGTGGCGGCGATTTCGGTATCCGGACCGATCGACCGGATGGGTAGGCGCCCGGGCGCACGGTGGGCAGCCGACCTTCTCGCGGCGGCAGAAGCGCTGCACAAGCGCCTGTAATCGGACACGTAATCATGTAATCCGTGCCACAGTAAGAACTTCAGGAGTACCCGCAGCCCGAGGAGATCACTGCCGTCATGACCGGAAAACAACGCAGCCAGATCACGATGACGGAGTCCGAAATCTCGGACTTCGTCGAAAAGAGCCGTACTGCAACGATGGCCACGCTGAGCGGCGACGGCATGCCGCACCTCATCGCGATGTGGTTTGCGATCGTGGACGGCGAGATCTGGTTCGAGACCAAGGCCAAATCCCAGAAAGCCGTTAACCTACGACGCGACCGGCGGATGTCGGTCTTGATCGAGGACGGTCTCACGTACGACACTCTCCGCGGCGTCTCGATGGAGGGCGTCGGAGAAATAGTCGACGACCCCGACGCCTTGTTCGCGGTCGGCATCAGCGTCTGGGAGCGGTACACCGGGCCTTACTCCGACGATCTACGACCAGCAGTCGACGCCATGCTCCACAAACGCGTCGCGGTACGCTTCATCCCCGAGCGCACACGGTCCTGGGACCACCGCAAACTCGGAATGCCGGCGATGCCGTTGTCCGGGTCTACAGCTCCCGCTCCTGAAGGCGTAGCTTGACCACAGGCCCAAAATCCAAGGAGCACACAGATGAGCGAGCAGGACAGTACCAATCCGGAATCCGAAACGACGTCTGAATCGGAAACACCGGCGGAGGCCAACAAGCGCAAGTTCCGCGAAGCACTCGAGCGCAAGAACCACAGCAACGCCACTGCAGCCGATCATCGCGACGGTCAGTCGAAGGTCCACAGCACGCATGGTTCCGCTGATCACAAACGCGAATTCCGTCGCAAGAGCGGATAGGCACGCGGCCATCCCGAAGATGAGATGACAATCACCCCAGTCGATTTCGACTGGGGTGATTGTTTTGTGGCGCCACTGTTCACTGATTGAGCGCATAACAAGAAAGACCCTCCGATCAGATGATCGAAGGGTCTTTCTTTTGTAGCCCCGACGGGATTCGAACCCGCGCTACCGCCTTGAGAGGGCGGCGTCCTAGGCCGCTAGACGACGGGGCCAGGACACGCTTTAAGCATGTTCTATTTTTTCGCACTTCAAGAACTTCCCTTTCGGGCTGTTCTCTGGAAGCTCAGCAAGCTTAGCTTGTCTGAGTCCGGCTGCAAAATCGACCGGATTTTCGCTGGGGTACCAGGACTCGAACCTAGAATGGCGGTACCAGAAACCGCTGTGTTGCCAATTACACCATACCCCAAAGGTCTTGCTTGGCCTTGCTCGCTCCGCTTCGCTGTAATGCTTGGCGGCTCGTCTCCGGCCGAAAAGAAGATTACCAGTACCCCCGCCCCAAATACCAAATCGTATGGTCACGGGACGTTTTTACTTCATTTCCGGCCGGAGACAATCCTATTTAGGCGCTTACTGCTGCCCTACCGGCACGCAACCGGGCAAGAGAGACGTCGCGACCGAGCAATTCCATCGACTCGTACAGCGGAGGGCTGATGTGAGAGCCCGTAATCGCCACCCGGACCGGAGCGAAGGCCTTACGCGGCTTGAGCTCCAGATCCTCGATGAGCGCCTTCTTGAGGGCTTCCTCGATACTTGCCGCCGTCCACTCCGAGACAGCGTCGAGTGCAGCAAGAGACGCGTCCAGTACCGGACCCGCATCTTCCTTCAGGTTCTTGGCCGCAGCAGCAGGATCGAGAGCAAACGACGCCTCGTCGACGAACAGGAACTTCAGCAGATCCCACGCGTCGGACAGAACGACGATGCGGGTCTGCACGAGGTCCGCCGCAACAGTGAACGTCGCTTCGTCCACGTCGGCACTGATGTGGCCGTGCTCGACCAGGAACGACTTCAGTCGGGCCGCGAAGTCGGCCGGCTCGAGCAAGCGAATGTGCTCGGCGTTGATCGCGTCGGCCTTCTTCTGGTCGAACCGTGCCGGATTGGAATTGACCTTGGAGATGTCGAACGCCGCAACCATCTCGTCGAGCGAGAACACGTCGTGGTCGTCCGCGATACTCCATCCGAGCAGAGCCAAGTAGTTCAACAGCCCCTCGGGGATGAACCCGCGGTCACGGTGAATGAACAGGTTGGACTCGGGGTCACGCTTGGAGAGCTTCTTGTTGCCCTGACCCATCACGAAGGGAAGGTGACCGAAGGACGGCGTGAAATCCGCAACACCGATCCGGATCATCGCCTCGTACAGAGCCAACTGCCTCGGAGTGGACGAGAGGAGGTCCTCACCGCGCAGAACGTGCGTGATCTTCATCAACGCATCGTCGACGGGATTGACCAACGTGTAGAGAGGAATGCCGTTGCCGCGCGTCAACGCGAAGTCCGGCACCGTTCCGGCCTTGAACGTGGTCTCGCCGCGAACGAGGTCGTTCCACGTCAGGTCGTGATCAGGCATCCGAAGGCGAACTACCGGCTTACGTCCGTCTGCGATGTACGCCGCGCGCTGCTCGTCGGTGAGATCCCGATCGAAATTGTCGTAGCCGAGCTTCGGATCGCGTCCGGCTGCCTTGTGCCGCGCTTCCACCTCTTCGTTGGTCGAGTACGACTCGTAAGCCTCGCCCGCCGCAAGCAACTTTGCGACGACGTCGAGATGCAGATCACGACGCTCGGACTGGCGGTACGGCGCATGCGGCCCACCGACCTCGGGGCCCTCATCCCATGTCAGACCCAGCCAGCGCAGGGCGTCGAGGATCGCCTGATAAGACTCTTCGCTGTCCCGTTGAGCATCGGTGTCTTCGATGCGGAACACGAAGGTTCCACCGTGATGTCGTGCGAACGCCCAGTTGAAAAGGGCGGTGCGCACCAAACCCACGTGCGGGGTTCCGGTGGGTGACGGACAGAAACGGACGCGTACTTCGCTGTTGGTCATGGCTCACTTGGCTCGGCGATGATGGATGGTCGTACTACAGATTAGTCCCGCCGACTCTTCGTTTTCCCTGAAAGTGGTGAGCGCGCCAACCGTCAGCGCCCGGGGAGCACGTTTATCCGGCTCATGTCGCCGTCGTAATACGCAAGAAGTCGCTTGTCCATGATCGAGCGCCACAACGGCGGGACCCACGCACAGACGATCATGACCGCGTATCCCGCCGGCAACTGCGGTGCGTCGGCGGCGCTGCGAAGGCTCTGGTAGCGCAAACGCGGATTGGCGTGATGATCACTGTGACGCTGCAATTGATAGAGGAACAAATTGCTCACGACATGGTCGCTGTTCCAACTGTCCTCCGGTGAGCAGCGAACGTAGGTACCGTCGTCACGCTTGGCACGGAGCAACCCGTAATGCTCGAGGTAGTTCGCTGTTTCCAGGAAGGTGAATCCGGCAATGGCCTGCACAACGAGCCACGGCGCGATCTCCCAGCCGAATACCGCGATGAGCGAGCCGAACAACACCACACTCATCGCCCATCCATTGAGGATGTTGTTCTTGTAACTCCAGGTGCTCACTCCCGCACGTTCGAGGCGAGCGCGCTCGATCTGCCACCCGGAGCGCAGCCCCCCGATAACGCTCCGCGGCAAGAAGAACCAGAAATTCTCGCGGTACCGCGAACTTGCGGGATCTTCGGGTGTTGCCACCCGCACGTGGTGACCGTGATTGTGTTCGACAAAAAAGTGGCCGTAGAAAGACTGCGCCAGTGCGATTTTGGCCAACCACTTTTCGAGCTTCTCACTCTTGTGGCCCATTTCGTGCGCCGCGTTGATACCAACGCCGGCAACGACTCCGACGGTCATCGCGAGCGCGAACTTCTCCCCCGACGCCATCGGCGAATTCACCCAGCACCAGCACGCAAACACGAGGCCGATGTATTGCAACGGCAGAAACAGGTACGTGCACCAGCGGTAGTAACGATCGGCCTGCAACTCCGGAATCTTCTCGTCCGGCGGACTGTTCCCGTCCTCACCGGCAAGCAGATCGACAAGCGGAATCACAATCACGATCAACCAGGCCCCGACAGCCCAGAACAGACCCAGCGTCAGCTTCTCTACCAGGAACCATGCCGCGAACGGACTGAGCGGTACCAGTAGACCTAGCGGCCACAGATATCGCTTCTTGTCGCGCCACTTCGGTGCTGCGGACTCACTCGGCCCGATCGACCGAGTGCGCCGGTACGCAGTAAAGGCGCCCATGTGCCACAGCCTCCATTTTCCGAAATCTCATTAATACCCCACTGGCATCACACCAGTTATCGACCAGAATACGGATGAACGTTACATTGGCAAACCCAGGGTTATCATCTATACGATTTGCCCTTTTAGTCGTATTTGTTCCTATTCTGGCGATAAACATGCAGGTAAAAATACGCATTCAGGAACTTCTCATTGCGCGTCCGTAACGCTGATTGGACGCAATTGTGATGATAACTACCTCATAACTATTTCACTCGTCTGCAAGGCGGGACAGACAGTTATCAAACCGACAAGAAATCGAAAAGGGGCCTCACCCGTACGGATGAGGCCCCTGATCGAACGTGATGGTCAGCGTTTTGCGATCACCGGGTTGGTGAGCGTGCCGATCCCGGACACCGTGACCGAGACGGAATCGCCGTCAACGATCGGTCCGACCCCGGCCGGGGTGCCCGTGAGGATGACGTCGCCCGGGAGCAGAGTCATGACAGCCGAAATCCACTCGATGATCTTCGGAATGTCGTGCAGAAGGAAAGCAGTGCTGCTGTCCTGCTTGACTGCGCCGTTGACCTCGGTCTTGATGTCGACGTCCGACGGATCCAAAGCCGTTTCGATCCACGGACCGAGCGGGCAGAACGTGTCATGACCCTTTGCTCGGGTCCACTGACCGTCGTGGCGCTGGTGATCGCGCGCAGACACGTCATTGGCAACGGTGTATCCGAGAACAACACTCAGGGCCTTTGCGGCCGGAACGTCCTTGCACGGCTGCCCGATGACGATCGCGAGTTCACCCTCGAAATGCACTTCGGTTGAACTGGGCGGCAACACGATCGGCGCACCGGGGCCGACGATGGATGTGTTGGGCTTGAGGAAGATCACCGGATCTGCCGGCGCCTCGCCGCCCATCTCGGCAACATGATCCGCATAGTTCTTGCCGATGCAGATCACCTTGCTGGCAAGGATCGGCGCCAACAGGCGCACATCGGCTAGTGGCCAACTACGGCCGGTAAAGGTGGGGTTCCCGAACGGGTGCTCGGCAATTTCCTTGGCGACGAGGGCATCCTCTTCACCTTCGATACTGACAAACGCAACACCATCGGGACTGGCAATTCGACCAAGACGCATGTTGGCAAGTCTATCGGGATGCCGGAAACGACTGACGCGCGCAAGCCGTAAGGCTTACGCGCGTCAGAGCCGTGAGACGAATCTTACAGAGCGGCGGTGCTTACAGTGCTGCAGTAATGCGGTCGCCGATCTCGGTGGTGGAGATCGGGCCGTCGCCGCGGGTAGCCAGGTCAGCAGCGACCACAGCCTCGACGCGAGCGGCGTCGTCCTCGCGTCCGAGATGGCGAAGAAGCAGTGCGGCAGAGAGGATCGCGGCGGTGGGATCTGCGATTCCCTTGCCGGCGATGTCCGGGGCACTGCCGTGAACGGGCTCGAACATCGACGGGTTGGTACCGGACGCATCGATGTTTCCGCTTGCGGCCAAACCGATTCCGCCGGTCACCGCGCCGGCCAGGTCGGTGATGATGTCACCGAACAGGTTGTCCGTCACGATGACGTCGAAGCGCGACGGGTCGGTCACCATGTAGATGGTGGCAGCGTCGATGTGGCAGTACGCCGTCTCGACGTCCGGGAACTCCGCTCCGACGGTCTCGATCGCACGCGTCCAGATCGCTCCCGCGTTGGAAAGCACGTTGGTCTTGTGGATCAGCGTGAGGTGCTTGGAACGCGTCTGCGCCAACGCAAATGCGTAACGAACAACACGCTCGGCGCCGAACCAGGTGTTGATCGACACCTCGGTCGCGATCTCGTGATCGGTGCCGACGCGGATGGCGCCGCCGTTACCGGTGTACGGGCCCTCGGTGCCTTCACGAACCACGACGAAGTCGATCTCGGGCTGCGCCGCGAGCGGCGACGTGGCACCCGGGTACAGCTGCGCCGGACGGAGGTTGACGTGATGATCGAGCTGGAAACGCATGTTCAGCAGCAAACCGCGCTCGAGGATGCCCGGCGCAACGATCCGCGGATCGCCGATGGCGCCCAACAGGATTGCGTCGTGCTGACGGATCTGGTCCAGCTCGTCTGCAGGCAGCAGTTCACCGGTGGCGTTGTAGCGACGGGCACCGAGATCGTATTCGGTGGTTTCCAGATCGGGGACCAACTTGCCGAGCACCTTGAGTGCTTCAGCTGTGACCTCGACACCGATTCCGTCACCGGGAATGACCGCAAGCTTCATTGAATCCTCATTCGGTAGAACTGTGCGCCTTCATCAACCGCAAGGGTTGACAAAGGCGCACAGTGAAAACAATCAGGAAAGGTCGACCTGGGCAACGCGGGCGTCGAGCTGCGAGACGATTGCCTCGACATCGGCGTCGGAGACAACCTTGTCGACGCGCAGGATCGCCGTTGCGCCTTCGCCTTCGGCGTCCTGGCTCAGTGCTGCGGCGAGGATGTCGATGCCGGAGTTACCGAGGACGGTACCGAGCACACCGAGAACACCCGGGCGATCGCCGTAGTGGACAACGATGTTGTGACCCTCGGCGCGCAGGTCGAAGCTGCGGCCGTTGATGCTGACGATCTTCTCGACCTGCTGCAGGCCGGTGAGTGCGCCCGTGACGGAGGTGACGGTGCCGTCGGCGGCAACTGCACGAACCTCGACTGCGCTGCGGTGAGCGAGTGCCTCGGAGTGCTTTTCGACGGACACGGTGACGCCGCGCTGCTCGGCGAGTGCCGGAGCGTTGACGAACGTGACAGCCTCGTCGCTGCTTGCGGAGAACACGCCGCGCAGAGCAGCGAGGCCGAGGATGTCGACGGTTTCAGCGGACAGCTCGCCGGAGGCGACAACCTGGACCGTCTGAACAGCTTCGGGAGACAGCGTCGCAGCAAGGAGACCGAGCTTGCGGACGAGCTCGAGCCACGGAGCAACTTCTTCGCCGACCGGGCCACCGGAGACGTTGACTGCCTCGGGGACGAAGTCGCCGGCCAGAGCCAGGAGAACGCTCTTGGCGACGTCAATGCCTGCACGGTCCTGAGCTTCGGACGTCGAAGCACCGAGGTGCGGGGTGACGACGACGTTCTCGAGGCCGAAGAGCTTGGAGTCGGTGCAAGGCTCGGTGTTGAACACATCGAGACCGGCGCCGCGAACCTTGCCGGAGACCAGAGCGTCGTACAGCGCATCTTCGTCGATCAGTCCACCGCGAGCGGCGTTGACGATGATGACGCCGTCCTTGGCGCGGGAGAGACGCTCGGCGTTGATCAGGCCGGCCGTTTCCTTGGTCTTGGGGAGGTGAACGGAGATGAAGTCCGCACGCTCGACGAGCTCGTCGATGGTGACCAGTTCGATGCCGAGCTGCGCTGCGCGAGCTGCGGGCAAGTAGGGGTCGTACGCGATGATGGTGGTTTCGAACGCGGCGAGACGCTGTGCGAACAGCTGGCCGATGCGGCCGAGGCCGACAACGCCGACGGTCTTGCCGAGGATCTCGACGCCGTTGAACTTGCTGCGCTTCCAGGTGCTTTCGCGCAGGGTCTTGTCTGCGGCGGGGATCTGGCGAGCCGTCGACATGAGCAGAGCAACTGCGTGCTCGGCTGCCGAGTGGATGTTGGAGGTCGGTGCATTGACGACCATCACGCCGCGCTCGGTGGCTGCGGGGATCTCGACATTGTCCAGGCCGACACCGGCGCGGCCGATGATCTTCAGCTTGGTGCCTGCGGCCAGAACCTCGGCGTCGACGGTGGTGGCGGAGCGAACAAGAATCGCGTCGGCATCGGGCACAGCTGCGAGCAGGGCAGCGCGGTCGGGTCCGTCGACCCACCGCACCTCCACACCGTCGCCGAGTGCCTCGACTGTGGACGGCGCGAGCTTGTCTGCGATCAGAACAACGGGGCGGCCAGGCTGGCTCACGTGCAAACTCCCTGATTAGGTGGGTGTGGGGGTGGTTTAACCCCCAGTAGTTTAGTGCGCGCCGTCTCGGCGTCCACAACTCGGTAGGCAATACCACATAGTGGACACTTTTGCGGGCGAATTCTCAATGAGAATTACGGCGGGCTTCAGTTGGCCCGGCAAAGACCTCCGGCCCAATGCCACTCCGGTCCAAGATAATTGGACCGAAGCAGGCATCAGGCCGGAGTGAAGACAAGCTGAAACAGCTTGATTACGCCGTTTCGGTGATCGGACGATCGACCCAGCTCATCAGGTCGCGCAGCTTCTTGCCGGTGACCTCGATGGGGTGCTCGGCGTTAGCCTTGCGCAGGCCTTCGAGTTCGGTGTTGCCGTTCTCGACGTTGGCAACCAGACGACGGGTGAACTCGCCGGACTGGATGTCGGCCAGGATCGCCTTCATGCGCTCCTTGGTGCCTGCATCGATGACGCGCGGGCCGGACAGGTAGCCACCGAACTCAGCGGTGTCGGACACCGAGTAGTTCATGCGGGCGATGCCGCCTTCGTACATGAGGTCGACGATGAGCTTGAGCTCGTGCAGAACCTCGAAGTACGCCATCTCGGGTGCGTAGCCGGCCTCGACCATGACCTCGAAACCGGTCTTGACCAGTTCCTCGGTGCCACCGCAGAGCACAGCCTGCTCGCCGAAGAGGTCCGTCTCGGTCTCTTCCTTGAACGTGGTCTTGATGACGCCTGCGCGCGTTCCACCGATGCCCTTGGCGTAGGACAGAGCGAGAGCCTGGCCTTCACCCTTGGGGTCCTGGTCGATTGCGATGAGCGCGGGAACACCCTTGCCGTCGACGAACTGACGACGCACCAGGTGGCCGGGGCCCTTGGGCGCAACCATGCCGACGGTGACGAACTCCGGAGCCTTGATCAGGTCGAAGTGAATGTTCAGGCCGTGACCGAAGAACAGCGCGTCGCCGTCCTTGAGGTTGGGCTCGATGTCATTGGTGAAAATGCTTGCCTGGGCGGTGTCCGGTGCGAGCACCATGATGACGTCGGCCCACTCGGAAACCTCTGCCGGCGTGCCGACCGTCAGGCCTGCTTCTTCAGCCTTGTCGCGGGACTTGGAGCCCTCCTTGAGGCCGATGCGGACCTCGACACCCGAGTCGCGCAGGCTCAGCGAATGGGCGTGGCCCTGGCTTCCGTAGCCGATCACAGCAACCTTGCGGCCCTGAATGATCGACAGATCGGCATCGTCGTCGTAGAACATCTCGACTGCCACAGTTCTCAACCTCTCCTTGGATTATTACGTGTCTAAAGTACTAGCGGGTGGCCGTGATCGACTTCGGCCCTCGACCGACTGCCACGACCCCGGACTGAACGATCTCCCGGATACCGTACGGATCAAGCATCCGCAGCAGTGCATCCAGCTTGGACCGGGTACCGGTCGCCTCGATGGTGACGGACTCCGGGGAGACGTCGATTACCTTGGCGCGGAACAGGTTCACCGTTTCGATGACCTGGGTGCGCACGCTTGCATCTGCGCGCACCTTGATGAGCACAAGCTCGCGAGCGACGGAAGCATCACCGTCTTGCTCGACGATCTTGATGACGTTGATCAGCTTGTTGAGCTGCTTCGTCACCTGCTCGAGGGGGAACTCGTCGACCGTGACGACGATGGTCATTCGAGAGATCTCGGGGATCTCGGTGCCGCCCACCGCGAGGGATTCGATGTTGAATCCACGGCGGGAGAACAGGGCGGAGACGCGAGCGAGCACGCCTGGCTTGTCCTCGACGAGAACGCTGAGGGTGTGGGTGGTGCTCACTGCTGGTCCTCCCCTGTGCCCGCGGCGGGTCCGGCTTGCTCGCGCGACATGGCTTCATGGATGACGGCGGGCTCGGCTACTGCCTCGTCGTCGTCGAACAGCGGCCGGATACCCCGGGCCGCCATGATCTCGTCATTGCTGGTTCCAGCGGCGACCATCGGCCACACCTGTGCGTCGGCGGTGACGATGAAGTCGATCACGACAGGCTTGTCGTTGATGGACTGCGCCTCACGGATCGCAGCTTCGACGTCCTCTTCGCGCTCGACACGAATTCCGTGGCAGCCCAAGGCTTCTGCGAGCTTGACGAAGTCCGGGATGCGGATGGCGCCGTGCGTTCCCAGGTTGGTGTTGGAGTAGCGCTCTTCGTAGAAGAGTGTCTGCCACTGACGAACCATGCCGAGGTTGCCGTTGTTGATGAGGGCGACCTTGATCGGGATACCCTCGAGCGCGCAGGTGGCCAGTTCCTGATTGGTCATCTGGAAGCAGCCGTCACCGTCGATGGCCCACACCTCGGTGTCCGGCATGCCCATCTTTGCGCCCATGGCAGCGGGAACCGCGTAGCCCATGGTGCCGAGTCCACCCGAGTTGAGCCACGTGCGCGGCTTCTCGTAGCTGACGAACTGGGCTGCCCACATCTGGTGCTGGCCGACGCCGGCGCAGTAGATGGCGTCCGGTCCGGCGAGCTTGCCGACGGTCGAGATGACGAACTCGGGGCTCAGCTGACCGTCGGTGGGACGGTCGTAGCTCAGCGGGTATGTACGACGGATGTCGTTCAGGTACGCCCACCATTCGGTGAGTTCGAACGTGGTGCCCGTGGCCATGTCGGCACGGATGGCCTCGATGAGTTCGGTGATGACCTCTTTGCAGTCGCCCACGATCGGGACGTCGGCGTAACGGTTCTTGCCGATCTCGGCCGGGTCGATGTCGGCGTGGATGACCTTGGCATCGGGAGCAAAGGAATTCAGCTGACCGGTAACGCGGTCGTCGAAGCGGGCGCCGAGTGTGATCAGCAGGTCGCTACGCTGCAGTGCTGCCACTGCGGCAACAGTGCCGTGCATTCCGGGCATGCCGCAGTTGAGATCGTGGCTGTCCGGGAACGCGCCGCGGGCCATCAGCGTGGTGACCACGGGAATGCCCGTCAGCTCGGCGAGTTCGAGCAGCTCGGCAGAGGATTCGGACTTGATGACGCCGCCACCGACGTAGAGGACTGGAGACTTGGCGTCGGCGATCAGGCGCGCAGCTTCGCGGACCTGCTTGCCGTGCGGCTTGGTGACCGGACGGTATCCGGGCAGGCGCATCTCCGGCGGCCACGAGAACGTGGTCTGAGCCTGGAGGATGTCCTTGGGGATATCGACCAGGACCGCGCCGGGGCGACCGCTCGATGCGAGGTAGAAAGCCTCGGCCATGATGCGCGGGATGTCGATACCGTCGGTGATCAGGAAGTTGTGCTTCGTGATCGGCATGGTGATACCGGAGATGTCGGCTTCCTGGAAGCCGTCGGTACCGATCAGCGAACGCGCGACCTGTCCGGTGATGGCCACGATCGGAACGGAGTCCATCTGAGCATCGGCCAGCGGCGTGACCAGGTTGGTTGCACCGGGACCCGAAGTGGCCATGCAGACGCCGACCTTGCCGGTGGCCTGCGCGTAACCGGTGGCGGCATGGCCTGCACCCTGCTCGTGGCGCACAAGTACGTGACGGACCTTGACCGAATCGAAGAGCGGGTCGTACACAGGCAGCACGGCACCGCCGGGGATGCCGAATACCGTGTCGACCTCGAGCTCTTCGAGGGCGCGAACGACAGACTGCGCGCCCGTTACCCGCTCCGGGGGGAGCTGGCGACGGGTAGCCGTCTGCGATGCGGCAGCCGCGGTAGTCGGGCTCGGTGTCCCTGACTTGCGCGGCGTGGGTTGAGGCCGTGCTGTTGGTGCGCTCACTGGGAAATCCTCTGATTTGGCTCCGGGCAACAAAAAACCCCCGTCAGCATCTGCTGAGCGAGGGTGGCGCGTCGTTATCTGGTGAGTTGAAAATTATCGACTCAGGCGACGACGCGCCGGTCGATTACGAGCAACTCATTCTGTTTCACGCACTCGACAGTAGAGGCGCTAGTCGCGAACGGCAAACTTGGTGAGTCAACCGTCCCAGAATCTGAGATACATCGGCTGCAATGCGAAGATGTAGAGGTGTCAACTTCGCAGCAGCCCGTGCCACCGGTTCAATCATCCCACACGCCGAAACCACTTCGGCACGTCATCCGCATTTCGCAGCTCGCCTACATGGCGTGCGCCTTCCTGCTCTTCGCGGTCAG
The DNA here is from genome assembly GCF_003023755.1 of Rhodococcus sp. AD45-ID. Classification (NCBI taxonomy): domain Bacteria; kingdom Bacillati; phylum Actinomycetota; class Actinomycetes; order Mycobacteriales; family Nocardiaceae; genus Rhodococcus; species Rhodococcus sp. AD45-ID. The sequence continues at coordinate 559,559 of NZ_PYHL01000002.1, read as the reverse complement.
CTTCCCGATCTTCGGCTGGCCCGCAGCATTCAGCTGGTTGCTGATCCTGCCGATCATCGCCGTCTACTTCGTCGCCCGGGTCCGCACCACCGTCAGCCCCGACGGCCTCGAGGTTCGTTCGATGTTCTCCAGCCGCACGCTGAGCTGGGACGAGGTCAAGGGCTTCCGTTTCCCGAAGCGCAGCTGGGCCCGCGCCGAACTGACCGACGGAACAGAGGTGACACTGCCAGCCGTCAGCTTTGTCCGGCTCCCCGAAATTGCGATCGCCAGCGGTGGTCGCATCACCGATCCCTACGCGGCAGCGGCAGACGCCTTCGACGCCGAAGAAGCGGAACGGGCCGAACAGTCCGCAAGCGGCAGCGCCCCTGAGCCCGAATCCGAATCCGAGCCGTCGAACGACCAGCCCGAATCAGAACAGAAGTAGCACGCGAGTAGCGTTGAATCGCCCTCGCTTCAATTCTTTTCGCCGCGTAAGCACACAGCCCTGTTGTTCGCGCAGCAGAAGTAGATCAGCAACGATCACATAAGGAACACGCCCATGCCCCCGTTGAGGTCACGCACCACCACCGTCGGACGTAATGCTGCCGGAGCCCGTTCCCTGTGGCGCGCCACAGGAATGACGGATTCCGACTTCGGTAAGCCGATCGTCGCCGTAGCGAACTCGTACACCCAGTTCGTACCCGGCCACGTGCATCTCAAGAACGTGGGCGAGATCGTTGCCGAGGCCATTCGTGAGGCCGGCGGCGTCGCTCGTGAGTTCCACACCATCGCCGTCGACGACGGTATCGCCATGGGCCACGGCGGAATGCTCTACTCACTCCCGAGCCGCGAGATCATCGCCGACTCGGTCGAGTACATGGCAAACGCCCACACGGCCGACGCATTGGTGTGTATCTCCAACTGCGACAAGATCACTCCCGGCATGCTCAACGCCGCGATGCGTCTGAACATCCCGACGGTCTTCGTGTCCGGCGGACCGATGGAGGCCGGTAAGGCAGTGGTTGTCGGCGGCGTGGCCCAGGCCCCCACCGACCTCATCACCGCAATTTCCGCCTCCGCCAACGACGCCGTGTCGGAAGAAGGCCTCGACGAGGTCGAGCGCAGTGCGTGCCCGACATGTGGATCCTGCTCGGGCATGTTCACGGCCAACTCCATGAACTGCCTCACCGAGGCCCTCGGTCTCGCCTTGCCGGGCAACGGCTCCACGCTGGCAACCCACAAGGCTCGTCACGCACTCTTCTCTCGCGCGGGCACCACCGTGGTCGAGGCTGCCCTGAAGTACTACCGCGACGGCGACGAGTCGGTTCTGCCGCGCAACATCGCGACCCCGGCAGCGTTCCGCAACGCGATGGCTCTCGACGTCGCCATGGGCGGTTCCACCAACACCGTCCTGCACACACTGGCAGCGGCACAGGAAGGCGAGGTCGACTTCGACCTCGACACCATCGACGCGATCAGCCGCAAGGTGCCGTGCCTGTCCAAGGTCTCCCCCAACTCGGACTACCACATGGAAGACGTCCACCGCGCCGGGGGAATCCCGGCGCTGCTCGGTGAGCTTCGCCGCGGCGGACTCCTCGAAACCGACGTCTCGACCGTGCACACCAAGAGCTTCGACCAGTGGCTCGACGATTGGGACATCCGCTCCGGCAAGGCAACAGACGAAGCGATCGAACTGTTCCATGCTGCTCCCGGCGGCGTGCGCACCATCGAACCGTTCTCGACGGACAACCGGTGGTCTGCCCTCGACACCGATGCTGCCGGTGGCTGCATCCGCGACGTCGAGAACGCCTACACCGTGGAAGGCGGCCTGGTCGTCCTGCGCGGCAACATCGCCGTCGACGGCGCAATCCTCAAGACGGCCGGCATCGACGAGGAACTGTTCTCGTTCCAGGGCCCGGCTCTGGTCGTCGAGTCGCAGGAAGAAGCCGTCTCGGTGATCCTGCAGAAGAAGATCAAGGCCGGCGACGTCCTGGTCGTGCGTTACGAAGGACCAAAGGGCGGACCGGGCATGCAGGAAATGCTGCACCCCACCGCTTTCCTCAAGGGCGCAGGCCTCGGCAAGGAATGCGCGTTGATCACCGACGGCCGCTTCTCCGGTGGCACATCCGGTCTGTCCATCGGCCACATCTCCCCCGAGGCTGCTGCCGGCGGAGTTATCGGCCTGGTGCAGAACGGCGATCAGGTTCGCATCGACGTCGCGTCCCGCACGCTCGAGATCCTGGTCGACGACGACGTACTCGCCGATCGTCGCGCCAAGATGGAAGCCTCGGAGCGTCCGTGGCACCCCGTTGACCGTCAGCGCACCGTCACCACCGCCCTGCGCGCCTACGCTGCGCTGGCAACGTCGGCTGACAAGGGCGCGGTTCGGTACGTCCCGTAGATAGCAGAAGCTAGCGAAGATCCCTGGCAGCGTTGATAACGCGGCCGGGGATCTTCTGTTTCACCGCACTACGTGCAGGGGTAACTGCCTGCTCACACGCGCACTCGTCAGCGTGGCCGGTATGCGCTCGAGCACTCCCCCGGCGAAAGCGTCGTAGAGCGGCAGCGATTCGAGATGCACGTAGCCGATGTGACAGTCACACATCGTTTTTGGACATTCTCGTGCGGTCAGTGTTTGCTCGAGACTGCCGTCGTAGAGATTACCGATCACCTCGGGAACAAAGTGGCACCGCCGAATGGTGCCGTCACCGTCGACGGAAATGACGGATTCTCCGGTTCTGCAAGCTTTTCCGACGCTCGGATGCGGGTTCCGGCTGTAGGGAAAAAGCGGGTCCAGTTCGGTCCAGACCTGCGCTTCATCATCCGAATACACCCGCCCCTCGGCTGCATTCACCCACAGGTAGACATTCTCGGGCAGTTTCTGGCGCAGCTCACGGGCAAGATCGAGATGCTCCGGGAATCCGACGACTCCAACCGAATAGCGGATGCCACCTCCGTCGAGTTCCCGGCATTTCACAAGAAATCTTTCGAGCGAGATCTGTCCCGGATGAAATGTGCACCACAGCGCCAGCGTCGACGGGTCTGCGTCGGCAAGCCACGTGGTGCGAGCGCTGAGATTGGTTTGTATCGCGACCCGTTCGACGTGGGGCAACCAACTCAGTTCCGCGAGAGTGCGCCGATACCAGGACCGCACCAGTGCCTCACCCCACGGTGTGAACAGCACCGACAACCGTAGATCCGTCCGCTCGGCCACCCAAGCTGCAAACCGCTCCAATGATGCTCTGTCCGAACGTAAATCGGCTGGCGGATCACGGCGTTTCGCGAACGGGCAGTACGGGCAGTCGTAATTACAACTCGCCAACGGACCGCGGTAGAGAATCGACAACGAGGAGTTCATTTGGCCTCGTACTCTGCCATGTCCCGGTGGACACTCGCTGAGAACAACGCCGGGCCGATCGCGTCGGAGTGCGCCAGGCCTTCGGGCGAGAGTTTCAGTCGATCGGACTGTAGATCACCCGCCAACCACCCGGCCGCTTCGAAGGCCTTCAATTCCTCCGGAAAGTCGTCGGTAGGCAGTGTTCCGAACCGCGCGAGATAGTCGGACAGATCCATCCCTTCGGCCTGAAGCACCGACTGCACGAGATGCCTGCGACGCGTCTCATCGGGAGTCATGAATCGACCGACTTCCGCGTAGGCGAACTCGCCGGCCGGCCGGGCGATGAACGTGTCGATGATCCCGCGGATCTCCCGCATGTCCACCGCATAATCGAACGAATAGTGAAGGTCAGCGGTGTACGAGCGTGCGCCGCAACCCAATCCGATCATGCCGTCGGTCTGGCACGCGTAGTCGGCCGCCCCGTCGATGACCGCGCCCTCGCGCTGGAACATACGCATCGAGACCTGCCGATACCCGGCCTGCTCTAGGTAGTCGCGGCCGAACCGATACAAGCGCAGACGCCGCTCGTCCCACTCGGCATCGGATTCCGTGACCGCTGTTTTCTTGCCCAAACCCGTGAGCGCTCGAACGTAGAGCGGATACAGATACAGCTCCTCCGGTTCCCACGCCAACGCCGCGTCGAGGGATTGCCGCCAGGTCTGCTCGGTCTGACCGTCGATGCCGTAGATGAGATCGATGTTGAGCACGGGAATTCGAGCGTCCCGGATCCGCCCGAGCGCGGCGTCGACATCGGCCCGCTTCTGCGGCCGCGCTGCCGCCCTCGCCTCGGAGTCGATGAAGCTCTGCACTCCCAGACTCAGGCGAGTAGTTCCGCGGGATGCCAGCACGGACATCCGATCGGCGGTTACCGTCGACGGCGACGCCTCCACCGAGAACGGAACAGACGAAAGATCCGCGCCCATGCGGAGTTCCGCGATGTCGCACAATCTGTCGAGTTCAGAGGCATCGAGAAAGGTCGGGGTGCCGCCGCCGAAGGCCACGGCGTCGTAGTGAGTTCCGTCGCCGACAGCGTCCGACACAACACGTGCTTGGCGCTCGAGTGCGTCGAGGTATGCGGTGGTCATCTCACCCGGCGCGCCGATACGAGTGAACAAATTGCAGAATCCGCAGCGAACCTCGCAGAACGGAATATGTAGGTACAGCGACAGTGCGTCTTTCGGCTCTGACGCCCACAATTTCTGCAACGACGGGCGAGGCTGTAGCGGCCGGTACGCCGTCTTGTGCGGATACGCATAAACGTAATTTTGGTACGGACGTACCGTAACTGCGAGACTCATTGCTGTGGCCCTTCCACGAAGAAATGTGCATAGGGAACTGTCCACACGCTGTCGTGACCCAGCCGGTGCCCGGTCCAACCGTCGTCGCCGTACGCTGTGCCGTGATCGGAACAGACGATGGCAAAGCACCGCCGCCGTGAACTCATGGCCTGCAGCAGTCGTGCGATATGGCGGTCGATGTATTCGAGTGCGGCAGCATGGGACTGGAGGGTGTCTCCCGACTCGGCGCTAGCACCTGCAAGGTGGAACCAATTGGGTTGATGCAGCGCAGCGGCATTGACGAACAGGAAAAGCTTCTGGTCCGGTTCGAGACCGGCCACCACCGTCTCGGCACACTCGACTTGCGCTTCGAAGGATTCCGGAGACGTCACACCGAAGCGCGATTCCCAATAGCTCTCGTCGAACATCGAGGGCATCACCGAACCTAGGGGCGCGGCTTTGTTGAAGAACCCGACCCCGCCGATACACACAGTGCGGTAGCCGACCTGCCGCAGGCCGTCCACCACATTGGGGCCCTCGAACACAAACGTTCCGTCGGCGGTGGATTCACTCCCGGCGAATCGAGCGGCGAACAATCGGGGATGCGGACCCTGGCTGGCGGGCGTCGGAAGAAAACCCGCAAAGATCGCCTGATGAGACGCGTACGTGAAACTTCCCGGCGCGTGCCGCTTCTCCCACGCTCCCCCTGGCAGATACGACGCCAGAGTCGGAATGCGCCCACTCGCGGCCAGTTCGCAGGCGACGTCGTAGCGGAGCGTGTCCAACGTGAGCAACAGGATGTCGTCCTGACCTACAACCTCATTCATGTCGGGGTAGCTCATGTCGACGTCGTTCATGTCACGGTTGTTCACCGGGCATACTCCATGTTTTCCGATTTCTGTAGCGAATCTACTTGTGCTTGATACGTAGTCATTCCCTCGGCGGGGCTTCCGGGCAGACCGGTAAGCCCCGGCAGGAGATCTCCGAACGCATTGACCTCTCCCACCGTGAAGCGTCGCCACCCGACGCCGGGCAAGACGTCGATTCCGACATGGGGTGCCGCCGGAAAACACGCTGCTGCCCGCTCACTCAATTCCAGAAGCTGTGACCAATTCCGGCCTGCAACAGCCATCGCGTCGACGAGTGCACCGCGGGTACCGCCAAGATGCAGATTGGTAAGCGGAGAAGCGCTGGTCCGCACTACGGCATGGGTGGCAACACCCCCGACAACCACCACACGAACGTCGGCGGTGCGTCCGCCGAGCGATGCTTTGGGTATCCACGCTTCGACATGAAGTCCGTCGGGCGCGAGCCGATCGACAATTGACGCGATGGCTGCCCTCGTTCGATATGTGCGCACTCGAAGTGAGTTGTGCAGCGCACCATCAGCACTCACTTCCACCGACGTGACGGCCCGGACCTGCCCGCGCGGACCCCATTGCAGCGCAATCACTCCCGACGCCGACGAGCCGTGAGCAAGCTTGACGAACACTCGTGGCATGTGCGCGTCGGCTGCTAGTTGCTCGAGTTCGGCGTAGCTTCGGGGTGCAGTCTCCAACGCCGCGGGGACCCGTACCCCGGCAGCGTCGAGGTGGCGATGGCAGCGCCGTTTGTCGAACATCACCGCAATCTCGTTCGCATCACCGAGAACCCGAGCACCGACGCGATCTGCTCGATCGGTAATCTCGCGAATCTCGGTAGTGAATCGTCGATACCACTTGCCGGTGCCCTCAACCCGTGTCGACTCGTCCGTACCGCGAAGGTATCGGTCCACCACGGAATCTTCTCCGGGCGAATCGATTCGAACGATCTCGCCAGCGTCGAAACCGTAATCTCGACCGATAATCTCACGCCAACCCAGAACACGCGGAGTCGGCAATCCCGCTGCCGTGACCGCGTCGACAAACCCGGAAACTCGACGATTGCCCGTAACCCCGATAACCACGAACCGCGAATGGAATGGCGGCAACGAGGGATTACTCGGAGACTGCAACATATCGACAGATCTCATCGTCGTACTCATCCGCGTCGGTCTGCTCGGACAGATCGACCCGAACTCCCAATTCGGCGCAATGCCGGGTCAATTCCGTGATCGCGGCATCACTGAGAAAATGGTAGTGCAGGTCGAGAAACTCGAGACCCTTGAAAGAACTGGTGTCGAGAAGCGCTTGGGCGCCGTCATCCGAGAGCGTGCCCATCGAAAGATCCACCGTGGTGAGCTGCCCGAGAATCGGGGCGGTAACAATCGCCTTGGCGATATCGTCCTGAATCTCGCTGTTACGCAGGCCCAGGTGCCGCAACGACGGCAATTTCGTACCGCCGAGAATGACAGCCAGATCCTCGATGGTCGCGTCTCCGCCGTAATTGTCCGTCCCGAGCCACAGATCGAGAAACTCGAGCGCCGGGAAGTTACTCGACGACACTCCGTGGACAACTGCGGCGGGTAGTCCACCCGACTCGATGGTCAATCGTCGCAAAGCGGCGTGGCCTGTTTCCGGGAACTGCAATTCCGTGCCACCACGAATGCCGAACTCGACCAACTCCGGAAACGCCCCGAGGACAGGGGTGACGTCGGATTGCTGAATCCAGGAAATCTCCTGCTGCTCCTGTGTGATGTCCGCGAGAAATAGCGCCCGCAGCGACGTCAACCGGTGACGTTGCTCGACAACCAGTTCCACGATCGACGACGAGTTGACCTCGTACGACTCACCCCACTGGCCGATGATCAGAGCCTGCACCGCCGACAGGTCCACCTTCTCGACAAACCGTGCCCAGGCCTCGGAAAACTCTTCCGAGTCATCCGAATACGGTTCCACCGAGATGCGCCACGCCACAGCACCCGCAGCGGGCAGTGCCGAATCAGTCGCCCCCGCAGCTGGGAAGTCGAAAGCCGGAAGCCCGTGCAACGCGTCGAGATGGGCCTGGATCATCACGATCTCCTTCAAGTCGGGTACCGCGAGCGTCGCGGTTGATCGCTTATTGATAGCAAGACCGACCGACAGGTACTGAAATGACGCGACACGACGCGCGGAGAGACTGACCGGAATGCGCTGCTGCTGCGGACAATTCGGACGCATTAGTACGAAATGTGCGTGATCGAATTCACTTCCCGTAGTGTGCACGGAGCCAGCTGATCAAAACAGATATGTACGGGGGGTTGATGGCGAGTGAAGTGATCATTTTATTTAGTTCAGTGGCCGCGACTTGCGCACTGCGCTCACCAATGGTTCCCTCATCTAGTCGATGAGACCCACATCACATTCGACAACTGTCAGCCACCTCCCGTCCCCCACAAGGTCGCCGGGAATCAATCAAGGAGCAATACATGCCCGGAGTCGGCATATGGCGCACCAAATCCGTCGAGCAATCGATCGCGGACACCGACGAGCCTGAAACCAAGCTCAAAAAGGAACTGACCGCGAAGGACCTCACGGTCTTCGGCGTCGCCGTTGTCATCGGCGCAGGTATCTTCACCCTCACCGCCAGAACAGCCGGCAACGTAGCGGGCCCCTCGATCTCACTGGCCTTTGTTCTTGCAGCCATCGCGTGTGCACTTGCAGCTCTCTGTTACGCAGAGTTCGCCTCGACGGTCCCCGTCGCCGGCAGCGCGTACACGTTCTCGTATGCGACCTTCGGCGAATTCGCAGCCTGGATCATCGGCTGGGACCTGATCCTCGAATTTGCACTTTCCTCCGCCGTGGTCGGCAAGGGGTGGTCGCTCTATCTCGGCAATGTGATCGGGGCGAGCGGAAGCACCACAGCTCACATCGGATCCATCAGCTTCGACTGGGGCGCACTGCTCATCATCGGAGCGATCACACTCATTCTCGCGATCGGCACCAAGGTTTCGTCCCGAGTCTCTGCCGTCATCACCGCGATCAAGATCGCAGTTGTTCTCCTTGTCATCGTCGTCGGTGCGTTCTACATCAAGAAGGAGAACTACTCGCCCTTCATCCCGCCCGCCGAAGGCGCAGAGAGCACGGCTAGCGGAATTCACCAGACACTGTTCTCCTGGCTGACCGGAGCCGGCGGAAGCAGTTACGGCGCATACGGTCTCCTTGCCGCTGCCAGCCTGGTCTTCTTTGCCTTCATCGGGTTCGACGTCGTCGCTACCACCGCCGAAGAGACGAAGAACCCCCAGAAGTCACTGCCGCGCGGAATCTTCGGCTCGCTCGCGATCGTGACCGTCCTGTACGTCGCTGTCACCCTGGTTCTGACCGGCATGGTCAAGTACACCGAACTCAAGGACGGTAGCCCACTCGTCGGCGACTCGAGTGCCACGCTCGCCACCGCCTTCGAAGCCAACGGAATCGGATGGGCACAAACTGCCATCAACTTCGGCGGCCTCGCCGGCCTGACCACTGTTGTCATGGTCATGATGCTCGGCCAGACCCGCGTCCTGTTTGCCATGTCACGTGACGGCCTGATGCCCAGGAAGCTTGCCAAGACCACCAGTAAGGGCATCCCGCTGCGCATCACACTGATCGTCGGCGGCATCGTCGCAGTGCTCGCTGCCTTCTTCCCCATGGGAACTCTCGAAGAGATGGTCAATATCGGCACGCTGTTCGCCTTTGTGCTCGTCTGCGTCGGCGTGATCGTGCTTCGCCGCACCCGTCCCGATCTGCCGCGCGTATTCCGCGTGCCGTGGGTGCCGTTCGTTCCGATTCTCGCGGTTCTCGCCTGCGGTTGGCTGATGCTCAACCTGTCGGTCGAAACCTGGATTCGATTTGTGGTCTGGATGGCGATCGGCGTTGTCGTGTACTTCGCGTACGGTCACCGCAAATCGGTACTCGGTCGCAAGCTGAAGGACGGCACGGCGATCCCGGCCGCCAATGCCGCACCGGTGCTCGTCAAGGATTGATCAACCCAGATCGACAAACAGCAGCCGCCGCCTTCCCTTTCGGAAAGGCGGCGGCTGTTTTGTTCTGCATCGGATTTTGTTCTACATCGGATCAGATGAGCGGGTTCGCCCCGTTCAGGAAAATCCACGTGCACACGCCGGCACCGATACCCAGAATCAGCACAACCAACGAACCGATGAATGGCCGCTTCGCCCAGCCTCGGCGGCCGTCCAGCGCGATTCGCCCTGGTCCCGTGAGGATGATCACACCAGCGCAGATCCCCAAGAGCATCTCGTACTCGGTTCCGTTTGGCGCAAAGTACTCGAGACCGGGCTCAGCCAACTGACGAAGCGCCCATGCATTGATCATCACGGCCAGCACCGACGCCGCGGCAATCGGAGTCAACAGACCCAAAATCAGCAGTGCGCCACCAGCCACCTCGCCGACCGCACCCAAAATTGCCAACAACTTGGCCTGTTCGAATCCCGCTTCGGCCAACATCGTTTCGAAGCCGCCCAGCCCCGGGCCGTTCCACAAACCCGTCAACTTCTGCAAGCCGTGCACCAACGCGGTGCCGCCCACCGCCAACCGGAGCGCCAAAAGACCGAGATCCAGTGTTCCTCGGCTCGGCCGCGGATCTTCGGCCACCGGAATCGGGTCTGCGACTGCGACCGCGACCGGATCGGCCGGCATCTCGTACGCGGTATCGCGTGTGAGCACCTCAGTCGGTTTATCAAGTAACCCCGGACGATATGCCGGGATTTGTTCGGTCACGGAATTTGCTTGCGCTGAACCGAAATCGAGATCGTCGTCGGTTCGCGGCAACGAATTGCGGGCATTCACCGGAGGAAACTGCTCCGTCGGTGAGTCGTAAGGACTGGACACTTTGCCCGTCGCCACGCCGGGTTCCGACAGTTCGCTGGGGTCTTTTCGCTCGTCAGTCACGTAGGAGAGCCTAAAGCGGTGACGCGACGAGGTCGGGGAACCTACTCCGGCGTGGCGGCGCAGGGCATCGGTTACGTAACGTCTTCACCATGACTACGGGTGGACGCAACACGTCGCGCAGAACACGACGCGCCGCATCGGCAACCTTGGCACTCGCCTTCGCTGCGTCCATCCTTTCCGGTTGCGCCGACTTCGACGAATCGACGGCAAGCCCGTTCACTCCGGAACCGACCATCCAATCGAACGCGGAAGTTGCGCCGCAGAACCCGCAACCCTCGACAACTACCGCTCCGCCCATAGCACCGCGCGGCCCCCTCGGCCCGTGTGTGGATGCCGACCCGGCGGTCATCGCAACGTGCCTCGACACCACCGGTGGACTGCTCACCCTGCCAGACGGAAACTCAGGTCTGGTTGCCGAACGCCGGACCGGCCGGATCCTGCAGGTCGCCCCCGGCCAAATCCCCGTCGAGGTCGCCAAGATCGACGTCGACGGAAGTGCTGACGGCGGACTACTCGATATTGCCCTGTCCCCTACCTTCGTCGAAGACAACCTGATCTACGCGTACGTCACGACGGGCTCAGACAATCGTGTGGTCCGCATTGCGCCGGGCGACACCGCAAAGGTAGTCCTCGGAGGAATTCCTCGGGGCGCCAACGGGAACCGAGGTTCCCTCGAGTTTGCCGCACCCGATCAACTCATGGTCCTGACCGGAGATGCCGGAAATCCAGCTGCTGCAAACGATCCCGCATCACTGGCCGGTAAGCTGCTTCGTGTTCGATCCCTCACCCCCAATGCCGCTCCCCCGCGCCCCGACGTTGTCCTGTCAGGTATCGGTAACGGCGGTGGCGTGTGCGTGGAACCCGGCATCGCGACGTGGGTCACCGATCGCACCGCACTGGAGGATCGCCTCCAGCGGGTAGGTGCAGACGGTACCGTGACCGCTCCGGCTTGGACGTGGCCCGACCGCCCGGGAGTGGGCGGCTGCGTGGCAGTACAAGGCGTTGTTGCAGTGGCTTTGGGCGCGGGTAAAGCCGTGGCTTCACTGGCAACCGACCCCGGTACCGGCGCCATCACCACACCGCCGGGCGCTGTTGCCAAGGATACTTACGGTCAACTCGAAGGCCTGGCCTTGGGCGCGGACGGATTGCTGTGGGTCAGCACCGTCAACAAGACGGCGGGCGAACCTGGCCCGAATGACGACAAGGTCGTCAAGATTCCCATGCCCAGCGGCGGTGGCGGAGTCGACTGATACTCGTCAAAAGCCAAGCCGCCCTGAAGTTTCCAGTCGATATTCAGACTTTTCCGACCGGTTTCGAATAGCTGTTCTATTCGAACAGGATTTCGATTAGGGTGAGAGCATGTTCGATCCGGGGGTGGGAAGTTTCGGTATCTCAGCACTGCTGAGTGGTACCGAAACCGATTGCGCCCTCGTCGATTTGATGGCCGAGTTGCATTCATGTGAAGCGATGTTGGTCGAGCGGAAACTGGCCGTGGTGGCGGAGTTCTTCACCCGCCGCAGCGCCGAGCATGTCGACGGTGGTACCTGGACGTCGTCGGCGCACGAGTTGGCCGAATCCGAGGTCGGCGCGGTCCTGACGATGGGGCGTGCCGCTGCCGGGAAGCTCATCGGGTTGGGTTTTGCGTTGAAGACGCGGTTGCATCGCACTCGGGCGGCGATGGCCCGCGGTGAACTCGATTTCTATCGTGTCGGGCTGATCGAGTCCGCGACCGCGAATGTCAGTGACGAGCTGATCGACGAGGTCGAACGCTTGTTGCTCGAGCAGGTGTTGGCTCCACCCGTGGACGGCGGTATCGGGTTGACGGGTCGGCGGTTGACGGCGGCGATCGACCGGATCGTCGCCCGCGTCGATCCGGAGGGGATGCGGGAACGACGACGCCGCGCCCTCGCCGACAGGTTTGTCGGAGTCAGTGCCGCCGAGGACGGGATGGCCCGCATCCTCGGCAGCATCCCGGCGGAGCAGGCCCGCGCGTTCGACGGCAGGTTGCGGGAGTTGGCGATGTCGGTGTGCCGCCGCGATTCCCGTACGTACGAGCAGCGCCGAGCCGATGCGTTGGGCGCTCTGGTGAGCGGTTCGACGGTGTTGGTGTGCGACTGCGACCGCACCGATTGCCCGCAGGACCGTAGCGGTGTTGTGATCATTCGCCGGCCACTCGTGCATGTCGTGATGCACGAATCCACCTTCGCCGGCAGCGATACTTCCGGAAGCGACGAGGCCGCGCACCTTGACGGGTACGGGGTGATCAGTGCTGAGCATGCCCGCGACATCGCAAAAGACGCCACTGTGAGGGAAGTGCGAGTACCGGAAACACCTGAGCCCGACTCGGCATCGGTGTACCGCCCCCGGGCGACACTCGACACCTGGCTACGGGTCAGCGCGGGAAGCTGCCAATGGCCGCACTGCGATGTCCCCGCCTGGAACTGCGACCTCGACCACAACGATCCGTTCAACCACACCAACCCCGCGAAGGGCGGGAAGACGGTCGCATCGAATCTGAGCGCGTTCTGCCGCAACCATCACCGCCTCAAGCACTCCGGACACTGGAGGCTCCACCCGAACCCGGATCGCAGCGTCACCCTGACCTCGCAGACCGGTCATTGCTACCGCACCAGAGATGCCGGACTACTCGCCGGCCAACAGGAACCGCCGCCACCGGAAGGCGGCAAACCGCGACGCACACGGTTGGAGAACAAAGCTGCCCGCATCCGAGGTGAGCGGAAGCTCCGGCGTGTCAAGATTCAGCACCGCACAGCAAAACACGCGGAACGCAAACGCCGCCAAACCTTCCCGATCTCCACACGCCGACAGCATGTGCCCCGAAAGCGCACACCTAGCAAACACATCGACTACGGCAACGACCCACCACCGTTCTGAACAGACTCACCGATCCCGTGACCGAACATGCGCTGACGCGTACCCTTTTGTTAGCGGGACTAATCACCACGCTGCCAGGACCCGTTGACCAACCACGACAACGCAGTCGGGACAAAGGAGTCGGAATGAAGGCAATCCAGTACACGAGAATCGGCGCTGAACCCGAACTCACGGAGATTCCCAAACCCGAACCTGGTCCAGGTGAAGTGCTCCTGGAAGTGACCGCAGCCGGCGTCTGCCACTCGGACGACTTCATCATGAGCCTGCCGGAAGAGCAGTACAGTTACGGCCTGCCGCTCACTCTCGGCCACGAAGGTGCCGGCCGTGTCGCAGCGGTTGGCGACGGCGTCGAAGGTCTCGACATCGGAACCAACGTCGTGGTCTACGGCCCGTGGGGCTGCGGAAATTGCTGGCACTGCTCACAGGGACTCGAAAACTACTGTTCTCGCGCAGAGGAACTCGGTATTCGCCCTCCCGGACTGGGCGCCCCCGGCGCGCTGGCCGAGTTCATGATCGTCGACTCTCCTCGCCACCTTGTCCCGATCGGTGACCTCGACCCGGTCAAGACAGTGCCGTTGACCGACGCAGGCTTGACGCCGTATCACGCGATCAAACGGTCTCTGCCAAAACTTCGCGGAGGCTCGTACGCCATTGTCATCGGAACCGGCGGCCTCGGCCACGTTGCCATTCAACTCCTCCGCCACCTCTCGGCGGCTACCGTTATCGCACTGGACGTGAGCGCGGACAAGCTCGAACTGGCAACCAAGGTGGGCGCTCACGAAGTTGTCCTGTCCGACAAGAACGCGGCCGAGAACGTCCGCAAGATCACCGGAAGTCAGGGCGCCGCACTGGTTCTCGACTTCGTCGGCTATCAGCCCACCATCGACACCGCGATGGCGGTTGCCGGCGTCGGATCGGACGTCACGATCGTCGGGATCGGCGACAGCCAGGCGCACGCCAAAGTTGGATTCTTCCAAAGTCCTTACGAGGCTTCGGTGACAGTTCCGTACTGGGGCGCCCGCAACGAGTTGATCGAATTGATCGACCTCGCGCACGCCGGCATTTTCGACATCGCGGTCGAGACCTTCAGTCTCGACAACGGAGCGGAAGCGTATCGACGCTTGGCCGCCGGAACGCTCAGCGGCCGCGCGGTTGTGGTCCCTGGCTTGTAGATCGACAGCGGTAAACCACTGATGCCCAGCCGAATTCGATTCGGCTGGGCATCAGTGCTCAGTACTCGAGTGTGCGACAGACTAGCTGCACGCCTCCAGAACAAGTTCCTTCACCCGTGCGGCGTCAGCCTGGCCGCGGGTGGCCTTCATGACGTCACCGACAATCTTTCCGGCGGCCTGCACCTTGCCGCTGCGGATCTTGTCTGCGATATCGGGGTTGGCAGCGAGTGCCTCGTCGACAGCAGCCTTGAGCTTGGTCTCGTCACGCTCGACAACCAATTCGGGATGTGCCGCCAGAACCTGCTCGGGATCACCCTCACCGCCCAGGACGTGGTCCACAACCTGACGGGCGACCTTGTTGTTGAGCTTGCCGCTGTCGATGAGAGCAACAACCTGCGCGACCTGGGACGGCGTGATCGGCAGCGCGCCGAGTTCAACTCCGCGAGTGTTGGCCTGCTGTGACAGGTACGACAACCACCAGGATCGGGCGGCTTCTGGCGAAGCGCCGGCTTCGGTGGTGGCGATGACCAGGTCGATGGCACCGGCATTGACGAGGTCGCGCATGACCTCGTCGGAGATCCCCCAGTCCTTCTGGATCCGCGCGCGGCGGATCCAGGGCAACTCGGGCAAGGTGGCGCGCAGTTCTTCGACCCACTCGGCGCTGGGGGCAACGGGTTCGAGGTCGGGTTCCGGGAAGTAGCGGTAATCTTCCGCGGTTTCCTTACGTCGACCAGCGGAGGTGGTGCCGTCGGCTTCCTGGAAGTGACGCGTCTCCTGGATGACCTCGATACCGGCGTCGAGCACTGCCGCCTGACGACGCATCTCGTAGCGAACTGCGACCTCGACGCTCTTGAGGGAGTTGACGTTCTTGGTCTCGGTGCGGGTACCCAGTTCGGTGGAACCGATCGGCATCAGCGAGATGTTGGCGTCGCAGCGCATCGAACCCTGGTCCATGCGGACGTCGGAGACGTCGAGGGACTTCAGCAGATCACGAAGCGCCGTGACGTACGCGCGAGCGACCTCGGGGGCGCGCTCACCGGCACCGTGGATGGTCTTGGTGACGATCTCCACCAAGGGAACACCCGCACGGTTGTAGTCGAGCAGCGAATGGCTGGCACCGTGGATACGACCGGTAGCGCCACCCACGTGAAGGGACTTACCGGTGTCCTCTTCCATGTGGGCGCGCTCGATCTCGACGCGCCACGTAGTGCCGTCGTCGAGGACCACGTCGAGGTAGCCCTCGGTTGCGATCGGCTCGTCGTACTGGGAGATCTGGTAGTTCTTGGGCTGATCCGGGTAGAAGTAGTTCTTGCGCGCGAATCGACCCCACGGTGTGATGGAGCAGTTGAGCGCAAGACCGATCCGGATCGCGGATTCGACAGCAGCAGCGTTCACCACTGGCAATGAACCTGGCAGGCCCAGACAGACCGGGCAGACCTGGGTATTGGGTTCGGCACCGAACTCGGTGGGGCACGGGCAGAACATCTTGGTAGCGGTGCCGAGTTCTACGTGCACCTCCATACCCATCACAGGCTCGTACTTGGTCAGCACTTCGTCGTAATCGAGGATGTCGGGCGCATCGACAGCAGTCATGGTGACTAGTTTATGCGCCGGACGCTCAGCCGAAGAATGCGGCTGCCTCCTCGTAACGCTCCTTGGGCACGGTCTTGAGCTTGCGGGTTGCCTCGGCGAGAGGAACCAGGTCGATGGACGTACCGTGCAGGGCCACCATCTGGCCGAAATCACCGCGATGAGCTGCGTCGGTGGCGTGGACGCCGAAGCGGGTGGCGAGTATCCGGTCGTGCGGCGTCGGGGTGCCACCACGCTGGATATGGCCGAGAACCGTCGTCCGGACTTCCTTGCCGATACGGCGCTCGATTTCGTTGCCCAACTGCTGCGCGACGCCGGTGAAGATCTTGTGTCCGAACTCGTCGATGCCGCCTTCACGCAAAGTCATGGAAGCGGGATCGGGCATCGCGCCTTCGGCGACAACGCAGATGAAGTGAGAATCACCACGCTGGAAGCGCTTCTTCACCATGGCGCATACTTCGTCGACGTCGAACGGCTGCTCCGGAACCAACGTCAGATGAGCACCGGACGCCAATCCGGCCTGCAGTGCGATCCAGCCGGCATGTCGACCCATGACCTCGACCAGCATGACGCGCTGGTGCGATTCCGCTGTGGTGTGGAGGCGGTCGATCGCGTCGGTGGCAACTGCCAGCGCTGTGTCGAAACCGAATGTGACGTCGGTGCAGTCGATGTCGTTGTCGATGGTCTTGGGCACTCCGATCACCGGAACACCGCTCTCCGCGAGCCAACTGGCCGCGGTGAGTGTGCCTTCACCGCCGATCGGGATCAGGACGTCGATTCCGTTGTCGTCGAGAGTTTGTTTGATCTGATCGAGTCCGGCCCGCAGTTTGTCGGGGTTGACGCGTGCGGTTCCCAGAATGGTTCCGCCGCGCGTGAGGATGCGATTGATCCGGTCGTCGGCCGCGAGGGGAACCTTGCGATCTTCGAGCAGACCACGCCAGCCGTCGCGGAAGCCGACGACAGTACTGCCGTACCGCCCGTCCGACGTGCGAACCACCGCACGGATAACCGCGTTCAACCCTGGGCAATCGCCGCCACCTGTGAGGACTCCGATTCGCATTGTAAAAAGCACCTCTCAACAGTTGGGTGATTGCAGGATCTGCTGTCCATCTTCCCCCAGCAGGCGCGGTGGCGCAGGATTGTCACTTTTCAGATCAAGCCCGGTAATCATCCCGGTGTGACAAGTCCACTTTCGTATGCAACGACAACCGCTTGTGCTCGATCTCGCAGGTCCAGTTTCGAGAGAACCTTGCCGACGTGTGTCTTCACCGTCTGTTCCGCGACAAACAGGTGCTCGGCAATTTCGATGTTCGACAGCCCTCGTGCGATCAGTTCCAGCACTTCACGCTCGCGTGGGGTCAACATGTCGAGAGCGCTGGAACGAACCCGGGTGGGTGTTCTCCTACTCGTCACTTCCTCGATCAACCGCCGTGTCACGGTCGGAGCCAGCAATGCATGTCCTTCGGCGACGACGCGCACCGCCCGAATCAGTTCCTCGGCGGGGGCGTCCTTGAGCATGAAACCACTCGCCCCGATCCGCAGAGCCTCGTAGACGTAGTCATCGATGTCGAAAGTCGTGAGCATGAGGACCCGAACCGGTGGCTCCCCACCCGTTGCCAGAATCTGGCGCGCTGCATCGAGGCCGTTCATCTCCGGCATCCGCACGTCCATCAACACGACGTCGGGGCGCAGGCGCGCTACTTCGGCAACCGCAACCCTGCCGTCGGGGGCATCTCCGATGACGCTGATATCGGGTTGCGCGGCGAGCAGGGCTCCGAATCCCTGTCTGACCATTGCCTGATCGTCGGCGATGAATACTGTGATGGGCACTCCGACAGCCTAGGCGCCGACCGTCGGCAATACAGCGCGGACCTCGAACCCGCCGCCCGCCAGCAGTTGCGTGTCAACCATTCCGCCGACGGCGGACGCACGCTCGACCATCCCGCGGATTCCATTGCCACCGGCGGTATCCGAAGACTTGGCGACACTGGAAGTCGGGACACCGCCACCCGCCGGCGGTCCGTTCACCACCCGAACCTGCGTGGACGCTTGGCCGAACTCGACGGATACCTCGATGGGGCTACCCGGTGCATGCCGGACGGCATTGGTGATCGATTCCTGCACGATGCGATACACGACAAGACCGGTGGACGCCGACACGCGTGTTCGATCACCATCCACGTTCCATACCAACGGAATTCCCGCGCGGGCACTGCCTGCCAGTAGCTCGTCGAGTTGCAGCGCTCCCGGTTGCGGTGCGACCTGGGTGGCTTCGGCGTCGCTGCGCAGTACACCCAGCAACCCGCGAATCTCGTTGAGCGCAGCGCGCCCCGTGTCACCGATCGAATCGAACTCGGCGCGGATCTCGGGCGTCACGTCGCCGAGTCGGTACGGCGCACTCTGCGCCTGCACCACCACCATCGACATGTGGTGGGCGACAATGTCGTGCAGCTCGCGGGCTATCCGGGCCTTCTCTTCCAACACGGTTCGGCGGGCACGTTCGACTTCATTTACCTCTTCCTGCTTCGCCAACGCACGACGTGAAAGAACAAGCCACCGAATCAGGAAGCAAAAAACCACCAGCGCGGTCAGACCCACCGCCCACCCGGCACCGTCCTGGCCCGGAGTCTCGGCAAAGAACAACAGGACCGTCGAGATCCACGCAACCCCCACCACCGGTACCGCAGCAGTGAGACTGACCGCGGCAAGCAGAGCCATGATCACCATGATGTGAACGACCTGCCAGGGATATTCGTACCCGGGCACGAGATCGAATACGTGTGGAATCACCAACGCCGAGATCGCGGAAACAGCCCATCCCAGAGCGGGATTGATTCGGATCAGGACAAAGGGAAACGCGGCCAACGCAGCCACGAACGGCTGAATCGGCGGTGACACCGCATGCGTCAGGTGCAACGTCGGCCAGGCGACCGTAAAGAGAATCAACGTCACGACAACTACAGCCACGTTCGCGAACTGATCACCGGTCAACCGCCGCGACGCGCGGGTCACACTCGCCTGCGCCACTTTCATCTTTCCTGCCTTCATCACCTGTCCAGCCTAGGAAGCGAACCCTCGAAAGTCGTCATACTGCGGAGTGAGAAACCCCTAACTCCGCAGTATCAGTGGTCCAGGGTTCCTCTCACCCCAGAGCACAGACAAACCACTCTGCGGAGCGATGCTCAGGTGCGTCCGCCGTTCATAGCGTCGACAGTATGCGGATCACACGAGCAACGACGCTGCCCCGGCGCAGCGCTATCTGGGCGACACAGCGTAGCGCAACCTGGGCAGCGCTGAGTGTTGTCGCAGCGGCGACGGTCACCATCAGTGCCGCGCCTCGCGACGTGCAAGCGGCAGCGCCGGAGAATCACCTTGCCGCACAGGCCGTTGCAGCGGTCACCAGCTCTGATGCCGCACCAAGCGTGCCGCGCGACTTTGCCGCGTTCTCAGGCTACGAACCCGTCATCGTCGCCGGTCACCTCGCCAATCCGAACGGTGCCTGCTCGTCCCCCGTTCCCCTTCCCGACGAGTTCGACTCCGCCTGCAAGGCCCACGATCTTGGCTACGACCTGCTCCGCTACGCACAGTTCCACGGCGACGAGCTCGGCCCATGGGCACGGCAAGCGCTCGACGGCCAACTCGACCAGCGAATGCACGATGCCTGTGACACGAGGGAATCCCCGGCGTCGCGGTCCTACTGCTTTGCCATGGCCGACATCGCAACCACTGCCGTGAACGGGAATTCGTGGCGTCAGAACTACCTGACGCCGGTTCAGGAATCCGGGTTCGGATACGCCGCCGCTGGTGTGCTCGGCCTCTCCGCACTCGGACTCACCTTCCTTCGGCCACGGCGACCTGCCGCGGCCGGCGCCTACTCGCAGAAAGCCGTTGCAGCATGAGCGTTCTCGATACCGTCCAACCGTCGGTGCTCTCCCGGATCGCAGCGGTCCCGCTCCCCCGCATCTCGGCAACGGTAGCCACGGGTTCGATGGCCGCAGTATCTCTGGCACCCGGCCTGTTGCCGAGAACCGCCGTACTGCAAGGACTCTTCAGCGGTGTGCTCATGGCGGTGGGAATCTTTGTTGCCTGGGCACTGACGACTGCATGGCACGCACTGCCGCTGCGGACACGATCGGAACGGTTCGACACTCGATCCTGGCGCACCCGAATTGCGATCGTTGCCACCGCCGTTGTTGCGCTGTTCGCTACGTCTGCCAACGGCTGGCAGAACTCACTCCGCGTTGCAATGGGGGCGCCGCCGGTCGGAATTCGCTACTGGATCGAAGTCATCTGCATCGCTGCACTGACCGTACTGATCCTGACCACAGTGGCATCGGGCATTCGGAAAGTACTGCACCGCCTGGGTTTTGCCCGCACCATCGGCATAGCAGCGATCTGCGCCTTCGGACTTCAGCTGGCTTTCGGCAGCATCGCCACCGCGTCTGCGCAGTCAGTGGAAGGGCTGAAGTTCCTTGCCGCCGGGACCGATTCGGTGCGTGTCTACGCCGATCTCGACTCCGGACCGGACGCAGGATCGCGGGCCGACCATGCGGTGGCCGAACTCGACCGCGTCGGCGGATTTGCTCGCAGCGCCGTCGTTGTGGCCGTCCCCACCGGTTCGGGGTGGATCGACACTCGGGCCGTCGACGGTATCGAGCAGCGATTCGGCAGTGACGTCGCGATCGTCGGTCAGCAGTACTCCGCTGCACCGAGTTGGGCTGCATTTCTGTTCCAACGCTCCGATGCCGAGGAATCGGCGCAGGCAATGCTGACCGCGGTCGCCACCCGCATCGCGGAACTTCCCGCCACCGAACGCCCCGACCTCTATCTCTACGGCCAGAGTCTTGGCGCCGTGGGCGGCAGCGCTGCCCTGGCCGAGTCCCTTCCGACGCAGTTGTGCGCCGTCCTCTGGGCCGGACCGCCCGCCGGCGCTACCCGAGTGGACGGGACAACCGTTCTGGCCAACACCTCCGATCCTGTGGTGTGGTGGTCGCCGGCCCTCGCGACGACGCCACCAGACCTGAGCCGCGCGGTCCAGGACGCCCCGATGCCGCAGTGGATTCCGGTGGTCAGTTTCCTTCAGACCAGCGTCGACATGCTCGCCTCCCTCGACGTCCCCGCGGGTCACGGTCACCGATACGGCACCGAGCAGGGCACGCAACTCGGAACCTGCCACTAGAACACAAGCGCCTAGAGTGGGTGCAGTGGCCAAAGGAACGCGCAAGACCAAGACTCGCAGCACCACCCCCGACCGCCGAGACGACGGACCTGTTCCCGGCGTCTTCCCCATCGACACCGGCACGTGTGAACTTGTTCGTGATCAGTACTCGGACACGGGGTGGATTCTGCAGATCAACGGTGTTCCCAGCTCACACATCGATCTGGCCGACCCGAAGACCTTGGACTTCGAGTACATGCGCTGGATCGCCCACCTGGTCGATTCGGAACGCGATCCGAAAGAGCGTCTGCGCGTCCTGCACCTCGGCGGCGGCGCCTGTTCGATGGCTCGGTACATCTGCGCGACGTACCCCGACGCCCGTCAGGTTGTTGTCGAAATCGACGGCGCATTAGCCGAATTGGTTCGCGACTGGTTCGATCTGCCGCGTGCACCACTGCTACGCATCCGCGTCGGCGAAGCGCGCGCGGTCACGGAAACTCTCACCGATTCGACGCGGGACATCATCATCCGAGATGTCTTTGCGGGCAGCACAACTCCGGTTCCACTGACCACGGCGCAGTTCACCACCCACGTACGACGCGTCCTTGCGCCGGGCGGGATTTACCTCGTCAACTGCGGCGACACCCCGGACTTGCAGGGGGCGCGCGCCGAAGCTGCAACCATCGGTGCGCAGTTCGAGCACCTGGCCATCATCGCCGATCCCGCAATGCTCAAGGGCAGGCGCTACGGAAATATGATCATCGCGGGTAGCGACGTTCCGATCGCACAGTCGCCGGCCCTTGCCCGTGAACTCCTGGGCGGCGGAGTTCCCGCACATGTGTGGGGAGACGCCGAGGTCCGCAAGTTTGCAGCCTCGGCATCCGTCCGAGAAGACTGAAGTCGGCGTTACTCTCCGCCGAACACCCGTTCCACCACCGCTTTTGCCCGTCGCGTGATGCGGAGATAGTTGTCGAGGAACTCCCCCGAGTCATCTCCGTATCCCGCAACCTGCGCCACGGCGGACAGGACGCGTCCCGGTCCTGGCAGTTGATCGGTCGGCTTTCCGCGAACCAGCACAAGGCAATTGCGGGCCTTGGTCGCCGTGATCCACGCATCGCGCAGCAACTCCACGTCGGATTCACTGAGCAACTCGGCTGCACCGATCGCGTCCAGCGTTTCCAGCGTCGACGTATTGTGCAACGACGCAATCTTGTCGGCGTGACGCAGCTGGATCAGCTGCACGGTCCACTCGATATCGGCCAGTCCGCCGCGACCCAGTTTGGTGTGCGTAGCGGGATCGGCTCCACGAGGGAGACGTTCGGAATCGACGCGAGCCTTGATTCGGCGAATCTCGCGAACCGCCGTTTCGCTGACGCCGCCCTCTGGATAACGGGTCTTGTCGATCATGTGCAGGAATCGCAGACCCAGATCGGGATCACCGGCTACCGGGTGGGCGCGAAGCAGTGCCTGAATCTCCCACGCCTGCGCCCATTTTGCGTAGTAGGCGTCGTACGATTCGAGGGTGCGGACCATCGGGCCGTTGCGTCCCTCGGGGCGCAGTCCCGTATCCACCTCGAGCGGCGGATCCGTGCTCGGTGCACCGAGAAGCTTGCGCACCTTGTCCGCAATGCTGTTGGCCCACTTGACCGCAACGGTCTCGTCGACGCCCTCGACGGGCTCGCACACGAACAGAACGTCGGCGTCGGAGCCGTATCCCAGTTCGCCGCCGCCGAGTCGGCCCATGCCGATCACGGAGAACGCCGCAGGGGCGGGCGTTCCCAGTTCGGCAACACTGGCCTTGATCACGGCGGACAGCGACGCGTTGAGTACCGCGGCCCACACCGACGACAGCGCCTTGCACACCGCCGGAACGTCGAGCATTCCCAGAATGTCGGCCGACGCGATGCGCGCCAACTCGTGGCGACGCAACGAACGTGCCGCTGCGACAGCGCGATTGGGGTCACTGTGCCGCGCTGAGGCGGTGAGAATACCGCGCGAGACGTCCTCGGGTACCGGTTCGATCAGACGCGGGCCACTCGGCGAATCCGCATACAGGCGAATGACGTCTGGTGCCTTGATCAGCAGATCCGGCAAGTACGCGGAAGAGCCAAGCACCGTCATCAGACGTTCGGCGACGGCAGCCTCGTCGCGAAGCAACCGAAGGAACCAGGTCTGATCGACCAGTGCGTCGGACAAGCGTCGGTACGCCAACAGTCCGGCGTCGGGATCCGGTGTGTCGGCAAGACATTCGAGTAGCGTCGGCAAGAGCAGCGCCTGGATCCGGCCCTTGCGGGACGCTCCCGCTGTCAAGGCCGTGAGGTGCCCGAGCGCATTCTCGGGGGCGGTGTATCCCAACGCCGCCAACTGGCGAACGGCAGCTTCCGGCCCCAGCGCCAACGATTCCTTGTCCATCCGCGCCACGGACTCGAGCAGCGGACGGTAGAACAGCTTGGCGTGCAACCGGCGGATTCGATGGGAGTTCCGTTTGATCTCGGCGCGCAACACCCCGAGCGCGTCGAGGCGGCCGTCGGGACGCATGTGCGCGGCGCGGGCCAGCCAACGCAACGCCTCGTCGTCGTCCGGCGGCGGCAACGTGTGGGTGCGCTTGAGCTTCTGCAACTGCAGACGATGCTCGAGGAGACGCAGGAATTCATAGGACGCCGTGAGGTTCGCGGCGTCGTCTCGGCCGACATAACCACCGGCGGCCAGCGCTGTCAGCGCATCGACTGTGCTCTGCACGTGCAGAGTGTCATCGGCGCGGCCGTGCACCAATTGCAGGAGCTGAACGGCAAATTCGACGTCTCGCAAACTTCCGCGACCGAGTTTGAGCTCGCGCTCACGCATCTCGGGCGGAACCATTTCCTCGACGCGTCGGCGCATGGCCTGCACTTCGGGAACGAAGTCCTCACGTTCGGACGCCGTCCAGACCATCGGGCTCATGGCCTCGGCGTACTGACGCCCGAGTTCCATGTCCCCCGTCATCGGACGGGCCTTCAGAAGAGCCTGGAACTCCCACGTCTTGGCCCACCGCTTGTAGTACGCGATGTGGGAATCGAGTGAACGCACCAGTTCGCCGCGCTTACCCTCGGGGCGGAGTGCAGCATCCACTTCGAAGAACGCGGACGTGCCGATCCTCATCAACTCGCCCGCTACGCGAGAGGCAGTGGCGTCGGCCGGTTCGGCAACAAACACGACGTCGACGTCGGACACGTAGTTCAGTTCGCGCGCACCACATTTGCCCATCGCGATAACCGCAAGGCGGATGGGGCACGTGCCTTCGGGGCACACGGTGGCGATCGCTACCGACAGAGCCGCAGTCAGTGCCGCGTCGGCCAGATCCGAGAGCTGATGCCCGATGGTCTGATAAGGAACCACGGGTTCGTTTTCGACGGTGGCCGCCAAATCGCACGCGGCCAGCAACATCAGCTGATCCTTGTACGACTTCCGAAGCGCAACAACTGCGTCCGGACCGGTCATCGCAGCACGGTAAGTCTGCGAGCCTGGGGTTGCGCCCTCGTCCAACGTTGCGCCGACGGCGCCGAGCAGCGCCGTGGTGGCGGCGGCTTTGGTGGGCAGTGACGTGCCGTCGAGAATGCGCCAAGAGGACGGATCGGCAACGATGTGATCACCGAATGCCGCCGACGCTCCGATCAGCCCGAGCAGCCGTCCGCGCAGGCTCTTGTCCTTACGCAGCGCGTCGTCGAGGTCACTCCATCCGTCGCCCAGCGAATCCTTGATGCGCACCAACGTGCGCAACGCAAGATCGGCGTTGGCGGAACGCGAGAGTGACCACAGGAGTTCGATGCTCTCCGAGTCCACCCAGCCGAGTTGGCGAAGCTCGTCGGCTGCGGTGTTCTCGACCAACCCGAGCCGGCCCGGCCCGGGTACCACGGATCGTGCGGACGGCGGCTTGACCATCACAGGCCGAGGTAGGTCTTGAGCTCGAACGGCGTCACGTGGCTGCGGTATTCCTCCCATTCACGCCGCTTGTTCCGCAGGAAGAAGTCGAAAACGTGCTCGCCGAGAGCCTCGGCCACCAGCTCCGACTTCTCCATCTCGCGCAGAGCACCGTCGAGGTTGCTCGGCAATTCCTTGTACCCCATGGCGCGACGCTCGGCGGAGGTCAACGACCACACGTCGTCCTCGGCCTCGGGAGGCAAGGTGTAGCCCTTCTCGATGCCGCGCAGACCGGCCGCGAGCAGCACCGCAAACGTCAGGTACGGGTTGCATGCCGAATCTGGGCTGCGGATCTCGACACGACGCGACGACGCCTTGTTCGGCGTGTACATCGGCACGCGGATCAGCGCCGAGCGGTTGGAGGGTCCCCACGACGCTGCCGTCGGAGCCTCGCCGCCGTGGACCAGGCGCTTGTAGGAGTTGACCCACTGGTTCGTGACGGCACTGATCTCGTTGGCGTGCTCGAGAATGCCGGCGATGAATGCCTTGCCGGTCTCCGAGAGCTGCATCGGATCGTCCGGGTTGTGGAACGCGTTCGTGTCGCCTTCGAACAGGCTCATGTGCGTGTGCATCGCCGAACCGGCCTGATCGCTGAACGGCTTGGGCATGAAGCTCGCCCGCACGCCTTCGCCGATCGCGACCTCCTTGACGACGTACCGGAACGTCATCACGTTGTCGGCCATGGACAACGCGTCGGCGTAGCGGAGATCGATCTCCTGCTGCCCGGGAGCGGCCTCGTGATGGCTGAACTCGACCGAGATCCCCATGGACTCGAGAGCGTCGATCGCGTGACGACGGAAGTTGGGAGCCGAATCGTGCACGGCCTGATCGAAGTAGCCACCGGAATCGGCCGGGATCGGCGGAGTGCCGTCCAAGGGACCGTTCTCGAGGAGGAAGAACTCGATCTCGGGATGCACGTAGCAACTGAAGCCCAGGTCACTGGCCTTGCTCAGCTGACGACGCAGCACGTGCCTCGGGTCAGCCCACGACGGCGAACCGTCCGGGTTGGTGATGTCGCAGAACATGCGAGCCGAATGCTGCGCGCCGTCCTTGTGCGCCCACGGCAGGATCTGGAAAGTCGACGCGTCAGGGCGGGCAACGGTGTCCGCTTCGGACACTCGGGCGAATCCCTCGATGGCGGAACCGTCGAAACCGATTCCCTCTTCGAAGGCACCTTCGAGTTCCGCGGGGGCGATCGCCACCGATTTGAGGTAACCGAGAACGTCGGTGAACCACAAGCGGACGAACCGAATGTCGCGCTCTTCCAGGGTACGAAGCACGAATTCTTTTTGGCGATCCATGCACGCGAGAGTAAGCAAGCCACGTTAAATCTGTGTTACATCAGCGGCACGAGTTACCCGAGTGATGCGTCACTCTCACATAGCCCCTGCATGCGGGCCTACAGGCGCTAACATGTCAGGCCGTCCTCCGGGACCTTCAGGTAGACGAGGTAGTTGACGACCGCGTCGTCGACGCACGGTTCGCCGTCCAGAACAACGGTGTGCTGTGTTCCCTCGAACGTGATGAGCGCGGCCCCGAGTTGCTTCGCGAGATCCACGCCGGCCTGATACGGAGTAGCCGGATCCTGCGTCGTCGACACGACGACCAGCGTCGGGAGGCCGGCATCGGCCAGAGCCTGCGGATCGAGCTCATGCGGACTGCCCGTCGCCGGGACCGGCCAGAACGCACACAGATCCAGCGGCGCCTGACCGGTGCCTCGGCCGTCGTCGAGGAACGGTGCGGCCTCGCGATACCGCGTGTCGGCCTCACCGGCTTCTGCCCGATCGGTTGTAGCCGGATCGTCGACGCACCGGATGGCATTGAACGCATCGTTGATATTGGAATACGTGCCGTCGTCATTTCGCCCCTCGTACTGGTCGGCCAAACTCAACAGCGCATCACCCCGGCCGTCCGCCAGGCCGGACAGCCCCATCCGCAACGTGGTCCACAACTGCTGTGAATACAGCGCCTGCTGCACACCGGTGATCGCGTCCCCGTAGCTGAGACCGCGCGGATCCGTGGTGTCGGCAGGGTTGTCGATCAGCGGTTCCAGCAACGCCTGCAATCTCTCGCGCGCCTGCGCCGGATCACTTCCGAGCGGGCAGTCCCGCTGCGACACGCAGTCGGCGACAAAGGCGTCGAACGCGACCTGGAAGCCCTCTCCTTGCAGTACAACTTCGTCGACGACGTCCTGATTCGGATCCAACGCGCCGTCGAGCACCATCGCCCGAACGTTCTGCGGGAAGGTTTCGGCGTAGGTCGAACCGATTCGCGTCCCGTACGAGAACCCGAGGAAGTTCAACTCGGAATCACCGAGCGCACCGCGGATCACGTCCATATCGCGCACCACTTCATACGTGCCGACGTGGGCGAGGAAGTCGGTTCCGGTGTTCGCCACGCACGCGGCGGCGTAGTCCTTGCTGTCCTGCTCCGCGTCGGCAATCCCTTCGGGCGTCATGTCGATATCGACATCCGCGCGCTCGGCATCGAACTCCGCCGGCGTCAGGCAGCGCACCTGAGGCGTCGACGCACCCACGCCCCGCGGATCGAACCCGATCCGGTCGAAGCGCTCGGCGAGCTGTGTCCTGGAGCCCTGGGTTGCCATCGCCAGCCCCGATGCACCCGGTCCACCTGGATTGATCAGCAGCGATCCGATTCGATCCCCCGTCGCTGCCGCTCGCGAGATGACAACCTGCGCCGTGTCTCCGGTCGGATTCGCATAGTCGACGGGAACCGTCACCGCGGCGCAGTCGACCGAACTACTGAGCGGCGAATCACCTGGCGTGGCAAATCGTTCGCACGAACCCCAGTCGAGGGTCTGCTCGTAGAACTTCTCCAACCCTGCCGGAACCGAAGCGGGTGCCGCAGAGGTTCCGGACCCTGAAGAATCGGTGGAGGGATTGTCGCCGTCGGCAACAGTGCAACCGGCAACTAACAGGAGAGCAGCGACGCTTGCGGCACACACACCGGAGAGGCGAACTAACTTCGACATACCGTCGATGGTGCCAGGAAACAGCGGTTACCAGCCATTCGCTACTTCGGATGGCTGGTAACCGATGTGACCCATCGCACCAGGTTTTGCTATTCGCACCGACGGTTTCCGGTGGCAGACTGATCGTGTCATCACCCACACCCGGGGACCCGACGGCAATCAACGCCTAAGGCCTCGAGGCACGAAAGGGACAACGATGTCCGAGACTCCTCTGTACGGTTCTGCAGCTGCTACCCCGGCTGCTCCTATGCGCAAGACCCGCGTCCATCACCTCGCCGAGATGAAGCAGAACGGCGAACGTTGGTCGATGCTCACGGCCTACGACTACTCGACGGCCCGAATCTTCGAAGAAGCCGGCATTCCGGTTCTCCTCGTCGGTGATTCCGCCGCCAATGTCGTATACGGCTACGACACGACGGTGCCGATCACCGTCGACGAACTTCTCCCGCTGGTTCGCGGTGTAGTTCGCGGCGCACCCCACGCACTGGTTGTTGCCGACCTCCCGTTCGGCACCTACGAAGCCTCCGCCGAACAGGCTCTGGCAACTGCCACCCGCTTCATGAAAGAGGGCCTCGCCCACGCCGTGAAGCTCGAGGGCGGCGAGCGGATGACCAAGCAGATTGCCGCTATCACTGCTGCCGGTATTCCCGTCATGGCGCACGTCGGCTTCACCCCGCAGAGCGTCAACTCGCTCGGCGGATTCCGCGTCCAGGGCCGCGGCGACGGTGCCGACCAACTTGTGGCCGACGCCATTGCAGTGCAGGAAGCCGGCGCTTTCTCGGTGGTCATGGAAATGGTTCCGGCCGACATCGCGGGCCAGGTCACACGCAAATTGACCATCCCCACCGTCGGCATCGGGGCGGGCAACGAATGCGACGCCCAGGTCCTCGTCTGGCAGGACATGGCCGGCTACACGAGCGGTAAGACAGCCAAGTTCGTCAAGCGTTTCGGTAACGTCGGTGACGAACTGCGCTCCGCGGCCGCAGCCTATGCATCAGAAGTTCGCACAGGCGCCTTCCCGGCCGTCGAGCACAGTTTCTGATCCGAGACCGGCGAACGCCGCCTGTCTCTCGAAAAGAAATTCAGGGGTGCGTTCATGATCGGTAACCGTCGTCATTTCACAGCTGCCGTTGTTGGTTCGGCTGCTCTCGTGACGGTTCTGAGCGGATGCGCGGGAGGGACCACAACCTCTCCCGCGCCCAGCTCGGCCACACCGACCACATCGGCCGCGGCAACCACGACCGCTGCCGCGGCGGGCACGTTCACCGAAGCGCAGGTGCAGCAGCTGTGCTCGGACATGGAAGCCGAACTGCAGAATTGGCGAACAGTCACCCCGACGCTCGGCAAGGGCGCGCTCAACCTCCTGGTCGGATCCTGGGCGAGCCAGAACGGCATCAATCTGATCGACCTTGCGGCGCATCGTGATCGCGTCGACACGGCGATGGCGGCCACGTGCCCGGAAATCCGGGATGGCGCGTTGTACGCGCTGGAGATCCCCGACCTCGCTTCGGGCATGGTCGGTTTCTGATGACCGAAACCGGTGAACTCCGCGAACTCTATCCCCCGATCGAGCCACACACGTCGGGCTTTCTCGACGTCGGCGACGGCCAACGCATGTACTGGGAGATCAGCGGAAACCCCGACGGCAAACCCGTCGTATTCCTGCACGGCGGCCCCGGCGGTGGGACACACCCGTCGCTGCGGCAGTTCTTCGATCCCGACGCATACCGGATCATCCTTCTCGACCAGCGCGGATGCGGTCGGTCGACGCCGCACGTCGCCGACGGCGCCGATCTGTCGGTCAACACCACCGACAAACTGCTGCACGACATCGAAGCCCTGCGTGAGCATCTCGGAATCGAGAAGTGGATGGTGTTCGGCGGGTCGTGGGGTTCGACTCTCGCACTCGCCTATGCCGAAACCTTCCCGACTCGGGTCACCGAACTCGTGCTGCGCGGGATATTCCTCCTGCGCCGAAGCGAAATCGATTGGTACTACAACGGCGGAGCGGGTCATATGTTCCCCGAACGCTGGGCCAAGTTCCTCGAACCGGTACCCGAGAACGAGCGCGGCGATGATCTGGTTGCGGTCTACCACCGCCTCCTGCATTCCGACGACGCGGATGTGGCAGAGCGCGCCGCTGTCGCCTGGTCCGCATGGGAGGGTTCGACAAGCTTCCTGATCCCGAAACCGGAGAAGGTCGAGGAGAACTCCGAAGTACGCTTTGCCCTGGCTTTCGCGCGGATCGAGAACCACTACTTCGTCAATGCCGGCTTCATCGACGAAGCTCAACTGCTGACCAAGAGTTCGGCCCTGCACGGCATTCCCGGAACAATCGTGCAAGGCCGCTACGACGTCGTCTGCCCCGCCACCAGCGCCTGGGACCTCCATAATGCCTGGCCGGAGTCGAAGCTCGTCATCGTCGACGACGCCGGCCATTCCGCGATGGAACCCGGCATCACCCATCACTTGCTCGAGGCAACAGACTCCTACCGGTAACTCGGCTCTATGCCGGGAAGCTGAACTCCACAGTCCGCTTAGCTGTGTCGACGGCGGTGAGTCGC
This sequence comes from Rhodococcus sp. AD45-ID, assembly GCF_003023755.1. Classification (NCBI taxonomy): domain Bacteria; kingdom Bacillati; phylum Actinomycetota; class Actinomycetes; order Mycobacteriales; family Nocardiaceae; genus Rhodococcus; species Rhodococcus sp. AD45-ID. The sequence continues at coordinate 528,792 of NZ_PYHL01000002.1, read as the reverse complement.
ACCTTCACCCGCTCACCGTCGTCGGGAGTGCCGACGCACTTGGCGATCACGGTCACCGACGGTATGAACACCTCGGCAGCGCGCTTGCCGTCCTTGGATCGCATCACCACAGCATCGAATACCTCGCCGACGCGGCCCTCGAGCAACGTCACCTCGGTCAGATCGATACATGCGCGATCCACCTTGTTCGCGACGGAATCCGATCCGCTCATGATCGGCGGCAATTCAGGCAACGCGGTCCGCACCCAATCCGGTACGGGCGTACCAGCACTGATCGCCAGACATATCTCGGTACTGAATCGATCGGACAGCCGGCGCAGCGGAGCAGTCACGTGAGCGTAGGGCGCGCCGATGCCCGCATGCACTGTCAGATCGGGCAATTGGCCGTCGAACGCCGCATAGTCGGCGCCGCGCAGCAAAGACGGCGCTACCGACATCAAGGCCATCGTGGACGGCTCCTGCGCGTCGAGTCCGGCAAGAATCTGCCCCACCGTCTTGCCCGGCGGCCACGTAATACCCAGCGCAACCGCAGTTCTCCGCAACGTGTCCACTGCTGATTGCTCGGCCGGCGGCAACGTCCGTAACAATCCGACACCTGCGTCGATCATCATTCGGCCGGCGCACATCCCGGTCAGTAGCGACACTTCGGCATTCCAGTCGTCGGCTTCCGTCCGCGGTTCCAACACAATTCGCCACCGACCGGATTGATCCGGTCCGGCTTCTTCCCGCACCACGGACTGCTCCGGCAACTTCAACTCGATGGCACCGCGGGCTACCGCCGAGTCACCGCGGAGACGGCCGAATTCCGGTAGCGCCGCGATCGACGGGTGCAAGGTACCGGCATCGGCGTCGGCCTGAACCGTCGAATAGTCCAGACGCGCCACGGATTTCACGAGGGCTCGGGTTACGGACCACGACGTCGGCTCGGCGTTGACGTCGAGTTCGATTCGCCAGAGCGCTGCCGGACGAACCACGTCCGGCAGGAGGCTGGCCGAATCTTCCGACAACACACGCGGATGCAGGGGTACGGAACCGTCCGGGAGATAAAAGGTTTGGCCCCGCCCCCGGGTTTCGATGTCGAGCGCGGCGCCCGGAACCACCACCGCGGCAACGTCCGCGATGGCGTAGTGGACAACAAAGCCGTCTGCTGACTTTTCGAGATGGACTGCCTGATCGAGATCCATCGATCCGGGCGGATCGATGGTGACGAACTCGATGTGCGTAGCGTCCAGTCGGCCGTCCGCATGGCGATCTCGGGCATTCTCGGCCTCGACCATCGCCGCACTGCCGAACGCGTCGGGCAACGAAAACTCAGCCCGAATCGTCCCGAAGTCGATTCCCTGCACCGTTATTCGACCTAGGGGCACGCGTCCTCCACCTTCGATTCGGCGCATAAACCGAACTCAGTTGTTCCAGTCGTCGTCGGCCCGATCAGCGGCTTTGTTGCGTTCCGCGGCGATCTGCAGTGCATGCTCTGCCGACTCCCGATCAGGGTACGGCCCCATTCTCGTCAAAGATGAGGGACCCTTGCCTTGGGAGACAGAACCATCGGACACATCGAAGTACCAGAGTCGATCTTCATCAGTCATGAATACAGTGTGGCATTTCAGTGGGAGTCAGGCTTGTAGATCGCTGTGAGACTGCTATTCTTTCGACTTGGCCTGGCAGGTGAAAACCGGACAATCGAACGGTGAGTTCTGCTTGATCGCCCTCGACAAGCTACGAACAGAAATTGGAGCGCGCAATGTCCGCAATTCTTTACGATTACCTTCTCCCGCTCATGGGCCATGACGCGGCAACCTACTGGGCGACCCTGTTGGTCATCAAGCCCATCTGATAACCGCCACACGAACTACGACATACAACCCCCGTCGGCCATGCCGGCGGGGGTTGTATGCGCTTGCGAAGCCTTGAAAAAGTCAGGGCGAACGAGTTGGCGTATAAGCCGGATCCTGTCCTCGACACCGAAGTGACGAGTGGCGACCATCCATCTGGACACACCGTCGCCGGGTGCCTCACGCGGTTCACCCGCAAGCTCGGGCGAGCAGCCCTCGAACACTTGCGCAGCCGCACCGCACGCGATGCGACCTTCAACCTTGCTCCGGGCGGGGTTTACCTAGCCACCCCGGTCACCCGGGGTGCTGGTGCGCTCTTACCGCACCGTTTCACCCTTACCTGCCCCGAAAGGCAGGCGGTCTGTTTTCTGTGGCACTGTCCCGCGAGTTGCCTCGGGTTGCCGTTAACAACCGCCCTGCTCTGTGGAGTCCGGACTTTCCTCGACTCAGGGCCTGTGCACACTACGCGCTGGTTCCCTGATCCGCGGCCGCCCGGCCAACTCGTCCGCCCCAGTAGGTTACCGGGTGGCTGTCGGTGACCCGAACTATGGTCGCTGTATGACTCGGTACGTGGCCCTGCTACGCGGCATCAATGTCGGCGGTATCAACATCAAGATGGTGGACCTTGCGCGCGTCTTCACAGAACTCGGATTCGAGCGTGTGAAAACGGTCCTGGCGTCAGGCAATGTCCTCTTCGACAGCACCAGCGCCGATGTGCCCGCGCTGAAGAAAGCCATCGAAACCGCACTCAACCGCGAATTCGGGTACGAAGCCTGGGTGTTCGTGCTCGACACCGCAGCGCTGCAGGCCATTGTCGACGGATATCCCTTCGATTCCGACCGCGAAGGCTGGCACGCATACGCGATGATCGCGTCGGAGCCGTCGGTGCTCGCAGACCTCGCCGAATCGGCCGCGGGACTCGACCCGGCAGTCGAACAGGTAGCACCGGGTGACGGCGTTCTGTACTGGGAGGTCGAGAAAGGCATGACCGTCAAGAGCGCCTTCGGCAAGAACACCGGCAAACCGAAATTCAAGGCGTACACCACCACCCGCAATCTGAACACGCTCCACAAACTTCTGAAGTGAGCCTGCTTCCGATCATTCTGGTCGGCGTTGTGCTCGTGTTCGCGATCGTTCGCCCACGCGGGCTGCCCGAGATCGTGGTAGCCGGCCCCGCCGCGATTGCCGTGGTTCTCGCCGGCGCGGTCACTGTCGGTGAAGCCCGCGATGAAGTGACAGCAATGGCACCGACCGTCGTGTTCTTGGTTGCGGTGCTGATCCTCGCTCATGCCGCCGACGCTCTCGGTGTCTTTCACTGGGTGAGTCAGGTTCTGCGGCAAGGCTCGCGCCGCGATCCGCGCCGCCTACTCACCTACGTCTTCGGCGCAGCGGCCCTGACAACCGCGGTACTGAGCCTCGATGCAACGGTCGTGCTGCTCACCCCGGCCGTTATCGTTGCCGCCCGATCCATCAACGCCAGCCCACAACCGAACTCGTATGCCGCTGCGCACCTCTCGAATTCGGCGTCTACCCTGCTGCCCGTCTCCAATCTGACCAATCTCATTGCGTTTTCGGCAACCGGACTGACCTTCCTGCACTTCACCGCCCTGATGGCGCTGCCGTGGATCGTGACGATCGTGATCGAATACGTGATCTTTCGATGGTTCTTCCGATCGGAGCTGCGCGCGGACACAACCGACGGACCGGTTCCGGAAATCCGCCACTCCCCCGCACCCGTGCTGCCGTTGTCGATCATCGGCGCAACGCTGTTCGGCTTTGCCGCTTCGGGATTCGTCGGCATCGAACCGGCGTGGGTGGCCGTCGCCGGCGCGGCAGTGCTGTCTGCGATCGCTCTCCGTCGCCGCAGAACCGACCTGAAGCGCATCGTGTACGCGGCCGATCTGTGGTTCTGCGCATTTGTGCTGGTGCTCGGCGTTGTGGTGGCAGGCGTCGCACACGGTCCCGTCGGGGACGCTGTTGCACGGATACTGCCGTCGGATACCGGCTATGTCTCGCTGCTCGTGGTGGCAGCGGTCGCGGCGATCGCGTCGAACCTCGTGAACAACCTGCCGGCCACCTTGCTGATGATCGCGGCCCTTGGCCCCTCGGCCCCGACCGGCCTGGTACTGGCCATGCTCATCGGGGTGAACCTCGGCCCCAATCTGACCTACGTCGGCTCACTCGCAACAATGCTGTGGCGGCGAGTGGCCACCAGCGTGGACGCTGCGCCCACGCTGGCAACCTTCACACTGCTCGGTCTAGCTACGACGCCACTGACCCTTCTCGGGGCAGTCAGCGCTCTCTGGCTTGTTCTGTAGTCAGCGCAGGTGCGACGTGTCGTTAACGAGTCGCACCGATGCTCCACCGTCGGGGTAGAACTCGGCAATGCTCAGCGACGCCAAATCCAGGTGCAGGCGGTACAGCAACGACGGACCAGCGTCGAGCGCCAATTGCACCAGGGTCTTGATCGGTGTCACATGAGAGACGACGAGCAGTGTCGACCCGCCGTACGTTGCGATCAGATCGTCACGCGCGGCAATAACACGCTCGCGAACCTCGTCGAAGCTCTCACCGCCGGGCGGCTTCACGGACGTGTCGGACAACCATGCCGTGTGCAGTTCCGGATCACGCTGCGCCGCTTCACGAAACGTGAGCCCGTCCCAGTCGCCGAAATCGGTTTCGATCAGACCTTTGTGCTCGATCACCGGCAGGCCGAGAACCCGCGCCGACTCCTCGGCTGTCTCGCGCGTGCGGCCGAGCGGAGACGAGACAATGGCGTCGATGCCACCGCGACTGCCGAAACGTGCTGCTGCGCCGGCGGCCTGAGCGCGCCCCAGTGCCGTGAGGATCGGATTACCCCGGCCCGAATAACGGCGATCGACCGACATCGCTGTCTGACCGTGACGCAGCAACAACATCCGCGTCGGCTTGCCCACGCTGGCCGTCCACCCAGGCGAACCGGCGATCTGCGGTTCGGACGAGGTCTCGGCGGGCGCAGTTCTCGGTGTGGACACCGGGACGGGTTCGCTTGCGGTCTCGATACCTGCAGAGTCAAGGCCGGCAGTTTCCATTCCGGCAGCCGCGTCCATCGCCTCGTTTGCCAGTCGATCCGCGTGCGAGTTCTCCGCCCGGGGGATCCAGGTGTACGTCACGCTCGCGAACTGCGCCGCCACCTCTGCGGCCTTGCGCTGGAGCGGAATCATGTCCGGGTGCTTGACCTTCCAGCGACCGGACATCTGCTCGACAACCAGTTTGGAATCCATCCGGACATCAACGTCGGAGGCGCCGAGTTCACCGGCAGCGGTCAATCCCGCAATGAGCCCGCGATACTCCGCAACATTGTTGGTGGCGGTGCCGATGCTTTCCTTGCGTTCGGCCAGCACCGTGCGAGAGCTGTCGAACACGACAGCGCCGTACCCCGCCGGACCTGGGTTTCCCCGCGATCCACCGTCGGCCTCGACGATGACTCGTGACAAACTCACAGACCGGACTCCTTGGTACGCACCATGATTGCGCCGCACTCGGGGCAACGGACAACAACGTCGGATGCCGTGCCGGCAATGCGCGAGATCTCACCGCGGTCGATTTCGATCCGGCAGGCACCACAGCGGCGAGCCTGCAGCAGGGCTGCGCCCGGTCCCCCGAGGGTGCGCTGCTTTTCGTAGATCGCCAGGAAATCGGCGGGGAACTCGCCGACCAGACGCTCACGGTCCGCGACGCAGCGCTCCTGCGCCTTGTTCAGATCGGCCATAGCGTCGTCGCGACGACGCTTGGCGTCGATCAGTTCCTCTTCTGCCTGCGACAGCTGCGCGCCGGCGTGATCGTAATCTGCCTGCAGCGCCTCACGCTGTTCCATGACCTCGAGCAACTCGTCTTCGAGAAGCCCCTGCCTACGCACAAGGCTGCCGAGTTCGTGTTCGAGTTCGGTGAGCTGCTTGGCTGCTACGTTGCCGCTCTGCAAGAGAGTGCGGTCTTTGTCTTCGCGCTGACGGACAGCGTCGATCTCACCTTCGAGCTTGCGGATATCGCGATCGATGTCGTCGATCTGGATTTCGACGCCGACGGACGCGTCCTTGCGGCTGATGCGCTCAGCCTCGAGACGGTCCACTTCCTGCTGCTCGGGAAGCGCACCGCGTCGATGTGCGATCCGGGTGAGCTCCGCATCCACGCCGGCGAGGTCGAGAAGCTTGGCTTGCACCTGTGGTTGGACGTTCACGCTGTGTAACTCCTGCTGTATGTCCGGTGACGGGTCTGCTGTTGAAATGTTCGTGCAACCGTACCTTGATCGGTGGCCACCTACGACGCACTCAGGCACCACGGATCGGTGCGGATGGTGCTGACTCGACTGTGCCACTCGGGAACGGACCCGAATGCGGCGTCGACCACCGACTTCGCCTGGGCACACCACGGATATTCACTGGCCCAATGTGCAACGTCGACGAGCGCCGGTCCACCGGCCCGCAGATGCTCGTCCGCCGGATGATGCCGCAGGTCGGACGTCACGTACGCGTCGACGCCCAGCGCGGACACCACACCGAGATACGAATCGCCGGAACCGCCGCAGACCGCGACGGTACGCACCATCGCGTCGGGGTCGCCGGCCGCGCGAACGCCCCATTCCGTCGACGGCAGTGCTCCTGCGACTCGCGCCGTGAACTCACGCAGCGTTTCGGCGTGCGGAAGCTCACCGATGCGGCCGAGGCCCCGAGAACTCGGGAAGGTGGCCAGCTCGAACACGTCGAAGGCCGGTTCTTCGTAGGGATGTGCGGTGCGCAGAGCGTCGAGTACCGCCGCGCGTTCGGTGCGCGGCGCGATGACCTCGATCCGATCTTCCGAGACCTGCTCGAGCGCGCCGACGCTTCCGATTGCGGGAGTTGCCTTGTCGCCGGGAAGGAATTGCCCGGTGCCCGTGACCGTCCAGCTGCACTCGCTGTAGTCGCCGATGCGGCCGGCTCCTGCCTCGAACAGTGCGCCCTGCACTGCGTCGGTGTGGTCGATCGGCACCATGACCACCCACTTGTCCAGGGGCTGTGAGGGCTTCGGCTCGATCGGGCGCAGCACGGTCAGACCCAAGGCGTCCGCCAGAGCGTCGGAGACGCCGGGATCGGCCGAATCGGCGTTGGTGTGCGCCGAGAACAAGGCACATCCCGCTCTGATCAGCTTGTGCACCAAGGCGCCCTTCGGCGTGTGCGCGCCGACGGTGTCCACTCCGCGCAGCAACAACGGATGGTGCACAACCAGCAGGTCCGCGCCGGAGGCAATTGCGTCGTCGACCACGGATTCGGTGGGATCCACGGCAAAAACGACGCGGCTCACCGAATCGGCCGGGTCCCCGCACACCAATCCGACGGAGTCCCACGACTCGGCCAATGCCGGTGGGTACGCGGCCTCGAGTACAGCTATGACGTCGGCGAGGGTTGTGCTCACAAGATCTCCTTCATCGCGTCGATCAGGATCGACACCTGATGCGGCGGGCGGACTGCCAACCGCAGATGATTCGGGCCGAGTCCGGGGAACGTATCGCACCGTCGAACAGCGATGCCGCGCTCGCGCAGATGCCGACGCATCGCTTCGCCGTCGGCAAGTTCGAGCAGAACAAAGGGTGCCGACGCAGGCTCGTGGACCGAAATACCGTTGGCCGAAAAGCTGAGGGCGCGAAGCTCGCGGCACAACGACTCGCGATCACGAGCGATCGCAGTTGCCTTCTCCTGCGACTGCGCCACCGCCGATGGTTCACAACAGGCCCTGATCGCTTCGATCTGCAAACTTCCGAGGGGCCAATGTGCCCGGCCTTCGGTGAGCCGCGTCAGCACGTCGGCTGCTCCGAGCGCGTAGCCGCATCGCAAACCCGCCAGCGCCCATGTCTTTGTCAGACTGCGCAGCACCAGCACGTCCGGCAGAGACTGATCAGCGACACTCTCGATTTCACCTGGCACCGCGTCGCCGAAGGCCTCGTCCACGACCAGAATTCGGCCCGGCCGACGCAGTGCAAGCACATCGACTTTCGGATGCAACACCGACGTCGGATTGGTGGGGTTACCCAGAACCACCAGATCTGCCGATTCGGGGACGGCTGCGTCACGCAACAGATACGGCGGTTCCAGGATCACCTGCGTCACGGGCACACCGGCTTCGCGCAGAGCCAATTCCGGTTCGGTGAACGAGGGATGGATCAACGCAGCCGATGTCGAGCCGAGCCTGGGCAGCATCGCAAATCCCTCGGCTCCACCGGAGAGCAACAGCACTTCGTCGGGCCGTCGGCCATGGCGCGCAGCGACGGTTTCCCTGGCCCGCAGTTCCGCGGCCGCAGACGGGTACGCACCGAGGCTCGACAGCTCGCGCGCCAGACGCTCCCGAAGCCACTCCGGTGGCCCGTCTCCTTGGACGTTGACGGCAAAATCGAGAAGCCCCGGCTGCGCGTCGACGTCCCCGTGGTGACGCAAACTGTCCAGGTTGTCCGCTGCGATACTCACGGTGACGAGACTACGGGCGCGGACAGGGCTCTCCACGTGCGGGATAATGAGCTTCTGTGAGCTCACTTCCCCTCGATAGTTTTCCCGTTGTCCTCTTCGACCTCGACGGAACCATCACCGATTCGGCCCCCGGAATCCACCGCGGGTTCCGTCATGCGCTGGCTACCGTCGGCCGGCCCGAACCCACCGAAGAGATGCTCGCCGCAGTCATCGGCCCGCCCATGATCGACACATTCCGCTCGATGGATATGCCCGCCGACGAGGTCGACGCGGCGATCGGCGCGTACATCGAGCGCTACGACGCCGTCGGCTGGAGTGAAAACTCGGTCTTCGACGGTATGGACGATGTACTCGCCCGGGCCAGCGCGCACGGCACCCGCTTGGCGGTCGCGACGTCGAAGTCGGAACGGTTTGCGATTCGTATCCTCGAGCACTTCGGCCTCGCCCACTATTTCGAGTTCATCGGCGGCGCCAGCGACGACGGTTCCCGGCGGGCCAAGCCGGATGTCATCGCGCATTCGTTGACCGAACTCGGGCTGACCCCGGTGAGCGCAACCGACGGCGGCACCGCGGATGTGATCATGGTGGGCGATCGCGATCACGACGTTCTGGGAGCAGCCAAGTTCGGAATTCCCGCGCTGTTCGTCGAATGGGGTTACGGTCACGCATCCGAAGCGGACGGCGCCCGTCACTCGGTTGCGTCGACCACCGAACTGGGAGGACTACTCGATGGCCGGCACTAAGTCAGTACTGCACGTGACGTTTGTCTGCACCGGCAATATCTGCCGGTCGCCGATGGCAGAGAAAATCCTGCTCGGCCATCTGCAACGCGAAGGTCTCGACGATCAGGTTCGGGTGACCAGCGCCGGTATCGACGGCTGGCACAGCGGCGAGGAAGCCGACTCACGAACCAACAAGATTCTCCTCGCGGCCAACTACCCGACCGGCCACAGCGCAGCTCAGGTCAACGACGACCACCTGTCGGCGGACCTCGTCGTACCCCTCGACACCGGCCACGATCGTGAGCTCGCTCACCTTGGCGTTCCGACGGAACGACGTCGGCTGCTGCGTTCCTTCGACCCCGATGCCGACGGGGACTCGGTGCCGGACCCCTACTACGGTGACTTCTCCGATTTCGAACTGGTCCAGGATCAGATCGAAGCGGCAATTCCGGACATCCTGGTCTGGATCCGCGAACGACTGTAGGACGCGGAGCTGAATTCACTCAGTTCGGAAGAACGGATACCGTAGTAGTCGTGCGGAGACTCAAATTCTTGTTGCGGCCCGGTTGGTTGGTACTGGCAGCTGTGGTCGGCATCTTCGCCTACATGTGCTTCACCGTGCTGGCGCCATGGCAGCTCGGAAAGAACACGTCCACCGAGTACCGCAACGATCTGATCTCCAATTCCATCAACGCGGAGACAGTGCCCATCGGCAATGTCATCGCCGACGGCACCATCGCGCCGGCCGACGAGTGGCGAAACATCACAGCCACCGGGTCCTATCTCCCCGATGCCGACATCCTCGTCCGCCTTCAGTCCGTCGAGGGTGCACCGGCCTACGAGGTCTTGACTCCGTTCGCCCTCGACGACGGCCGAACCATCCTCGTCAATCGCGGCTTCGTGCGGCCGATCACGGGTGCGGAAGCGCCTCCGATTGCCGCGCCGCCCACCGATCCCGTCACCTTGAACGGCCGGGTTCGCTTGTCGGAGGGCACGGCCCCCGGCCGAGTTCCGATGTTCGAAGACGGCGCGAAGCAGGTCTACTCCATCGACGCGGGCCCGATCGGCGAGTTCATCGGCACCGATCTTGTCAACGCGTACATCCAGCTCGAGCCCGACCAGCCAGGCGGACTCGGCACCATTGCGCTCCCCCAACTCGACGCCGGCCCGTATCTCTCGTACGGATTCCAGTGGCTCGCATTCGGCATCATGGCACCACTCGGACTGGCGTACTTCATCCGTGCGGAATGGCGGGAGCGACGCAAGGAGAAGGAAGAGTCTGCCGATACAGCTGGCGACGACTCGACTCCAGCGCCGACTCCGACCCCAGCACGCACTATCGGGCGTCGCAAAAAGCCGGAGCCCGAGTCAGTTCCGCGAACGGCGAAGGAAGTCAAACTTGCCGACCGCTACGGCAACAGCCGCTGACGTTATCGCGGCTCCGATCTGAACTATCGAGGACAGCCTCGACGCCCGGCGCAAATCCGTCGGCGTCGGGGCTGGTCCGTTTCCGAGCACTGGACGCATTTCGACGCCGTAGGAGTACTGCGTGCGTCCTCCGAGCGAGATACCCAATGCTCCCGCAGCGGTGGCCTCGGCCACGCCCGCATTGGGACTCGGATGCGCCGACGCGTCACGACGCCACGCGGATAGAGACTCGCGCGGCGAACCGCCGACCAACGGTGCCGATGCGGCGGTGATCACACCGGTCAATCGGGCGGGCACAAGATTGACCAGATCGTCGAACCTGGCTGCGGCCCATCCGAAGTTGCGGTACTTCTCGGAGCGGTAGCCGATCATCGCGTCCAATGTGTTTGCGGCGCGGTAGACGAACAAGCCCGGGATACCGAGCACGGCACCCCACAGCAGCGCGCCCACTGTCGCATCGGACGTGTTCTCGGCCACCGATTCCAGAGCCGCTCGGGTGAGGCCCTCCTCGTCCAGGACCGATGGATCGCGTCCGCACAGTGACGGGAGTAGGTCGCGCGCAGCGGTAAGGTCCCCACTTCGCCTGGATTCCTCGAGCCGCACGGCCATGTCGTGTCCGGTCCGCGCGAGCGACGTCCCGCCGAGCACCGCCCACGTGGCCGCGGCCATGACACCGGCGTGTGCGAGCCACCCGCCGCGTCGAGCAACGCTTTCGGAGACCACTCCGAGTGCCCCCACTCCGGTCAACAACACCGTTACGTGCACGGTGCCCGCAACCTTGCTGTCGGAGTAGGAAACCCGCTGCAGAACAATCGCACTCGTACCGAAACCGGCGACGGGATGAAACCTTGCGGGGTCGGCAAAGTAGCGGTCGGCCGCAAAGCCGAGGAGCAGGCCGGCGGCGCGAGCAGTGACAGGGTGACGGTTCTTGGACGCGTTGAGCACAGAACAGTTCTACCCGCGCCCGCTGCCGTCAGGTTCAGACGGCCTGGAACCGCATGGTTTCCGCGGTCAGTCCCGGACCGAAAGCCATCGCACAACCGGCCTTTCCACTGTGCTCGCCGTTCTTGTTCTGCTCCATCATCTCTGCCAGCACGAAGAGCACGGTGGCCGAGGACATGTTTCCGTAGTCGTTGAGGATCTTTCGTGATGCGGCCAGATCGGTCGGCGCCAACTCCAAAGACGTTTCGACGGCATCGAGTACGGACCGACCGCCGGGGTGCACAGCCCACAAGCCGATGTCACTCTTGTCCGCACCGGCAAGAATCAGCTTCATGCTTTCATCGTCCAAAGCGCGCGACAGGGTCCCGGGAACCTTGCCGGACAACACCATGTCGAAGCCGAGCTCACCGATTCTCCACGTGATCAGTTCCGCGGAATCGGGAACCATCACTGCCTGGAAGGAATTCATCGCCAGCCCTTCGGACTCGGCGGAGATCAGGACGGCGGCACAACCGTCGCCGAACACGAGGAACGAGAGCATCGTCTCGAGATCCTCGGACTTCTGCAGATGCAGCGAGCAGAGTTCCGTGCTGACCACGAGGACCCGCGCATTGGGCTCCGAACGAACGATGTGATGCGCCAGCTTGAGTCCGTTGATGCCGGCGAAGCAGCCCATGAACCCGATCTGCGTGCGCTCGACGGACGGGCTGATCCCACACTGATTGATGATCTCGAAGTCGATTCCGGGAGAATAGAATCCGGTACACGTGATGACGATCAGGTGGGTGACCTCGGAGGCACGGTCACCGAGATTCAGACCGTTCACGGCGCGCACGGCCAGTGCCGGTGCGGTGCGTTCGAACTCGATCATGCGCGTTTCGGTGTTGATTCCGTTGGGGTCGCCGCTGTAAAAGTCGTCAACCGAGCTGATTCCGGAGTATCGGTGCGAAATCTGCGCCCGATCGGCCATACGGCGGAACAGCAACTGCTTGCGCCGAAGAGTGAAGGAATTGTCTGCGAACTCCACGAAGGCATCGTGTATGTCATGCTCTGGCACAACCGTCGAGATCTTGTTGATGTAGGCGGTAGTCATGTCGAGCCTCCGAGGCACTTGGTTGAAGCTTCTACAGTGTGCAGAATTCAGATGAAATCACATCGGAGAACAAAACGGGGACCTACGTCGTTTGGCGGACTGTCCAGTCTCACAATGCATCCGAGACCGATACACAGAAACAAGGAGACCGGTGAGTTCGATACTGCTCTGCAGCGCACCGCTGACAGGCCACGTTGTTCCGATGCTCGCTGTCGGAAAAGCTCTGATCGAAACGGGTCACTCCGTATCGATACTGACCGGCGACAAGTTCGCGCGGCGCGCCGACTCAGCGGGAATCACACACATCCCCCTTCCCCCCGAATGCGATTTCGACGAGCACAACATGGAAGCCGCGTTCCCAGGACGGTCACGTCGGCCCGGACCACTTCGTTCCCGATTCGACCTCGAGAGAATCTTTGTCGCATCGATGTCCGCGCAGTACAGGGCAGTTGAGCGCATCATCGAATCCACATCCGTCGATGCCGTCGCCGCCGAGAATTTGTTCATGGGATTGATCCCGCTGCTGAGCGGATCACCCGCTTCCCGACCGCGTGTATTCGCGATCTGCACATCACCTCTCATGTGCACGAGCATCGATACCGCACCGTTCGGACCGGGGTTTCCACCGTCGTCGACCCGCGCCGGACGCATCCGCAACCAGGCGCTCAACAGCGCTTTCGAGTACGGAATTCTGCGCGCCGCACAGTCGTCCGCCGACCGCCAACACCAACAACTGACCGGCACACCGATCCCGGATTTTGTTCTGAACTGGCCCATACTCGCCGATGAAACATTTGTGCTGACCACCGAATCGTTCGAGTATCCGCGCAGCGATCGCGACCACCGATTGACGTTCAGCGGCCCGATCCTCTCGACATCGAGCAGCGATTTCACGCCACCCACATGGTGGAACGACCTCGACGGAGACCGACCAGTGGTGCTCGTCACACAAGGGACCCTCGACAACGGTGACCTGAATCGATTGATGGAACCCACAATTCGCGGCCTGGCCGATCAGGACGTACTTGTGGTCGCCACTACGGGGGGCCGCCCGATCTCCGACGTGTCGGCCACCGCCGAGAACCTCCGCGTCGCGGAGTTCCTCCCCTACGATCAACTTCTTCCCAAGGTCGATGTCATGGTCACCAACGGAGGCTGGGGCGGCGTGCACTACGCCCTCGCACACGGCGTCCCCTTGGTCGTTGCCGGAACCACCGAGGACAAAGCCGAAATCTGCCGCCGGGTGGAAATCTCCGGCACCGGCATCAACTTGCGACGCGGCACCCCACGTTCGCGTTCCATCGCCACCGCCGTCCGACGTGTCCTCGACGACAAAGCGTTCCGCACACGCGCTCAGGAATTGCAACGAGACCTCTCCGAGCTATCAGCCAGCGCAACCATCGCGGCAACCATTGCGGGGGCGTCCGAAAACGTAACTCCCCCATCTGGTTCACAATTGCACTAATCTTCGCCCTCATGAACAAACGATGGTGGTGGGTGATCGGCTCCGCGGTGGCCGTAGTGCTGGCAGTCGTACTTGCCGGACCCTGGGTGTACGCAAATTTCATTCACGGTGATCAGCCGGACGCGCTCGGACTGAGCGACGACGCCGCTCCCGCCGACGCGTCGGCAGAAATCGACGGTACGTGGACCGTCGGGCCCGGATCGAAGGCCGGCTACGAAGTGTGGGAAACGCTCCAGGGACAACGGGTCTTCGTCCGCGGACAGACCGAGAAAGTCAGCGGCACCGCGACCGTCGAATCCGAGAAGCTGACCGAGGGAACCGTCGAGGTCGCCGTTGCCACCATCGCAACCGACGACGGCCGACGCGACTTCCAGTTCAGCAACTCCGTGATGAACGCCAGCAAGTTCCCCAAGGCGACATTCACCATCACCGAACCCGTTGACCTGAGCACAGTCCCCGCCGACGGCACCATAACCACCATCCCGATCACCGGCGAGCTCACTCTCAAGGGCGAAACCCGTCCGGTGACAACTGATTTCGATATCCGTAGGTCGGCTGCCGGAATCGAAGCCGCCGGCGCCATCGATGTCACGTGGACCGATTACAAGATCGACAAGCCCACCATGTTCGCCAACATCATCGTCGAGGATGCCGGCCAGATTCAGTTCTCGATCATCCTGTCCAAGTAGTTCGCCGCGACTCGGGAACCGACCAGCGCACGCGCCCACGTGGATTCGCGCGCAGGCCCGTTCCCGAGTTTTGCATAATCCGCCACCACCCGATCCGGGCGCACGAGAACTGCGCGGGCGCGGTGTCGATCCATCCACGACGACACCGCGCGACCGGTTTCGTCACTACCGACGAGCACTTCCACAGCTCCGAGCGCCGACGCGAGAACCCTGAGATGGGTGTCCATCTCACCGCGATACACCAGAGAAAAACCAGTGCCAAGACGATCGTCGTCCCCGGCATGTGGCTGTGGAAACATCAATCCGACAGGGTTTCTCTCCAACACGGGGCGCCTCGCCAACAGCCCTGCCCGCAGCCTCGGAGAAATCGACTTCATCGCCGGTCCACTGAACCCCGGCACTCGGCACACCGCTGTCAGGATGGATTGACGCGCCTGCGAGATGAAGCCCTTTCCGCCGGCCATCACCCAGCCGATCGCCACAGCAGCTCGAACAATCTGCGTCACATGCGGTTTCCGTTCCTCCTGATAGCTGTCGAGGATCGACCGTTCAGCAGTGCCGTCCACCACCGCCGCCAGCTTCCACGCCAGATTGGCCGCGTCACGCAACCCTGCACCCATGCCTTGCCCGATGAAGGGTGGCGTCAAGTGCGCGGCATCGCCGAGCAGGAAGACGCCGTCGCGCCCCCACACGTCGGCCACAGCGGCACGGAATGTGTATCCGGTATGACGCAGCACTTCCGCTGCCTCCCAGGGCACCTCGCGGAACCACGGTGCCAGTAATGCGCGTAAAGAATCCGCTGACACGAGTTCGTCGACGCTCTCCCCGGGAGTGATCCGGAACTCCCACCGGTAGCGGTCTGGGCCGATCTGCATGAACGTCGACGGGCGCGACGGGTCGCACACTTGGTAGACGCCATCCCACACGTCGAGGGAGACGCCGCACCGCACATCGACAACCAACCAGAGTTCTTCGAAATGGAGATCACGCATCTTCGTGCCGAGGAACTCGCGGGTCCGACTGTTCGCGCCGTCGCACCCGAGCACAAAATCGGCAGTGACTGTGCGCCTCCCTCCGGAATCCTGTTCCACCAGTTCAACTTCGACAACCGATCCCACGCTACGAGTCACCGTCGCCTCCACCCCTGTGACTACGGTAGCCGCGGGAAAGCCCGCAAGATTGCGCCTGAGCAGGTTTTCGAGGTCAGGCTGATCGAACATATTCGCCTGGGGCCAGCCGTGTTCTCCGACGCCTTCACGGCGTAACTCCAGCAGGGTTTCCAAACTGCCGTCCACCAACCGCATCCCTCTGGCGGATTTGCTGATTGCAGCGAATTCGTCAGCTACACCTAGTTTTTGGAGTATCCGGTGGACCTCGTCGTCGAGGTGCACCGCCCGCGGAAGCGGGTAGATGCCGCGGTGGCGTTCGACGACCATGGTCTCGACACCACGTTGGGCGAGCAACGTCGCGGCGGCAATGCCAGTCGGCCCAGCTCCGATGATCAATACTGCTACATGTTGGGCGTGCGTTGGCACCGATGCTCCAGAGTTCGACGTGCAAGAGTTCGATCATCTGTGGGCGGGCACGCCACGTCAAGGGGTTCGTCAGCCAGATGAACCCGGATACCGGACACTAGAGATAAACAAAACCCTGACCGCGCCGGAGCGCAGATCAGGGTTTTTGTATTCGGTGGGCGCGGAGGGTTTCGAACCCTATTTACCCCCCAGGTTAGAGACCCGAAAACCGCGCCCACCTGCGAACCATGCCGGTTGTTTCTGAACCATTCCGGGTTGTTCTACAGCAATTGTGGGCAGGATGTGGGCAAAAGTGGGCATAAGAATCGAACAGCGAAGGGTAATGATCGGAGCAGAGTTCCGAACTAGCTCGGCCGCCTGTCCGGACTGTCTGGTATGTATTGCCCATGAAACGAACCTTGCTCGCTGTGATCGCCGCTGCTGCCTTACTGGCAGGATGTGGAACAGACAGCACCCCTGTCGCAGTGAGCGGTGAGTCGGCAACTATGGTGCCCAGCACTTCTGTTGCCGTGGAAGAGATCGAAGCAACGACTACTCGTAGTTCCGCGACAACGACGGCATCGAACTGGGATCCTGACTCCGCCGATCCGATCGGCGATGCCGCCCAGAAAGAAGCTGAACGTCAAGTCGCTGCTAACCCCGAAGGTTCCGGGAAACTCGCCATCGAGATGACCAAACTGACAGGCGAAAAGCTGACCTCAGCCGATGCCCAATTGATGGCCGGATACCTCTGCGCAATCATCGCTTTGACAGAAATGAACAACGAAGAGGGCTACTCCAACGAGGACGTTGTCGACGAGACAAGCCGAGAAATGGGAATGTCGAAAGAAAATGCCATGCGACTTCTGACACTAGCTGTGGAATACCGCTGCCCCGACGCATCGATCAATTGATCTGATCGCACAGCAAACCTTGACGGCCCCACCAATTGATAGGGCCCTTTGTGTGTTCCGACCGGAAAGTCGGTTCGGCTGATGCTCCATATTTGCGGCGTGCGATGATTCCCGGAACACAAAGATCAGCCCCGGCGGATGCGGCAAACATCCCCGAGGCCCGGCCGACAGGCGAAGTGTCGACATGAACAACGGTACCCGCGCGCACTTCCGTGGACACTCCGATGAATCAACCCGCTTTCACGATCCCCTTCTCGCTGACACAATGAACCCCATGTGCTGGGTTCGACGCGGAGGAGGTGATCAGATTGTCGTTTCCAGTTAATCTCGTTTGCACCCTTACTGGTGCAACACCTGGCCAGTTGGCAGCTTGGCGAAAAGGCCCAAACCCACTCCTTGCCCCTGAGGTGTCCGGGAGACCACGCGCGTTGTATTCATTTCGCGACGTAGTCGCTCTCCGCACAGTCGCCAGCCTTCGAAAAGAGATCCCGCTCCAACGGATTCGACGTGCGTTCCTATCTCTGCAAGATATGGATCTCACTGATCATCCGTCTCGCTACACGCTCACAACTGATGGAACCTCTGTCTTCCTATTGGAAGGCGACAGAGCTACCGACCTTGTGATGTCTCCTCAACAGCAAGTTTTAGTAAGCCTTGACGACGTATTTAAACCATTCAAGAACTGGAAGGGTGAACAGGTCGTCGATTTTCTCAACCCCAGGCCGCGTCTCGAAGTTCGCGAGACCCGCATGGGTGGCTGGCCCACTATTCGTGGCACACGAGTCGCCTACGGAACGATCGCCAATCTG
Organism: Rhodococcus sp. AD45-ID; assembly: GCF_003023755.1. Taxonomy (NCBI): domain Bacteria; kingdom Bacillati; phylum Actinomycetota; class Actinomycetes; order Mycobacteriales; family Nocardiaceae; genus Rhodococcus; species Rhodococcus sp. AD45-ID. The sequence continues at coordinate 510,908 of NZ_PYHL01000002.1, read as the reverse complement.
GTTAAGGACGGCGATGTCCCGGCCGAGTTTGTCGGCGAGTATTTCCCCACAGTTAGACCATCTGACGTGGCAGATGCTGTTGACTTCGACCGCCAGGTTGAATCTGTTCGGCGGCGCGCGTGAAGTTCTTTCTTGACGAAAACGTCAACCAAGGAATGATTTCCCATCTGACCTCGATCTTTCGCCCTCACGAGTTCATTGGAGTCAAGGAACTCCACAGTAAAGGCATGGACGACCTCGAACTTTTCGATCATGTGGCATCCGGAGGCTGCGATGTCTTCGTCACCGGTGACCTGATGCAACTGCGGCGGCCGAATGAACGCGATGCCTGCCGAGACGCAGGACTTCACTGGATAGGCATACACCAAGTGCATGCAACCGGCTATCACACAATCGCTGGGCCTGCATCGACTCTGGTGCACGCGCTCCCATTCATCATCGAGAAGCTCGAGTCCACGCCGCGTCCGACATTCTTTCGGTTGAAGAAGTCCGAGCGAAACAATACTCAGGTATTCGATAGCGCTGGGCACCTCTGACGATCGACTGAACCTGGCTGGTCACGCGGGCGTGCACTTCATTTTTTCCAGACGTAAACGATGCGTTCGTCATCGAGCCCACCTGGGCCGCGGCGGTCTGTAGGTTTCACGGTTACGTGGTCGAGAAGGATGGATACAACATCTCGGTGCTGGCGCGGCCCGGCTTGCTCCCACCATTCAACGATCGCCGACGGATCCGGCTCAGGTAATTCGGCGAGCACTTCTTGTTGTTTCATCTTCAGTTCAGTCGCCGCGATATTTGTCCGGACTTTGTCGGTGCCGGCGCGTAGCGTTTCGCGTTCGATGAGTCCGTCAGCGAAGTCTTCACCGAGAGCGGTGTACCGGGATCGGAGATCTTCGATGCGCGCTACCACGGCGTCGCGTGATCCGAGCTCGTTGATCGACTTCGTCAACGCTGCCCGAAATTTCGGTGAGGACAATCGGGCGAGGACACGTTCGGTGACGTCGGCGTCGAGGAGTTCCGCTTGAACGGACACCGTCGCGGGGCACTCGCCACTACGCGTCGAGCAGGTATAGACAGCGGCGCGACCGGCGGACGCTGACGAATACAGAGCCCGACCGCATCCACCGCAGCGAGCGATACCCCCACCGAGCAATGCGATCTGCGTGCGGCCTCCGGTGAACTTCGCGCGCTCCGGATCGAGCAGCAGTTTGCACAGCCGGTTATATGTGCGGGTTTGGAGAATCGCAGGGATACCGGCGTCGACGAGGTTGTCGCCGACTTTCTTCTTTCCGATCATGCGCGGATTGGTGAGCGCCCGTTTGATGGTGATCGGTTGCCACGTTTTGCCGGAGACGGTGGAGATGCCTTCCGACTTGAGGTGTTCGACGAGGCCTCGGAGTGATCCGCCTTCGAGAAGAGTGGTTGCCATCATGCGGATTACGGTTGCTTCGTCTTCGACGGTGGCGTCGTTTTTGTCGGTCCAGCCATATGCACGGCTCACTGTGCCCCCTTCGGTCACTGTATCTACCGTAACTGTAGCGGACATGAGAAAGGGGCGAGACCACATTGGTCCCGCCCCTCACGTCGAGCTAGTCAGATCACCAGGGAGCGCTGACCCGCACCCCGCGGAACTCGACCGGGGTTGGTGTCTTCGCTGCCGCTGTAGCCACACCCAACACCAGACCAGCGAGGGTTACGATGGCGCCCCACTTCTGATCGTTGAGGATGCCGAACACTCCCCCGGCCACGCCCTGGACGGCGACGAGCAGAAGGTACAGCGCGGTCCGCACACTCGATGTGGAATGCAGCGCCGCGAACAGCAGGGTGATGACGCCGAGGATCAGCGCCGACCACTGCGCAACCGTGGCGGTGTCGATGTAACCCCACGAAGCGAGGAGAACTATCGCGGCGCCGCCGTAGCGGTACCAGTTCTCACGGGCGGACGCCGGAACTGCAGTGCGGATGGAATCAAGAATGGACATGAGGGCTCCTATCAGTGGGTGATTGGGAAGTGCTGGTCTGGTCCGTCGGCGGGACGTAGCGCGACGGTTCCGGTCGGCGAGTAGAAGACGTCGCCATGTTCGAAATGCTGGACGATGTCGCCGTTGTCGAGAGTGATCTCGTCGGAGGTGGGCCATCCGAGTTCACCGTTCTCGAAGTCGGCGCGGCGCCAGGTGGCGAGGATCAAACCGTGCACGCGGTGGCCGTCCTGCTCCCCGTACTTGCGGTACAGCGGTCCGCCTTCGAATCCCTGAACGTCACCCCACGGCTTTCCATCCGGCCCTGTAAGTACGGTGTGGTCGCCGATCGGGAACCCGAGCGGACCGGTTTCCCATTCGTAGCTCGCGTACGCATCGAGCAGGTTGTTCGGGATCGCTTTCGCGCCACTCTCGGGCGACCAGTAGATGGCACCATTATCGAAGTGGGAGAACTTTCCGCCGCGGACACGGCAGTCCACCTCACCTTCCTCAAGCAGACCGAGCCATGATGTTTCGCCGCCGATCCGCTTGTACTCCTCGTTGATTGCGTTGAGAACAACCACCGGGACGGGCGCCGGCGCGAGGTACTCGGCAAGGATCTGCTTCGCGAACCACCATGGGAAACCGAGACCAACATCGGTGTGATTGCCGATGCCGAGAACCTTTGTGACGTAGGCATGGTCGGCGATGCCGGACCCGCGGCGGTACTTACCGCCACCTTCAGCGAGGATCTGTGTCGCGATAGTTCCCTTGCGCCGGCAAACCTCGAGGGTGAGCCAGACTGCGATACGAATGTCGTCAGCGCGCTGCATCCACTGCGCTTCGGTCCAAGACGCGCGGGACCCTGCGAAACACAGGTTGTAGGAACGGGAGTTCTCGTCGAGTACCGACCACGAGGCGTAGTCGTCGTCGACGACGTGGCAGAGGATTCGGTCACGGAGTATGTCGTGGTACGACGCGTTGTTCGCGGGATTGCCGCAGAATCCGGCGAGCTGGACCGCCGACGCGTTTCCCTCTTCGGTGTGCCAGTACGCATTCGTGACTGCGGCGCCGAAGCGTGACGATCTGGAATTACTGAGCATCCAACGGGTTTCGAATGCAGGTGCTGCAAGAGTCATGACTTCTCCTGGATGGTGAGTTGTTAGAGGTTGCTACTGCCCGGTGTCGCCGGTGGTGGTGTCTCGTGAAATGTGCTGCACTGTCAGTCGATTTCGGGCCGGGCCACCGATGATGCTGCGAGTTGCTGCAATGACCGTCACGTACACCTGCACCTGATAGTTCGCACCCGGCACCACGACAGACGAAGTTGACAGCGCCGACTGCTCTTTGTCGGTATCGAAGTACTCCATCTTCTCGGAATAGATGGAGCCGTCAGGCTTGAGAACGCGAACATTCCAGCCCACACCACCACCGAGACCAAAGCCGACCGAACCAAACCAGAGCGCGGCCCGAATGTCCCAAAGTCCTTCTTCTTCCAGGACGATTCGGCCATTGGTGATGTGGCAGCCCTGCATAGGTCCGATCTGGTTTGAGAAATTCGCCTGCCCGACATTCGAGAAACCGTTGGCTGTGTTCATGTACGCGGTGCCGTAGTCAAGGAGCGGCGACAGCAAATCACTGCGGTCGATGATGTCGAGTTGACCGTCACGGATGTCTTTCAGCGGACCGGGACCGAAGGAGCCGAGGCCACGGATCGCCAACGAAATGTCACTCAACATTTGCCCAATGTTGAGGAACCCGTTGAGGATGTTCAGCAGTAAGTTGCTGCGGACACCTTCAGCCAGGTCACGGATTTCGACGTTGCGGCCACCGGCGAAGTTGTACGGATCCACATCCTGAAGGCTGTGAACTGTGCTCTTCGTGTACGTTTTCGTCGGAACATAATTCGGCGTGAACGACGGATCGGTCGGTGTCACTCCACCCCACGCCATCAGAATTCGCCTTCGCCGCGCACCTGCGGATCGGCCTGCTCAAGCATCTTGTCGGCGATCCGCTTCTGCTTCATCTGAAATTCCATCGCCGCCATCTGATCCGCGTCGTATCCCGAGATGTCAGCAACTTCGATCTGCTCGCCGGCCTCATCTTCTGGCACCGGGTCAGGGATGTTCACCGACACCCACAGCACCCGATCCGAACCCGTCGCCGCCAGGCTTTCCGGATCGGGCACCGACTTGTACAGCGGATCCTGCGGCGGTGAACAACCCAGATTGTCGAAGACGTGGATCGCGAGAATGTGCTCGGCCATCGAATCCATATGCATCCCCGGCAAACCCTCACCCATCGGGGTGTCCTTGAACAGGTCCGCCATCGGGTGCCGGTTCTTGCGTGCCAACACAATCCCGGTCCGCCTGTCGCGGACGATGCCGTCCTTATCAGCCTTCGCCACAGCACCTCCTTTTCCGGTAGATACTGACAACTGTATCTACTGCTACTGTCCTCAGCTTGCGACACCGATGGATTGCAGCATCGCCTTCAGGCCCTCAACTTGGCGGGACAGCATCGCACCCGGTGTTTGTTCGCGCCGGTCATCGCCAATCGCGATGTCGTATCGCGGATCCTGGTCGCGACCCCACGACAGCTTCAACCCGTACACGTGGTCGATGTAGTAGGTGCCGCGCTTACCGATCTCCACCGCGGTGCGGTCGCCGAGATCGAAATGCTCACCGACGCGCCACGGTGCGAAGTTGACCACCGACACCTGGTAGGAGCGGTACGCCTTCGTCTTGTCGAAGCCCGTCTGGATCGCTTGCAGTGCGGACAGTGATGCACCGGTACCACCGGATGCTTCCCACCACTCGCCGTAACCCGGACCACGAATGCCCATCCTGTTCTGCCGTACCGGATTCGCCATCCGATGGAACGCCAATACGACGTCCTCAATGACAGAGTCGAAGATGCCCAGCGCGAGTCCGGCGTTACCGAACATCGCGCCGATGTATCCCAAAATTGCATTCGCGATGAGCTTCAGGCCAGCGTTTATATAGTCCGGTGAGTGACCGCCAGTGACAATTGCGCCAGCCAACGCCTTGTGAACTGTCGCCTGCCACTGCCCAATTCCCGAGACGCCAGTCCGCTGGGCGTTGCGCCACGTCACGAACGGCCGCTCCGGATCCGTGCCCAGGAACCCGGACAACGAGTACTTCGCCGGGTTCGGGGCGCCCACAACCGCGGTGACAACCTGATTGATCAGATCGTCCGCGATGCCCGTGACGAGATGTGTCAGTCCGTCGATAATGTTTCCGGCCTTGCCGCGGTACCCCGACTTATCGACGACGTCGATCGTGAGTGTCGATTCCGTCAAGATGAAGTGGTCCGGCGCAGGCTGCGGCATGCCCGGGAACCAGCGCTTCACGACCACCTGCAGGCCGGCCAGTGCGAGACACGGTGCAATGACGTCGTGCAGGTTCCCGAAGCGTGTGGTGATGACCTGCCACATCGATGTGTCGCTGAAGAACCCGACACTCGGGAGGACAACAATCGGCCAGTTCGCCGGGTTCAGATTCGCCAACCACGACGACGGATCGAACAGGTCTTCCGGCAAACCCCACAGAGGTCCGAAGCGCCGCCGTAGGTTCAGGAAAATCAGAGACTTGATTCCACGCACAGACGACCCCGCATACGACCAAATCTTGGGGGCTTGCAGCTCTGCTGGGAGGGCAGGATTTGAGTAGCAAATTATTTTTTTGCAGTGCTCGTACTCATGGAGGAACTTGATTTCGATGTACTCGAAACCCTGCTCGTCGCCGCGGTTCGTGATCTCCGACGCCTTACCAGTCCACTCCTTGCCGGCCATCTGCACGCGGATGTGAAGGTCCTCGTCGTCTTCGAGTTCTTCGATGACCCATTCGCGGACTTTGTGATTGCCGAACAGCGTGAGGTTTCCCTCGCCGGTGTCGTTCAGCTTCTCCTCGAACGACGCTGCGACTTCACCCAAGATCGGGACAGGGTTGCGCCAGTTCTTGTCGTAGAGAGTGATCTTCGGGCGCGCGCGCATGATGGAGATGCGTTCGATGGTGCGTTGACGGATTATTCGCCGGACCTCGTCAGGGGTCATCAGATCAGCCATCAGCAATCACCGCCGATACGGTGCAAAGAGTTATCTGTGTGTACCGGAATTGAGTTCACAGTGCTTCACCACCAAAAAAGCGGTCCCACTGCTGTACGGCGAACACACTGAGTTGCGTTTGCGCGGTGCCGCCCTTCAGCGTCACCGGAAGTTCGGCGCCGACAGTGTGTGGTGGCAGCGAGTTATTGAAGTCGCCCTGCAAATTTGCGACTTCCTGACTGTCGTCCATCGCCTCGAGCGCGATCTGCAGCGGGTTCGTCTGAACGTGAAACGACTTCCCCACCCCCAGCGGCGGAAACTCCAAGAAGATCCGCTGACCTGCCGAGGTATGCCACTTCGGGTACACACCCAACGCGTCCGGCAGCGTGAACGTCGACGACGTAGTCAGCTCGCTCGAGGCGTACTCGAGCCAGCATTCCTGATCCGCGAGATTGTCGATCAGCAACGTCCGCTGACTGATCCGATTCGCACCCGACCCGCTACCCGTATCGAACGTGACGGTGTCCTGCAGCGTCCGCGAATACCAGTAGGGGTCGCACGCCAGCAGGGTCAGTGACCACTTGAACTTCGTCGTCAGGCCGGGGCCGAGTTTGAACTGGTCCTTCGGGGTCCGCTCGAGTCGAACGGTGATCTCGCGCCAATCATCCTCGCCGGGACCGAAGTACATGCGGATCACGAAGTCGGGGCGCTTCCCCTTCGGTGGTTTCATGATCTTCCACAGCAGCGTTTCGACTTGCATGAACTCGGTCCAGTTGCGGCCCTGTACACCGATATCGCAGTCGAGGATCCGTTCCTCAACGCGCGGATAGTCACTCGGGGTTGAGCCCGCCTGGTAGGCGTGATTCTCCCGGACCTGGGTGATCGGTGTGTGATAGAAACCCGAGTACCCCTCGAGCAGCGAAATGCCCTGCCCGACAAAGTCCGGTCCGAAGATCGGCACCGACACCAAGTCCTGCTCGAACGTCGGACTCGTCGGGTCGAAGTCCCGCATGATCAGCAGGACTGGGAAACCGCCGTTGAAATCGGGATCGCAAGTGGTCATTGATATCCATTCCCTCTAGACCGGCGTCAGCGTGGATAGGCCCTGGCGGGCGGCGCGTTCCATCTCGGCAGCGAACTGTTGCGGTGTTCCGTTGTAGCCGTGGAACTCCTGCGTGATGTTGTAGGTGTCGCCGCCACCGCTCGAGGTGCGCATGTAGTTCGCGGCGCCCTGATCGACTGCCTCACCCCAACGCCGCTCCAGGCCCAGCGGGGACGCGAACTCGCCACCGATTTCCTTCATCGCATTGATGCCCCAGGTCCGGATCTGCGGGCCGAAGTCCTGCCGCGCCAACCACGCATCAGCGCCTTCCTTGCCGCCGCGCGCAACAGTGTCGTTGTAGAACGTGTCGTCATATCCGGTGTTGTTCGGATCGAACGCCGTCGACGGACCCGACGTAGCTGCAGCTGCAGTTGCCGCGGCGTTCGTGGCACCGTTGTTCGGCATCTGACGCAGAATCTCGATGAAGTCCGGCCGCTCGAGAACCTTCACGAAATCCTCGAAGATCGGCGTCATCTCCGGTGACAGGACACGCTCAGGCTTGATCGTGTACTTCGGCATCAGACCGATACCGTTCGCGATACCACCCTGGTCATAGCCCCCGCCTGTCAATACTGCGACGCCCTGACCGCCGAACTTCGGATCACGAAGCAGGTAGTTCAGCGACGCGCGGAGGTTCGATTCGGGATCCCAGATGTTGTCGAAACCAGGATCCTTGAACGAGGCGAAGGTTGGGTCGATAACCTGGGCGAGGCCCTTCGATGGAACACCGTTCTGGGCGTTGATATCCCAGTCGTTGATCGCGTTCGGGTTACCGCCGGACTCTCGTTGAATTTGGTACAGGTACTTGTCGACCAACGAGCGGTCGATGCCCTTCTCGTCGAAGAGCTTTTCAACGAGTGGGCGCCACTGCTCGGCACCGGAGCTCTTGTCGTACGGGACATCTCCACCGCCGCCGACACTCTGAGACTTTCCGCGAACCATGTTGAGGGCGGCCTCAGACAATTTGTCGTACATAGCCAGTGGGATTTGACCGAACGCACCCAGCCCGTCGAAGTTTGGAATTTGCGATCGAAGCGCCTTGACCGGCGCCTCAAACAGGTTGGCGGCCATGTTGCGGCCACTGTTGACGACAGCTCCCCCAAGGTCTTTCACGCGGTCCCACAACGACTTCTTTTGGTCCTCCGACAGATCGCCGAGCGGTGCCGAGTTGGCCCAGTGAACGTGATCGAAGTGGCCGGGGAGGTCGCCCGCGTACACCTGGTTGGCGAGCTGGTTCTGATCGGTGATCGACTGACCGCCAACGTTGTAGAGCAGCGGACCCGGACCCCAGATCAGCTGTGAAGACTGTGGGTATGCCTCGTAGATCCAGTTCGCGTACTGCTGCTTGTTCGGGCCATCGATGTCGACGGCCTGACCGCGCCCATGGAATCCGGAGTGTCCTGGGCGGAGAGCCGACGTAACTGTCACTTCTGGGAAGGTGTTCTGGATGACGTCGGACATCCACGTGTCGGCATCGGACCCGAACATCACACCGCCACCAATAGCGAAGCGCGCCGGCCCCTTTCCTCCAACGACCTTCCCACCGTCGCGGTAGTTCCCTGCGAGGACACCGTGCCGTATCCGTTCCACCGCAGAATGGCCGCCGGCCGCGTTGACTTCTGCTGCAGTCCACACATGCTCGTTGTTGGACAGCCACGCCGGGATCTTGTCGTCGCGGGGCCCACCTGCGCCGAAGACGGCACCTCCGTCACGACGGTAGATGCGATCTGTGCCTGCGCCCTTGCCGCCTACCTCACCTATTGGGTCGATAGTTGGCCACGCTGGAAGGCCAAGAATCGAGTGGACCGCGTTCCATGCCTTCCCGAGTCCGTTGTTGAGCACTGTGTCGATGATGAAGTTGATTGGTTCTGCGACTTTGGCCTTGAGTCCATCCCAGATGGTTCCGATTCCATCGACGATGGTTCCGAAGAAGTCCTTCAGAGTGGACAGGGCTGTCTTGATGTTTTCGAACTTTTCGGACAGGAACTCTTTCGCCCGCTGCATCGCCTCTTTGGCGTTTTCGAGACGTTCGCCCCACACTCGGGCGAACTCCCGAATACCTTCGATCACGACAGGCAGAACCTTCTCCGCCAACCACGTGATCGCCTGCGTCATCGGCGGCAGAATGTTGTTGACCAACCACACGATCACATCGATCAACTTCGGCAGCAGTTCCGCCGCAATCTCAATCAACTGAGGAATGAACGGCGCGATCGCCAACACGATCTGCGAGAACGAATCAACGATCGTCGGCAGCAACGGCGCAAGCGCCTCGAGGGCCTTCACGATCGCGTCACCCAAAGCCAGTGCCACCTCAGCGAGGATTGGCGCCATCTGCTCGATGATCGGAGCCATCTGATCGACCAACTGCTCGATCACCGGCGCGAACGCATCAAAAATCTTCGTCAACGCCGGCGCCAACGCCCCGACGAGCATCGCGATCATCTTCGCGAGGTGCGGCAGAATCGGAGCCAACGCCGTGACCAGCGACGAGAACGCATCACCCAGTGGGCCGATGGCAGGTGCAAGGGCATCGATTGCACCGACAAGCGCGGTACCAATCGTCTGCAGGATCTCGGACAGCGGTTCGATCAATGGCGCGAGAGCTTCCATCAACGAGCGCAGCAGTTTCGACAGGACGGGCATCACTGGAGTGAGCCCATCAGCGAGCATCGAAATGAACTCCGACAGAACAGGTAAGACGTCGATCAATGCCTCACCAAACACCAACCCGAGCTGTCCCAGGGAAGGTGCGAGCATCGCAATCGACTCACCGAGCGTTTGCAGTAGTGGCCCGAGGATGGGGCCGACGATGTTCCCGAAATCGATCAGCCCGCCGAGCAGCGCATTCAGGCCACCACCGAGACCGTCCATCATCGTGGAGAAGTGACCGATCAGTTCCGTCAACGAACCGTCCGCGAATGCTTCGGTGAAAGCCTCACCGATACTTCCCAGCAGGTTGCCGAGTGAATCACCGAGCTGCCCCATCACCGGCGCTGCAGCATTACCGATGTCGAGGATGCCGGTCGTCAACGCCGCCAGCCCTGGCTGCATTGCCGTGATCAGATCGGCGGTACCAGCGAAAATGTTCTTCAAACTGTCCTGCGCGCCGGCTGATCCCCAGAACGCCGCGAACTCCTTCGCCGCACCGTTGATAGATGTGCCGACCTGCCCCATGCCTTCTTTAAGCATCGGCATCGACGTCGTCGCGAGGTCCGTGAACGCCACGTCCAGTCCAGCGAACATGTTGTCCTGAACTGCTTTACGAACCTCAGTCCAAGCCGGACCGAGTTCACGCATCGCCAACACAAACGACCGCGCATTCGGCGACAACTTCGCCAACGCCTGCGCCGTCTTATCCGCAGCGCTCGACGTATCAGTCAGCGCATCCTCAAGATTCACCTGCGCTTCCGCAACAGCGTCCTGCGCGTCAGCGACACCGCGTTGCGCATCCGCCATGCCCTGCTCGGCATCAGTAACACGATCCGCTGCGTCAGCGACTTTCTCTTTCGCCTCGACAACCCGATCGGACTGCTCGACGCCCTTCTCGTTCGCTTCCCGTGCGTCCTTCTCGATGTCTGCGTTGCGGCGCATCGTTTCTTCTTGCCGACGCAACGCCTTATCGACACCGAGAGCCGCATCAGCGCGGTCCAGGGCCGACGCTGCCGGGTCAGCGAACGTCTGGTCGTACGCTTCCCGTGCGCGAGCGAGCGCCAACTCTGCGTCACGCTCATCGATCGCGGTGCCTTTGAGTGCGAAGTTCAGGTCCTCGATCTGACGGACCGCGTCCTCGCGAGCCTGCGACAAATCCTCCTGTGCCCGTTGCGAATCCTTGTTCGCTCGTGCAACAGTTTTCTCGGCCGATTCGAGGCCACGATTCGCTGACTCCACGCCGCGGTTCGCAGACTCCACACCTTTACGTGCAGATGCGACTTTCTTCGCCTGCGCTTCCGCATCAGACGCCGCGGACTCGGTCTCGGCACTGAACGCGGAGAACGCGTCCCCGATGCCTTTCATGCCGACCAACGTCGTCGCCAAACCAGCCGCGCCAGCGACACCGACAGCACCCAAACCTGCGACCAACGCGCCGACAGCGCCGGCCGCGATACCAGCCGCACCACCGATCGCGCCGATCAACGCGGAGATACCCGCGATCTTCAGCCCCGATGTCGCGACCCGACTCAGCGACATTGCCAGCCGGTTGTTGTGTTGCGTCGATGAAGAGTTCCCGGCGCCGCTACCCTGCGTGACTATGTTCACGGTCTGCGTAACCGGCGCTGTCAGTAGCGCGAGTCGGGCGCGATAGGCAGCCTCGTCCATGTGCAAGTTCACAGGGACGGTGATGTTTTCGGTAGCTAGCTTTGTCTTCAGCCACTGCACGAATCGTCTGATCTCGCCAGCAGTGACGTTGAGATTGATGTTGACTCTGCCATCCGGCAAAGACTTCATCCGCTCTCTGAAAGACGCTTCATCAAGCACTGGTTGCACGTGTGCGATGAACTTCTTTTTCGCGAGCAGAGCGTTCAGTTCGGCACTGAACCTGTTGACTTCCGACTTAGTGACGCGCAATCCGACGTCAGCTTGGACGCCCTTAATCGCGCGGACAGCTCGACGGAACTCAACGACATTCGGATTGAGATCGACCTTCGCGGCAAGTTTGATCCGGTCGAAATGCTTCTGCGCTGCCTTCGTCGCTTTCTCAGCGGCAACTCGAACCCGACGCTCGAACTCGGTGCCGACGTCGCCCCACCGAAGTTCCGCTTCGACTACGGCTTTTGCGTACGGGGCTGTCACGCCGGAGGCTCCTCGGGATCACACAAGAGGTGATGCCCGGCCCACAGCCAGCGACAAGTTCTATATGCAGGGTATCTGCACCTGACAGGTTTAGCGGAAAGTCACCGCTGATGTTGCTTCGCCAACTCGAGGGCAGCCATGAAGTCGAAGCCTTCCGCTTCGACGGCTTCGGGTGTCGTTTCCTCTGTCCGATGGCGCAGGACGATGCGCGGCGGTTCAGTGATGAAGTCTCGCTGCAACTCAGCTGCTCGATCTTTGTCCCCCGCGACTTGCTTTGTAAGAACAGCTTTCGCGGTGTTCGTGGCGCGGGCTGGCGGTAGGGAGATGAGGTCGACTCCACGCATCTGCAGTTCGCCGTCCACTTCTGGCCAGACACCAAGGACGCGCCACCAGATTTCTTGGACGGTCCACCGTGGCATCCCGAACCACGCTTGAACGAGATGGTCAGCGACGTCGTTGAGAAGGTCATTGCCGACGGGTGATTCGAAATCGAGGACCTGTTCGTACAAGTACTGCTCGTCTTCTGCGTCGCGTAGCGATCCGAACACAACATGAATCGGTGTGTGTGCCATCAGGAGGCTGACAAGTTGAACGAGCGGAGGCCGGGTCACATGCATGACCCGGCCATCCAAAACCCACGCGGTGGGGTCGAATCCCCACGGTTCAGCCACCGGCTATCGGCGACTTCGCTCAGCAGCCTTACGGCGCTGCGCACGGTTCAACTGCGGGGTCCAACGGTCGATCAATGCCAGCACGATTTTCTCAAGGATCTCCTGATCGAAATCGTCACCAGCGGCCATCAATCGGTCTTCGATGTACATCAGCGATCCGTCATCGAAGACGTGCGTGATCAGCCGCCACACAGCATGAGCTTTGTCAGCGGCGTTGGAGGACTTCGACATTGCACCGATCAGCAGGTTCCACGCTGCTGGTTCGGGGCGGAACGCGATCAGTTCGACATCGTCGACGGACAGTACCTCGGCGTCGGACTTGTCTCGTACTGGTGCGGTTCGGCCTTTGGTGGTGAACTGCAGTTCTTCTGGGATGGGGTTGTCTTCGTCGTCTACGAGGGCGAGTTCGTCGAGCTCCGCATCGGTGGCTTCGAGGACGTCGACTGCTGATTCGACCTCGTCGATTGTGGGGTTGCCGTCGGCCTGTGAGGGCTTGACTGCTGTCTTGCGGGTGCGTGGAGGCATTGATGATTCCTTAGTTGGTGACGGGGCGGACGGTGACGTTGGTGGAGCCGAGGACTTTTTTCAGTGCGTCGGTGAGGAACGGGTTCGGTTGGATACCTTTGACGGACTTCGCGAACACGAACCCACCGGGACGGCGGGAGCCGCCGCGACGTAGTGGGCCAATTGATTTCGGGGTCGGGAACTTCAGTGCTTTCGCGGTCACCGGCACGATCGGTTTGCCCTTCGGCCCGTAGATGCCGGTGCCCTCGTGGATGTAGCGGGCGCGCTCGAGTGGGGAGCCGACACGCAACTTCGCGGAGGTTCCGGCCAGGGTGACGTGGTGCGTGATCGAGGACCGCAATTGTCCGGTGTCGACGTTGCAGCCGATGCGCGCGAAGTTGACGACTTGCCGGCCGATGTCGTCCATTCTGGCGACGGCATCGTGGGCTAGGCCTTGCTCCATACGTTCCCGATACATCACCACATGGGCAGGCATTAGGTGGTCTTTCTCCGAGTGCGCGGGGGCTTCGGCGGTTCGGTGTCGAGGTCAGCGTTCAACTCGGCGATGGTGTCAGCGGCGTCCGATCGGGTTTCGGTCAGATCCTTCTGCGACGATGCGGCATTCTTCTGCGCCTCCTCGAGCGCGAGTTCCGCCCGACGGCGATCCTCAGCGGATGAATCGACATTCGAGTAGGCGACGTCGATCTCGTGTGAGGCTTCCGCGTACTTCTCGTATGCGAGGTCTCGGTCCGTTTCGAAGGCATCGGGTGCGTCGATGCCCTCGAGTTCGGTGAGTCCTCCGTGTTGGATGAGGTTGTCGACGAACGGAGTGCGCTCGCATACGAACTCGGCGCCCTCCGCCCAATCGACTGTGGTTTGGTTCGCTCGAACATGCACAGTTGTCATACCGCAGATCATACGGTGGACACAGTTGCACTGTGTGTAACGATTTTCATGTGATGTGTGGATCGCCTTCTATAGGTGCGAACACCGAATCGAACTCGGGGATCACTGTGTCGCAGTGGCACCACAATTCGACACCGACCGTGACCGTCATCGACCCACCATGAATGCCACCGGATGGGCCGCGCGGAATCCACGGGCCGCAGAAGAATTGTGTTCCACGATCGAATGCGCACTGCACGGCCCGCATCATTGCCCGCGCATCGTCGAGGGCATCACGGGCGAGGGAATCCAGCTCGTACAGTTCGGGCATCGAATTGTCGTTGGTGTTCTGGTAGCAGCGGAAGACCACAATCTCGAGGTCCGCCACGTATGACACTGGCTGTGACAGATCCATCTGCGCTGGATTCAACGCTGCCGGGAACGCGGCTGTTGGCCAGATCTGTCCAGGTCGCACGAACGCTGTCTCACATCCGTATGCGGGCACCATGTCTCCTGGATGCACTGCCGCCCACTCGACCTGACCGGCGCGCGTCGATTCCAATCGTGAGGTGAGTTCGTTCAGCAGCAGGGTCGCTTTGCCGTAGACGTCCATCAGCGGAACCTCGCCACTCGAGGAGCATCCACCGAATGCACGCGCGACCTGGACCGCAGCTTGTGCGGATTGCAGGCGGCTATCCACTGATCCACTGACGAGACACCAGTAAGACCCTGCTCGAACAGCACAGCCGCATCAACCAGCTGAATGTCCACGCCCTGCCTGGCGACGTGTTGTGCACGGTCCGGCATCTTGCACCGGCCACCCTTGCGGGCGCGAAGGAACTCCACAGCGAGATCGCCAGCAGCCAACTGCCCGGCAAGTGGCACCTCAATGCCCTGCTTGTAGGTGACAGTGAACGCACCTTCCGCGTCGTCGGCGACGGCGAGGTTCTGGTTTTGCGGCCACACTCCCCCGTCGATGCGGATGAGCCAGCGACTGTTGCGGATCCGGTAAGCACTCGGATCGAGGGTGTCGCCGTCGACCGTCACGGAGACGATGGAATGCACGGGCCCCGGCAACGCGACTTCGGATGGATGGTTGCAGCCGTCGACGCAACCACACGAACCGGGCATCCACGAACCGGACACCAACCCAGGGAACCAATCGGCGCCGGACCGGCCGCGGTAGGTGGAGTAGTCCGTCGGGCTGAAGCACGGCCGGACCGTCACTTCCCGCAGCCCGAACACACGACCCGTCAGGGCCCAGAGGTTGCTGGTCGCCAACTCCCCCATCGCCTCTTTGTCGGCCGCCGACGCTTCGCCCCATTCTTTCGCTGACGACTGAACTGGCCATTCGAATGCTGCGCTCACAATGTCTCCAATTGTTTCGGTAGGTACAGATGACAGTATCTACCGAAACGAGCTGAGTCCCGCTTCAGAGCAGTCCGAAGCGGGACGGTCATGTGAACTGCACCACGAACGGTTTACGGTTCAACCAACTCGGGCAGTAGGTGATTGGCTCCCCGGAATGTTCCCCCGACCTTTCCGGTGGGCCGCTTCGGCTTGCCGGGTTGGATACACAACCCCCAGCCCGGCAGGCCACCTTGAACACTCACATGCGGGACAGAATCCGTGTTTGAGGTTCACCGTTTGGGTATGCCGGTGGTGCGGCGCTGAGATCACGGGAAAGTGGTACGCCGCAGGAGGTCCACCTTCTCGTGCGGTCACAGCCAGAAGATGGACGAAGGGGAAAGTGCATCGCATCGGAAGGCGATGTGCACCCGCCGGCGCCCGCTCACAGGTTTGGCGTCGGCGGGTCCACCCAACGCACAACGCCCCGGCCTTGACCAATCGAAATCGGTCATAGCGAGCAACTTGTGAAGCAGCCCAGGGCGATTCGCATAGCAAAGCTGAGTGGAGACTTCAGGGTTTACATGTCTAGGTACAGAATTCTCGACGGATCGGACGGAGCCGTACTCGCACGCGGAGAATTTTACAAAGACCGCGATGCGCACATATGGGCGCACCAGACGCTCACCTCACGGCGACCCCGACCGCCTAAATGCCTCCTGGAAAAGCAGGTTTCCGATGAGTCATGGACTTTTTCAGCGTGGATAGATCTCATGCGGGGTTAAACGGCCGCTCGTGAGAAATTCTGGGCAGGGTTTCGGACTCGATCCAATCGGCTACATACCTGTCGTGGCGATCTCACACGCATGGAGTGCCACTCACGGCCCGCCTTCCGGCTGTCACTCGCCGGGGGTGGGCCCCAAAACTGCGCACCGCTCACCGGCTCGGTGCGCATAGCTCACCGGCGTACCGCGTCCACCGCATGCGCCGGTGAGCTTTTCCCCGCCTCAACACACAAAATGCCCCGCGCCTGACGGGATCGGGGCGGGGCATAGTGAGTCACTCCCGACCCACATCGACAGCAAAGCCTCAAGCTTTCAAAGTTGAGGCTGCACGCGTGACAGCGAACTCTATCTAACTCGCCTCGAAGGTGTCCGGATCTGCAATTTCGATGTCTTCTTCCCCCATCATGGGGCTCAATAGAATCTCAATTGTCGCTCCAGGATATCCGAGTCGGCCAGTCAAATTCTGGACTGTTTCGCGCGCGTATGGATGCAATGTGGTGACACCATAGCCAAGCGCGAAACTTTGCAGTGCCTCGTGTGAAATTCCCTCAGCATCAGAATTGAGTTCCCAGACTCCAATTGTCTTGAAGTCAACGGTCCATGCCGTCTCGGGATAATCCTCATCGTCAGTAGTGGCGGTAACCACATATCGGGCAGTCACCAACATTTCATCACCAGACAATTGACCCATGACGTTTACGTTGTTCTCAAGAATGAATGGCCCGTCAAGCGGAGGATGGTGCGCCTCGGCCCGAATGTCATTCGTAAAGACGCCGTGAATACCAGCAATTTGGGACATAACGCGACTCGCATGCTCTCGCGCTTCTCCCGAACTGATCAAACTCATGCGGCGGCGCCGCTGATCGCTCGCAACGGAGGCCGCCGTGTGTATTGGGCACCGACGTTCCCAGAGACTTGCGACGTCTGACGAATATTCGACCGCGCTGGTTCAGAACCCTGAATGCACAAGCTGAGGTCAACTGAGGCGTCTAGTTGGTGCAGCATCGCGGCAAGAGAGCGCAGAGTCATGTTGCGCGTGCCTTTTAGGCGCTGGCTAATCTCTGTTGGTCGAATGTTGAGACGTTGGGCAAGTTCCTTTTTGCTCACCCCACGCTTTTCCATTGCCTCGTACACCAGTTCGGTGGCAGCCAAGACTAGTCGTTCCTCTGCCAGCAGTGCTTCAGACTCGGGTGTGCTCTCAAACCACGTACTCACGCTTTTGCCGCCTTTTCAATATCACGGGCTTTCTCAGCTTGCGCTGGGACATGCTTGTTCTTGGGCTTCTCGCAGCCATGTGTAGCAATCCAGTCGATTCCAAGCCGGATGATGTACAGGCGATATCCCGGTCCATGGTGAACCTTGATCTCGTGGACATCAGGACTCCCGGGCACCTGGAGGTTCCGCATCTCGTCCGGACTCCGCAGGTATCCAACTTCGGTCAGGCGCTCAAATCGAGCTTGAAACTTGACCTTGACGCGCATGTCGAGTCGGCGAAGAAACACATCAGCATCGCACACCCCTCCATCACCGATTGCACCGTACAGGGTCAGCTTTGACCCTGCCATCAATACCGTGGACCTGTGGGATGAAGTCAAAACTTCATCACTGAACCTACTGTACATCCACTAGTCAAATCAGATGAAGCGAATCCCTCAACAACTTTGCGATGACAGGCAGCAAAGGGCGCTCCAACTGCCACTGCTGGAGGGAGGCCTAGCACAACTCCAGGTCTCAGCTGTGCTGGACTCGGGGGCATCTCTGCATCTCCTCACTAGATCGAACTGACTGGTTCAGGCGTATCTACGGTCCGGGAATCATCGCATGCCTCAAACTTCGACCATCATCGGAACCGACTTTTCGGTCGGAGAACCCCAAAACGCCCCGCACCTGACGGATCAGGTGCGGGGCATAGTGAGCAATTCTGGGCGGGTGAAATCGGGGGTGAAAGTGCACGGAAGCGGGACATGAGTCCCCGCACCGCCTTACCGTTTCTATGCAGGGATTCGGCATGAGGGGGTGAATCCCGACGCGGATAGTGGGTCGCCGCGCTGTGTGCTCAACGCGGATGACAACGAACCCCCAACCTCGCAAATGAGGTTGGGGGTTCGTGACTACTGGTACGTAAGTAGCGAGGCTAAGTTACCGCCGGTACTTTTATCGCGCCCCTGATTCGAGAATTGAACAGTCAGTTCCGCTGAAGGGTGCCAGGCCCCGCCGGCAGCGACTCCCATCCCGGTCGGCGGGGCTTGCCTAACTTTTATCCTGTTTCCGACAGGCCCGCAAGCCGCCATCTCGTTATTAGCTTGGATGCTTTTTGAGCAATTCTGTGCGAATTTCGGATTCGATCACATTTGGTCGCCGGCGTCGCCCACAGAAGGTGTTCTTGCACCTGAGGCCTGCCAAAAAACGACCGGTCCTTAAGAGGTGTGCCGCCGTACTTCAGGGTAGTTTCATGCCGCGAGGTTAGTTCGTTGGACGGTATTGAGAGGGACGCCTAACCTCTGTGTCTGCCAGCCCGCCCCGCCCGGGCTGGCAGACACCACCCACGATAATGGGCGAGTTTCGGATTCGATCCCACCGGTTACATAAGTGTCGTGGCGATATCGGACGCGAGGTTCGCCGCACAGATAGTGGGTCTCCACGTTGTGTGCTCAACGCGGATGACGACAAAGGCCCCCACTCCCATCGATGGGAGTGGGGGCATCGTTCATTTAAGTGAAATCCCCCGACATGGAAGATCCCCCGAACGACAACGGCGCCTGTGGGCTGTGTGCTCAACCTGCAAGAACCTGAACCGCACGGTTGCGAGGCCGCATGATTGCCCCGGCCGCCGCGGCCTGCGAATCATGTACCCACTGGGCCGTGATCGAAACGAGACCTAGGCAGACTCACCCAATAACCGTCCCGCGTGAGCAAGAGCGGGCAGGTGAAATCGTGGGTGAACCTGCTGCTCAAACTGGACCACGGTCCAACCAAACCCGACAACCCGTGGCACACTTTCAGTTATGTGGTGGATTGTCGGAATTGTCGCTGCCTGGATCGTCGTTGGCACGTTTGCTGGATTCTGGATCGGTCGTGCAATCAGCCACACCGACCTCGAAGAATCAGCAGCCGAGCTGCGACGTGCAGAGAAGCGCGAGAAGCAGCCGAATCGTTGCCATGAGTAGTGCCCAGTCAGCGATACGGAGGCGCTTTCGCTTATTTCATCCACGATAGCGGTAACCTCATCATCGCTGACTGGGCAATGTCGCGTGAGCAATTCTGGGCGGGTTGATCAGTCGCGTCTACATGATGTGGCCGCACGCATTGCAGAGCCGGTCGCCAGTGTCGCCGCCGAAATGGTATTCCTTACTGGTCTCCAGGTGGGCACAGTACGGGTCGCCCTTCGCTGCGTGCTGTTCACGTAACTTCATTCCTTCATTCATCTGCATACCCATGAGTATTGACGACGAAATCTACAACGCAACTAATTCGTGAATCTGGACGGTGGCTTGGGTTGTCGGCCATGCGTATACGAACGAGCAACGCGAGATTATGTAGCGTTCTGCCCATGATCAACGAACCATCAGATTCCGATGAAAATGTCCGCAAGGCTCTCGCTGTACTTACCGCATGGCTGAGTGAGGGCGGGAAGTTTGAGTTCGGCCTCGACCAAGCGGAGCAAATTCTTGCCGAACCCAATGGCGCCAGGGAGCTATGCTCAGGCCTCATCAGCATCGCTGGAGTGCTTCTACATGAGAACGAGAATCAGACTGGCGAGTTGCCGCATCAGGCGCTTCAGCGACTTGGCCTCAAGTACTCAGAGGGGTAAGTAGATCTATGGGATGATGCGCGAATGACTGACTTGCTTATCGTTCTCGGCTCGGCACTGTTCTTTTCACAGTAGTCTTTGCCGTTCGAGCACAGAAAGTTCGCGAGCCAGTCACCGCGCCGTCCTATGCCACGACGGGCTGCGAGCAGTGCAACGCTGCCATTGGCCCGGGTGAGGGCATACGGACGCAGGGCTCGATGTATTGCAGCGACGACTGCGCCCGTTGGGCCTGGTAGATCAAACGAGTCCGTGCGCGGCGGCGAGGTTGCTTCGCTCAGCCTGACGTTCAGCAAGCGTCAACGCGGTAGGCCAGATAATGACCTCGGAAAGATCAATCTGACTGAAGCCCGTCGCTCCGTTGCGTCCAATCGTGATGCTTGTCCCGGTGCCAGAGGTGCCCATATCTCCGGTCGTCTCCGTGTTGTCCAGGCCGATGACGCTGCTGGCACCGTTCGCGACGAGGGTGAAGATGTGCCAGTTGAAGTCAATGGGCGTCGTAGAAACGACCGTGGTGGAGAACTGACCAGCAAGGAATCCGCCTGAACTCATGCCGACGTACCGCCCTCCCTGCGACGTGTGCAGGTTGACGATCGGCTGTGCAGTACCGGCAACGGCGTGGAACCGTCCCAGGACCATCACGGTGACTGGCTGGTTGAGCGCAGGTCCGGACACTGAGTCCATGCGGTCATCCACTCCGTCGAACCTGATGAAATGGATACCGCCGTCGATCTGCCTTGTCGGTGCGACGCCGGAGCTGGCCGCCGCCAATCCGTATCCCGATCCTTGAAGGTCGGTCAATGTCTGCACGGGTGCGCCGACCGCGATGGGCGATGCGCCCGCATAGAAGCGGCGCACGGCCCCGGTTTTCAACAGGGGATGGACGTGTTGTGGAGCGTTTCCCGGTGTGGTCATCGCGCCCGGAGTGCGGAGAATCAGTGCGTCAGCCATTAGTTCCATCCTTTGCTTGTGATCGCGGCAGCGATGCAGTTGCCGACTGCCGTGTATCCAGCAGTGGTGAAGTGAATCGGATCCGAATGCAGGCTCGGAGGTATCCGGTCTTCCGCGATCGCGGTCGTGTCATCCGTTGTGGGCGTGAGCCCAGCGTCAGTGAGTCCGTTGTCGATCAGGTATCGGCGCACATCGACAAACCTGGTCCCGTACTCGGCTTTGAGCATGTCGTTGATCGTCGCGACTCGTTGATATCCGACGCTGCCAACAGGCTCGGCCTGGCCATTCGTCACGCTGCACACCAGATATCGCTTCTGCGCGGTGGCAAGGTTCGCAACCATTGCCTTCAGGTCGCGAATTGCGATGTCAGGCTTCGAGGTGTTGTTCCGCCCTGCCCAAATGACCTGCAGTCGTGAGCGTTGGGGGACTCCCTGGCTGGCGTAGAACGGCGTGCCGGGAGGGCAAGCGATTGCCGATCCGCCCGTAGTCCGCGTGAACGTCCACGTGGCAGGGGTCAGTTGCCCGTTTTCCGTGAGCGTTCCAGGCACGCCGGCAAGAGTGCCGTCGAACGTGAACGGGATCGTCGTTTCCCCGCCGCTGTCGCGATACGCGCCCGTGGGGTTGAGTGCAGTCACTGTGACAGGACCAGTTGCGGGGATCGAGTTGCCCGACACCGTGAGCAAGGGAACGGTTCCGCCCTGCCGGAAGGCGATTTCAGTAGTCGTCTGCCCAGCGACGCCAAGGTTTACTGCGGTCATCGACAGCAGTGTTGCCACTCGAGCCAGCCAACCGCCATGAGCAGTCAATGAGTCACCAACTCCGACGACATAGCCTGATTGCGGAAGAACCTCCACAAGTCCGGCCTCGACAGTCCACGCCTTTTGTCCCGTGTCGGTGTCGAACACGACAACGCCCGGTGCAACAACGAGCGCGTTTCGAGGGTCGCCGACATTGGTGACGAGTGTCCGCTTACCGGAGACCATCTCGTTGACGTACAACGATCGGGTCGGCGATGCGCCAGTGATTTCAGGAATATAGCTACCTGCACCGAATGCAAGCCCGAGCCGGACCTTGAGGTGCTGCACCCAGTAGTCGAGCGGGCCGCCGTCTGATTCACGGGCGCTGGGCCACATGAGCTTGCCTGCGCGGTCCACGACGGGGAACAGCACATTTTCGGCCGAACCCTTCGTAATTCCCAGAAGCCCACCGGCAGCGGCGGCGATATCGCTCTTGGTCTGCGCAGGCAGTCGAGCGCTGGTCATCCGGGAGCCAATGAGGTTGGCACTGTGATCGGTTGGGCCACCGTCTGTATCGACAGCTGTGAGAAAGGTCTGCTTGCCCCTCGCGTCGGTGATCGCCACCAGCACGCCCGGAGCTGGTGTCGTGCTTGGAATTCCGGGGTCACTCTTGTGGACTAGTCCAGCGCTCGACTGGGCCAGTGTCGCTGCTTGGGTGGCCACGGTCGGATCGGCTGCAATAGCACCAGCGACCAGTGGCGGTACCTGTGTGGCCACCGACCCGGGTGTGGCGTAAGTCGCCGCCGCTTCCGTCTTGTCGAGCTTCGGAGTGACCGCAGATTCGACCGTCGAAGGCGTGGCATAAGTGCCGTCTCCGACAGCCCTCACACGCTCGTCGATACCCTCCTCCGACAGGCGGCCCTCGAGCTCCTCATGGGCCGCGGCGATGCCGCGTTCCCACCGTTTGATATCCGCTGCCCGGACAGGAGTCTCACCAGGCTTCGGGGGCCGCTTAGGTGAATTCACCCAATCAGTGCGCTCAACGAACGCCATAGCAATCTCCTACAAGTAGTTGGTGCCCCTACTCCCCACGCGCTCCCCGAGGGCTAGCCAGGGAGCGCGTTGTTGCCCGGCAAGAAGCCGGGCAACAGGGGGCCTAAGGGGCCAACGGAACCGCGCCAGCGGTCGGCGCCGGGTAGATGATCGAAGTGGGGTCCATGTGGATGTGCTGATCCGCTGCGATTGGCGTCAGCAGCGGACCTGCGACAGGCTCGGTCGCGGGAGCAACCGGTGCGTTCAACACCACGTCGTACGGCCCAACACCCCACGGCGAGTTCGCTTCAGTCCGTGCGGTGATCGTGAAGTTCGCGAGCGCATTCTCGAACGAGAAATCACCGAGACGGCCACCCTTCAACCACGGGAGAAGCGCGTACCCGTACAGCTTCCCGTCAGGACCGCACACGGTGCCGGGGACATCGGTCCACGTTTCGAGACCGAAGTTGGCTTTGACTGTCGCACCGATCCGGATACCGGTCGCGTTGCCGGCGTAATCCAGAACGATCGGCTGACCGGTGACCTGGCTGAACAGTTCGGGCTCGACCTTCAGAAACGCGATCTCCACGTTCAGGTACTTCAGTTCGTCGTCGGCCTTGTCGACGAATGCGATCTTGCCGGCGGCGTTCTTCGGGGCGGTCTCTTCACCGTCCTCGTACTGAGGCGACACCTTGATGGAGATGTGGCCGTTGGACACGATGGTCGACTTGGGTCCGATGACTGGGGCGCCGCAGTTGTCGAGGTCGGTGGTGCGGACGACGTGTGAGCGGATACTGGGCCAAACGGTGGTGGGCATGTGAGCCTCCGAGCGGGAGTTAATTCGCTCGGCCCACAGCCAGCAGCTCTCTACAGGTCAGGATAGTCGCTGTCCGCTAGGTGGGGCGGGATGCGGGCAGGAATGAACCCCTGCCCGTCTACTTCGGTGCAATCCGCATATTGATCGCCGCGTAGGTTCTCGACGCGGTCGGCGTCACGCTGAGAGCCGGGTAGGACGTGCCAGCAACGGTTTTCGTCGCAAACCCCAGGGTTGGGTCAAGCAGCAACGAGCCACTGGCAGCGGAGTTCACAGTGTCCGTGACTCCTGAGTCGGCCGGCCACGAATAGGTTCCTCGAACACTCGCGTTGCCGTTGAAATATGCGACGTACCGAATCAGCAGTGTCGACTTTGCCGTCGTTCCGGCTCCGGAGAGGTGGGGTGTTGTCGCGGACGTGAGGCGATTGGGTTCGCCGTACGAGAGTGCGCCGGCGTCCTTGACGGTGACGCATCTCCATGCCGACAACGCAGCACCACTCAAGTTCACCGTCACGGTTGCCAATTCTCCCGCCGTCGCGATCTTGTAGAACGTGAAGATCTGCGGCACTGATACGCCCGTGCCGGTCACCGATCCCGCATCCGTCCACCCGGCCGGGGTGGTGACTGTTATTCCTCCAGCAACGACACCGGTCAAGATCAGCAGGTCCCCGGGTAGTGATGCCGACTTATTCACTACCGCACCTGTCACCGACGGCAATGAACTCTTGACATCAGCAGAAATGCTCGGCGGAACGATGGGCGGAAAGACCCGGGTCAAGACTCCGTCGATCATGGTGCGAGCTTCTTTGACGATCTGTCCGTTGTAGCGCAGAGCAATGACAGTTGCAAGCGTCTTCGGCACCGGCCGGGCGTCGATCTCCGCTCCCGTGTGCGGCCCGTACAGTCCGTCGAGGTCGTGGCCCAGGCCAGCGAGTTGCGTGACCTCGGTTGTGAAGCCTTGCCCGGCATACCAAGCAGTGCCGGCGTTGGAGGCTGCGATCGCATTGAAGCCATCGCCTGATCCGGTGCCGTCGTCGAGTGCTCCGACCACCCACCGGCAATGCCACGCCGCTTTGAACGCTGGGTTGTACGGCTCGAACGATGCAGCTGGTGCTTGGCCACCTGCGAAGCAGATGAACCCACCACCCACAATGCCAAGATCAACACCGAAGTGCGGCAGCAGATATCGAGTGATGAACTGGGAGCCACCGGAATATCCCGACAGCCAGATACGTTTCCGGTCGATCTTGTACCGGCCCAGAATGTACGCGATCACGTCTTTCGCGTAGCGGGGATTCTCTTCCTTGCCGTACCAAGCCCACCACGTGAACCGACCGACAGCGTCGTCAGGCGTCAACGGCACCAACAGAATCATGTTGCGCGCCTTAGCCTGCGCGATCAGACCGTTCGCGCCGCCGAGCATCCACGAACTGGCGGGATTGTTGTATTCGAACGCGCCGTCGCCGTGGAAATGGACCATCAGGCCAACGGGTTTCGTCCAGTCAAGGCTGCCGGCGTACAGGTGATACTTCGAGCTGTACGAGTTTGTCGGGGATGAATAGCTCACTCCAGTCACGTCGGTGAGCGCGCCACCGGTCCCGGCCGTGTTGGCCGGCACAACAGCCATTGTTCGTAGCGGCATAGCCTCACTCCACTGTCATGTACAGAACACCGTCGTCACCGGTAGCAGGGAACGACGAAACCACGCGAAGTGCATCACCACGCAACGCTGTTGCGCTCGTCGCCCCAAGTGTGAGACTCGATGTGCCGGCGCCGATATCGTCACGCACTTGAGCAGGTGTCCGCATTTGGATTGCGGCTCCACCGGCTCCCCTCATGAAAGAGCCATCGACCAGATCGCCCCGTCCGGTGCCACCTCGCGCAACAGACAGCGTGCCGGACGTAATGCCCGCCGCGGAGTGTTCATGCGCCAGCGGAGTACGCGCGTCGTACAGTTTGGCGTCATCACCCTTGACGAGAGAAATGCCGCCGACGGTTGGTGAGCCGGAGAAGTTCGGTGAGGCGAGCGGCGCCTTCAGCGCAATCGCAGCGAGTACATCCGCGGCAAAGTTCGGCTGATTACCCAATGCGGCCGCCAGCTCGTACACCGTGTCGAGAGTGTTCGGGGCGTTGCCGATGATGTCAGCGATCTTCGCTGTCGCCACAGCAACGGCGATCGCCTGAACCTGCGCCTCGTTCTGCTTCGTGGCCAGCGCGGTGCTGACGTCCTCGAAGGTGCCGTCGATTTCCTCGAGAATTGTCGTCAGTCGGGCGGCAACTGCAGTTGAGATCGGTTTGTCGGCGTCGCGGGTGTTGTCCACCAGGTTGATGCCAAGTTCCGCTTTCGTCACCGCGCCCTGCTGGCCATCGATTGAGACGACACCGGTGACGGTGGTGGCCGCTTCCTCCGCCAACCGGCGTGCTTCCTGCTCCGACTGCTGCGCATGGAACGCGGACAGGATCGCCGAATCCTTCGACTCCACAACCTCATCGCGGTACTGCTTCACCAAGGAAACCACCGGCGGGTCCGGTGGTTCGTACAGCTCGATCAGTGGCCACAACCGAGTCGGCCCGGCCTCAGGGATGATGATCTTGTACACCGGGCCATGCGCACCGATCCGGACTGTCGCTTCACCCGGATCCAACGACGGCGACGTTAATTTCCCTGCCACGAGACGGCATTTCACCTCTACCGGCATCACGACCCACGTGCCCGCATCATTCTGGCGCCGACGTGACACCGTGAAGTACACAAACGCCAAGTCCGCCGGGAACGGAGCAATCCCATCCAAGCGGCGGAAATCCTCAGTGATCACGGTCATGTGACTGCCCTCCGTCTCGGCATGTCCGGCAGCGTAATTCCCTGCGATGCGGCATCCACCATCACTGCATGTCCCCAGTGCGCCATGTGGGTGGAAAACTCGCGCTCGATTTCCAGATCTTCTTCCACGGTGTCGAGGCGCTGCTCCAACGTCCGAACGTTTGTGGTGGCGACGGACTTCCAGGCCGTCAGCGCACCACCGATCATGATGCCGATACCGTTGATCGCAGCCAGGACGATGCCGACAGTTTCACTCATTTCACCCCTAGGTCAGACCACACACGGATCATCCCGAGGTGAATCAAAGTGGCACCCAACGCAAGCCCACCGGTGAGGATAGGTGCGGGCGGTTCCGAATAAACGGCGGACATGAGCACAGCGGTGCCGTAGAAACCCCAAACGCCGGCGGCAACAGAGTGCGCGTAGCCGACGTAGCGGCGGGAGATCGCGGATACTGCGACCACTGCCGTCGCGAGGAAGAACAGCACTGGCCATACCGGGCCCCAGGACTCGATGATCACAACCAGTGACAGCTGGCCTTCGGGGAGCGGTCGTCGGACCCAGAAGCTGGGGCCGACGTAGGAGATGCCGGTGAACATGGCGACCAACGCCAGGATCAGCGACAGACGTTTCGCGCCGGCCATCGGAACCATCGGCGTTGATCGCCCGTCCATCAGGCGTCCTTAGCTGCGGTCTTGCGCGGTGCGCGAGTCTTCGTCTCAGGCACCGGTTCAGGCTCAGCGGTTTCGGTCAGCGTCTCCATGACGGGCTCGGGCTCGGGCTCGGGCTCGGGCTCGGGCTCGGGAAGAGGCTCCGGATCGTCGTCGTAATCGCCGAAACCAACTTTGGTTGCGAGCTCATCGGACACAACGAACGCCAGACCGGTCCCCGACGTATCGGTGCGCACGTCGTCAGGGGAATCCGCCGCGTCCAAAAGCGCGCGGGCAACTTCCTGCACCTTGTCGGGGGTGGGGATGATCGTGGGCATAACAGTGCTCCTAGCTGCTTGTGAGTTTGACGAGAACGGCGGCTTGTACTGCTTCCCAGGAAGGGACGTAGGTGCGTTCAGCGATCGCGAAGATTTCGTTGGTACGGCGATCAAGAGCGTCGGCCAGCGCCGCGGGACGCTGCTTGACCTCGCTGCGGCGAACTTGCACGGCACCGGTCGCGACGAGCCAAGCCGTATCCACTGCAGCTGGTTCATCATCGACGTCGATGTTCGGGTAGTTACCGAATGACCAACGAGTACCGAGTGCGGTGACCTTGCGGCCGGATTCGACGTCGATTTGCCGGCGCTCGGCAGCGAACATTGCGACATGCCGTGGTGCGTGGATGACACCGACGCCACCGTACTGCTCAGTGAGGTGATCCTCGAGCAGACCGATGCCCTTCACCAACGAGACAGCCGCGGTAGTGAGGATGTCGGTGTCCGCGGTCATCAACGGCAGCGCCTTCTCGACAGCAGCCCATTCACCACCTGTGAGGGCTTTGCGGGCACGGTCAAGCATTTCGGATTCGTCGACACCGACAGCGCGGCAGGTGAATCCGTTGTAGACGATGATCGGATCCGCTTCGACAACCTCGATGCCGTCGGGGACGGTGCGGTCAGGTCCTGGTGTTTCCAGGCATTCCGCAGCGGTGAGTTTCGCGGGCCCTGATGGGTTGCTTTCGAACTGGACACCGTTGACGAAGTGGCGGTCCTCGGGTACCACCAAATCTGCGGCGGTGACGAGTCCGAATCGTGAGGGTGTGAGCGTCGGCGCTGCGACGTATAGAGCCGGTGCGACAGCCACCGTAGCCTCCAAAAGATTGTGGGGTCAGTGGAACACCGCCGGGCACACCGCAGAAGTCTGCAGGTGTGCCCGGCGATGGACTACGGGGTGGTGACGATGATCTTGCCCTGGGCGTCCAGTTCACGAGCGGCACCGACGGCGCCGTTCACTGCGAGCGGGATTCGCACCAGGCGGGACTTCCAACGACGCTTGATGACGAGCAGCTTCTCCTCGATGAAGATGACGTGGTAGTCGTTCTTCTTCAGGTTGACCGTGTCGTACATCGCGGAGACGTTGATGATCTCGCCGCGGGCACGAACGAACGTGCCGGCCTTGTAGATCATCACGTCGATGGTGGTGGGCCACGCGGTGATCGGTGTCGCTGCACCGAATCCTCCGGACACACCGGAGAACGCGTCCTGCCAGTCGTAGACCCAGCGCGGTACAGCGTGGCGGGCCTTGAACCATGCGTCGATCTTCGCGTCGGTGACCTCGAGTGCTTCGGTGACGTTCGATCCGTTGCGCACCGACTGATCAGCGCGGAACACCGGCTTCGCCCACAGCGGGATCGGCACTTCCAGTTCCGCGTTGTCCGCCATACGGTTTGCGTATCGGTAGTCCGTGATCTGGATGTCGAGAGCGTTGAGTACCGACGTGGTCGCGGACGGCCCGAGGGACAGCGTGATCGGAGTACCCGAGAGTGTCTGCTGACGGTTCAGGGTGCGGGTGTTGATGCGGTGCGCGTGAGCGATCAGGCCGTGTTCGACAACTTCCTGAGTGACCTCCGGGTACGCGTCGTTCGCGAGAATGCCGGCCACCACACCCAGACCTACCGCTTCAGCGCGGACATCGGTGAACTCGGGGCACGGTACTCGGTAGAACGGCTTCTCTGTACCAGTGATGGTGCCGCCGGTAGCCGAGGTGAAACCGGACCCTGCGATGGCCTGCGTTTCAGTCTGGATGAACCCAAACGACGAGTCGTTGTAGATTGCCGCGTAGTCGGGGCCCTCGGTGAAGCGGAGACCACCGCGCTTGGCCTGGATCTCAGGCAGGTCGATGAGACCGGCACCGGCATCGGCGAGGACGCCGCCCAGCTCGAACAAGGTCTCGGAGGGTGCGCACCAGCCGCCGGCGGCAACTAGGCTTCCGCCCTTCAGTCGGCTTGTGTCGGCAGCGAAGTCGATCGCTTCCTGATCGTTCTTTCCGTCCGCAGTGAGGTTCTCTTCGAACGGGATCGAGATGGATGCAACGGGGACCGTGTGTTCCTGGTTCGGAACATATCCGGCGGGGAAGCTCTGCAGCTTCACGTTCGCGGCGCGTGCGAGGTCGGATGTGGTCAGGCTCTGTCCCTGACCGAAGCCAGCAACATCGGCGGACGCGAGGATCGTGACCTTCGGACCCTCATCGGCCTTGTCAGCGGGCATGACTACCGTCTTTCGGGGGATCTGGGCGAGGCGTACACGGCGGACGGGTTTCGCAGCGGACGCAGCGACAGCCTCCGGAGCGGCCTCGGAGGGAGCACCGGCATCCACATTCGCGTCAGCCCCTGCAGCGTCCACTGCAACAGCTTCAGCTTCGGCAACAACCTCGGCCTCCGCTTCGGTGGTCGCCTCAGAATCAGCGTTGTCCTCACCCTCTGGTGCGTCGGAACCTGTTGCGGCCTTGACGCGGTTGGACAGTTCAGCGAGACGGGTGCGCTTCACTTCGCCTGCGGCGTCGATGCGTTCCTGCTCGACCTTCACGCCGTCGATGACGTCGGCGAGGGCTTCGACAGCGGCAATGGAATCGTCGGAATCGGCACCGGTAGCACTGATTTCGGTGAAAGACTTGACGGCCTCAGCCTTCAGGGCGGCAACATCGATTTCGGGGTGCGCGGCGAGGTACTCGGCTACAGCCTTCGCGGGATCAGCAGGGGCGGTCGCGGTCGCGTCAGGAGCAGCGCCATCCACGCCGCCCTGTGCTGCGTTGATCAGATTCTGGAGAGTGATGGGGTCCACCGTGGGCCTCCTGGGTCATGCGGGCACTTGGTGCCCGGCCCACAGCCAGCGGCGATCTATAGACACACTCTATCCCGTGTGTTGGGGATGAGTGGTGAAGCTTGGTGTCAGCGCTCGATCTTTGTGTATGTGGCACCGGGTTGGGAGGCTGCGGCGCGTGCCTCTGCTTCCGTGGCGTATCGCTTCACGGTGCCGTCGGATCGACGAACCTGATGCACCGTGCGACGTGCTCCCCCACCGCAATTACATGCCATTGTTCAGTCCTGCCTTTCTAGTAGCTGCTGCCAGGCGCGCTGCCCGGACACGTTGGGTAGCCGTCTGGCGACGGCTCTCTCGATCCGCAGACGCACGGAGTTCCGCGCGGACGTGGGATGCGATTGCGGACGCGGTGATCGGTTCTGCTGTTTCAACTTCGGGCTTTCGTGTTGGTGGGACGCCGGCTGCGATGAGGGATCGCATTCCGGATGCTGCGAGCGCTTGGGTGCGTGGGACTGGAAAGCCTGGAACATTGACGGCAAGGACCGCGACGAGTTCCAGATTGTTGGATCCTCGTTGGATGGTGCGCCAGTCTCCGGACACTCCGGAGCGGCGGAGCTCGGCGACGCGGTCATCGTCGACGCCGGGGAGGATGCGGCCGGAAAGCCATGGCCCCCATAAGCCGTCGGTGCAGCGGACGATGGCGACGGCGGTGCCGGTGTTGTCGTAGTGCGCGGCGGCGGCGCGCGCGGCTTGCTTCATGCCCGCGTGGCCGGTGCCGAGGGTGAGCTTTCCGACTGGGAGTGGGCCTTCGTTGGTGGAGATTTCGCCTTGGTGGAAGTATGCGTATCCGGTGCGCGAGGTGGGTGGGCTGACGCAGACGTCCGCGAACCCGATGTGGCATGAGTCGGCTTGTGCGAGATGCCCGTACACGCGGCCGTCGTCGGTGACGGTGAGGGCGGTGAGTTCATCGGATTCGGGCATGGTGAAGTCTGCGGCGTCGTAGACGACAGCACTGGCGACGAGGCCTGATGTGACGGGTTCGAGGGAGATGTCTCGGATGTCGGTGTCGGCGAAGGATAAGCGGATCCGGTCGAAACGAATGGGTCCGACGTCCGTCAGTTTGCTGACATCGAGTCCGTAGCCTGCGGTGATGTGCGGCAGGAACGTGTCGTACGGTTCCGGGATCGGTGGCAGGTCGGTGTTGTCGGCGATGGCGCCGTACGTGCAGCGTTGCGTTGCGCTGAGCCCGGGCGCTTCGACGAGGTACACGGCGCAGGGCTCATCCCCTGCTGGGTTGAACTGTGCGTGTCCCATGATCGAGCCGGTGAGCGGGGCGGTGAAGTCGAGTTCGCGTATCGCTTGCTCGAGTTGGTCGCGGTGTTCGGGAGTCCAGTCGGCTGCCTTGCCGAGGAACACGAGTGTGGTGTGGAGTACGTCGGCGGGTTCGTATCCGTCGATTGCGAGGCGCGCGCAGTCCTCGGCGGAGGGTACGAGCGCGACCATCGCTCCCGCGTGTTGTTCTGCTGCCGCGGTGAGCGCCGCTGACGCTGCTACAGAAGCGAACTCGTCGTACACAGGTTGGATGCGCGTCGACTCGAATGCGGGCGATGAGACACCGGTGACGCCCATCAGTTTCCACTCGTGGACGCGGAGCATTTGGCCGGCCACGTCGGGCTGCTCGCCGGTGCCGTCTTCGTATGCGGTGTAGGCGGCTGCGAGTTCGTCTGGCGCCCATTCGGATTTGTCAGAGCGGAGTGGGATTTCCTCGAGTGAGATGTCGGACAGGTCGGCGGACACCCAGCCCGCGAATCCGTCACGGAGTTTGCGGGCGTACTCGGCGCCGTACTTGTCCTCGAGGTCCAGTGGTCCTTCGGCCCATAGGAATCCGTCTTCGACCCACGCCCGGGTGATGAGGCCGACGACGCGGGAGCCTTCGTGCTTCTCCCACATTTCGTCTTGTGCGGACAATGCGATTGGCAGTCGCCGGATCGCGGGTTCGGCGTCGTCGGCGAGCATGAATTGCCGCATGTCACCTGATGGCACGTTCAATTGCAGTACTGGCCCGCGCCATCCGGTGGGTAGCGGCTTTTCCCCCGCTGGGGTGGTTGGTGCAGTCACGGCAGTCTCCTCAATAGCGGTGGACACAGATAACTGTATCTACCGCCATCGAGGAGCGGCGTGAACCCGACTGGTATGCAGTCGAGATTCAGTTCCAGACGATGTCGTCGCTGCGGTCCGCGAGATCACCGTGCATGATCATGTGCGTCCGGTTCTCGCGGGCGATCAGATCGAACGCTGCAGTCGCAGTCATGCCGTCGACAGCCATCAACACCATGCGGCGCCGCAATGCGTTCGCAGCCGCATGGTCAGCACTCTTCAACAGGCTGAGCTGCAATCCGTCTTTGTCGTCAGTCCACAAGACACCGAGATGCGGGATGCGCTGCCAACGACCAGGACCCTCGGGGCGGCCGCCGAAACGTCGACCAACGGTGACATCTTTCAGGGGGTAGTCGGTCAGAAACTTGTCGCTCATCGTCTACTCCCCTTCCGTGGTGTCGATGACTTCGGCCTGCAAGATTAGCCGGCCGTTTTGGTCGAATTCGATTCCTGTGAACACGATTGTAGTGCCATCCTTGAGAATCAGTTCGGCTTCCGCGTTCCCGTATTGGGAGAGGATCTCGCTGGGCGCTTGTCCTGCGGCCCCTGAGACGTAGATCGCGGCGTAGCCAGCGGGAACTGTCATCCTGATCGTTACGTCTTCCATGGACGAGTGTGCGGCGCCTGCTGTTGATTGTGTCAGCGATGTGGACATGAATCCCAGGTCAGTGAATGCTCTGCCGAGCAGTGTGGCTGGGTCGTCGCCTCGTTGCAGTTGGAAGGCTTGTGTGGCGGACACTTCCCGGAATACGTCAACGGGTTCGGGGACTCGTGGTGCTTCGTCGATTGCGGTGCGCATTTCGCGGATGGATCGGTATGCGCGTCCGGAGATTGTGCTTAGGTCCCCTTCGCGGAGTCCTCGGTTCATTGATCGGTGGCCGTCGCCTGTGTACAGGGTGACTGCGCGGGCAATGTCTCTGTCGAAGGAGCGGGTGCTGAGTGGCCAGGCTTGTGATGCCCAGGTGTGTGCGTCGTCGAGGTTGTCGAAGACGAGCGGTTCCGGCGCGGGCGCGGTTTCGATGATCGGTTCGAGGATTTCCGGTTCGGTTGGTGCTGGCGCGGGGGTTATTTCCTCGTCGATGTCAGCTTCGTCGGCAGGATCAGTGTCTGGCTGATCGTCTTCAGGTTCGGTTTCGTTGTCGACGAGATCGGTTGAATCTCTTTCGTCGTCAACATCATCCGGTAGCTCTTCGTCGTCAGAGTCCAGGTCCGGTTCTTCGTCTGCCACGTGAAGTTCATCATCAGGTATCTCGTCCTCGAGGTCGGGGATGTCGTCGTGTGGGGTGGTGAACTCTTCGTCGTCGGGTTCAAGCAGATCGGGGTTTACTTGAATGTCGTCGTCGACGTTCACGGTGTCTTGAACGTCGGGTTCGGTGCGTTCTATGGGGTCGAAGATTTCGCCGCGGCGTTCGCGGTTCAGGCGGTCAATCGCTGTCGCTGCGTCGGCTTCGTCGTCGGGGCCGAGTCGGGCGCCCATGGGTGAGACTCCGCGGCCACCCCACATGCCTTGCAGCTCTTGCTGCATTTCACTCTCGGAGAGGATGCGCATTGTGCAGCGGCAGTTGATGACCTCGTGTGCGGGGCCGCCGGGGAATGCGGGATGGTTAAGGAGTGCGGTGCCGACGCGGAAGGGTTCGGCGAGTTTCACGATCTGCCCGTCAGCGACGTTGTGACTCGCTCGGGTTCGTTCGTCGGATGTGGACAGCCACGCTTTGAACATCGGCCGGCCAGTCACTTCGGCGGTCGCCTGCGCAGACGCCAGCGACCCACCCTCCACGGCGCCCTGGATTTCGGTGCGGGCGATACGCCGTGCGAGCCAACGCCACTGCTGTTGAGATTCGTCGTGCTGATTCCACAGGCTGAGCCGCTTCCCCTTCAGGAATGGGATCTCTTCGCGATCTGTTTCGGGGTCAGCGATCTCGGCGTCAATAGCGGAGATGTCAGCGCGGATACGGCGGGTGGGTGCGTCGATGTCGAGGATGCGTGCGATGCGGTCGGTGATCTGTCCGTCGATCGATTCGTTCTGCTGCATCGCCTCCAAGAGTTCGGGGCGCAGTTCTTCGAATGCGCCTTCGGGCCAAATCTTCAGTCGGTCATGGACGGTGGCCATGTGGTGCTCTTGGTAGTGCACTGGGCTGATGTCGGCGGCCCGGGATTGGGCGGCGAATGCTTCACCGAATGCTTCTGCGATGGCGGGTTCGACGTGCTGCTCGAGGGCACGGGCCCACGCTGCGAATGATGCTTGGGCGGCGTCGATGTCGGGGATCGGATCGTCGGCGGCGGCCGTGAGCGCTGGGACGGGCTGCCCGAGGACGAGTTGGCGGGCGGTGTCGAGCCAGATGGTCATGGCTGTGATGACACCGGCGTAAACCTTCTTCTCACCGCGCCGGATTCGCGCGTCCGCCCGCATCCGCTCCGCCAACCACGGATCAGTTCTGGCCATCAGATCACCCAGAACTCGATCAACGCCCACACGATGCGAACGAACTCGAGGACGCTACTCATGTGCGACTGCCAGGACTCGTTCGAGATCTGCGCGTGTGTGCGGGCGGCGAGTCACGATCAGCTCCCGCACGTACCAGTCGCACAGCTCCCGAAGCTTCGTCGACTCCGGCAACACCAGAGTCATGTGATCCCACGCCCCGACCAGAAGTTTGTCGCAATCCGCATGCGTCGCTGCGATCTTCAGATGCGTGTGAAGCAGGTAAGCCGGAACTTCCGGCGCTGTGCCGCGTGACCACCGGCGGAGTGACTTCTTCCCCGCCACCTCGAGCGCACGCAGTACGGCGATCTCACATGCCAAGGTTTCGGCACGGAACAGTGGCACTGTCATTCGCCTGGTCCTGTCTCAACGTTGTCGTTCGGCTGGTCGGTGGGTTGGTCGGGGATGGTTTGCTCCGCCTTCGGCTTGTCGGGCTCAGCCGGCTTCGTGGCCCCGTCAGTCGGGGTGTTGCCGGCGGTTGCTTCCGCGATCTCCGCGGTCTTGTTGAGCACGGACGCATCGACTTCGATGCCCAACTTCGGCAGCAGCAACGGAGCGAGCGAGGGAGCACCGATGAGTAGTCGAGTGAGCAGGTTCTCTTCGCGTTCCTTCGCCGACGGCGCGTCGTTTTCGTCGAACCCGTTCTCGCGACGCATCGTTTCCGCGCCGACCTCACCCTTCTCGAACAGGTCGCGGGAGTCGACAGACTTGTCCGGGCGTAGCTCGAGCTCAGATGCGTCGAACCAGATGAGGTGATCGGCCCAGTCCTCGACGCCGGCGGCCTGCAGCATCGGATGCAAAAACCCGATCGTCAGTGCATGACAAATGGTGGCGACGGTCGGCGACATGACCAGAGTGACTTCCTCCGACGAGATCAACCAACCTGTCCAGTGGTTCGCCTGGCCCATTCCGAGGAGCGTCTCGGGTGGTGAGTCCATACCCAGCCCGATACGTCGGATCGAATTGGTTTCCATCTCAGCGAGCTTCTCGTCCAACGGAGTCGCGAAGCTCATGTACCGGATCTTCTCGATCAGGTCACCAGTCATCCTGGCGACCATGGGCACGACAGCGGCTGCGGAGTCAGGGTTTTGGACTGGGGTCAGGGAGTAGTCAATGAACTCTTCGATGAACGGGTCCGCGTCGGGGTCATCGTCTTCGTGTTGCACTTCGGCGCGGCCTTCGGATGGCAGCCACAGCAGTCCTGAGCCAGCCAGTCGTGAGTCGATCTCGGCGCCGGTGCGCCTGCTGAGTGCTCGGAGGGTGCGTGCGATAGGAAGCACGGCTTTTGCTGGGCAGTCTGCGAGGGCCTGGAATTCGGGGTCTGGTTTCCAGCAGCGGATGACGAGGTCGTTTTCGTTGAGGTTGCGGGATTCGATGCCGTCGTTCAGTTTCCACGCTCGGCCTTGGCCGGTGAGTTCGCTGATGGAGTGCGGTGACCAGGCCAGTCCGGTCGCATCGTCTTCGGTGACAACGATGAGGCTGTCGCCGTTGAAGGTGAGCTGTTGTGCAGCGCGGTGGAGGGCTTGCTGTGTGGCTGCGATGTCACCGAATAGTTCGGAACACAGGTCGTATGCGAGTCCTTCGGTCGCCTTCTCTGGTTCGTTGCCGCTGCTGTCTGGGCGTTTCGCTGCGAACAGTTTGTACTGCGATGCGCCGCGCGCGACACGGTCGCCTGCGAACCGGAATTCCGGTACTTGGCTTCGTAGTTCCCAGGCTTCCTTCTGCCAGCCTGCGACGGGTGGGCGCTTCTTGTGATTGGTGAGGGACTTGCCGTACACCACTTGGGCTGCTGCCGTGACGGATTGCGGCTTGAAGCGACTGTCGGTGGATGGTGTGACGTACTGACCGACTATAGGTCCGCGGCGGGTGGAGGTTCTGCGGCGCTCCGCGCGGGTCGGGCGGCCAGTGGTGTGGGCTCGACTGGTTGTGAGTTGTTCGGCGATGGCGTGGGCGGTGCTGTCGGGGCGGCGTGTGCGCATCAGTCCACCTCTGCCGGGTCGAGATTGGATGCTGCGAGACCAATCAGGTATGAGGCGGTGAGGGCCATGGCGGGGATGATGAAGCCGGGGTGTTCACCGTAAAACCAGCTGAGAGTAAAGAGGCTGCCTGCGACCCAGATCGACAGGCACCAAGCACATGTCAGTGCGTAGGGGATGTCGTGGTCTGGGCCGAGGCGGCGGATGAAGAATGCTCGTAGTCCTCTTGCGAGGTAGTCGCTGTTGATGAAGCGGACGATGCGCGCGGCGGCACCGAGCGTCAGCAGAAAGATCGTGATCGACACGGTGTGCAGCTCCTCTATTCCAGTGGACAGAGTTGAGTGTATCCACCGAAACATTTTTCCTGAGTATTCATCCACTTCGGGAGAACACCCGTGGGTAGCGAGAAGCAGGTTCCCCTACCCACGAGCGGGAAGCTAGATCCGAACGGTAGCTCGCGTCGACTGCTCGTTTCCATTTGAATCGCAATAGGTAACCACGCAAATCGCCGATGGAGGCATCCCGAAAGTTACCGCCATCGGGAATCGGAGTGAGCCCTTTGGCGGCAGGATTTCGGTAAGACCGCGACGGTCCGCAAACAAATCAAACGCTGTCAACAGCTCTCCGTTCGCGTCTTCAAAGTGGTGCTGAACATTTGTCACCGGAGTTGAATACGTGCTTTCGAGAACGAGATACCAATCTTTTGACGTCCTTGGGTTGCCCCGAGAATCAACACCGGCCCGCTCCGATACTTCGATTCGGGGCCACACACCTTTAGCGATCTCGCTCGATTCGTCTGCAAGATCGGCCTTCGGCAGAGCAGGTGGCTGCGGCACTTTGGCCGCCTCTGCTTCGCGTTTGTACTTGTTCGCCATCCGACCCAACAGTTGCTCTAGCGACTGTCGAAGTTCCTCGTCGGACGCGTATGCGCCCGTAAACGCTTTCTTCTGGACCACTTTCAGATATTCGGCGAGTTTGGCGCTTTGGTCTTCCCCACCGCGGGATGGGGCACGGGGGCAGTTGTTGAGCAGGACTGCAACGTCTTTCCCCTTCTTCAACATGCGCTCAATCTCTTCCACCGTGCCAGATTCATGATCGGGAGTGGGTGTGCCGAGTCGGTCAGTAAAGATCACGATGGCGATATCCGAATCGTCGACGATCTGCTCGTTCAGGACGGCCTGCGGATACTCGCCAAAGGCCGGATTACTTCCTTCCTTCCAGTCCGTAGGACTGAAGTGAATCCCGAAAACTCTGCCGTACGTCGTGTTCCAGACGCGCATCGCTCGAACGACAATTTCGCGATGTGCGGGTGGAAGATCGCCGGGGGCGGATATCAAGACCTGAACGATGAGACCACTGTATGACAACGTCAACTCCTCGATGAGATGAAAACCACGTGCTTAGGACTAAGGGTATCGACCCAACCGCTTATCTGTACGAAACGAATACTCGAGCGAACTCAGCGAGTGCGCGATGCTCACAGTTGTTCTTCGTTTCTGATGATGTCCTCGGGGTGCATTGTTTGGCGGCAGACGCCGCAGAGTCCGTGGCCGTGGTTGGCGATGATGCCTTCTTCGAATGTGCGGAGTCTGTTTCGGTGGTGGTCACAGAGTGCGACGCGGGGCATTTCGTTGCGGTGCATGTGGATGTTGGCGATGTGTGCCGCTGGTCTGGCGCAGGGGCCGTGGGGGTCGGTGAGTTCGCAAGTGACGGTGAAGTCGAGGTGCGCGAGAGGATCGTCGCTCATTTCACTCTCCGGTGGTTGCGGGTTTTCGCGGGTCGGTGGTTGCGGCCGGGGATGTCTGCCCACATCGGCGGGGTCTGCCTGGGTTTCGCTGCTTCGCTGATGGCGCGTAGACCGGGCAGCGCTTGCTCGGCGGCTTCGGTCCAAGCCTCCTCAAATCGACGGAAGCCTTCCCTGAGTTCTTTGCCCATGCGCGCGAGCTCTCGTTGTGCGATGTAGGCGCTGACGTCGGGTAGGCCGCAGAGTCGGCGCATTTCGTCGTACGGGATCGGTTCGCGTGGCAGCCAACGGTGGGTGGTGATCTGAAGGCCGGCTTCGGCACGGATCTCATCTGGCGGGGAGGGGCTGAACGCGTAGTCGCGGCCATAGAGCATGGGTTCGCCGTCGGGGATGATCGTGATCTTCTGTCGGCCGAAGCGTCCGCTCTCAACCTGCGCGGCGCCTTCGAAGCGTTGGTCACCGATCTCTACCGCGATGCGGTCACCGGTCTCGATGGGCGGCCCGCTGCGGTACGGCTTGTTGTCGTCACTCATGGGTGGTCCATTCGGTGAGGTACTGGCGGATCACGTGGGTTTCGAACTCTTCGGCGTACCGTTCGCAGTCTTCGAGAGACTCACCAGCGAAACGAGGTTCAACGTTCACGGGATGGCTGACGGCGTAACGGATGCCGGTCGGGAGTAGGTCACCGAGCACTGCGAGTACGACGTCGGCGAGAGCTGACGTGCGTTGTGGGTCCTTGTTCAAGTACGTGCCAAGAGCTGTCTGCAGTCGCCGTTTCGCTTCGGTGCGGATCTGTTCGGGTGTCATTTGGTGTCCTTCAGGTCTTGGTAGAGGAGTGCGCCGATGATGGTGGAGCCGCCGACGATGACGGTGTACGCCACAGCTCCGAGAAAGTAGGTCATGTGCGTGCGGTCTCTACGAGATAGCGGGCGGTGTCGGGGTTGTGGTGTGCGACGTCGTCGCGTGTCGCAGTACGTGTGGGGTGTGAGCGGTTGGCTTCGGAAACCGTTGCCCCCGAATGTGTGCGGCGAGTCCACCGCCACTCCCCCAAACTGTCGCGGTAGATGCGGACAGTGTCCGGCGCCGGCGTGGTCACGACTTTCTCCCCAAAGCTTCGCGGAGAGTGCGGAGGTGAGACTTTCGTACCTCTGCGTATCGACTCCATGGCGCGGTGCGGATCATGCGCTCGAGTAGCGTCGCCTCCGCCTCCACCCTGGCGACCGTGGCCTCCAACTTCTCGGCGCGGGCCTTCCAGTGGTCCCGGTCCTCCACGGTCACGGGCCAAATCTCCATGGCCTTTCTGAGTGCTTCACGGGTTCGCGCTGTCTGTGTCTGGGTGTGCTGCTCCACCACCAACG
Source organism: Rhodococcus sp. AD45-ID (assembly GCF_003023755.1). Classification (NCBI taxonomy): domain Bacteria; kingdom Bacillati; phylum Actinomycetota; class Actinomycetes; order Mycobacteriales; family Nocardiaceae; genus Rhodococcus; species Rhodococcus sp. AD45-ID. The sequence goes on along the minus strand of NZ_PYHL01000002.1, from coordinate 471,168 downwards.
CCACATGCGCGGAATCGGCAAGACGGAGGGCGGCCTCGCGGTCTCCCACCGCCTCGACTGAGGTGGGAGCTCCGCACACACATGTGCATTCGAGCCAGTACGTGTGAACGCCAGTCTCGGGATCGAGCCGGACCTCCTCACTGACGCAGTTCCGGTAGTGCGCTGCGAGCAGGTCGGTCAACACTTGGTCAGGCGCGGTCACCTCGAAGCGTTGACAGAGGCATCCGCGAGAGTCTCCGTCTGTCCATACGCACCCGTACAACTTCAGCAGGTGGTCATGTTGGTCATGCCCGCATCTCGTGCAGCCGCTCACGCGTCCTTCTCCTCGGCCGCAACGAACGGGGCGAATCTGGCATTCATGTGGCCGTCGTCAAACCCTGATAGTTGCGTTGCCCCATCGGCGATACGCACATATCGGTTGTGGTCGCGGTTGATCCACACCGCTTCGGTCAACATGCAAGGACCGTGTGTGCCTCGATACTCAATCCCTCCAGGCACCGCTTCCCATGTCGGCCACGGCCCGGTTTCGGTGGGGGCAGGGACAACCGGCGAGGAGGTGTATGGGATGCGTAGCGCCCAGAATCCGTCGCCACGATCAATCCATTCACCGACCGAAATGCTTGCACCCTGCGGATTCTCAACCTCCACGAACCTGCCCGATATGGCTGCGGGAGGCCCGGTGAACACGATCTCGATGAAGTCCCCACCCGTCTCCGCTTTCGTCTCCTCCTCGGCGGGTACGGCAGGGGCGGGATCAACTTCGTCAGTCGGCTCCGTGCAATAGCACTGAGCCTTGCCCGGCCGGACGATCTCGATGCCGCAGTCTGCCTTGCATCGCTGCCATTCCGATCCCATGCCGTCATCGACCGAGCCGTGATCTACGCGCTCGGCGGGTTCGGTTGCCGGGAACAGGGCGCGGAGACGGTTGACGAATCCGGTGTACGCAACTCGCTTGTCATTCACCAGGCCCCGCACGTCTTCCACCTGTTCAGCGGTGAGCGGCATACCACCCTCAGGAACCAGGTCTCCCTCAGATGCGAGATGCGCGAGGACGGCCGCCGCCAGCGGGCGAAACATCACGTCACCGCCACACGCTCGAGGTTCGCCCTCGAATTCATACTCATGGATCGCCTTCGCGAGTTCGGTAACGAGGTCGTCGCCTTCGAGGCGGTTGATCGACGCATAGACGCGCGCATCGTTGTCAGCTTCAAGCTGAGCGAGTATCGCCCTGATGCCGGCGCGGGTGAATTCGCGGTCGTCGTCGGTGCGGTCCTGCCATTCGATTAGTACGGGCGGGTTTTCGTCGGTGTCGTGGGACTTGTTGTATGCGGCGTCTTGCGACGCCGTCCACGCGATGTGCGCGAGGCGTTCAACGAGGGCTGCGGATTCGAGGCGGTCGGCTTCGGTGTTGCACCAGACTGATTCGGCTACATAGCTTCCACATGCTTCGGAGAACTTGTCAGCGAGGAGTACTCGGGCGGCGGATCGGTAGTCGGCGGGGGTGACGTCATTTTTCGTCGGATGTTTTGGGGGCATGACCGGAACCTTACACGGATACAGTCATCACTGTGTCACCGTAATAGAAATCAGCGTGTGCGGCGTGCCGCCAAACTACTTGCGCCCGTTGTAGATGTACGCGAACGCTTCGCCGCAGAAGACACCGACGAACCCGAATTAATCGGCGGCAACATATCGGTCGCGAGGTGTACGCCAGCGTCTAGCGCGCCGGGCGACCATGTCGATCCCGGTTCCCATAGCTGCCATTCCGATTTGAAGTCGGACAGGCTCGGGTCACGCCCGAACCAGGCACGCTCCGTCATGATGGCCTGCGCAATCGGCTCAGCCCGAAGCAGTTTCGACTTACGGGAGTGCACTGGCACGATTCGCGGGCACAGGTTCCGCTTGTCGATGAGGCCTTCGCGTTGCAACGCATCCCATGCCTGCTTCAACAAGGTCGTCGCCTGGTCGCCGCCATAGTTCACTTCGATGACGAACCGGTCAGCGTCCATCTCGTCGGCGAGCAGACAGGCTTCGCGGGACCACTTGTCGGATGTCATGCGCGCTGTGCGGTTGTGCGTCCAGTAGAACTTGCCGTTGGTCCCGAGGATTCCGCCCATGATGCCGGCGGTGTCTCGGCCGCCGCCGGACGGGTCGATGCCGACACCAGCGATGCGTGGCGTGACGAGGGTGAGGTCAGCGGTCGCGTCGCGGATATGCGCCTCGGTGAGCAGTGCGCCTTCGGAGTCGAACGGTGAGCCTTGGTAGACGGCGTTCCAGTCTCGGCTGGTGGAGCCTTTCTTCTTACGGCGCCAGTGATCTGCGAGTCCGTCGATGTCGTCGATCTCGATGACGGGGTGGCTGAGTGGTTCGCCCGGGGCGCGACCGAGCGGATCAGCGTAGAGACCTTTCGCGGGGTCTGGTGCGACAGCGAGGGCGGGTAGGTGCAGCACAGTCCATTCCCCACCTTCCTCGACGCGGCCGTCTCGTTCGAGGAGTCGGCCGCACAGGTCAAGGGGGTGCCAGCGGGTCATGACGATCACTTCGCGGGCGCCGGGCGCTTTACGGGTGGTGTACGCGGAGCTGTACCACTCCCAGACTCGTTCACGGATGAGTGGACTGTCGGCCGCTGCGCGGTCAGCGAAGGGGTCGTCGATGATGCCGAGGTTCATTGGGTGGCCGGTGAGGCCGCCTCGGGTGCCGACGGATCGCATGCCGCCGCCGGAGGTGAGTGTCCAGTTAGCGCGGGTGTTTTCGTCGTCGCGCATGCGGAGGCCGTAGGTGAGGCCGTGGGTTTCGACGAGGTCGCGGCATGCGGCGCCGTGGGTGTTGGCGAGGCTGGCTGCGTAGGAGGCGAGGATGACGCGGTCTCGGGGGCGGTGGGTGAGCCACCAGAACGGGAACCAGCGGCTGACGCGCATGCTTTTGCCGACCTGTGGTGGTGTCCAGATCATGAGCTTCGCGTTGGGTGTGGCGAGGAGCTTCGTGAGTTCGCGGTCGATGAGCTCGAGGTGCGGGCGCTGCACCGTTACGGCGGCCTCGTGGCGCATGGCGAGAATACCGGGGCTGGTGGTGTCGTTGATGGGGATGCCTTTGCGCGCACACGCTTCAGCGAGTTTGTCGCGTAGGTACTGCTTGTCGGCGGCGGGCAGTGCGCGCCAGGCACCTCCATCGAACGTGCTCATGGTTACTCCTTGTCGGGTTCTTCGTCGGGTTCTTCGTCGGTTTCGAGCATTGGATGAGTCTGGCGGTCAGCGAGTTTGGTGAGGAGCGTTTCCACTTGGACGTCGAGTTCGGTTCGCGTGGAGATGGCGATGTCTGCGCGTGCTGGTGCACCGAGGCCAAGGAGTTTGATTTGCCTGTCGAGTATTCGGAGGCATGTTTCGGATGCGTGGCCGTCGCCGCGGATCGCTTTGACGTATTGGGGGCGCCATAGTGCGTCCAGGCGCTCGAGGGTGATGGTGAGTGCTTGGTCGGCGAGTTCGGCTCTGCGGGCGGAGTGTTCGTTGAGTGCTTGAGTTACGGCGTTGTGTGCGGCGCCGCGGCTGGAGTATCCGAGCTGGTCTGCGATCTGTTGGTTGGTTGCCCCGCCGATGAGGAGCTGCAGGGCACGTTCGTGCTTCTGCGCGGTCTGGGCGTTGACTCGTCGTGAGCGCATAGTCAGGCCACCTGCTCAGCGGTTTCACCGGACAATGCTTCCCAGCGGGTGACGATGACGTCTGCATATCTGGGGTCGAGTTCGATGAGAGCGGCGCGGCGGCCGGTCATGAACGCTGCGGCGAGTGTTGACCCGCTACCGGCGAATAGATCGAGGACGACGCCGCCTGCGGGGCAGGAGTTACTGATGAGGGGTGCGATGAGGTCGACGGGTTTCATGGTGGGGTGGTCGGCGTTGGCGTTGGGTTTGTCAACGTGGAGGACGGTGCTGGCGCTGTTGTTGCCTTGCCAGTGTTTGCTGCCTCGGCCGAGTCGTCCGACGCCTGGTGCTGATGCGGTGAAGCCGTAGAGGATCGGTTCGTGTTGCCAGTGGTAGTCGCTGCGTCCGAGGATGATTTGGTTTTTCACCCAGACGAGTTGCTGTCTGACGGTGATGCCCGCGGCGTTGAGCGCGGCCTCGAAGGTGGTGTGCTCAGTGGCGGCATGTGCGACGTAGACGGGCGCGCCGGGCCGGGCGACGGTTGCCGCTGTGGTGAATGCGTCGGTGAGGAGTTGACCGAGGCCAGCGGTGGTGTCGTTGGAGATGGTGAGTGCGTCTTTGGTTTTGCCGACGTAATCGACGCCGTAGGGCGGGTCAGTCCAGATGCAGTCGACGGTGTCGCCGGCCAGCATTGCTTGTACGGCTTCGGTGTTGGTGCTGGAGCCGACGTATAGGCGGTGCGGGCCGAGGTGCCACGTTTGCCCGACAGCCGTGCGGACGGGTTTGTCAGGCAGTGGTGGCGCGTCGTCAGGGTCGGTATTCGGCTCTGGTGGGTTGATGGTTTGTTCGAGTAGCGCGAGGTCGTCGGCGTTGTACCCGGAGCCGTCGAGGATGTCGAGGTCGTTGAGGACGGTGAGCAGGAGTTCGGGGTCGACCCCGGGCCCGAGGTCGGCGAGGCGGTTGTCGGCGATGAGGATTTTGCGGGCGGTTTGTTCGTCGCAGTCGATGACTTCGACTCGGATGGTTGTGTGTCCGTTGGCGCGTGCGGCTTTCCAGAGGTGGTGACCGGCGAGGATTGTGCCGTCGGTGAGGGCGACTATGGCGCGGTATTGGCCGAATGTGTTGAGGGATGTGGTGAGTGCTTCGACGTCGCCGCGGTTGGGGTTTTGGGGGTGTGGTCGTAGGTCGTTGATGTTGAGGTCACGTGTGCCGTGGATTGTGACTGGCATGGTGGTCCTTTCCCTGTTGTGTTGCTATGTGTTTCGGGCGGCCGCGGCAGGGAAGGTCCCGCGGACGTCCGGGTGGGCGGTGTGGATCAGTGTGAAACTCGCGGGTTGCCAGCGGGCTGCAGGCTGTCTGCGAGGCGTTTGCATTTGTCGGGGCTGTAGCCCTGCCAGTGTGTGTCGCCGCATTCGACGACGGGTGTGCCGAGGTATCCGAGTTCCTGTACCCGCGCTTTCGCTGCGGGGTCGGTGGTGACATCGCGGACCTCGTACTCGACACCGTGCTTGTCGAGTTTCGTCTTCGTTGCGTCACACGGTGGACATCCCGGCTTCGTGAACACAGTGACGATCATGAGGTCGCCTGCCCTGCGCCGTTGCAGTCGAGGCAGGTGACAGGGCGGACGAGGCCCGCCTGTACGGCGAGATCCATGCCAGCTGGCAACGCGGCCCAGTACGTCCAGGGTTCCGCGTCGTCGGTGTTCGCGACCTGTCCGCAGCCGTCGCATCGCGAGCAATCCCTCGGAGCAATGACGCTCTCGACACCAGCCGTGGGCGGCCAGTTCCAGTGTCCTGGTGTGGGTTCCTCGGCGTACGGGACGGAGGTGTTGAAGAACTGGCCGGTGGGGTTGAGGACGCAGAGGCCGACGGCGTACTCGATCCGCGGCTCCTCGTCGGAGGTTTGCGCGCGGTCGACGGTGCATACCTGAGTGATGATCGCTGCACGTGGCTCAGGCAAGTACTCGCCACCCGGCGTGCCGTACGACTGGTAGTGGACGATGCGTCCAACTGTCGGCTTCACGCTGCACCGCCGAGGGCGTCGACGATGGCGCTGAACAGTGCGTCTTTCGCCTTCTGCTCCGCAGGCAATTCGCTGTACGCCACGAGGCACGGATGCGTCTTAGCGTCAGCATCTTTCACCTCACCGAACACCCAACCATCAGCGCGTTTGAACGCGCACCACGATTCGTGCAGCTGCTCCGGTGTAGCACCGTCGAGAGCCTTCTGAATGCCCTCGATCGCAGACGCCCGCTGATCATCCGGCGCGTCATCCCACGGCGGAGACGGGTTCGGATCCCCCGTGATCCACTGCAGCTCCCGGTTCGCCTCGTGGCAAACGCGGGCGATATCAACATGACTGAACTGTGTCATCACTTCTCCTGTGTGTCTGTGGTTTCGTCGCCGGGCCGGATGCCGGCCTTGCCGAGCAATGCTTCGATTTCCGAGTCGATCGCAGTACGCGTGACGACCGTGACTTCGGATTTTGTGGACGCCTGCAGCCCTTGCAATTTCGCGAGACTGTCCAGCACACCGCGGGCGGATGCGACGAGCTGAGACTTCCCCACCAACTGGCCCTTCGATTCCGCCGCGCTGATCGCTTCCCACGACTTCGCCCACAACGCCTCGTAACGCGCTGCAATGACTTCCCGGTAGTCGTCCGCGGTTTCACCTTCAACGCGCTCGAGGACACGTCTCACGGCGCGGCAGGCGGTGCTCTTGTCCTGGTAGCCCCAGGTATCCGCCACTTCAGCCCAGGTCTTGCCGTCGCGGCGATCTTTCATGGCTCCGAGGGCGCGTTCGCGGTCGCTGATGCCGTCAGGTTTGATGCTCGCCATGTGCCCTCTCCGTGGGTTTGTGTGCCGCCTTTGGGTGTGCCATTACCGAGGGCACTGTTGAGTGTATCTACTGCATTTGTGGCCATGCGATTTTGGTGAGTGCGAGTTTGTGGCGTTCGAGGATTAGGTAGGGCATTGGGTGGTTGAGGTGTTGTGCGGCGATGGTGGCGAAGCAGAGTGCGTCGGCTTGGTCGTCGCCTCGGATTGTTGTTTCTGGCCAGTGTTTGGCGATGGCCATTGCGACGTCGGCTTTGCCTGCGTTGCCTTTGTCGGTTGCCCATTTGGCGCGTGTGGTGGGTGGGCATACGGCGGTGGGGATTTTGAGTGCGGTGAGGGCTTGGTAGAGCATCCACCAGTAGCCGGCGCGGTCGTGGTTTCCGCTGCCTTGTGCGGCGTAGGCGGGGCCTTCGATGATGGCGAGTTCGGTGTTGCGTGGGATGAGGTTCATGGTGCGGTTGCGGAGGTCGGTCAGGCGAGTGGCGCGTTGTTGCCAGGTGTCGTCTCGTTTGCCGCGGCTGGCGATTGTCTGGAGTTGGGGTGTGTTGTTGATGATGATGGCGATGCCGGTTCCGGTGAGGCTGGGGTCTATGCCTACGACTGGGCGGCGGTTGCTGGGGCTGTGTGTGGCGCTGTGCCGCTCTTCTGTCGATTCGCGAGGGTCGGTGTGAGTGTGGGGCATTTCGGGGCTCCTGGGGCGGTCTGCGATGAGTCGTTGGATTCGTTGGGCTCGGGTGATGCGTCCGAGGTGTGCGGGGAAGTTGGTGAGTTCGTGTGTGCCGGTGTTGTCGGTGGTGGTGCACGGCTGGCCGGATGGGGCTTGGCAGTAGCGGCAGGAGACGATGAGTGCGAGTTCGCGGTCTTCGAGTTGTTGTAGGTCAGGGCTGCGCATCGCTGGCCTTGGATGGTGTTGGCCGATGGAATGCCCTGCTGACGTCGAGGGGTTTGGGTGGCATCGATTTGATTGCTTGTCGTTCGGCGAGGATGTCGCGGAACTCGGTGTCTTGTTCGGTGGTGAGCTGGAATGGTGGGGTGCGGCCGAGGACGATTCGGCGCACATATTTGTGGGCGTCGGGTGGTTGGATTCCGATTTCCATGAGTGCGTGGGCTGCGTCTTCCATCGATTCGCGTCGTTCGTCGGGTAGGTCTGCGAGGCTTTCGAAGTAGCCGGCGCGGGCATGTTTGACGATTGATGCCGGGAGTGGTCGGTATCCGGCGTCTTCGGTTCGGTAGGCGCGGGTTACGCCGGCGAGGAGGTCTTCGCGTGTGAGGTGTGAGGTTGAGAAGATTTCGGCCCAGGCGATGACCATGGCTTGGCTGGGGTTTGGGAACCATGGGTCGTTGGATGCGCATTTGGCGAGTACGAGTGCTGAGGTTTCGATCCATTCGGTCATTCGAGTTCCTTCTGGGTGGTCTGGTTCGCGAGGGCGAGGAAGCCTTGGACTTTCGCGTCTTGCTTCGAGGGCGGTGTGCTGACGGGAAGCGTTGGGTTCCGGTTGCGGATGACCTCAGAGACGAGACTTGGAAGAGTGCGTGGGCCGAGGTTCGGTTTCGACAGCCACAGCGCGAGAGCTGCTTTCACGTCGTCGATCGGAGTTCCGGTTTTGATGAGCGTTCCGGCTTCGATTGAGAGTGCGGTCTTCGTCGCTTGGGGGTGTTCTCCTGGGATCACTTCGCGGACGAGTTTCCATCCGTCGACGTTGGTGACTGCTCCGGGAATATCGATGGGATCTCGTTCGGTGCGTGCATTCGAATTTGCCCGCGCGTGCTTGTTCTCTAGAACTTGAGTTAATGCATTAGGTTCCTTTACCCCTTCCCCTACCCCTTCCCCGTGGGGTTCGCGAAGGGTTCGCGAAGGGTTCAAGGGTTCGGGAAGGGTTTCGGAACCCTTCGGGAAGGGTTCGCAAAGGGTTTCGGAAGGGTTCGGTTCGATCTGTTCCGCGACCGCATCCGCGTCCCGTCGGCGGAGTTTCCGTAGCTCGGTCGCGAGCACGATCCGGATCGACGGAGAGTCCACGAGTTCCGCGCATTTGAGTGCGTTCTTGAATACGTTCGGCTGCTTCACAACTCCGTCGCCGCGGATGAACGAGCGGATCAGAAGCTCATCTGAGTCGGTGTCGAAGACAATGAAATCGCGGGTGGCCAACTCGCTGAGGCACGCCCAAACATGGTCGACATCCGTTTCGTCGCAGTACTTCGCCCACCGTGCTGGCATCAGTGGCAGCATCCCCGCGTTGTTCACGTCCTTCTGCCCGAACAGAACCAGGTACATCCGCTGCGAGGCTGCCGACAACTTGCGGAAGTCCTTGTTGTTCCAGAGGGAGAATTGGATCACGCCGTGGCTACGCGCCATGGGTATCGGCCGTCCCTTCGTTGGTGTTGTGGGTGGCCCGGCCCCAGGGGAATCTGGGGCCGAACCACCTTCGATGATGTCATCTATTCCGGTACACAGGATTCACTGTATGTACCGAAATTCGGGTTACTCGGAGAAGAGCTTGGGGCCGCCGATAGCGTGAACGTTGTCGGCCGGTTCGTCGCCGGCGTCGTCGGGTTCGGTGTCGGTTTCTGTGGCTGTGTCGGCGGGGGCGCCGGTGCCGTAGTCGCCGTACTCGCCGTCGTCGCCCGACTCGTAGTCGAGTGTCGGTTCGGTGGTTTCGGCGCGCTTGGCCATGCTGCCGATCTCGGCTTCGACGATCTTCCACTTGACGTGTTTGCGGATGCCTTCGTCTACTTCCTCGTCGATGACTGCTTTGCACTGCACGGTCACGCTCATGACGCGCCGTTCGCCGGGGACGGGGATGTGCTCGAACTGCTCGGGCGGCGAGGACATGAAGCTGTACTTCGCCATGCCTTCGACGGTTCCCTTGTCGCCGTTGGGGTTATCTTTCACAATTGCCATGTCAGGCTTCTTTCTCTTTGTTGGGTACTGCGGCGGTCTTCACAGCCTCGGCGAGGCCGCGATAGGTCACTACTGCTGGTTCTGGTTTTGCGCGCCTTCGAGGTAGTCGGTGATCTCGACTGCCTCGGCGTCCGTGAGGTCGTGGAGAACTTTGATGGCGCGCTTGAACTCGCCGGAGAGGTAGCCGAGTTGCTCGGCTTCGTCGGTCTTGCCTTCGCGGACGAGAGCCGCGACGAGGCGTTCTCGGATCGTCGGGGGTTTGGTCTGCGCGGTGTCCTTTTTTGCGCCCGGATTTGAGGAGGCTTCAAGTTCGGCTGCACGTGACTTCCACAGCCCCTGCAGACTGCCGCGGTGGCCGGCCAGGTCGAATGTTGTGAGCTGTGCGCCGATCGCGTCGAGTTCGGCACGGTCGGCCGCCTTCGCGATGGCTGCCGCGATCTCATCGGCCTGCTCCGGGGTGATGATCGGCGGCCCATCGGGCAGGGGCTCCACGACGTACGGTGCGCGCCTCCCCCGGGTGACGGTGAGCATCAGCGTTTCTCGCTTGCTGATGTGCGACATGTGCGAGATGCGGATGCCGCCAACCTTGTCGCGGCCGAACGTGATTCCAGGATCGCGAAATAGCGTCATGCGCTTGCCTATGTACGCCGACGATTCCTTGCCCCAGACTTTGACCATCACGCGGCGCATCGACTTGCTTGGACGAAAAGGTCGGCCGCGGAACTCGGCGAGATGGATGTTCACGGGCTGATCCTCGGCGCCCTCGGTCACCTTCTCGACCTGAACGGTACGCGGGCCGGCGAGCAAGTCGTCGGCGTTGAGCTGGTCCGATTTGGGTGCGATCGAATCTGTCATGTCCATAGCTAAATCACCATTTCTGAATCGGTGTCGTCATGTCGGTTGTAGACCCATGGCGGCAGGTCTACCGTTTTCACTTCCTCGCCGTATCCCGGCCAGACGCCGGTTTGCAGGCAGGTCGCGTAGCTCTCGATCGCGATGCGATTGAGTTGCCGGCCGAGGTCGATCGCTTCGGGGGCGAGCTCGATGACGTTGACCAGGTAGGGAGCCGTCTTCTCCTGGACGATGAAGACGAACTCTGGCTTGGCGTCGATGCCGAGCTCGACAATGCCGTCGAGGTACCACGGTGCTTGGCAGTGATAGCCGAAGTCTCCTGCGACGCGGGCGAAATTGATCGGGTCGGCGGACACGGCTGTCTTGTAGTCCGGGACCACCATCCGTGAGCGCCTGGGATTCGGCAGCCAGTCGGGCCGTGCTCGTCGCTTGATGCCCGTCGCTTGATCTTGCCAGTAGAGGGACTGCTCGGGCTTGCCGTCGCTCAGGAGTGACACCGCCGTCTCGTTCGCTCTGATCATCGCCGCCATGTCCTGCACCTGCTGGTACTCAGCGGGTTTGAGCGCGACGGCGCCCTCGGCCCTCGCGTTCGCGACGAACTCCTTGGCCACGGTGGTACTTACAGCACCGTTCGATGCGAGCATCTCGGCTGGAATCTTGCGGAGCTCGGAGCCGTAGCCGAGGACGAGTGAGTGCGCCGCGTGCCCGAAGTCGAACACTTTTTTCGGCGCCGGCGGGTTGTCCTGCTCGTGGCGGAACTTCGCCGGGCAGGATGGCGCAAGTAGTTTGCGAGCTCCGCTGGACGAGAGCGAATTTCGGTCGGCGTGATAAACCTCGTCGGTGATGCCGTCATACACACCGGGTTCCGTTGGCGCGGTCATGCCGCACCTCGGATGGGCCATTCGGTGTTGACGTCGGAGAAGTCCTTGCCGGTGCGCTCGAAGTAGGCGGCCAACCCTTCCTGCTGCTCGCGATAGAAAACGACCTGCTTCTCCATCAACTCATCGACGGTGAGTTTCGCAAGCCCAGGATTGCGACTACCGAGCATCCATGCCAGTCGCGCGGCGGCCAGAGCGTCAGCGTCAGCAGAGTGCGCGTTGTCGAGCCGGATGCCGTAAACCTCACATGTGACGGAGAGTGTGCGCTTCCCCTTGCGGTACTTGTCCACAGCTTTATCCACAACGTAGGGATCAAATATTGGTCCACACACCAGCTTCGGATACCCGAGCCGCTGACCCTCGCGATCGATCATCGTGAAATCGAAGCTCCCGTTAAACGCGCACACGATGCGGCCCTCCGCCCACACCCGCTCGAGCTCGTCGCGGATCTCCTTGTACCCGTCCGCGTACGGTGCGCCCTCGCTGCGTGCCTTGTCGGTGGTGATGCCGTGAACGTTCGTTGCGCCTTCGGGGATGTCGATCTCGGGGTCGACGAGCCAGTTCTGCGCCGAGATGGTCTTGCCGTCGATACGGGCGATGCAAGCGGTGACAATGCGATCCTTCGTGGGGATCGGGCCAGTCGACTCGATATCGAATGCGGCGAGCGGTGATTCAGTCCAGCTAGTCACAGGAACACTCCTACGAGTACGGCGCCGACGATGATGGCGCAGGACAGGATGATGAAGCGCGCGAGACTGAGTTGCGCGCCTTGGGGATATCGCGGGGTCATGCTCTTCTCGCTCTCGATCGGTTGGCCGCATTGCGGCGGTAGGTGTCGACGGTTTGCTTGTGGCGGGCTTTGCGGCGGAACTCGTCCGCCATCGGGCACGCCGCGAAATGCGATACGTAGGTGGAGAGGCCGGCGGCTCGCATCCCGGCTGCCTGCCCGGGCCGCACAACCACCGCTTCGGGAAGCCCATCCGGATGCGGGGTGATCGAAAGATTTCCGTTCGGGTTCGGTTCGAACTCGACAGGCATCCGCTCCGAATTCGATGTGCGGCAGAAGAAGATCGCCGCACCACACGCCATGCACTTCGTTACCTTCGGAGTGAAGCTCATGCCCTTACTCCCCTATCGCGCATCACGTTCGCCGCTTTCACCTCGGTGATCCGCTCGACACGGTCGAGGCGCGCGGTGATCCGTTCCTCGGGATTCACCCACGCTGCGAGTGCCATCAGCGCCTGCGCCATCTGTCCCGGCCGGTGCGTGCACTCCGCAGTCAGACGGTTATGCAGTGTGCGGGTGTCGGATTCGCGGATGTCCTCGCAAATCTTGTGCGCGAACGTGGCGATGTCGTCGGTGTCGGACCACAACACGATCTTCTTCTGTGTCGCCATCACGACACCTCGGGGTTGATCAGGCCGAGCATCAACAACAATTCCCGGGCATCGCTGGCATCATGAGCGTTCGCGGCGACAGTGCGAGTAGCCTTCGCGGACAACGCCGCGTCGGTCGGAGGCACGAACCCGAGCTGGGCGTCGGAGTTGTAGTCGAACTCCCGCTCACTGTTCCCTTTGATCTTCACAACGTCACCCCAATCTGTGCGTCCTTTACGGCGTCGTACGCACGATCCGCAGCGTCGTCATCTGGTTCCGCGTCAACTGGGTAGGCGACGAGGTATGTCATCGACGCATCGCGGCCGTCAGCGGAAGTGATCTCGAAATACGATGTCGCCCAACCGCGACCATTCGCGCCGTTGTATCGGTCGTAGTCGACTTCGGTCCACACGCCGAACCCGTTCAACTCTTCGAGGTTCTCGATGATCGTGCCGGCCAGTTCTTCAGCGTCCACGGCCGATCACCTCCACCGGCATCTCGAGGTCGGTCACCGCGCACGGTGTCGAGCCGAGCCACAGTTTTCCGGGCATCTTCTTGTCGACGATGAACTGTCGGCCAAGTCGGCCGAGTTCGCGGACCTTCGTACCGGGAGCCAGATGCCAGATCACCCGATCGTCATACACAACAACAAGTTCCATGTCAGTTCCCTCCGTTCGGGATGCTGTAGTAGACGGCGACCGCGGACACGACCACGATGCCGAGCAGGGAGATGTATCCGAGTGCCGCGACTAGGCGGCTGATCATGCTGACTTCTTCCGCAACGGTGACGACTCCACCGATTCGACAGCCGAGCGAACGGCCTCTTCGAATGCCTCGAGCGAGAACGTCGGGCCGGCCACATGATTGCCATCCACCTCGACGTCAACACCGATGCGGCCATTGACCGGATCACCAGAGAACGTCACGCGGAAAATCCCGTCGGACAGCACACTCATGGCGCTGTCACCTCCGCCTGAGTCTTCGGAGCCGCGTCATACACAGTCCCGAAATCGCAGAGGTTTTCCACCATCTCGCGCAGTTCTGTGATGGTGTTGGACCCGTCGAACAGCTGATCTGCTGCTATTTCGGTCAACCCGAGTTCACGACGTGCGAAGTCGGCGACATGTCGCAACTCGCCGGACTGCGAGCGGACGACGCTACCTGCAAACCAGCGCCCCTCGGCAGTGTCGATCTGGACCTGATCCCGTTCTCCCGAGATCCACTGAGCGCCGGACAGTTCCGCTGCCCAGCCTGCGAAGCAACGCGCCGTACCGCAGCGCCACTGATTCTGATCCAACAAGTTCGGCCACGTCTCGATGTGGTCCATCACCGAGCGGAGAAGAGTCTCGTTGACACTCATGCCTTCACCGCCGACACAAGAGCAGTAGGAACCTCGACGCCTTCACTGATGCACCACTGCTTCAGAGTGTTGACGAGGTAGTCCTTGATCTCTTCACCGCTGGCAGCCTGCTTGTAAAATTCATGCATCCGATCCCACTGCGCTTGAGCATCAAGCAGCACCTTCTGCAAATCGTCGTCAGACATCTCGCGGCGGATCGAACCTCCGACAACGACGTGACCGGAGTCTTTTGCAGCACGCACAAATTCGCCGTACGCAACCAGCATCCCCGGGTTGTCGTCGAACTCATTGACGTACACCGTCGAGATGCTGCGGCCTTCGAGGCTGTACTTCGGCAGATCAGATAGAGCTGTCGGTCGACTCCGACCTGTGACACGTGCAGTATTGTCAGTCATGTTCATTCCTTCTGGTAGGTGAATAGAGGCCGTCGCGGTTGCACCCGTGACGGCTTCGCTACTTCTGGTTGTTGATGCGGCGCAAACCCGGGCCGACAATGCGAGCCAGACGGGACATGCCATTCGCCGGCGGGACGTCGTACTCGACACCAGCAACGGCATCCAACTCGCGGCGAACCTCAACCCGCTCCGCCAGCGACATCGAATCGCGGTTGTCAGCCAACTCCTGCTCAGTCACTTGACGGCCTTCAGCTTCGAATTCCGAGGTGAGGATTTGGTGGAGGTCTCCCCGCGGAGCCATGCGTCGACGTCGTCGCGGTGAATGTTCCAGCGACCCTTCGGGGCCTTCGACTGGCTTGCCTTCAACTCGCCCGACTGCAACGCGATGTAGACGGCATCACCTGAGCGGCGCGAGTACGCGGCAACCTCCTTTACCGTCATCCACGGTGTTTCCAGAGCGGTCATGCCGAGATCCGATCAGCCTGCGGCAGCGAAGATCCCGGACGGCTCACTGTCCGGCGGACAACCTTCTCGATCGTGACGTCGAACGCGTCCTCAAACTTGATCGTGTTGTGCACGAGCACGGCACCGATGAACCGAGGTCCAGCTTCGGCGTCACCCTTCGCCTGCCGGGAGACGGTGGACTTGTCGATACCGAGTTTGTTAGCGAGACCGGTCACGCCGCCGTTGGATTCCAGTGCTGCCTGAATCCAATCGTGGCGGACCCGGACCGTTTCGATCTGGCTCATTTCGCCTCCTGGTGGGGTACTCCACCGATGTGGTGGAGAAGAACAACCACGAAGTTACACAGATGGAAGTTGTTGCGCAACACCACGTTGGAGTGTTCCAACACTTGACGTGTTGCACCCGCGCAACTATGCTGGTCGCATGGCAGAAACGAGATGGTGGAAGTACGTAAAAAACGTGATGGGCGATGACACCGCACGCGAAGCCGCAACACGCGCAGGCTTCGATAAGAGCGCCTTCACGCGGTGGAAGAACGGCGCGAACGCCGACCCGGAGTTCGTTCTCAAGTTCGCTCGCGCCTACAACGAGAACGTTCTGCACGCACTCGTTGAAGCTGAATTCCTCACCGAAGAGGAAGCTGGATTACGCGAAGTTCAGATCAACCGATCCGACTTCCTGCGCACGCTCACCATTGCCGAACTGACCGACGAACTTCACCGGAAGGTGCAAGCCGAGAAGGATGACATCCGACTCTCCCGCGGCATGTCACCCTCCGAAGTAAATGAACAACTCGCGAAGGCAGAACAACTAGGGCTACTCAAGGCAGCAGCGACAGAATTCGGTGAACGAGCACGCACCGTCCCTGACAATGTCAGGCAGTTGATTCAGAAGAATCAACCTCTGACGATTGACGATCTCGACGGGCTTCCGTACGTCGCGCACACTGCCGATCCTGACGAGGGCGAAGCAACCGACCACGACTTCATCCCGTAAGCCGCCTGGCTGATGGAGCAGCTCTACGATGCTGCAGCAGCCGCGGGGATTCTGGTCATGGAAGCTGACCTTCCCCGCGGCGAGGAAGGCCGCTACTACGAGTCACACCGGTGCATCGTGTTGAACGCCGGAATGACTGCCTCAAGAACGATCAGCGCATTCGCGCACGAACTTGGACACGCCTCACTACGGCATGGTCCTGCGCTCGATGCACGCATTCATTCCCGGCAAGAACGACAAGCCGACGAATACGCTGCTCGCCTGCTGATCGACTGCGCCGAGTTCGAGGAGGCGGAGCGCCTCTATTCGTCACACACCGACACGCTCGCCTATCACCTCGGCGTCACACCGAAACTCATCCGCGTCTGGAGAGAACTCGCCCTACGCGGAAACGAAAGGATCAACTGATGGCGACAATCGACCCGTACAAAACAAAGAAGGGCACGAGATACCGCGTCAGATACCGAAAACCGGATGGCAACCAAACTGACAAACGAGGGTTCCCGACAATCAAGGCTGCGGAAGCGTTTGCTAATCGCGTTGAAGTTGACAAACTTGACGGGCTATACGTCTCACCGACTGACTCGAAGAGGACGGTAGACGAACTCGGGCAACCATGGCTTGATCGCCAATTGGGGCACTTGAAACCATCTGCGTACCGACCGCTTGAAGTTGCATGGCGCCTCCGGATTCAGCCCCGGTGGGGACACATCCAACTTGGCAGTATCAAGCACTCGGCTGTGCAGCAATGGCTCACTGATCTAGGCCAAGGCGTAGAGGGTACAAAACCTGTCGGCGCCACAGTTGTTATTCGAACGCACCAAGTCTTCGCTGCAATGCTTGAGGATGCTGTCCAAGACCGATTGATCAAGTCGAATCCAGCTCGCAAGATGAAGTTGCCGCGTAAACCGAAACGGCGGCCGCTGTATTTGGATCACGCACAGGTCGACCTTCTTGCATCGAAGGCCGGCGAGCACGAAACGTTGATTCTTTTCCTCTCCTATACCGGACTTCGATGGGGTGAAGCGACAGGGATGAGGGTCTCCGATCTGAACATGCTGCGGCGTCGAGCCACCGTCGACGAGAACGCAGTTGAAGTCGGGAGTGAGATTGTCGTGGGAACTGCCAAGGGCCACAAACGTCGAACGGTTCCACTGCCAGAATTCCTTATTCCGTACCTCGCGCGCCAATGCGAGCGGAAGGGTCGTAGTGATCTCCTGTTCCCCGGCGAGGATGGCGGCTACCTCGGACGCCCGCACACGACTAGCGGATGGTTCGACAAGGCAGTCACTGCCGCCGGAGTCCCGCGCGTGACTCCGCACGATCTACGGCACACCGCGGCCTCACTGTCTGTGAGCGCTGGCGCAAATGTGAAAGCGATCCAAAAGATGCTGGGCCATGCGTCGGCAGCGATGACCCTAGATGTGTATGCCGATCTGTTTGATGACGATCTGGAGGTCGTTGCGACGGCACTCAGTGAGGCCCGAACGAAGGCTGGTGTGGGCAGAATGTGGGCAGAAGGCGAACAGACCGCCGCCGACAGGGCATAGAAAAAGCCCTGACCTGCACCGGAATGCAAATCAGGGCTTCATCTTTCGGTGGGCGCGGAGGGTTTCGAACCCCCGACCGCTGGTGTGTAAAACCAGAGCTCTACCACTGAGCTACACGCCCGAACTCCCGGCGAGAACCTCACCGGGAGTGCTCTAAGACTCTAGCGCGGCAATCGCATTTGCCCAAAGCGCGTGGTCACGGGCCTCTCCGGGGCCATTCATCTCGGCAAAACGAATGATTCCGTCCTTGTCGATGACAAAGGTTCCACGATTTGCGAAGCCCAGCTTGTCGTTGAACACGCCGTACTTCTGCGCAACCTCACCGTGCGGCCAGAAATCGGAAAGCAACGGGAAGGTGTAGCCCTGCTCGGCGGACCAGATCTTGTGCGTCGGCGAAGCGCCGACGGAGATGGCCAGGATTGCCGTGTCGTCGTTCTCGAACGTCGGAAGCTCGTCGCGAACCTTGCAGAGTTCGCCCTGGCATGTTCCGGTGAAAGCCAACGGGTAGAAGACGAGCAGAACGTTCTTCTTACCGCGGAAGTCTGCGAGCGAGACTTCCTGGTTGTTCTGATCCTTCAACGTGAATTCCGGTGCCTGAGCACCAACTTCGAGAGGCATGGATTTCATCCTTCACTGACGATAGGAAAAGTTTCGGAAATACGACAGTGCATCGGACGTCGCACTTGCGTCATCCGATGCACTGTTGCTTGATGCCGGCTTGATCAGCGCTTACCTGCCGGGCGAGCCTTCGGCTGAACGAGTCGGCTTGCCGACCAGTCACCGAGGTTCGCAGCAGACGTCTGAGTCAGTCCTGCTGTAGGGGCAGATTCAGCGATCTCGCTGGGCTCGACGTGTCCGTCGCGCCCTGTCTTAGGTGTGAGAACCCAGACAAAACCTTCGTCTGCGAGAGGACCGATGGCATCCATCAGAGCGTCGACAAGGTCTCCGTCTTCGTCGCGCCACCACAGCAGCACGACATCAATGACTTCGTCCGAATCCTCGTCGAGCATTTCCCCGCCGATGGTTTCCTCAACCGCGGCACGAATGCCGTCGTCGGTATCCTCATCCCAGCCCAGTTCCTGCACCACCATATCGGCAGTAATCCCGAGTTTCTGAGCGTAGTTCTGGGCATCCGCCGCGGCGACCACGGTGGGGTCCTCCTTTTGTTGATGGTGCACGGAGTCCCCGCGCACCGACCGTTTAACGTTCGATTAGGGAAAGCGAACATGGTCGAAGGCGTTAGCGCAAGCCGACCACGCCGAAAACTTTTCCGGATTTGTGTCCGCAGACACGCCCGGAACCCTACGCCTTCGAAAATCTGCAGGTCACAGCGCTCCGCATTCGGTGCGGATCGAATCCCGAATTGAATTGGTTGTATCGGTGATCGAATTGATTTCGTCCGGCGAATGGTCGCGCTTGACGACGCCGGCGATCGACCGGAGGTTGTCGGCCAGGTCTCCGAACAGTCCGGACAGCGAGGCGGGGACGTCCGCGGTCGCGGTGTCGAGCCACCCTGCGAATTCGTCTGCCGAGGACGCAGCTGCCTGCGCTTTGCTCGTCACGTCGGACTCGTCGTTGTTGTTGGCGTCGATGTAGGCGTTGAAGACGGCCACGTCGTCCTTCGATCGGCGTATCAGCTCTTCACAGGTCTGGAACGCGGTCTCGACCGCGTCGGCTGCAGCTTTCGACGACGACGCTGCAATCGACGCCGTCACCTCGGCCTGATAGGCAGCAGCCTGCACCCTGTTCGGAGTCGGTGATCCCTCGACGGCACCCGAACACCCCACGATCACCACAGAACCCACCGTCAACGCGCCGATCGCGACAACTAATCCACGACGTCGATACCGGTCCACGCTTTTTCCCGATCCCCTGACCGGTCCCGCCTTCATCACCGACGAATCCCCCCTCACATCGCGTTGCCACCGGCAACTCTTGCAGCCGAACGTCGAACTCGAGAACGCTACCCGACGGTAACCGGGGCCACAGTGTGCCAGGCCGACCGGGATGGTGAAAGATGAGGTACGCGCCATATTCATCATGGAAGTGGATCGGACCTAACAAGGTCCCGGTCACCTACGTAAGGACGCCCAACCACGCGTCCCTAACCCCTCTGAGGAGCACACGTTGTCTGACCTGATCCAGGGTCCCTCGTCCGAGCCGAACGCCGAGTCCGGGGGCACGGGAGTGCCAGGTTCACCATCCCCCAGCGCACCCCCTGGAGCGGACGGCCGTGTTCGCGTCATTCGCGAAGGCGTCGCGTCGTACCTGCCGGACATCGACCCGGACGAAACCACTGAATGGCTCGAGTCGTTCGACGGACTTCTGGATCGATCAGGCCCGACCCGCGCCCGCTACCTGATGCTGCGCATGCTCGAACGCGCCGGCGAGAAGCACGTCGCACTGCCCGCTCTGACGTCCACCGATTACGTCAACACGATCCCGACCGAGAACGAACCCTGGTTCCCGGGCGACGAAGAGGTCGAACGCCGTTACCGCGCTTGGATCCGCTGGAACGCAGCCATCATGGTGCACCGCGCGCAGCGCCCCGGCGTCGGCGTCGGTGGCCACATCTCCACCTACGCGTCCTCCGCCGCCTTGTACGAGGTGGGCTTCAACCACTTCTTCCGCGGCAAGGATCATCCGGGCGGCGGCGACCACATCTTCATCCAGGGCCACGCCTCCCCCGGCATCTACGCGCGAGCGTTCCTCGAAGGCCGCATCCCGGCTGAGCAGATGGACGGCTTCCGTCAGGAGCAGAGCCACGCCGACAAGGGCGGCGGACTCCCGTCGTACCCGCACCCCCGCCTGCTCCCCGACTTCTGGGAGTTCCCGACGGTATCGATGGGCCTCGGCCCGATGAACGCCATCTACCAGGCGCGGTACAACCACTACCTCAACGATCGCGGCATCAAGGACACCACCGATCAGCATGTGTGGGCATTCCTCGGCGACGGCGAGATGGACGAGCCGGAGTCGCGCGGTCTTGCACACGTCGCGGCGACCGAAGGCCTCGACAATCTGACGTTTGTCGTCAACTGCAACCTGCAGCGCCTCGACGGCCCGGTTCGCGGCAACGGCAAGATCATCCAGGAGCTGGAGTCGTTCTTCCGCGGCGCAGGCTGGAACGTCATCAAGGTCGTATGGGGCCGCGAGTGGGATTCGCTGCTGCACGCCGACAAAGACGGCGCGCTCGTCAACCTGATGAACGTGACCCCGGACGGCGATTTCCAGACGTACAAGGCCAACGACGGCGCGTTCGTGCGTGATCACTTCTTCGGTCGCGACCCGCGCACCAAGGAACTGGTCAAGGACCTCACCGATCCGGAAATCTGGAACCTCAAGCGTGGTGGCCACGACTACCGCAAGGTTCACGCCGCATACGCCGCCGCGATGGCTCACAAGGGCCAGCCGACGGTCATCCTCGCGCACACCATCAAGGGCTACACGCTCGGCAAGCACTTCGAGGGCCGCAACGCGACGCACCAGATGAAGAAGCTGACGCTGGACGACCTGAAGGCCTTCCGCGACATGCAGCACATCCCGATCTCGGATGCCGAGCTCGAGAAGGATCCGTACCTGCCTCCGTACTACCACCCAGGCAACGACGCTCCCGAGATCCAGTACATGCTCGATCGCCGAAAGGCACTCGGCGGTTTCCTGCCGTCCCGCAACACGGACGCTGCGCCGCTGAAGCTTCCCGAGGACAAGACGTACGACGTCATCCGCAAGGGTTCGGGCAAGCAGGAAGTGGCCACGACCATGGCCATCGTCCGCATCCTCAAGGAACTGCTGCGCGACAAGGAGATCGGCAAGCGCATCGTGCCGATCATCCCGGACGAGGCCCGCACCTTCGGTATGGACTCGTGGTTCCCGTCGCTGAAGATCTACAACCGCAACGGACAGCTCTACACGTCCGTCGACGCCGAACTCATGCTCGCCTACAAGGAGAGCCCGGTCGGCCAGATCCTGCACGAGGGCATCAACGAAGCCGGCTCGACGGCGTCGTTCACCGCGGTCGGCACGTCGTACGCCACGCACGGCGAACCGATGATTCCGCTGTACATCTTCTACTCGATGTTCGGTTTCCAGCGCACCGGCGACGGCCTGTGGGCAGCAGCCGACCAGATGGCCCGCGGATTTGTTCTCGGCGCAACCGCCGGTCGCACCACGCTGACCGGCGAGGGCTTGCAGCACGCCGACGGACATTCGCTGCTCCTGGCATCCACCAACCCGGCCGCGGTCACCTACGACGCGGCGTTCTCGTACGAGTTGGCGCACATCGTCAAGGACGGCCTGCGTCGTATGTACGGCGGTACCGAGGGTGTTGCCGGCTTCGGCGGCGAGAACATCTTCTACTACCTCACCATCTACAACGAGCCGTACGTGCAGCCTGCCGAGCCTGCCGACCTGGACGTCGAGGGACTGCTCAAGGGCATCTACCTCTACAAGGCATCCGATGCGCAGGGCCCGAAGGCTCAGATCCTCGTTTCCGGTGTTGCCATGCCGGAAGGCCTGCGGGCTCAGCAGATGCTCGCAGACGACTGGGGTGTCTCGGCTGACATCTGGTCCGTCACGTCGTGGGGCGAACTGCGCCGCGAAGGTGTCGAGTGCGAGCGTCAGGCTCTGCTCAACCCGGGCGTCGACGCTCCGGTTCCCTTCGTCACCAACGCGTTGTCGTCGGCGCAGGGTCCCGTCGTGGCGGCATCGGACTGGATGCGCGCTGTCCCGGATCAGATCCGCCAGTGGGTTCCGGGCGACTACATCACGCTGGGCACCGACGGTTTCGGATTCTCCGATACCCGCACTGCCGCTCGTCGTTACTTCAACGTCGATGCCGAGTCGATCGCCGTGGCCGTGCTCAACGGTCTGGCCAAGGAAGGTTCGATCGACCGAAGCAAGGCCGTCGAGGCAGCTGGTCGGTACCGCATCGACGACGTGAATGCTGCTCCCGAGCAGACCGGGGACACCGGTAGCGCATAGTTTCCACCGCTACTGAGAACCACTTCCGCCCATTGCTGCGGGTGTCATCACGACATCCGCAGCGATGGGCGTAGGTTTTTGTCATGCCTGATCCTGATTCTGATGTGCCTGCATCCGGGGTACCTCCGGTAGGAGTACGACGCATCCGGTCGTCGACTTCCGGGTTGCAGGCGTCGCTGTCGCGGCGGCGTCAGGTTCGCGATCCACTGCCCGAGGCTTTGCTGCGGCGGGTCAAACAGTTCTCCGGACGGCTGGCGACCGAAGCCGTGACGGTCATGGAGGAGCAACTCCCGTTCTTCGACACCCTGGACGCGTCCCACCGCGCAGACGTTCAACTGTTGGTACAGACGTCAGTGGTGAATTTCCTCGAATGGCTCAGGCAGTTGGATTCGGAGATCAGCTTCGGATACGAGTCCTTTCCGGTCATTCCTCAGGAGTTGGCGCGGCGACTGACGCTGCGGCAGACGGTCGACATGGTTCGCGTTGCCATGGAGTTCTTCGAGAAGTGGTTGCCGGCGTTGGCTCGCAACGATCAGCAGCTCATCGCGTTGACCGAGGCCGTTCTTCGGTACGGACGTGAACTCGGATTTGCTGCTGCATCGGTGTACGCCAGCGCCGCTGAATCGCGTGGCGCATTGGACAGCCGACTGGAAGCACTGGTGGTCGACGCCGTTGTGCGCGGCGATACCGGCTCCGACATGCTCTCGCGCGCTGCCACGTTGAATTGGGATGCAACTGCTCCGGCAACGGTCATCGTCGGATCACCGCCGCCCGATGAACGGGTCTCGGTCGCAGGAACCGTCCACGCCACTGCTGCGGCCCACGGCCGAGCGGTACTCGCAGTCGTTCAGGGCAGCCGCCTGGTGATGGTTGTCAGCGGCGACGTGACCAGCAAGTCCGCGCAGAGCGAGTTCATGCAGGATCTTCTGCGAAGCTTCGCCGGCGGCCCGGTGGTGATCGGCCCGACGACCCCAAGTCTGAGCGCCGCGCATTTCAGTGCGTCTGAGGCTTTTGCCGGAATTAAAGCGGTTGTGGGATGGCGGGGAGCGCCGCGCCCGGTGTTTGCGACGGAGCTACTGCCGGAACGCGCACTACTCGGCGATCAAGCTGCCGTCGACGCTCTCCAGGATCATCTCGTTACTCCGTTGGCGGAAAGTGGCTCCGTCTTGACCGACACTTTGGACACTTATCTCGACTGTGGAGGTGCGGTTGAGACTTGTGCACGTCAGCTGTTTGTTCATCCAAATACGGTGCGATACCGCCTGAAACGAATTACCGAAGTGACCGGTCGGGATCCAACCAATCCACGCGACGCGTACGTCCTGCGTATAGCCGCCACGGTGGGCCGATTAAGCGAAATCGATAACAAATCGGACACAACGTTCACTCCCGTCACACCGTTCACAGTGTGACAAATTGCCTTGTAACCCTTTCGCGTCCAATTCCGATGAGCAAACGCGACGTGGGAATTTGTGGGAAACCTACAAAACACACCACCAGAGTTCATCGCCACCGACATCTCGAACTTCACCGCTGCCAGTGTTCTCTTAATAAGTGATTTCCTTGCTTGCCCCCGGACAGGGCTCTCAGACACCCGGCATGCTCAGCCCATGGCTGGCATTGCCCGGAGCGCAAGACCGCCTGGAAATGTGGTCGAAAGCCGCAGGTCTCGACCTCGTCCGTCTCGGAACCACCGCGACCGCGGAAGAAATCACGGACACGTCCGTGACTCAGCCCCTGGTCGTCGCAGCAGCACTACTTGCCTACGAGGAAATCGAATCGCAGGGCCTCCTCGGAACTGGCGTCATTGCCGCCGGTCACTCGGTGGGCGAACTCGCCGCGGCGGCAATCGCGGGCGTCATCACTGCTGACGAAGCTGTCGCACTCGCAGCACTGCGCGGCGCGGAGATGGCCAAGGCATGCGCACTCGAGCCCACCGGCATGTCCGCGGTCCTCGGCGGTGACGAAGCCGAGGTACTGGCCCGCATCGAGGAACTCGGACTCGAAGCCGCTAACCGAAATGCTGCGGGTCAGATTGTTGCAGCCGGTTTACTCAGCGCCCTCGAAGAGCTTGCGGCCAGCGCACCCGAGAAGGCTCGCGTGCGGGCACTTCCCGTCGCCGGTGCCTTCCACACCCGATTCATGGCTCCGGCCCAGGACGCCGTTGCAGCTGCTGCCGCCAAGATCACCCCGTCTGATCCCACGCGCACGCTGCTGTCCAACTCGGACGGCGCACCGGTCTCCTCTGGTGCCGACGCCCTCACAAAACTTGCCGCGCAGGTAACTCGACCCGTTCGTTGGGACCTCTGCTCCGCTTCGTTGCGGACCGCAGAAGTCACCGCGATCGTCGAACTCCCGCCGGCCGGAACCCTCGTTGGTATTGCCAAGCGCGAAATGCGTGGCACTCCGACGGTGGCCCTCAAGAACCCGGAGGATATCTCCGCTCTGTCCGGACTGACCTAGCCCGGGCGCTTCACCCTGAGTTCAGCTGCCCAGAAGCTGGACTTGGTTCACCACCTCAATCGATCAAGAAGGGAGCCACACCAGTGGCCCACACTCAGGAAGAAATCATCGCGGAACTCGGCCAGATCGTCGAGGAGGTCACCGGAATCGAGCCTTCCGAGGTCACCGCTGACAAGTCGTTCGTCGACGACCTCGATATCGACTCCCTGTCCATGGTCGAGATCGCAGTTCAGACGGAAGACAAGTACGGCGTCAAGGTTCCGGACGAGGATCTGGCCGGCCTGCGCACCGTCGGCGACATCGTCGCGTACATCCAGAAGCTCGAAGCCGAAGGCGCCGAAGCCAAGAACGCAGAGTGAGCCGACCGTGACTTCCGCTTCTACCCGCAGGGGGAAATTTCCCGACATCGTTGTCACGAGCCTCGCGACGACGACGTCGGTGGCTGGTGATGTGGATGGCACGTGGAAGGCTTTGCTCGCCGGCGAAAGCGGCATCGGAGTCCTCGACGACCCGTTCATCGACGAATTCGACCTTCCGATTCGCATCGGCGGGCACCTCAAAGTTTCACCGGACGAGGGTCTGTCGAGAGTTGAAATCCGACGGATGAGCTGGGTCGAACGACTCGCGCTGACCCTCGGCCGGACTGTGTGGAGCAATGCCGGCAGTCCCGAGGTCGATCAGGACCGCCTCGCGGTTGTCATCGGCACCGGACTCGGCGGCGGCGACACGCTGATCGACGCAGTCGACAAGCTTCGCGGAGGTGGATACCGCAAGGTGTCCCCGTTCTCGGTGCAGATGGTCATGCCGAACGGGCCGGCGGCAACGGTGGGACTCGAGCTCGGCGCCCGTGGTGGCGTCATTACTCCCGTCTCCGCATGTTCGTCGGGTTCCGAAGCGATCGCCCACGCGCACCGCATGCTTGTCATGGGTGACGTGGACATGGTGGTGGCCGGCGGAGTCGAGAGCTTCATCGACGCCGTTCCCATCGCAAGTTTTGCCATGATGCGTGCGATGAGCACCAATAACGACAATCCGACCGCGGCTTCGCGTCCGTTCGACAAGGACCGCGACGGATTTGTGTTCGGTGAAGCCGGCGCGCTGATGATCCTCGAAACCGAGGAGCATGCAAAGGCGCGTGGCGCCACGATTCACGCACGTTTGTTGGGCGCGGGAATCACGTCCGACGGTTACCACATCGTGGCACCGCATCCCGAGGGTCTGGGCGCGGCTCGAGCCATGACGCGGGCAATCGAGATGGCCGGTCTCTCGAAGGCCGACATCAAGCACATCAATGCTCACGCCACCGCGACGCCGATCGGCGACATCGCGGAGGCAACGGCAATCAACTCCGCCGTGGGCAACCACGCGGCGGTGTACGGACCGAAATCCGCACTCGGACACTCGATCGGCGCTGTCGGTGCCCTCGAGTCCGTTCTGACGGTTCTGGCTGTGCGCGACGGGATCATTCCGCCGACGCTCAATCTCGACAACCAGGATCCAGAGATCGATCTCGACGTCGTCAAGGGCGAAGCCCGAACCGGCAGTTTCGATTTCGCACTGAACAACTCGTTCGGTTTCGGTGGGCACAATGTTGCGCTCGCTTTCGGCCGGGCATAGCCAGTCGTTGACCTTGTCCGCGGGTGATGTTGGAACGGAAATGACAACATCACCCGCGGGCACACCGATCGGCAGTTCTGCCGAAGGCACGTATTGAAGGAGGACGCGATGACCATCCTGGCCCCCGTGACTAAGTCCGAATCGTCGACAGATCCGCGTGATCCCCTTGCGCGCCTGGAGAATCTGTTCGATCCGGGAACCACGGTTCCGCTTCACCCGCGCGACAAGTCAGGTGTGCTCGCCGCATCCGGAAAAATCGACGGCGTCCGCACCATCGCCTACTGTTCCGACGCCACCGTCATGGGTGGCGCCATGGGCCTCGACGGATGTAAGCATCTGGTCGACGCCATCAACACCGCCATCGACGAGCAGACTCCCATCGTGGGGCTCTGGCATTCCGGTGGCGCTCGCCTCGCTGAAGGCGTCGAAGCTCTGCACGCTGTCGGACTTGTCTTCGAGGCAATGGTCCGCGCATCAGGCCTTATCCCACAGATTTCGGTTGTCCTCGGATTTGCCGCAGGCGGCGCGGCGTACGGACCGGCTTTGACCGACGTCGTCATCATGGCGCCCGAAGGTCGAGTGTTCGTCACCGGACCCGACGTCGTCCGCAGTGTGACCGGCGAACAGGTCGACATGGTCTCGCTCGGCGGACCGGACACCCACAGCAAGAAGTCAGGCGTCGCACACATCGCCGCGCATGACGAGTCCGACGCCCTGCACCGGGCCCGTCGACTCGTCTCCATGCTCTGCGACCAAGGCACGTTCGATCAGCGCGCCGCCGAACTCGGCGATTCCGATTTGCGGGCGATGATGCCGGCGTCGGCGAAGCGCGCGTACGACGTGCGTCCGATCGTTCACGAACTGCTCGACAACGTCGAAGGTGAATCGAGTTTCGAAGAGCTGCAAGGTAACTACGCGCGCAGCATCGTCACAGGATTCGGCCGGATGGCCGGTCGCACTGTTGGTGTCATTGCCAACAATCCCCTGCGACTCGGCGGCTGCCTCAACTCCGAGAGCGCCGAGAAGGCCGCGCGATTCGTTCGCCTCTGCAATGCCTTCGGTGTGCCACTCGTCGTAGTCGTCGACGTCCCCGGATATCTCCCCGGCGTGTCGATGGAATGGGAAGGCGTCGTCCGCCGCGGGGCAAAGCTGTTGCATGCCTTTGCCGAAGCCAGCGTCCCCCGCGTCACCGTTGTCACCCGAAAGATCTACGGCGGCGCCTACATTGCCATGAATTCACGGGCCCTCGGTGCCACGGCTGTATTTGCGTGGCCGAATTCCGAGGTCGCCGTCATGGGCGCAAAGGCCGCGGTGGGCATCCTGCACAAGCGCGCCCTCGCCGCCGCTCCCGACGACGAACGCGAAGCCCTCCACGACCGGTTGGCCGCTGAACACGAAGCCATCGCAGGCGGCGTCGACCGGGCCGTCGAGATGGGTGTGGTGGATCGGGAAATCGATCCCGCGAAGACTCGCAGTATCGTCACGGCCGCCCTTGCCGCCGCTCCGAATGTGCGTGGGCAGCACAAGAATATTCCGCTGTAGGAACGCGTCGAACGCAAGGTGAGCCCCGCCGATAACGGCGAGGCTCACCTTTTCATTCACGCTTGCGGATCAGCTGACGCGGCGGTGCAACCACATCACTTCAGCGCCCTCGCCGGAGCATCGATACGGTTCCAACTCTTCGTCCCAGGGCGCCCCCATTGCCCGGTCGATTTCTCCGACGATGTCGCCGCCCGCGTCGATGATGGATCGAAGCCGCAGTTCGCCGACAACAACGTCTCCGTTGGCACTGGTGGAACCGCGCCACAGACCGAGACTGGGAACGTGGCTGTAGCGCTCACCGTCCACGCCGGCACTGGGGTTCTCGGTGACCTCGAATCGAAGCTTCGGCCACGCCCGTAGTGAATCCACCAGTCGGGCACCGGTTCCGACGGGCCCCGACCAATCCGTTGTTGCACGCAGCAGTCCATTGTCTGCCAACTGCGATGTCCACCGCAGTTTGGCAGGACAGCCCAACGCGGCGGACAAAGCCCAATCCACGTGCGGGCACAGCGCTGCGGGTGACGAGTGGATGAAGACCACACCAGTCGTCAGTTCCGCGAGGTGATTCGGTTGCACTCGAGCCTCCTGCTTCGACGAGGGACGTCTTCCCCAACGACCTCTGTCGAATGTGTGAAGCAGGCTCGATTGAATAGTGTGCCTGTGTTACCCGTGTTGCGCTAGTGGAACAAGAGAAAATTGTTACCGAATGTCCGTTATAACGTGATCGGACAATTCAGTCCATAGCGGCTTTGCCCAATCACCGAAGGCGCGATCGGTCAGGACAACGCAGGCAGCGTCGATATCGGGATCCACCCACAGGAAGGTTCCGGACTGACCGAAATGGCCGAAAGTCGACGCGGAATTCTCGCGTCCGGTCCAATGCGGATTCTTTTGTCCGCGTATTTCGAAGCCCAATCCCCAATCATTAGGCCGCTTGGAGCCGTATCCCGGCAAAATGCCGTTGAGCCCGGGGAATTGCACCGAGGTCGCCGTTTTGTACGTCTGCGGTGAAATCAGCGTCGGGGCTAGTAGTTCAGCAGCGAAGCCGGCCAGGTCGGCCGCCGATGCCTGCGCTCCGTGGCCCGCCGGGCCGACCAGCGCCGCGCTCGTCATCTTCAGCGGTTCGAACACCGCCTCAGCCAGGTAGTCGGCAAACGGAATCGAGGTTTCGTGTTCGACCAATTCGGCAAGCACCTCGAATCCCGCACTCGAATAGATCCGCTTCGACGCGACGGGAGCTTGGACGGTCCGCTCACCGAAGGCCAGGCCGGACGCGTGAGCCAGCAGATGCCGCACCGTGGATCCTTCGGGGCCTGCTGGTTGATCCAGCTCGACGGCGCCTTCCTCCACGGCAACCAGAATTGCGTAGGCGCACAGGAGTTTTGTTACCGAAGCCAATGGGAACACGCGGTTCTGGTCGCCGTTCGACGCAGAAATGCGGCCGCCCCCGCCGGAATGTTCTCCCGTGAGGACGACCGCTGCCGCATTGTCGACGGGCCACTGATCGATGACGTCAAGACTGTGCACCCGATCAGACTACTGGCCCACGAATTCAGCTGTAGATCACCAGTCCGCTTCGGTGTAACGGATCACGCCGCGGATATTCTTGCCGTCCAGCATGTCCTGGTAGCCGTCGTTGACACCTTCGAGGGTGTAGGTGCGGGTGACCATGTCGTCGAGGTTGAGCTTGCCCGCCTTGTACATCGCGAGCAGGTTCGGAACGTCCTGGCGGGCGTTGCCGCCGCCGAAGATGTTGCCCTGGAGGTCCTTCTGCAGCATCGACATCAGGAACAGATTGAGCTTGACGTCCATGTCCGTCAGATGCCCCATCGCAGTGACAACACAACGTCCGGCCTTGGCCGTAAGGATCATCGCCTCTTCGACGTATTCGCCCTTCATCTCACCGACGGTGATGATGGTCTTCTGCGCCATCCGTCCGTGTGTCGCCTCGATGATGGGTTGAATTGCCGCAGCGGCACTCTCGAACGCGTGGGTGGCACCGAACTTCAGAGCCTGCTCACGCTTCCACGGCACCGGGTCGATGGCAAAGACGTACCGCGCACCGGATGCAACGGCACCCTGCAGCGCGCTGATTCCCACGCCGCCGACGCCCATGATGACAACGTCCTCGCCTGGCTTGACGTCGGCAATGTGCGTCGCCGATCCCCAACCGGTGGGAACGCCGCAACCGACAAGCGCGGCAACCTCGAACGGAATGTCCTTGTCGATCTTCACCACCGAGGACTGGTTCACCACCATGTACGGGGCAAACGTTCCCAGCAAGCACATCGGGATCACGTTCTCGCCGCGAGCCTGAATTCGGTACGTGCCGTCACTGATTGCCTGACCGCTGAGGAGTCCCATGCCGAGGTCGCAGAGATTCTGATGTCCGGCCGAACACGCGGGACAGGTTCCACATGCCGGGATGAAGGACAGCACGACGTGGTCGCCCACCTCGAGACCTGAGACCTCGGGGCCGAGTTTGGTGATGACGCCCGAGCCTTCGTGGCCGCCCATCACGGGGAACGACGGCATCGGCGTGGCGCCGGTGACGATGTGGTGATCGGAGTGGCACATTCCGGCCGCTTCCATGCGGATCTGGACTTCGCCGGCTACCGGATCGCCGATCTCGATCTCCTCGACGGACCATTTCTCGCCCAGGCCCCACAGGATTGCACCCTTGGTCTTCACGTCAGTTCACCCTTTCATTCGCACACCCGCATCTATCACTGTGACCATAGCCACAAATAGCGGAAATTGGAACGTGTTCTAACGAAAGTTTTCGTGCCGCAGGTCAGACGTCCAATTGAGCAGGGAAAACACGTGCCGGGCATTTCGGAAACGGCCCGCTCAGTGGGACAACCTCTCAGTGGGACAACTCTGCCGACCACGGCGGGTCCGCGCCGGGTCGTGACACCGTGACGGCAGCCGCACGCGCCGCAAACTCCAGCGCCGCCTGCCATTGAGGTTCCGTGAAGCTGCGAACAGCTGCCGGATCGAGTGCGTCGTGGCGCTCTAAGTAAGCCAACAGAGCGCCGTGCACCGTGTCCCCCGCTCCGATGGTGTCGGCGACGCGAACCGTCGGCGCCGGTACCGAAACCTCGAATCCCGGTGTCAATACCGTCAATCCATCGCCGCCTCGCGTCAACAAGATTGCTCCGACACCGTCGGCCAGCCACTCACGACCGTCGACCGAACCCAGCCACGCCGCGTCGTCGTCGCTCACTTTGAGAATGTCGATGGACGGCAACCAGGTGCGGAACCGTCGACGGTACGCGTCGGGGTCGCTGATGACGGCCGGGCGGATATTGGGGTCCACCATGGTCAGTCGTCCGCGTCGATGCGCCTCGAACAGCAACGCTTCGTACGCCGACGCTCCGGGTTCCAAGACCAGCGAGAGGGTTCCGAACGAGAAGGCGCGGGCGTCGGGAAGTTCCGGCGCACTGAAAAGCCGATCCGCTGTCCCCTCCAGATAGAAGCTGTACCGGGCGCTACCGTCGTCGGACAGATTGACGACGGCAAGTGTGGTCGGCTCCGGACCCCGTTCCACGGCACTGGTGTCCACGCCCGACGCGGTCAGCGACTCGATCATGCGATCACCGAACGCGTCGGACGACAATCGGGAGACAAACCCGACGGCCGACCCGAGTCTGCCCAACGCGAGTGCGACGTTGAACGGTCCGCCGCCGAGCTTGGGCGAGAAGTTCTCCCCCACCGGCACCAGATCGACCAGTCCCTCACCACACACCACGACGGATCGATTTCGGGTATCACTCATCGGTAGACCTTAACTTTGAGGCGATCATGGTAATGCCCTGCTCGGCGCGATCGAGTTCGAGCGCCGAGCAGGGCACGATTTCGGATGGGGACTCAGTTACCCACGCGCTCACCCGTCGTGGGGTCGAAGAGGTGCACCGGTCCGTCTACCCGCTCGAACCCGAGCGTCTGGCCGTACTGCAGTTGAGATCGCCCACCTGTACGTGCGACGAGTGAAATCGGGTCGGCATCCGTTCCCGGCACATGGGCGTAGATATACGACTCGTTGCCCAGTTCTTCGACCAGATCGATCTGAGCGGCGATGCCGGTTCCCGCGGGAACCACCTGGAATTGTTCCGGCCTGATTCCGACGGTGACTGAATCCAGTCCGGCGGCAGCAATTGCCGTCATCTGCTCTCGCTCCAAGGGAACGTCGACGGATCCGAATCGAACGCCGCCGGACGTGACCGGCGCCGTCACCAAGTTCATTCCCGGCGATCCGATGAAACCAGCGACAAACGCGTTTGCGGGACGATCGTAGAGTTCGGTCGGTGACGCAAACTGTTGCAACTTGCCACCTTTGAGCACTGCGACTCGATCACCCATCGTCATCGCTTCCACCTGATCGTGAGTGACGTACACGGTGGTGGTTCCGAGTCGACGCTGCAATGCCGCGATTTGCGTACGTGTCTGGACCCGCAGCTTTGCGTCGAGGTTGGACAGCGGCTCGTCCATGCAGAACACCTGAGGTTCACGAACGATGGCACGTCCCATGGCAACTCGCTGACGCTGACCACCGGACAGCTTGGCGGGCTTGCGGTCCAGGTAATCCGTCAGATCGAGGAGCTTTGCAGCTTCGGCAACCTTCTTCTTTCGTTCCTCCAAAGGAACTCCACGCATCTTCAGCGCGAAACCCATGTTCTCGCCGACGGTCTTGTTGGGATACAGGGCGTAGTTCTGGAAGACCATCGCAATGTCGCGATCCTTCGACGGGACATCGGTCATGTCCTTGCCGTTGATCGTGATTGCACCGGAGTCGATGTCCTCGAGCCCGGCCAACATGCGCAGCGCAGTTGACTTTCCTGATCCTGACGGTCCGACGAGGACGATGAACTCACCGTCCTTGATATCGAGGTCGAGCGAATCGACAGCGAGGGTTCCGGCACCTTCGTAGATGCAAGACGCTTTCCGGTAAGAGATTTCAGCCATGACGAACTCCTGAAAGTGTGGGGCGAACTAGTGGATTGCGCCGGGTCATTTGATGGCGCCGAAGGACAGGCCGCGCACCAGCTTGTTCTGGGCGAACCAACCGGCCAGGATGACGGGCAACGCCGCCATGGTTGCTGCTGCAGAGAGGCGAGCCCAGTACAGGCCCTCGCCCGTGATGAAGCCGACCAGGAAGACCGGAATCGTCTGCGCTTGAACAGCTGTCAGGTTGACTGCGAAGAAGAACTCGTTCCACGAGAAGATCACGCAGATCAGCGCAGTGGCAGCGATTCCGGGCGAGATCAGGGGCAAGATCACCTCGCGAACCGAGGTCCACAAACTGGCGCCGTCCATACTGGCTGCTTCGAGGAGCTCGCCGGGTACTTCGAGGAAGAACGAGCGCATCATCCACACCGCAATCGGCAGATTCATCGACGTGTACAGGATGACCAGAGCCCAGATGTTGTCGAGCAATCCGATGTCGTTGACGATCACGTACAGCGGCACGATCGCTGCCACGACGGGAAGCATCTTGGTACTGATGAAGAAGAACAGCACATCTTGCGTCTTCTTCACCGGGCGAAGCGAGAGCGCAAACGCCGCTGGAACACCCAGTAGCAGAACAAGAATGGTGGACATTCCCGTGGCAAATGCCGAGTTCGCCAGCGTCGTACCCAGACCCGAATCGAGAACGGCACGGAACTGCTCGAGTGTCGGGGTGAAGAACAACTTCGGCGGATCCGTGTAGGCATCGGCCTCGGTCTTGAACGCCGTCAGAACCATCCAGAAGACCGGAAAGAAGAAGCCCAGAGCGGCAATCCACGCCACTACCGACCAGGGACTGAACTTGCTGCTTTTCTTTTTCTTCACTACGGGCTTGTCGGTCGTCGCGCTTGTCGTATCTACGGTAGTCATCACGCAGCCTCCTCATTACCGGTGAAGCTCTTGAAGATCAATCGGAGCGCGAGTGTCGACACGATGATGGTCGCGATCACTGTCACGACGCCCATCGCCGCAGCTTGACCGACGTCGAAGCCGAGGAACGCACGCTGGTAGATGTAGAACGGCAGGTTCGAGCTGGCGACTCCTGGCCCTCCCGCCGTCATCATGTACACCGCGTCGAAGGTGTTCACGAGGTAGATCGCACCGAGCACGGCGCCGAGTTCGATAAATCGGCGCAGATGCGGCAACGTCAATTCGCGGAACATCGCAAACGGCTTGGCGCCGTCGACTCGCGCGGCCTCGAGAATGTCGCGGGGCATGGACTGCAGCCCGGCCAGGATCAACAACATCATGAACGGGGTCCACTGCCAGATCAGATTGATCATGACTGCCGCGAGCGGGAACTTGCTCACCCAGTCGACCTGGCCGACACCGAACGGCTGGAGAACGAAGTTCACGATGCCGAACACCGGGTCGAACATCGTTGTCTTCCACAGCAATGCGCCGGCGACCGGGGTGATGAGGAACGGCGTGATCAGCAGCGTTCGCACAATCCCGCGGCCGAGGAACGCCCGGTCGAGAAGCAGTGCCAGCGCCAGTCCGAGTATCACGGACACGATGACCGTTCCCACGATCATGATGACCGTGTTGACAGCCACCTCACGGAACTGACTGTCCTTGAACACCTCGATGTAGTTGTCCAACCCATTGAAATGCCGTGATCCCGGCCGCACGAGGTTCCACGACTGCGTGGAGTAGTACAGCGTGAACAGGAACGGAATCTGGGTGACGACGATCGCGAAGATCAACGCCGGCAACAACGGACCTCGACGACGCCATCCCTCGGCGCGGGAGATCTTCTTGTCGATTCGGACCGGCGGCGCGTCGTCCACCGCAGTTCTGGGCTCAGCAACCGTAGTCATCGGTTCTCCTGATAGGTCTTGCCGACCACCTCGGCATACTGCTGCGATTGTTCGAGTGCTTCTTTCACACTCTTCTGACCCGCGATGGCAGCGCTGATCTGCTGGCTGACGCGAGTGCCCAGATCCTGGAACTCAGGAATGGTGAGGAACTGGACTCCGGTGTACGGAACTGGTTGCACTGTAGGGTTTTTCGGATCTGCGTTGTTGATCGATTCGAGGGTGATTTCACCGAACGCCTTGGAGGCTTCCTGATACTCCGGAATCTCGTACGTCGAAAGACGACTTCCCGGCGGCACCCTCGACCAGCCGAGCTCCGTGCCGACTCGCTGGATGTAATCCTTGTTTGTCATCCACGAGATGAACTTCCACGCATCGTCCTTGTTCTGGGCCGACTCCGGGATCCCGAGCGCCCACGTGTAGAGCCATCCTGGATCGGATTTCTCGACCTTCGGAGCCTTGGCGTAGCCGATGTTTCCGAACACCTTCGACGACGCGGGATCTTCGAGAACCGACACCGCCGACGTCGCGTCGTACCACATTGCGGTATTGCCCTGCGCGAATTGTGTTGCACACTCACCGAATCCACTGGTCGCGGGACCTGGTTGACCATGTTCCGTGACCGTGTCCACGTAGAACTGAACGGCGTCTTCCACCTGCGGACTGGTCAGCTGCGCATTCCAGTCTTCGTCGTACCAGCGACCTCCGAAGGTGTTGATCACGGTATTCAGTGGTGCGAGGACCTCTCCCCAGCCAGGCTTTCCGCGAAGGCAGATGCCCGACATCTTGGCGTCTGGGTTGTCGAACTGCTCTGCCCAACCGGCAACTTCCTGCCACGTCGGATCTTCGGGAACCGTGATGCCGGCCTGGTCGAACAAGTCTTTGCGATACATCAGGAACGACGACTCACCGTAGAACGGAACGGCGTACATGCTGTCCTCGTAGGACAGGGACGTCTTGATCGACGGAATGAAGTCGTTTTCGTCGTAACCCGTTGTGGCATTGGCATACTCGGACAAATTCACGAGCCAACCATTGGCAGCCCATTGCGGCGTCTCGTAGTTGCTGATCATGACTACATCGAATTCACCGCCGCCCGTAGCCGTCGATGCCGTGATCTTGGCGCGCGCCTGATTCTCGGAGAGGCTGACGAACTTGAGGTCGATCCCCGGGTTCTCGGCTTCGAAAGCGGGTGCCAATTTGATGGCGTCCTGCATCTGTGAGTTCGACACCATCGCAATGGTGACGGTTCGTTCGCCGGAACCACCGAGTGCGCCCGCACCCGCACATCCCGACACCAGGAGGCAGAGAGCCGCAGCAGCAGCGCCCCACACTCGTCTTCCTGTTTTCACGGATTACCTTCCTTCACACTCACGTGTCAGTTGCACGCTCAGCCGGCAGAACTCGTGAGAGAGCTAGCTTTCGAGCAGCCACTGGGCGCACTCGACATCGGTGACGAGTACGTGTGCCAAACCTCCGCGCAATGCGCCCAGAACGGCCTGGCGTTTGTGTGTTCCCCCCGAAATCAGAATGGTCTGATCACAGGATTTCACTGCGTCGAGCGATACGGATACCGTGCGCTCGGGTAGTGGCCCCTCCACTGGAGTTCCGTCGATCGTGTAGAAACGGCCCCCGATTTCGCCGACCGCGCCGCGACTTTCCAACTCGTCCAGCATGGTCGAGTCGACAAAGCTACCGGCAAACAACGTGGTGGCCGTGGATACGGCGCCAACACCGAAAACCATGATGTCGGAATCGGTTCCAGCTTGCAGCGCCTTTGATATGACCGAATCGTTTTGCATCGACTCCACAGTCGCCGGATCGGCGTACAACGGAGCATTGAGGCGAATCGGATTGGCCTGCAACTGTTGTGCACATCGGCCGATAGTGAAGTCAACGCCGGTTTGATAGTCGGTCACCGTCATGGAGCCGTCAAGTTGTACCACAGCCGAGCACTTTGCCGCCCGGTCCGGCAAAGAACCCGCTACTGCAACGGTTTCCGGCCCCCACGTGAATCCGAGAACGCTCGACGGCTGCAGACGCCGAACCAGCACGTCAGCAGCGCGACGGCCCAACGCATCGTAGTCGGGATCGTCTGAATCCGAATTCGCTTCGGGGACAACCAAAACTTCCGCCAGGCCGAAACGCTTCTCGAGCTCGGACTCCAATTCCGTGTTCACCGAACCTTCCAACTCCGGCGGAACCAAGATCTCGACCCTGACCAAGCCTTGCGACCGCGCCCGAGCCAGCAAGCGGCCCGCCGTCGGCCTCGAGACACCGAGTTTTGCCGCGATCTCCGCCTGAGTAGCCCCTTCGAGGTGATACATCGTTGCCGCGCGCAGCGCGAGTCGGACATCCTCGGACGCCGGCGTCTTCGACGTCTTGAGTCCCGTTGGCTGAGCCGACTGGTTCACGCGTTCTCCTCGTTGATTCTTTTGGTTGATTCTTTTGATCGTGAGCAAATGCTCACTAGATGTTCTTATGCTCATTAAGCTAACATCTACGTTGTGACCCACACAACAGTTTCCGGTGAATCCATCGATCTACCTGCGACAATTCGGGCAAATGTCCTTATTTCAGTCGGAAAGATGCAGATGGAGGAAAGACCGCGACCGTCGCCCAGGCCTGGCGAAGTGCTCGTCCGCGTCCATGCGGTTGGCGTATGCGGATCGGACGCCCACTATTTTCGCGAAGGCCGCATCGGCCCCTACGTCGTCGAGGCTCCCCTCGTTCTCGGGCACGAGGCGTCAGGTCGGATCGCAGCCGTCGGGGACGGCGTTGATCCCAGTCGCATCGGACAACGGGTCTCCATCGAGCCACAGAAGCCCGATCCGACCAGTTCGGAATCGAAATCCGGCCGATACAACCTCTGCCCTCACATGGAGTTCTTCGCGACGCCTCCCATAGACGGTGCGTTGACGGACTACGTGACCATTGGCGCAGACTTCGCACATCCCATCGCCGATTCCGTGTCCTATGAAGCCGCAGCGCTGTTCGAGCCACTCTCTGTGGGCATCGCTTCCGTCCAGAAGGCGGGTATCACCGGTGGGTCCCGAGTACTCATCGCGGGCGCCGGACCGGTGGGAATCGTGACGACACAGGTAGCCAAGGCTTTTGGCGCCACCGAGGTCATCGTCTCGGACATCGACGCCGCCCGACGCGAGGTGGCACTGAAATTCGGCGCCACCACCGTGGTGGATCCCCGCGAGAGCGATGTACGTTCACTCGGCGTCGACGCGTTCATCGACGCCTCGGGAGCCACAGCCGCCGTGATCGACGGCATCCATGCTGTTCGGCCGGCCGGGACAATAGTGTTGGTCGGAATGGGCGCAGACGAAATCCCGCTGCCCGTCCCCATCATTCAGGGTCGCGAGCTCGTCCTCACCGGCGTGTTCCGATACGCCAACACGTGGCCGATCGCCGCGGCACTGGTCGCGTCCGGTCGCGTCGACCTGGATTCGATGGTCACAGCCCGCTTTTCACTCGAACGCTCGCGCGAGGCGCTGGAAGCCGATCGCGTCCCCGGCAGCATCAAGGCCGTTGTCATCGTCGCCGAAGGAGACTAGAACTTTCATGGAACTCAACACGAAGACCTTGCGCGACTTCGATGCTTCACTCGAAGTGCCGAACTACGACCGGAGCAAAGTCACCACCGGCATAGTGCATTTTGGTGTCGGCGGCTTTCACCGCGCGCATCAGGCCATGTACATCGACACCCTCCTACGCCAAGGAGAAGGCTTCGACTGGGGAATCTGCGGCGTCGGAGTGATGCCGTCGGACAAGCGGATGAAGGATGCGCTCGGCGCTCAGGACGGTATGTACACGCTGGCGCTCAAGCATGCTGACGGAACGCTCGAAGGCCGAGTCATCGGGTCAATTGTCGAGTACCTGTTTGCTCCGGACGATCCACGCGCCGTCATCGAGAAGATGGCGTCGGAGTCGACAAAGATCGTGTCCCTCACCATCACCGAGGGCGGTTACAACATCTCGCACACCACCGGTGAGTTCGACGCATCCAATCCCGATGTCGTACATGATCTTCGGCCAGGAGCTCTCCCCCGCACGACGTTCGGACTGGTCTGCGATGCTCTCGCCCTTCGCCGAGAACGCGGCCTCGCACCCTTCACGATCATGAGTTGCGACAACATCGAAGGGAACGGCGCCGTCGCACGAACAGCTTTCGGAGCCTTTGCCGCCCTGAAAGATCCGGAACTTGCAGAGTGGATCGAGCAGAACGGTGCGTTCCCCAACTCCATGGTCGACCGGATCACGCCCGTCACTACTGCCGAGGTGACTGCCGAGATCGCCCAGGCATTCGGCGTCGACGATCAATGGCCTGTCGCAGCGGAACCGTTTACTGCGTGGTTCCTCGAGGACGAGTTCACGGTGGGCAGGCCACCTTTGGAAAATGCCGGCGTGAATGTGGTGCCGGACGTGCGCCCGTACGAACTCATGAAGCTGCGTCTCCTCAATGCCAGCCATCAGGGCATCGCTTACTTCGGCTACCTCGCCGGATACCGTCTCGTTCACGAGGCATGCCAGGACGAACTCCTGTCCGGGTTCCTGCTCGACTACATGAACCTCGAAGCGACCCCCACCCTCGATCCGGTCCCCGGCGTCGACCTCGATCAGTACAAGAAGACGCTCATCGAGCGCTTCTCGAACCCACAGGTTCGTGACACGATTGCGCGTCTGTGTGCCGAATCGTCCGATCGAATTCCCAAGTGGCTCTTGCCGGTCATCCGCAAGCAACTCGACACCGGAGGGCCCATCAATCTGTCCACGGCCATCGTGGCCAGTTGGGCGCGCTACGCCGAGGGCGTCGACGAGAAGGGCGACCCGATCACCGTGGTCGATCAATTGGCCGACACGTTGGTGCCCCTTGCCCAGAAGCAGGCGGTCGACCCACTCGCCTTCATCGGCAACCGTGCCGTTTTCGGCGACCTGGTCGACAACCGACGATTTGTCGCGAGCTTCCGAACAACACTCGACTCGTTGCACTCAGTC
Organism: Rhodococcus sp. AD45-ID; assembly: GCF_003023755.1. Taxonomy (NCBI): domain Bacteria; kingdom Bacillati; phylum Actinomycetota; class Actinomycetes; order Mycobacteriales; family Nocardiaceae; genus Rhodococcus; species Rhodococcus sp. AD45-ID. The sequence goes on along the minus strand of NZ_PYHL01000002.1, from coordinate 431,494 downwards.
GGAGCCCGAAAAACCCTCGAGGAGGTGCGCGGGCTCTGACTACCCCGACACGTCGTGCAAGTGATGGATCGGATCATGAATGAAGTACATGGCCAATGATTCGACGGTGAACGCCGATCCGTCACCGCGGAGCCCACGCCTACCCAGCTGACCCTCCGCGACTGATTCGAATGCACTCGCAACGGCGTCAGCAGCGTCGGCCAATTCCGAAGCGACTGTCGCCGAATCCTGCTCGTTGTAGCGCTCGGCAATTGCTGTCGCGTCCTGATCCCAGTTCTCGAAGTACGGATCGTCGAATGTGAGCATCTGCTCCAACCGGGCTCTGAAAATCCTGAACACGTCACGCACATGGGCGGAATACTCCAACGCGGACCAGGTTTCGCTGTTCGGCCGTACCGTCACGTCCTCGCGCTGCAGCACCTCACCCCAAGCGGCGGCATTCCTGCGAACCAGATCGGGAACATCAGCGAAGGTGATGGTGGTCGAGTCGAACCCGCACTCTGTGCACGGGCGTTCGAGTACCCATGTCCAATTCTTTGTGTCCGGCGTGATCGGCATGGATCGAGAATAGTCCGCTCACGGCGGGTATTGATTCCATCGCCGATCGTGGAAGAGAGTTGTGGGGCGGGCGGGGCTCGAACCCGCGACCAATGGATTATGAGTCCACGGCTCTAACCGACTGAGCTACCGCCCCATCCGAGTTGCCTGACATCTCGGCGCGTCCGAATGTTACCGGCACCGCTGACGCGAATCACAACCGGGCAGGGTGTGACTGGTGTAACTCATATCGGAGCAGGTACCTCGACTTGGTTCGCACGGGTGCCGGAACCCGATAACGTTGGAGAGCACACCCCACTGAACAGGATCATCACATGAAGCTTGCACTCTCTGAATTCAAGAACTCCAAGGCCACGATCCGGATCATCATGTCCGACGGCGCAAAGCTCAACGGCACCGTCAAGGACTTCTCCGAGGACACGTTGGTGCTCAACTCCCCCAACGGGGTCTACTACATCAACCCGGCCCACATCGTTCGCTTGTTCGAGCCTTCGGACCGCGCAGCGAAGTAGTCGCTCGCACCATGAACACCGAAGCCCGGCGCAGAATCCTGCGCCGGGCTTTCGCTTCAGACAACCACCGACTTCGAACGACCACCGACAGGAAGGGCAACAAATGAAGGTCACCGCCAAGGTCACGAAATCCGGCGATTGGTGGGCCGTCGAGGTGCCCGAGGTCGACGGCGCATTCACCCAAGCACGCCGACTCGATCAGATTCCCGACATGGTCGCTGACGCGGTGCACCTTCTCACGGATGTTCCTGCCGGGGATGTCGAGGTCACGCTCGACGTCAACCAAACCCACAGCCCCGGCGCGCAATTCGAATAGATCTCAGTCGGCCGACTCGCCCTGCAGCCTCGGGGGCTCGTCCGGGCGATCATCTTGTAGACAGGGCGGAATGTGTCCGCTAGCGGCATAGTTGGCATGGTGTTGGATATGCGGCGATGTCGTTTGGGGCCGGTATTGGCTGGCTCCGTTGCTGTTCTCGCGGTTGGGGTAGTTGTTGCTTTCCAGATTGTGGACGACCGACGGTCCCCGGCAGCTGCCCCGCAGGGGCAGGTTATCGGGCAACCCACATGTCTGGCGCCTGACGTGCTCGAGGCGGTCATTCCTATACCGGTCCAGTCACCGGAGTACCTAGTAGACCCATTGCCTCCGGCAGGAACGATTCCCGAGAGCTTCCAACCGACATCGGTGGTGGTGTGCGAATTCCTGAAGTTCGCGGACGACAACAGTGGGGCGATCCTGAGGCAGACGAGGAGAAGCGGTGATTTGACGCGAGTCGTCGCTGAATTGGCGCAGCCCTCGCTCGATCGTCCGTGGTTCGGCGAATGCCCCACTGCGTCGACCATTCCCACTCCTGTGGTTTGGCTGGTCGATGCCAGCGGACACGGTGTGAGAGTTGCTTTTCCGACAGGAGGTGCGTGTGGGCACCCACTACCGGAGGCATACGAGGAAGTCATGAACCTGGCCGTGCAGGACGACCAAGCGCACTATCTTCCCAGTGCATTGTGAGGTTCTTACCTACCTGACAACGATCAAATCTCGGACGAATACCTCCCCTAGATATCTGAGTACCCGTCCGGATCCAGCTGATCAGCGCCAGCCTTCGCATCATCGCGGTCACGCGCCCCAAAAAAACCTAACCCAGTGGTCTGCCATAGACGATCAGGGACGCGGCGGCGTAGATCTACCGACTGCGCCAGCGATCAGCCTGCGGCATGGCACCGGCGCATGGCGGCGTTCGCACAGTCTTGCCACACTTGCGGCAGTAGTGCGTTCGATGCCCGCCGTTCTCGGCCGTCACACAGCCGCAGACTTCCCATCCGACGAGACAGGTGCCACCGGTGAGGGCGTGCCCGCTGGGGCAACTGGTCGGCGCAGACTCGACAGACATATCAGAATCTTCGCACACACATTCGAATGACAGCTGTCGGTCACGCGGCGCCTGGCAGGCCGTCGACATAACCGTGCAACAAAAAAATCCCTGATCCGCATTGCTGCGGATCAGGGATTCTTCTGAACGCTCCCCCGGCTGGACTCGAACCAGCAACCGTCCGATTAACAGTCGGAAGCTCTGCCAATTGAGCTACAGGGGATTGTCTTGCTCGCTTCGCCCGTTCCGGCGTTGCCTGAGAAACTGTAGCGAATCCACCGCCGAAGTACCAAATCGCCTGCCCAGCGAGTCATCAGGCAGGATGGAGTCAGGACGATCGGTGCTGGAGGGAAGCAGGAATGATGCGTTTGTTGATCGGTGTTGCCGCTGGGTACGTCCTGGGGACGAAAGCAGGGCGGGCCCGGTACGAACAGATCAGTCGGGCCGCGAAGGCGGTGGCGACCAGTCCTGCCACGAAGAAGGTGCTCGACGCGTCGCGTCAGAAGCTGGCTGATTCGCTCAGCACGCAGCCGAAATTGGAGCCCATGAAGCCGATCAACGAGGAAACCACGATCCTGATCCCTCATGACCAGTTGAAGAAGAACCGCTAGTCAGACGCTGTTGTCGCCGACGGCTTGCTCACGCAGCTGTCGGCGGTACTGCTCGAGGGCGACGAGGTCGCCGAACAGCGAGTTGTACTCGTCCGGTGCTGCGGCGGGTGAGATGCGCTGCAGTTTCGATTTGAGGTCTGCGACCTGTTCGCCGACCCAAGCCTCCTGCAGTCGCGCGAGCACGCCGCTGATGTAGCGGGGAACTGTGTCCTCGTCACATGGCATCGGTTCGACGGCAAGTTCGGAGATCACTGAGGCAACTGTCACATCTTCGACGCCCTTGGTGACAACCTCGATCCATTCGGCGCCGCCGAAACCCTTGCTGGTGCCTCCGGCGTCGGACATCGACTGCCTGATTGCCACGTAGGCGGGATGAGTGAACGTCTCGACGGGCAGTGAGTCGAACACCGTTCCGGCGATCCCTGGGTACTGCAGGGCCGCTTTGAGCACCGCTCGCTGCGTGGACAGCCCCGGATCGTTGGGCCGGGGCCGTGAGATGCCGATCGGGAGCGCAAGGGCGTCGTCGCTGGGCTCCGGAATGACCTGACGCCGCTTCGGCGCGGGTGAGGAACCTCGGGTGGACGCACGTTTGCGAGCTTCGTCACGGACACGTCGACGCACGGACGGCAGGTCGTCCCACCCGACCCATCCGCACAGCAGGTTGGCGTAACTGTCACGCAGAGTCGATTCCTTGATCTGCGCGACGACGGGAACGGTACGACGCAAAGCCTCGACGCGACCTTCCGCTGTGTCGAGATCATGCTCGGTGAGTATCGACTTGACCACGAACTCGAACATCGGGGTTCGCCTCGCCACGAGGTCGCGGACTGCGGCGTCGCCCGACGCCAGCCTGAGATCGCACGGGTCCATTCCGTCGGGAGCGACGGCAACAAACGTCTGCCCGGCCATCTTCTGATCACCTTCGAAAGCCTTCATCGCGGCAGCTTGCCCCGCGGCATCGCCGTCGAAGGTGTAGATGATTTCGCCGCGAAAGTAGCTGTCGTCCATCAGGAGTCGGCGCAGCATCGCGAGGTGTTCCTCGCCGAATGCGGTGCCACACGACGCGACAGCGGTCTTGACGCCGGCCAGATGCATCGCCATGACATCGGTGTACCCCTCGACCACCACAGCCTGATGCCCCTTGGCGATGTCGCGTTTCGCGAGATCGAGGCCGAACAAGACCTGAGACTTCTTGTACAGGATGGTTTCCGGGGTGTTGACGTACTTGCCTGGCATGGTGTCGTCGTCGAAAAGTTTGCGGGCACCGAAGCCGATTACGTCGCCGGCAACGCTCCGGATGGGCCACAGGAGTCGACGATGGAAACGGTCGATCGGGCCGCGTCGCCCCTCCTTGGCCAGGCCGGCGGCTTCGAGCTCCTTGAACTCGAATCCCTTGGCCATCAAGTGCTTTGTGAGTGTGTCCCAGCCTTCGGGGGCGTAGCCGCAGCCGAACTGCAAGGCCGCAGCGCCGTCGAAATTTCGCTCGGTGAGGTAGTCGCGCGCAGCTTGGGCGTCTGGCTCCCGCAGGCGCGCCGCATAGAACTCCTGCGCTGCCGCGTTGGCCGCGATCAAACGCGCACGGGTGCCGCGATCGCGCTGAACCGAGGGACCGCCGCCCTCGTAGGAGATCGAGTAGTTCAGCCGGTCGGCCAACTGCTCGACAGCCTCGACAAAACTGATGTGGTCCATCTTCTGCAAGAAGGAGTAGACGTCGCCGCCCTCACCGCAACCGAAGCAGTGATAAAGCCCATGGTTGGGACGAACGTGGAACGACGGCGACTTCTCGTCGTGGAACGGGCACAGCCCCTTGATGGAGTCGCCACCCGCACGCTTGAGCGAGACGTATTCACCGACGATGTCTTCGATGCGTGTGCGTTCGCGAATGGCCGCGATGTCTCTGTCAGAAATTCGGCCCGCCACGTATGTCAGTCTAGGCGGTCCACGAACTGCGCCTGACACGGCAAGTTCGTCACGGGTGGTCTGGAGTCTGGCGGTAGGAGTTCGGTGTGAAACCGAGGACGTTGCGGAAGTCGGCGGACAGGTGGGCGTGGTCTGCGTAACCGAGATCGGCCGCCACTTGCGCGATCTTCACCGACGGATCTTCGCGTAGCCGTTGTGCGGCTTCCTGAAGTCGGTAGCGTCGAATGATTGCCAAGGGCGGCAACCCGACGTATCGCTGGGCAAGGCGTTGAACACCACGGACAGAGGTGCCGAGAAGTTCGGCGATATCACCGACACGGATCACTGTCCGATCCGAAGCGATCAGGTCTTCCATTGCATTTGCCTGTCGACCACTCTCGTCGTCGGGCGCAATGTGCTGGGCCGCCCACTCGGAGAAAGCCGCAATCGCACGCTGCCTACCCACCTCGTGGTCAGCCTCACCCATCGCCGACATCACTGCCTCGTGCAAGTCCGGCGCGGCGATCTGCACTTCGGTGTTCTGGATGGTCTGCGGATCAGCTCGCAACGACGCGAGGCCCGCCGGCCGCAACAGTGCACCCACCGCCCAGCCACTGCCGGACAGGTCACGGTGCGATGCCCCTGTCGACGGGCCGACCAGGGACACCCCGCCGGGTTCGACCACGAGATTGGAAGCGGGGAACGGCAGCACTTCCTGTCGGACAGTTCGGCCGGGCGCCAGCTGCCATCGCGGAATCCAGAACCAGCGGATACGCCCTTCCAACGAGGCGTCGGCCGGTTCGCGGTGGAACGTCGGGAGTTTGGTCGGGTACAGAATCCCGCGACTGTCATTGGGCATGACCAACTGCCGTCCTCCTCGTTCGTCGCAAATCTTCAAGCCACAGCCCATCTGACGGCGCTACCTTCGTTTCATGAACGCAGACAGCATTTCCCAGCAGGGCGTGACCGGCGAGCACACAACAGACGGCATCCCGCACGGCTCGACGAGCTTGACCCCGTTTCTGGCGATCAAGGGAGCCGCCGACGCGATTGAATTTTACCGGTCGGTGTACGGCGCACGCGTCGTCGACATCACCGAGTTCAGCGGCGTCGTCGTCCACGCCGACCTCGATTTCGGAAACGGTCGGCTCCAACTCGGCGAACCCAACCCCGATTACGGCCTCGTCGAGGCACCTTCCGGCGACGCCGACTCCTACTCGATGGGCCTGTACTGCTCAGATGTCGACGCAGTCGTCGAGCGCGCAGTACAAGCCGGCGCGACCGTTCGTGAATCGGTAAGCACGTTCGTCTCGGGCGACCGGTTTGCCTCGATCCGCGACCCCTTCGGCGTGCGTTGGTCCATCATGACGCGCGTCGAGGACCTCAGCGAAGCCGAGAGTGCGCGCAGGGTCGCAGAATGGGCGCTGACGCAAACGCCGTCGAGTTGAGCAGTCAGCCCCAACTCGCCTGGGCGCCGAGGCTCGCCTTGTCGACCCGCTCGAGGCGACTCTCGGTGTACGACGCGATCTGATCCACGACAACTCGGGTGCGCGCCGCATCGTTTTCCGCTCGCTCCCAGGCAGGCAGCAAGATGGGGTCCAATCCGGCGGGCGCGGTTGCCAGCAGCCATTCCGCGACGCGATGAACTCGGTCACGTTGACGGTCTTGGCGGGCCTTGTGCCCGTTGTCGGACATCACGTAGTACAGCGCAACGGTTTTGAGCAGCGCTACTTCGGATGCCACCGCTTCGGGGATGTCGAGGTCTGCTTGGTACCGCGACAGCGGCCGGTCTCCGTTGGTCAGCCGGGTGCGAGCGATGGCTGCCGTCGCAAAGCGTCCGACCAATTCGCTGGTCAGGTTTTTCAATGCCACGGAACTGTTCAGGGTCCCGTCGTAGCTGCCGACGCTCTGCACGACGGGCAGTTCCGACAACCGCTGCGCAGCGTCGATCAGATCGTCGATCACCAGGCCGCGAAACTCCGAGGCACCCAACTCGGCGAGTGCCCGTTGCTCGCTCGGATCGGCCAGTGACCGAAGGTCGATACGGCCGGCGATCACGCCGTCCTCGACGTCGTGCACCGAATAGGCGACGTCGTCGGCCCAGTCCATGACCTGAGCTTCCAATGCTTGCCGACGCCCGGGCGCTCCGTCGCGGACCCAGGCCAACACATCGGCGTCATCGTCGTAGGCGCCGAACTTGGCTCCGGGTTCCGGCCTGGTCCACGGATATTTGATCGCGGCGTCGAGGGAAGCCCGGGTGAGGTTGAGTCCGGCACTGCGTCCGCCTGAACCCAAGATCTTGGGTTCGAGGCTCGTGAGGATGCGCAGGTTCTGGGCGTTGCCTTCGAACCCGCCGCAGTCTTTCGCGACCTCGTCGAGTGCCTTCTCACCGTTGTGCCCGTACGGAGGGTGCCCGATGTCGTGGGCCAAACCGGCGAGGTCTACGAGATCGGGATCACAGCCGAGGCCGTCGGCGATACCGCGACCGATCTGCGCAACTTCCATCGAGTGCGTGAGCCGGGTACGCGGGGTGTCACCATCGCGAGGACCGACTACCTGGGTTTTGTCGGCCAGGCGTCGTAGCGCCGCGGAGTGCTGCACGCGAGCGCGATCCCGCGAGAAGTCGGATCGATGTTGGGCGGCGGCAATCTGAGTTCCGGGCAATCCCGCTCGCTTCGGCGCCTCGACAATGCGGCGCTCCAGATCGTGCTCGGAATAGGTTCCGCCGCCGTACGTGGTGTGTGCCGTCATGTCGGTTGTTCCTATTGCCCTGCCGTGTAGGGAAAATCAGCGGAGAAGTGCGTCAGTTGGTACCAGAGCAGAGCGCCCGTTTCGCGCGCGATGCCATGCAGTTGGGATTCACGGGTGAACACGGCCGGCCCTTGTCTGGTCGGCGCCGTCCAGGCTTCGAGGCCGGTGTCGCGGGCCATGGTTCGAGTGCGCAGTGAATGCCACGGGTCACTGACCAGAACTGCGGAATTGATTCCCTGCGAAGCCATTTCGTCACTGACGGCATCAATGCTCAGCAGGGTGTCCGAGCCGGTTTCGACGGCGGTAATCGCACTCGACGGAATCCCGCGGTCGGTGAGATACATCTTTCCGGACGCGGCTTCGGTGTACTCGTCACCTTCCTGCTTGCCGCCGACGGTGATGATCTGCGGCGCTACCCCACGCTTGTACAGCTTGTACGCCTGCTCGAGCCTGGCTTCGAACACCGACGACGGAGTTCCCGAATACTGAGCGGCTCCGAGAACAACAATCGCGTCGGCTGGTGTCGTGTCGTCGATCCGCGCAACCTGCCAGACCCGGACGGCGGTTCCGCCGATCAAGACGAAGGTCATCAGTAGAGCCCCGGCGATGAGGCGTCGGGTCCATCGAGCCAGACCTTCGCCGAAGCCGCCGCCAGCCCCGGAGGGCGCAGAGTTGCGGGAGCGGTTGCCGAAAGCTGGTTTCACTCCCGCAATTGTGCCAGCCCTGATCGCTCCCCCGCGCTGCCGACGCGCCATAACGGTTAGATTTGCGTCATGGCCTTCGCAGCACACATCGAGCAGTCGTCTCCAGCAGACCACGACCGGGCATTCGTCCGGCCGATCCGGCGTTGGGGCAGCGCGAGCGCCGTTGCGGCGATCTTCGCGATCCTGGCATTGATCTTCAGTCCTGCCACTGCGTCGGCTGATCCGCCGTTGGTCCTTCCCAACCAGATCACCGATACCTCTGGTGTGCTCAACGACGGCCAGAAGGAGGACATCCAAGCTGCGCTCGACCAACTCAGCGAAGACCATCAGATCGATCTGTGGGTTGCGTTTGTCCCCGACTTCAACGAGATGGGTGGCCAGGCGTGGGCCGATCAGACAGCAACGAAATCCACTCTCAGCGGCACCGACGTCCTGCTTGCCGTCGCGACCACGGAAGGCGCCTACTACCTCGACGTGCCGCCCGGACTGACAAACATCACACAATCCGACATCGACTCCATCAAGTCCGACGCGACGGAACCTGCTCTCGCCGACGGCGATTGGGCAGGAGCCGCCATTGCCACCGCCGGCGCGCTCGGTGACGCAAACGCCAAGAGCGGCGGCATGTCCGTAAGCACACTCCTCATCGGCGGCGGCGCGGTCATCGTCGGAACCGGTGGAGTGGTTCTGTACTCACGCAAGCGGAAGAGCGATCGAGACAAGGCCAGCCTCGAGGCCGCGAAGAACATCGCACCCGACGACATCGCCGCCTTGAACGCACTTCCCTTGCCGACGCTGGACGAGCGAGCTCAGGCCATTCTCGTCGAGACCGACAACGCCATCGCGTCGAGTCAGGAAGAACTCGAACTGGCGCGGAGCGAATTCGGTGATGCGGCCGTCGCGCCGTTTGCCCAGGCTTTCGACAAGGCCAAGGCGACACTCGCCGGAGCCTTCGGCATCAGGCAGAAACTCGACGACGCTATCCCGGAGTCACCCGAGCAGCGGCGCCAGATGCTCATCGACATCATTTCCTCGTGTGGCCGTGCCGATCAGGAACTCGATGCGCGGGTCGACGAGTTCGACACGATGCGTGATCTTCTCATCAACGCGCCCGCTCGCCTCGATGCCCTGACTCAGACTGTTGTCGCCGTCAGCGTGCGTCTGCCGGAGTCCGAGAAGATCCTGAACGAGCTGAAGAACCAGTTCCCGGCTCCGACCCTGGCGCCGGTCGCCGGCAACGTCACCATGGCCGGTGAGCGGTTGACTCTGGCCGAGCAGTCCATCGAGCAGGGCCGCGACGCCGTTGCCTTGCCCGCCGGTAAGCAGGGCGCTGCCGTCACAGCGATTCGGACCGCGGAGGCCGCGCTGGACCAGGCTCGCAAACTTCTCGACGCCGTGGATCACGCGGCAGACGACATCCGCAACGCTATCGCTACCCTCCCCGCCGCGATGGACGACGTTCAGCAGGGCATCACCGCTTCCGACGCCTACATGGCCCAGGGCGGCGATAGATTGGCCGCCGCCAAGGCCGGTGCACAAGCCGCGTTGGCTCACGCCCAGACATCGAAGGACAGTGATCCACTCGGCGCCTTCAACCAGATTGTGGCCGCCGACGCACAACTCGACGCATTGCTCGCAGAGGCTCAGGAGCAGAAGCAACAGCTCGAACGGGCGCAGCAACGCCTCGCGCAGGACATCCTGGCGGCCCAGGCACAGGTCACTGCTGCCGGCGATTTCCTCAATACGCGACGCGGCGTCATCGGCGCCGAGGCCCGCACCCGCTACGCCGAGGCGCAGCGCCATCTGCAGGCAGCTCAGCAGTTGCAGGGCACCGATCCGTCGACGGCTCTGCAGCACGCGCAGGCTGCAACAACGCTGGCCACCCATGCTCTGCGGGCGGCCCAGAGCGACGTCAGCACATGGGAGGCAAACCAGCGTCCCCGCGGCGGAAGCGGCGGCGGCGGCAACGCGGCAGGCGCCATTCTCGGCGGCATCCTGATCAACAGCGTTCTCCGTGGCGGCGGCGGTGGACCGCGTTCGTACGGCGGTCCGAGCAGTAGCGGCCGGGGCGGCGGATTCGGCGGCGGCGGGTTCGGCGGCGGCGGTGGAGGACGCGGCAGTCGCGGCGGTGGCGGCGGCGGCCGGTTCTGAGTCAACTACCCGAGGTAGTAAAATTCTGACTTTGTTCGCGACCGACCTCGTCGTACGCTTCATCCGGCAAGTCGGGATCACAGATCATACGAAGGTGTTATGAACAACGTCGCTCCGCAGATTACCGTCGTGGTACCCACGTACAACGAGCGTGAAAACCTGCCCAAGCTCGTCGATCGTCTCGCCGCATTGAAGATCCCGAACCTGGCAGTACTCGTGGTGGACGACAACTCCCCCGACGGAACCGGCGAGGTAGCTGACAAGCTCGGCATCGACGGCCCCATCCCGGTGGGTGTTCTGCATCGCACCGCCAAGGACGGACTCGGCCGCGCGTACGTCGCCGGTATGACGCGGGCCCTCGCCGAGAACGCCGACATCGTCATTCAGATGGACGCCGACCTGTCCCATCCGTCCGAAGTGATCCCCGCCATGATCGAGATCCTCACCACAACCGACGCTGCGGTGGTGCTCGGTTCGCGCTACGTCGAGGGCGGCGCCGTGGCCGGCGACTGGCCGTGGCACCGCAAGGCACTGTCGGCATGGGCCAACTTCTACGTCAACGCAATCCTTCGGCTGCACGTCAAGGACGCCACCGCCGGGTTCAAGGCGTGGCACGCAAAGACGTTGCGCGCCATCGACGTCGAATCGGTGCAGAGCAACGGCTACGCCTTCCAGGTCGAGATGAACTACCGAGTTGTGCAGCGCGGCATGAAGATCGCCGAAACCCCCATCCGTTTCGAAGAGCGCACCGACGGTGTCTCGAAGATGAGCCTGGCTGTTCAGCTCGAATCGGCACTGGTTCCCTGGAAGCTGAAGTTCGGCAAGAAGTCACTCTGATTTCGCTCTGAAGAACTCCGCGGTCTCGCGGTTGGATGGATAAAAACATTCGATCGCGATCTCTGCCAAAGTGACATCGCGCGGCGTACCGAACACGGTGGTGGTACTGAACATCGCCAGTTCGGTGTCGCCCGCGCGAATCCGCAAGGGCACCAACAGAGAACTCTCGTCCTCATGCCACTCGCCGCCGCTGGGATAAGTCAGCAATTCTTCCAACAGCGCACCCAACTGCGCGTCGGCGGTTACCTCGACCTCACGGCGCAGCCGAGCGATCACGTGATTTCGCCACTGCGCCAAGTTCACGATGCGCTCAGCCATGCCTTCGGGATGCAAACTCAGCCGCAGAACGTTGACCGGCGGCTCCAGAAGAAACGACGCAGCGCCCTCCGTCAGGATGCTTACCGCCCGATTGCCGACGATCAGATCCCACTGGTGATCGACCACCACAGCCGGGTACGGGTCATGGGCGTCGACGATGCGATTGATGGCGTCGCTGACAGCGGACATCGGCGTTTCCGCCAACGCATTCTCCGAATAGGCCGGTGCATGACCGCCCGCCAGCAACAGCGTATTCCGCTGCCGTAGCGGCACTTCCAAACACTCGGACAAGTGGATAATCATGTCCTTACTGGGTTTCGATCGACCGGTTTCGATGAAACTCAAGTGCCTCGTCGAAACTCCGGCAGCGGAGGAAAGCCCCAACTGAGTGAGCCGTCGTCTCTCACGCCACGACTTCAGCTGGGCTCCCACATGCGTGCTCTGAGTCATCCACTCAACGTAGCGACAAGGTGTAATCAACGCCATGACCTCCGAGGTAATCGACTGACGTCACATCCGCTTGGCACAGTGATCTCAGCCGGGAAACAAACCCCGGACCTCGACAACCAGGAGGATCTGCCATGAGTGACTTCGACGCAATCGCACACGCCTACATCGATCTGTGGAACGAAACGGATCCCTCGGCGCGCCAGGAACGAATCGAGCAACTGTTCGCGGCCGATGGCCGGTATACCGATCCACTGGCAGATGTGACCGGACACAGCCAGATCGACGCGATGATCAGCGCTGTGCAGCAGCAGTTTCCGGGCATGACCTTCACACTCGCCGGACCGGTGGACGCACACCACAGCCAAGCTCGCTTCGGCTGGAAGCTCGGCCCGGCCGGCAAAGAATCCCTGATCGACGGATTCGACGTGCTCGAACGAAATGACGACGGCCGGTTGACGCTTGTTCTCGGGTTCCTCGACAAGGTGCCCTCAGCCTGAATCCCCCACCACCGACAGCGCTGCACCTTCAGCGCTGTCGGTGACCCGTGCCATCATCATTGCCGATGAACGCTCACGGATGTACCTGGTCCACACCGATTCCCGAACCCGAGGGCGCGGAGTACAGCGCTCACTCCCTCACTGTCGACGGGCGCAGCGCCGTGTACCGTCGCGCAAAGACGACTCCTACCAAACTCGGGCAGTTCGTGACGCTGTGGCGACGATCGGACGCCGGGCCGATCCGCCCGTTCGATATTTCCGACGGCGTCGAATTGTTCGTCGTGGAGGTATACGACGGAGATCAACTGGGGCACTTCATTTTTCCCGTCGACGCTCTCATCACGAATCGAGTGGTTTCGACAGACTTCACGGGCGGTAAACGCGCCATTCGTGTCTACCCGCCGTGGGTAGCGCCGACCAGTGTGCAGGCCGTCAAATCCCAGCGCTGGCAACTCGAGTTTTTCGCCCCACTCACTGCAACTGATATGTCGCCATGATGACTCCGGTTGTGGTGGAAGCACTTTCGGCGAGAGTGAACCGCGCGAGTGCGGCGCCGTCAGGAAACAACCTGCGTCCCGTTCCGAGAACCACAGGATGGATGAGCAGAATGTAGGTGTCGATCAATTGGCGCTGCGCCAACGACGTGATCAGTTCCCCACTACCCAGAATCACCAGATCCGGCCCCTCGGTGTCCTTCAACTGGGCAACCGCGTCGGCCGCGTCACCGCGGAGCAACGTCGAGTTCTTCCACGGCAGCGGTTCAGTTAATGTGCGCGACGCAACATATTTCTGCGTGTTGTCGAGCACTTCAGTGAACGGATTGTCGGTCTGGTGCGGCCAGTACGACGCAAAACTCTCGTACGTCCGTCGTCCGAAGAGTAGCTGCGATCTCGCAGCCATTCCCTCGCCCATCTTCCGCGCCATGACCGCGTCACTGAACGGCGCAGCCCATCCCCCGTGCTCGAATCCGCCGCGACGGTCCTCGTCGGGCCCACCCGGTGCCTGCATGACACCGTCGAGAGTCACGCTGTTGGTCACACTGAGTTGTCTCATATGTCTGTTCCTACGCCTCGAAGGCCGCCGGGAACAGCAAACGGGCGACCTCCCCCGTTATCGAGGAAGGCCGCCCGAGACGGATACGGCTTAAGAACCGATCAGTCGCGTCGCAAGGTAGCTCTCGACCTGGTCGAGTGCGACGCGTTCCTGAGCCATGGAGTCACGCTCGCGAACGGTTACTGCCTGGTCTTCGAGGGTGTCGAAGTCGACCGTGATGCAGAACGGGGTGCCGATCTCGTCCTGACGACGGTAGCGGCGGCCGATGGCGCCGGCGTCGTCGAATTCGACGTTCCAGTTCTGACGCAGTTGCGCTGCAAGATCTTTTGCCTTTGGCGTGAGATCCGCATTGCGCGAGAGCGGCAGGACAGCGGCCTTGACCGGAGCGAGACGACGATCCAGGCGCAGCACCGTGCGCTTGTCGACGCCACCCTTGGCGTTGGGGGCTTCGTCCTCGGTGTACGCGTCGACGAGGAAGGCCATGAGCGAACGGGTAAGACCTGCGGCCGGCTCGATGACGTACGGCGTGTAGCGCTCGCCGGTTGTCTGGTCGAAGTAGTTCAGCTCGGTGCCCGAGTGCTTGGAGTGCGTCGAGAGGTCGAAGTCGGTGCGGTTCGCGATGCCCTCGAGCTCACCCCATTCGCTGCCTTGGAAGTGGAAGCGGTACTCGATGTCCGTGGTGCCCTTGGAGTAGTGCGAGAGCTTTTCCTTCGCGTGCTCGTACAGGCGCAGGTTGTCCTTGTTGATACCGAGGCCGGTGTACCAGTCCATGCGGTAGTCGATCCAGTACTTGTGCCACGCGTCGTCCTCGCCGGGCTTGACGAAGAATTCCATCTCCATCTGCTCGAACTCGCGGGTGCGGAAGATGAAGTTGCCTGGGGTGATCTCGTTGCGGAAGCTCTTGCCGATCTGGCCGATGCCGAACGGCGGCTTCTTACGCGACGTGGTCAGCACGTTCGCGAAGTTCACGAAGATGCCCTGCGCGGTTTCGGGACGCAGGTAGTGCATGCCCTCTTCGCTCTCGACGGGGCCGAGGTACGTCTTGAGCATCATGTTGAAGTCGCGCGGTTCGGTCCACTGGCCGACGGTGCCGCAGTCGGGGCACCCGATGAGGTCCATCGTGACGTCGTCCGGGTTGTCGAGCTTCTTCTTCTCCGCGTACGCCTCCTGCAGGTGATCCTGACGGTGACGCTTGTGACAGTTGAGGCACTCGACCAGCGGGTCGTTGAAGACGCCGACGTGTCCGGATGCAACCCACACCTCGCGGGGCAAAATCACCGAGGAGTCGAGGCCGACAACGTCCTCGCGGCTGGTGACCATGTTCCGCCACCACTGACGCTTGATGTTCTCCTTGAGCTCGACACCCAATGGGCCGTAGTCCCATGCGGACTTGGTGCCTCCGTAGATCTCACCGCACGGGTAGACCAGGCCTCGCCGCTTGGCGAGATTGACGACGGCTTCGATCTTGGACTTGGGTGCCACTGGATTGCTCTCCATCTGGGTAATAGATGCACGGTTTTCCTGCGCTTTTTGCATGTCCAGACTAACCGGCCCCGGAAGTGGACTTCGCGCCACGGTTGACATGCGTACTTGTGCATATCAAAATGAATGTGATTTGCAATAGTGTGGTCTTATGGCTACGCAGGAACGTTGTGACACATCCCTCGAAGGAGCCTCGCTGTGAGCATTGCGGATACCGGCGATCTCCACAACCACCATGATCACGACGCGCTCGATCACACACATGACCCGTTCGAACCCGTCCCACCAGCCGTGGTTCCACCCAAGGAAACTCTGGCTGCGGCCGGTGAGATCCTGCGAGCGCTCGCCGCACCTGTCCGCATCGCGATCGTGCTCCAACTCCACCAGTCGCAGCGGTGCGTCCACGAACTTGTCGGCGCCCTCGGCGTCACCCAACCGCTCATCAGCCAGCACCTTCGTGTCCTGAAGGCTGCGGGCGTCGTGCGTGGCGAACGCCACGGACGCGAAGTTCTCTATCGACTGGCCGACGACCATCTGGCCCACATAGTCGTGGACGCTGTCGCCCACGCAGAAGAAGGATGATCACCACCAACATGAACACCACCGGTCAGTCTGCATTCAAGCGCAGCGCCACTGTCGGCATTCGATCGACCAAACAGCGCAGCGCGATCTCCGCACTGCTCGACGACATCGGCGAGTTCAAGTCGGCGCAAGAGCTGCACGACGAACTGCGCAAGCGTGGTGAAGCCATCGGCCTGACCACCGTCTACCGAACCCTGCAGACCCTCGCCGACGCCGGAACCATCGACGTCCTGCGCACCGACACCGGTGAATCCGTCTATCGCCGTTGCTCTTCCGGCCACCATCACCACCTCGTGTGCCGAAATTGCGGATACACCGTGGAGGTGGAAGGCGCGATGGTCGAGCAGTGGTCACAGACCATCGCCGACGACAACGGATTCACCGACGTCAGTCACACCGTCGAAATTTTCGGTACCTGCCGCGATTGCGCGGCCGCGACTTAATCAGCCAGCGAAAACCGAAGCAGATTGGATTCGCGCGGCTCGAAACCGAGTTTCCGGTAGAGCTGATTCGCGGCTACCCGCGAGCTCCTCGAGGTCAGATCCACAGTGCGGGCGCCGAGCTCCTCGGCGCGAGCGAGGGCTGCTGTGGTCAGCGCGGATCCGACCTGTCGGCCTTGAGCCGCCCCGTCGACCACAACGTCCTCGATCCAGGCGCGGTAGCCGGTCGGGGTCGGAAAGACGACCAGGGTCAGCGTTCCGACGATACGACCGTCGAGCCTGGCCACGAAAAGTGTGTTCGTGGGGCAGGCCACAACCTTCTCGAGCGACGCCGCGGTGACTGGTGGCGCCGTCTTCGACAGCTGCGGAATGAGTCTCGCGCAGGCTTCAACCAGCTCGTCGGTGACTTCGCAGGCCTTGTGGATCTCGAGCGTCATGGACTACTCCTCGAAGAATCGGTGCGTTCAGGTTTAAGGAAGTAGTCCCTGTCGAGCCGTATCGGCTCCCGTGAGCGCCAGGAGCAGCATCGTAGTGAGCGCTTCGTCTTCCAGTCCCGCTGCCGGGAACGTGTACCGCAGAATGACATCTGCGAGACTGCCGTGCCCGAACACCGCGATGGATCCGAACTGGATGGTGCGGTTGCGCTCGGCTACCTTGCGGTGCAGCGCGGCGCTGACCGGACGGTCCCACGCCAGCACGCACGTCATCGACAGAACGTCGAGGCCTTCGGAGAGGTTCATCGCCTGAACCGAGCACAATGCGCCGGCGTACTGGAAACCCAGTGAACCGTCGTCGGCCACGTCGACGGTCACAAAATGTGCCAGCGCTTCGGCGGCACGCTCTTGCAGTCGTGCGGCGTTGTCGGTCTCGGTCATATTTTCACCTGTCATTTCACTCCACCAAATCGGCGGTCGCGTGAGGCATATTCGACACACGCGGCCCACAGGTCACGACGATCGAAATCGGGAAACAGCTTCTCCTGGTACACCATTTCGGCGTACGCGGACTGCCAGATCAAGAAGTTGGACGTACGCTGCTCCCCTGAGGGGCGCAGGAACAGGTCGACGTCCGGCATATCAGGTTCGTCGAGGTACTTCGCGACGGTGGCCTCGGTGATCTTGTCTGGATTGATCTCGCCGGCGGCCACCCGCTTGGCGATTTCCTTGACCGCGTCGGCAATTTCGGCGCGCCCGCCGTAGTTGACGCACATCGTCAGGTTCATCACCGTGTTGTTCTTGGTGAGCTCTTCGGCGATCTCGAGTTCCTTGATGACACTCGCCCACAATCGCGGCTTCCGGCCCGCCCAGCGAACCCGAACGCCCATCTCGTTCATCTCGTCGCGTCGACGACGAATCACGTCACGGTTGAAGCCCATGAGGAAACGCACCTCGTCGGGGCTGCGCTTCCAGTTCTCGGTGGAGAAGGCATACGCAGAAAGCCACTCGACGCCCATCTCGATGCACCCGCACACCGTGTCCATCAGTACGGCTTCGCCGCGCTCGTGACCGGCTGTGCGCGGCAAACCGCGCTCCTGAGCCCAGCGTCCGTTGCCGTCCATCACCAGCGCAACATGGCGCGGGATCAGTTCGGTTTGCAGGATCGGCGGTTTCGCTCCGGACGGGTGTGGGTCCGGGGGCCGGATCACCCGATCTGTAGCAGAATCAAGCGGGGTGCGCGGTTCGCGTCGTCGAATCACGCGTTCCATCCTGCCCCACCGCTGCAGCTCCCTCGACCGCCGCATGCGGCCTTGACCGTTCGATGAGCGGTAGCGTGCGCAATTGCCGCTCCAGATGCCACTGCAAATGCGCTGCGACCAGGCCACTTGCCTGAGTGCGCAGCGAGGTCGGTGCCACGTCGGTACCTTCCCACTCCCCCCGCAGCAACGCTTCCATCAGATCAAGGACACCGGGCGACGGCGTCGCAGATCCGGGTGGGCGACAGTACGTACAGACCGCCCCGCCGGCCGCGACATGGAAAGCGCGGTGCGGGCCGGGAGAAGAACACTTGGCGCATTCCCCGAGCGCGGGCGCCCAACCCGCGTAACCCATCGCCCGGAGAAGAAAAGCGTCGAGAACAAATTCGACGGGACGGCCCTGCTCGGCGATAGCCCGCAAGGCCCCGACAGTGAGCCGCTGAAGTTGCGGCGCCGGTGCACGTTCTTCGCCCGCCAGCCGTTCTGCGGTTTCGAGTACCGCACAGGCCGTGGTGTACCGGCTGTAATCGTCGACAATGTCGGTGGCAAAGGCGTCCACCGTCTGGACCTGCGTGATGATGTCCAGATTTTTACCCGGCAGGAGTTGGACGTCGACATGCGCAAACGGTTCGAGCCGCGCACCGAACTTGGAGGTAGTTCTGCGGACACCCTTGGCCACGGCACGCACCAACCCGAATTGACGGGTGAGCAACGTGACGATGTGGTCGGCTTCGCCCAGCTTATGCAGGCGCAGCACCACCGCCGTGTCTCGATACAACCTCACCGAACAAGTGTCCCACGCGGCACCGACGGTTTATACGACCGCTAGCGACGGGATTTTGTCCAGCGCCTCGGTTCACCGCGATACCGGGCCCTGTCGCCGGCGATTCCGAACTTCTTCCAAGCCCGTCGCGAGACGGGATTCATCAGCCCCAACTCGTCTGCCAATGCGCGCATTTCACCGAAGTAGTTACCCAGGATTCGGCGCGACGTAGGACTGTCCCAAAATGCTTCCCGGATCACCGAGTCGGGAATGTCGAACTTTTCCGCAAACTCCTTCGGCGGTGCCATGATTTCGCCGGACAGCCAACGCATCGCGCCGGGGAAGGCGACAGACGTCATCGCGCGGCCGAACGGGCTCAGTCTCGGAACATGCGTGCGCAGGAAATCGTGCGCGAAGGAAATGTGCCTGGCCTCTTCCGCGATGTGAATCTCCATGGTGCGCAACATCACCGGGACGGTGTCCTTGCCTTCGCGGATGAGATCCTTCTGGAAGTGATCAATCGGTTCCTCACCGGCCAGGATGCCGATGAAGAAGATGACCGGGAACCTAGCGCCCAGCAAGCCGACATACGGAGACATTCGGCGAAACAGCGGGCGCATCCCCGGCACGTCGACGCCAACCCGATTGACGAATTCCTGGAACATCTGAATGTGATTGCACTCTTCGGTCATCTCGTGCAGGCAGTACCGAAACTCCGGGGATTGGTTCGGCAGCGCCATGATGTAGTCCATCATTCCGCGAATCAGGATGCTCTCGAACGCCGAACCCACCTTGGTGACGTTGGCCTGGCGCCACTTCCCCATCGCGATGCGACGCTCGAGGGACTGCTCCTGATACCAACTCGTGGCACCGAGCGGATCGGATATCGACGACAGCACCCACCGGGGGTCGTCGGGATCGATCGCGTATTCCGGTGCATCCCAATCGATGTCGAGATAGGGGTCGAACCTCCTGTGCACCGAGCCGTCGGACAGCGTCGCCAGCAACTCGCGGTACGACTGGTCCATGGTGATCGATGTCGACCTGGCCATCGGTGTCTCCTCACAGTGCCTGTAACTCGATGTGGCTCAACTTAGTGCTACGACGAGTCTCACACAACCCCTATGGCGTCGACGTGCTCACTTCAGCTCATTCATCGCTTCTTCCCGAATGCGCGGAAACTGCTCACCCATGGCGGCAGCAAGAGCATTGGCACCTGACAGCGGCCGGACCATCACCGTGAACTCGTCGATCAGCCCGTCGTCGTCGAAATGCAGAAAGTCGCAACCGTTTACGAGCTTGCCGTCCACTGTTGCCTCGAAGACCAAGGCATGATCGCGACCATCTGCCGACTCGATCTCGCGCACATACCGGAAATCCTCGAACACCCGCATCACACCGCGCAGGATCGACGCCGTGATCGCCTTGCCGGGATACGGCATGAAGGCAACAGGACTGGTGAAGACCACGTTGTCGGCGAGCAGCGCCTCCATGGCGTCGGTATCGCGCGCTTCGACAGCACTTCGGAAGGACTTCATGGTGACTCCTCGTCATGGGGTTGTTCGGCAGGGTTGTTCGGCGGCCAAGTAATCATGCGCGCTGCGACGCCCACCCACGCAGCAATCGAAGACCGTCGTTCAGCCCTATCGCACGCGTCACTCGACCGAGGACAATGGAACGTACGCCGAAGGGGGTCACATCATGAACGAAAAGCACTGGTCGGTGGATATCACCATCGACGAACACACATCCGACACGGCACACCGAACTCGCGCGATTGCCCGACTGCGGGCGCAGGAAGACACGCACTTCGCAGGAGCCGGTTTCGCGCGCTGCAATCCCGCCGACCGAGACGTACCCGAGATCGGTGACGAACTTGCGGTCGCGCGCGCTTTGGCCGACCTTTCTCGTCAATTGATCGAGGCCACAACTTCTGATCTCGCAAGCGCTACGCACGAAACAATTCGGCTGACGTCCTGACGCTGCTGCGCGAGCGGCTAGTCCGGGAGCAGCGGCACCGAAACGTCGGGATCGCGGCCGATCAGCACTGCCCGCGTGAGCGCCCCCGAGCCGAACTTCTTCCGCACACTGTCCATCGCGGAGTCGAGGGCAGCGGTATCCGGCCCGCCGTCGAAGGACAGTTCCAATTGCTCCGCGCCGCTTCGGTCCAGATTGGATACGGCAACAGCGATCAGCGTGATGCCTTTGTCGGCGATCAGTGGCGCCGCTTCGCTCAGCAGCGCCATCGCCGCATTCAACAGATCTGTGGTTTCCGCCGTCGAACGGCGCAGCGTGTGGGAACGGGTTGCCCGCGTGAAATCGCCGAAACGCAGCCGGAGTGTGACGGTGCGGCCGGTTTGTTGCGCGGAGCGCATGCGGCGCGACACCCGATCGACCAGCGACATCAACGACACCTCGAGTTCGGATCGTGAGTGCTCACCTCGACCCAATGCGTGCTGAGCGCCCATCGAACTTCGGCCGCCGTACGAACGCACCGGCCGCGGATCCCGGTTGTGCGAGAGCGCGTACAGGTGTCGGCCGGCGCCGCGACCCAGAATCGACACGATGGACGACTCGTCATGCCGCGCGATGTCCCCCACCGTCGCGATGTCGAAATTCCGCAGCTTCTGCGCAGTGATCTTGCCGACGCCCCACAGCCTTTCCACGGGCAGCGGATGCAGGAATTCACGCTCACCGTCCGGTGGCACCAGCAGCAATCCGTCGGGTTTGGCATAGGCGCTGGCTACCTTCGCCAGGAACTTCGTGCGGGCAATGCCGACGGTGATGGGGAGGCCAACCTGCTCGGCCACGTCTCGTCTGAGGTTGGCGCCGATCTGCAGTGGCGTGCCGACAATGCGTGCCAGTCCCCCGACTTCCAGGAAGGCTTCGTCGATCGAGATCCCCTCTACCAGCGGCGATGTGTCATGCAAGACCTCGAATACGTCCTTGCTCGCCTGTGAGTACGCGTCCATGCGCGGCGGAACGACAATTGCCTGCGGACACAACGTACGCGCCTGACCACCACTCATTGCGGTACGGACCCCGAACGCTTTGGCCTCGTAGCTGGCCGCCAGCACCACACCCCCGCCCACGATGACGGGTCGCCCGATCAAACCAGGATCGTCTCGCTGTTCGACGGAGGCGTAGAACGAGTCGAGATCGGCATGCAGGATCGTGGCGCCACCGGACCGGTGATCGCCGCGAGCATCTGACGACATCGACACGAACAGATGTTCGCACAGGCCACCGACACACTTCGCCCTCTTCCACGGGGAAGCGCTGAGGCGCACGATTAAGTGGTGAACGACATCGCCGGAACTTCGACGCCAATGGCCTCGTGGCAGGTACACCAGCCTGGGCCGGTCCGAACGCACCCATTGGTCGAGGTTCAGCAATCGCGGCCGGTGCCTACCTCGGGCGAATTACTGGTCCGGGTTCTCGCCTGCGGAGTGTGTCGCACCGACCTGCATATTGCCGAAGGCGAACTGCCCGTACATCGCGCAAATGTGGTTCCCGGCCACGAAATTGTCGGTGTGGTCGAAGAGGTCGGTACGGCGGTCGAGGACTTCTCCCCTGGCGATCGCGTCGGAATTCCGTGGCTGCATTCCACGTGCGGCGCGTGCGAGTACTGCTTGCGCGGCCGGGAGAACCTGTGCCCGAACTCCACGTACACGGGCTGGGACATCGACGGCGGCTACGCCGAATATGCCGTGGCGACAGCCGAATTCGCGTTGCGCTTGCCGGATGGGTACAGCAATGCCGAAACCGCACTGCTGCTGTGCGCCGGCATCATCGGATTTCGGGCACTTCAGCGCGCCGAGGTCCCCGATGGTGGGCGACTGGGGATTTACGGTTTCGGCGGGAGCGCACACATTGCCGCGCAAGTCGCGATTGCGCGGGGCGCAGAAGTCCACGTCATGACGCGCAGCGAATCGGCGCGCGCACTGGCCTCGCAGCTCGGCGCGGCCTCGGTGCAGGGTAGCCGCGACCGTCCACCCACTCCGCTGGATTCAGCCATCCTCTTTGCTCCCGCCGGAGATCTGGTTCCGACTGCACTCACCGCGCTGAACCGTGGCGGAATCCTGTCGATCGCCGGGATACACCTCTCCGACATACCTAGCCTGAACTATCGGCACCACTTGTTCTACGAGCGCGAAATTCGTTCGGTCACCGCAAACACACGGCGCGATGCTCGGGAGTTCCTCGCGTTTGCCGGCGAGCACCACCTCGAAATCACCGCCAACACGTATCCGCTAGCCGATGCGAATCGGGCCTTGGTCGACCTGGCCGAGGACCGAATTACCGGCGCTGCCGTCTTACTGCCTCAACTTGTCGACTCAGGAGGACGAGCATGAATGCACCAATTGTCGTGGGAGTGGACGGTTCGACGCGCTCGTTGGACGCGGTTCGCTGGGCGTCGCACGAGGCAGTTCTCCGCCGGCGGCCTCTTCATATTGTTGCCGCGATCCGCGGCGAACCGAGCACGTACGGAAACGCTTTCACTCTCGCTGCGCCGCAGTTTGCCGCGAAGCGCCGGGAAGGAAAACTCAGACTGTCCCGTGGCCGAGCGGCGGCGCTGCCTGCAACAGGTGACGGCCCGGTTGTCACCGAGCACCTCGGTTTCGGTCACCCGGTCGACATTTTGCTCGAACAATCAGCGGACTCCGCAATGCTGGTCGTAGGCTCGCGTGGCCTCGGCCGTTGGGCTGACGGGATTCTCGGTTCTGTCAGTACAGCGATTGTCCTGCATGCCCGGTGTCCGGTGGCCGTGATCCGAGAACTACCTTCGGAGGACGAACCGGCGCGAGGCCGTCCCGTTGTTGTCGGCGTCGACGGCAGCGAACACAGCGAACCGGCACTGGCCCAAGCCTTCGAAACGGCTTCGCTGCACGGCGTCGAACTTGTTGCCGTCCACGCTTGGAGCGATTCTCACCTGTCCACAGCATTCCGCACCGATCCCGACGGCGAGTCTCTCGACTGGGATGCCGTCGCCATTGCCGAGCACGCAGTTCTCGCCGAACGGCTTGCCGGATGGAAGGACCAGTATCCCGACGTCGTCGTTCGTCGAGTTGTGGTGCACGACAACCCTGCTCAAGAACTAATCACCGAGTCGAAGTCTGCGCAATTGGTTGTTGTCGGCCGACGGGGACGCGGCGGTTTCAAGTCCATGTTGCTGGGCTCGACAAGTCGAAATCTCTTACACCGGGCGTTGTGTCCACTGCTGATCGTCACGCACCCCTGAGCCGACACCACCCGAATTCTCACACCACGAAGCGGTAACCCATCCCCGCTTCCGTGATCAGGTGCTTGGGGTGAGCCGGGTCGTCTTCGAGTTTGCGACGCAGTTGAGCCAGATAGACCCGCAGGTAGTGGGTCTCGGTGTCGTAGGCCGGTCCCCACACCTCACGGAGAAGTTCCTTCTGCCCGACCAACTTTCCGCGGTTGCGCACCAGCATCTCGAGCATTCCCCACTCGGTGGGCGTCAGATGTACCTGCTCGCCGCGCCGACTGACCGTCTTCGCCGACAAATCGACGGTGAACGAGGCCGTCTCCACCGACGGTTCCGACGTGTCGGTTGCCGATACTCCTCGCCGCGCTGCCGCGCGCACTCTCGCCAGGAATTCGTCCATCCCGAACGGCTTGGTGACGTAATCGTCCGCACCGGCGTCCAACGCTTCGACCTTGTCTGCCGAGTCGGTGCGTGCCGACAACACGATGACCGGTGCGGTACACCAGCCACGCAGTCCGGCAAGCACTTCGGTGCCGTCCATGTCCGGCAGACCGAGGTCGAGAATCACCACGTCCGGCGGCCGTTCCGCTGCGGCCCGCAGCGCCCCTGCTCCGGTGGACGCCGTCACCACGTCGTATCCACGCACAGTGAGGTTGATGCGTAGTGCCCGCAAGATCTGCGGTTCGTCGTCGACAACCAGTATCCGGCTCATGACTCGCTTCCATTCGTTCCTGCACCGGCCAGTTCGACCATCATCGTCAACCCACCGCCCGGAGTGTCGGTGGCACTGACCGTTCCGCCCATCGCGTCGACAAATCCGCGAACCACGGACAGTCCGAGCCCGACGCCGCCCGTGTTGTCGCGATCCCCCATTCGCTGAAACGGCTGGAACATCGATTCGGCTTCGCCGCGCGGTACACCGGGGCCGGTATCTGCGACGGTGATGACGGTACGGTCTCCGACGCGTGCTGCTCCCACCCGCACCGGTGTTCTGCCGCCGTACCGCAAAGCGTTGTCGACGAGGTTGGCGATCACTCTCTCGAGCAAACCCTGATCGGCTTGCACGGCAACAGTACCCACGTCGACGATCACACTGTGGGACCGGGAGTCCGACCGGCCGCCGATGCCCAATCCGAGCAGCGCCCGGTGAACAACTTCGTCGAGATATACCGCCCGCAACGTCGGCTTGACCACTCCCGCAGCCAGTCTGGACGAATCAAGCAGGTTGCCGACCAGAGCGGTCAACTGATCCGCAGACTCCTCGATGGTGGCCAGTAGTTCTGCCGTGTCCTCGGGTGAGAACTCGATGTCGTCGCTGCGCAAGCTCGACACAGCAGCCTTGACGCCGGCAAGAGGTGTCCGAAGGTCATGGCTCACAGCCGAAAGCAACGCTCGGCGCAGTTGATCGGCCTCGGTCAGTGCTGCCGCTTTGCTCGCTTCGACCGTGAGCTTGTCCTGACGGATCATGCCGACCGCCTGGTGCGCGACAACGGTCAGCACCCGTCGATCACGCGCACTCAGCTCCGGCCCCGATAGCAGTAGCGCGTATTCGCCTTCATTGACCTCGCACACGGTATCCGCGTCAGCCTCACGTGCCGGCGGTTCGGCGCCCACCGCAGCGACTACGCCGTCCTCATGATGCACCACCGAAACCCCACGTTGACGGTAGATTTCGCGAGCTTTCTCGAGCAGCGTGGACAGGTCAGCGCCGCGGAGAACCGACCCCGCAAACAGTGTCAGAAGTTCCGCTTCCTCCGAAGCGCGCTTCGCTTCCCGCGCTTTTTTGGCGGCCGCATCCACCAGAACAGCCACTGCCACAGCCACTATCAGCAGAACGACCGTCGTGATGAAGTTGTCGGGTTCGGCAATCGTGAAGCTGTATTTGGGGTCGGTGAAGAAGTAATTGAGCAGTAGTCCCGATATCAGAGCAGACACCATGGCCGGCCCAACACCACCGAGTAGCGCGACCAGAACCACCACCACGAAGAACAACGCGTTTTCGCCCTGCACACCGGAGATCCGGTCGATCAGACCCATGAGTCCGGCTGCGGCCGTCGGAACCACCACTGCCGCAATCCACGACAGCAAGCGGCGCTCGGATCGGCCGAACAACGAGATCCGACGGCGGACGGTCGCTTCCTCGTGGGTGACCATATGCACGTCGATGCCGCCGGACTGCTGAACGACCGCCGCGCCGATCCCCTCGTCGAGAATTCGGGCCAACCGCGACCGCCGCGACGTCCCCAAGACCAACTGCGTGGCGTTCTCCTCACGCGCGAACTCGAGGAGCGTCGACGGTACGTCGTCGCCGACCACGGTGTGCAGAGTTGCGCCCACCCCGGTTGCCAGTGCGCGCACCTTTCCCATCTCCGGTGCCGAGACACCGGTGAGGCCGTCGCCGCGAACGACGTGCACCACCATGAGTTCGGCACTCGACTTGGAGGCGATCCGAGAAGCGCGTCGTACCAGGGTTTCCGACTCCGGTCCCCCGGTCACCGCAACGACAACGCGCTCGCGCGCTTCCCAGGTGTCGGTGATCTTGTTCTCGGCCCGGTACTTCGCCAGCGCCGCGTCCACCTGATCGGCTACCCACAGAAGCGCCAACTCGCGTAGCGCGGTGAGGTTTCCGCGCCGGAAGTAGTTTCCGAGGGCCGCGTCGACTCGTTCGGGGGCATAGACATTTCCGTGGGACAGTCTGCGTCGCAATGCTTCCGGAGTGATGTCGACCAACTCGACCTGCGCCGCACCGCGCACAATTTCATCCGGAACCGTTTCCTGCTGTGTCACTCCCGTGATGTGCGCGACTACGTCGTTGAGGCTTTCGAGGTGTTGCACGTTGACGGTCGAGAGGACGTCGATTCCGGCGTCCAACAACTCCTGCACGTCCTGCCACCGCTTGTGATTCTTACTTCCCGGTGTGTTGGTGTGCGCCAATTCGTCTACCAGCACCAAGGCGGGGCGACGGGCGAGCACCGCCTCGACATCAAGTTCCGGCATCCGTGTGCCCCGATATTCGACCAGCTTGGGCGCGATGATCTCGAGGTCGCCGATCTGCTCGGCGGTGCGGGCGCGGCCGTGTGATTCCACAACGGCCGCGACCACATCAGTTCCACGGGCCCGGCGGCGATGAGCCTCACCGAGCATCGCAAAGGTCTTTCCGACGCCTGGCGCTGCGCCGAGGTAGATGCGCAGTTCACCTCGTTTGCGCGTACCGACCTTCTCAGAAGAACTCACGTGACAATCATCCACCAGCAGTCGACGTGGCACACGTAGGCGCCGTCAAACCGAGAGCAAGATTCAGTTCGAGGACGTTGACGCGCTCCTCACCGAGGAAGCCCAACTGCCGCCCGTCGGTGTGCTCGCTCACCAATTCCCGTACCGCGTCTTCGGATATCCCGTTGGTCGAGGCAACCCGGGGCACCTGCAGCAGCGCGTAAGCCGGGCTGATGTGCGGATCGATGCCCGAGCCCGAACCGGTGACGGCGTCAACGGGGACGGACGACGGGTCTACACCCTCGCGATCCGCGATGGCGGCCCGACGCTCGGCGATGAAGTCGGCAAGAATCTCACTGCTAGGCCCCTGGTTCAAGGGCAACGCAGCGGCGGGATCACCCGTTGCAAAGGGGTCCTCGTCCGCAACCGAGCCCACAACCCGGTTGTGGAAGAACGGGTCGCGCGCTCCCTCCGGCACCTGCGGATCGACGCCTACCCAAGCACTTCCGACTACGCACCCGGCCGCATCGGTCACTGGTGATCCTTCAGCGGAACCGGAACTGATCCGGCCAACTCCCCAGACCGCGGCGGGATAGATCACGCCGAGAATCACGGTGAGCGACAGCAGCACCAGAAGGCCCGCCCACACCTGTTTGGCAAAACCGATAGTGAAACGCATGGCAGGTCACCCAATCCCGGGAATCAAACGAACAACAAGATCGATCAGCCAGATACCGATGAACGGCGTGATCACACCGCCGAGTCCGTACACCAGCAGATTTCGGCCGAGCAGCGCCGACGCCGTCGACGGCCGGTATCGAACGCCCTTCAGGGACAGTGGAATCAGCGCGATGATGACGAGCGCATTGAAGATCACGGCCGAGACGATTGCCGACTCGGGAGTGGCCAGTCGCATGATGTTCAGCGCATCCAACTGCGGGTAGATACCACTGAACAGCGCCGGCAGAATCGCAAAGTACTTCGCGAGGTCGTTTGCCAGCGAGAACGTGGTCAACGCGCCGCGAGTGATGAGCAACTGCTTGCCGATCTCGACGATTTCGATCAACTTGGTGGGATCGGAATCAAGATCCACCATGTTCCCGGCCTCCTTGGCCGCCGAGGTACCGGTGTTCATCGCGACGCCGACGTCCGATTGCGCCAGTGCGGGAGCGTCATTGGTACCGTCGCCGGTCATCGCCACGAGGCGACCACCCTCCTGTTCCTTTCGGATCAGGGCAAGCTTGTCTTCCGGCGTTGCTTCCGCCATGAAGTCGTCCACACCAGCTTCGTCCGCAATGGCCTTGGCGGTCAACGGATTGTCTCCGGTGATCATGATCGTGCGGATTCCCATGGCGCGCAGTTCCGCAAACCGCTCCGCCATACCGGGCTTGACGACGTCCGAGAGTGCGATGACGCCCAGAACCGACGCTTTCTCACCCTCTGCCACAGCCACAACAAGTGGTGTACCGCCCGCCTGGGCTATCTCGCCCACGGAATCGGTGACGGCAACATCGACTGTTCCGCCGTTTCGCGCAATCCAGCCCAGGACGGCATCGGCCGCGCCTTTGCGGATCTCGCGACCAGGCAGGTCCAATCCACTCATACGCGTCTGCGCTGTGAACGGAACGAACTCTGCCCGGTTCTCGTCCGCTGTCGGTTCGGTTCCCAGGCCGAACTGTGCGGCGCACAGTTCGACAATGCTGCGTCCCTCGGGAGTTCCGTCCGCAAGGCTCGACAACCGCGCTGCGGCAGCAAGTTCGAGCGCCGAGACACCCGGAGCGGGATGCAGAGCCGTGGCCCGGCGATTACCGAAGGTGATGGTTCCGGTCTTGTCCATCAACAGCGTGTCGATATCCCCGGCAGCTTCGACGGCGCGTCCCGACATCGCAAGCACGTTGCGCTGCACCAGACGATCCATCCCGGCGATGCCGATAGCGGACAGCAGTGCGCCGATCGTAGTCGGGATCAGGCACACCAGAAGGGCGATCAATTTGATCGGATCCTGCTCGTGGCCGGCGTACAACCCCATCGGACCGATAGCAACCACCGCGAGCAGGAAGATCACCGTGAGGGACGCAAGCAGGATGTTGAGCGCAATCTCGTTCGGTGTCTTCTGACGCGAAGCGCCCTCGACCAACGCAATCATCCGGTCCACAAACGACTGGCCTGGTGCCGCCGTGATCTCCACGACGATGCGGTCGGAAAGTACCGTCGTACCACCGGTGACGGCGCACCGGTCACCGCCCGATTCGCGGACCACCGGCGCGGATTCGCCGGTGATGGCGGACTCGTCGACGGACGCGATGCCTTCGACGACATCGCCGTCGCCCGGTATGACCTCACCCGCCACCACGATCACCCGATCGCCGACAACGAGGTCGGTACCGGACACCATCTCGATGGCACCACTCTGCGTTATGCGATGGGCAGTGGTGTCCTGCTTCACCTTTCGCAGACTGGCCGCCTGCGCCTTACCGCGCCCCTCGGCCACGGATTCGGCGAGGTTGGCAAAGATCACCGTGAACCAGAGCCACAGTGTGATCACCCAAGAGAAGACGGACGGTTCGGCAATCGCCATGACCGTCGTGATGACGGAGCCGACGAACACTACGAACATCACCGGATTGCGGGCGAGATGCCGCGGGTCGAGCTTGCGTACGGCGCCCGGTAGTGCAGTGATCATCTGCCGCGGGTTGAACGCGCCGGCCTTGACGTGGTGGGAATGGACGGCGCCGTCGACGCTGTCCACCGCCACAGGTTTTTCTTCGGCATTGAGGGTCGCTTCGGTATTCATGGTCATTGGAGCGCCTCCGCGATAGGGCCCAGTGCGAGGGCCGGGAAGAATGTGAGTGCGGCAACCAACACAACGGTGCCGGTGAGGAGTCCGGTGAACATCGGCCCCGACGTGGGCAGGGTACCGACGGTGGGCGCCACCTTCTTCTGCGACGCCAATGATCCGGCCAATGCGAGCACAAAGATGATGGGCAGGAAGCGGCCGAACAGCATGGCGATACCGAGCGAGGACTGGAACCAGTCGCTCGTGACGGTCAAACCGCCGAATGCGCTGCCGTTGTTGTTCGACGCCGACGCGAAGGCGTACAGCACTTCACTGAAGCCGTGGATGGACCCCGGCGAACCCGGATCTCCGCCGTTTCCTTGATATCCCAAGGTCGACCCGAGAATCACTGTGATGCCGGTGCCGATCAACACCAGCGCAGGCATCACCAGAATCGAGAGCGCTGCCAGGGTGATTTCACGTCGGCCGAGTTTCTTACCGAGGTACTCGGGCGTGCGGCCAACCAGGAGTCCGCCGACAAACACCGCGATCAGCGCGAGGACCAAGATGCCGTACAGACCGGTTCCGACTCCGCCGGGAGCGATTTCTCCGAGCAGCATATTGAGTAGGACCGCACCGCCGCCCAAGGGAGACATACTGTCGTGTGCGGAGTTGACTGCGCCGGTGGATGTTCCGGTGGTGCTCACCGCGAACAATGCCGATCCGGGAATCCCGAAGCGAACTTCCTTACCTTCCATCATCGAACCTGCTGCGGTTGCGGCGACACCGCGGGCACCGGATTCAGCGGCCAATGTGACGGCCAGCAATCCGCTCCACAACAGACCCATCACAGCGAGCAGCGTCAGCCCTTGACGGCGGTCACTGACCATCGTTCCGAAAGTCCTTGTCAGACACACCGGAATCAGCAGTATCGCCAGAATCTCGACGATGTTGCTGAGCGGCGTCGGATTCTCGAACGGATGGGCGGAGTTAGCAGCAAGGATTCCGCCGCCGTTGGTTCCGAGTTCCTTGATCGCTTCCTGCGACGCCACCGGTGCGAGGGCATTGGTGACGGCATTTCCGTCGAGACCCGTCGACGCAAATCCGCTGTGGAACGACTGAATCACGCCCTGACTCAACAGGATCAGTGCGATCACAAACGAGAACGGCAACAGGATACGAAGGCATCCTCGCGTGAGGTCTACCCAGAAGTTCCCGATCTCACCGCCCCTCGCTACTCGGACGAAGCCGCGAACGAGCGCAATCGCCACCGCCATACCTACAGCTGCCGATACGAAGTTCTGAACAGCCAAACCCAACGGCTGAACGACATTGCTCATCGTCGTTTCCGGAGTGTATGACTGCCAGTTCGTATTGGCCACAAAGGAAATCGCCGTATTGAACGCCACCGCCGGGCTCACCCCTGACAGCCCGTCACTGAGCGGCAATACACCCTGTATCCGCTGAAGGAAGTAGAGCAGCAACGCACTCGCGAGCGAGAATCCCAGCACACTGGCGGCGTAGCCGTACCACGTCTGCTCAGCCCGTGAATCGATCCGGCCGACTCGGTAGATGACGCTCTCCACCCGCAGATCACGGGTCGAGGTGTACACCCGAGCCATGTAATCGCCGACCGGAACGTACGCGATCGCCAACACAATCAGAACAAACGCAATCTGCAGTCCGGCTGCCAGAGCGGGCGACATCAGAACCTCTCAGGATCTACGAGCGCAACAAGGAGATAAACAACCAGAGCCGCGGCCACGGCAATCAGCACGACGCTGACAACACCGGCGACCGTCATTTGGGAGCGCTCGCTTGTAAGGCGCGAAGAACCAGTGCGCACACGAGAAAACCACCAAGAATCAGAGCAACGTAGGCCAAGTCGGCCATGAGCTTCCCTCTTCGACATCAAAAACCGTGCTGCAGTTCATCGCAGCCATGACGCACCAGGAGCGCTCTCCCAGCTTCGACCTGAAAATGCCGGCTTTG
Organism: Rhodococcus sp. AD45-ID; assembly: GCF_003023755.1. Taxonomy (NCBI): domain Bacteria; kingdom Bacillati; phylum Actinomycetota; class Actinomycetes; order Mycobacteriales; family Nocardiaceae; genus Rhodococcus; species Rhodococcus sp. AD45-ID. The sequence continues at coordinate 399,618 of NZ_PYHL01000002.1, read as the reverse complement.
ACGCTCTCTGACGATCCGTTTACACAGCGGACAACCGTCTTGACGGAATCTTGACGCGCCACCGACCGTCGTCGATACTGAAACGCGTTGCTGATCGGTCGCTCGATAAGTTCCGAATAAAGGAGTTCAATGCCGCCGAGACCGCATACGGAACTGCGCGATGCCCCTACCTTGATCGATCAGGTAGCCGGTCTGACGTCGGGCGCCACGTCGTCCGTGACAGCCACGACCGAGACACTCGACCGCATCGACGCAGCGCAGTCGACACTCAATGCATTCAAGATCGTTCGCCGCCAGAAAGCACTCGAGGAAGCCGCCGACGCAGACCGCCGGCTTGCCCGCGGCGAGCGACTCCCGCTCCTGGGCGTACCCATCGCGGTCAAGGACGATGTCGACATCACCGGCGAGCCCACCGCATTCGGTTGCCCCGGCGACTTCCCCGTCAAGACGGAAGATTCCGAGATGGTTCGACGGTTACGCGCCGCCGGCGCTGTCATCGTCGGAAAGACCAACAGCCCTGAACTAGGCCAGTGGCCGCTCACCAGCGGTAGTGCCTTCGGATACACCCGCAATCCATGGTCACGTGAGCACACTCCCGGCGGTTCGTCCGGCGGTACCGCAGCCGCGGTTGCGGCCGGATTGGTCAGCGCCGGAATCGGTTCCGACGGAGCCGGGTCGATCCGGATACCGGCGGCCTGGACCAATCTGGTCGGCATCAAACCACAGCGTGGCCGCATCTCCACGTGGCCCGACGCCGAAGCGTTCTACGGCCTGACCGTCAACGGACCGCTTGCCCGCACGGTCGCCGACGCAGCCCTTCTCCTCGACGTAGCAGCCGGAAACCACGACGGCGACCTACACACGCCGACGCCACTCACGGTCAGCGACGCGGTCGGCCGCGATCCCGGAAGGCTGAACATTGCTCTCTCCCTGCGTAATCCGTTCACCGCTACACCAGTCACACTCGATCCCGAAGTGCGAAGGGCTGTATATGCCGTCGCCGACACGCTGCGCAGCCTCGGCCATCGCGTCGTCGTGGACGATCCCGCCTACGGACTGATCTTCGGCCTCAACTTCCTGCCACGCTCACTCGTCGGGGTACACGATTGGCTCGGGCGCCTCCCCGACCCGGCGCTCGCAGACCCGAGAACTCGCGGAAATGCACAGAGCGGCAAGCTACTTCGCGGGGCACCGTTGCGTGCCGCTCGGGCGGCCGAGCCGAGAATGCGCAGGCGCATCGGCGCAATCTTCGACAAGTACGACGTCGTCCTTGCGCCAACCACGGCAACTCCGCCGATCCCGGTCACCGCTATCGACGGTATCGGCGGCTGGGAAACCGACAAGGTGATGACTGCGGCGTGCCCGTATGCCTGGCCATGGAATGTCCTCGGGTGGCCCTCGATCAATATCCCCGCGGGATTCAGCAGCGCCGGACTGCCGATCGGAGCACAATTGATGGGTAGCGAGAGCACTGAGCCGTTGCTGGTTTCGCTCGCCTCGCAATTGGAGTCGGTGCTCCGCTGGGATCAGAGTCGTCCTCAACAGTGGTGGTGAGCCCAAATGGCCGCAGGAGACATCCGAACAAGCATCCTCGACGCGGTACTTCACATCGTTGCCACCGAAGGTATCTCCGGTGTGAGTAACCGTCGCATTGCATCCGACGCCGGGGTGTCACTGGGTTCCGTCACGTATCACTTTCCGAGCCAGTCGGACATGCTCCGGGCCGCACTGTCCCGGTTTGCGGCCGAGGAGACTGCCCGCATACTCGAGCTCGTCGAGCAGTACCGCGACCAGGATTTGAGCGCGGAGGATGCGGCGGCCGCCACGGAGAGCATCGCGCAGGACATCGCTTTTGTGGTCGAGCGGATCGCACCGTTCGAGATGTTCGTCGCCGCAGGCCGCGATCACGAACTTCACCAGATAGCCGCGGAGTGTTTTGCGGCGTACGACTCTTTGGGAGTCGCAGTCCTGACCGCGCTCGGGGCACCTGATCCGGAATCCGTCGCGTCCTACCTCGTCGCGATGATCGTGGGCCTACAACTGCGCCGCCTGGCAACAGGTATCGACAACGCGGATGTTGCGTCGTCGATCCTGTTGGTACTCAAAGGGGCTGCGCCCTAGAACCCGAGCCGACCCAACTGCTTGGGGTCGCGCTGCCAGTCCTTGGCAACCTTGACGTGCAACTCCAGGAAGATCCGCACACCGAGGAGCTTCTCGATCTGCAGACGCGCGCTGGTGCCGACTTCCCGTAGGCGCGCTCCGCCCTTGCCGATGACGATGCCCTTCTGGCTGGGCCGCTCGACATAGAGCAAAGCGTGGACGTCGAGCATCTCGCCCTGCTTCTCGGTGCGTCCTTCACGCGGAATGACCTCTTCGATCACGACGGCGAGAGAGTGCGGCAATTCCTCGCCCAGACCCTCGAGCGCGGCCTCACGGATGAGTTCGGCCATGAGCACCTCTTCGGGCTCATCCGTCAATTCACCGTCGGGGTAGAAGGCCGGACCCTCGTCCATCAGACCGGACAGCACGTCGACCAGTATCTCGACCTGCTCACCCGACTGGGCGGACACAGGCACAACTTCGCACTCGGGTCCGAGCAGGGTGGACAGTGCTAGCAACTGCTTGCCGACGGCGTCGCGGCTGACCTTGTCGATCTTGGTGACGATGCCGACCAACGTCGTCTTCGGCGCCATCTGGCGGACCTGCTGCACAATCCAGCGGTCGCCGGGGCCGATGGGCTCGTCAGCCGGAATGCATAGGCAAATGACGTCGACCTCGGAGTACGTATCGCGAACCAGGTCGTTGAGGCGCTGGCCCAGCAGGGTGCGCGGCTTGTGCAAACCCGGGGTGTCCACCAGGATCAGCTGGGAATTCTCGCGGTGCACGATGCCGCGGATCGTGTGGCGCGTCGTCTGCGGACGCGAGGACGTGATGGCGATCTTGCTGCCGACCAACGCGTTGGTCAACGTGGACTTACCCGTATTGGGCCGGCCGACGAAACACACGAACCCCGACCGGAATTCCTTCTTACTCATACCTACTCCTCGTAGAACGTCTCGCTCAGTCATCGTTGTCTTCTGCCGCATCGTCTTCCGAGCGAGGCGCACGCTGCACAAAAACCGTGCTGATGCGCACACGTCCACGGCCGGTGTTCGTTCCCTCACCGCGCAGGATCAAACCGTCGTACTCCACCTCGGATCCGGGTAGCGGCACCCGGCCGAGCACGTAACCGATCAAACCGCCGACGGTCTCGACTTCGTCGTTCTCGAGTTCCAGATCGAACAGTTCGCCGAGGTCCTCGATGGGCAGGCGCGCCGAGACGCGGAACATCCCGTCACCAAGATCTTCGACGGGTGGTGTCTCGTCTTCGTCGTACTCGTCCGCGATCTCGCCGACGATTTCCTCGATGACGTCCTCGATGGTCGCGAGCCCGGCAATTCCGCCGTACTCGTCGACGAGGATCGCCATGTGGTTGCGGTCGCGCTGCATTTCGGCGAGCAGGCTGTCGAGTGGCTTTGAATCCGGAACGAATACCGCCGGACGCATCACCTCACAGACATTGACGCTGCGGCCGCCGTCGGGCAGGTGATAGGTCTGTTTCACCAGGTCTTTCAGGTACACGACACCAAGAACGTCGTCGACGTTCTCACCGATCACCGGTAGGCGCGAGTGTCCGCTGCGCACTGCCAACGATGTTGCCTGTCCGGCGCTCTTGTCGTTCTCGATCCACACCATGTCGGTGCGCGGCACCATGACTTCGCGGGCGGACGTGTCGCCGAGATCGAACACGGACTGGATCATGCGACGCTCTTCGTCGTCCACGACGCCGCGAGCCTGTGCCATGTCGACCAGTTCACGCAGTTCGATTTCCGACGCGAACGGGCCGTTCCGGAAACCTTTACCCGGCGTCAGCGCATTACCCAGAAGAATGAGGATGCGACTGACCGGCCCGAGAAGAACACCGATCCACAACAGCGGCAACGACGCCGTCAGAGCGATCGAGTACGCATGTTGACGACCAAGCGTCCTCGGCCCGACACCGATCACCACGTACGAGACCAGCACCATGACAGCAGCCGTGGTTGTCAGAGCCCAGCCCATCGACATCACATCGATGAGTGCGCCTGCCAACACGACTGTTGCGGTGATCTCGCACAAAATGCGAAGCAACACCATGAGATTCACGTAGCGCGGACGATCGGTCAGAATGCGTTGCACGCGCTCAGCGCCTGCTCGCTCCTCTTTTGCCATCTCGTCGATGCGTGCCGACGATATTGTGTTGAGCGCCGAATCCACGGCGGCGAAGAGTCCACCGACCGGGACCAGAGCAACGGCTAGTACCAACAGCGCGATTGCGCTACTCACTACAGATCCCCCGGCTGTTCGATTATCGGTCTGCGCCGTCGACGAACCCGGTCTTGCCGAGCAGTTTCTGATCTCGCTCCGCCAGCGCGGCCTCGCGTTCGATCCGACGCAAATCCTCGTACCACTCTTCGAGGAGACTGTTCTGCAGTCCGAACATCTCCTTCTCCTCTTCCGGCTCCGCGTGGTCGTAGCCGAGGAGGTGCAGCACCCCGTGGACCGTCAGCAACGCAAGCTCGTGGGCCAGTGAATGCCCGGCCTTGTCTGCCTGATCGGCCGCGAACGACGGGCACAGGACGATGTCGCCGAGCATCGACGGTCCGGGTTCCGGGGAGTCGGGGCGTCCGCCTGGCTCCAGTTCGTCCATCGGGAAGGACATGACGTCGGTCGGACCCGGAAGATCCATCCACCGGACGTGCAGATCTGCCATCGTCGCGGAGTCGACGAGAACCATCGACAGCTCGGCCGCCGGATGGACATCCATCCGTGCGATCACGAAACGGGCGACACTGATCAACTCCGGTTCGGAGATGTCCATGCCCGATTCGTTCGAGACCTCGATGCTCATGTGCGACGCTCTTTCCTGGGAAAAGTAGGGGTTGGTGCGTCGCTCAGCCTACCGTCGAGGGGAATGAGCATGCGCAGCGCGGCGTTGTGCTCGGTTGCCGAGCCTCGGCTCCCCGTCGCGATCCGTTTCGTGGCGTTCGTAGGCGTCGACGATGTCGGAGACCAATCGATGGCGCACGACGTCGCTGCTGTCGAGCTTCGCGAAGTGGATATCGTTGATGCCCGTAAGGATTTCGGATGCCGCCCGTAGTCCCGATCGCGCACCGCCCGGCAGGTCGACCTGCGTGACGTCTCCGGTGACAACGATCTTGGATCCGAATCCGAGTCTGGTGAGGAACATCTTCATCTGTTCGGCCGTGGTGTTCTGCGCCTCGTCCAGGATGATGAACGCGTCATTCAGGGTGCGACCACGCATGTACGCCAGTGGCGCTACTTCGATGACCCCGGCTGCCATCAACTTCGGAATGGCTTCGGGATCCATCATGTCGTGCAAGGCGTCGTGCAAGGGGCGCAGGTACGGATCGATTTTCTCGTGCAACGTGCCGGGCAGGAATCCCAACCGCTCGCCCGCCTCGACGGCCGGACGCGTCAGGATGATGCGTGAGACCGACTTGGACTGTAAGGCCTGCACAGCCTTGGCCATCGCAAGGTACGTCTTACCGGTGCCTGCCGGCCCGATGCCGAAGACGATGGTGTTCTCGTCGATCGCGTCGACGTAGCGCTTCTGGTTGAGCGTCTTGGGACGAATTGTCTTGCCGCGCCGCGACAAGATGTCGAGCGAGAGCACCTCGGCCGGGGACTCCCCGACCTCGTTGGTGAGCATGCCGATGGTTCTGCGGACGGCGTCGGGTGCGATGGGCTGTCCGCGCCTGGCCATCACGGCCAGCTCGGCGAATACCCGCTCCGCGAGGGCAACGTCGGCCGGTGTTCCGGACAGTGTGATGGTGCCGCCACGAACGTGAATATCGGCAGAAAGCTCACGTTCGATCGCGGTGAGGTTTTCGTCCGTCGATCCCAGGAGTTGACGCACGGTCTCCGGCGCCAGGTCCATACTCGATCGGACGGTGCGCTCTGCGGGCAGAGCGCGCTCGGTAACGGTGGATGTACGGTTGCCGCCGAACTCACTGTGTTCACTCACGTGGAGAATATGGCCTGCTTCCTGGTCCGAAAGAGCCCGCTCGACCCGAGGGCTCCGATACTTCGAAGTCTAGCGCCCGAGTCCGACACCGCCCACTTGTTAATCCCCGGGCGCAACGGGCGGCACTGACTTTCGGATCCATTTCCAGGCGTCCGCGACTATCTCCGCACTGCGGTCCGGGCTGATCCCGACCAGGACGAGACACACGATCGCGAAGGACTCTCCCGAGTCCGTGATCACCCCACTGTTTGCCTGGTCGAACAGCGTGATGGTCACCGATTCGGTCATCGCAACCAAGGTTTCGGCCGGCAGATAGGTCGAGAAGATACCTTCCCTCTGGCCTTGCTCGACAACTCTGATGCTCAAGGCGCGAGCGGGTTCCATCAGGTCGAGGATGCGCTGCTCACCCAATTCTTTTCGGGCGAAACTGAGCAGCACCCGGAACCGATCTCCCACCGGCCAGGCCAACAACGCCAGCACGGCGGTCGCAAGTTCCGGGTTCTCTGGCGGCTCCCCCGCGCGACTCAATGCCGCCACCAGATCAGCGGACGCCTCGTCCACGATTCCGTTGATCAGGGCGTCACGGCTCTCGAAGTGTGCGTACACGGTCCGCCGCACGACGCCGGCGGCTTTTGCGACGTCGTCCATGCTGGCGTCGGGATCGACTGCAAATGCTGTGATCGCCGCTTCGATGATGCGACTGCGGTTCGCCCGCGCCTGACTGCGTCGCTGCCGCGTTGCCGGCACAGCAGTTCCCGATTCCGTCAACGCGTTGTCCACCTTCCTCGTGTGATCTACATCAATGATAGTTGCACAATGGTGTGCAAGTTATTAACTTACACAGCACTGTGCAAATAGATCAGAAACGGAGTCGCGCCATGACAACACTCGTGAGCAAACCGGTCACAAAAATGGACCAGCCGTATCCACGGCGATGGGCCGCGCTCGGGGTGCTGTGTCTGAGCTTGCTGATCGTGGTCATGGCCAACACGGCACTGATCGTCGCGGCGCCGGACATGACCCGCGACCTCGGACTCACCAGCACACAACTTCAATGGGTCATCGACGGCTACACGGTCCCCTACGCCGCGTTGATGCTGCTGTTCGGCGTGATCGGCGACAAGTACAGTCGTCGCGGTGCACTCCTCGCCGGACTCGCGGTGTTCGCCGGCGGCGCAGTCTTCGGCAGCATTGCCGACACCACCACCGCCGTCATCGCGGCCCGCATGATCATGGGCGTCGGTGCCGCGATCATCATGCCCGCGACGCTGTCACTCCTGGTCGCGACCTTCCCGAAATCCGAACGCTCACGCGCTATCGCAGCGTGGGCAGCCACCTCGGGTCTTGCCATCGCGCTCGGCCCTCTGCTGGCCGGATGGATTCTCGAAAGTCATTCCTGGAGTGCCACATTCCTGATCAACGTTCCAATCGCAGCAGTTGCGGCCCTGGCCGCCGTATTCCTGGTGCCGCCGAGCAAGGCCGAGCACCTCGGTCGCATCGACTGGATCGGCGGCGCGCTGTCGGTCGTCACCATCGGCGCACTTGTCTACTCGATCATCAACGGCTTCCACTTCGGTTGGACCTCAGGACCCATCAGCGCAGCAGTGCTTGCCGCACTCGGCCTCGCGATGTTTGTCGTCTGGGAACTGCGTCATCCCCAACCGCTCCTCGACGTCCGTAAACTCGGTCAGCGTGTGGTCGGCGGCGCAACACTTGCCGTACTGCTTCTGTTCCTGGCCGCATTCGGCGCTATCTACTACATCTCGCAGCAATTCCAGTTCATTCTCGGATACGGAGCACTCGAGACCGGTGTCCGTCTGTTGCCCTTGGCAATTGCCGTGTCGATCGGTGCGGTGGTCAGCGGCCGGATCACCCCGCTGATCGGTGTACGCGCATCCATCGTCGGTGGCATGCTCATCGCTGCGATCGGCGTCCTCATCCTCACGCAGGTGGACGGTGACTCCGGCTACTGGATGTTCGCGGTCCCGCTGATCCTGCTCGGTCTCGGCATCGGCCTCAGTGAACCACCGGCCACCGACGCCATCATGGACAACTTCTCCGAGGACGATCTTGGTGCCGCCGGCGGTCTCAACGACACTGCCATCGAACTCGGCGGTTCACTCGGAATTGCCATCCTCGGCTCGATTCTGGCTGCAAGCTACAAAGATTCGATTGCCGGATTCATCGGCGGAATGCAGGTCCCGCAACTGACCGGCGAACTGGCCGAGCAAGCCGCCTACGCACTCGAAGTATCCGGAGAATCCGTCGGCGGCGCTTCCCTGGTCGCCCAAGAGATGGCCCACAATCCATTGGCCGCGGCTCGAGCGCAGCCGCTACTCGACGCAGCCGGTGCCGCGTATGCCGACGCGATCTCGGCCGCCAGTTGGGCGGGCGGCCTCGCATTGCTCGTCGGCGCGATCGTGGTCGCGTTCATCCTGCCGCGCAAAAAGGCTCTGGTATCAGTGTGACGTAGCCGGTGGGTCTTCCAGAACCAGTTCACGGGAGACCCTCCAGGACTCGGCCCCGGGCGAGAGAAATGCATCGTGCCCCTCGCTCTCGACCACACGCAATGCCACGGGATCACCGGCTGCCTGCGCCGCTTTCACGTACCGCGCACTGACCTTGGCCGGGACTTGCAGATCATCGCTGCCCGTCACACACACGACGGGGACGCCGATCGGCAACCGATGTTGCGGCGACGCACTCCGATACAGATCCGGATCCGATTCGAAGGGGATGCCGAAAAGATCCTCGATGTAGCTGATACGTCGACCGCGCTCGGCTGCCGACGCGAGATCCAGTGCAGCGGCCTGCGCGACAACGCGCTCCGGGCGCGTGAACACGTCCTTCTCCCCCGCCAGCCAGACCGCGAGGTGCCCACCGGCGGAGTGCCCGACAAGGCGAACCTGCGTCAGGTCGAACACGACGCCGGAAGCTTCGGCCACAATCCCGGGAATCGCGTCGTACGCGGTTTTCACGTCTGTGGACATCTCCGGCCAGCCGCCGCCGGCCCCAAGGCGCCGGTACTCGATGTTCCAGACCGCCACACCAGCTCGCGCGAGTTCGACGGCAAATGCAGTGCCGAGATTCAGTCCGTATTGCCCGCTCCAGAATCCGCCGTGGATTTGCATGACCACAGGAACTGGGCCGTCAACGGTATCGGGAACGTACAGATGACCGAACTGCTGACCGTGGGAACCGTAGGAGATCTTGATCCGAGACACCAGGAAAACCTAGCTCAGGCGAGGGCGCTGCCCGCGGCCCACTCTGCCCAGGACACGGTCCAGTCGCCGTTCTGCCACACCTCGAGCGGAGCGCCACCGGTGTTCTTGATCTCGACAACGTCACCGGGCTGCGCGAAGTCGAAGAACCATTTGGCATTGGCCGCACTGAGATTGAGGCAACCGTGTGACGTGTCGGTGTTGCCCTGAGCCCAGACGGTGCTTTCCAACTCGTGCAGATAGATACCGTCGGTGCTGATACGCGTCGCCCAGTTGATGGTCTCCTTGTACCCGAGCCGCGAGTTGATGGGCAGACCGTACGTGGACGAATCCATGATGACCGGGTTTGCCTTGTCCATGACGGTGTACGTGCCTGGCTGTGTCCAGAAGGACAGTGTGGTGTCGCCGATGGTTTCGGTTCCACCCATGCCCATGGACGTCGGCATTTCCTTGATCACCTGACCGTTTTCGTACACGGTCACCATCTTGGTGTTGTCGTCGGCAATGGAGATGTGAGAGTCACCGATCGTGAAGGCGACGGTGTCGTCCTGCTCGCCGTACAGACCCTTGCCTAACTCTTTGCCGTAGATGTTTGCGCTCACCGACACCGTGGTTCCCGGCGTGTAGTACTCCTGCGGGCGCCAGTGCACGTTCTGGCTGTCCACCCAGTACCAGGATCCGGTGACCGGCGGATTGGTCGTCACCAGTAGCGACTTCTCGGCAGCGGCCTTGTCTCCGATCGATTCGTCGAAGTGAACCGCAACGACGGTGCCGACGCCGTATGTGCCGCCCTCGGAGATCGACGCGCCGCCGGTCGTGTTGATGTATGCCCGCGTTTGATTGCTCGGGGCGACGGTGGTGAGCGTCGTATTCTTGGTTGTGGCAACACCATTCGAGTCGACTGCGTCGACAACCAGGTCGTAGGACTTGCCGTAGCCGAGTGGCTCACTCGGCTTCCACGCGGTCTTGTCCGGCGTGATGATTCCGGCGACGTCCTTACCCTCAGGGTTAGTGAGGGTGACACTGGTCAAAGTGCCTTTGGCGACCTCGACGGTGATGGGGTCGAGCGGGTTGATCGGAGTGCCGCCTTCTGCAGGCGACACCGAGATGACAGCGACGCTGGTTGCCGTGGTGGCAACAGCACTCGCAGCCGGATCGGCCTTGTCGTCAGTGGATACGGTGCACCCCGCAGCCAGCATCATTGCCGCGACGGCAGCCACCGCGCCTGCAACTCGCTTGTGCGCACGTGAGCGCATCATTCCTCCTGAGATTTCCGAACGAACCCGCGGAACGCCGCCGGGCAATTCAACGATAGTGGTCATGGCTGACACTTCGCTGAGCGCAAGGTCTCAATTGGCTTCAGATCACATACCGATCAGTGCAGCGGTCGTGGTCCCCAGCGATCGGTCAGAACACCGATGGCCCCCAATGCAACTGCGCCGGCCGTCGAGGTTCGCAGCACAGTCGGGCCGAGTAGCACGGGGGTTGCGCCCGCCTCCGAGAGTGCAGCGATTTCCGAGTCGTCGAGCCCACCTTCAGGTCCGACAACCAGAAATACTTCTTCCGCACTTGCCAGGGGAAGTGCCGCCAGCGCAGTGGTGGCCGACTCGTGCAGAACAGCTACCACGGCGCCGCGCGCAACGGCTTCGCGAACCACCGCGACAACAGCCGCGGTCTTGTGCAGCTCAGCGATCTCCGGAACAAATGCCCGGCGCGACTGCTTGGCCGCCGACACCGCGGCACTACGCCAACGAGCGACGCCTTTGGTGAGCTTCGCGCCTTCCCATTTGGCGACGCACCGCAGTGACTGCCACGGAATGACGGTATCGATACCGGCCTCGGTGGCCAACTCGACAGCCAACTCGGAACGCTCCGCCTTCGGCAATGCCTGAACGAGTGTCACCAGCGGCTTCGGTTGCTCGAGTACCTGTACGTCACTGACCAGAAGTTCCAAGCGGTCTTTCCCGGCTGCGGTCACCTCGGCGTCGGCGACGCGGCCACGGCCGTCAGCCAGTACAAGGCGCTCACCGACACCGATCCGGCGGACGGTCGCCGCATGGCGACCCTCCGGACCGTCCAGAACCGCAGTCTCACCGACGCCCGGAACGGGGTCGAGGAAAAAGACCGTCGCAGCCACTGTCAGCGGCCGCTGAATGCTTCGCGAAGACGCGAGAACAACCCGCCACTGTTCTGCGACCCGGTGGAGACAACTTCGGCCTCGTCACGATCGCGGAGCAACTTGAATTCCTTGAGCAACTTGGACTGCTTGTTGTCGAGGCGGCTCGGGATAACCACTTCGAGGTGAGCGTGGAGATCGCCGCGCGTACCGGACCGCAACTTCGGCATACCGTGTCCGCGAACAACGGCGACGTGACCGGGCTGAGTTCCCGGCTCGATGACGATTTCCTTGGGGCCGTCGATGATGGTGTCAACGGTGACCGTCGTACCCAGCGCCGCATCGACCATGGGGACACGAATGGTGCAGTGCAGATCTTCGCCGTCGCGGACGAAGACCTCATGCTGCTGCTCGACGATCTCGACGTACAGGTCGCCGGGATGTCCACCGCCGGGGCCGACCTCACCCTGCGCGGTCAAACGGATACGCATGCCGCCTGCAACACCCGCCGGAACCTTCACGGTGATGTCGCGCTTCGCGCGCACGCGGCCGTCGCCACCACACTTGTGGCACGGATCGGGAATAGTCTCACCGGCGCCGCGGCACGTGGGGCACGGACGCGACGTCATGACCTGGCCGAGGAACGAACGCTGGACAGACTGCACTTCACCGGCGCCGTTACACGTCTCGCAACGGACAGGCTTGGAATCACCGTTCGTGCCGGCGCCCGTACAGCTGTCACACAGAATCGCGGTCTCGACGGTGACGTGCTTGCTGACGCCCGTCGCACATTCTTCGAGAGTCAGTTTGGTGCGCAGCAGGGAATCAGCACCGGGTTGCACGCGTCCGCGAGGTCCACGGCCTGCGCCACCGCCGCCACCGAAGAACGCTTCGAAGACGTCACCGAGGCCGCCGCCACCGAATCCACCGCCGAAGCCGCCACCGCCGCCCCCACCGGATTCGAGGGGATCGCCGCCGAGGTCCACGATGCGACGCTTCTCCGGATCGGTGAGAACCTCGTACGCCGTCGAGATCTCCTTGAACTGGGCCTGCGCTGCCTCGTCCGGGTTGACGTCAGGGTGCAGTTCGCGAGCCAGCTTGCGGTATGCGCGCTTGAGTTCCTGATCGGTCGCGTTCTTGTCGACGCCGAGCAATCCGTAGTAATCCCGTGCCACGTTTTTTCTCTCGTCCTTCTCTTACTTCTAGTTTTCCTCGTACCTCACGAAGAGGAACGTCGGCCTGCGGCGACGCACGTCATCGTTCGGAGAGGACTTCGCCGATGTATCTGGCAACGGCGGCAACCGATGCAATTGTTCCCGGATAGTCCATCCGAGTGGGACCGAGCACACCGACACCACCGAAAACGGTACCGGCCGCACCGTAGCCCGTCGAAATCACGGAGGTCCCGCGCATTTGCTCGACCTGAGTTTCTTCACCGATCCGGACAGTGACCATCCCGGCGTTCTGGGTCGATGCCAGCAGTTTCAGCACCACCACCTGCTCTTCGAGCGCTTCGAGAACCGCCCGCAACGAGCCTGGGAATCCGGCCAGGCCGGAGAAGTCGGATGCGTTGCGCGTCAGGTTGGCCGTTCCACCGAGGACAAGACGCTCCTCGGGATGCTCGACCAGCGTCTCGACCAGGATCGTCGCGGACCGGACAACGGCGTCGCGCAGATCGTCGGGAGCCTCGTCGGCCAGTTCGGAGACGGCGATGGACGCTGCTGCCAGGCGCTTGCCTTCCAGCGCGCCGCCCAGCAGTGCACGCAACCTGGACAGATCCTCGTCCACCAGAACGTCACCCAACTCGACGATGCGCTGATCGACGCGCCCGGAGTCGGTGATGAGAACGAGAAGCAACCTCGCCGGGGTCAACGCCACCACTTCGAGATGACGGACCGACGACGCCGAGAGTGTCGGGTACTGAACTACGGCTACCTGCCGGGTCAATTGAGCCAGCAGACGCACACCGCGTCGCAGCACGTCGTCGAGGTCGACGCCGGATTCCAGAAATTCCAGAATGGCGCGGCGCTCGGGCCCGGACAGCGGTTTGACGTCGGCTATGCGGTCGACGAACTCACGGTATCCCTTGTCTGTCGGCACGCGCCCAGAACTGGTGTGGGGTTGGGCGATGTAGCCCTCGGCTTCGAGAAACGCCATGTCGTTGCGCACGGTGGCACTCGACACACCAAGGTTGTGACGCTCGACCAGAGCCTTCGATCCGACCGGATCCTGCGTGGAAACGTAGTCCGCGACAATTGCGCGCAGAACCTCGAATCGCCTGTCGTCGGTACTCGACATCGTTGCGACCTCCGTTTCCCGCGCGCTGTGTGCACTGATCTCAACTGGCAGTCTAATCGCCCGAGCGCCAGTCTCGGGTGGTGGCCTTACTGTGGAGTCATGATTTTCAAGGGCGTGATGGACGGCAAGCCGTATCCCGACCACGGACTGTCCCTTCGTGACTGGTCCAAATTTCCGCCGCGTCAGGTCCGGCTCGACGAGATCGTGACCACCACCAAGGTCCTCGAGCTTGACCGCCTTCTGTCGGAGGATTCCACGTTCTACGGCGATCTCTTCCCACACGCCGTCCAGTGGAAGGGCACCTTGTACCTCGAAGACGGCCTGCACCGGGCGGTGCGTTCAGCACTGCGGAATCGTGTCGTTCTCCATGCGCGAGTCTTCGACTACGACGCGATGCCCGGAATCATCGAAGGTTCGCACTAACCGATCTGCAGCCACGCGAGCAAGGCGCGCTCAGCCTGGCCGGGCCACGTTCCGGCCAGGGTGAGTTCGCCCAATTCAGCGCCGGCGTCGATCACTCTGAACACCGTCAGTTCCAACGTCCCGGATGTGATCGTTGTTGCCGAACCCATCGTTGTTGCCGAACCCGCGGTGGAGCAGTTCACCGCCCCGATCGACGGAACGTCTCCGGACCCGCTACCCAACACATGTGTTGTGACCTCACGGGCATTGCCGGGGTCAGCGAACTCCAGCGCCGCTTCGGTTCCTCCGGTGACGATGGTCGTTGCCAGTGCGCGGACGTACACCGGATCGCAGCACGCGTCGTACACCCAGCGCTGCCCCAGGACGGAATGGTCCATGGTGGAGACCAGGAAGGCTTCCGCCCCGGCGAGTGGAGCACCTCGATACGTGAGCGGGATCTGGAGAACCGCTCCGTCGGCAGTGCGGAGCAGATGCGTCTCGATGCCGACCTCGCCGTCCGGATCATCGAAGCGGTACGCGTCGATGTGCTCGAGGCTCGAGGTATCGGCGGATCCGACCCACGGTTGCCCCGGCACCCAAGCCCTGAGCAGTTCGATCTTCGACGGATTCAATTGCGCACTGTGTATGAGGGCCACGCAGGTGAGGTTACTGCGACAGCGCGGTTACTGCGATGACGAGTAGCGTCGCACTGCAATCGGGATCGCGACCGCTAGCAGCACCGCAGTCCACCCGAACGCCGCGGCAACGGGATGCTGCATGGGCCACGATGCATCGGGCGCAACACTGGTACCCGAACCGAACAGCTCACGCAGCGCCGCGACCACCGCACTGACGGGATTCCACTCAGCCACCGTTGCAACAACACTCGGCATGGTCTCGGTGGGGACAAAGACGTTCGAGAGCATGATCGTCCCGAAGATCAGCGGGGCGAGCTGTTGGAGCATCTGCTCGTCCCGGATGGCACTGCCGAGCACGATCCCGAGCCAGGCGAGTGCCCACCGGAATGCGACGAGCAGCACGATCGCAAGCGCCACGTCTGTGGCCGACGCGTCGATCCGCCATCCCGACAGATACCCGACTCCCGCCATAGCGACCAAAGCCACTGCGCCGGTGACGGTTTCCGCCAGTGCCAGACCCGCAGGCATAGCAACAGGATGGATGGGCAATGCGCGAAGTCGGTCGGTCAGGCCGCTGTGCAGATCGGCATTCACTGTCGAAGCGGTGACCACCAAGCCCATCGACGCAACAAGGACAAGTACACCCGGAGTGAGGTACGACCGATACGCGGCCCCGTCGGCGCCACCGGACAGCGCACCACCGAAAACGAAACCGAACAACAGCATCATGCCAAGGGGCGCAGCAAGAGTCACTGCAACCAGTGCGGGCGCGTGGCGATACACCGCAACGATCCGCATGAACAGGATTCGGGTGCCGGTGAACGCCGAGACGGCACTTCGAGTGGGCGTGGTCATGCGGAAATCCTCTCGCTGGTGTGGCCGGTGAGGGCCAGGAAAGCGTCGTCGAGTGTTGCCCGGCGACGCCCGATGTCCTGCACGGCAATTCCGGCGTCGTCGAGCGCCCGCAGTATCGGCAGCAGCGCGATCGACTGCCCGCCGAAGGCAAAGGACAGTTCCGTCGCCGAATCGTGAGAAGCACCTGGCCGGCCGCCGAATCGCCCGACAATCTCAGCGACCTCACCACATCGGTGCCCGTCGGCGATCACCACGTCGAGACCTGTTCCCACAGCCTCGACGATCCCGTCCGGGGTTCCGGCAGCAACTACTTTTCCGGCGTCGATGATGGTGACGCTGTCCGCCAGCTTGTCGGCCTCGTCGAGGTATTGGGTGGTCAGTACGACGGTCGTACCGTCGTTCACGAAACTTCGTACGTATTCGTAGATTTCGTGTCGGCTTCGGGGATCGAGACCCGTCGTCGGTTCGTCGAGGAACAGAACGGCCGGGCGCACCACCATTCCCGCGACGATGTCGAGTCGCCTTCGCATGCCGCCGGAATACGTCTGCACCTGCCGGTCGGCAGCATCGAGGAGTTCAAATCTTTCTAGTAGTTCCCCCACATGCAGACGCGCAGCCTTAGCCGCATATCCATTGAGCCGAGCAAACATAGCGAGATTCTCGGCGCCGGTCAGACGAGGATCCACGGCATGAAATTGTCCGACCAGTCCGATGTTCTTCTTCACCTGCGCGGCGGCCAGGACTGTGTCGAAACCGAGAACACGAGCGCTGCCCGCACTGGGCCGCAACAGCGTGGCAAGCATCCGCACGATCGTCGTCTTGCCGGAACCGTTCGGTCCGAGCAACGCATGAACAGTCCCCGCGGGGACGCTCAGATTCACACCGTCGACCACCGTGCGTTTCCCGTAACACCTGGTGAGTGATTCCGCTTCGATAGCCGGCATGTCTACCTCCTCAATTGGGAACACTGTTCGCAATTAGAGAATAGACAACTGCGAACAGTGTTCGCAACTACTGAAGTGGGGCATGCTTGGTGCTATGACCAACGCCGGACCACCGGCCTCGCTGTGGCTGCGAGGCGAGGACACCAAACGAGGACCCCGCCCGGCTTACACGCTGGAACAACTTGCCGACACCTGCGTCCGAATCGCCGACGACCAGGGGCTCCGCGCAGTGTCGATGCGCGGTGTCGCACAAGAACTGGGCACGGCCGCCGCGTCGTTGTACCGGTACGTCAACGGCAAGGACGACCTGATGGCACTCATGGCCGACTCCGTCGGGGCCGAATACGACTACCCGCCACTGACCGGAGACGTGCGCACCGACGTCCTCGCCATCGCCGTGCAGTCGCGGGCGATTCACCGCCGACACCCTTGGCTCAGTCAGATCCAGCCGACCGGCCTCGGCCCGCAGTCGATGCGCTACCTCGACCAGATGGTCGGCGCGCTGTCACCGACCGGCCTGAGCGCACCAGCGACGATGACCGGAATCGCACTACTCACAGGCTGGGTTACCAGCTTCGCAGCGCAAGAATCTGCGGGAATGTCCGCCCGCTCCTCTGCCAACAGCGGGGCCGAACACATCGGCGCACTACTCGCCCACGGCGACTATCCGCACCTGGCGGCACTGTATGCGAGCACCGATATCAGCACACCCACAACAGAATCAGCACCCACAACAGAATCGATAGACAACAACACGGCATTCGAAGCCGGAATCGACGCACTACTGTTCGGCATCGCCCCGAATAATTGAGCCCCCACCACCACATCGCAGTGGCCAGTTTCGTCCACACGCACATAGTGGCCAAAAATGGCCCTAAATAATGCGTGCTTTTGACCCAACTGTCCGTTATCTTTGCTCAGTGGTTACCGACGGTGCCACACCGCCCCTGTGCGGGATTTTGCCGCAGAGAGGCACAGCCATGGTTCACCGGCGCCGATTACGCCCTGTCAGTCGTTTACAGGGTCTCGCCGTCGTATTGACTGGAGGTGTGCTCACTCTTGCTGCTGTGACAATCGCTGCGGCCGGACCAGATGACATGCCGGTCGAACCACTCGGAAACGTGGCCTCCTGGGGATGGGACGGCTCCGCCCTCGCCGCAAAGACCCCTCGAGGTAGTGGCTTCACCGCCTACGCCGAAGGCGGCAGCCATTCGCTGGCGCTGAAATCCGACGGCACCATCACATCTTGGGGAAACGACGGCTCCAAGCTGGTCACGAACACCCCCACCGGTAGCGGCTTCACCGCCATCGCCACCGGCACCTACCATTCGGCGGCACTGAAATCCGACGGCACCATCACATCCTGGGGCTGGGACACCTACAAACAGGTCACGAACACACCTACCGGCAGCGGGTTTACCGCCATCGCCGCCGGAGACAGCCATTCGGTGGCGCTCAATGCCGACGGCACCATCGTCTCGTGGGGAGACGACGGCTTCAACCAGGTCACGAACACCCCCACTGGAAACGGCTTCACTGCCATCGCCGCCGGCAACTACCACTCGGTGGCATTGAAATCCGACGGCACCGTCGTCTCCTGGGGAGGCGACAGCCACCGGGTGGTCACCGGCTCTCCTCGGGGCAGCGGTTTTACTGCGGTCGCCGCCGGCGCACACCATTGCGTGGCACTGAAATTCGACGGCACCATCACCTCGTGGGGCTGGGACAACGACAAGCAGGTCACGAATACGCCCAGGGGTAGCGGCTTCACCGCCGTCAGTGCCGGCGCGAACCATTCATCAGCCCTGAAAGCCGACGGCACCATCGTCTCGTGGGGAGACGACAACTTCACTCAGGTAACGAACACCTACCCGAAGTAGCCGCTCAGGTCAGTACCGTGCGGATGACGGCGTCGGCAAGTAGCCGACCACGATCGGTCAGGATCAGATGGCCGTCGTCGACGATCGCCAAACCGTCGACAACAACCTGATCGGCCGAATCACGTTCGGACACAGTTAATTCCGATAACGGCAGGCCGGTGCGCAACCGTGCGGTCAGCATCACCCGCTCCATGTGAATGTCGTCGGCGGACAGTTCCTCACTGCCACCGACGGGCAGTTCACCCTGTGCGAGTTGCTCCGCGTAGCGCGCCGGGTGCTTGACGTTCCACCACCGCACTCCGCCGACGTGACTGTGCGCGCCGGGACCGGCACCCCACCAGTCGCCGCCGTCCCAGTAACCGAGGTTGTGACGGCAACGGGTATCCCCGGATTCGACTGTTTCCGTCTTCGCCCAATTGGAGACCTCGTACCAGGACAATCCAGCCTCGGACAGCCGCGCGTCGATCCGTTCGTACCGCGACGCCAACACATCGTCGTCGGGCGCGGGCAATTCACCACGGCGAACCTTGCGTGCCATCGCAGTGCCGTCCTCCACGATCAGCGCATAGGCCGAGACGTGATCGACGTCGGCGGAAAGAACTGCATCCAAGGAAGCATCGAGATCAATATCCCGCTCCCCCGGCGTTCCGTAGATCAAGTCGAGGTTCACGTGCGCAAACCCTGCCGCGCGCGCCTCTTTTGCGGCCGCTACTGCCCGGCCCGGTGTGTGCGTGCGGTCCAGGATCTTGAGCACATGCTGGGCCGCCGACTGCATACCGAGAGAAATTCGCGTGAAACCGGCGCTGCGCAGGGCGTCGAAAAACTCCGGCGACGTCGATTCGGGATTCGATTCCGTCGTGACCTCGGCGCCGGGAGCCAGACCGAAACTGCTCCGTACTGCCTCGAGCACCTCGGACAGACCGTCGCCGCCCAGCAGCGACGGGGTTCCGCCACCGACAAACACCGTCTCGGCCGCCAGTGCTCCGGTCATCTGCGCCGCGAGGTCGAGTTCGCGTTTGAGCCCTTCAAGCCAGGACTGCGGCGACGCCGAGGTCCCCAACTCGCCCGCGGTGTACGTGTTGAAGTCGCAGTAGCCACATCGCGTCGCACAGAACGGGACATGGACATAGATCCCGAACGGCCGCGTCCCGACGCCCTCGAGCGAGCGAGCGGGCAACACGAAGGGGGTTGTAGCGGTGACATTCACTCCACCAGTCTCCCAGCATCGCGCGTGCCGACCTATTCGCCGACCTGGCCGGACCACCAAGTCCCCTGAGCACGCTATTTCCCCCATTTTTCGTGGAAATAGGTCCCCGAGTCGGAATTATCGAGTTGACGTGGCACAATGGTCCGCATGACCGGACCAGGAGTACGACTTGTGGCGCGTCGCCACGTCGACTTCAAGCGCGTGTGCAGTTCCACGTGTCTGCACTGCTGTTGCTGTTGATCTTCAACTGATCAACAAGCCTTCCCCGCTCATCTCCACCTGTTTCCCCAGCCTTCAGCGTTTCCGCTGCCTGCTTGGTGAGCACATCTGCCGGCCGCAAGCCTTTCGAGCCCGAGGACAGCCCCCTCACTCGACACGGTCCGGTGCACCCCGATCGGACAGAGTCACAATGCTGCAGCGTTTGCGTGCCTCGTGCCTGATCAACACCGCCGAAGATCCAGGAGTTCATCGATGACGTCGACAACCGACGCCGCCCCGACTGCCGATTCGGCAGCGCCCGCCGAGGCACGGCCCGCTCGCGCTGCTCGCCCCACGAAGCAGCGCGCCGAAGGTCAGTGGGCCCTCGGATACCGCGAGCCGCTCAACGCAAACGAGCAGGCCAAGAAGGACGACAACCCGCTCAACGTGCGCGCGCGCATCGAGAACATCTACTCGAAGCAGGGTTTCGACAGCATCGACAAGAGCGACCTGCGCGGCCGCATGCGGTGGTGGGGCCTCTACACCCAGCGTGAACAGGGATACGACGGCACCTTCACCGGCGACGAGAACCTCGATCTCCTCGAGGCCAAGTACTTCATGATGCGAGTGCGCTGCGACGCCGGCGCTCTCAACGTCGAGCAACTGCGCACCATCGCCGGTATCTCGAAGGAGTTCGGCCGCAACACCGCAGACCTCTCCGACCGTGAGAACGTTCAGTTCCACTGGATCGAGATCGAGAACGTCCCGGAGATCTGGAAGCGTCTCGAAGACGTCGGACTCAAGACCACCGAAGCCTGCGGTGACTGCCCCCGCGTTGTCCTCGGTTCTCCCCTGGCCGGCGAATCGTTCGACGAGGTCCTCGATCCCACTCCGGCGATCGACGAGATCGTGCGCCGCTACATCGGCGACCCCAAGTACTCCAACCTGCCCCGCAAGTTCAAGACCGCCATCTCCGGTCAGCAGGATGTTGTTCACGAGATCAACGACATCGCCTTCATCGGCGTGAACCACCCCGAGCACGGCCCGGGCCTCGACCTCTGGGTCGGCGGCGGACTGTCCACCAACCCGATGCTCGCGCAACGCGTCGGCGCCTGGATTCCGCTCGACGAGGTTCCCGACGTCTGGGAAGGTGTTGTCTCGATCTTCCGCGACTACGGCTACCGTCGTCTGCGCGCGAAGGCCCGGCTCAAGTTCCTCATCAAGGACTGGGGCATCGAGAAGTTCCGCGAAGTTCTCGAGACCGAGTACCTCAAGCGTCCGCTCATCGACGGTCCCGCACCGGAGAAGCCCACGCGCCCGATCGATCACGTCGGCATCCAGAAGACCCGAAACGGCCTCAATGCAGTCGGTTTCGCGCCGATCGCCGGCCGCGTGTCCGGCGATATCCTGGCGCAGGTCGCCGACGCGGCAGAGAAGGCCGGCAGCGACCGGATCCGCTTCACCCCGTACCAGAAGCTCATCATTCTCGACGTTGCAGACAACACCCTCGAGCCGCTGATCGCCGACCTCGACGCACTGGGCCTTCCCGCCCGTCCGTCGCACTGGCGCAAGAACCTCATGGCCTGCTCCGGCATCGAGTTCTGCAAGCTCTCGTTTGCCGAGACCCGCAAGCGCTCGCAGGTTCTCGTTCCGGAACTCGAAGAACGTCTGGCCGACATCAACAGCCAGCTCGACGTGCCGATCACCATCAACATCAACGGCTGCCCCAACTCGTGCGCCCGCTCGCAGGTCGCGGACATCGGCTTCAAGGGCCAGCTCGTCGACGACGGTGACGGGAATCAAGTGGAGGGTTTCCAGGTTCACCTGGGAGGCAGCCTCGGATTCGACAGCGCCTTCGGACGCAAGCTGCGCCAGCACAAGGTCACCAGCGTCGAGATGGGTGACTACATCGACCGCGTCGTACGTCAGTTCGCGAAGAACCGCAACGAAGGTGAGCGGTTCGCCGAATGGGCAGTGCGAGCAGACGAAGGAGATTTGCGATGACAGTGGACATTTCGCGAGCAACCGTCGACGAGCTTCGGGCGATCGCCGAACGCGGTGCCGTAGAACTCGACGGAGCCAGCGCGCAGGAACTGTTGCAGTGGACCGAGGACACGTTCGGCGACTCGTACATCGTTGCATCGAATATGCAGGATGGAGTGCTGGTTCACCTTGCCGCACAGGTACATCCGGGCGTCGACGTACTTTTCCTCGACACCGGCTACCACTTCCCCGAGACCATCGGCACGCGTGACGCTGTCGAGCAGGTGTACGGCGTCAACGTCATCAACGCTCGCGCATTGGCAAGCGTCGGTGAGCAGGACATCGCGGAGGGCAAGGACCTCTTCGCCCGCGATCCCAACCGTTGCTGCGCACTTCGCAAGGTCGCGCCGCTCAAGCAGACGTTGTCCGGCTACAGCGCCTGGGTTACCGGCATCCGCCGCGTCGAAGCTCCTACTCGCGCCAACGCTCCGCTGATCTCCTTCGACGAGGGCTTCGGACTCGTCAAGATCAATCCGATCGCTCCGTGGTCGGACGAGGAGATGCAGAACTACATCGACACCCATTCCATCCTCGTCAATCCGCTTGTCGACGAGGGCTATCCATCCATCGGCTGCGCGCCCTGCACCAGCAAGCCAGCCCCCGGCAGCGATCCGCGTAGCGGTCGTTGGGCCGGTGCCTCCAAGACAGAATGCGGGTTGCACGCATCATGACAGTTGACTTGACACTTTCACGTCCTCAGCTCGACGGCACACAGTTCGATACTCTCGACGCCCTCGAGTCCGAAGCGATCCACATCTTCCGAGAGGTGGCCGGCGAGTTCGAACGCCCGGTCATCCTGTTCTCGGGCGGCAAGGACTCCACGGTGCTTCTGCACCTGGCGATCAAGGCCTTCTGGCCTGCACCGCTGCCATTCACGCTGCTGCACGTCGACACCGGCCACAACCTGCAGGAAGTCCTCGACTTCCGTGACCACGTCGTGGCGAAGTACAACCTGCGCCTGCACGTGGCCAGCGTCGAGGAGTACATCGCGGACGGTCGCCTCACCGAGCGTCCCGACGGTATCCGCAACCCGCTGCAGACCGTTCCGTTGCTGGACGCGATCTCCGAGAACCGCTTCGACGCCGTCTTCGGTGGCGCTCGCCGCGACGAAGAGCGGGCCCGCGCCAAGGAGCGAATCTTCTCCTTGCGCAACGCTTTCGGCCAGTGGGATCCCAAGAAGCAGCGCCCGGAACTGTGGAACCTGTACAACGGTCGCCACTCCCCCGGCGAGCAGGTCCGCGTCTTCCCGCTCAGCAACTTCACCGAGCTCGATATCTGGCGTTACATCGCCCGCGACAACGTCGAACTCGCCAGCATCTACTACGCCCACCAGCGTCCGGTGTACCAGCGCGACGGCATGTGGATGACCCCCGGCGTCTGGGGCGGACCGGCCGAAGGCGAAGAGCTGCAGACCCTTTCGGTGCGTTACCGCACCGTCGGCGACGGTTCGACCACCGGTGCTGTTCTCTCCGATGCAGCCGACAATGAAGCCATCCTGGCCGAGGTTGCGGCATCACGTTTGACCGAGCGCGGCGCGACCCGCGGCGACGACCGAGTTTCCGAAGCGGCCATGGAAGACCGCAAGCGAGAGGGCTATTTCTGATCATGAGCGACTTGCTGAGACTGGCAACTGCCGGCAGCGTCGATGACGGAAAGTCCACCCTCGTGGGCCGCCTGTTGTACGACACCAAATCCGTTCTCGCCGACCAGATCGACGCCGTGACCCGCGCGTCGGTGGACCGCGGCCTCGATACCCCTGACCTCTCGCTCTTGGTCGACGGTCTGCGCGCCGAGCGTGAGCAGGGCATCACGATCGACGTGGCGTACCGCTACTTCGCGACCCCCAAGCGCACGTTCGTGCTGGCCGATACACCGGGCCACGTGCAGTACACCCGCAACACGGTCTCCGGAGCGTCGACGGCTCAGCTCGTGATCCTGCTGGTCGATGCCCGCAAGGGTGTCATCGCGCAGACTCGTAGGCACGCAGCGGTTCTCGCCTTGCTCGGTGTCCCGAAGCTCGTTCTCGCCGTGAACAAGATCGACCTCGTCGAGAACCCCGAAGAGGTCTTCACCTCGATCTCCGCAGAGTTCAACGAACTCACCAGCTCACTGGGCTGGGCAAGCGAAGACGTCGTCGAGATCCCGGTGTCGGCTCTGCACGGCGACAACGTCGCCATCCGCTCGGACAAGACCCCGTACTACACCGGCCCCACGCTGATCGAGCACCTCGAGTCGATTCCGGTCGACGCCGAGCCGCACCGCGTCGGCCTGCGATTCCCGGTTCAGTACGTGATCCGCCCGCGCACCGCGGAGTTCCTCGACTACCGCGGATATGCCGGCCAGGTTGCTGCCGGTTCCGTCGTGCCAGGAGACGAAGTGGTGATCCTGCCTTCGGGTACGCGCACCACCGTCGTCCGGATCGACACCGCCGACGGTGAACTGGATGTCGCTCACGCCGGGCGCAGCGTCACGCTGATCCTGGCCGACGACGTCGACGTCTCCCGCGGCGACACCATCGCGTCGCCGTCGGACGCACCCGAGCCCATCGGCGAATTCGACGCCACCGTCTGCTGGCTGGCCGAGAAGCCGCTTCGCCCCGGTGCACGCTTGCTGCTCAAGCACGGCACGCGCACGACGCAGGCCATCGTCGGCAGCTTGGTGGAGCGCTTCAACGAGCAGGATCTCACCACGGATCAGGGCCCGGAAACACTCGAGCTCAACGAGATCGGCAAGATCTCGATCCGGGTAGCCGAGCCGATCGTGGCCGACGACTACGCCGTCAACCGCCACACGGGCAGCTTTCTGTTGATCGATCCCGCTGGTGGAAACACTCTCGCAGCCGGCCTGGTCGGCGACGTCATTTCCGCTGTCGAATTGGGCGAGCGCGTCTAAGAAGATGGTTCCGCTCATTGCTGTTGCACACGGAAGCCGTGATCCCCGTTCCGCTCGGGCGATCACGGCTGCCGTGGCGGCTCTTCGTGAAGCCCAGCCAGGTCTCGATGTCCGGCTGGCGTTTCTCGATCTCAATGCGCCGTCCATCGATCAGGTCCTTGACGGTGTTGCACACGACGGCCACACTCACGCCGTTGTTGTTCCGATGTTGCTGGGCCACGCTTTCCACGCCCGCGTCGACCTGCCCGGACTCCTCGCAGCGGCCACACTGCGCCACCCGCAGTTGACCGTGACCCAAGCCGAGGTACTGGGTCGTGACGATCGATTGATCGAGGCGCTGCGGGAGCGAATTCTCGAAGCCGGTGCGCATCCCGACGATCCGTCGGTGGGTGTAGCGGTTGCCGCGGTCGGCTCGTCCGACGCGGAAGCCAACTCCGCAACTGCCGAGATTCCCGGCGCCCTCGCTACCGGAACGAAGTGGTCCGGTGTTCGAGTCTGTTTTGCCACCTCGGCGCAGCCCAGCGTGGGGGCCGCAATTTCCGCACTCCGCGAAGGCGGCGCCAACCGCATAGTTGTTGCGCCATGGTTTCTTGCACCCGGCCTTCTGACCGATCGCCTCAGTGCTGCCGCAACTACCGCTTTCGACGGCACGGTTTTTGCAGACACCATCGGTGCCCACGCCCTGCTGATCGAGACGATGATCGACCGATACAACGCCGCTGCTGAAACTCTTCCCGGCCGGTTGATTCGCTCCGCCTGAGCAATTTCACAGGCCGTTATCAGATTGTTACCGTACTGTTGGTTCCACCAACCAGTTGGGAGCAAGACGATCACTCACAATTTCCGTCTCGGCACCGCCGGCGTCGCCTGGGTCCTGTCCGTCCTGTATCTACTGGTCGAGATCCTCACAGCCGGCGCCTGGAAGACTCCCTACAGTTTTGCGCGTGATTCCATCAGTTCGCTGGGCGTCACAACCTGCAGCACCGATTCGTGTTCACCGCTACACGACGTGATGAATGCCGCGTTCATGGTCCTCGGCGCCCTCACCATTCTCGGAGCAGCGTTGCTGCACAAGTACATTCCGGACGGTCGCACGAAGAAATGGATACTGGGACTGGCAGTCGTCGTGGCCTTGAGTACCGCTGCCACCGGAATGTTCCCCGCCAACGACGGCACCTTCGTTCACTGGACTGCAGTCCTGCCCGGATTTGTCGCCCGCCACGCCGTCCTCGTGCTTCTCGCCGTCGCGTTCTGGAACCACCAGCGGTGGATCGCAGTGTGGTCAGGCCTGTGCGCGGCAACAGGACTCGTCGGTGCTGTCCTTCTCCTCGGCCGAACCCTCACCTTCGGACTCGGTGAACGTCTCACGCTCTACCCGCTTCCCATGTGGATGGCCGTCACAGGCGTCGCAGCGATCCTCGCCCTGATGCGCAGAACCGTTCTGAAAAACGTCGACATGACACTTCTCGGTAACGGATTCATCACTGCCCTGCTGTCATTGCGGCCACGTCGATCGCTGCCCCCGGTCTCCACCGACGTGCTTGCCCGGCGGGCAAAGGCTTCCGTGTAGCGAACCCGAGGCGAGCAGGGACACACTGGAAGGAGGCGACGCGAGGAGACTCCCATGACCAGTGCATCTGTTCGACACGGAATCGTGGCCGGAATCGACGGCTCCCCCGGTGCGGTGAACGCTGCGCGATGGGCGGCGTCTGCGGCCCGGAAATTCGACGAGCCCCTACGCCTGACACATGTGCTGCGCGGACAACCGGATTTCAGCGAAGGCGGCGCCGTGACCGACGAAGAGATGTTCGATCGTCACGTCCGTACCGAAGGTGCGAAGTTGGTCGAGGAGGCCGAGAACGCCATTCGTGACGACCACACCGACGTCACCATCGAGCGTGTATTCGTCTCCGGTACCACGGCGGCCGCGCTCGTCGAACTCTCGAAAACCGCACGAATCCTCTCGCTCGGACAAGCCGGAACCACCGAGATGCAGTCGGTGTTTCTGGGATCCGACACGATCAGAGTGGTGAACCGCGCCCATTGCCCGGTGACCGTCTTCCGCGGCAGCAGCGACCACGCCACCACCGACACCAGGCCCATCGTCGTCGGTATCGACGGCAGCAAACTCAGCGAACTCGCCACCGGCCACGCCTTCGAGTTTGCGGCGTTTCTCGGTGTGCCCCTCGTTGCCGTCCACACCTGGAACGAACACGCCTCGCTCGGGGGCTACTCGGAAGCGCGGCGGTTCACCGATTGGGGTCCGTACGAGGAGCACGAGAACGCGCTGCTCTCCGAATGCCTCGCCGGCTGGACCGAGAAGTACCCCGAGGTCGAGGTCACTCGCAGCGTGCAGAGAAGTGGGCCGATGAAGGCGCTTCTCGAACATTCAGCCGAGGCTCAACTTGTTGTCGTGGGAAGCCACGGTCGAAGCCCGTTCATGGCCTCGATCGTGGGATCCACCAGTCAGAGCCTCATTCACCACGCCCAGTGCCCGGTGATGGTGTGCCGCGAGGGGTGAGAAACCGCGTCACACCTGGCCGACGAGGCTCACAACCGTCGGAGAGTCCACCGGCTCTTCCGGAAGGTCCGGAACCCGAGTCGCACGGGCGTACACCGTCTCGCCGGCTTCCAAATGCAGGGCAGCACTGTCTCCGCGCGTGACCTGAGCTGAGAACAGCTCCCCCGTCGCTTCGTTGCGCAGGTCCACACGAACCTCGAAGCCCAGGTACACCACACGTTCGACTGTTGCCCGGGTGACGCCGAGCGATTCTGCGGTTCCGGCTTCCTGAGCGAGAGCCATGCTGGGGTCGCGGCCGAGCCGGATGTCGTGCGGGCGTACCAACTGGCCGTTGAGCTTGGCGACAGATCCGAGGAAGGACATCACAAAATCGTTGGCCGGACGATCGTAGAGGTCGGCAGGTTCACCGATCTGCTCGATCCGTCCCTTGTTCAGCACAGCGATGCGATCCGCGACATCGAGGGCTTCTTCCTGGTCGTGGGTGACCAGAACCGTCGTGACATGCACTTCGTCGTGCAACCGGCGGAGCCATGTGCGCAGGTCTGCGCGAACTTTCGCGTCCAGCGCGCCAAAAGGCTCGTCGAGCAGCAGCACCTGCGGATCGACGGCAAGGGCACGCGCCAATGCCATCCGCTGACGCTGACCACCGGAAAGCTGTGCCGGATAACGATGCTGGAAGCCGTCGAGGCCGACGATCTCCAGAAGTTCGTTGACTTTCTTCTCGATCTCCGGCTTCGGACGCTTACGGATCTTGAGACCGAACGCGACGTTGTCGCGAACCGTCATGTGCTTGAACGCGGCGTAATGCTGGAACACGAACCCGATGTCACGCTTCTGCGGGGAGACGCCGGTGACGTCCTTTCCCGCAATCGTGATGGTGCCGGAATCGAGTTGCTCGAGACCCGCGATCGACCGCAATAGCGTCGACTTGCCAGAGCCACTCGGCCCGAGCAGTGCGGTCAGGGAACCGGACGGGATGTTGACGGACACGTCATCGAGCGCCGCGAAGTCACCGTAGTTCTTGCGCGCCCCGGTCACTGTGATCATGTGTTGCTCCTCTTGCGGTCCAGCAGCGTCATCAGCAACAGGACAATGATGGCGATGCCCATCAGCAGAGTGGCTGCCGAATACGCACCAAAGGTGTTGTGATCGTCGATGTATCGCGAATGCACGAGCAAGGTCAACGTCTGGGATACCCCGGGGAAGCCCGACGACACCATGATGACAGCTCCGAATTCACCGAGAGAGCGGGCAACGGTCAACACGATTCCGTAGGTCAAGCCCCACCGAATCGCGGGCAACGTGATGCGCCAGAACGTCTGCCACCCCGAAGCACCGAGCGTCGCCGCGGCCTGCTCCTGCTCGTCACCGATCTCGTGCAGGACGGGTTCGACCTCACGGACGACAAACGGCAACGTGACGAAGATGGTTGCGAGCACCATGCCAGGCAATCCGAAGATCACCTTGAATCCCAAGGACTCGATTCCGCCGAACCATCCGTTTGCGCCCCACAGCAGGATCAGCGACACACCGACCACAACAGGCGAGACCGCAAACGGCAGGTCGACGACGGACTGCAAAACACCGCGACCGGGAAAACGCCCGCGCACCAAGGCAAGTGCGGTGACAATTCCGAAGATCACGTTGATCGGTACCACGATCACCACGATGAGCAGCGACAGATTCAGTGCCGAAATCGCCGCAGGCGTCGTGATCGAGTCGATGAACGCGCCGATCCCGTTCTCGAACGTGCGCGTCAAGATCACGCCGATCGGCACCACAAGAAGAACGAACAGGTACAGCAGCGCGACGGACCGCAGTCCGATCCGCGATTTAGTGGAAATGTTCATCAGCCGCGTTCCTCACGTCGTTGACCCCGAGAAGAGAAGAGACGCAGCACGAACAGCGTCACGAACGCGATGAGCAGCAAGGCCACCGACACCGCAGCAGCATTGGTCGGACGATCGATTTCGATCTGCTGCTGAATGTACTGCGACGTCACCTGCGTCACGCGCGGAATGTTGCCGCCGATGAGAACCACGGAACCGTACTCACCGATCGCTCGCGCAAACGCCAGGCCGGCTCCTGAAATCACGGCAGGAGCCAGCGTCGGCAACACAACGGAACGGAAGATCGTCCAGTTGGACGCGCCCAAAGACGCTGCCGCTTCCTCGACTTCACGATCGACCTCCATCAGAACCGGCTGCACCGAACGCACGACAAACGGCAGCGTCACGAATGCCAGCGCGACGATCAGGCCGGGCTGGGTTGCGTTGAGGTGAATGTCGATCGGTGACTGCGGCCCGTACAGCGACAGCAGCACGATCGACGCCACGATGGTCGGCAACGCAAACGGCAGGTCGATCATCGCGTTCACAATTCGCTTGCCCGGGAACTCGTCTCGCACAAGCACCCACGCGATGATCGTGCCCATCACGACGTTGATCAACGCCACGACGATCGAGGCGAACAGCGTCACCCGCAACGACGCCAGCGCGACCGGTGCGGTGATGGCGTCCCAGAACCCGGCGATACCGTCGTCGAAAGCGGTGACGGTCAGCGCCGCGAGCGGCAGCAGGACGATGATGGAAAGCCAGAGTGTGGCCACGCCGATGCCGAGTGGCCCGACGCTTCCCGTGACCCGCGCGAGTTTGGGTTTGCGGGTCACGGGTGTGCGTTCAATGGTGTCGGTCACGGCAGTCTTACTTGGTTGCGTTGTCGTAGATTACGGCGATGGAACCGGTGTCCTTGGTGAACAGTGTGGAGTCGACGGTCTTCCAGCCACCCAGATCCGTGATGGTCCACAGCTTCGTGGGCTCCGGGAACTTGTCGGTGAACTCGGCGGCAACCGCGGGATCAACCGGGCGGAATCCTGCTTCGGCCCACAGCTTCTGGCCTTCGGTGGTGTAGAGGTAATCCTTGAACGCCGTTGCCTGATCCAGAACCTTGCTGTTCGACAACACAGCGACCGGATTCTCGATCTTGAACGTCGTCGGCGGGGTGACGTGCTCGACCGGATCTCCGTTGCCCTCGATGAACAGTGCTTCGTTCTCGTAGCTGATCAGAACGTCGCCGCTGCCCTGCAAGAAGGCTTCCGATGCTTCGCGGCCCGACTTCGGCTGGATCTTGACGTGGTCGTTGACGAGCGCGGTGATGTAGTCGAGGCCGGCCTGCGGGTTCTTGCCGCCGTCACTCTTTGCCGCGTACGGCGCCAACAGGTTCCACTTGGCCGAGCCCGAACTGAACGGGTTCGGGGTGACAACCTCGAGGCCGGGCTGGAGCAGGTCGTCCCAGTCCTTGATGCCCTTCGGGTTTCCGGGACGCGTCACGATGGTGACAACCGATCCGAACGGAATTCCGTTGTAGGCGTCCTGATTCCAGTTCTTGTCCACCAGGCCCGCGTCGACGAGGCGAGTGATGTCGGGCTCGACGGAGAAGTTGACGAAGTCGGCTTCCGCGCCGTCCTTCACCTTGCGCGACTGGTCGCCGGAGGCGCCGTACGACGGGTTGAACGCAACGTTCTTCCCGTCTTCCGTCTCCTGGAAGGCGGGAATCAGCTTGTCGAAGCCGGGCTTCGGGACCGCGTAGGCAAACAGGTTGATCGTGCCGGCGCTACCGTCGCTGGCAACCGTATCGGCGCCGACGGTATCGCTCGAGCCACCGCTGCACGCTGTGAGTACCACGGCCCCCATGGTCGCGATAGCAGTGAGGAGTGTGCGGGAACGGCGTTTCATTGCAGATACCTTCCGAGAGGGCTGACAGAAAAGGGCTGACACAGCGTGAAAGTCCGAGACCTCTGGGGCTGAATCCATCGGAATGTTCGGACATGAAGAGCCGACGGGGCTTTAAGATGCCCATGGTCGGGGGCGCGAACTACGCGCAGAAGAGTTCGAGCGGGGCGCACGTGCGCCACCGAGGAATTCGAACTACAGGGAAATCAACAACAGGCGACGTCAGCGACGTCAAGCATGCCGACAGCGATCAACGCCAACTGGTGGCGGATCTGGGGAGCTGCTGCTTCGGACACGTCGAGGACTCTAGCAGAGCATTCCGGCGGTCTCGAATCGAATCTCTAACGAGTGAGAAGCCACGCCACGATACAAAGAAGGATCAGGGCGATCAGTGCAAGAGTGACCCGTGAGCGGGGCATCAGTTTTCCTCGACTTCTCTGAAAGATTTCTCGGGGGTTTTCTCGGAGATTGCCGCTGGGGTGCGTCGTAGCCACTCGAAGACCGGCGACGACAGCACTGCTGACAATCCACGATCCAGACCGATCGCGATGCCGGCACACAGTGGAACAACAACGGCAAGGACCAACACGACCTGTGGGATGAAGGGAAGGCCGGCAATCCACAGCTCCACGCCGTCCCACCAACCCGCAATTCGCTCCACGCTCATCACCCTATCGTTCGCCGCCGCGGGCACCGAACGACTGTGGAGTGGACGTGCCTCAGATCTGGCCGGACAATGTCCGAATGAGTGTCGACGACGAAGTAATGCAGGCCGTCCCCTCCACCACGGCAGGCCACCACCGAAGCACCTTCCCACCCATCGACGACTACGCATTTCTGTCCGACTGCGAGACATCCTGCTTGATCGCCCGGAACGGATCAGTGGAGTGGATGTGCGTCCCGCGTCCCGACTCTCCGAGCGTCTTCGGCGCGATCCTGGATCGCAGTGCAGGGCACTTCCGGATCGGCCCGTACGGCCAGAACGTTCCGGCAGCTCGCCGCTACCTTCCCGGCGGGCTCATTCTCGAGACCACCTGGCAGACCGAGACGGGATGGCTGGTCGTGCGCGACGCGTTGGTTCTCGGCCCGTGGCACAACGTCGACAAGCGTTCCAGCACTCATCGGCGCACACCCACCGACTGGGATGCAGAACACATCCTGCTCCGCACTGTGAAGTGCGTCAGCGGCACCGTCGAACTCGAAATGAGCTGCGAACCGGCCTTCGATTACCACCGGGGGGCGGCAATCTGGGAGTACACCGGCAAGGTGTACGAGGAAGCGACGGCCACGTGCCATTCCTCGCGGCCCGGCGATCATCCGTCACTGCGCCTCACCACCGATCTGCGCCTCGGACTCGAGGGGCGCGAAGCCCGTGCCCGCACCCGGTTGATCGAGGGCGACAACGCGTTCGTCGCACTGTCGTGGTCCGAACTGCCGTCGCCGCAGACCTTCGACGAAGCCGCCGAGATGATGTGGCAGACCGCAAAATCGTGGCGGGAATGGGTCACCATCGGCAAGTTCCCCGACCATCCGTGGCGGGCCTACCTCCAGCGCAGCGCACTCACCCTCAAGGGGCTCACCTACGCCCCCACCGGCGCCCTCCTTGCCGCCTCCACGACATCACTCCCGGAAACACCTGGCGGAGAACGTAACTGGGACTACCGCTACGCGTGGGTTCGCGATTCCACCTTCGCACTCTGGGGCCTCTACACCCTCGGACTGGACCGCGAGGCCAACGATTTCTTCAACTTCATCTACGACGTCTCCAGTTCCGACCACGGGAAACCACACCCGTTGCAAGTCATGTACGGCATCGGCGGTGAGCGAACCCTCGAGGAGTCCGAACTGAGCCACCTGTCCGGCTACGACGGTGCCCGGCCGGTACGGATCGGCAACGGCGCGTTCGACCAGAAACAGCACGACATCTGGGGCACCATGCTCGACTCGGTGTATCTCCACATCCGCACCCGCGAGCGTGTCCCCGAAGCATTGTGGCCGCTCCTCAAGCGGCAGGTCGAGGAAGCCATCAAGCATTGGCGTCAACCCGACCGCGGGATCTGGGAAGTGCGCGGCGAACCGCAACACTTCACGTCGTCGAAGATCATGTGCTGGGTTGCTCTCGACCGCGGCGCCAAGCTCGCAGAAATGCAGGGCGAGAAGAGCTTTGCGCAGCAGTGGTCCGCCATTGCCGACGAGATCAAAGAGGATATCCTCGCTCACGGCGTCGACTCTCGTGGTGTGCTCACCCAGCGATACGGCCACAATTCACTCGACGCGTCGCTGCTTCTCGCGCCGCTCCTGCGTTTCCTCCCGGCCGACGATCCCCGTATCCGGGCAACCGTGCTTGCCATCGCCGACGAACTCACCGAAGAAGGCCTGGTTCTGCGCTATCGCGTCGAAACCACCGACGACGGATTGAGCGGCGAGGAAGGCACATTCACCATCTGTTCGTTCTGGTTGGTCTCGGCGTTGGTCGAAATCGGCGAACTCGAGCGCGCGAAGCACCTGTGTGAGCGTCTACTCGGATTTGCCAGCCCGCTCAAGCTCTACGCCGAGGAGATCGACGCACACACCGGCCGTCATCTCGGAAACTTCCCGCAGGCGTTCACCCACCTGGCATTGATCAACGCCGTGGTGCACGTGATCCGCGCCGAGGAGGCCGCCGAAGCCGGCGCATTCCAGCCTGCGCACAACGCGACGTAAGTCCCCTGCTGTGCGCCTTTCTCAACCGCCCGCGGTCAAGAAAGGCGCACAGCAGATAGGTGGCGCTCCGCATCCGCGCCGATCCGCCGAACCACGTCACCGGCGGGGTGAGTTCCATGCACGAGTCCCACCGCTTCTCCGGCATACACGACGCCGTTGTTCGGATCGGACGGGTCGTACGCCTTTGCGAGAGTGCCCTCATCGGCATCGACGCCGTCCCACGCTGCCGTGAAGTCGTTGGCGATGGCTCGGCCACCCCAACGCTGCGGCCACGGCTGACTGCGCGCTCGGTCGAACACGGACGTGTAGACGGTGTCCGCACTCCCGGCTTCGACGACGCGATCACGCGCGTAATCCGGGCCGACAGTTTCGGGGCTGGCGAGCAACGCGGTCCCGATCATCACGCCCTCCGCGCCGGCAGCAAGAACCGCGGCCAGACCGCGCCCGGTCCCGATCCCACCCGCAGCGAGCACCGGCAGCGAGGTTGCTTCGAGGATCTCCTGCAGCAGCGGGAGAGTTCCGATGCGGCCGGTGTGCCCGCCGGCCTCACCGCCCTGCGCGATGACGGCGTCCACTCCCGCGGCCTCGACAACGCGGAGGTCTTCGAGCGTATTGATCTGTGACACAACGGGAATCCCGGCATCGTGGATGCGGCCGACATAGGCGGCGGGATCACCGAACGACAAGGTGATCATGGTCGGTTTGACCGCTATCGCGGTGTCGAGCATCAATTCGTTCTCGGGCAGTGACCACGTCATGAGCCCGACACCGAATTTCCCGCCGATCGAGCGAGCCACGTCGGCTTCGGCCTCGATCCACTCGGGTGTGTTGTACCTGGCCGCCCCCAGCAGACCCAGCCCACCGGCAGCGGAGACCGCGCCGGCGAGAGCGCCACCGGCCCGCCCACCCATGGGTGCCCCGAGTACCGGGATCTCGATTCCGAATTCTCGGGACAACCAGGTGGTGATCATGCGCTCCTACTTCTTGGGCTTCTCGCCGACCGATTCGGATGTCAGTGCTGCCACGAATGCTTCCTGCGGAACCTCGACGCGGCCGATGGTCTTCATCCGCTTCTTGCCTTCCTTCTGCTTCTCGAGCAGCTTGCGCTTACGGCTGATGTCGCCGCCGTAGCACTTGGCAAGGACGTCCTTGCGGATTGCGCGAATGTTCTCGCGCGAGATGATCTTCGCGCCGATCGCGGCCTGGATCGGAACTTCGAACTGCTGACGCGGGATGAGCTCGCGCAGCTTCGATGTCATCCGGCCACCGTAGGCACCGGCGTTGGAGCGGTGAACGATCGAGGAGAACGCGTCGACGGCCTCGCCCTGCAGCAGAATATCGACCTTCACCAGGTCTGCCTGCTGCTCGCCGGCCTCTTCGTAGTCGAGGCTGGCGTAGCCCTTGGTGCGGGACTTGAGCGCGTCGAAGAAGTCGAACATGATCTCGCCCATGGGCAATTCGTAGCGCAGTTCGACGCGGGTCTCCGACAGGTAGTCCATGCCGCCGAGCTCACCACGACGCGACTGGCACAGCTCCATGATGGCGCCGACGTACTCGCTCGGCGCGATGACGGTGCACTTGGCGACCGGCTCGTACACTTCACGAACCTTGCCTTCAGGCCAGTACGACGGGTTGGTGACGATGACCTCGGACCCGTCTTCCATCACGACGCGGTACACGACGTTGGGCGCCGTGGAAATCAGTTCGAGACCGAACTCGCGCTCGAGACGGTCACGGGTGATTTCCATATGCAGCAGTCCCAGGAAGCCGCAGCGGAAACCGAATCCCAGAGCAACCGATGTCTCGGGCTCGTATGCCAGGGCCGCGTCGTTGAGGCGAAGCTTGTCCAGAGCGTCGCGCAGAACGGGGTAGTCCGAGCCGTCCATCGGGTACAGACCCGAGTAGACCATCGGCTTGGGATCGCGGTAGCCGACGAGCGGTTGTGTGGCGCCGTTGCGCGTGGTGGTGACGGTGTCGCCGACTCGCGACTGACGAACGTCCTTCACACCCGTGATGAGATAGCCCACCTCGCCGACACCCAGGCCGATACTGGCCTTCGGCTCGGGCGAGATGATGCCGACCTCGAGCAGTTCGTGCGTGGTGCCGGTGGACATCATCGTGATCTTCTCGCGCGGACGGATCCGGCCGTCGACAACACGCACGTACGTGACCACGCCGCGATACGCGTCGTAGACCGAGTCGAAGATCATCGCGCGAGCCGGACCGTCGGCATCACCGACCGGTGCGGGAATCTGCACGATTACTTCGTCGAGCAGTTCCTTGACGCCCATGCCGGTCTTACCCGAGACGCGCAGGACATCGCCGGGTTCACAGCCGGTGATATGCGCAATTTCCTCGGCATAGCGGTCGGGATCGGCAGCCGGGAGGTCGATCTTGTTGAGGACGGGAATGATCTTGAGATCCTTCTCCATCGCCAGGTACAGGTTGGCCAGCGTCTGAGCTTCGATGCCCTGAGCTGCGTCGACCAGCAGGATCGCGCCTTCACACGCTTCGAGCGCACGCGAGACCTCGTACGTGAAGTCGACGTGGCCGGGGGTGTCGATGAGGTGGAGGACAAACTCTTCACCGTTGACAGTCCAGGGCAGGCGCACATTCTGGGCCTTGATGGTGATGCCACGTTCGCGCTCGATGTCCATGCGGTCCAGATACTGCGCGCGCATCGCCCGCTCTTCGACCACGCCGGTGAGCTGCAGCATGCGGTCTGCCAGCGTCGACTTACCGTGGTCGATGTGCGCAATGATGCAGAAGTTCCGGATCTGCGCAGGATCCGTGAACGTCTTGTCGGCGAAGCTGCTGATGGGAGACCCCTTAATCGGACCGGCACCGGCCCGGATCCGGGCCACTGTCAACCCTTAGGATATCCAAGTCTCACCGCCGCCGCGCCAGCGGTTCCCGCACAGAGCACTCGGGTGTGCCCGCACCAAGCGCTCAGGGTTCCCGCGCACCATGCGATTATGCTCGGTCGCCATGGCAAGCATGTGGAAGCAGCTCGGCAGAACCCTCGGTAACTTCGCTCTGGACAAGGGCCCGACACTGCTACGCCAACTGCAGTCGTCGAACGCGTCGACGGGCACGTCCGGCCGACCGGTCGCGGCGCGCACCGTCCCCACCGCGCATCGCGCCCGCAAGGTCGAATACTCCCCCGATCTCGACGGCAAAGCCGATCCCGGCGAGATCGTCTGGACCTGGGTCGCCTACGAAGAGGACCCGACGCAGGGCAAGGACCGCCCGGTTCTGGTTGTCGGCCGAGACGGGGACACACTCCTGGGCTTGATGCTGTCGTCGCAGAGCAAGCGCAACGGCGAGCGAGATTGGGTCGCCATCGAGTCCGGCCCGTGGGACAGCGAAGGCCGCCCAAGTTGGATCAGGTTGGATCGTGTTCTCGACGTCCCGGAAGCCGGTATTCGCCGCGAAGGAGCCGTCATGGACCGTAAGAAGTTCGAGCTGGTGGCCACAAAACTTCGGGCCGACTTCAGCTGGAGCTGAAGCCGACCCGAAGGACAAAGCACTACCGAAATCGCTCAACTGTTGAGGCGGCTCAGCTGTTCAAGCGATTGAATCGGCCGAACAACGCGCGGTAGATCAGTGCGCCGAGTGCGCCGCCGATGATCGGGAACACGATGAACAGCCACACTTGGCCCATGGCACCGACCTGATACGGGGCGACGGCAAGGCTGCGGGCGGGGTTCACGGACGTGTTGTCGATCGGGATCGAGATCAGGTGGATCACGGCGAGCGTGAAGCCGATGGACACTCCGGCCAGCGGAACGTCGGAGATCTGGTCGGTGGACGCCAGAACGACGAACACCAGAAGCGCGGTCAGCAAGATCTCGATGATCATCGTGGCGCCGATGCCGTAGCCGTCGGACACCACCATTCCCAGGAGGTTCTTCTCGGCCGACGGACTGTGCGCTCCCCAGCCGTTAGCACCCAGGCCGTCTGCGACTCTGTTGTAGGCAGGAAGGCTGTTTGCGACGGTGTAGATGACAACACCTGCAAGAAGACCACCGATTATCTGAGCGACGATGTAGATGCCCGCATTCACTGCCGAGATTCGCCCGATGGCAAATTGGCCGACGGTCACCGCGGGATTGACGTGACAACCCGAAATCGGGCCGATGGCGTACACCAGAAACAGCAAGGTCAAACCGAAAGCCAGAGCAACTCCGAGGTTTCCGACTTTCGCACCGGCAAATACGGCGGTGCCGACGGCGGAGAACACCAGTACAAATGTCCCCACCGCTTCGGCCACATATTTCTTGACGTCCGAAATCGGTTCGACCTCGGTTAATTCCTGTGCAGTTGGAGACATATTCCCACCTTCTTCGTCAATGAAACGGCAGTAATGCTCACGCGTCTAGATTTGCCGGACTTTACGCAAGGCGAGTGATCTCCACAACAACTTCGAGATCTGTCGATCGACCGCCGGAATAGATTCCCTTCAGCGGCGGCACATCCGAATAGTCCCGACCTATCCCGACCGCGACATGTTGTTCATTCACAGCTATCACGTTTGTCGGGTCGTATCCCCACCAGGCACCCGTCCACGCCTCGATCCAGGCGTGTGATTCCCCGACCACCGTGTCCCCGATAGCGGCATCGCGCGTCGGATGCAGATATCCGGAAACATATCGACACGGAATTCCCATGGTGCGCAGTATGTCGAGTGTCAAATGCGCATAATCCTGACACACACCTTCGCGTGCGGCCCAGGCTTCGACCGCCGACGTGTGGACGCCGGTAGTCCCGGGCACATACGACATTTCGCTGTGCACCCATTTCGACACGGCCACTACCGCTTCCTCCGGCGATAAACCCTGTCGCAATTCTTCGGCAATTGCCGTGAACTTCTCGTCTCGCGGGACATAATCCGTGAAACTCAATTGTTCGTTGAACCGATCCTTGATCGAATTACCGGCCAACTCGTCCCAGCCGACCTTTTCTTCCGGCGCGACAAACGGTTCCGTCTCGACAACGGAAAGACCGGTGACTTCCAGTTCCTTATGCGGCGCATGAAGATCGAAAGCCGTCACCGCAGTACCCCAATAGTCGGTGTACCGGTAGGCACGCGAAGCCGGTTGGGTCTCGACGCGGTTCAAGATGACAGTTTGCCGGTTGTCACCCCGTGGAGTCAGTCGCACCTCGTTGTACGACGACGTCACCGGAGCTTCGTAGGCATATCCGGTCGTGTGTACAACCCTCATTCGCCAACTCACAGTTCCCCCTCCACAGTCGCCTCGGCGTAGACAGCACTTGCGTCAGTCCACGCGACCCATGGCGCGGCATGGAAGTACTGCAACGAAATAGCCTCACCCAGTTCGCGACACGTCTCCTGCCAACCCAACAGTCTCAACTGCAAATCCTCGAGCAACACTCCCTGGGGGAGGAACTCGAGCTCACTTCGTGCCCTACCGAGCAATCGGGTGGCCTCAGCGCGGATCCCGACCCGGCTGGCCTGCTGCGGGTCCAGTTCCTCCAGGCACTTCTCCGCTTGCCGAATCGAGTGGAACACCGACCGCGGAAACAGCCGATCGAGAAGGATGAACTCCACGACCCGGTTCGCGTCGAGAGCACCACGGTAGGTACGGAGGTACGTGTCGTGCGCGCCGGCCGAGCGCAGCACCGACACCCAGGCAGGCGACGTCGGCTTGTCCCCCGCACGGGCCAGCAGCATGCGCACGATCATGTCGACTCGCTCGATGGAGCGACCCAACAGCAGGAACCGGTAACCGTCGTCGCGGCTGAGCGTCGAATCCGCCAGTCCCGCAAACATTGCCGCGCGTTCCTCGACGTAGCGGAAGAACTCGTGTGGCCCGAGGTAGCGCGACGCTCGCTCGCGCTCCCCCAATCCGTTGTACGTCGTGTTCAGGCACTCCCACATCTCACTGGACGTCACCTCACGTGCGCCACGAGCGTTTTCCCGGGCGCTCGACAGTGAGTCGACGATCGATCCGACCTGATTGCGACTGAACGCAACAAGATCCGTCAGCGACCGCACATCCAGTTC
The DNA here is from genome assembly GCF_003023755.1 of Rhodococcus sp. AD45-ID. Classification (NCBI taxonomy): domain Bacteria; kingdom Bacillati; phylum Actinomycetota; class Actinomycetes; order Mycobacteriales; family Nocardiaceae; genus Rhodococcus; species Rhodococcus sp. AD45-ID. The sequence goes on along the minus strand of NZ_PYHL01000002.1, from coordinate 359,874 downwards.
CTCTTCCGGCGCGTCGATTCCGAGGACCCGAAGTAACAACCGCGACGTTCGATCCGGATCGAGGGTCGTGTCGTCGAGCAGTTGGTGGACGGTCACGTCGAGGATGCGCGCGGTGTCATCGGCCCGTTCCACGTAACGGCCGATCCAGTAGAGAGATTCGGCATTTCTGGCAAGCATCCTTACATCACACTCCGTTCTGTTGATCGCTTCGGCGTGATCACTGTTGTTGTTGATTCAGTTGTGACGGAGTCAGTTCCGGGCCCTTGTCAGGTTCTGCGGATTCCGGCGGTTCGCCGACAAGTTCCTCACCCGCCAGTTCCCCGGCGTCGGTTGATGTCGCCGCGGCCAATACCCACGTGTCCTTGCTTCCCCCGCCTTGGCTCGAGTTGACCACCAACGAGCCTTCCGGGAGCGCCACGCGAGTCAACCCGCCGGGCAATACCCAGATGTCGTCACCGTCGTTGACCGCAAAGGGACGCAGATCGACATGACGCGGCGACAACACGTCCCCGATCTTCGTGGGCACTGTCGACAACTGCACCACCGGTTGAGCGATCCAGCCGCGCGGATCGGCTCTGATCTTTCCGGTGATCTCGGCCAGTTCCGCCGGGCTCGCGTCCGGGCCGAACACGATGCCGTACCCACCGGACCCCTCGACGGGTTTGATCACCAGTTCCGCGACGCGGTCGAGTACTTCCTCACACTCGTCGTCGAGCCAGCAACGGAACGTGTCGACGTTCTGCAGCAACGGTTTCTCACCGAGGTAGTAATCGATGATCTGCGGCACATAGGTGTAGACAAGTTTGTCGTCTCCGACTCCGTTTCCCACAGCACTCGAAATCACGACGTTGCCCGCCCGGGCCGCGTTGAGCACGCCGGCCACACCGAGAATCGAGTCCGGGCGGAAGTGCATCGGGTCGAGGTAGTCATCGTCTATCCGTCGGTAGATCACGTCGACCTGACGTTCACCTTCCGTCGTGCGCATGTAGACGACGTTGTCGCGGCAGAAGAGGTCGCGGCCCTCCACCAACTCGACACCCATCTGTCGCGCGAGCAGCGAGTGTTCGAAGTACGCCGAATTCGCGACACCCGGTGTGAGAACAACCACAGTTGGGTCGGCTTCGTTCGTGGCCGCACCGGCTCGCAGGGCGCGCAGCAAATGAGTTGCATAATCACCGACAGCACGCACCCGGTGCGACATGAACAGGTCCGGGAACACCCGCGTCATTGTCCGACGGTTCTCCATCACATAGGAGACCCCGGACGGTGATCGCAGATTGTCCTCTAGCACCCGGAAGTCACCGACTTCGTCCCGGACCAGGTCGATCCCGGCCACGTGAATACGCACGCCGTTGGGCGGCACAATTCCCGTGGCCTCCCGGTGGAAGTGCTCACACGAGGTGACCAGCCGCCGGGGAAGCACGTGATCACGCAGAATCCGCTGTTCGCCGTAAATGTCTGCCAGAAACAACTCCAGCGCTTTGACCCGTTGTTTGATGCCCTTTTCGAGGTGCGCCCACTCCTGCGCCGCGATAACGCGCGGAACCACATCCAACGGGAAGGGGCTTTCCTGCCCCGAGAGCGAGAACGTCACCCCCTGATCGATGAAGGCGCGACCAAGTGCGTCTGCGCGGGCCCCGAGGTCCTTACTGCTCGTCGGCGCCAGCGCGGAGTACACCCCTCGATAGGACTCTCGCACTGATCCGTCGGCGTCGAACATCTCGTCGAAAGCCAACTCGTAGCGACCGATGTCCGCATATCCGTCGAACACTCCGGAGGGACGCGCCCGCGTCGTGGCCGAGCCTGTATTCACCACATTGTCTGCCGTCGGCGTCATAGCAAACATGCTGCTACACGTCCGCGATTTGAGCAGTGCGGAAACATCCCCGCAAACCCCGTGTAACCTTCTCAATCAGGCGCATCGTGCGGCGGTTTGGGATATTCGACCCTGGACTGGTAATCTTGCCAGTCGGTGCATCAGTGCGCCCACAGCTTTCTCGACCGTAACCAGCTAAAGACGACAAGGATTTTACGCGTGGCCAACATCAAGTCCCAGGTGAAGCGAATCCGTACCAACGAGGCGGCCCGACTCCGTAACCAGTCGGTGAAGTCCTCGCTGCGTACCGCGATTCGTTCATTCCGCGAGGCTGCGGCAGCCGGTGACAAGGACAAGGCCAACGAGCTCCTCGTCGCCACCAGCCGCAAGCTCGACAAGGCAGCCAGCAAGGGCGTTATCCACGCCAACCAGGCTGCAAACAAGAAGTCTGCACTCGCGCAGGCTGCAAACAAGATCTGACACATCCTCGTTGACGGTTCGCCGTCATCAGTGGTGTTTCAATAGCCGCTCCGGTCTACTCGACCAGAGCGGCTATTGTGCGTTCAAATAATGCGTTCGAATAATACGGCGTGCCGAGCGCGTCTTACTTACGCAGCGCACAGACCTTACGCACCGCTGATTCCAGCGCATAGGACGAGTCGACGGCCGCACCCTTCACATCGGCGTTGAGCGCGGCAACAATCTGCATCGCTGCGCCGATCGACGCCGGGTCCCAGCCCTTCACTTCCTTGATTGCCTTCTTGACCTTCCACGGCGGCATCCCGAGCTCCGACGCCAATCGGAACGGATCACCGCCCCGGGCATACGGGCCGACCTTCGCGACGGTATGCACCGCGTCGGCGAGGGCGTCGGCCAGAAGAACGTGCGGGGTTCCGATCTGGTCAGCCCAGCGAAGTGCTTCGAGCGCGCCCCGGGTATCGCCGACGATTACTTTGTCCGCGACGTCGAACCCCGACACCTCGGCCCTGCCGGAGTAGTACTGATGGACAGCATCGACGTCGATCTTCCCGCCGGTATCTGCAGCCAACTGGGAACACGCCGATGCCAACTCACGCAGGTTCGAGCCGACGCTTTCGATCATTGCCCCGATGACAGCGGGCGAAACCTTGACATCTGCGGACGAAAACTCGGCCCGAACAAAATCGGTCAACTGAGATTTGTTGAGTTTGGCGCACTGATGAACTACGGCGCCCAACTTCTCCAGCGCGGGCGCCAGTGCTTTTGCGCGTCCACCACCGGAGTGCAGAACAATCAGCACAACACCTTCGGACGGTTCGCGGGCTGCGTCGAGTACCAGTGCAACGGCGTCCTTGCCGGCCTCCGCTGCCGCTTCCAGAACGATCACACGATCTTCCGCGAACAGCGACGGACTGAGCAGTTCGGCAAGTTCTGGCGCATTGGCATCGCCGGCACGCATCCGGGTGATGGGCAGATCCGAGATTCCCTGCCCACGATCACCACGAACGGCCTTGATCAACGTCGACACTGCCCGTTCGATCAGGAATTCGTCGTCTCCGAGAACGAGGTGCAACGGGTCGAGGCCAGCCGGAGTACTCACCCGAAGATCGTCCCACGAGGTACCGACACCACGGACACGGACCCGTCGACGCTTCCGTACACCGCGAGCGTGCCACCTTGATCGGTACGTGCCACGACGCCGCCCAACGATTCCAGCTCGCTCGACACCTGCGGATGCGGATGCCCGAAGGTGTTGCCGGCGCCGGCGCTCACCAAGGTCAGCCGGGGGCGAACCGCCTCGAGAAATGCTTTCGATGTAGTTCGTGAGCCGTGATGCGGCAGTTTCAGGACATCTGCCCGCACGTCGATTCCGCTACGCATGATCGACGCTTCACCCGCGGTTTCCGAGTCGCCGGTCAACAGTATGCGGCCCGCACTCGTGTGCGCCATCAGCACCAGGGACTGATCGTTGGCCGACGCGTCCGCGTCCACGACATCACGGGGTACCGGCAATACGGGACCGAGAACGTCGAACTGCACCGTCCCGAGAACAAACGTGGACCCGGCGCGCAGACCGACCAGCGGAACTCCATGGGCTCGTGCGGCCGCATCCACATCGCGAAAACCTGATTCCGGCAACAACATCGGGCCGACACCCACAGCCGACACCGAACGACCGGCAAGCACGGCGTCGAGCCCGGCGATGTGATCGGCATGAAAGTGACTGATCAGAACGAGCGCAATATCGTCGACCCCGAGCATGTTCAGGCAACGGTCCATCGACGTCGGATCGGGCCCGACGTCGATCACGATTACCCGGCCATCCCCCGTGGCCAACACCAGTCCGTCGCCCTGCCCCACATCGCACATCACCATGGCCCATCCCGGCGCCAGCCGCCCACCGGAGAAGACGTGGTGAAACGCCAGTGCCAGCACCAGTCCCGTCAGCACTGCGCCGAGTATCCACCGCGAGATGCGATTCCACAGCAGGAGTATCGAGACAAGCACCAGCCCCAGGACTACAAGTGCCCCGAGCAATCCCGACGGCACGGTGAGGTTTGCCCCTGGCACCGAGGCAGCCCGGTCTGCGACGGAGAGCAGCCACCACATCGGCGGCCGCACAGCCAAAGCCAGAAGTGCGGCCGCGGGCACACTGACCAAGGCGAGCAGCGCCATCAGCGCTCCCAATACCGTGAGAACTCCGATCACCGGTGCCACCAACAGGTTTGCGGCTATCGACACGACACTGAGCGTGCCTGCCATCGCGGCCACTACCGGCGCGGTGACAGCAAACGCGGCACTCGACACTGCCGTCATCTCTGCCAGCCACCGCGGCCATCCGCGCAGCCGAAGTGCGTCGACCCACACGGGCGCAAGGATCACTAAGGCCCCGGTTGCCGTGGTCGACAACACAAATCCCCAGTCGACGGCCAGTTCCGGCATCACGATCACCAACACGATGACGGCCGCGCCCAACGCGGGCAGTGCCTGTTTGCGTCGTCCCGTCACCAAACTCAACAATCCGATCGTGCCCATCACCGCGGCGCGAAGCACACTCGGCGACGGCCGCGCCACAATCACGAACGCCAGGATCGTCACAGCTGCAAGTGCCGCCCCGATCCGCGGATCGAGTGCGGCAGCCCGCACCAGCAGTAACACAGCGCCCAGGAGAATGCTGATGTTTGCACCGGACACGGCGGTGAGATGAGAAAGACCGGCCGCCGTGAAGTTGTCCTTGACTACCGGAGACAAGGCAGAGGTGTCCCCCACGACCAAACCAGGCAGCAGGCCCGCCGCATCGGGAGCCAGCGCCTGAGCACATACCTCCGCAAATCGAGACCGCACGACGCCGGCCCACCGCTGATACCACGGTGCGCCGCCGATCTCGAGCGGCCCGCCTTCGGTGGTGATCACTGCCAACGTCAGATCCGAGCGCGATGGAACGCTTACCTTTCCCCGAATCGTAAGCGCGTGTCCGGGAAGCGTTTCCGGCCACAGTCCGCTCGGCGCGCGTACTGTCACGGCGCCGCCGGCGTCGTAGTGCTGATTACCCACGATCACCGATCGCACCGATGCCCGGAAATACACCTGACCGGGACCCATCGACGACGCCGTCGCCCGTGGGTCCTCGGTGGGGTTCACCTCCGCGGTCACCCACCCTCCGGATGCCGCCGCGCGCGCCAATGGATGCGCTTCGACATCTGCCATCCGCCACGCAGTCACAGCGCTGAATGCACCGCCGAATACGCAGGCCACCAATAGGACCGGAATCCAGCCCGTAGATCCCCACCGCCACACGCAAACAGCCAGGCCGGCGCAGGCAATGCCCGAAGCCACCGCGACGCACCACGCAAGTCCGGACCCGAACACGATGCCCGCGGCAGTTGCTCCCCACACCGCCAACGCAGCGGGCACAAGCCTAGCGTCGAGAACCCGCTGCTCTGCATCCCCGTTCACACTGTGACCAGAGCTCGCAGCTTGTCGAGCCGCGCCGGACCTATGCCGTCCACCTCACCCAATTGCTCTACATCCGTGAACTTTCCGTTGGACGTACGCCACGCGAGGATCGCACTGGCCGTGACGGGTCCGACTCCGGGAAGCGCGTCGAGTTCGGCTTCCGTCGCAGTATTCAGATTGATCGGTGCGCCATTTGCACCCGAGGGAGCGGATGCACTCGGGGTAGCCGATCCCCCGCCAGCTGTGGTCGAACTGATCTGCTGATCCGGCGAATCACCCACCGCACCAACAACTACTTGATCGCCGTCGGACAGTTTCTGTGCCAAGTTCAAGCTGAGAGTGTCAGCGTTGTCGAGCACCCCACCGGCCGCGCTCAGTGCATCAGCGATCCGTGAGGTATCGGGCAGTGTCACCAATCCGGGGTTGTGCACCAGCCCGACAACACTGACAACCACCGATGCCGGACCAGAGTCATCGGCGAGCGCTGACGGCTGAGCCTGATTCGATGTCGCGACCGGAATTCCCACAGCTGCAGGCAGTGCCGGCACCGCCTGGATTGTCGGCGAATCCCACCACAGTGCAAAAACACCGAGTCCTGCGGCGGCAAGCGCAATGAAAACCAACACAATTGCACCGCGCCGGTGCGGACTCCATCGCATACCACGCCAACGTTCGGGCACCGCGGCAAACCGAGCATCCTCCTCAGATCCGTCTTCTTCGTCGACATCCAGAAGCCACTCGGGCACTGCCGGACGGGCGACGTCGCCGCTCATCGCGGAAAGTCGATCACGCACCCTCTCCCGCTCTTGATTGATCCGCATGAGGCGACGCTAGCGAGCGGCCACTGATCTGTGCAGCGAGAGAAATCGTGTTGGGGATAACTGGCAGTCTGTGGATAACCGACTGGTCAGGGCACATCTTCCGGAAGTGGGCACACCACGACACCGATCGCACCCACACCGACGTGCACGCCCAGGACTGCGCTGAAATCGGTGACCACGGTTTCGGCGACATTCGGGATTCGCTCGGACAGTTGTGCGGCGATGCCCTCGGCTCGTTCCCGAGCTTTCATGTGATGGACGGCGATGGCCACGCGGCTGCGCCCCGCTCGCTCCACTGCCGCATCAACCAATCTCGCGAGCGCTTTGGTGCTGGTGCGAGTTTTTTCTTTCAAGACCAGTTTGCCGTCCACCAGGTGCAGCAGCGGTTTCATCGCCAGTGCGGTACCCAACAACGCTGCCGCGGTACTGATCCGGCCACCACGACGCAATTGGTCGAGCTTGTCGACGAAGATGAAGGCGCGCCCGCGTTCGGCTACGTCGACGGCGCGGTCGTACACGAGGTCGAGCGGAGATCCGGTCGCTGCGAATCGTGCCGCTTCCAAGGCCGGGAACCCCAAACCCATACCGGTGGAAGCTGAATCGACGATGCGTACCTTCCCGCCGAATTCCTCGGCCGCCTGCCTGCCGGCGTCCCAGGTGCTCGAAAGTTGCCGCGAGATGTGGACTGCGACAACACCGTCGCCCTGGCTCAGGTCCAGTGCGCGCCCGTAGGCCTCGGTCAGCTCTGCCGGTGAGGCACCAGCCGTCGAGAGCCCGGACAGGTCGTCGGGAATGGTGTCGACGCCTTCGAGGAAATCAGTGCTGTCACGAAGGATGTGCAACGGAACGATTTGAAGCCCACACGCTTCGGAAGATTCGTGTGGGACGCAGGCAGACGAATCCGTGACGACGACAACTGACACTTCGCTACCCGACCTCACTCGCGGACGTGGGCGCACGCTGAGCTTCGGCGGCGCGAATTGCGGCAGTCATGGCCCGGGCGACACCGATGTGTCCGTCCCAACCCCAGTGAATTCCGTCCGGGTTGCCATTGTCGGAGAACACGTTTTCGCGTACCGCCTCGGCAAGATCCACGATGGGTACCTCTTTGGCTGTTGCCCATTCGGTGATCGCAGATACTGCGGCCGGACGACCGGCATGGACACTCGCGTACGCGTCACTGCGATGCACGGACGGCAACGTCGCGATCATCGGCAGTTCGGGACGCATGTATTCCAACGCGTTTCGTGAGCTCTCGAGGTATTCGACGCTCAGCTTCGGTGGCAGCGCCACGGGGCGGCCGAGTGGTGCCAGGCGCGGTTGAAGCCACTGGTATCCCTCGCGGACCACGCGTCGTAGGGCCGGTGGCCGCACGTAACGGATGGTTTCACGCAACGCGGTGGGCAGCGGTGACGGCAGAGAATCCATACCGCCGACGGCAAACACAACAGCCCCGGCGCGCGGGACGGCAGCCCACACTCGCGGGTCCTGGGTCAGCGCCCACCACGCGTCGCGACACGTCCAGCCGATGCGCGCGACAAGCTCGACGTCCCACCCCAACTCCTCGGCGACGAGGTTGGGCCAGATCCGCGGATGGTCGGCGGCCAGTCCGCCTTTGGGGCCGAAATACGACAGCGAATCGGCAATAACCAGAAGGACGGGGCGCTGCCCGTCGGCACTCTCAGAGGACGTCATTTGCGACACTCGCAGAAGCATTCCATACGTCGAGTCGCCATTCGATGGAAGCCGGATCTCCGTGTCCGCTGAGCTGAACCCAACTCGTATTTCCGAGACCGCCCAGAATCGCCCAGCGGTCGATCGGCAAGTCGAGCAGTGCAGCGGTCAACGCCGCGATCAAGCCGCCGTGTGCCACCAGGACAACCGGCCTCTCGGCCCAGTCGGGAAGTGCCGCCAGAAGTTCCGTCACCACCGGCACACTGCGCTTCGCAACATCGATGCGGCTTTCACCGCCAGGCGGGGCCAATGTCGCGTCAGCTCGCCACGACGCCCGGAGCCCAGGTGTCTGCTCGTCGACGTCGCTGTGGGTCAATCCCTGCCAGTCGCCGAGGTGCGTCTCACGCAGACGCGTGTCGGTGAGGACCGGAAGCCCAGCCGCATCACCGACAGCGACTGCCGTGAAGTACGCGCGCTTGAGGTCCGAGGACACGATGGTCAGCGGCGCACGGTCGGCGATCACCGGACCGGCACTCTTCGCTTGCGTGCGCCCCAACTCCGACAAGTCGGTGTCGAGTTGCCCCTGCATCCGAGAATCGGCGTTGTACACGGTCTGCCCGTGGCGGAGCAGAATCAGCCGCCGCACAGGATTCGACGCCGCTCCCGGCGCCGAGGAGGTCACAGTGAAGGTTCCTGCGCGTCCGGCTCGGCAACCGTGTCGGTGTCGAACACGGTGTGTGCGTCAGCCGGTCCCGGGATGTTCAGGCCGAGTCCTTCGACCTCGACTGCCGGGCAGTCCTTCCACAGACGATCGAGAGCGTAGAAATTGCGCTCCTCGTCGTGCTGCACGTGAACAACGATCTCGGCGTAGTCGAGAAGTGCCCAACGACCCTCGCGGGTGCCTTCACGACGGATCGGCTTGTGGCCGGCCTCGCGGAGGCGATCTTCGATGTTCTCGACGATCGAGTTCACCTGACGCTCGGTAGCGGCGGATGCGATGACAAAGCAGTCCGTGATGACCAATTGCTCGGACACATCGAGCACCACCACTTCAGTGGCCAGCTTCTCGTCGGCTGCCAGGGCCGCGATGCGTGCCATGTCGATGGCTTCGGTTGTTGCGCTCACTCGATGTTCTCCAGTTTCGTCTTCTCGGTATTGCTTCTAGTTCGAATCGGCCGTCTTGCCAGGCGCCGGTTCCGACATGGTTGTCGCACCGTCACGGCGCTCCGCGTCGACAGGTCGATACAGGTTCCGCTTCGAGATGTACTGCACCACTCCATCCGGTACGAGGTACCAGACGGGACGGTCTTCGCTTGCTCGACGCCGACATTCGGTCGACGAAATGGCAAGAGCCGGGATCTCGATCAACGTCACCGCATCGGCGGGCATCGTGTCGAGGTGAGCGGCCAGGTGCTCGGTGTTGAGATCGAAACCCGGTCGCGATACTCCGACAAATTTTGCCAATGCGAACAACTCTTCCCAATCTTGCCAGGAAAGGATGCTGGCCAGCGCATCGGCACCGGTGATGAAGAACAGTTCCGCGTCCGGATGATAAGCCCGCAGGTCGCGAAGTGTGTCCACGGTGTACGTCACTTTTTCACGGTCGACATCGACCCGGGAAACGGAAAACCGCGGGTTGGAGGCGGTGGCGATGACCGTCATGAGGTACCTGTCCTCTGCCGGGCTGACGCCTCGAGCCTCCTTCTGCCACGGTCGGCCGGTGGGGACGAAGATCACTTCGTCGAGTCCGAACCTGTCGGCGACCTCACTCGCTGCGACGAGGTGACCGTGGTGAATGGGGTCGAAAGTGCCGCCCATCACGCCGAGGCGTCGAGCACGTTCCACCGATTGTCCCTTCTGCACAGCTGCCGAGCTTACGTGTCTCACACCGGGAGCAAGCCGGACACCACGTCGGCCAGCTGCTGGGCGGAGCGGCACTCGTGCATGCTGATGACCTCGTTGTACACCTTGGCAGCCGAGTCGCCCGACCCCCACTGCCCCTTGGGCTCGGGATTGAGCCAGTGTGCGTGCTTGGCCACTGCAACCATCTGTGCGAGTGATTGCAGGTTGGGGTCGCGGTAGTTGTTGCGACCGTCGCCCAGTACCAGCAGTGATGTGCGACTGGTGATGCTCTGTGCGAACTTCTCCTGGAATACCCCGAAGGCGTGGCCGTAGTCGGAGTGACCGTCGTACGTGATCAGCTCCGCTTCACGAACCATCCGTGACATCGCGGATCCGAGGTCGGCATTCGAATCGAAGTACCGGGTGACCTCGTCGGTGGTGTCGATGAACGCAAATACGCGTACGCGGGAGAACTGCTCTCGCAGAGCGTTGACCAACAGCAAGGTGAAGTGGCTGAACCCGGCTACCGAACCGGACACGTCGCACATCACGACAAGTTCGGGACGCGCGCGTTTGGGTTTGCGCTGCACCAGATCGATCGGCACCCCGCCCGTCGACATCGATTTACGCAAGGTTCGCCGCAAGTCGATGGAACCGGCTCGGCTGCGACTGCGACGAACGGCAAGTCTGCTGGCGAGCAACCGTGCCAGCGGAGTCACGTTCTTCTTGAGCGTCGTGAGTTCCGCGTCGGACGCGCGTAGGAAGTCGACTTCTTCGGCCAGCTTCGGAACACCGTAGGTGGCAACGCGTTCCTTGCCGAGATTCTCGGCGGTACGTCGACGCGTTTCCTTCTCGACCATCTTGCGGAAGTCCGCGATGCGCTGGGCCGCTGTCCGCTTGGCAACCTCCGATTGATAGTCGGAGTTGTCCTTGCCCTCACTACCGCCCTGCTGATTACCGAGTAGTCCTTCGAGGATCTTGTTGAGCAGTGTTTCGGGAGCGACATCCCGCAAGGCCTGGTATGCGGAGAACGACGGTCCGTTGCTCGACTGGTACTGCCCCAGCTCTTCGACCATCGCGGCAGTGAGAAGCTCGGTCAGCTCCATGGCCTCGTCGCTGCCGTCGGTCAGCAGTTCGGCGATCAGCTCCCGCAGCGCCTGCAGATCGAGGCTGCCGTCAGGCTTACGAGGCAGGCTGACGTCGACGTCGCCCACCGCTCGATCGCCGATCGCCCGCGGGAACCACAGGTCGAAAACGGCGTCGAAGGTCGCGCGATGGGTGGGCCGGCGCAGCAGCGAGCAGGCCAGCCCTTCGCGGAGCGCTTCACGATCGAGAAGATCGAGGACCGACATGACCTGGCCGGCGTCGACGGTCTCGGAGGGGCCGACCATGATGCCGCGTCGGCGAAGGGCCTCGACAAAATCGACGAGGTGACCTGGCAGACCGTATGGCGCCGCCAGTCCACCCGGCTTGATCGGTGACGTACCTCCGAGTGCCATGACCAGACCTCAGTTCAGCCGAAGTTCGGCGGTGGCTCGCACCTGATCGGACTGGTGCTTGAGGATGACGCCGAGTGTTGCGCGTACGGCGTCGTCGTCGAGTGTGTCCATGCCAAGGGCGAGGAGCGTGCGTCCCCAGTCGATGGTCTCGGACACCGAGGGAACCTTCTTGAGCTGCATGCCGCGCAGAACCCGGATGGTGTTGACCAACTGCTCGGCAATGGCTTCGGGCAGTTCGGGGACACGGCTGGCAAGAATGCGACGTTCGAGGTCTGCATCCGGGAAATCGAGATGCAGGAACAGGCAACGACGCTTGAGTGCCTCGGACAGCTCACGCGTCGCGTTGGATGTCAGCACCGTGAACGGCTTACGTGTTGCGGTAATGGTTCCGAGTTCCGGGATGGTGACCGCGAAGTCGCTGAGAACTTCGAGCAGCAGTCCCTCGATCTCGACGTCGGCCTTGTCGGTCTCGTCGATCAACAGGACTGTCGGGTCTTCGCGGCGAATCGCTTTGAGCAACGGGCGCGCGAGAAGGAATTCCTCCGAGAACACATCGGCCTTGGTGGAATCCCAGCTGTGGTCCGAGCCGGACTGGATGCGCAGGATCTGCTTCGCGTGGTTCCACTCGTACAGCGCACGAGCCTCGTCGACGCCTTCGTAGCACTGCAGGCGCACCAGCTCGGCGCCTGTCGTCTGGGCTACCGCACGCGCCAACTCGGTCTTACCGACACCGGCCGGTCCCTCGATGAGCAGGGGTTTGCCCAGTCGGTCGGCGAGAAACACTGCCGTTGCAGTGCCCTTGTCGGACAGGTAACCCGTCTCGGCCAAACGCTCGATCACGTCGTCGACGCTCGAGAAGAACGGTGTTGTATCGGGAAGAGCTCGGTCCACGGTTAACTCCTAAAAAGGGTGGGGCAAGTCCAGGTGAACGATCAGGCGGGTCGGGTGTGTCCGTCGCCCCAGACGATCCACTTGGTGGACGTCAGTTCCGGCAACCCCATGGGGCCGCGTGCGTGAAGTTTTTGCGTCGAGATGCCGATCTCGGCTCCGAATCCGAACTGCTCGCCGTCGGTGAAGGCAGTTGATGCGTTGACCATGACGGCTGCTGCGTCGACGCGCGCGGTGAACTCGCGGGCAGCCGAGAGATCCGACGTCACGATTGCCTCGGTGTGGCCGGTGCCGTACGTGTCGATGTGCTCGACTGCCTCGTCCAGGTCGGCAACAACCTTGAGTGCGACGTCGAGGGTGAGGTACTCGTTCGACCAGTCGTCCTCGGTGGCCGGAACGAGGCCGGGCAGATCGCCGTGAACAACAACGTCATGCATCTGCAGCGCCTGAAGCAGTGCGGGCACCGCGGTGTCGGCAATGGCTTTGTCGACCAGGATCGTCTCGGCGGTGTTGCACACGCTTGGCCGACGGGTCTTGGAGTTGAGCACAATCTTCTCGGCCATCACCAGATCGGCAGCCGAGTGTACGTAGACGTGGCAGTTTCCGACACCGGTCTCGATGGTGGGGACAGTGGCGTCACGAACGACGGCACTGATCAGGCCGGCGCCGCCGCGCGGGATGACAACGTCCACGAGACCACGGGCCTGAATCAGATGCGTCACCGTGGACCGGTCTGCGCTCGGCAGAAGTTGAACGGCGTCTTCGGGGAGCTGCTGCGCAGCCAACGATGCGCGAAGAGCGACCACAAGAGCTTCGTTGGATTTGACTGCCGACGACGAACCGCGAAGCAGTGCAGCATTTCCCGACTTGAGGGTCAGACCGAACGCGTCGACCGTGACGTTGGGGCGGGCTTCGTACACCATGCCGACAACACCGAGCGGGACGCGCTGCTGACGCAGTTCCAGGCCGTTGGGCAGTGTGGAGCCGCGGAGCACTTCACCGATGGGGTCGGGTAGTCCGGCAACCTGACGCAGACCCGAAGCGATGCCTTCGATGCGATCCGCTGTCAGACGCAATCGATCAAGCAGCGATTCCTCGGTACCCGCAGCTTTCGCGGTGTCGATATCGACGGCATTTGCCGCCAGGATCTGATCACTTGCGGCAAGAACCGCGTCGGCCGCGGCGTGGAGCGCGCGGTCCTTCTGTGCTGTGGTCAGCAACGCCAGGACCCGCGAAGCCTTACGCGCCCGGCGGGCAGCCTCGTGCACTACGTCGCGAGTGTCCGAGCCGGTGGAAGTTACAGCAGTCATGAATACACATTAGCCATTGGCTCCGACGCGTTCCTTTCGGGAATGATTCGGACTGTTACCGCTGTTGCACGGGATCGACCACCTTCGGGTGATCCTCCCCTTCCCCGAGTCAGGAGTTACTCCGTGAGCGTGCTGTTCGAACCTCTCACCTTGCGCGGCGTCACCATTCCCAACCGCGTGTGGATGGCACCGATGTGCCAGTACTCCGCTGATGTCATCGGCGATCAGGTGGGAGTGCCCAACGAATGGCATCGAACGCATCTGGCGAGCCGAGCTATCGGTGGTGTCGGCCTGATCCTCACCGAGGCGACCGCTGTGAGCCCGGAAGGACGAATCAGCCCCGCCGATCTCGGTATCTGGAACGAGCGGCAGGCTCGCGCGTTTGCCGAGATCAACGCGCAGCTCGCGTACTTCGGAGCGGTGCCCGGAATTCAGCTGGCGCACGCCGGCCGCAAGGCGTCGACGAAGGTTCCGTGGCGTGGCGGTAGATCGCTCGACCAGGAAGACCGCCTGTCCTGGACGACCGTCGCCCCGAGCGCCGTGGCATTCGGTGATTACCTAACGCCCGCGGAACTGACAACAGATGCGATTGCCGGCATCGTCGCCGACTTCGCGGCGGCAGCCACCCGCGCGCTTCAGGCGGAGTTCAAGGTCGTCGAAATTCACGCGGCGCACGGATACCTGATCCACCAGTTCCTCTCCCCGCTCAGTAACAAGCGAACGGATCACTACGGCGGCAGTTTCGAGAACCGCATCCGCTTCCTCCTCGAAATCCTCACGGCGGTTCGAGAAGTGTGGCCCGCCGAGTTGCCCCTGTTCGTCCGTGTGTCAGCCACGGACTGGGTCAGCGAGGAGCGTGGGCTAGAGGTCGGCAGTTGGACTGCGGATCAGACTGTGTCACTTGCCAACATCCTCACCGACTACGGCGTCGACCTCGTCGACGTGTCCACTGGCGGTAATTCGCCGGGTGTACAGATCCCGGTCGAGCCCGGCTACCAGGTTCCCTTCGCCCGCCGGATCCAGAACGAATCCCTGGTTCCCGCAGCGGCAGTCGGACTGATCACCGAACCCGAGCAGGCAGAGAAGATCGTCGAGGACGGCAGTGCGGTGGCCGTGCTGTTGGGACGCGAACTCCTGCGTGATCCCTACTGGGCACGGCGCGCCGCACGTGAGCTGAATGCCGAAGTAGGACCGCGAGTTCCGTCGCAGTACGCCCGCGCCTACTAGATTCGACCCCGCACCTAGACGATCAGACTGTCGCGTCCATCCCAGTAGTGTTCCCGCAACCGACGCTTGTACAACTTGCCGTTCGGGTCCCGAGGTAATGCGTCGACAAAATCAATGCTGCGTGGACACTTGTAGGTGGCCAATTCTCGGCGGCAATACGCCATCAGTTCCGATTCGAGCAGGTCGTTCGCAAGCGTGGGATCGATCAGTTGCACAACCGCTTTGACCGCCTCACCCATCTCGTCGTCGGGCACTCCGATCACGGCTACGTCAGCGACGGACGGGTGTCCGGCGAGGATGTTCTCGGTTTCCTGAGGGTAAATGTTCACGCCACCCGAAATGATCATGTGCGCCTGACGGTCGGTGAGAAACAGATATCCCTCCTCGTTGAGGTATCCCATGTCGCCGAGCGTCCTCCACCCAGCGGCATTTTCTACCGACGCCGTCTTTTCGGCATCGTTGTGATACTCGAAAGGTCGACCACCTTCGAAGAAGACAACGCCCGCCTCCCCTACCGGCAGTTCGTCACCGTTTTCACCGGCAATGTGGCACGGCTGCATCGGTCGCCCGACTGAACCCGGATACCGCAGCCACTCTTCCGCAGTGATCGTCGTAGCACCGACATCTTCTGTGCCCGAGTAGTACTCATTGATGATTGGCCCCCACCAGTCGAGCATCTGCCGCTTCACTGCAATCGGACACGGCGCAGCTGAGTGCACAACGTTTCGCAGACTCGAGAGATCGTGCGAAGTTCGGTCCTGCGCCGGTAAGCGCAGCATGCGCACGAACATGGTCGGTACGAATTGGGCGTCGGTGACCCGGTACTGCTCGATCAGTTGCAGGGCGCGACGGGGATCGAATGTTTCCATCACCACGACAGTTGCACCTGCGCGTTGCCAGGACATCGAGAAGACCAACGGCGAGCCGTGATAGAGCGGCGCCGGCGAGAGGTACACGACCTTCCCACTCGAACTGTGCTCGAGCATGCCTTTCGCGATCTGGACCGGCGCCGACGACGGGTCCCCGAATACCGCGCCCGACA
This sequence comes from Rhodococcus sp. AD45-ID, assembly GCF_003023755.1. Taxonomy (NCBI): domain Bacteria; kingdom Bacillati; phylum Actinomycetota; class Actinomycetes; order Mycobacteriales; family Nocardiaceae; genus Rhodococcus; species Rhodococcus sp. AD45-ID. Next base: position 343,819 of record NZ_PYHL01000002.1, on the reverse strand, counting down.
GAGGCTTACGAATACCCTTCGGTCGACCGGTCGTGCCGGACGAGTACAGCATCTCTCGCCCCTCGCGCTCGTCTTCCAGAGGCTCCGCCGACGTGCGCGCAAGTATGTCGTCATAGCGTTCGAATCCCATGAGATCACCCGCGCCCGAGATTTTTGCCCGAATCCGGGTGAGGTTCAGATCGCGCACGACGTCGGCCATCGATTCGCTTGCCACGAGGGCGACCGCACCACAGTCGTCCAGTACGTACTGCACCTCGTCCGGACGCAGATGTCGGTTTATTGCGGTGTAGTACAGCCCTGATCGCTGTGCAGCCCAGGCAATTTCGAGGAACGATCGGTTGTTCTCCATGAGTATTGCGACGTGGTCACCCGAGTGAAGTCCACGATCACGCAGGGCACGCGCGAATCGGATGGACCGATCCTCCAACTGCTGATACGTCACGACCTCACCGCTCGATCCCATCACGATCGCGGCAGCTTCCGGCGTTTCGATCGCGTGGAATCGTGGAGTCATTTGCAAAACAGGGGGCATCTGCACCTTGTCCTTTCGTCGATATCGATGGACCTATCTCGTGCGAGCACGCCGCGAAAACTGATCCAAAATGATATTTCCACAAAAAAGAATAATATTCTTGCATTTCGAAGTAACCTTCCCGAGAATCCGGCGAAGAGGGTTCACCGCGCCCTCGCTGCTGGCATCACAGTTTCGACATCGACTGAGAGGTCCACATGATCCGATACAAACATGTTCTGATCGCAGCTTTGTCCGCGTCACTCCTGGTCAGCGCATGCGGAAGCACTACCGCCAACACAAACAGCTCCCCCGACGCAGTGGGTGATCCTGTTGCCGGTGGCACACTGGCGGCCATTCAGGGCGGTGAGCCACGTTCACTCGATCCTGCCGCGATGATCAACGTGTGGATGGCAAACGGACTGGTGGGGAACGCCCTGTACGGAACGTTGATGATCAACAATTCCGAGACTCTCGACATCGAATACACCATGGCCGAAGCGTTCGAAACCAATGACGGAGGATCAACTTTCACACTGATACTTCGGCCCGGACTGATGTTCACCGACGGCACACCACTCGACGCCGAGGCGGTCAAGTTCAACTGGGATCGACTCCGCGAACCGGCAACTGCATCGCCGTCGCTCCCTCAAGCTTCGCAGGTAGCCGCCTCGAAGGTGGTGAACCCCGCCACGCTCGAAGTAACGATGGTGGCACCAAACCCGCATTTCGCCCATTCTCTGGTCGCGAGCGCCATGAATTGGATAGCGTCGCCGACTGCTCTAGCGAAGGGCCAGGCAGCATTCAACGACGCACCGATCGGCGCCGGACCATTCGAGTTGGTCAGCTGGCAACGACAGAGCGCAATGGAACTGAAGAAGAACCCGGGCTATTGGGATGCGCCGAAGCCGTACTTGGATCAGATCACCTTGCGAACTGTCACGGACACCACCCAACGGATCAACTCGATCAAGACCGGAGGCGCCGATATCGCGATGGAAGCCAGCTGGTCGAGCATCGCCGACGCACAGGACGCCGGTTTCCCCACCGAAACCGTTCCGACCGGCGGAGGACAATTCATCGGAATGAATATGCGGCGTGCACCATTCGACGACGAACGTGCTCGCCGTGCCGTTACCCTCGCGGTAGATTTGGATGCGATGAACACCGCCGTGTACAACGGCAAGGGGAAGATCCCGGAGACGTTATTCACCGAAGGCTCTCCCTTCTATACACCGAATGCTCTACCACAATCCGATAAAGCCACTGCGCAAGAACTTTTCGACGAGCTAGCCGCAGCAGGGAAACCCCTTTCCTTCACCTTCCTCGCATACTCCACACCCGAGAACAAAGCTGTTGCAGAGGCGCTGCAAGCCCAGTTGAGTACCTTCGACAACGTCGACGCGAAGGTCGAAATAATCGACTTCGCCGCTGGAGTCCCACGGATCGCCGCTCACGAATTCGACATGATTATTCTGTCGTCCACGATTCAAGATCCGGATTCGTCGCTATGGAACACCTTTCACTCCACATCTCGAGGAAACTACACGGGTATCAACGATCGACAACTAGACACAGCACTAGACGAAGGCCGCACCGCAACAACTGTCGAGGCACGCACAGCTGCGTACGAGATCGCGCAGCAACGACTGATCGAGCTCAATCCCGGTGTGTGGTATACACGTTCAGCACCGACCGTCGTGTCAGGAAAGAATGTGCAAGGCGTTGAGATGTACACGGTCGGGTCAACCTTGCCTGAGGAGCTGTGGATGGTGAAATAGCACTTCACACCCGAGAATCGTTTTCTGCGTTATCTTTTGATAGCGTGAATGTCTTACTTGCCGGACGTCCGGAGCCCACCAGGGCTTCGGACACTGCCGCGAGCCAGAGCCGAGCGACGGGGGTCGCATCGAGCCACAGGGCCCGCGGACATCATGTTCCCAACCGGCTCATCGGCGAGTGGGCAAGACAAAGATGCGTGCATCAGGTACGTGCCCCGCTCGGTTCGATGATTGCGCTGGGGAGCGCATGTCATGACAACACCAGAGAACTCGATCAGCGCTCTCGAAGTGGCCGAATCACCTGATGTCACCGTCACCGACGACGCATCGGTGAAACGGGCAGTCAAAGCGACCATGCTCGGAAATGCCATGGAGTGGTTCGATTTCGGCGTCTACGCCTATCTGGCCACCACTATCGGCAAAGTATTCTTCCCAGAGGCCAGTGGCAGTGCGCAATTGCTGTCGACCTTCGCGATCTTCGCTGCTGCCTTCATCGTCCGGCCATTGGGTGGCCTGTTCTTCGGGCCACTAGGTGACCGCATCGGCCGCAAGAAAGTCCTGGCCACCACCATAATTCTGATGGCCGGCAGCACCTTTGCCATCGGTCTCGTACCGAGTTACGAGTCCATCGGCATGGCGGCACCGATACTGCTCGTGCTCCTTCGCCTACTGCAGGGGTTTTCCACGGGCGGCGAATACGGTGGTGCCAGTACGTTTGTCGCCGAGTACGCCCCGGACAAGCGTCGCGGTTTCTTCTCCAGCTTCCTGGAATTCGGCACCCTGGCCGGTTATGTTGCAGCAGCCGGCATCGTGACGATCATCCAGACAGTGGTCAGCCCGGAAGAGCTCCTCCAATGGGGCTGGCGCATACCGTTTCTCCTTGCCGGACCCCTTGGCCTGATCGGCCTCTACCTGCGCCTTCGACTGGAAGAGACACCCGCGTTCCAGCAGATGGAGCAGGCCGAAGAACGTTCTCTCGCCGACGAATCCACGGGGAAGAAACTGCGCGAAACGCTGGTCGAGAACTGGCGACCACTTGTTCTGTGCATCGTGCTCGTCGCGACCTACAACATCGCTCACTACGGCCTGCTCAGCTACATGCCGACCTATCTGACAAATACCCTCGGCTACGACGAATCCCACGGACTGGTTCTCATGATCGTGGTCATGCTCGTCATGATGGTCGGCATCAGCTACGTCGGCAAATTCTCCGATCGAGTGGGACGTAAGCCGTTGCTGCTCAGCGGTTTCATCGGATTCTTCGTGTTGTCGCTGCCCGCGTACCTGCTGATCGGAGTGGGCAACTACGTCACCGTTTTCCTCGGACTCGCCATTCTCGGCGGACTGCTTCTCCTGTTTGTCGGAGTGTTCCCCTCGGTCCTTCCCGCACTGTTCCCGACCGGAATCCGATACGGCGGCTTGGCAATCGGATACAACCTTGCCGTGTCGATCTTCGGCGGCACCACTCCCCTGGTCTTGACGGCACTCGAGAGTTCGACCGGTAGCAATCTTGTCGCGCCGATGTACATGATGATCGCTGCAGTCATCGGCGGCATCGCGGTGCTGATGATTCCGGAAACAGCGCGCAAGCCACTCGAAGGCTCACCACCGGCGGTGTCCACCGACGAAGAGGCCAGGCGGATCATCCGCAGGGTTCGACGGAAGAAAACTGCTGCCGCCGATAACCTGGAGGTATGAGCAAGCCCCGCATTATTGTCGTCGGCAGCATCAACATGGACCTGACCACCTCGGTCCCCCGATTTCCTGCCCCCGGCGAAACCCTGCTCGGCACTGCCTTTGCCACTACGCCAGGTGGCAAAGGCAGTAATCAAGCGATCGCGGCAGCAAAGGCAGGCGGTGACGTCACGTTCGTCGGCGCAGTCGGCGACGACGGTTTTGCTACCCAATTGCGCAGCACACTCGCCGACGCCGGGGTGGATACCTCACTGCTGCGTAGCGTGAACGGTGCCAGTGGAGTTGCCGCAATTACCGTCGACGCTGACGCCGAAAACAGCATCATCGTGGTTGCCGGCGCAAATGCTTCCGTCACCGAGTTGACCGAACACGACCTCGGTGCCATCGCTGGCGCGGATATCCTGCTGTGCCAGCTCGAAATTCCCCTTGCCACTGTTACCGCCGCGGCGCGACACGCCCGGCGCAACGGCACCGTCGTCATCCTCAATCCCTCACCGGTGCAGGACCTTCCGGAAGAGCTGATCGGCTCGGTGGACATCCTGATCGTGAATCACACCGAATCGACCCAGCTCGGCTCGGTCACCGATCGAGTTCCGTACCTCGTCACAACACTGGGCGCGGGTGGTGCCGATCTGCGCGAGCGCGACACGACCGTTCACGCGGATTCCCCGACTGTGACGCCCGTAGACACCACCGGCGCGGGTGACGCCTTCACCGGTGCCTTCGCGGTGGAATGGGTACTCGACAGCGATCGCGCTCTACACTTTGCCGCCATCGCAGGCGCTCTCGCAACTACTGTGAACGGCGCAGCGGTGTCATCGCCGACCCGATCCTCCATCGAGCGTCACTTACCGAAACGAGGCTGAAAGATGACCGACTACGAAGTTTCCGTGAAGTCCGTGCCCACCGTCCGGGTGGCGGAGTTGACCGGCACCGCCGAAGCCATGGACCCGTCGTCGATCGGCCCGGTTGTCCAAGGACTCTACGACCAGCTCAGCGCCGGATTAGGACGCGCCGGTCTGGTTCCGACAGGCCCTGCGATCGCATACTACGAAGATGCCGATGACGGGGCGAAGACCGTCGTCCACGCCGCTTTGCCAGTAGAAACGGACCTCAGTGACGAATATGACTTCACCGTGACCGATCTGCCTGCCGAACCCCAGATGGCGACGCTCCTGCACACCGGGTCGATGGACAACTGCCTACCCGCCTACCAGGCACTTGACCACTGGATCAAGCAGGGCGGATACCGCGCGGCCGGGCCCAGCCGCGAGGTGACCTTGGCGTTCACGGGTGACGTCGACGGCTGGGTAACCGAACTTCAGCAGCCGATCGAGAAGGTCTGAAACGCCCACCTGTCGGTGGCGTCCTGCACCATGGAGGACATGACCGCCACCACTGCCCCCGTACTGCGCGATGAAGCCGAGCGTCTGCTCCGTGAACTCGCCGGGCCAGACGCCCGCCTGCGCGAGGACCAGTGGACGGCTATCGAGGCTCTGGTGGTGCAGCGCAAGCGCGCGCTGGTGGTGCAGCGCACCGGCTGGGGTAAGTCCGCGGTCTACTTCATCTCCGCGAAGTTGCTACGTGCGTCCGGTCACGGCCCGACTGTCATCGTCTCGCCACTGTTGGCCCTGATGCGCAACCAGGTTGCCTCGGCCGAGCGAGCGGGTGTTCGAGCCGCCACCATCAACTCCGGCAACGTCACCGAGTGGGACGACATCCACGCGCGGGTGGCGGCCAACGATCTCGACGTTCTACTGGTCAGCCCCGAGCGTCTCAACAACCCCGACTTCCGCGATCAGGTGCTGCCGTCATTGGCAGCTGATGCGGGCCTCGTTGTGGTGGACGAAGCGCACTGTGTGTCCGACTGGGGTCACGACTTCCGTCCGGACTACCGGCGCATCCGCACCTTGATCGCCGAACTCGGCGACGGCATTCCCGTCCTCGCGACAACGGCTACGGCCAATGACCGGGTAGTGGCCGACGTCTCGGCACAACTGGGTGTGGGCGGCGAGGAAACACTGATCCTGCGCGGCGGACTCGAGCGAGAATCGCTGCACCTGTCCGTCGTGCACATTCCCGAGGCAACAGCGCGCGCAGCCTGGCTTGCGCAGATGCTCGACACCTTGCCGGGTTCCGGCATTATCTACACCCTCACCGTCTCAGCTGCCCGAGATCTGGCAAGTCTGCTGTCCGAGCGTGGGCATACCGTCGCCGCCTACACCGGACAGACCGACCCCACCGAGCGCGAATCCCTGGAACAGGACTTGCTGGGCAACCGCGTCAAAGCTCTGGTTGCAACGTCTGCACTCGGAATGGGTTTCGACAAGCCGGATCTCGGTTTCGTGATCCATCTCGGCGCTCCGTCGTCGCCGATCTCGTACTACCAGCAGGTCGGCCGCGCCGGTCGTTCGACCGATCGCGCCGACGTCATCCTGCTTCCCGGCGCCGAAGACAAGCAGATCTGGAGCTACTTCGCGTCAGTTGCCTTCCCTCGCGAACACCTGGTACGCAGTGTGATCGAGCACCTGGACACCGAAAAGGCAACATCGACACCGGCATTGGAACCCCTCGTCGAACTGAATCGCACGCGCCTGGAGATGGTGCTCAAAGTGCTCGACGTCGACGGAGCCGTCAAACGTGTCAAGGGCGGCTGGATCAGCACCGGCGAACCGTGGGTCTACGACGCCGAACGCTACGGCCGTCTCGACGAAGCTCGCCTGAGCGAGCAGGCCGCCATGGTCGAGTACCAGAGCATCACCACCTGTCGAATGACTTTTCTCCGTGAACAACTCGACGATCCCGGACTCACGCCGGACAACTCGCAGTGTGGACGCTGCGACAACTGCACCGGTCAGCGGTACGACACTTCCGTCGACAGCGCAGCGCTCGACGAGACTCGGGCGCGCCTGCAGCGGCCCGGTTTCGACCTCGAACCTCGCAAGATGTGGCCGACCGGGCTGAGCAAGCTCGGAGTCAACTTGTCGGGAAAGATCAAGGACGGGCCCGAATCCGGACGCATCCTCGGACGCCTGTCGGACCTGGGCTGGGGCCAGCGCCTGCGCGCATTGCTGGACGGCCCCGACGCCGAAGTGCCGGACGCCGTGGTCAGCGCCTGCATCAGCGTGCTGGCGGCCTGGGATTGGGCCGAGCGACCCACCGGTGTGATGGCGCTCGAATCCCACACTCACCCACTGCTTGTCAGCAGCCTCGCAGCAAAGTTGGCTCAGGTGGGTCGACTCACAGATCTGGGTGTGCTGTCGCTACGCCCAGAACACCCGCCCGTCTCAGCGGCAAACTCCGCCTACCGCGTAGCCGGATTGGTTGACGCCTGGGATGTCCCGGATATGAGTGCCCACAGCGGGCCAGTGCTCCTGGTCGACGCCACGGCCGACACCGGTTGGACTTTCACGATGGCAGCCCGCGCATTGCGTCAAGCGGGCGCACATTCGGTACTCCCACTGGCGCTCGCGAGCCCCAAATAGTCGCTCGGACAACACCAAAAGTTACACAATGTGAGGACCGTCACATACATGGCCTCACCTGGGCCGTACCCGCTTCCACACGGCCCTAAACGGACATCTGCATGACTTCTGTGTCGATGCTTGTTACGTTCAGATGACCGATGAAGCCAGTTGATACGAGAGCTATCCCGACCACCGCGCCGGACGCGGTGTTGTTACGAAGCCCACAGATCGATGACGGAGTCCGGCTCTGGCAGATCGCACGTGATTCACGAGTGCTCGACCTCAATTCGAGTTATGCATACCTGTTGTGGTGCAGGGATTTCAGTGCAACGTCCATCGTTGCGGAAGTAGACGGACGTGTGGTCGGATTTGTTTCCGGCTACACCCGCCCCAGCGAGCAGGAAACCCTGTTCGTGTGGCAGGTGGCTGTCGACGAAGACCAGCGCGGCAAGGCGATTGCCGGCCGCATGCTCGGCGCATTGATGGATCGCACTGCACCACTCGGCGTTACAACTATGGAGACGACGATCAGCCCCGACAACGAGGCTTCGATCGCACTCTTCACTGCGCTTGCCCGACGGCGCGATGTGCCGATCAGTAGGCAGAGCCTGTTCTCGCCCAACAACTTTCCCGATGGACACGAAGCCGAAGATCTGTACCGAATCGGCAACTAGCGCGTTTCCGCGTTGGTAAACAACCTGCCCCGGAGGAACAAAGAAGATATGAATACCGTCGAAGCAAGCATTTTCGAAACCCTCGAATCCGAGGTTCGCAGCTATTGCCGTGATTGGCCCGCAGTATTTACCAGCGCATCCGGATCCTGGATTCGTGACGAGAACGGCCGCGACTACCTGGATTTCTTCGCCGGCGCCGGCGCACTCAACTACGGGCACAACAACCCGGTCATGAAATCCGCACTCGTGGACTACATTCTCAGCGACGGAATTACCCACGGACTTGATATGTCCACCGTTGCCAAACGCGACTTCCTCGAGACTTTCCAGCGCAACATCTTGGAACCCCGCGGCCTGGACTACAAAGTCCAGTTCCCCGGCCCGACCGGCACCAATGCCGTCGAATCCGCGCTGAAACTGGCTCGTAAGGTGACCGGCCGCGAAGCAATTATCAACTTCACCAACGCTTTCCACGGCATGACTCTTGGTGCGTTGTCCGTCACCGGCAACTCGATGAAGCGCGCCGGCGCGGGCATACCACTCGTGCACTCGACACCGATGCCGTTCGACAACTACTTCGACGGCGTCACCGAGGACTTCCAGTGGTTCTCCCGCGTCCTCGACGATTCGGGTAGCGGAATCAACCGTCCCGCCGCAGTCATCGTCGAGACGGTCCAGGGCGAAGGCGGCGTGAATGTCGCTCGCCCCGAGTGGCTTCGGGCGCTCGCAACACTGTGCTCCGATCGCGAAATCCTCCTGATCGTCGACGATGTCCAAATGGGTTGTGGCCGTACAGGTCCGTTCTTCTCCTTCGAAGAGGCCGGCATCGTTCCGGATATCGTCACACTCTCGAAGTCGATCGGCGGCTACGGCATGCCGATGGCACTCACCCTGTTCAAACGCGAACTCGACGTGTGGGGCCCGGGCGAGCACAACGGAACGTTCCGCGGCAACAACCCGGCATTCGTGACGTCGAAGGTTGCACTCGATCACTACTGGTCGGACGACGCACTCACCAAGAGCACCCTGAAGAAGGGCGCGCGTATCAGCGAGTGCTTCGCCAATCTCGCCGATCAGTTCCCCGGTGAAGTCTCGACCCGCGGCCGGGGCCTGGTTCAGGGCCTCGTCTTCGAGCAGCCCGAGCGGGCCGGCAAGGTCTGCCAACTGGCATTCGACGAGGGATTGCTGGCGGAAACCTCCGGCCCGTCCGACCAGGTAGTGAAATTGCTTCCCGCGCTGACGATTACCGACGACGAGATCGAACACGGCCTCTCCATTCTGGCCGAAGCGACCGTCAAGGTATGCAGCTAGAGAAAGGAACTCCCCCATGATCGTGCGCACCACCACCGAGATCACCGACACCGATCGTGACATCACCAGCGAGGACGGCAACTGGCGCAGCAAGCGCATCGTCCTGGGTGGCGACCGCGTCGGATTCTCGTTCCACGAGACCACCATCAAGGCAGGATCGGTCAACACCTTCCACTACGCCAACCACGTCGAGGCCGTCTGGCTCGTCGAAGGCACCGGAAAGCTGATCGACCTCGACAACAACACCGAGTACGACCTCGCACCCGGATCGATGTACCTGCTCAACGGGCACGAGCGTCACCGCGTCGAACCTGACACGGAAATGCGGATGCTGTGTGTGTTCAATCCGCCGGTCACCGGGCGTGAGGTACATGACGAGAACGGAATCTACCCACTCGTCGAGGTGCCCGCGTAGCGTCAAACCATGACGACTGACACCTCACCACGTGTAGCGATCGGCCCGTCCCCCGATGCACTGCTCGACAGTGCTGTGCTTCGGGGTGGCGGTTTGATCAGTCCGCTCGAGTCGGCCGACGCCCTGATCTGGGCCGGATCACCGGATTCGTTTCCGAGGGATTTGCCGCCGTCGATCCGGTGGGTGCAGCTCCCCTCGGCCGGGATCGAGGACTGGTTCGAGGCCGGGGTGATTCCGAAGGACACCTACATCACGTGGACGTCTGCTGCGGGCGCGTTCTCGTCGTCGGTGGCAGAGCACGCCCTGATGTTGCTGCTGGCCGGAGTCAAACATCTGCCGGCCCACATCGAGGCAAAGACGTGGCGTCAGTTCGAGTTCTTCCCGAAGGTCGGCACACTGCGGGGTTCCACCGTGGCCATTATCGGCGCCGGTGGGATCGGCCGTGCGTTGATCCCGATGCTGGCCGCACAGGGGGCGGACAGCATCGCAGTCAATCGCAGCGGCAGCCCCGTGCCCGGCGCCGTGTCGACCTACCCGGCAATGCGTATGAACGAAATCTTTTCTCGCGCAGATCACTTCGTGATCGCGGCCCCGGCAACGCCCGAAACCCGCCATCTCATCGGAGCGACGCAACTCGCCGCGATGAAGCCACACTCCTGGGTGATCAACGTCGCCCGCGGTTCCCTTGTGGACACCGATGCGCTGGTGGACGCAATCGCGACGGAACGGATCGGCGGCGCCGGACTCGACGTCACCGATCCCGAACCGCTACCCGACGGCCACCCGCTGTGGGATCTGACCAACGCCATCATCACTCCCCACGATTCCAATCCCCCCGGAGTGCGGCCGGCCGCGTTCGCCGATCACGTGTCCAAGAACGTGACGCGGTTTGCGAACGGAGAGACCCTCGCAGCACTGGTCGATCCAATCGCGGGCTACTGATCCTCAGGCTTCGTCAAGTCCGGCCAGGGCTACCGGCAACGGGCCATGATGTAGGACGCCGAGGCGTTGGGTGGCACGGGTGAGGGCTACATACAGTTCGGCTGCACCTCGGGAACCCTCGGCCAGGATCCGTTCCGGTTCCACCACCAGAACGGCGTCGAACTCCAAGCCCTTCGTCTCCGACGCCGGCACTGTGCCCGGCACACCGTGTGGACCGATGACAATGCTTGTGCCCTCGCGACCGGCTTCATCGCGTACGAATTCCGCTATGGCAGAGTCGAGTTCACCGGAGTCGACTCGCTTCGACCACGGGGCGACGCCACACGACCTGACCGACTCCGGCGGCAAGACCGACGGCGCAAACTCCGCGAGCAGGGCCGCAGCGACGCTCATGATCTCGGCGGGAGTGCGGTAGTTCACCGACAGTGATCGGTAGACCCAACGGCCAGGCACGTACGGTTCCATCATCGCGCTCCACGTGGTCGCGCCGGCGGCAGACCGTCGTTGAGCAAGATCGCCCACCACGGTGAAGGATCGATCGGGGCAGCGACGCATCAACACCCGCCAGTCCATTTCGGATAGTTCCTGGGCCTCGTCCACCACGACGTGCCGGTACGTCCAATCCCGGTCAGCGGCAGCACGTTCGGCGAGGTCGCGGGTATCGAGCTCGACAAAGCGATCGGCCAGATCCTCGGCGTACAGCATGTCCTGAGCCAGCAGATGGTCCTCGTCGTCCATGAGGTCCTCGCGGCTGATCATCATGTCCAGCACGCCGGCGGCATAGGCGGCTTCCTCCTTGCGTTCGTGCTGGGCGGCCTGATCGACGGGTTTGTCCCGGCCCAACAGGTCGACCAATTCGTCGAGCAACGGCACATCCGAAACCGTCCACGCGTCACCCTGCGCGCGCAGCAGCACGTCGTCGCCGCCCGCCGCCTGCAGTCGCGTGGTAGACGTATATAGCTCTGCAAGAAGCGTTTCCGGCGTCAGGATCGGCCACAGTTCGTCAAGCGCGGCGATGAACCCGGCATGTTCCGTGAGCTCCTCGATCAGGTCCTCCCGCAGTTGTTCCCACGCGTCGCGATCCGACCGGCTCAGCCAGCCCCGGCCGATCCGGGATATCGCGCGCTCGGTGAGCGCCCACGTGAGTACCTCGGTGAACACCGCCCGGGCGTCGTTGTGCGCGTGACCACTGGCGCGTGCCTCTTCTCTGGCCCACTGCGCAGTCTCGGCGTCGATCCGCACCGTAGCGTCCGCGAGTTCGATCACCACCGGTTCCGTGGGCAGTTGTTGCCGGTCGGCAACAGCAGCCGCGAGCACGTCCAGGAACTTCAGGGAACCCTTGATTCGGGCAGCCTCCGGAAGGTCCTCAGCCGTGACACTGCGACCGGGCACCAGATCACCCGTCGTCATGAACACCACGTCGGATTCGCCCAGCGACGGTAGTACCCGGCCGATGTGGGTGAGGAATGCCGGGTTGGGCCCGACCACCAGTACGCCGTGACGTTCCATCCGCGCCCGCTGGGTGTACAGGAGATACGCGACGCGGTGCAGCGCTACCACGGTCTTCCCGGTTCCCGGTCCACCCTCGATCACCAGTACCCCGGGGTGATCGAGCCGGACGATGTCGTCCTGCTCCGCCTGAATCGTTGCCACGATGTCGCGCATTCCGTTGCCGCGCGGTGCGTTGACCGCCGCGAGCAACGCCGCGTCGCCCCGCTCGGTACCACCCGGCCGGCCGAGCACCTCGTCGGTGAAATCGACCACACGACGTCCGCGCGTGTGGAACTGGCGGCGTCGACGCATGTTTTCCGGGTGAGCAGCGGTGGCGACGTAGAACGGACGTGATGCCGGCGCCCGCCAATCGAGCAGCACAGGTTCGTACTCGTTGTCCGCGTCCAGAAGGCCGATGCGACCGATGTAACTGTGCTCACCATCGAGACTGTCCAGCCGTCCGAAACACAGCCCGTTGTCTGCCACATCGAGCCGCTTTGCCTCGGCGGCAAGGGCGCGCACCTCGTCGTCGCGTTGCAAGAGGTTTCCGCCGTCTCCCCGCAATGCTGTGGTGTACCTCCCCTTCACTCGCGCACGCTCGGCATCGAGCCGCGCGTAAAGCCCCTCCACGTAAGCCTGCTCGGCGCTCAATTCGTCTTCGTACCCCTGGGTTGGCACGTGCCCCTCCACTTCCATGGCTCTTCCGATCCCTCAGTCACCTGGGATCGGAAGAGCCATTCTGCGGCACTGCCCCGGCCTTGCCGCAAGCCCCCCAGTCGGCTATATATTGAAAGTGGAAGCGCGCGCCTACTGACGCTGACGGCCTATCCTGGAATGGTGCCAACCAGTGACAGTCGCCTCGACGCCCTTACCGAGCTCCTGTCCGGGCGCCGACTCGCAATTTTGACCGGCGCGGGCATCTCCACCGACTCCGGAATCCCCGACTACCGCGGGCCCGATTCCCCGCCGCGCAATCCGATGACTTTCCAGCAGTTCATCGGCGATTCCGCGTTCCGGCGCCACTACTGGGCGCGCAACCACATCGGCTGGCGGTACATGGACAGCTCCCGTCCAAACCAGGGCCACCGGGCGGTGGCGACGCTGGAGCGCAGTGGCCGAGCCGTCGGAGTCATCACCCAGAACGTCGACCTCCTGCACACCAAGGCCGGAGCCCGCAATGTCATCGACCTACACGGCACGTACGCACAGGTTCGCTGCTTGAACTGTCAGCGTTTGATCTCGCGGACAACACTGGCCGAACAACTCGAGGAAGCCAACCCAGGATTCGCCGAAACTGTTGCTGCGGCAAAGGGAGTCGAGATAGCACCGGACGCAGATGCGGTCATCGAGTCGACCGCGCATTTCCGCGTTGTCGACTGCGGCGCGTGCGGCGGAATTCTCAAGCCCGACATCGTGTACTTCGGTGAGTCCGTCCCCAAGGAACGAGTTGCCCGCGCGTACAACCTGGTCGACGAAGCCGACGCCGTACTGGTTGCCGGTTCGTCGTTGACCGTCATGTCGGGACTACGGTTCGTCCGCTACGCCGCGAAAGCGGGAAAGCCCGTTGCGATAGTCAATCGTGGACTCACCCGCGGTGACGAATTAGCCGCCCTCAAACTCGACATCGGTTGCACCGAAGCACTTTCCGCTCTCGCGGCGAGCGAAAGCTACAGCGCTACCAAGTCATCGGCGTGAACAACCGGACGCTGCATATCCGCCGGCAGATCCGCGGTGGAGCGTCCGAGGATTTCCTCGATCTCCGACGCATCGAACGCGACAACACCACGGGCAACGGGCTTCTCCCCCGGCCCCATCAACGACACCACGTCGCCGGCATGGAAATCACCTGAGACACCGACGATTCCGGCAGACAGCAAGCTACGACGCTTTGTGACGACCGCCCGAACTGCGCCTTCATCGAGATGCACGTCGCCCTGCGTATCTGCGGCATGACGCACCCAGAACCGGCGGGCCGAGAGCCTGGTGGGCCGCGCGGCAAACGCGGTTCCCACATCGGCGCCGCTCAAGGCTGCAGCCGCGTCGGACGCAGCCGCAAGTAGAACGGGCACACCGGAATCGGCGGCCAAACGGGCAGCTGAGAGCTTGGACGCCATGCCGCCCGTACCCAGCGCGCCACCCGAACCGGCCACGACGCCGTCAAGATCCTCGGGGCTGTTGACCTCGGGAATCAGTGTGGCACTACCCTTCCGGGGATCACCGTCGTACAGACCGTCGACATCCGACAGGAGAATCAGCGCGTCTGCTCCGACGAGGTGAGCCACCAATGCGGCCAGTCGATCGTTGTCACCGAAACGGAGTTCTGTTGTTGCGACAGTGTCGTTTTCGTTGACGATCGCCACCGCGTGCAATGCCCGAAGTCGATCGAGGGTGCGCTGAGCGTTGCGGTGTTGTGTCCGCCGAGCGATGTCGTCAGCGGTGAGCAGAACCTGCCCCACCGTTCGCCCGTAGCGCGCAAAGGACGTACCCCAGGCATGAGCCAGCGCCAACTGTCCGACGCTGGCTGCCGCCTGCTTTGTTGCGAGGTCGCGAGGTCGTTTGGTGAGCCCCAGTGGAGCCAATCCGGCACCCACGGCACCGGAGGACACCACAACGACGTCCGAACCCGCACGCATGCGAGCTTCGATGGCGTCGGCCAGCAGATCCAGCCGATGGGTATCGAGGCCCGCAACCAAACTGGTCAGTGCGGACGACCCGATCTTCACGACAATACTGTGAGCCGACGCAATCGACTCCCTGGTGGAACCGAGCACAGTCCCGTTCCCTCGCTTCTGGTTTCGCGTGTGTTAGCTGTCTTCGTCGAGCAGGCCGCGGCGAACGCGTCGAGCGTGCTTACGCTCGTCGGCGCCGATGCGCTCGACCTGATCGAGTCGCGGATCGGTACCGCGGCCCGTACGGGTCAAGTCGATACCGGCCGGAGTCATCGGCTCCCACTCGAAGCTGACGTCACCGATCGTGACCGACGCCCCGGGCTGTGCGCCCTTCTTGACCAGTGCATCTTCGACGCCCAAGCGTGCAAGACGGTCGGCAAGGTAGCCAACGGCTTCGTCGTTGTCGAAGGCCGTCTGACGGATCCACCGCTCCGGACGCGTACCGCGGACGACAAATCCACCGGGAATATCGGGGTCCTTCTCGATGGTGAAGCTGGAATCCTTGACCTTGATCGGCCTGATGACCTGACGCTTCGGCTCCGGCTTGGGGTTAGCCTCCTGGTAGTCGCGCACCATCTTCGCCAACGCGAATGTCAACGGGCGCAGACCTTCACGGCTCACGGCCGAAATCGTGAATACCGGCCATCCGCGGGCTTCGATCTCCGGTGTAACCATCTCGGCCAACTCCGCAGCCTCAGGCACGTCCGCCTTGTTGAGGATGACAACGCGCGGGCGCTTGTCGAGGTCGCCGAGTCCCGAGTCGCCGGACAGCGCGGGCGTGTACGCGGCCAGTTCCGCTTCGAGGGCGTCGATGTCGGACATCGGATCGCGTCCCGGATCCAGAGTTGCGCAGTCGATCACGTGCGCGAGTACGGCGCAGCGCTCGATGTGGCGCAGGAAGTCCAGACCCAAACCGCGGCCTTCGCTGGCACCGGGGATCAGTCCGGGAACGTCGGCGACGGTGAACGTGGTCTCACCACTGGAGACGACACCGAGATTGGGGACCAGTGTCGTGAACGGGTAGTCCGCGATCTTCGGCTTGGCTGCCGAGAGGACGGAAACCAGTGAAGACTTACCGGCGGAGGGGAATCCGAGCAGACCCACGTCGGCAACCGACTTGAGCTCGAGAACCAGATCACGCTCGACGCCGTCTTCACCGAGCAACGCGAAGCCGGGGGCCTTGCGGGCCTTCGAGGCCAATGCCGCGTTGCCGAGTCCACCACGTCCGCCTTGAGCGGCGTCGTAGCGGCTACCAACGCCGACGAGGTCAGCCAGGACATTGCCGTCTGTGTCGAGCACGACGGTGCCGTCCGGAACCTTCAGGATGAGATCTTCGCCGTTGGCACCTTCACGGTTGCTGCCGGCACCCTGCTTGCCGTTGGTGGCCTTCGCATTGGGATGGAAGTGGAAGTCGAGGAGAGTGTGGATGTTCTCGTCGACGACGAGAACGACGTCGCCGCCGCGTCCGCCGTTCGCGCCGTCCGGGCCGCCGAGCGGTTTGAACTTCTCGCGGTGTACGGAGGCGCAACCATTGCCGCCTTTTCCAGCGCTGACGTGCAGCACAACACGGTCAATGAATCGGGACATGACTGCCGGATCCTTCCTCAGTCAATTGCGGGTCTCACGCGATGAGCTGAACTTCTGGTGAGCAGGGTTGCTCGGGGGGTAATAGGTACTGCTTAAACAAACAATAGGGGCGGACCGGGTTATTTCAACCCTGGTCCGCCCCTATTGGGAGCTTGGAACGCGTCACGGCCTCACTGAAAACAGCAGCACCTGTGACACACAACTAGCGAGAGAGACTAGACCTCAGCCGCAACGACGGCCGGAACGATGTTCACGGTCTTGCGTCCACGCTTCTGGCCGAACTCGACTGCACCGGCAGCGAGAGCGAACAGGGTGTCGTCGCCGCCACGGCCGACGTTGACGCCGGGGTGGAAGTGCGTGCCGCGCTGGCGAACCAGGATTTCGCCTGCGCTGACGGACTGGCCGCCGAAGCGCTTCACGCCGAGGCGCTGGGCGTTTGAATCGCGACCGTTACGGGAGCTGGATGCACCCTTCTTATGTGCCATGCTATTGACCCTCCTCGGGTGAAATTAGCTAGAAAGAACTGGTTACTTGATGCCCGTGACCTTGAGCACCGTAAGCGGCTGCCTGTGGCCCTGACGCTTGTGGTAACCGGTCTTGTTCTTGAACTTGTGGATGCGGATCTTCGGGCCCTTGGTGTGCTCGACGATCTCACTGGTGACTGCGACCTTGGCCAGCTTGGCCGTGTCGGTGGTCAGGTCAGATCCGTCAACCACGAGAACGGGAGCAAGCGAGACAGCAGTGCCGGGCTCACCCTCGATCTTCTCGACCTTGACGAGGTCACCAACAGCGACCTTGTACTGCTTTCCGCCGGTCTTGACGATCGCGTACGTTGCCATCGGAGGGCTACCCCTTGCTTCTTCGAACTTGCTCGCGCTGCTGCCTGAGGCGTCAAATGCATCGCGACTGGTCTGGTTTATGTCACCTCGGCTCGATGCTGATGCATCGGGACATTCCCGCACTCTAGGCACACGGAATCTCTACCGCCGGGTGGCGACTATGCAAGGTTACGGGAAAGCAACCGTCATGGTCAAACCGCCCCGCCGAGGGGTGAAACGATCCTGCATTTACTGCGTCTACCAGCAGAAACTTCGGGTCATGGCTTCGGCGCCCGCCACAGCGGGTCGGGCACCGAAGCCAATTTCCGAAAGGAGGTAGTTCTTACTCGCCGTCAACCGGCGGACCGGCCGGACGTGCTGCTGCTCGGCGTCGACGCGGCCTCTTGACCACAACGACGTCGTCTTCGACCGGCGCCGCTGCGCCGGCAGCAACAGGCTCCGCTACGGCTTCCGCCACAGGTTCGGGCGTCGGCAGGACAAAGACCGTGCCGACCTCGGGTGCCTCGACACTGGGCGCTGCCGCAGCCCGAGACGCCCTGCGACTGCGACGACGACTCCGCGGAGCGGTCTCAACGGCCGCGGCATCACCACCGCTGCTATCTGCTTGCGCCGCAACACCATCCACAGCAACATCAGTAGCCCGGCCAGAATCGGCAGCGGACGAATCCGCGGCCACCGGCGTCGGCTCGGCACTTTTGGATGCATCTACCTCCGCCGGCACAGCGCTCTGCTCGTCGTGACTGTGCTCGTCGTGACTGTGCTCGTCGTGATGTGCAGCCATCGCCAATGCCACGGGATGTGCCCGCTTGACTGTCGCGTCGACGGCCGGAACCTCCGGCGTCGGCGCTTCGTGTCCGTTGGACTCTGCGGCGGCCGGCTTGTCCGAGCGGCCACGCTTGTTCTTGCGTGAGCTTCCGGATTCGCTGCGCTGCTGCGATGACCGTGCACCGCCGTCGTCAGCGGTCTTCATCTCGACCGGTTCGGAATGGACGATGATGCCGCGACCGTGGCAGTGCTCACAGGTTGTCGAGAAGGCCTCGACCAGCCCGGTGCCCAGCTTCTTACGGGTCATCTGGACCAAACCGAGCGACGTGACCTCGGATACCTGGTGACGCGTGCGATCACGGCCCAGGCATTCGGTCAGTCGACGCAGGACTAGATCGCGATTCGATTCGAGCACCATGTCGATGAAGTCGACGACGATCATTCCGCCGATGTCGCGCAAGCGCATCTGACGAACGATCTCCTCGGCAGCTTCGAGGTTGTTGCGCGTCACGGTCTCTTCGAGGTTGCCGCCGGCGCCGGTGAACTTGCCGGTATTGACGTCAACGACAGTCATGGCCTCGGTGCGGTCGATCACCAGCGTGCCGCCGGACGGCAGCCACACCTTGCGATCGAGAGCCTTGGCCAACTGCTCGTCGATGCGACGGGCCTGGAAAATGTCGATGCCGTTGTTCGGCGTGTACTTCTCGAGGCGCGGCAGGAGATCCGGAGCGACGGAGTTGATGTAGTTCTCCACCGTGCCGTGAGCCTTGTCGCCCTCGATGACCAGCTTGGAGAAATCCTCGTTGAACAGGTCACGAATAACCTTGACCAGCATGTCCGGCTCTTCGTACAGCGCCTGCGGGCTGCCCGACTTTCCGGAGTCCGCCGCGGCGGCCTGCTCTTCGATTCCCGCCCACTGAGCCTGCAGACGAGTGACGTCGCGCGCCAACTCCTCTTCGCTGACACCTTCGGACGCCGTGCGGATGATCACGCCGGCGTCGGCCGGAACGATGTCGCGCAGGATTTCCTTGAGACGCTTGCGCTCGGTGTCTGGCAGCTTGCGGCTGATACCGGTGGACGAACCACCGGGCACGTAGACGAGGAAACGCCCGGCCAGAGAGATCTGCGTGGTCAGACGGGCACCCTTGTGTCCGACCGGATCCTTGCTGACCTGCACCAGAACCTGATCGCCCGGCTTGAGAGCCTGCTCGATCTTGCGGGAATTGCCGCCGAGACCGGCAGCTTCCCAGTTGACCTCACCGGCGTACAGCACACCGTTGCGTCCACGTCCGATGTCGATGAACGCAGCTTCCATGCTGGGCAGCACGTTCTGGACGCGGCCCAAGTACACGTTGCCCACCATCGACGCGGCGGCCGAGTTGGTGACGAAGTGCTCGACGAGGACGCCGTCTTCGAGGACTGCTACCTGTGTCGTTGCGTGCGGCTGACCGCTGTCGGCGCGATCGCGTACAACCATCACGCGATCAACGGCCTCGCGGCGGGCCAGGAACTCGGACTCGGTCAGGATCGGCGGACGACGACGCCCCGCATCACGCCCGTCGCGGCGACGCTGACGCTTGGCTTCGAGTCGCGTGGAGCCACTGATTCCCTGAACCTCGTCGCGCACGACACGCGTCTTGCTGCGCGGTTCGCGCTCGTGAACGACCGTGTTGGGCGGGTCGTCCTCGGACGTCGTTGTGGCATCGGCTCCGCTGTCGGAGCCGGTCTTACGACGACGGCGACGACGGCGACGACGGTTGTTGCCATCCGCGTCGAGATCGGAATCTTCGCTGCTCTCGGACTCTGCGTCGCTCTCGGCTTCTTCGGACTTGACCGCGACGTCCGTCGACGTGCTCTTGGCGGTATCAGGAGCCGACTCGGAGGTCGATTCGTCCGATTCGGACTCGTCCTCATTCTGTTCGCCTGCCTGCTCACCGCGCCCACGGCCACGGCCACGGCGTCCACGGCGACGACGACGCGGCTGGTCGTCGTCTTCCTCGTCGGATTCAGCCTCGGCGTTCTCGCCCTCAGCCTGCGGTCCGGTGACGGTCTCCGGGGTCTGCCTGGTTTCGACTCCAGCTGCTTCGACTCCAGCTTCGACTGCCGCTGCCTCGACGACAGCTGTTTCGGCCGGTGCGCTCTCGGTCTCGACCGGTGCGCTCGGCTTCTCCTCGACCACCGGTGCTGCCGGTTCACGACGAGCCCGGCGACGACGCGGCGCAACCTCGACCGCTTCCATGTCAGGCTGCAGGAAGAGCGGGACCTGAGCCGGTGCCTGCTCCGCTTCGGGTGCGTGAGTCTGCGCTGCTTCGAAGGACGTGAAGAGATCCGACTGCTCGGGCTCGCTAACCTGCAACGCTGCGGCCGCATCAAGATCTGCGGCGATCTCGGCAACCGCGGGGTCAACCACAGCGGGCTCAGCGACTGCGGACTCAACCACTGCCGGCTCTTCTGCGACAACCTTCTTGCGTGAACGACGCGCACGGGCCGGCTTTTCCGCAACGGACGGAGCCTCAGGCGTCTCGACAGGCTTCTCGACAGGCTTCTCGACAACGGGGTCGATCAGAGCGTCGAGTTCTGCAGCTACCGGCTCGATGGCATCGGCAACAGCATGCAGAGACGCATGGATGCGCTCGGCGACATCACGGTGCACGCTCGACTGAGCGCTGCGAATCTCGGTTCCGAGCGCAGCAGCCTCCGCGAGGACCTGCTTGCTGGTGATTCCCAGCAACTTAGCCAGCGCATGTACGCGCATCTTGTCCGGAAAGACCGGAGTTTCGTTCGATTCTGAATCTGTTGGGGCTTGATCGGCCACGTAAGTCTCCTCAGCCCCCGGGCGCGTCCAACTCTGCAATCGAGTTGTCACGCGGCCACGCAGGGGCGCGCTGTGTGTACTCGCACTCAGAAGTGAGTGCGAGATTGTAAGGTCTCGCTCCGCATGGTCCGTAGTGCCCGTTATTCACTGCGTACACATGAAGTGCCTGGCTGGATGGCTGTTGTCCGTGAGGTTCGTGGCCCGAGCGCCTGATCATCCAGCGTGCAAAGGTCCAGGGATTTCCTGTTGACCGATAGCAGCGATGAAAGGGCATCGAGCGCAATGTCACGTCGAACCTGGTGTCACATCGAAACTTGGGTGTCATCCGGTTGAACACACGTAGAACAAAAATTGCGCTTCAACCAATAGCAGTATCCCACACCGATGCGCCCGTTACTTGCAAGGGCGCACCAATGTGGGACAAGTACTGCTCGGGGAAACGCGTCGAAGAGTCAGATGGACGACAGAGCCGGGAACCACAGCGCAATCTCGCGCTCGGCAGATTCGACGGAATCGCTTCCGTGCACCAGGTTCTGCTGCGATTCGAGACCGAAGTCGCCACGAATCGTGCCCGGTAGCGCCTTCTCGACGGGGTCGGTACCGCCGGCGAGCTGACGGAATGCGGCGATGGCGCGAGGGCCTTCGAGCACTACGGCAACCAACGGACCGGACGTGATGAACTCCAACAAGCTCGGGTAGAACGGACGCTCGGCGTGCTCCGCATAGTGGCTACCAGCCACGTCTTCGGAAGCGGTGCGAAGGTCGAGTGCTGCGATGGTCAGGCCTTTGCGCTCGATACGACTCAGGATTTCTCCCACGTATCCACGGGCAACGGCGTCGGGCTTGATCAGTACGAGGGTGCGCTCAGTCACGTCGGCCAGCCTAAATGGTCAGTCGCGCTGACCCGGAAGCAGGCCCTCATCCATCCGTCGCGCGATGTCCTTACGCAGGTAGACCAGGTACGCCCACACCAAGGCAAAGACGATTCCCATGATGCCGATGGAGTAGTGAACGAAGAACCCGAGGATCAGCAGGACCTGCAGAGCAATGTTGTACTTCATCGCCCACGGACGTCCCTGGATACCGCAGCCCAGGATCATCAACACTGCCAAGCCAAGGATGTACGTACCGGAGAACCAGTTCAGTCCGTCGCCGACAACCTGCACGACGGGGATCGTCAGCAGGACAACGATCACCTCGAGAATCAAGGTTCCCGACGCAATTCCGCGGAAACCCTTCCACGGATCCTTGGTTGGCGCGCCGAACTGAGATCGCCCGGACTCCGGGTTCGATTCTGACGGGGTACTCACGCTGGGTCCTTTCCGAACAATGTGCGGGCCGCGCCGGCTGTCACGACGGATCCGGTGACCACAACACCTGCCCCGGATACTGCTTCGCCTGGTTCGGCTACCTGTTCCGCAATTTCGATGGCGGTCTCCAAGGCGTCCACCAACTGCGGAGCGACGACCACCCGCTCGTCGCCGAACTTGGCGACGGCGATGTTCGCGAGTTCCTCGACGTCCATCGCGCGCGGTGAACCGTTATGCGTCACCACGATCTCGTCGAAGACGGACTCGAACGCGGTCATGATCGCGTCGACGTCCTTGTCCTTCATGACGCTGACCACTCCGACGAGTTTGCGGAAGTCGAACTCTGCCGCCAGCGCCGCCGCGAGTGCGCGCGCTCCGTCCGGGTTGTGTGCCGCGTCGAGGAAAACCGTCGGCGCACTCCGAACTCGTTCGAGGCGACCAGGATTGACGACGGAGGAAAAACCGGCGCGAATGGCGTCCTGATCGAGTTGCCGATCGGGTCCCGCCCCGAAGAAGGCTTCGACCGCTGCCAGGGCCAGTGCCGCATTTCGCGCTTGGTGCTCGCCGTGGAGCGGCAGGAAGATCTCGGTGTAGACGCCGCTGAGTCCTTGAAGCTCGAGCTGTTGGCCGCCGACGGCGATCTGGCGGCCAAGCACCTTGAACTCGGAACCTTCGCGGGCCACCGCAGCGTCGACCTCGACGGCGCGGCGCAGCAGCACCTCCATGACTTCGGGGGTCTGCTCGGCGATGATCGCGACGGTGTCCACCGGCACCAGGCTCTCGCGGCCCTTCTTGATGATCCCGGCCTTTTCCTCCGCGATTCCCGCGAGGTCGTTGCCCAGGTATTCGGCGTGATCGAGGCTGATCGGGGTGATGACCGCAACCTGACCGTCGATGACGTTGGTGGCATCCCACCGTCCACCCAGTCCGACCTCGACAACAGCCACGTCGACGGGCGCTTCCGCAAACGCGGCGTACGCCATCGCCGTGAGCACCTCGAACTTGCTCATGGCCGGTCCGCCGGCGGCTTCGGACTGCTGATCGATCATCTGCACGTACGGTTCGATCTCGCGAAACGTGTCCACGTACAGACGCGGGGAGATCGGCGCTCCGTCGATGCTGATCCGCTCGGTCGCGATCTGCAGGTGCGGACTGGTGGTCCGGCCAGTGCGGCGATGCAGCGCGGTCATGAGCGAGTCGATCATCCGGGTCACCGAGGTCTTGCCGTTGGTTCCGGTGACGTGCACGGACGGATAGTTGTGCTGCGGCGAGCCGAGCACATCCATGAGGGCCTCGATGCGCGTGAGTGACGGCTCCATCTTGGTTTCCGGCCACCGCTTGTCGAGTTCTGCCTCGACCAGCGCCAACTCGGCGATGTCGACCGGAGTCGGCACCGAACTGATCGGCGGGAAACCGGACTCCCCGAATTCCGGAGGTTCTACCGAGCTCACTTGTCGCCCAACTCCTTCAAACGGTTGGTGATGCGCTCGATCTCTTCGACGGCGATCTGACGGCGCGTCTTGATCTTGTCGACGACGGCGTCGGGAGCCTTCGCGAGGAAGGCTTCGTTGGCGAGCTTGTTGTCTGCGGTGACCAGTTCCTTCTGTGCTGCCGTCAGGTCCTTCTCGAGCCGCTTCTTCTCGGCGCCCAGGTCGATGGTGCCTGAGGTGTCGATATCGACCGTGACTGTGCCCTTGCTCAGGCGCACCTCCACCGAAATGGAGGCGGTGAAGCCTTCTTCGGGTTCGGTGAGCTTGGCGAGAGCCTGCACATACGCAAACTGGCCGTCGAGACCAGCTTCGGAGAGACCGGAGGCGCGCGCCGGAACCTTCTGGGAAGGCTTGAGGCCCTGATCATTTCGGAAGCGGCGAACCTCGGTGATCAAACGCTGGGTGTCCTCGATGCGAGTAGCAGCATCAGCGTCGACAGCATTGCCGGACTGAGTCGGCCACTCGGCAACAACAACCGATTCACCGCCCGTGAGGACCTTCCACAAGGTCTCCGTCACAAACGGGATGACCGGGTGCAGCAGGCGCAGCAATGCGTCGAGCACGTTGCCGAGCACCGCGCGGGTGTTGGCGGCGACGGTTTCGTCGGCGGCAAACTGAACCTTCGCCAATTCGAGGTACCAGTCACAGACCTCGTCCCACGCGAAGTGGAACAGGCCTTCGCACGCCTTGCTGAACTCGTAGCGATCGAACGCCGAATCGGCCTCGGCCGCAACGGCATCCAGGCGATCGAGAATCCACCGGTCGGCGTCGGTGAGCTCACTGCGCGCCGGCAGCGGTGCCGGTGCAGCGCCGTTCATGAGTGCAAACTTGGTGGCATTGAACAGCTTTGTAGCGAAGTTGCGCGAGGACTGTGCGGAATCCTCACCAACGGAGAGGTCACTGCCGGGGTTTGCACCGCGGGCGAGTGTGAACCGCAGGGCGTCGGCGCCGAAACGCTCGACCCAATCCAGCGGGTCGATACCGTTGCCACGCGACTTCGACATCTTCTTGCCGAACTGGTCACGGACCAACCCGTGCAGGAACACGTCCTTGAACGGAACTTGCGGACCCGTTTTGCCGGCTCCGGCAGTGATCGACTCGTCTTCGGAGACATACGTGCCGAACATCATCATGCGAGCAACCCAGAAGAACAGGATGTCGTAGCCCGTCACCAAAACGCTGGTGGGGTAGAACTTTTCGAGTTCGGCGGTGCTCTCCGGCCATCCCATGGTCGAGAAGGGCCACAGACCGGACGAGAACCACGTGTCGAGAACGTCAGGGTCCTGGACCCAGCCTTCTGGTGCCGTCTCGTCAGGACCGAAGCTGGCAACTTCACCCTCGGGGCCGTACCAGACGGGGATGCGGTGACCCCACCACAGCTGACGCGAGATGCACCAGTCGTGCATGTTGTCGACCCAGTCGAACCAACGTGGCTCCTGGCTGGCCGGATGAATAACGGTGTCGCCGTTACGGACTGCGTCACCGGCAGCCTTGGCCAGGCTTTCGACCTTGACCCACCACTGCAGCGACAGGCGCGGCTCGATGGCTTCACCACTGCGCTCGGAGTGTCCGACGCTGTGCAGGTACGGGCGCTTCTCGGCGACGACGCGACCCTGCTCGGCAAGAGCTTCGCGAACCTTGACGCGCGCTTCGAAGCGGTCCATGCCGTCGAATTGCGTTCCGGTGTCGGCGATCTTGCCGGTCTTGTCCATGATGGTGGGCATAGGCAGGTTGTGCCGCACGCCCATCTCGAAGTCGTTGGGGTCGTGTGCCGGCGTGATCTTGACTGCGCCGGTTCCGAACTCGGGGTCGACGTAGTCGTCCGCGATGATCGGGATCTGACGGCCGGTGAACGGGTGCTCGAGCGTGGTTCCGAGCAGGTGCTTGTAGCGCTCGTCGTCGGGATGAACCGCCACCGCGGTATCACCGAGCATCGTCTCCACACGGGTAGTGGCGACAATCACGTGCGGCTCGCTGTCGTCGAGTGAACCGTAGCGAAGGGAGACGAGCTCACCTTCGACGTCCTCGAACTTGACCTCGATGTCGGAGATCGCGGTCTGCAGCACGGGCGACCAGTTGACCAGACGCTCGGCGCGGTAGATCAGGCCCTCGTCGAACATGCGCTTGAACACGGTCTGCACCGCACGCGAGAGGTTCTCGTCCATCGTGAAGCGCTCGCGGCTCCAGTCGACACCGTCACCGATGCGGCGCATCTGGCCGCCGATGGTGCCACCGGATTCGCGCTTCCACTCCCAGACCTTCTCGATGAAGGCTTCGCGGCCCAGGTCTTCCTTCTTGGTGCCCTCTGCTGCCAGCTGCTTCTCGACGACGGACTGCGTCGCGATACCGGCGTGGTCCATGCCCGGCAGCCACAGAACTTCGAAGCCCTGCATCCGCTTGCGGCGGCTCAGCACATCCATGAGGGTGTGATCGAGCGCATGGCCCATGTGCAGGCTGCCGGTCACGTTCGGCGGCGGAAGCACGATCGAGTATCCGGGCTTGTCGCTGGTGGCGTCGGCGCGGAAGTAACCCGCATCCACCCAGCCCTGATACAAATCAGCCTCTACAGCACTGGGGTCCCAGCTTTTGGGGAGGGCGTCGGCGGGGGTCTGCGGGTTCTCTGGAGCTGCACTGGTCACGCCTTGATCCTAATGACTCCCCCGTCCAGCGTGAATTTGCACCTCTCACCGCCGCAACTGAGGCTTCGTAAATCAGTAGACGTCACGTACGTAGCGTTTCTCCGCTGCCAGTGCCTTGACGTATGCCTCGGCGCTACGGGGTGCAAGCTTTCCGTATTGTGCGACCACACCGCTCAAGGCGCCGTCGACATCCTTGGCCATCCGCTCCGCGTCACCACACACGTAGAAGTGTGCGCCGTTCTGCAGCCACTCCCACAGCAGCGCACCCCGCTCACGCATTCGGTCCTGGACGTAGATCTTCTCCGATTGGTCCCGGGAGAACGCGACGTCGAGTTCTGTGAGGAATCCGTCTCTGCGGAGCTCTTCGATTTCTTCGCGGTAGTAGAAGTCGGTAGCGGCGTGCTGTTCCCCGAAGAACAGCCAGTTCGGTCCGGTATGCCCCAATGCTCGCCGTTCGTGCAGGAAGGCCCGGAAGGGCGCGATGCCGGTGCCCGGCCCCACCATGATCATGGGCGCCGCAGGATCCGACGGCGGCCGGAAATGACTGGATTTTTGCACGTAGATGCCGATGTCGTCACTACCGGCGTAATCGGCCAGGTACGTCGAGCACACCCCACGCCGCGGGACACCCACGACGTTGTACCGGACGGCGGAGACAGTCAGCTGCACCTCGTTGGGATTCTCCTTCGGGCTCGACGAAATCGAATACAGCCGCGGTTGAAGAGGTTTGAGCACACCGAGCCAGTCGTCGACGGAAGCCCGAACCGGAGACTGGGCCAACACGTCGACGGATTGCCTGCCCCACGACCAACCCTTGAGCACGGCCTTGTTCTCCGGCTTCAGCAGTTCCGCCAGATCAGTGTCCCGGGTCCGCTGATGCACGAATCGCAGCAGATCACTGTTGACGCGCGTGATCTCGAGGCGTTCGGAGAGCGCGGTACGCAGCGTCATCGCGCCGTACTCCCCCAGTTCGACTGTGCTCTCGCCGTCGAGACCGGCAACCGAGAGCCATTCGTCCACGATCGGAGTGCTGTTGCGGGGCCAGACACCCAGGGCGTCGCCGGCCTCGTAGCTGACGGTGCCCTCCGGCAGATGAAAGCCCAACTGGCGCACATCTTTTGTCGAACCCGGGCGATTGAGAACAACATTTCGGGTCAGGCTGGTGATCAGTGGAGATTTCTTGCTGTACTGGCGCGAACTGTCCGGCGGTGAACTCACACGAGACGTTCCGACCACAACGGGGCTGGGCTGATCTCCTACTGCAGTCACGTCCCCCACTGCAGTCGCGACCGCGTCCAACCAACCGGCAGCATCGTCCTCGTAGTCCGGTTCACAATCGACACGATCGACGATGCGGGTTGCGCCGAGTTCCGCGAGCCGAGCGTCGAGTTTGCGCCCGTGACCACAGAAGTCGTCGTAGTTGGAGTCACCGAAAGCGATGACGGAATAGCGGGTCCCGGCTAGCGAAGGCGCTTCGTCCCCGGTCAACGCGTCCCACAATCCGCTGCCGTTGTCCGGCGGATCTCCGTCGCCGGTCGTGCTGGTGATCAGCAGCAGTTCACGAGTGTCCGCAAGATCGGCGGCCGAGAACTCATCCATCCCGTATACCCGCACCGGCAAGCCGACTCCCCCCAACCGAGTCGCACAGGCTGCGGCAAATTCCTCGGCGTTGCCGGTTTGCGACGCCCAGAGCACCACAATCTGTTCCCGCTGCGCGTCGGGCTTCGGGGGGCCACCCGAAACGAGAGATCGTGAGTACAAGCCGGCCAGGACACCGTCGACCCACATCCGCTTGCCCGAATCGAAGGGCGCAGTCGGTGGCAAGGTCGGGACCCCAGGCGTACGGTCGGCATCCGATCGCAGCGCGGCGAGAAGTCCGGCGAGATACTGCTGTTCGAGTGGATCGAATGCTGGTGCAGGCGCATCGGTTTGACCGAAGACATCAGCGAGAACGTCGACCCTCGACACGTGCGTTGTCCTCTCGACGGGAGTAGCTTCCGGCGCTCTGACGGCGACCTTGGTCAAGGTGACAGCGCAGGCCTTGAACTCCGGTTGCTGCGACGCCGGATCGATTGCATCGTTGGTGACGGCGTTGATGGTCAGGTACTCACCGAATGCGTCGTTCCAGTGAAATGGCGCAAAGCAGTTCCCCGGGCGCACCCGGTCGGTGACCAGAGCGGGCAGCACCGCGCGGCCGCGGCGTGAGGCAACCTCGATCGCGTCCTTGTCGGCGATACCGAACCGAGCGGCGTCGTCGGGATGCATTTCGACAAATGGGCCGGGGTTGAGTTTGTTGAGTTTGGCGACCTTGCCGGTTTTGGTCATGGTGTGCCACTGATGTGCCAGACGTCCGGTGTTGAGCAGGAACGGGTAGTCGTCGTCGGGCATTTCGGCGGGCAGCATGTGTGGCCGGGCGAAGAACGACGCGCGGCCACTGGCGGTAGGGAACGCGAGGCGCGGAGTACTGCCGTCGTCCCGGACAAGCAATTGCTGACTGACACCGTCATTGAGGTATCGAATGGGGTGGCGGTCCTGATCACTGCTAGGTGGGCAGGGCCACTGGATCGAGTTCTTGCGGAGGCGCTCGTACGTCACGCCCCTCAGGTCGTAACCGGTCTTCGGATTCCAGAACTGCTTGATCTCCTCGAACACGTCCTCTGCACACGTATAGGTGAATGCGTCGGCATAACCCATCTCGCACGCGATCCGGGCGATGATCTGCCAATCCGGTAATGCTTGGCCGACCGGGTCCAACGCCTGCTGGAAGAGCGTCAGGTTGCGTTCGGAGTTGATCATCACTCCGTCGGATTCGGTCCACAACGACGCCGGGAGCAGAACGTCGGCGTATTCGTTCGTTTCGGTGCCGAGGAATGCGTCTTGGGTGATGACAAGCTCAGCTTGCTCCAGGCCGGCGAGCACCGTCTTTCGATTGGCCACCGTTGCAACGGGATTGGTGCAGATGATCCAGCACGCCTTGATCTCTCCGGCCGCCATCCGGGTGAACATGTCGATGGTTCCACCGCCGACGTCCGTGCGTAGCGACCCGTGTGGGATGCCCCACCGGTCCTCCACGAATTCACGGTCGCCGTCGAACATCACCGCGCGCTGACCAGGCAAACCTGGCCCCATGTATCCCATTTCGCGGCCACCCATGGCGTTCGGCTGACCGGTCAGCGAGAACGGGCCACTACCGGTTTTGCAGATCGCGCCGGTGGCGAGATGCAGGTTGCAGATTGCGTTGGTGTTCCACGTTCCGTGGGTACTCTGATTCAAACCCATTGTCCAGCAGCTCATCCAGTTGCCGGCCTCACCGATGAACCGGGCGGCGGCGCGGATGTCCGCCTCGGGAATACCGGTGGATTCAGCGACCTTGTCCGGCGTGTACTCCGCGAGGAAGCTGGGCATGACCTCCCAGCCTTCGGTGAACTCGGCGATGAACTCGGGATCGGTGCGACCGTCCTCGACCAGGAGGTGCAGCAGTCCGTTGAGCAGCGCAAGATCCGTGCCGGGTGCAATCTGAAGAAACAGGTCTGCCTTGTCGGCAGTGGCGTTGCGTCGAGGGTCGACGACGATCAATGTCGCGCCCGCCTTGACGCGTTCCATCATCCGCAGGAACAGGATCGGATGGCAGTCCGCCATGTTCGCGCCGATCACGAAGAACACATCTGCGTGTTCGAAGTCCTGGTAGGAACCGGGCGGTCCGTCGGCGCCCAGGGACTGCTTGTAACCGGTGCCGGCACTGGCCATGCACAGCCGAGAATTGGATTCGATCTGATTGGTTCCGATGAATCCCTTGGCCAGTTTGTTCGACAGGTACTGGGCCTCGAGAGACATCTGCCCCGACACGTACAACGCAACGGCATCCGGGCCGTGCTCGTCGACCATCGAGCGCAGCCGGTGCGCCGTCTCGGTGATCACAGCATCGATGTCCGCTGCCTCGATCGCACCGCCGCGACTGTGCCGTAGGTATGCGGACTCCATGCGCCCAGGTCCGGCCAACATGTCCGCAGTTGTGCTGCCCTTGGTGCACAACCGCCCGAAATTCGTGGGGTGAGTCTTCAGACCCGACGATTTTGCCGCTTTCCTACGTCCCGTTTCCGGATCGGTGATGATGTCGAGCACCAGACCGCAACCCACTCCGCAGTATGCGCAGAGTGTGTCGACACTAGTGGTTCCGAGCTGAGTAGTACCGAGTTGAGCGCCCATCGTTCCTTGCATCCCTTCGACCGAGAATCAAGGTCGATATTGATCATCGGATGCCGATGTTTCGGGCCTTCGTGTCCGACGTTGCGGGTCAATCACTCTTTCCTCACGGCGACGTTTGCCGCGATGTGAGGCGCCGACAGTCCTGATCAGCCGAGTATCTCCGGCAGGGAGACGTCCTCACCCAGGATGTGCTCGGACAGGAAAGCGATCACCACCTCGTACCAAATTTTGGTGTGAGTCGGTTTGAGGACCCAGTGGTTCTCGTCCGGGAAGTAGAGGAACCGGTGATCGGTCTTTCCGTCAGCGTCGGCAGGCAATCCGGACTCCGCAAGAAGTTCGTACCAGAGGCGCAGCCCCTCACCGATCGGAACGCGGTAGTCCTTGTCGCCGTGAATCACCAACATCGGGGTGTTGATATCCGCCACGTAGAGGTGCGGTGAGTTGTCGACGGCCATTTCTGGTGACATTTCCCGTTGCCAATACCACGCCGAATCCGTCGTCGGACCGAATTGATCCAGCGCCCACAGGCTCGCGTGGGTGACAATCGCGTCGAACCTGTCGGTATGGCCGGCAATCCAATTCGCCATGTAGCCACCGAATGAACCGCCCATTGCGCCGGTGCGGTTCGGATCGATCTCGGGAAGTGCCACGGCGGCGTCGGTCACAGCCATCAAGTCGGTGAAGGGAGCTTTGCCCCACTGGCCCCACCCCCGCTGCACGAAGTCCTGGCCGTATCCCGTGGACAAGGCCGGGTCCGGCAACAGCACCGCGTACCCCTTTGCCACCAACAGCCAGGGGTTCCACCGCCACGACCACGTGTTCCACGAATTCAACGGACCACCGTGCACCCACAACAACAACGGCACCGGCGCATGAGCAGCAGCACCGGTCGGCAACGCCAACCAACTCCGAACCTGTGTCCCGTCCTGCGCCCTGGCGCTGATCTCCGTCAGGGTGCCGGGCAGTTCCGGCAACGCGTCAGGCCCGCGCAACGGCAATACCTCACCCGAGCGAAGAGCAATACGCACCACGTGCGGCGGAGCCTCGTACGATGCGCGCAGCGCGTAGAGGAACTCACCCTCCGCAGACACTCGAATGTCGGTGTAGGCGGCAGCATCCTTGGTCAGCCGCACAGGCTGACCCCACAGATCGATGGTGAAGACGGGCCCGCGACCGCCATCGTCGGCAGTGACGACCAAGCCCGATCCGTCCGAGAGCCACGCGAGCGACGTCGGCCAGCGATCCCAGCCGTCGGCAACAGCGGTTACGGCGCCCGTCCGGAAATCGTAGAGCCCCAAGGACACTCGTGGCGCATGATCCGGAGTTGTGAGAGTTTCGCGAATGAACGCGACGCGAGTGCCGTCCGGGGACACAGACGGACTGTGCACGTCGGCCTCGGCGTCGTCCACCAGTGTGGCTCGATCCCCGCTCACCGTGTCGATCCGCACGATGGTCGAGCGACGGGCAGCGCCGGAATCTCCCACGGCCCACGTGGACACGACAAACAAACCGTCAGCGCTGATCGACATCGAACCCTCGCGCAGTGCCGCACCGGCGCTCGGTGTCACGTCGCGCAGGACAACAGCACCCTCCGAATCGGATTCCCCGACAACAAGATGCGGTTGATCCGGCCCCAGATCGTGATCCCAGTACCGCACCGGATATCCGGTGTGGAGCATCGCCGTGACCTTGCCGTCCTTGCGGGCCGCGCGGATCTCGTCGTCGTGCTCCAGCCCACGCGCCGACGCCATCACCGGGGTGTGCGCAACAAAAGTCGGGGCCGACCGCGCGGCCGTCACCGAAGACACGCCGCTGCCGCGACGGCACACCACGCTCGCCTCACCACCGTCGGCAGGTAACCGCCACAGTGCCGGTTGCGGCGAGTCCTCCCCCGGCACGGAACGTGTTGCGGTGAAGAGGATGTCACCGTCGAAAGCAAACGTGGCACCGGACTCGCTGGTTGTGCCCCAGGTCAATCGCCTGGCCTGCCGACGGCCTTGCGGATCGAATTCCCACAGCGACGATACGTATTCGGTACCGGTGTCGTCGAGAACCGCGCGCCCACAGATCAGCCTCGATCCGTCCACCGAGAGTGCCAGACCCGACAGTCTCGGCAAGGCGATGTAATCGTCCAACTCGTCGAACGGCGTACCGCCGTGCAGCTCAGGCAACATCACTTCGGCTCCCGCAACATCGGATAAACGGTAGGTCCTCCATCAGGTATCACGATTTCATCGGTCACTACGAATCCGAAACGGTTGTAGTACGGGATGTTCTCCTTCTTACTGGATTCGAGATAAGCCGGCATCCGATCGCGATCGCACCGATCGAGCCTCGAGTTCAGCAGCGCCTTGCCGTACCCGCCGCCGCGCGCCTGCGCTCCGGTACCGATGGTGGCGAGATACCAGTGCGGCGTCTGTGGGTGAGCCTTCTCGAGGACCCCACCCACTTCGGCACCCACCATCATGCGGGTTCCCAATGCGCGCACCACCGCCGGAAAACTGATCACGGACTCCCACGTCGACTGCTTCCATCGCCCCGGCGGATCCCAGAGTGCCGCTCCCCCGATCACGCCGTTCTCGTCGACCGCTACTTCCGACCCACCTCCGGCCAGGTGGTGATAGCGAACTTCGGCGGCAAACAAACGTGCCAACCGCGCGCGGCGCGATTCCTCGTCGGGCAGTATCCACACCATCAGCGGGTCATCCTCGAACGCGTCTGCGAGGACTTCTGCAAGTGCTGGAATATCTGCGGTTTCAGCCGGCCGCACGTTCACACCCATCGTGCGAGCGTACCGGCAAGGCGACGCGACACACATTTCCGCTTTCATGGCATACCCATCGCATTCGGGAGAGTATGGAGTCATGACGCGCAAGGGCCCCATCAAGGACATCGACGAATCCGACCTCGAGGTCACGCACCCGAAGGATTACGCCGCGGGCGTTCCCGCTGTCCTCGTCTCGTTGCAACGTGGTGTCGAACAGATGGGCGCTCTCCGGACCGCGCGCACCTTGGCCAGGCTCAATCAACGCCACGGTTTCGACTGCCCCGGTTGCGCGTGGCCCGAAACTCCAGGTCACCGCAAGCCCGCCGAGTTCTGCGAGAACGGCGCAAAGGCTGTTGCCGAGGAAGCGACTCTGCGCACCGTCACACCGGAGTTCTTCGCCGAGCACTCGATCGCGGAACTCGACGGCAAGACCGACTTCTGGCTCGGTCAGCAAGGACGCCTGACGCACCCGATGGTGCTCACTCCCGGTGCGACGCACTACCAACCCATCGATTGGGAAGGCGCCTACGCGCTGATCGCCGATCACCTGACTTCCCTCACCTCCCCTGACGAAGCCGTGTTCTACACGTCCGGTCGCACCTCCAACGAGGCCGCGTTCCTGTACCAGTTGATGATTCGCAGCTACGGCACGAACAACATGCCGGACTGCTCGAATATGTGTCACGAATCGTCGGGCAGCGCCCTCACCGCGTCGATCGGCATCGGCAAGGGCTCCGTGACGGTTCCCGACCTCGAAAACGCCGACCTCATACTCATCGCCGGGCAAAACCCGGGCACCAATCACCCTCGAATGCTCTCGACACTCGAGAAGGCAAAAGGCAACGGCGCCAAGATCATCGCAGTCAACCCGCTTCCCGAGGCCGGACTGCGACGCTTCAAGGATCCGCAGAAGGTCTCCGGCGTGGTCGGTCACGGTGTCGACATCGCGGACGAATTCCTGCAGATTCGTCTCGGCGGCGACATGGCGTTGTTCCAGGGACTCGGCAGACTTCTCCTCGAGGAAGAGGACCGCAACCCGGGCACGGTCGTCGACCGCGCATTTGTCGACACGTACTGCGCGGGCTGGGACGACTACGAAAAGAACGTTCGCGCTGTTGATCTCGACACCGTTCTCGAAGCAACCGGGCTGACGATGGCGCAACTGACCGAAACAGCGTCGGCCCTCGCTCGTTCCGAACGCACCGTCATCTGCTGGGCGATGGGTCTGACTCAGCAGGCACACGGAGTTGCGACCATCGAGGAAGCCGTCAATCTCCTGCTGATGCGCGGAATGATGGGCAAGCCAGGCGCCGGTGTCTGCCCCGTTCGCGGGCACTCCAATGTCCAGGGCGATCGCACGATGGGCATCTGGGAAAAGATGCCGGAAGAATTCCTGGCCGCTCTCGACACCGAGTTCAAGATCACGGCGCCGCGAAAGCACGGCTGGGACACCGTCGACGCGATCCGGGCCATGAACGCAGGCAAGGCAAGCTTCTTCATGGCTATGGGCGGCAACTTCATCCAGGCCAGTCCCGATACCGCCGCCACCGAAACCGCGCTGCGCCAATGCGAACTCACCGTTCAGGTCTCCACCAAACTGAACCGCAGCCACGTTGTCCACGGGCAAACCGCGATCATCCTCCCCACCTTGGGCCGCACCGACCTCGACGTCCAAGCCGGCGGCAAACAGCTGGTATCCGTGGAGGATTCCATGTCGATGGTGCACCTCTCGCGCGGGCGACTGAACCCGGTCAGCCCG
Organism: Rhodococcus sp. AD45-ID; assembly: GCF_003023755.1. Lineage (NCBI taxonomy): Bacteria > Bacillati > Actinomycetota > Actinomycetes > Mycobacteriales > Nocardiaceae > Rhodococcus > Rhodococcus sp. AD45-ID. The sequence continues at coordinate 308,686 of NZ_PYHL01000002.1, read as the reverse complement.
TACCTGCGCAGTGAAGTCGCCATCATCTGCCAACTCGCCCGCGAACTCCTCGGCAGTGATCACTCCGTACGCTGGTCCGCCTTCGAGGGAAACTACGACCTGATCCGCGACTCCATCTCACGCGTCGTGCCGGGCTGCGAGAACTACAACACTCGCGTCCGCCAACCCGACGGATTCCAATTGCCACACCCGCCGCGCGATTCGCGCGAATTCCACACGCACACCGGCAAAGCCAACTTCGGCGTCAACGAACTGAAGTGGCTGCCCACCCCCAGCGGCCGATTGATTCTGCAGACCATGCGAAGCCACGACCAGTACAACACCACGATCTACGGCCTCGACGACAGATACCGCGGGATCAAGGGCGGCCGCAAGGTCATTCTCGTCAACGCCGACGACATCACCGCACTCGGATTCCGCGACGGCGATCTCGTCGACATAGTGTCCGAGTGGACGACACCTGACGGCACACTGGAAGAGCGTCGGGTCACGGAATTCCGCATCGTCTCCTACGACACGCCGCGCGGCAACGCTGCGGCCTACTACCCGGAGACCAATCCCCTCGTCCCTCTCGAACATGTTGCAGCCAAATCGAACACGCCGGTGTCGAAGGCCGTCACGGTTCGACTCGAAGCATCGGGCGCCTGAGATGGGACGAGTCACCGCACGAACACCGGTCGTTCGAATCTCGGGTGACCGGGTCGTCACGCGCCCCGACACGCTGGCCGTCGAGGAACCACTCGAAATGAGGGTCGGCGGCCTGGTTCTGGCGGTGACGATGCGAACACCGGGCAACGACGTCGACCTCGTGCACGGATTTCTTCTCAGCGAGGGCGTCATCGCCACCCGTGACGATGTCAGCATCGTTCGCTACTGCGACGGCGTCGACGAGACCGGTGCAAACACGTATAACGTCCTCGACATCGCTCTGGCTCCCGGAGTGCCGTTGCCGGATCACACCACGGACCGACATACCGTCATGAGTTCTGCGTGCGGTGTCTGTGGCAAAACCTCACTCGACGCCGTCCGGACAACCACCAAGCACCCGTTGGTCGGCGACACCACCACCGTCCGCTCGACCACGCTGTCGTCAATGCCGCTCACGCTTCGACGACGACAGCGCATCTTCGAGACCACCGGCGGCCTGCACGCAGCCGGATTGTTCACCACCACAGGCGAACTGCTTGCTCTCCGCGAGGACGTCGGCCGTCACAATGCGGTAGACAAGGTGATCGGCTGGGCCATCACCGACGGCCGAGTACCCCTGTACGACACGATCTTGATCGTCAGCGGCAGGGCGTCGTTCGAACTCGTCCAGAAGGCCGTCATGGCCGGCATTCCGATCCTCGGTGCCGTCTCGGCTCCGTCGTCACTGGCCGTGGAACTGGCAAAGGAGTCGGGACTGACGCTTGCCGGTTTCATCCGCGGCGATTCGATGAACGTCTACTCCCACCCGCACCGAATCGAGGTCGTCCCTACTCCGCGCGCAGCTGAGCCGACAGTCGCACAGCGGAGTTGACCTCGCCGTAACCCTCGTACCCACCCACGCGTTGAACGACCTCGAAGAACAGGTCGGCGCCGACGGTCGGGGTGAAAAGGTGGAAGAACTCGCCGTGAGCATCCGCGTCGTAGAGGATTCCCGCGCCGCGCATACGGTCGAGCAGTTCGGCATTGAGACCGAAGCGCGCTTCGAGATCTTCGTAGTAATTCGGCGATATGGGAAGCGGCGCATAGCCCCAGTCCGCCATGGTGGCTGCCGCGGCAAAAATATTCTCACACGAGAAGGCAACGTGGCTGACGCCGCCGCGGCGCACGGTGGGCAACCCACTTCGGCTGCCGTCCACCATGTTCAGCGAGATGCGCAGAGTGTTTCCCGAACCGTCCTGAACGAGGGTGAGCGCCTGGCTCCGCATGAGTCCCACAGAATCGGTGACATCCAGCCCCTCGTGCGGATGCATCTCGAAGACCGACCGCAGGAGCAGCATGACGGAGTCCCAACTCTCGGCCGGGACGGCAAGGGCAACATGGTCGATGCCCGTGAGCACCGACGCCTCCGCGCGGTTGCGGGCGGCCGAGAGCGGGTAGATGTCGAACGCCGATTCCCACGCCGCCGCACTGCCTGGGCCGCGTAGGTCGATCGACGTCGCGTCGGTGACCTTCAGACGGACGACGTCCGGAACTTCGGCATTCTCGTCCGCCGAACCTGGCAACCGCACCTGTTCGACCGGTACCTCCAACGCGAGTGCTCGCCTGCCCCACACCTCGGGTTCAGTTGCGCGGATACCGATCTGAGTGAGAACCGGCAGGTCGGCCGGGAGACCGGGCGCGCTCCACACCGTCCCAGCCGTCGCGTCGACGGCGATGGTCAGAAGGCCGTGGCGCCACAACTGCAGATCGTGATCACGATGGCGTCCGACCAGGTGAAAGCCCACCGAAGACAGCATCGTGTGAAGCTGATCCTGCTTGGCCGGTCCGGCCGCGACGCGCAGCGAGACGATACCTTCGAGCGGAGTCCGCTCCGGTGCCGTGAACAACTCGGGTCCGTCCCCGACCGACACGGCGGCGGACACCTGCTCCTCCAAGTGGAGCAGCGACCGGTGGGCGTCGACTGCCGTTCGCTGTGTGTCGGCCCGACGAAACACGTCGTTGAAGATTTCGAGTGACCACGGTCCCGTGTAGCCGGCGGCGTGGACGTGCCCGGCAAAAGTGCTCAGGTCGAAGCTGCCCTGCCCCGGGAAGTTTCGGTGATGCCTGCTCCACTGAAGGATGTCCATCGCCATGAACGGTGCGTCCGCCAACTGCAGGAAGAATATCTTCTCACCGGGGATATCCCGGATTCCAGCGGGATCGTCACCGCGGGACAGGATGTGGAAGCTATCCAAGCAGGTTCCGAGTGACGGGTGATCGACTTCCTCGACGATCTTCCACGCATGCCGGTAAGTATTGACGTGTCCGCCCCAGGCCAGCGCCTCGTACGCCACCTTCTTGCCGTGCTCGGACGCCAGCTCTGCCAGCGCCGAGAATTGTTCGACCAACTGACCGTCGTCATGGCTTGCCGTCGGCAACGGCGAGGAACACACAAGCAGTGTTTCGCAGCCCAGCTCTTCCATGAGCTCGAACTTGCGCTGCGCCCGAACAAGATTCCGGGCGAATTGATCCTCGCTCCGGGAATCGAAATCACGAAACGGTTGATACAGATCCAGGGTCAGCCCCAGATCCGCGGCCCGCGTGCGCAGTTCCTTCGGCGACCACGGCGAGGCGACAAAATCCGGCTCGAACACCTCAAAACCGTCGAAGCCCGCCGCGGCAATCGCAACCAGCTTTTCTTCGAGGGTGCCACTGAGTGACACGGTTGCTATCGACGTTCGAACCGGAGTGCTCATCGTGCTACCGCCGCCTGCTCACCCTGAACAAGGGCGGTCATGTGGGCGAGCATCCGATCACTGTCCGGCTCGATACCGGTGAAGATCCGGAAGGCGTCGACGGCTTGGAAAACGGTCATCCCGCCGCCACTGAGCGTCGGGGCACCGATCAAGCGCGCCTGGCGAAGGAGCTCTGTTTCGAGGGGGCGGTACACGATCTCCGCAACCCACAGGTCCGGGCGCAGAAGATCCGGGGAGAAGGCCATACCGGGGTGCGCGGCCATTCCCATCGGGGTGGCATGAATCAACCCGTCGGCGTCGGCAAGTGCATCGGCCAGGTCGTCGGTGTGCTTCGCTACCACGCTCTGAGTGGGAAACTGCACTGCCAACGTCCGCGCAAGTTCCTGCGCCCGAGCAAGACTCGAATCCACCAATGTCAGCACGCGAGCTCCGCGCGTCAGCGCCGCATACGCAACGGCAGCACCCGCGCCGCCGGCACCGAGCTGGACCACCCGGTCCAGCTTCGCGCCGGGGAGTCCCGTGTCGAAGTTACGTCCGAAGCCGGACCAGTCGGTGTTATGACCGATCGCTTTGCCGCCCTCGAAGAGGACCGTATTGACGGCTCCGAGTTTTGCTGCGTCAGGGGACAATTCGTCGAGATGCTCGATCACCAACTGCTTGCACGGGTGGGTGATGTTGAGGCCGCGGAAGCCGAAACGCTTGGCGTAGGTGAGCAGTTCACCGATATCCGACGGTGCCAGCCCCATCACGTCGAGATCGAGGATGCGGTAGACGTACGGCAGAGACTGCGCCCGTCCCTCCTCCTCGTGCATGATCGGCGTCAGGGACGCACCGATTCCTGTGCCGATAAGACCACAGAGAATTGTCTCGCTCATCAGTTCTCTTCTCCTCGGACGCACACGAACTCGACTGCGGCGCTGTATCCGTCGATCCCCAGTCCGCAGATGACGGCGTCTGCAATTCCGGACACGTACGAGTGCTGACGGAAGTCTTCACGACTGTGAATGTTACTGATATGAACCTCGACAACGGGAGCTTCCAGCGTGACCAGCGCATCCCGCAAGGCGACCGACGTGTGCGAATAGCCGCCGGGGTTGATCACGATGCCGGCAACTCGTCCGCGTGCTTCGTGGATCCAGTCGATGAGCTGACCCTCGTGATTCGATTGCTTTGCCTCGACGACGGCACCGAAGTTTGCGGCCGCGACCTCACAGCGGGCAACTACGTCATCAAGGGTGTCCCGACCGTAGAACTCCGGTTGGCGCTGCCCCAACAGATTGAGATTGGGTCCGTTGAGAACCAGGATCGGTCTTGATACTGCCATCGGGTCACCTCGAAGCTAATGTACGAACTAGTGAGTTAATTTATCGGACACTACTCCTCCGACGCGCACTCGACAAGGAACTCACCCAACTCCGTCGCAGATAGAGTGAGGTCCATGGTCTCCGAGCACTCCGCGAATGCACTGGCATCCAAGCCCGAGAAACGACGTCGAAACAGCGATCTCACCCGAGTGAACATCATCGCCGTCGCGACCGAGGAGTTTGCCGACAAGGGTTTCGCCGGAGCCCGCGTGGACGAGATCGCCACCAAGACTCACACCACAAAACGCATGATCTACTACTACTTCACCGACAAGGAAGGGCTGTACAAGTCGGTTCTGGAACACGCGTACAGCGTAATCCGGGCGCAGGAGCGTGAACTCGATCTCGAGGGCCTTGATCCGACGGCAGCTGTTCGCGCACTTGCAGAACTCACCTTCGATCACCACGAGCAGCACCCGAACTTCATTCGCCTGGTGGCCAACGAGAACATGCTGCGCGGCGAGTACATCGAGAAGTCCGAAGTGCTCAGCGGACTCGGCGCTCCCGCCGCGGACCTGGTGTCACAGATCCTCCTCGACGGCCAGAAGGCCGGCACGTTCCGAGACGACGTCGACGCTCTCGACGTGCACATGCTGATCAGCAGTTTCTGCGTCTTCCGCATCGCCAACCGCTACACATTCAAAGCACTCTTCAACCGCGACCTCATCGCCCCGACGCATCGCGAGCACCTGCGAACCATGCTCGGCGACATGGTCGTCGCTTTCCTGACGGCGCCTACCCCCGCCTGACCGACTACCAACTAATTGACTTCGGAGCACTCGCAACCGGGAGGACACACGTGACCGAGAACAGCGCGCACGGACTTTCACTCGAGGACAAGGCTTCCTTGACCTCGGGATCGGATTTCTGGCACAGCCAGGCTGTCGCCGGAATTCCGTCAATACTGCTGACCGACGGCCCGCACGGCGTTCGCAAACAACCGGAGGGCGGTGACGCACTGGGGCTCGGTCAGAGTATCCCGGCCACGTGTTTCCCGCCGGCCGTCGGACTCGGTTCGTCCTGGAATCTCGACCTCATCCGCCGCGTCGGCGAAGCGCTGGGCGACGAAGCCAAAGCCGAGCAGGTCTCGGTCCTTCTCGGCCCCGGTATCAACATCAAACGATCCCCCTTGTGCGGGCGGAACTTCGAGTACGTCTCCGAGGATCCCTTCGTATCCGGCCGCGTGGCTGCCGCACTGATCATCGGTATTCAGTCCCGCGGCGTCGGTACGTCGCTCAAGCATTTTGCCGCCAACAACCAAGAACACGACCGCATGCGGGTCAGCGCCGATATCGACGAGCGAACCCTGCGGGAGATCTACCTCGCTGGATTCGAGTACGCGGTCACCACGGCAGCGCCCACCACGGTGATGTGCTCGTACAACAAGATCAACGGCGTCTACGCGAGCCAGAACCATTGGCTGCTCACCGAAGTTCTGCGCGAGCAGTGGGGATTCGACGGCCTTGTCGTTTCCGATTGGGGAGCCGTGAACGACCGGGTTGCGGCGATTGCCGCCGGTCTGGATTTGGAGATGCCTCCCTCGGGCGCCGACGGACAGATCGTCGACGCCGTGCACAACGGCCACCTCGACGAATCCGTCGTGACCACAGCTGCCGAGCGGGTGGCGACGCTGGTCGACCGTACCGCAGGCGCTCGGATCGAGGGCCACACCTACGACGCTGCGAATCACCATGAACTCGCCCGGACCGCTGCCGCCGAATCCGCGGTCCTCCTCGAAAACGACGGTGAGATCCTCCCCCTGACCCCGGGAGGGCAGACCGTCGCGGTCATCGGCGAGTTCGCTTGCAGTCCGCGGTACCAGGGCGCCGGCAGTTCGCAGGTAGTACCGACCACCCTCGACAATGCGCTGGACGCAATCCTGGCCATCGCGGGTTCCGACCGCGTGACCTTCGCTCCGGGATTCACCTTCGACGGCACCCCGGACAGCGACAAAGTCACCGAAGCCGTCGACGCTGCCCGCAGGTCCGACGTGGCCGTCCTCTTCCTCGGCCTCCCGTCAGCCACCGAATCCGAGGGGTTCGACCGCTCGGACATCGACTTGCCCGCCGACCAGATCGCCCTGCTGAAAGCAGTGCACAGCGCCAATCCGAACACCGTCGTGGTCTTGTCCAACGGTGGCGTCGTCTCGATCAACCCGTGGCGCATGTACGCCGCCGCCATCCTCGAAGGATGGCTTCTCGGCCAGGCAGGCGGGTCGGCGATCGCCGACATCCTGTTCGGTCTCGTCAACCCGTCCGGCCACCTCACCGAGACGATTCCCCTTCGGCTGCAAGACAACCCGTCATACCTTCATTTCCCGGGATCTGCGCAACACGTCCGATACGGGGAAGGTTTGTATGTGGGATACCGCTACTACGACTCCGTCGACCACGACGTTGCCTACCCCTTCGGCTTCGGGCGAAGCTACACCACCTTTGCCGTCACCGACACCGCAATCACCACTGGAGAAAATTCTGCCGAGATCACGGTGACCGTGCTCAACACCGGTGATCGAGCCGGCAGCACGGTTGTCCAGGTATACGTCCACGACGCGGACTCTGCCGTCGACCGCCCTACCCAAGAGCTGAAGGGCTTTGCCAAAGTCCACCTCGAAGCCGGGCAATCGACAACCACGACGATCACACTCGACCCGCGCGCATTTTCCTACTGGTCCGCCAAGGACCAGGACTGGGCCGTCGAAGCCGGTGACTACGACGTTCGCGTCGGCTTCTCCTCGCGCGACATTGCAACCACGGACAGGATCACCCTGCCGGGAAACATCGGACCTCGCCCGCTGAACGCCATGTCGACCATCGCCGAGTGGTTCGCACATCCGGTCGGAGGCCCAGTTCTCGGCGCCGCGATGGCCGCTGCCGCCCCCGAAGATTCCCCGCCGATAGCGCCCGAACTGATGGCCATGGCCGGTTCCATGCCGCTCGGCAAACTCGCGGCCTTCGGCCTCGGCATCACGCAGGAGCAGGTAGCCGCACTGGTTGCGGCCACACAGCGGCCTCAGCCATAGCTCTCTGAACTGGGGTTTCGATAACCAACCGAAACGTAGCTAGATTTTTATGAACTATTTGGTTAATAATCTTGTGTAGTCGGTGTGGCGTCAGTTACATTCTGTGTATCGCTCTCCGCACAAACGTTCAAAGTACGAACAAGTACGCCGAACACCACGTCGCGGATGTAGAGCCCTCCACTTTCGCTTCCACCAGGAGATGAGCATGTCAGCTAGCACGGTCACACCGTCGGGACCTGAGGCAGGGCACTTGCCCACAACAGACACCACCAAGGTCAAACGCGCCGCTACGTCGTCGTTCCTCGGCAGCATGCTCGAGTACTACGACTTCTACATCTACGCATCAGCCGCCGCGCTCATCTTCCCGACGGTGTTCTTCCCCGACAGCGGTCACGCGGCACTGCTCTCCCTCGCGACATTCGGAGTTGCCTATATCGCGCGTCCCGTCGGCGCCGTGGTTCTCGGACACTTCGGCGACCGCGTCGGCCGCAAGAAGATCATGCTGCTGACACTCATCATGATGGGCGCAGCCACCTTCTTCATCGGATGCATCCCGAGCGCCGACTCGATCGGAGTGTTCGCGCCGATACTGCTCGTCCTGATGCGCATCGCCCAGGGCATCTCCGCGGCCGGCGAGCAGAGTGGCGCGAGCTCACTCACTCTCGAACACGCACCGGAAGGCCGACGCGCCTTCTTCTGCAGCTGGACACTCAACGGCACTCAAGCCGGATTCATCCTCGCCAGCCTGGTATTCCTCCCCATCGCGGCGCTGCCCGACGACATTCTCTACACCTGGGGTTGGCGAATCCCGTTCTGGGGCAGCCTGATCGTTCTCATTGCCGCCTACATCATGCGACTCAAGCTCGAAGAGCCCGAAGAGTTCATCGAGCAGCAGGAATCCAAGGCCGTTGCGAAGCTCCCCGTCGCCGACCTGCTTCGCACACACAGCGCAAATCTGGTCCGCGTCATCTGCTGCGCCTTCATCGCCGTCGTGTCGACCATCTTCTCCGTGTTCGGTCTTGCCTTCGCTACCACTGAAGAAGTGGGAATCCCCAAGTCCACGATGCTGTGGGTTGCCATTGCCGCAAACGCTGTCGCACTGATCAGCCAGCCTGCCTGGGCGATATTGTCCGACCGAATCGGCCGTCGACCGCTCTTCGTCGGTGGCGCCCTGGGCAGCGCGGTCTTCATCTACGTCTACTTCGGTGCGATCGCCAGTGGAAACGTTCCGCTCATCTTCCTTGCGGCAATCGGCTTGATGTCCGTCTTCTACGCGGCACCCAACGCCATCTGGCCGTCGTTCTACTCCGAGATGTTCAACACCAAGGTCCGCTACTCGGGTATCGCAATCGGAACCCAGGTCGGATTTGCGCTCGCCGGCTTTGCACCCGCCATCGGCAACGCTCTGATGGGCGGCGACAAGACCCATTGGATGCCCGTCGCAATTCTGACCTCGGTCGCCTGCGTCATCTGTGCGATCTCAGCCTTCACCGCCAAGGAAACCTTCCGCACCCCGCTCAAGGAACTCGGCAACCCGATCTAGTCGAACACCCCACAAACAACTGTGGCCCGGCATCTCGCGAGAGATGCCGGGCCACAGTTGTTTTGACGTTAAGCCTGTTTTGACGTTAAGCCGTCTTGTCGCGGCGTTCGCCGCGCTCCGGCTTACGCGGGACGATAGTCGGCAGAACGTTGTCGATGACGGTCTCGGCGGTCACCACAACCTTCTCGACGTCGTCGCGACTGGGGATGTCGTACATCACGGGGAGAAGAACTTCTTCCATGATGGCGCGCAGTCCACGGGCACCGGTGCCACGGAGAATGGCCTGATCGGCAATCGCGTCGAGGGCTTCCTCGGTGAACTCGAGTTCCACGCCGTCCATGTCGAACAGTCGACGGTACTGCTTCACCAGAGCGTTCTTGGGCTCGGACAGAATCTGGACGAGCGATGCCTTGTCGAGATTGGTGACCGACGCGATCATCGGCAAACGGCCGATGAACTCGGGAATCAGACCGAACTTGATCAGATCCTCGGGCATGACCTCGGCAAAACGATCGACTGTGTCGAGTTCTGCCTTGGAGCGCACCTCGGCACCAAAGCCGATACCGCGCTTGCCTACCCGATCGGACACGATGCGTTCGAGGCCGGCAAACGCACCGGCAACGATGAACAGCACATTCGTGGTGTCGATCTGGATGAATTCCTGATGCGGATGCTTGCGCCCACCCTGCGGCGGAACGCTGGCCTGCGTGCCTTCGAGAATTTTGAGCAGAGCCTGCTGAACACCCTCACCGGAGACGTCCCGGGTGATCGACGGGTTCTCGCTCTTGCGAGCGATCTTGTCGACCTCGTCGATGTAGATGATGCCGGTCTCGGCGCGTTTGACGTCGTAATCCGCAGCCTGAATCAGCTTGAGCAGAATGTTCTCGACGTCTTCACCGACGTAACCCGCCTCGGTCAGGGCCGTTGCGTCCGCAATCGCGAACGGAACGTTGAGCATCTTCGCCAAGGTCTGCGCGAGATACGTCTTACCGCAGCCGGTAGGACCGAGCATCAAGATGTTGGATTTTGCGAGTTCGACGGTTTCGCCGCGGGCATCGCGGCCCTTGTCGCCGGCTTGAATACGCTTGTAGTGGTTGTACACAGCCACTGCGAGCGTCCGCTTGGCGGAGTCCTGACCGATGACGTAGTTCTCGAGGAAATCGCGGATCTCCGCGGGCTTCGGCAGCTCGTCGAGTTTGACCTCACTCGACTCGGCCAGTTCTTCCTCGATGATCTCGTTGCAGAGGTCGATGCACTCGTCGCAGATGTACACCCCGGGTCCTGCAATGAGTTTCTTGACCTGCTTCTGGCTCTTACCGCAGAAAGAACACTTGAGCAGATCCCCGCCGTCGCCGATGCGTGCCATCTCGTGAGGTCCCTACTTCCTTCGTGTACGTGCACTCGCCAGAACGCAGATCCAGAACCAGCCCGTGATGTGACGGTACCCGTTGTTCCGAACCACGGTCGACCTGTTGTCGGCGATTCGTCGACGGATTATCAAGAATATTGTCGGGGAAATAGTTCAGGCATGTCTTCCACCTGGCACTTCCCGACCGATCCGCCTCGCGTCGCGCACCGAATTTCGGTGGTCGACACGAGGCGGAAAACGACTACTTCTGTGCGCTGAGCTTCCGGTACGCCAGAACGTCGTCGATGATGCCGTATTCCTTGGCCTGCTCGGCCGTGAGGATCTTGTCACGATCGGTGTCGACGCGGATCGTCTGCGGATCCTTGCCGGTGTGCAGAGCCAACGTGTTCTCCATGAGACGACGCATACGCTCGATCTCGGCTGCCTGGATCTCCAGATCGGAAACCTGGCCCTGGATACCGCCGGTGGCCGGCTGGTGAATCAGGATGCGCGAGTTGGGGAGCGCAAAACGCTTACCCGGCGTACCGCCGGCGAGCAGAACAGCAGCAGCCGACGCGGCCTGGCCGAGGCAGACGGTGGAGATGTCTGCACGCACGTACTGCATCGTGTCGTAGATCGCCATCAGCGCGGTGAACGAACCACCGGGCGAATTGATGTACATCGTGATGTCGCGGTCCGGATCCTGCGATTCCAGAACCAACAGCTGTGCCATGAGGTCGTTCGCGGACACGTCGTCGACCTGCGAGCCGAGGAAGATGATGCGCTCCTCGAAAAGCTTGTTGTACGGGTCGGACGTCTTGACTCCGTAGCTGGTCTGCTCCGTGAACTGGGGCAGGATGTAGCGCGACTGCGGGCCCGACGGCGCCTGGCCGCCCAGCGAGTTAGCTCCGAAAAGGTTTGTCATCAGTTCTCCAAAGTATGAATTGGGCAGCAATAGGACGGATCAACCGACTCAGTTGCCGGTGCCGCCGGCCTGATTCGCACGAGAGACGACATGGTCGACGAAGCCGTACTCGAGGGCTTCCTTCGCCGTGAACCAACGGTCACGGTCCGAGTCAGCGGTGATCTGCTCGACCGTCTGACCGGTGTGCTGAGCGATAAGCTCGGCCATTTCACGCTTGGTGTGCTTGAACTGCTCGGCCATGATGGCGATGTCGCTGGCGCTACCACCGATACCGGCGGACGGCTGGTGCATCATGATGCGGGCGTGCGGCAGGGCGTAACGCTTGCCCTTGGTGCCTGCCGAGAGCAGGAACTGCCCCATCGACGCGGCGAGACCCATGCCGAACGTCGCGATGTCGCACTCCGCGAACTGCATGGTGTCGAAAATCGCCATACCGGCGGTGACGGATCCACCAGGCGAGTTGATGTAGAGCGAGATGTCTCGCGTCGGGTCCTCGGCCGAGAGAAGCAGGATCTGCGCGCACAGCTTGTTTGCGATGTCGTCGTCGACCTGGGTACCGAGGAAAATAATGCGCTCACGGAGCAAGCGCTCGTATACCGAGTCGCTGAGGTTCAACCCAGCGGTGGCTGAAGTCATGGCGGGACTCTGCAAAGTCTCCAGGTGATTGGAAGTCACGGTACCTGCCTTCTATGTGGATCTTCTTTGCCAAATACGAATTGCTGACACAGACACTAACCAAGTAGGGCGGCACCGGAGTCCCGGTGCCGCCCTACTTCGCTCAAAGCGGAAAACTCATTGCAGCCGATCGCGGTGAAAACACCCGATAACCTGCTTTTTTACTTGTCTTCGCTCTCGGCAGAATCAGACGCCTCTGCGTCCTCGTCAGCCTTGCCGTTACCGAAAAGCTCAGCGGTGTCGACAGCAGCGCCGCTGCTGTCGGTGACGCCGGCAGCCTCGACGACGGCTGCGAGAGCCTTGCCGCGACGGACATCGGCGAACATCGCACCAAGCTGGTTGGCCTGCTGGATCTGCTGGATGAACTGCTCAGGAGCCATGCCGTAACGCTGTGCCTGGAACAGGATGCGCTCGGTGAGCTCGTCCTGACCGACGGTGACGTCGTTGGCGTCCGCGATGGAGTCGAGCAGGAGCTGCGTCTTGACGGAGCGCTCAGCGGCCTCCAACGTGTCCTTGTCGAACTCTTCGCGGCTGCTGCCCTGCTCTTCGAGAGCCTTGTTCAGAGCCTCTTCGTCGTGATCGAGACCGTGAACGGCGTCGTGCAGCGCAGCGTCGACCTCAGCCTTGACGATGGCCTCGGGCAACGGAACCTCGACCGTCTCGAGCAGCTGCTCGAGAACCTTGTCGCGGATCTGGCCGGCCTGCTCGACCTTGCGGACGCGTCCGACGCGCTCGCGGAGGTCTGCCTTCAGTTCGTCGAGGGTGTCGAACTCGCTGGCGAGCTGAGCGAACTCGTCGTCCTCGTCCGGAAGCTCGCGCTCCTTGACCGTCTGAACGGTCACGGTGACAACGGCTTCCTTGCCTGCGAATTCACCGGCGACCAGAGTCGACGTGAAGTCCTTGGACTCCCCCGCCTTCAGGCCGATGATGGCTTCGTCGAGGCCCTCGATGAGCTGGCCCGAACCGACCTCGTGCGACAGTCCGCTGGCGGTAGCCTCGGCAACGTTCTCGCCGTCGACGGTGGCCGACAGGTCGATGGAGACGAAGTCGCCGTCCTCGACTGCGCGGTCGACGCCCGTGAGGGTGCCGAAACGCTGACGCAGCGAGAGCAGCTGCTCTTCGATGGCCTCATCGGTGATCTCGATCGGATCGACCGTGACGTTGATGGAGCTGAAATCCGGGAGTTCGATCTCGGGGCGCACGTCGACCTCGGCAGCGAATTCGAGGACGTCGCCGTCTTCGAGCTTCGTGACCTCGATCTCGGGCTGGCCGAGTGCCTTGACGCCGGCGCTGGTGACAGCCTCGGAGTAACGCGACGGCAGAGCGTCGTTGATGACCTGCTCGAGCACAGCGGCGCGACCGACGCGTGCCTCGAGGAGGCGGGCCGGGGCCTTGCCCGGACGGAAGCCTGGGAGACGAATCTGCTGCGCGAGGGCCTTGTAGGCCTTGTCGAAATCAGGCTTGAGTTCCGCGAAGGGCACCTCAACGTTGATACGGACTCGCGTCGGGCTGAGCTGCTCGACGGTGCTCTTCACGAAACTTCGCTCCTTCGTCTGGTCTTGCTCATAACTGGCTTACTGCAGGTTTTCGGTCTTGCTCGTGTGGTCTTGCACGACACTCCACTCCTGCGTGTGCAGTAGTGGAGTCTCGTATACGTACTTGTCGGGATGACAGGATTTGAACCTGCGACCCTCCGCTCCCAAAGCGGATGCGCTACCAAGCTGCGCTACATCCCGTTACTCGCAAACATGCTTCTTACGAACACGCTCGCGAAAACAGCCGCGTACTTGCGACTGCGCCAAACCTTATCGCGCTCACTACTCTCTCACGAACCCGCCCACCATTTGTACACGGATAGCCGTAAGCACGTGCAGCCTGCATCCGGCTCGAAACTCCGGCCGCACCGGCGCGACCGACCCCTCGACTACACCCTCGCCGGAGATTCCCCTGGTGAGAAGGCTTTCGGCCCCCCGATTATGAAATCCGCACCCGCATTGGGTACAGTTTCGAATCGCAGACGACGAACACGGCGATCCCGAGTTCGCGTGTGCACGGGGATGTAGCTCAATGGTAGAGCCTCAGTCTTCCAAACTGATCACGCGGGTTCGATTCCCGTCATCCCCTCCATCGGAGGGAAACTTCCACAAAGATCCGCATCGGCCTCGCCGGTGCGGATTTTTTGTTGCAGCGATCCGTATCCTGGAGTTGTCCGGATCGATACTGCTCGGAGGCCACCCGTGACCACGATTCTTCTCATTCTCGTCGTTCTGGCTGTTGTCGTGTTCCTGGTCATGAAGAGCCAGCAACGCGGTTCCACCCACAGCGCGACACAACTCGACGACGCCAAAGCTGATGCCAGGCAGGCAATCGAGCGTCTCGGCGGTCAGGTGTACAACCTCACCGGCACCGACGAACCGTCACGGCAAGCACTCGCCGACGCAGCCGAGCGCTACACAGCGGCGGGCTCGCAGATCGATCAGGCAGCTACCCCGGTTCAAGCGCGTCTCGCGAAACAGACTGCGCTGGAAGGGCTTTACTACATTCGCGCGGCACGAGTCGCCATGGGAATGGATCCGGGTCCTGACGTTCCCACCATCGACGGCCAGAAAGCCGCCGGCGCGGTGACCGAGTCCCGCGAGGTCGAGTTCGAGGGCCGCAAGGTCGCGGCATCACCTACCCCGTCGTCGCGTACCCCCAACTACTACCCCGGCGGTCGCGTCGCCGGCCGGCCCGTTCCGGCCGGTTGGTACTCCGAGCCGTGGTGGAAGCCCGCCCTCGTCGCAGGCGCCTGGGGCCTGGGTTCGATGATGCTGTTCTCGACCATGTTCTCCGGGATGGCCGGAGTTCCTTACGGCGCAGAGGCTTTCGCAGCGGGCGGCGATACCGACGCAGATCAAGGCGCAGATGCAGGTGATCAAAGCCAAGGCGACGCCGGCGATCAGAGCTACGACCAAGGCGACCAGGGGTACGACTCAGGTGACAGCGGATTCGGCGACAGTGGATTCGGCGACGGAGGCGGGATGGACTTCGGCGGCATGGACTTCTAGAGCGCCGGCTACACAGCCTGACACACCGGGCACCAGAACAGGTTTCGTGCCTTCATGACGGAATGAAGGACCGGTGACCCGCAGACCCGGCAGGGTGATCCCGCGCGCCGGTAGACGTAGGTGCGCGGACGATCCTTGGCGTAGGCCGGATCGCCGTTGTCGTGTTCGGCCCGCACGACGTGCATTTTTCCGCGTCGCACGCCGACCTTCATGAGTTCGACGAGGTCCGCCCACATGGCAGTCCATTCGTCGTAGCTGACGAGGTTGCCGGGGCGTTCGGGGTTGATGCCGTGACGGAACAGCAATTCGGCGCGGTAGACGTTGCCGACCCCGGCCAGCACTGCCTGATCCATGAGCAGTGCGCCGATTGCCGTCTTGGACTTCGAGATTCGCGCCCACGCCTGCTGCGGGTCCGCGTCGCGGCGCAGTGGATCGGGGCCGAGCCTGGCTTCGATAGCGGCTACTTGCGGCGGCAGCAAGACTTCACAGGCGGTGGGACCACGAAGGTCGGTGCCGAAGCCGGCACCGACCATTCGCATCCGGACCTGCCCCACCGGTTCTTCCATCGGGAGGGCGCTGTCGGTGAACTTTCCGTACAAACCGAGGTGTACGTGGACGATCAGACCGTTGTCGTATGTGTGCCACAGGTGTTTGCCCCAGGCATCCGACGACGTGAGTACATGCCCGTCCACCAGAGCCGCGTCCGTGGCAAATCGCCCCTGCGGGCTGAGTACGCGCACTGGTGAACCGACAAACTTCTTTGCATGCAACCGTGCCAGTCGATGCAGGGTATGACCTTCTGGCACGGGACTACTTCTCGATCAGGCCTGCGGCAATGCCGGTGCGACGCCGGTCTTCTCGTACTCCGAGAGGATGTCGATGCGGCGCTGGTGACGCTCTTCGCCTGACCACTCGGTGGCAAGGAAGGCGTCGACGATGGCAAGCGATTCCTCGAGGGAATGCATGCGTCCACCGATGCCGATGAGCTGTGCCTTGTTGTGCTCGCGGGCCAGCTTGGCGGTTTCGACGCTCCACGCCAGAGCGCACCTGGCGCCGGGAACCTTGTTCGCGGCGATCTGCTCGCCGTTGCCGCTTCCGCCGAGGACGATGCCCAGGCTTCCCTCGTCGGCGACTACCCGCTTGGCTGCCTCGATGCAGAATGCCGGGTAGTCGTCCACGGCGTCGTACTCGTGAGCACCACAGTCGATGGCTTCGTGGCCATTGGCTGTGAGATGTTCGATGATCTCGTTCTTACGTTCGAATCCGGCATGGTCGGCACCCAGGTATACGCGCATGGGGACAATTCTCTCAGGCTCATCCCCCGGCGCGCACCCGGCCCTCACACTGCTGGACTCAGTCGAACTGGGGGTCTTCGTTGCGCGTGCGCTTGAGTTCGAAGAAGTGCGGGTAGCTCGCCAGCGCAACTGCGCCGTCCCACACTCGTCCTGCGTCCTCGCCGCGCGGGATGCGCGAGAGAACCGGGCCGAAGAAGGCAACGCCGTTGACGTGGATGGTGGGAGTTCCGACGTCGGGGCCAACCGCGTCCATGCCGTGATGATGGCTCTCACGCAGGGCTTCGTCGTACTCGGTCGACTCGGCTGCGTCGGCAAGTTCAGCCGGGAGGCCGACCTCGTCGAGTGAACGCTTGATGACGTCGGCAAAGTCCTTGTTGCCTTCGTTGTGGATCTTGGTTCCCATGGCCGTGTACAGCGGCAGCAGGATGTCGTCGCCCTTCAGCTTCGCAGCGGCGATTGCGACGCGCACCGGTCCCCATGCCTTGGTCATCATCTCGCGGTACTCCTCGGGCAGGTCACGTCCTTCGTTGAGGACGGCCAGGCTCATGACGTGGAATTTCGCGTCGATGTTGCGCACCTGCTGCGCTTCGAGGATCCACCGCGAGGTGATCCAGCACCACGGGCACAGAGGATCGAACCAGAAATCAGCTCGGTCGGCACTCTTGTTCTCGACTGCACTCACGTAAACAACTCCCTATCGGTCACGGTCCTAGCGGGAACGAAAAATTGCGTACCCCGCCATGGCAACAATCATCCCCCACCAATCCTTCCCACATACTCCCGAACCACCTTCTCTCACCAGTAATGTCGAAAGAACACGAGTGCGAAGGAGTGGTTCAACCATGAGCGCAAATCGGAGATTCGTCATCATCGGCGGCGGCTTGGCCGGAGCAAAAACTGCGGAGGCCCTGCGAGAGCGGGACTTCGACGGAGACATCGTCCTTCTGAGCGAAGAGGACCATCTGCCGTACGAGCGTCCACCGCTGTCCAAGGAGTTCTTTGCGGGCAAGAAGACCCTCCCGGAATTCACGGTCCACGACGGTGAATGGTTCCGCGATCAGCACGTGGACCTGCGGCCCGGAACAACCGCAACCGCTTTCGACCCCGTTGCGCACACCGTGACTCTCCCCGACGGTTCCACGCTCTCGTACGACAAACTGGCGCTCGCCACCGGTTCGCGTTCTCGGCGACTCGACATTCCAGGGGCGGACGCCGACGGCGTGCACTACATCCGCACCGTCGACCAGGCGTCGTCGCTGCTGAAGGCTCTGTCCGCGGACAAGAAACTGGTTGTGGTGGGCGCCGGCTGGATCGGCCTGGAAATCGCCGCGTCCGCGCGCGGATTCGGTGTCGAGGTGACGATCCTCGAGCATGCGAGTCTTCCCCTCGAAGCAACGCTGGGGCCGGAGATGGGCGAAGTGTTTGCGGCACTGCACCGCGCGAACGGCGTTGACCTACGAACGAGCACCGACGTGAAGTCCATCGCGGTGACAGACGGAGTTGCTTCCGGCGTCACCCTGGCCGACGGCAGCGTAGTTCCCGCCGACGCCGTCCTGATCGCTGTGGGCGCTCTCCCCAACACCGAGTTGGCCACGGCCGCCGGTATCGAGGTCGACGGCGGAGTCCTCGTCGACGCGGGTCTGCAGAGCAGCGACCCAGACGTCGTGGCGATCGGCGATATCGCGGCGGCGACGCACCCGATCCTGAACGCGCGAATTCGAGTGGAGCACTGGGCAAATGCTCTCAACCAACCGGCGACAGCCGCGGACACCATGCTCGGCAAACCGGCAGAGTACGTGCGGATGCCGTATTTCTTCACCGACCAGTACGACCTCGGAATGGAGTACGTCGGGCACGCCCCGCATGGCCGCTACGCCTCCGTCGTCACGCGCGGTGACGTCGACAACCGCGAGTTCCTGGCCTTCTGGCTCGACGGCGACAACAAGGTTCTGGCGGGAATGAACGTCAACATCTGGGATGCCGGTGACGCAATCAAGGAGTTGGTGGCGTCGAGTGCACCGGTGGATCCGAAGCGCCTGGCAGATCCCTCGGTTCCATTGACGGAGGCGTCCGCGATCACGAAGTAGTCCGCCGTGATGGGATGGACGCATAAAGATCCACACCATCGACGAGGAGATCTTCGTGGCCGCACCGAACCTGACACGCGAGACGGCAGCCGAACGGTCAGCGCTGCTGACCGTCGACAACTACCTGATCGAACTCGATCTCACCGACGGCAGCGATGCCCCTGGTGAGGAGACGTTCTTCTCCAAGACCACCGTGACCTTCTCGGCCACAGCCGGCTCGAGCAGTTTCATCGACATCATCGCTGCCCGAGTTCATTCCGCAGTGCTCAACGGCACCCCGATCGATATTTCCGACTACGACGAGGCCACCGGAATAGCCTTGACGGACCTCGCCGCGAGCAACGAACTGGTGGTCGAGGCCGACTGTGTGTACTCGCACACCGGAGAAGGTCTGCACCGCTTCGTCGACCCGACGGACAGCGCCGTGTACCTGTACTCGCAGTTCGAGACCGCCGACGCCAAGCGCATGTTCGCGTGTTTCGATCAGCCGGATCTCAAGGCCACGTTCGATGTCCGCGTCACTGCGCCGACCTCGTGGAAGGTCATCTCCAACTCTGCCGTCGTGGAAACCCTTGCCGCCGATCCCGGCAAGCATGTCTTCCGCACAACACCGAAGATGAGCACATACCTCGTTGCGCTCATCGCCGGCCCGTACGCCGTGTGGACCGACAACTACTCCGACGAGCACGGCAACATCCCCCTCGGAATCTTCTGCCGCGCCTCACTTGCCGAGTTCATGGACGAAGAGCGCCTGTTCACCGAAACCAAGCAGGGCTTCGATTTCTACCACCGCAACTTCGGTGTGCCGTATGCCTTCGGGAAGTACGACCAGTTGTTCGTCCCGGAGTTCAACGCAGGCGCGATGGAGAACGCGGGAGCGGTGACGTTCCTGGAGGACTACGTCTTCCGGTCCAAGGTCACTCGCTACTCGTACGAGCGTCGTTCCGAAACCGTGCTTCACGAAATGGCCCACATGTGGTTCGGCGACCTCGTCACCATGACGTGGTGGGACGACCTGTGGCTCAACGAATCCTTTGCGACTTTCGCGTCTGTGCTCTGCCAGACCGAGGCCACCGAGTACAAGAACGCCTGGACAACCTTTGCCAACGTCGAGAAGTCGTGGGCTTACCGTCAGGACCAGTTGCCGTCCACCCACCCCATCGCCGCCGACATCCCGGACCTGGCAGCAGTCGAGGTCAACTTCGACGGAATCACGTATGCCAAGGGCGCCAGCGTTCTCAAGCAATTGGTGGCCTACGTCGGCCTCGATCCCTTCCTCGCGGGACTGCGGGAGTACTTCCGTGAGCACGCATTCGGCAACGCCACCTTCGACGACCTCCTCGGCGCTCTCGAAAAGTCCTCCGGCCGCGACCTTTCCGACTGGGGAACCCAGTGGCTCAAGACCACCGGCCTCAACATCCTTCGCCCCGACTTCGACGTCGACGCAGACGGAAAGTTCACCCGTTTTGCCGTGTTGCAGGACGGCGCAGCTCCCGGTGCCGGTGAGCGACGTGTTCATCGCATCGCGGTCGGCATCTACGACGACGTCGACGGCAAGCTCGTGCGGAGCCGCCGCGTCGAACTCGATCTCGACGCCGCCGAAACCACCGATGTTCCTGAGCTTCTCGGAGTTCATCGCGGTCAATTGATTCTGCTCAACGACGACGACCTGACGTACTGCTCGGTGCGACTCGATCCGCAGTCCCTCTCGACGGCAATCGACCGCGTCGGCGACATCGCCGAATCACTCCCCCGCACTCTGGTCTGGTCCGCAGCGTGGGAGATGACTCGTCAGGCCGAACTCAAGGCCCGCGATTTTGTCGCTCTGGTTCAGCGCGGCATCAGCGCCGAAACCGAGGTCGGTGTGGTTCAACGCCTCCTGCTCCAAGCACAGACCGCCATCGGAAGCTACGCCGATCCGGTCTGGGCCTCGGCCGAAGGCTGGGCGGACTTCGCCAACCGGCTTCTCGAACTTGCCCGCGAAGCCGAGGCCGGTTCCGATCACCAACTCGCATTTGTCAACGCACTCACCGGAGTTGCACTCTCCCCGTGGCACACCGAGGTCCTGAACGAATTGCTCGACGCCGACCCCGCGACCGTCGGCCTCGACGGTCTGGTTGTCGACACCGATCTGCGGTGGCGCATTGTCGGAGCTCTCGCCGCGGCAGGCGAGGTGGATGCCGAGGGGCTGGAGACCCCGTTCATCGACGCCGAGGCCTTGCGCGACCCGACTGCTGCAGGTGCCAGGCAGGCCGCTGCCGCAGCTGCCGGTCGACCGCAAGCTGCGGTGAAGGAGCAGGTGTGGGCAAAGGTGGTCGGCGACGATTCGGTGCCCAACATCACGGCGCGGTCCATCATCGGTGGTTTCGCCCGCGAAGGACAGGACGATCTCCTCGAACCGTTTGTCTCGCGCTATTTCGACGACATCGCCGGCGTGTGGGAACGCCGCTCGAGTGAGGTGGCGCAGACCGTCGTCGTCGGTCTGTACCCGTCGTGGTCGGTCAGTGAAGAGTCCGTCGCAGCGGCTGATCGTTTCCTCGAGGGCGACATTCCTCCCGCGCTGCGTCGCCTTGTCGTAGAGGGCCAGGCCGGTGTAGTTCGATCGCTCACCGCCCGAAAGTTCGACGCCAGCTGATACACAAGGCCGGTGCCCGCCTCGAGGAAATCGAGGCAGGCACCGGCCTTACTGCAAGGACTGCGAACTACGGCGCAGAGATTGCTGCTGCCATGACACGGATTCCGCTGATCAGTCCGTCGATCAGGTTTCCTTCACTGATGGAGCTCACTGCTGCGGTTGCGCCGAGCTGCGCAACGCGGTCGGTGACCCGATCGGCAACGACGCGGCCACTGCGGACCTCGACGACACGCTGGTTGGGCGATACGGCGATGAGAACCGAACGCTCCGCCTCAGGTGTGGTCGGGAACAGTGCGTCGGCACCGGCGGCCGGGTCTGCGCCCAGGTCGCCGACGTACGCATTGAAACGCACCTTGGTGGAACGGGTGGCCTCGGTCAGCGCGACGTCGAGGGCTACCAGGTCCTTGGTCGTGAACGGAAGGTCGTCAACGAACGGCTCTCCCACACGATGCACGCCGGAGATACGGCCACTGGTCGTGATGACGCTGCCAACTGGCAGGTTTTCGGGCGCTACTGCGACCGCTGTCGAATGATCACCACTTGCCACTTGCGGTTCCTCCAATCAGATCAGCCGAGCCGGCTTCGATCGCGTGTGCGCTGCCGTGGTGACCGCCGCGAACGGTCACTTCGTCGACAGCACTCCACAGGATGGGGGCGTGATCCCACGACTCACCCAGATGGAACGCCGGCGGAACCGGACCCGGCGTCTTCTTCCCGAGGAAGGACGCACCCGCGAAGAAGGCGGTGATCAGGGCCGGGATCCCAACGTATATCAGTACTACCTCGAGAATGCTCACACCAGATAACGTAGCCCAGAACGCCAGGAAGGACAGCGTCAGGGCCACAAATTATCGAGCAATTTGTTCCGGGCAGTTCGAGTCAGGCGGCACCGACACCGAGATACGGCACCCACGACGGGTGCAGTTCCTTGGTTGCGGCCAGCAATCGCCAGTGCGGACCGGAGGGCGGAACCAATTCCGCGCGCAGTGTCCACCCCAGTTCGCTGAGCATCTTGTCGGCTTTGCGGTGGTTGCACGGCGCGCAGCACGCTACACAGTTCTCCCATGAATGCCCGCCGCCGCGACTGCGCGGTACCACGTGATCGATGGTCTCGGCCTTTGCGCCGCAGTACGCACATCGGAAATGGTCACGATGCATCAGTGCCGCGCGGGTCATGGGAATACGGGCGCGGTACGGGACGCGCACATAAGTTCGTAGGCGAATGACCGATGGCACCTGCACCGACCAGTCCGCAGAGTGGACTATGGGTCCGAATTCGTCTTCGTGAACCGTGTCGGCTTTACCGCAGGCCATCAAGACCACGGCCCGTCGTGCCGGCAGGGCCGTCAGCGGTTCGTAGGTGACATTGAGTAGTAGCACTCGGCGTTTGATCCACTCGGGGACCACGTGATCCGTGGCGAACTCGGTGGTCTGACCGAATCCGTCAGGAACAACTTCCAGAACAGCCCCTGACGCGTGCTCATGCCGCGCGTCTGCGCGAGCGATGGCACCACGGCCGCCAGCGGGCTGAAGTTGTCGGTGATTTCGTGCAGCGTGTCGGTTCTTCATACGACCTCCGGGAGACTGCCCCCAAGTTGACCACGGATATTCCGGTTACGCACTCCCATTTCGCACAAAATTGCTCGGATTGCCGGTGAATTTCGGGTGAACGGACCTCCGGTCGACCCGGAAACCGACCACGCCCGCCATCAGGCACAATGGAACACGCCATGAATGACGTACAGCAGACCTTCTACGACGCCGTCGGCGGAGCCGAGACGTTTCACAAGCTCACCGCGCGGTTTTACGAAGAAGTCGCGAAGGACGAGGTTGTTCGCCCGCTGTATCCGGAAGAGGATCTCGGTCCAGCCGAGCGCCGCATGCGGATGTTTCTCGAGCAGTACTGGGGCGGCCCGCACACCTACTCCGACGAGCGCGGACACCCTCGCTTGCGGATGCGGCACAATCCGTTCGTGATCGGCCCGATCGAGCGGGACGCGTGGCTACGCTGCATGCACGTTGCGATCGCGTCCATCGACGAGAAGACCTTGGACGCCGCACATCGCCAACAGTTGATCGATTACATGGAGATGGCTGCAGCGTCCATGGTCAATTCCGCCATCTGAACCGCTAGCGTCTGACCATTCGTCCGAGCTTGCGCACAGCCCGAACACCGAACGACACGCTCGGGTGCAGTGGCACGCTCAGAATCGCGTGTTTGCGGACGTAATCCTCGACGTGCCATTCCGACCAACTGCCGGCGCGGAAGAGCGCGGCGTCACCGACAGACAGAGTGCGCTTCTCGACCCCCGCGGACTCGACCGTCACCGATCCTTCGAGGATCTGAACGATCTCGTCGGCGCTGAAGTACCACCGGAACCGCCCTTTGGTGCAGTCCCACACGTGCGTTGTCGTGGTGCCGTCCTTGCTGGCAGACCATTGCGCGGCGCGGGCGACCGGATCCCCGGAAATGATCCAGTCCGCGTTGATCGGATCGTCGTTCAACGGAAGTTGGTTCAGACTCACTGCTTCGATTGCCGACAAACTCATGATTTTCCCCCCTCGAGAAATCGGTAGCGCAAAGATTGCCGACGGCAGAGTCTTCGCTCCTGGAAAGTACACCAAGGTGAGGTAAAGAACCACCAAACAGCCGTGTCCAAGTCGTGCGAGTGCTCGAGGTTTGGCACTATGAGAACTTGTGAGTAGCCCCGCGGATTCGACCGTTACCAACCCGTCCACTCCGCCTTGGTGGAACGAGGCAGTTTTTTACCAGATCTATCCGCGATCTTTTGCCGATTCCAACGGCGACGGCATCGGTGACCTCGGCGGAATCGAGGACAAACTCGGGTACCTGGAACTGCTGGGCGTCGACGCCCTCTGGTTGAGTCCGGTCATGCGCTCGCCGATGGCCGATCACGGGTACGACGTCTCCGACCCGCGTGACATCGATCCCCTGTTCGGCGACATTGCCGCGATGGATTCACTGATCAGCGCCGCACATGAGCGCGATATCAAGATCACGATGGACCTGGTCCCCAACCACACCAGCGACCAGCACGAATGGTTCCAAGCTGCGTTGGACTCCGCACCAGGTTCCCCGGAACGATCCCGCTACATTTTCCGCGACGGCAAGGGCGAGAACGGCACCGAACCACCCAACAACTGGCCAAGCATCTTCGGCGGTCCGGCGTGGACCCGCATCAGCGATGCCGACGGAAAACCGGAGCAGTGGTACCTCCACATCTTCGCGAAAGAACAGCCCGACCTGAACTGGGACAACCCGGAGGTTTTCGAGGATCTGGCCAAGACTCTGCGCTTCTGGCTCAGTCGGGGTATCGACGGATTTCGGATCGATGTCGCCCACGGAATGGCCAAGCCCGAGGGTTTGCCGGACCATGACTGGGACCTCAACGAACTCATGCGCAACGACGACGACGACCCGCGATTCAACAATCCGGAGGTCCACCAGATCCACCGCGGAATCCGCAAGGTCATGAACGAATTCCCCGAGGCGATGACCGTGGGAGAGATCTGGGTTCGCGACAACGAGCGCTTCGGTGAGTACATCCGTCCGGACGAGCTTCACCTCGGATTCAACTTCCGGTTGGCAGAAACCGAGTTCGCGGCGGAATCCGTGCGGGCAGCGGTGGAGAACTCCCTCGCCGCCGTAGCCGAGGTCGGCGGTGTTCCCACGTGGACGCTCTCCAATCACGATGTCGAACGTGAGGTCACCCGCTACGGCGGAGGCCAGATCGGAACTCTGCGCGCACGGGCGATGGCCTTGGTCGAGCTTGCACTGCCCGGTGCCGCCTTCATCTACAACGGCGCCGAACTCGGACTGCCAAACGTCGATCTTCCCGACGACGCCCTGCAGGATCCGGTGTGGGAACGCTCCGGTCACGCCGAGCGTGGTCGCGACGGATGCCGAGTACCGTTGCCGTGGGAAGGAGCCGCTCCGCCCTTCGGATTCACCACAGCCTCGAGCACGTGGTTGCCGATGCCACCCGAGTGGTCGACGCTGACCGTCGAGGCTCAACTCGAGGACGTCGATTCGACGCTCTCGCTGTACCGCAGCGCCCTCGAATTGCGTTCGTCCCGGCCGGAGATCTCGGGTGCCGATATCGACTGGTACGGGAGCCCTCCCGGGTGCCTGGCGTTTCGTCGACGGGGCGGTCTGATCTGTGCCCTCAACACGTCGGATGTGCCTATTTCCCTGCCCGCCGGCGACGTCATCCTCAGCAGCGCTCCCCTGGTCGACGGTCTGTTGCCCGTCAACACCGCTGCGTGGCTGATCTGAGTCGGACCTCAACTCACCGGGGATCGGTCCTGGCGGTTGTTGCCGCGGCCGTGCTGTTCGGAACCACCGGAACCGCACAGGCCTTGGCCTCGGAAAGCCTCGGATACGATCTCGATCCCCTGGCCGTCGGTTCCGCGCGGGTGGTTCTCGCAGGCCTGATCCTCGCAGCGTTTGCGTATGCGCGCGGCGGCCTCGGGTTCGCTCGCTCGACCAGCCGACCCGGCATCCTGGGCGGATTCGGTGTCGCCGCATATCAATTGGGGTTCTTCACCGGAGTGCAGGCGGCGGGAGTTGCGGCAGGCACGATGATCGCACTGGGATCAGGTCCGGCGTTCACCGGCGTACTGCAGTACCTGGTGGCGCGGTGCCGGCACTCATCGCCGGACTGGGCTACGCGATCTACACCGTTGCCGGCGCACACATGATCACGGCGGGAGTGTCCACGCAGGGCGCGATGGGTCAGATGTTCGGCATCGGTGGGATCCTCCTACTGCCGATCCTGATCTGGCAGTGGCCAGGTGGGCTCGATACCGGCGCCGGGGCAACAGCGGTGGTGTACCTCGTTGTGGTTCCGACCGTGCTGGCCTACCTGCTCTTCGCGGCGGCACTGCGACACCTCAACCCGGCAACCGTCGCAACGCTGACGCTGCTCGAGCCGGTAGTCGCAGCTATTCTCGGCGCAGTGGTTCTCGGCGAGACCATCACCACAGTGGCCATGCTCGGCATGGCCACCGTCGTCGCGGCCCTCGGCTTGTTGACGGCAGGGACACTGCGTAACAGCTAGCTAGCGAGCCACCATCAGCGGAATCGACCCGCCGCGGTGGCGATAGATCGAACCGAAGCGCGCGTCGAGACGAATCCACGATCTACTGGCCCGAACCCGCACCAACTCCGTCTCATTGATTCGGTTCACATCGACGAATCCCATTGCGGTCAGCGCAAATATCGCCCGCATCGAGATCCCGGCCGTGATGCTCGGCCCACTGACCTCGAGCACCTCTTGATCGAGCAACGAGACGGGCGGTCCCGAACTGCTGCCGTGCTCCTGCGCCAAAGCATTTCCGCGCTGGGCCAATTCGATCAAGACGTGCGCCGGGACATCGTCGAGGTGCTCGAATCCTTCGGCCGGCGGCAGCGCTCCACGCCACGCCGAGTCCATCGAGAATCCCGGATCGATCAGTTCACCGGACGCGTGGGACAGTGCAGCCAACAAGGTATCCCCGGCCGCCGAGGTGTCGTCGGGATTGACGGTGCCGACGATAGTGCGCGTCGCCAGGGCGTCGAACCCTGTTGCTGCCCACACACTCACGTGATCCGGGCCGCGTCGACGCATCCTGATGACGGCCGATTCGTCCAACCGCAACGCGTGCCCGATGAAGCCGGCCAAGTTCTTGCGCTCGGCTTCATCGGGCACGGTCAGCATTCGCTCATGCACGCTGCCAACGCTCCAGGTACCCACGCTCGGGACCACTGAGCCGCCGCAGTCGTTGCGTATCGATATCGAACGCCGCGATCTGCGTCGACGCGACTATGGACGGCGCGACCGACAGTCCCGCCGACTTGGGGCGCACCTCGTATCCGATCGTAAAGTCCACGGCTCGAATCTTTTCCACCCACATCAACACGTCGAGCGGTGAATCGTCGTGCCGCAGCTGCCCCCGATACCGCACATGCAGATCCGCGACAACCGCACCGTCACGCAATGACACCGTCGGACATCCGTCGTGGAACAGCCACGGAATCCGAGCTTCTTCGAGCAGTGTCACCATGCGCGCATGGTTGACGTGTTGGAAGACGTCCATGTCGGACCATCGAACCGCCACGTCGGCATGAAATCCTTCGCTCAACGCCCTACCTCCGATCGGGTGCCCATGCTGCGCACCATGCTGCGAACCTGCCGCGCCGCTACCGAGAGCGTCGCGAGGTCAAGCGTCCCAGACTCGAAGATCTCACCGAGAGCGGCCCTCGCCCGGCTCAGCCTCGACGCGTTGGTCGCTTCCCATTCGTCGATCTTTTCCTGCGGCGATTCTCCCGGCTCACCGCCGACGAGCACTTCCATCGTGAGCTGCCGCAACGAGCTGTACAGATCGTCACGCAACGCCAGCCGGGCCAGTGAATGCCAGCGATCCCCACGCTCGAGTCCGGACACGGCCGTGAGCAGCCAGTCGATTCCGAGATGCGCGTCAAGCGCGTAGTAGAGCTGCGCGACTTCCGCGATGTCGTGCTCGGCGATGTCGGCGATATCCGCGATGTCGAGGAGGCAGTACACGTCCAGGAGCCGGAAGACTTCGAGCGCCAGAGCTTCGGGGGCCCCACGGTCGATGACTGATTGGGCCCGGGAAAGCAGATCCGTCAATTGATGGCCGGCAAGCAAATCGGGAACAAGGGGCGCCGTCGACCGGTAGGCCGCGGAGTAGCGAGACACTTCTGCCCCCACCGCGATGGGCTGTGGCCGATTGGCGAGAAACCACCGCGAGGCTCGGTCGAGGAGTCTGCACGTTTCCACGATCAGATCGTTCTCGAGATCAGCTGCGAGTCCGGCCGAACGAATCCGCCCCCACACGTCGTCGAGCGCAAACACCTCACGGACGGCTGCGTACGCCCGAATCGAATCCGTACTGCTGGCGCCGGTTTCCTCTGCCAGCCGGTACGCGTAGGTGATTCCGCCGTTGTCGATGACCTCGTTGACCAGCATGGTTGCCACGATCTGTCGGCGCAGTGGGTGGTCCTTGATCTGTGCGGCAAACCGATCGCGCACCGCACTCGGGAAATATCCGGGAATCTGTTGCGCGAAGTACTCGTTGTCCGGCAACTCCGTGGCGAGCAGATCGTCCTTGAGCGCGAGCTTCACATGCGCGGTGAGAGTCGCCAATTCCGGTGACGTCAAACCGGATCCGATAGACAGGCGCCGATCGATTTCCTTGTTGGTCGGTAGTGCCTCCAGTGCGCGATCGAGTCCGCGTGTAGCGCTCAGATCGCTGATCTGCCGCCGGTGGACGGCAAGCATTTGCGGGGCCGTGACCCGCGAAATACCCAGCAGAGCATTCTGGGCGATGTTGTCCGCCAGAACGAGGCGCGCAACATCGTCGGTCATCAAGGCCAACAACGGGTTCCGCTCATCTGCGGGGAGCGCGCCCGAGCGAACCAACGTGTCGAGCAGGATCTTGATATTGACCTCGTGGTCGGAGCAGTCCACCCCCGCCGAGTTGTCGATCGCGTCGGTATTGATGTGTCCACCGTTGGCACTGAACTCGATTCGCCCCAGCGCCGTCACACCGAGATTGCCGCCCTCGCCGACCACCTTGACCCGTAGGTCAGCGCCGTCGACACGGACCGCATCGTTGCTCTTGTCGCCGACCTGCGCGTTGGTTTCGGCCGACGCCTTGATATAGGTACCGATGCCGCCGTTCCACAGCAGATCTACCGGTGCGGACAGGATCGCGCGCATCAATTCGGGCGGCGAGAGTTTGGTGACTCCCTCGTCCAACCCCAGGGCAACGCGCACACTTTCGGCGATGGGGACGGACTTGACGGTACGGTCCCACACACCGCCGCCGTCGCTGATCAGGCTGGCGTCGTAATCCGCCCACGACGATCGCGGAAGTTCGAAGAGTCGGCCACGCTCGACAAATGATCGCGCGGCATCCGGGTTGGGGTCGAGGAAGATGTGCCGGTGATCGAATGCCCCGACCAGTCGGATGTGACGGCTCAGCAACATACCGTTGCCGAATACGTCGCCGCTCATGTCCCCGACTCCGACTACGGTGAAGTCCTCGGACTGCGTGTCGACACCGATTTCCCGGAAGTGCCGCTTGACGCTTTCCCACGCGCCGCGAGCGGTGATCCCCATTCCCTTGTGGTCGTATCCCACCGAACCACCCGAGGCAAATGCGTCGCCGAGCCAGAAGTTGTACTGCGCAGCAACGGAATTCGCCAGGTCCGAGAATGATGCCGTCCCCTTGTCCGCGGCGACGACAAGGTATCGATCCTCGTCGTCGAGTCGCACGACCCGATCCGGCGTCACAACTTCCCCGGTCTGAGGATGAACGTTGTCCGTGATGTCGAGCAGACCCGAGATGAAAGTCCGGTAGCAGGCTTTGCCGGATTCGAGTGTGGCACTGCGATCGGTTGCCGGATCTCCGGTCGGGACCGGCGGGTTCTTCACGACAAATCCGCCCTTGGCACCAACGGGGACGATGACCGCGTTCTTGACCGCCTGTGCCTTCACGAGACCAAGCACTTCGGTCCGGAAATCTTCCCGACGGTCCGACCACCGCAGACCACCACGGGCCACCGCGCCGAACCGCAGGTGCACTCCCTCGACCTCCGGCGAGTACACAAAGATCTCGAAAGCCGGCCTGGGCTTGGGCAATTCACTGATCCGAGAAGGATCAAGCTTGATCGACAGATACCCGCGCGAGCGCCCATCCGTATCCAGGACATAGAAGTTGGTGCGCAGGGTTGCCTTCACCAGCGAGAACATTCCCCGCAGGATGCGGTCGGCATCGAGGCTGAGAACTTCGTCGATCGAGGCTCGCAGTTGCGCCTCCAACTCCTCGATACGCTTCCCACCAGTCAAGTTCGGATCGAACTTCGCTTCGAAAAGTTCCACCAGCGCCGCCGCAGTCTGCGGGTGCGACAGTGCGATCCCCTCGATATGAAACTGACTGTACGGAAAAGTAGCCTGCCGCAAGTATTTTGCGTAAGCCCGCAGGATGACTGCCTGCCGCCACGTCAATCCTGCCCGCAGTACCAGTTCGTTGAACCGGTCAGCCTCGGCGCGCCCGAACCACACGGCACCGAACGCCGCAGTGAACCGCTTCTGCACCTCGGTCAGCGCTACCGTGCTGGTTTCGAGTGGTACTTGGGTGTCGAGGTCCGGCTGCACGGATGCCCGCAATTCCGCCGGTACAGACAACCCGAAATCGTAGATCCAGCACTTCACCCCGTCGAGTCGCTGGACCACGTGTGGCCGTTCGTCGAGCACCTCGACACCGAGCGACTGCAGTACCGGGAGAACCTGGCTCAGCGAAATGGCGTCGCCGCCGACAAACAGCGTGAACCGCCACTGACCTGGTTCGGAATCCTCACCGCGATAGAGCAACACGTCGATCGAACCGGGAGCCAACGCTTCGAGCCGAGAGATATCGGACAACGCGCGAGAGGGCTCGAAGTCCTCCTTGTATCCATCGGGAAGAACCCGGATGTACCGCTGCACCAATTCCAGATCGAGGTCGGAGCGCTCACGGACGAGATCGGTGATGCGGTCGTCCCAACTACGACTGACTTCGGTCAGCAGCGCCTGAACGCGTTCACGGTTTTCTTCGGACACATCGAGTCGAATCGGTGCGCTGCCAGGCTCACGCCGGATCGTCACATGCAGCAAAGCAAGGTCGTTCTCACTCACCCTGGCTGTGTAATCCACTGTGCCTGGACCGAATTCACTCCAGAGCGTGTGCTGCATCGCCAACCGGACACGCGTTGTGTAGCGGTCGCGGGGCAGGTACACCAGGCAGGAGACAAACCGACCGAACGTGTCTTCGCGAACGAACAGCCGCACCTGACGACGCAGGCCGATGCTGTGCACCGCGTGAACAGTCTCGAACAAGGTGTCGGTGTCGCTGGAGAACAACTCCGTGCGGGGGAAGGACTGAATGACCTCGAGCATCGCCTGGCCGGAGTACGAATCGAGGTCGACACCGGCGCGGCTGATCACCTCGCGCACCCGGCGCTCGATCAGCGGAATGGCAAGAACGTTTTCGTGGAGGGCCACCACGGTGAAGACGCCGAGGAACCTGTGCTCCCCCACGATGTTTCCGTCGTCGTCGAGTATCGACACCCCGACGAAGTACGGATACACGGCGCGGTGAACGGTGGCGGGGAACGACCCCTGGGTCAGGACGAGCAGCGGCCGATCCGGGAGATCGGCAACCGGCGGCAGGCTCATCGGACCGTCGGTGACGGCGTCGGATCGGAGCACACCGAGTCCACTGCCGTCCACCGTGCGGGAGCCGTCTGCAGTGCCGACGAACCGTCGATAGCCGAGCACGGCATAGTTGCCGGCAGCCATCCACCGCAGGAGGCCTGCCGTGTCGGAGAATTCTTCCGACGAGACGCGGCCGGTAGCCGAGGCTGCCGACGCCTCGAGTTCGTCGGCGATACTCAATTGCAGGGCAGTCATGGACGGGGTGTCGTCGGCGACGACGCGGACATCGGCCAACACCTTGCCCAGGTGTTCTTCGATGGCGTCGAGTTCGAAATCCTGCGCTGCCGCGTCCAACTGCACGTGCATCCAGGATTCCTGGATACCGGTGTCTCCCAAAGACTTCAAATTGCCCGAATTGTCCCGATCCGCTCGAAGGATCGGATGGGCGTACTGACTGATACCCACACCTAGGCGATTGAGCAGCGCGGTGATGGATTCGACCAACAGCGACATGTCGTCGTTGACGATCTGGATCGCCGCACCCAACTTCGCCGGATCCCAGGGACGATAGACCCGCCACACCGCCGTGCCCGGCACCCGAGTGCGCCCGAGTTCGAGATGCGCTTTCAGTACGCGATTGGATCGGCCGTTGATCACATCGCCGCTGTCACCCTCGTCGATATGTGTGAAAAAAGCCTCGCGAAGGCGCGTGAGTAACGTCGCTTCGTCGAGGCTTTCGGAATTGTGTGGTGCTCGGTCGGTCATTCCTGGCTCACATCCTGTGGGTTCTGATCACCGCGGCCAATCTCATGCTCGAGACTAGCCGCGGTGACCGCTACCTAGGGTGAACTACGCCGGAACAAGCGCTGCTTCCAGCACCAAACGCTCGCTGTCAGCGAGGGGTCTGGACTTTTCGGACACAGTGTCGAATCCGACCATCAATGCGTCACCGGATGCGCACTCCGCACCGGTGTTGTCGCGGACGACGTGCCGGACCGTGAACGAGGAAGTCCCGACATGAGTCGTGAAGATCTCGACATTCAAAGGACCCGAACGATCCGTCACCGGCTTGAGGAACTCGATGGACATCTTCCGGACAACGACGTATCCCGGACGGCCACCATGGGCGGCAAGCTTCGACGTCAGGAACTGAATGCGAGCTTCCTGCATGTACTCGGCATACCTGGTGTTGTTGACGTGACCCAACCGGTCGGAATCACCCCACCGAACCTGAACCTCACACGTGAATACGTCCGACACCGATCAGTCCCTCGTGAGCTTGCGGTGCGTGACGCGGTGCGGACGCGCGGCGTCGGGGCCGAGACGCTCGACCTTGTTCGCCTCGTAGCCTTCGAAGTTGCCTTCGTACCAGTACCACGCAGCTTCGTTGTCGCCGAAGCCGCCTTCCCACGCGAGGATGTGAGTACACGTGCGGTCCAGGAACCAGCGATCGTGCGAGATCACGACGGCGCAGCCGGGGAACTCTTCGAGAGCGTTCTCCAGCGAACCGAGGGTTTCGACGTCGAGGTCGTTGGTGGGCTCATCGAGCAGGATCAGGTTTCCGCCCTGCTTGAGCGTCATCGCCAGGTTGAGGCGGTTGCGCTCACCACCGGAGAGAACTCCGGCCGGCTTCTGCTGATCGTGGCCCTTGAATCCGAACGAGCTGATGTACGCACGCGACGGGAATTCGGTCTGACCGACAACGATGAAATCGAGCCCGTCGGACACGGTCTCCCAGACCGTCTTCTTCGGGTCGATGCCGGATCGGTTCTGGTCGACGTAGCTCAGCTTGACCGTCTGACCGATCTTGACCTCACCGGCGTCTGGCTCTTCGAGGCCGACGATGGTCTTGAACAGCGTCGTCTTACCGACACCGTTGGGGCCGATGACGCCGACGATGCCGTTGCGCGGCAGGGTGAACGAAAGGTCCTTGATCAGGACACGGCCGTCGAAGCCCTTGTCGAGGTTCTTGACCTCGACGACGACGTCACCGAGACGCGGCGGTGCCGGGATCTGGATCTCGTCGAAGTCGAGCTTGCGGGTCTTCTCGGCCTCGTTCGCCATTTCCTCGTAGCGATCGAGACGAGCCTTGTTCTTGGCCTGACGAGCCTTGGCACCGGAACGAACCCACGCGAGTTCGTCCTTGAGGCGCTTCTGCAGCTTTTGGTCCTTCTTGCCGGCAACCTCGAGGCGTGCGGCCTTCTGCTCCAGGTAGGTGGAGTAGTTGCCCTCGTACGGGTAGAGGCGACCGCGGTCGACCTCACAGATCCACTGCGCCACGTGATCGAGGAAGTAGCGATCGTGGGTGACGGCGAGGATAGCGCCGGGGTATGCAGCGAGGTGCTGCTCCAACCACAGAACCGACTCGGCGTCGAGGTGGTTGGTGGGCTCATCGAGGAGCAGGAGGTCGGGCTTGCTCAGCAACAGCTTGCACAGCGCGACGCGACGCTTCTCACCACCGGAGAGGTGGGTGACCATATCTTCCGGCGGCGGGCAACGAAGCGCGTCCATGGCCTGCTCGAGCTGGGAGTCGATCTCCCAGGCGTCAGCATGGTCGAGCTTCTCCTGAAGCTCACCCATCTCTTCCATGAGCTCGTCGGAGTAGTCCGTAGCCATGAGCTCGGCGATCTCGTTGTATCGCTTGAGCTGAACCATGGTCTCTCCGAGGCCTTCTTCGACGTTCTCGCGAACGGTCTTGGTCTCGTCGAGCTGCGGCTCCTGCATGAGGATGCCGACGGATGCGCCGGGGGCAAGGAAGGCCTCGCCGTTGCCCGGCTGATCCAGCCCGGCCATGATCTTGAGGATGCTGGACTTACCAGCGCCATTGGGTCCGACGACACCGATCTTCGCGCCGGGGTAAAAGCTCATCGTGACGTCATCGAGGATGACCTTGTCACCGTGCGCCTTGCGCACCTTCTTCATCGTGTAAATGAACTCAGCCATGACCGCCAGCCTATCGGTGTTTGTCGCATTACCCACATTGCGTCGACGGGTTCACACGCTCTGCAGTTCGGTCGGCAGTTCCAAGGCTTCGCTGGAAGAAGCTGCGAGAAGCTGCGCGTACCGTCCGCCTTGTTGCACCAGTTGGTCGTGTGTGCCCTTCTCGACGACAACACCCTGATCCAGAACAGCGATCAGATCCGCGTCACGGACCGTGGAAAGCCTGTGCGCCACAACCAAAGTGGTGCGTCCGACCATCAGTTCGTCGAGTGCGTCCTGCAGCGCGCGCTCGGTGCGGTTGTCCAACGCACTCGTCGCTTCGTCGAGAACGAGAATCGGCGGATTCCGCAGGACTGTCCGTGCGATGGCGATGCGTTGCTTCTCACCTCCGGAGAAGCGGTAACCGCGCTCACCCACCATGGTGTCGTAACCGTCATCCAGGCCGGAGATGAACTCGTGAATCTGGGCGATCCGCGCAGCTTGCTCGATCTCCTCATCGGTTGCATCCGGTTTTGCGAACCGCAGATTCTCGCGAATCGTCGTGTGGAACAGATATGTCTCCTGCGATACGACGCCGACCAGATCCGAGACCGTCGCCAGATCGAGGTCCCGCAGATCGACGTCGTCGATCCTGACCGATCCCGCCGTCGGGTCGTACAGCCGCGCGGCCAGGTAACCAAGGGTGGTCTTGCCAGAACCGGTGGAGCCGACAAGCGCCAGTGTTCCGCCGGCCGGGACTGTGAGGTCGATGTTGTCGAGAGTCTTGCGCTCTGTTCCCGGATATGAGAAGTCGACATGATCGAATCGCAGTTCGCCCGACAGTGCCGATACGTCGAACTCCTTCGACTTTTCCGGATCAGCGATGTCGATCGGCAGGTCCAGGTACTCGAACACGCGACTGAACAATGCCATGGAACTCTGCACCTCGACGCCCGTGTTGAGGAGCATCATGGTGGGCCGGAACAACTGAGTCTGCAAGGTCGTGAACGCGACCAGCGTGCCGACGGTGATGGTGTTGCCGTGGTCGAGCGTGAATCCCGCAAACCAGTAGACCAGTGCCGGCATGGCCGCAAACGTGATCGACATCGACGCCATGCGCCACTTACCGGCCATCATCGCTCGGAGTTCGACGTCGGCGACCTCGGCCGAGCGTTCGGCGAAGCGGTCGGTCAACGCGGACTTCGCACCGGTTGTCTTTCCCAGCAGAATGCCGCTGACCGAGAGCGATTCCTCAACTTGAACGGACAGATCGCTGAGCAACTTCTGCCGCTTGCCTGAGATCTTGCGGCGCTCGTTACCGATCTTGCGGGAGATCCGGATGAACACCGGCAGGATCGCCAGCGAGAAGATCGCCAGTCGCCAGTCGAGCAGGAAGAGCGCAATTATCGTCGCTGCAACGGTGGTCGCGTTCTGCGCAATCGACGTGGCTGTGTTGGTGACAACCGATTGCATTCCGCCGATATCGTTGGCGATACGTGACTGCACCTCACCGGTCCTGGTTCTCGCGAAGAACCCCAGCGACTGATTCTGCAGGTGCGTGTACACCCGGACACGCAGTTGGTGCATCAGTTTCTGGCCGATGCTGTTGGACATCCACGTCTGCACAACACCGAGGCAACTGGTGATCACGGCAATCGCGATCATGCCGATTGCCAGGATGCTGACCAGTCCGAGGTCCTTGTCCGGGATTGCCTTGTCGAGCATTTCGCGCAGGAGCAGTGGGCTACCCAAGGCCACAATGGCGCTGAGCGTGATGACCGCCGTGACGATGGCGATCTGTGTCCGATACGGCGTGAACAGCTCGAGGACACGTCGTGGTGATACGGGGTCCGCCGGAGTGGTCTCGACAGCGGAATTTTCCAAATCTCTGATGTGATCTGGTTTCACGTTTACCTCCTGGAGGCTTTCTCACCTTAATTTCATATTGATGAGGTTACCTCACTATGAGGCTGACACCAACAACGCTAGACTGACGCCATGCATTCCCGAGAGCGCGAACTCACCGATGTCGTGTTGTCCGTGGCGCGAACCATTCGACGACGCCAGGTCGCGGCCCTCGAGCCATTTGGCCTCTCCCCGTCACAGAGTCGTGCTCTGAGAGTGCTCACCCGAGTAGGCGAACCGGTCCGATTGGGCTTTCTCGCGGAAAAGCTGCGCATCGTTCCCCGCTCCGCCACGGATGTCGTGGATTCCCTCGAAGCGGCGGGATGGGTCAAGCGCACTCCCGACCCCCATGACCGACGAGCAGTGCTCCTCGAGCTCACCGATGCCGGTGCCGCCCTCGCGGCCGAGGTCGCACAGGCTCAACGCCGAGAATCCGCAGATATCTTCGACGACCTCGACAAATCCGAACGAGCTGTTCTCACCGAATTGCTCGAGCGAGTAGACGCGGGGCACGACCACGGCCGCCCCCGCGACTGCCCGAAAACTCGCGCCTAAACCTAAGCCGCCGCAGTCTCTGTCTCTGTCGGTTCGTCCCCTGACACAGGTTTGCTGTGCCGTTCGATCTTTGCGATACACCGGGCAAGGTCGGGCCCCACCGCAGTTGCTCTCATCTCCAGATCGGAACGAGCAATCCCCTCCTTCGTGGTGTATTCGTTGGTGCGCAACTCCCCCGTCGCCATCACCGGATCACCCTTCATGATGGATGCTCCGACGCCGGTGACCAGCCGTCGCCAACACGTGACCGTGAGGTAGAGCGTCGCGCCGTCGGTCCATTCCCCGGTCACCGCATCCTTACGTCGTGCGTTGCTGGCCATCCGAAAGCTCAGCACCTCTTCACCATTGGTGGTTTGCCGCTTCACCGGATTGGTGATGACGGTGCCGACAACCGTTGCAGATGTCTCGTACATGTTCCATCCCCCTTGAATCTCTTTGCCCACTGAATCCCACCTGAAAGATTCTGAATCGAAAACAGAATTGCCGTCACAATCAAAATGAACCTGGGGATGAACACAGTGCCTGTGGAAAAACAGCACTGCCCGGACCAGTTGGTCCGGGCAGCGTCGGTGTGTGGTGCTAGGTGTTACGGCCGCCATTGACCCCGAGGATCTGCCCGGTGATGTAGCTGGCGTCGTCCGAGATCAGGAAGGCACAGGCCGCCGCGATGTCTTCGGGCTTGCCGACCCGACGGACCGGCGTCGTCAAGATATGGTCATCGACGCTTCCACCGAGCCGATTGAGTTCCTCGTCGCGTCGCAGCAACGGAGTGTCGACGAATCCGGGTGGCACTGCGTTCACCGTGATACCCAATGGACCGAATTCGAGGGCCAAAGATTTTGTCAGCCCGTTGACCGCGGACTTCGCCGCAACGTAGTGCGCCATGTATGGCTGACCCGAATGTGCACTGGAAGAAGAGATATTGACGATCCGGCCCCACTTTCCCGCGATCATGTCGGGCAGCGCCGCCTGGGTGCAGTGATAGGTCCCGTTCAAGCTGACTCCGATGACCTTCTGCCATTCGTCGAAGTCAATGTCGACAAAGCGGCCGTTTCCGACGATGCCTGCCGCATTGACGAGAACAGTGATCGGACCGAGCCGTTCGCGAATCGCGGCCATTGCCGCATCGACCTGCTCGCGACTGGTGACGTCTGCGGTGTGGGCATTCTCGGAGTCGCTTGGCGTCCAATCGATGGTGGCAACCTGATAGCCGTCGGAGTCCAGACGCCGAGCGATGGCCTGACCTATTCCCGAAGCCCCTCCGGTAATGACAGCAGTCTTTGTCATCAGGGCACCGGCTCGAAGATCGCATCCATGGTTGATGCGCCGGTATCCGGCACCCTCGGTTGCGACCAGGCCTCGATGGGAAACGACACGTTGATCAGCGAATAACACAGTTGCAGTAGCCGATAGGCGTCGTCAGGCAAAGCATCGAGCGGGAACTCGTCGAGATAACTCCCCGCGTCCAACAATCGAGGCAAGGCTGCGTCGTAGAACTTCTGCAGTTCGGTCATGTTGCTGGACAAGCGCTTTGCATAACGCTCAGCTTCGGTGGGCAGTGCCCACTCCGCGAAGGGTTCGAGATCCGCGAAGGCAACGGGCAAAGTGTTGGGCATCTGTTTTTCTCCTGATTCCTTTTACTCCGTGGCGAGTTACGTGCGTAGCAAAATCTCGTCGACAAACCGCTGCGAGGCGGTGTGCAGGTGACGGACCAGCACTTCCTGATCGCACAGTAGAAAATGCGATACAGCTCTCGACTCGAGCATTGTCTGCGTAGCTTCGAGCGTGTTGCAGTCCTGGAGACCGAACTCCTTGAAGGTGACCGCAGCCATTTCCTGCCGCATACGCTCGGTGGCGTTCTTCGGTGGCGGCATGTACAGCGTGCCTTCAAAGGTGTGCTCGTTGTAGGCGGTTGGCCAGTAGTGGTAGGTGAGGTACCACCCGGGTTCCCACACCACGATCATGAAATTCGGGAACAGGACGTAGGAGTCGAGACCCCAGGATTTATGCTTCGTCGGATTGAGTCCGGTTGGCAGCGTGGCAAGTTCGGGGAAATCGGGTTTGTCCCATGGACCGAAGTTGCCACTACGCAACAGTCGCTCCGTCGGTTTCACCATCATCGGATCCTTCGGCGGAGCCATGCCTCCCCACGACGACACCATTCCGTGTGGTCCGTCGATGTCGTACGCGAGCGCCTCGAAGCCGTAGCTCTTGAGCTTGTTCGACTCGTCGGACACGTACTGCTTCGAATGAAGGATCGGCGCGTGATAGAACTCGGCGAATGCGTCGATATAGAGCTTCCAGTTGCTGCGCACGTGCGCCTGATACTTGTAGACCTGAGTCATCCGGCCGAACGGATAGCCCGTCATGCCGGCAGCGAACTTTCCGAGGTAGTCATCCAGCGAAATCGTGTTTGTATCATCGAAATTGACGAATACGAACCCTTCCCACACATCGACCTGCAGCGGAACCAAGCCGTTCCCGGCACTCGACCAGGCAGTCACGGACTCGTCGGCGCCGCGAGTAACGACTACTGACGCGCGGACTGCGTCGATCACCCGGATGAAGTAACTTCCGGGAACAGGCACCTGCTCGACTCGACCTACGTTGAGCCAGGTGTGGCCGAAGACGGCTTCGCGCTCGACTTCGAAATACTCGGGGCTGATCGAATCCTCGAACGTAATCGGCCCGGTATCCAAGCCGAAATGCTCAGTCCAACTTCCCTCGGGCGGCTTCGGAAAATGCGGCATCTGTGCGTTCCTTTCCAATCCCAACAACATGACCGACGGTCAACTTACGGGTTCCTGTAACATATGGACCGCCGGTCAACTTGTCAATCAAAGGCGTGCTCATGGGTCAGGAATTGAAACGGGAGCGCAGCGATGCAGCTCGAAATCGTCGAGCGATTCTCGACGTGACAGAGTCACTACTCGCGCAGTTCGGGGCCGAACACGTCTCCATCGACCAGATAGCCACAGCGGCAGGGGTCGGCAAGGGCACGATCTTCCATCGATTCGGAAGTCGTGCGGGATTGATGCGAGCGCTGGTTCTCGAGCGCGCTCAGACTCTGCGCGACGCGGTCAACGAAGGCGACCCGCCACTGGGACCAGGCGCACCCGCGTCCGACAGATTGCTTGCTTTTTTCGACGCGATGTTCCGGCTGATCGTCGACAACGTCGAACTGATGATTGCGTACGACAACGCCACCACCGATTCACAAGCCGAAGAAATCAATGCCTTCTGGCATCGTCACATCACCGAGTTGCTCAAAGTGGCCACACCTGATGTCGACGCCGTGGTGATGTCCAGAGTGCTACTGAGCGTTCTCAACCCCGACGTCGTCCTTCACCACATCCGAACGCGACAAACCGAGCGCCTCGCCGCTTCGGTTCACGGCCTCGTCGCAGCCGTGGTCGCGCAATCCTGAGGGATCAGCGCGGGTCCCAGCCCTCACGGTCGCGCCTGGCAAGTTCGGCAAACATCGCATTGTGCGCGGCCAGGTCTGCGTCGTGATCGCGTTCGGCTGCGCGGTCCGTTCGCACGGCCGTTTTCCGGTCGGAGCGTGACCACTGCACCAGCAGGGCGAGCATGACCACCATCAGCGGGATCTCACCCGTAGCCCAGGCGATACTGCCGCCCAATTTCTGATCGCCGAGAAGATCGTCGTTCCAGCCCAAGCCAAGTGAACGGAAGAACTCGCCGCCCATGATCGTGGTGGTACTCATCAAGGCGATACCGAAGAACGCATGGAACGGGAGCGAGCCGAAGACCATGGCCAGTTTGGTCACGGGTTGGAGTTGGCGCGGCGACGGGTCGACACCGATCGCCACCCAGTAGAAGAGATAGCCGCTGAGAATGAAGTGCAGGTTCATCAGCAGGTGCGCGCTGTGGGAATCGACCGTGGCTCCGTAGATACCGCCGAGGTAGAGCACGTAGAAGCCGCCGACAAAGAGAACCGCAGCAACAATCGGGTGAGTGATGAATCGCGAGAACGGACTGTGCAGGGCAACGAGAATCCACTCACGAATGCCGGGTACACCGTCCTTGCCCGCGGGTTCGAGAGCGCGCAACGCCAACGTGATGGGCGCGCCCAAAACCAGCAGAACGGGCGCCAGCATCGACAGCGCCATGTGTCCGGCCATGTGAACGCTGAACACCGCGGTCGCGTATTTGCCCACGCCCGACGAGGTCGCGATCAGCAGTACCGCGCATCCGATCATCCAGGAGATGGTTCGGCCGACGGGCCAGGAATCGCCACGCTTCGACAGCTTGCGCAGGCCGAGGAAATACAGAACCGCAGCGACGATCGCGGCTGTGCCGAACATCAAATCGAAACGCCACTCGGTCACGAATGCCATGAACGACGGCGGGTCCGGCAGGTTGTAGCCGAGTTCGACCTCGGGAATGGTCGGGATGCTCGTCGGCGGAGGCGGCGGTGTGCGGCCGAGGCCGATTGC
Organism: Rhodococcus sp. AD45-ID; assembly: GCF_003023755.1. Taxonomy (NCBI): domain Bacteria; kingdom Bacillati; phylum Actinomycetota; class Actinomycetes; order Mycobacteriales; family Nocardiaceae; genus Rhodococcus; species Rhodococcus sp. AD45-ID. The sequence goes on along the minus strand of NZ_PYHL01000002.1, from coordinate 267,303 downwards.
CAGCCCGATGGTGGCAGCAAAGATGATGCCTTCGCCGCCGGCAAAACGGATCAGCGCCGAGCGGGAGTTCGGGTTCTCGGCGAGCGCAGGCAACGCGCGACTGCGCTGCAACCACCCGAAGAATCCGAGGACGATCAGCGCAACGATCTTCGCGACGATCAGGCGACCGTACGTCGTCGTGAACAGGTCGTCGAGTGGGAGACGCACAATCGCGTTGATGACACCACTGAAACCCATGACGACAAAACAAATGGTGGCGACCGTCGAAAAGCGCTGAGCAGCGACGTCCGTGTGGTCACCGCCACGGCGAGCGTGAGCCAGGAGCGCAAACAATCCACCAGCCCACAGCGACGCCGCAACGAGGTGCAAGATCAGGCTGTTGGTAGCAATGTCGTGCGAGCCCCCCGACGACGAGTGGCCGGTGAGAGCGAGGGGCATAAGGCCGAGCAGGCCGACCACCAGCAGCAACGGCGTCCACCACCAGCGCAGTGTCAGCCGAGCCAGAATTGCCAGGACCACAGCTATGACGGCCGTCCAGCGCCAGGCACCGGCGATTTCCACCTGATCGAGCCCGGACCACAGATTTGCCGGTTTGATCGCTTCGGAGAACGGCTGACCCGACGTATCGGAGAGCGTCAGCGGAATCAGCACCAGCGAACATGCCGCCCACACGATCGCGGCGTGCGATGCCGTCCGGACCGCACGATAGCCGTCGACGTCGAGCACACCGGACTTTTGTGGTGGCACGAAAAACGCCGCTAACAGAAGGGAGCCGATCGCGATGACAGCGGCAACCTCGGCAACAGCGCGAACTGCGGGCAGCCCATATGTCGTGATCGCGCCGGGGTCGGGAATGCCGAGCAGGGTCAACGCCTGAGATGCGGAAAACCCGACGACGAGAGCTGCGACCATCCCGGCAATCAGTCCACAGACCACAAAGATTGCGGTCGAAGAAGCGCGGACGCTCGTTTGTGGAGGGGACTGCGTCTGCGCAAGGTCGGGTGTAGCCATAGCTACCAGGGTAGGACCTATGGGATCGTCGACGACAATCCACCTACTACTGTGCGTCGGAGATGGTCGTGAACAAGGCCCGCAGAGCGGTCAATCGATCAGCCGGGAGCACGGTGTCGCAGTAGGGCAAGGCCGCTGCCATGGAACCGGTCAGGGGTTCGAACCCGGTCGCACCTGCACGCGGATTGAGCCACACGACCCGGTGGGCGCGGCGCCGGACTCGGGCCAGAGCGCGCACAAGAATGTCGGGATCGTCACTATCCCAACCGTCGGAGGCGATGACGACTACGGCCCCTCTCAAGGTGTGTCCGTGATGTGAGGCGAGCAGTGACGCAACAGATGTTCCGATGTGGGTGCCGCCGTACCGATCGACAACTCGATTATTGGCTTCGGCGATGGCCGCGTCGGCGCTGCGATGCGCCAGGATCGGAGTGAGCCGGGTCAACGTGGTCGAGAATGCAAAAACTTCGGCGTCGCCGCGCCGGGCGGCGACTCGCATCAAATGCAAGTACATGTCCGCGTATCCGTGCATCGAGCGACTGACGTCGCACAGCACCACAATCGTGCGGGGCCGCTGCTGTGGGCGGGCACGGGCGAGGCGAACAAATTCGAATCCGGTGCGCCTCGCGATACTCATACTTGCGCGCAGGTCGACGGTTCCGCGCCGGCCGAGTCTGCGTCTTCTCCGGCGGCGCCGTGGCCAGTCCGACTCCGCTTGTTCGATCCACTGCCCGAGGAGTGCAAGATCGCTCGGGCTCAACTGAGCAAAAGGCTCCTCGGATTTCCCGGCAAGGGCGCTCGGGAGTAGTAGACCCGGCCGAACCTGGTCCGGCACGGCTTCTCGCCCACTCGACGTCGCACGCCCGATCCACGGCACGTCGATGATGTCCGCGCCCCCACTAGAAACACCAGCAACAGGAAGAGTCGCGTCGCCGACCGTGCGGTCACTGCCTACCCGCCGCGCAATCGGGTCCAGGCCCAGAGTCGCACCGACAAAAACTCGCTCGAACTGCGCGTCGAAAATCTCGAGATCTTCCTGACGGTTGATCAGAGTTATCCGCGCGGTCCAGTACAACTGTGTCCGGGTGCGTGGCGAGTGGACATGCACGGCTTCACTGAAGTTCGCGGCCCCGACGGCCGACACTCCAACTCCGTGCCGACGCAACAGGTCGACCAAGGCGGTCGCGAAGGCAGCAACATCCACACCGCGCAATAAAGTCGCGCCCGCGTCAGGAATCATCTGCTTCGGCGACGCAGCAGCACAAACACGACGATCGCCGCGGCCACCGCAACAAGAAGTGGCAGAGCACGTTTCGCGACGGACCCGCCGGCAAGTTCGACTAAGTCGAGAGGTTCGGCATTCGGTGTTTCCACAGCTTGTGCCGGTCCGGCTAGTTTCTCTTCCAACGATTCCGCGAACTCCCCCATCAACTTCTCCGATACCTGCGTGATCATGGAACTGCCGAACTGCGCCAGTTTTCCGACGATCTTCACATCGGTGTCCACACTCACTCGTGTCTGCGCTCCTTCGGGATGTAGCTGCGCGGTGATGGTGGCGCTCGCATTTCCGGATCCGCGCTTGTCACGGCCGCGGGCATTGATCACAGCCTTGTGTGTTTCTTCGTCCCTCTCCACGAATGTTGCGCGGCCGGCAAATTCGCTGAGCACCGGACCCACTTTGACTGTCACGGTGCCCAGGAAATCGTCTCCCTCGCGTCCGGTCATCTGAGCGCCTGGCAGGAGCGGCGCGATTCCTTCGAGGTCGGTGAGGGTTGTCCACGCCTCCTCGACGGGTGCGGTGACGGTGAATTCGTGTGCGATCTTCATGGTGGCCCTTTCATCAACTCGCCGCGCAGTACCGCGCGATCGTCCGGAGTTTTTGCCAATGCACCCAAGCTGACAACGACGTCATCCCGAACCAGATCAGCCACCCCCAAAGTCACAAGAGCCGATACCCAGTCGATGGTTTCGGCGACGCCCGGCGCCTTGTCGAGATCGGCACCTCGAATCTGTCCGACAAACGCGGTGGCATGCTCGATCAATGCCAGATTCGCCGACGGCACCATGCGTCGTACGATCGCAACCGCACGCTCCGGTTCGGGATAGTCGATCCAGTGGTAGAGGCAACGCCGCCGGAGCGCGTCATGGAGATCGCGGCTGCGGTTCGACGTCAAGACCACTACCGGAGGGCGCATGGCTGTGAACGTGCCCAGTTCGGGAACCGTGACGGCCGATTCACCCAGAAACTCGAGGAGCAACGCCTCGAATTCGTCGTCCGCACGGTCGATTTCGTCGACGAGCAGCACAGGAGCTGCCGGCCCGCGGTGCCGCACACATCGCAGAATCGGGCGTTCCTGCAGGAACTCCTCGGTAAACAGATCGGCTTCGTCGAGCGCATCCCCACGCGCTTCGGACAGTTTGATCGCCAGTAGCTGACGTTGGTAGTTCCAGTCGTAGAGAGCTTCGTTGGCGCTGAGCCCTTCGTAGCACTGCAACCTGATCAGCGGCGCATCGAGCGAGAGCGCCAAAGCCTTTGCCGCAGTGGTCTTCCCCACACCCGGCTCACCTTCCAGCAGCAGTGGCCGACCCAGTTCCAGAGCAAGATACAACGCCGTTGCCGTGCCCACATCCAAGAGATAGTCATATGCGTCGAAGCGGCGGATCAACTCCGCGACATCGGTGAACTCGCCGGTCATGTCTTCTCGTACTTATGCCGACAAACCGGTGAACAGAACCACACGTCGACGCCGTCATCCTCGAGATGTGGTGTGTCAGCAGTGATGGTGACAGTCATTCCACAGATCGGATCGAGGGCCGTCTTCGCCACCGGGTCATTCCGCGCAACACTCACACCATCGAGACGGATAGCGCGGACCACGTCGACAACGATGGAAAGTGCGATCTCTGCTGGCGTTTTGGCGCCGATGTACATCCCGACCGGGGTGTGAACTCGCGCTCGCTCCGAATCCGTCAACTCCAGTTGTTCGAGCACCGCGGCGCCCCGCACTCGGCTTGCGACCAGGCCGATGTACTGCACTCCGGCATCGAGCGCAGCGCGGATCGTCAGTGCCTCTTCGCCGCCGAGGCTTGCGATAATCACGGCTGTTGCATCGTCAGTCACGGCTTCCGCCGCAGAACTCCGCACAACGTCGAGGTCAAGCACACGGGCAAACTCGACCACCGCATCCGCGATCGGGGTATCGCCGTACAGAGACAGCACATGTGCCGGCAGCGTGGGTTCCAAGAATATTTCCATCGCGCCACCGGACAGACACGGGTTGACCACCACGTCGGCACCGCTGGTTTTCGGAAATGGCGACGCTCCGTCGGGAAGTACTCGCAGCAGCACACTTTCACCGCTGTCCAAAGCACCTCTGGCTGCTTCGCGTACCGAATTCTGAGCACATTGCCCGCCGACAAATCCTTCGATTGTTCCGTCCGAGAACACTATTGCCGTATCTCCGGGATGCGCCGACGTGGGTTGCTGGGCCCGGACGACGGTTGCGGTCACAAAGGGGCGCCGCTCACCGATCAATTGCTCGGCGCGCAATCGCACGTCGTGAGTGGTGCCGTTCATTGCCCAACCCTTTCTCAGATCCAGCCTTTCTCAGATAGGTGGCCTACCTCGACCATTCATCGCTTCCCACACCCGCGACGGTGTCAACGGCATGTCCGCGTGCCGAATCCCGAAGGGCTTCAACGCGTCGACCACCGCATTCACGATGGCCGGCGGCGAGCCGACGGTTGCGCTTTCCCCAATTCCCTTGGCACCGATGGGATGGTGGGGCGACGGGGTCACGGTGAACCCGGTTTCGAGGTTGGGTACTTCCATCGCTGTCGGGATGAGGTAGTCCATGAGGGAGCCGCCGAGGCAGTTGCCGTCCTCGTCGAAGCTGATGATCTCCATCAACGCCATGCCGATACCGTCGACGATACCGCCGTGCACCTGGCCCTCGATGATCATCGGATTGATCCGGGTTCCGCAGTCGTCCACCGCGAGGAATCTGCGAACAGTCACCTGCGCGGTACCCGGGTCGATGTCGACCACACAGAAGTAGGCACCATAGGGATAGGTGAGATTCTCCGGGTTGTAACAGATTTGAGCTTCGAGACCGCCTTCGATCCCCTCGGGCAGATCGGCGGCACCGTGTGCCCGCATCGCAATGTCCGCGATGGTGACCGCTGCCGACGGATCGCCTTTCACATGAAAGGACCCCTTCTCCCATTCGAGGTCCGCGACGGACACCTCGAGCATCCCCGACGCGATGATCTTGGCTTTGTCGCGCACTTTGCGTGCAACCAGCGCAGCGGCGGCACCGGAAACCGGCGTTGATCGACTGCCGTAGGTGCCGAGCCCGAATGGAGTGTTGTCGGTATCGCCGTGCACGACGTCGATATCGTCCGGCGGAATCCCAAGCTCTTCAGCCACGATCTGAGCAAACGTCGTTTCGTGCCCTTGCCCTTGTGTCTGAACCGAAATCCTCACTACCGCTTTACCGGTGGGGTGTATTCGCAATTCGCAACCGTCGGCCATTCCCAGCCCGAGGATGTCCATGTTCTTGCGTGGACCCGCGCCGACAGCCTCGGTGAAGAAGGACATGCCGATGCCCATCAATTCGCCGCGCGAGTGCTTCTCGGCTTGCTCACGTCGTAATGCGTCGTAGCCGATCATGTCCATCGCTTTGCGCATGGTTGTCGCATAGTCGCCCGAATCATATTTCCAGCCGGTCTTACTCGTGTACGGAAACTGGTCTGGCGTCAACAGGTTCTTCAATCGCAGTTCCGCGGGGTCCATGTCCAGGTCGAACGCCAGGCAGTCGACCAACCGTTCCACCAAGTAGACCGCCTCGGTGATCCGGAAGGAGCACGCGTAGGCAACTCCGCCCGGAGCCTTGTTCGTGTACACCGCCGTCATTGCGCAGTATGCAGCCTCGAGGTCGTAGCTGCCGGTGAAGACGCCGAAGAAACCGGCCGGGTATTTGGTGGGCGCCGCCGTTCCGTTGAATGCCCCGTGGTCGGCCAGCACATGAGTACGGATGGCCTGGATCTTGCCTTCCTTGGTTGCCGCGATCTCCCCGAGCATGATGTAGTCGCGGGCAAATCCTGTGCTGGTGAGGTTTTCGCTGCGATCTTCCATCCACTTGACTGGTTTCCCGGTCACGAGTGAAGCGACTATCGCGCACACATACCCCGGATAGATCGGCACCTTGTTTCCGAACCCGCCCCCGATATCCGGGGAAATCACCCGGATCTTGTGCTCGGGTAAACCTGCCACCAGAGCGTAGAGAGTGCGATGCGCGTGCGGCGCCTGACTGGTGGACCACAGGGTCAGCTTCCCGGAGACACGATCGTAATCGGCAACTGCCCCACAGGTTTCCATCGGAGCCGGGTGTACACGCGGGTAGACGATTTCCTGTTTTGTCACAACGTCGGCTGCAGCGAACACCGCGTCGGTGGCAGCTTTGTCACCGGTCTCCCAGTCGAAGCAGTGATTGTCCGTCTTGCCGTCGAGATCGGTGCGGATCACCGGTGCGTCCGGCGACAATGCAGTACGCGCGTCGATCACCGGATCGAGGATGTCGTATTCGACTTCGATCAGCTCCAAGGCGTCCCGCGCCGAGTACCGATCCTCGGCCACCACAAATGCGACCTCCTGCCCTTGAAAGCGTACTTTGTCGGTAACCAGTACCGCCTGCACGTCGCTGGACAGCGTCGGCATCCATGCAAGACCTTGCGCGGCCAGATCCGCTCCTGTCACCACCGCTTTCACCTTCGGATGTTCCTGCGCCGCAGTGGTATCGATGCTCACCAGCCGAGCATGTGCCACCGGCGCACGCAGAATTGCGAGATGCAGCATGCCAGGCAGTTGCACGTCGTCGACGTAGTGACCCTGACCTCGAATGAAGCGGGGATCTTCCTTGCGGAGCATTCGCCCATGCCCGCACGGCTTTCCGTCGTTGACCTCCAACTCAGGCGCCGAGTCCACGCTGGTCATGACGCACCTCCTACCGGATGCGCCGCTGCCCATTGCACCGAGCGCACGATCGTCGTGTATCCCGTGCAGCGGCAGATCTGACCGGAAATCGCTTCCCTGATTGTTAGTTCGTCAGGGTCAGGATCGCGATCAAGGAGCGCTCGCGCGGTGATCATCATCCCGGGAGTGCAAAAACCGCACTGCAATCCGTGGCAGTGCATGAATCCCGCTTGAATGGGGTCGAGCACACCATCTCGTTCAAGACCTTCGACGGTTCCGATCTCGTGACCGTCGGCCATAACCGCGAGCATGGTGCACGACTTCACCGGTTCCCCGTCCACCGTCACCACGCAGGTCCCACAATTGCTGGTGTCACATCCCCAGTGAGTTCCTGTGAGCTGCAGTTGGTCTCGCAGGAAATGCACCAACAACATGCGCGGTTCCACGTCTTCCGACACCGGCTCACCGTTGACCGTCATCGATACCCGCATATCAGTCTTCCCCAATCCTGGTCACAGCGCTTCGCAGAGTGCGGACGGTCAGTACGCCTGCGAGGTGGCGTTTGTAGTCGGCACTTCCGCGCTGATCGGTGACGGGCTCGCAGGCCTGCTCGGCCATCTCCCCGGCGCGCCGGTAGACCTCCTCGGACGGCGCCTTGCCCTCCAGATATCCGGAAATCGCGGCCAGCGCCTGCGGATCGGAATTGACCGCGGTAAGGCCGAGCTGTCCTCTCCTAATCGCGCCGCCTTCCATCCACACCGATGCACCCGCAGCAGTGATCGCCCAATCCCCCACGCGCCGTTCCACCTTTGCGTACGCGCTCGAACTGTCGGCCCTGCTCGCAATCCGAACCTCGACCAGAATCTCGTTTGTGCTGAGGGCCGTCTCATAGGGGCCGACATGAAATTCCGCCATCGGAATGTCGCGGGTTCCCGAAGGACCACGTACGACGCACGTCGCCTCCAACACCGAGCACACGGTGCTGAGGTCTTCCGCGGGGTCGGCCTGACACAACGAACCGCCGATGGTTCCGCGGTTTCGCACCACCGGATCGGCGATCACTTTTTCCGCGTCCCGAAAGATCGGGAAGGCGCTGGCAAGGTCGTCGGATTCGAGTAACTGACGATGACGCGCCATCGCGCCGATCCGAACGTGTCCGTCCCCGAACGTGATGTAGCCAAGTTCCTCGGCCAAGTCGTTGATGTCGATCAGATACTCGGGGTTTGCCAGTCGCAGCTTCATCATCGGAAGCAGGCTGTGTCCGCCCGCAACAACGCGCGCCTGATCGCCCAGTCGCTCCAGCAATCCGATGGCGTGGTCGATACCGGTTGCCCGCTCGTACTCGAACGGCCCAGGAACCTGCATGTGATGCACCCCACATTCGACTGTCATCTCAGCTTCTGCCGAGCGTCACAGCGAGTCAAGGGTGCCACAAGCGGTAGTGCATTTCCCCAGGTCAGCGACTCTCGGATTCCCCTGAACTGCGGTGAATGGGGCCCGCCAACCCGCTCAGCGGCTTGCCCTCACCGCCCCACCGAAGCGCGATGATCTCCGCCGCGATCGACACTGCGGTTTCCTCCGGCGTTCGCGCGCCGAGGTCCAGACCGATCGGACTCGCCAGCCTCGCCAACTCGAGGTCGGTGACACCTGCCGAGCGCAATCGTTCGAGCCTGTCTTGATGTGTGCGACGCGAACCCATCGCGCCGACAAACCCGACTTCCGGTAGCCGGAGCGCAACCTCGAGCAGGGGCACGTCGAATTTCGGATCGTGAGTCAACACGCAGATGACTGTGCGTGAGTCGATTGCGCCGGCCTCCGCCTGTGCTGCCAGGTATCGATGTGGCCAGTCGATCACCACTTCGTCGGCTGTCGGAAACCGCGACGGAGTCGCAAAAACCTCGCGGGCGTCGCACACCGTCACCCGGTACCCGAGAAATGAACCTTGCTTGGCAACCGCGGCCGCAAAATCGATGGCCCCGAATACCAGCATCCGGGCGCGGGGAGCGTAGCTCGCGACAAAAACCCGCATCCCCTCACCTCGACGCTCACCGTCCGGTCCGTACGTCAGCACTTCCGTACGTCCTGCCGCCAACAGGCCACGAGCGTCGTCGGTCACCGCGGAATCCGCGCGCGCCGATCCGATCGAACCGTCCGTGGTGTCCGGTCGTATCACCATGCGTCGGCCCACCCACGACGGATCCGAGTGAGTTATGACGGTTGCCACCGCTACCGGGCGATGCTCCTCGACATCGGTGGCCACACTCTCGAGGCTGTCGAACGTCTGCCTCGACACAGCTTCGACAAAGACCTCGATCGTGCCGCCGCATGTCAGCCCCACTGCAAAGGCGTCGTCGTCGGCAACGCCGTACCTTTCGAGGGTCGGTACACCGGATTCGATTACCTCCGTGGCTGTTTCATACACGGCACCTTCGACGCACCCACCCGACACCGAGCCGGTAACCGAACCGTCCGGGGCCACCAGCATCGACGCGCCCGGCATCCGGGGAGCTGACCGGAACGTCCGCACCACTGTTCCGACACCTGCCGTACCGTCGGCTCGCCACACCTTCATCAGTTCGGACAGAACATCCCGCATCTGCAGCTCCCATTCGGCGTCTTCTCCTATCGAGCGTATTCCAGACGGGGGTGATCGAGCGCCGTCACGGGGGAAGGTAATATCGTCTCCGCGCCTCCGTAGCTCAGGGGATAGAGCAAGAGCCTTCTAATCTCTTGGTCGCAGGTTCGAATCCTGCCGGGGGCACCATACTTTCTGGTCAGAACGGTGGTGGCTCGTTCACCACGTGGGATGGAATCGCAGCGCGAGGCTCCACACCCACTCGAGCCGGCCGCCGTCGCCGCCATCCCGCCACCGTGGAATCGAGCATGAACTCGAGATCTGCCTCGACACCCCGGCCATGGCATCGGAACAATCGCTCAACCACATGACTTTCCGTAAGCCGGAACCGCTCGACTTCATCGGGCTGCACATCGGGATCACAAAACGCACCCCGCGGCTTCGTCACGACAAGAGAACCAGTCGGTGCGACCCATTCGAGTTGGCCACCTCCGATCTGCCGCACGGTCCAGTACCCCCAGGTCTTGAGCCGATGATGCTTGCGGCACACGGACGCCAGGTTCTGCTCGGTGGTGAGCCCACCGCGGTCAGGATTCTCGTGATTGAACGGCACCGTATGATCGAGATCGCAATTCTCGGCCCGCACACCACAATTCGGGAACCGGCACGTACCGTCGCGGGTCCGGACCGTCCGCGCAAGCGCAGCCGAAGGTCGATACGTCCGCTCCTCCCGGTACCGCTTCCGCGCTGCAACGGCGGCAGGTGACACCAATGGTGCGCTCGACCGCCTACCCACTCCGAGTACAGGTCCGCCAGTCTTGAAACCATGTGTTCCCGTGAGGTTTTGGCAGAGAATATGACGATCCTTCTCCGAGAGCGTCAGCACTTGCCGCCACACAGCATCGGCCGCAATTTCCCGCGCCAACTCCGCATCGATAGCACCGTACCCATGCAGAAAAGCCGGTAGATCATCAAAACCGAGCAACGTGGAAACATTGACGCCCACCAGAATTGTCGCTTGCGACGGGGCTGATACCGGCTCCACATCCCGCCCACAATCAGTGCCACATGCACAGGCGAGAACCGCCCGCCCCTCCGACAGCGCTACCAAGGCGTCGGCGCGACGTTGCGCCAAGGTTCGAGGATCGCGCGCACATACCTGCCGCGACATCGTCTGCAGCTTTGCCGCCACAATCTGGGCACCAACCGCCGGCAGCACACCGTCGAGCGTCGACATACCGTCAACACCTGCACTGATCCGCACATCGCGGTCTTCCTGCGCGCGCCGCCGGCGAGCACGGGCACCTTCCGGATCATGGCGTGCGATCAGGCTGCGCGCTCGGGCCTTGAGCCTACTGCTGCTGCATTTGTCGGCGCCGTCCAGAAGTAACTGTTCAATGAGATCAAGTGCATCATCGGACACATTGGCCAGCGCATCCGAAAGCGCTGTCGCCTTACCGAGATCAATCTCTCCCGACGCAAATGCCGCAGACACCCGATGCAACCGCAAGCGCAGATCGCACCCCAACGAGATCATCCGCGTCGCCGCATATTCGGTGATACTCAGAACGAACGCAACTTCGACATGTACGAATTCACCCTGAACCGCGGCATTGCGACCGGCATTCTCATCCTCGGAGCACCGCTCGAAATACAGCGACGTGACGGCATCAACCTCGAGGAACTGGGCGCGCGCAATGGAAGCATGTCCTTCGACCAATGCATCCACAATGCCGCTCATCAACACCCCCCAGTTCGAACGTACATTCGATTCTAACAGCAATCAATACCTATGGGAATATCTGCGTCACAACACTTTTGAATAAACCCGCGCCGGCGCAGCCTTCTCCAACCTGTCCAGGGCCGCAACCAACCGCACAAAATGATCGGTGTGCGTGTGAGCGTCCAGGTGGGCCTGGGATTCCCATTCCTCCACCAACATCAGCTCGCCGGGATTGTCGCTTTGCTGCAGCAATTCGTAGCTGATGCAGCCGCTCTCCTTGCGGGTCTCGCGAACAAGTTCGCGGTAGATATCTATGACCTGCGCGAGATTTTCCGGTTCGACCGCACTGCCCACCAACACCCTGATCGCTGACATTCGGCAATCCTGCCCGAACCCACCGACAAGTCGAGAGCAGGCGCAATGTCTGTGAAACATTCCCGATACAGAAGGTTCGTAAAGTGATCGGCAATCGGGTCGCAACAAGCTGCCCTGGGCCGCGCGAGGGGTACGTAGATGAGTGGAAATGCAGTTCGTCTGCAAGCGATCAAGGACGTCGAGGCCTACACACCTCCCGTCGTGAGTTTCTCAGGCGACGAAGCTCCCGGCGAGGTGTTCGGCGCCAACGTGTTCAACAAAGTGGTGATGCAGAAGCGCCTGCCCAAGCAGATCTACAAGTCCGTGATCGCCACGATCGAACAGGGCAAGCCCCTCGACCCGGCGGTTGCAGACGCCGTTGCATCGGCCATGAAGGACTGGGCACTCGAGAAGGGCGCCACCCACTACGCGCATGTCTTCTACCCACTGACCGGACTGACGGCCGAGAAGCACGACAGCTTCTTCGAGCCGGTCGGCGACGGGTCTGCGCTCGCCGAATTTGCGGGCAAGACACTCATCCAGGGTGAGCCGGATGCGTCGAGCTTCCCCAACGGCGGCCTGCGCAACACGTTCGAGGCTCGCGGATACACCGGCTGGGACGTCACCAGCCCGGCATACGTTCTCGAGAACCCCAACGGCAATACCCTCTGCATCCCTACGGTTTTCGTATCGATGACCGGCGAAGCGCTCGACCACAAGACTCCGCTGCTCCGCTCGCAGCAGGTGATGGGCGTGCACGCCGAACGCATCCTGAAGCTGTTCGGCCACACCGAACCCGAGCAGATTGTGTCCTTCTGCGGTCCCGAGCAGGAGTACTTCCTGATCGATCGGCACTTCTTCCTCGCCCGCCCCGACCTGCTCAATGCCGGCCGCACGCTCTTCGGCACCAAGCCACCCAAGGGCCAGGAGTTCGACGACCACTACTTCGGCGCCATCCCCGAGCGAGTCCTCGGCTTCATGATGGATACCGAACGCGAACTGTTCAAACTCGGCATTCCCGCGAAGACCCGTCACAACGAGGTTGCTCCCGGCCAGTTCGAGATCGCGCCGATGTTCGAGCGCGGCAACATCGCCGCCGACCATCAGCAGCTGTTGATGACCACGTTCAAGACCGTCGCCAAGAAGCACGGCATGGAGTGCCTATTCCACGAGAAGCCGTTCGACGGTGTCAACGGCTCGGGCAAGCACGTCAACTTCTCGTTGGGTAACTCGGAACTCGGCAGTTTGCTTGTCCCAGGCGATAATCCGCACGACAATGCTCAGTTCCTGGTGTTCTGTGCAGCTGTGATCCGCGCCGTCCACAAGTACGCGGGACTCCTGCGCGCCTCCGTGGCGTCGGCTACCAACGATCACCGCCTCGGCGCCAACGAGGCTCCGCCCGCGATCATCTCGATCTTCCTCGGCGACCAACTGGCCGACGTGTTCGAGCAGATCGCCAAGGGTGCTGCGACGTCGTCGAAGGACAAGGGCACCATGATGATCGGTGCCGACACGCTCCCCGTTCTCCCTACTGATCCCGGCGACCGCAACCGGACCAGCCCATTTGCCTTCACCGGCAACAGGTTCGAGTTCCGCGCTCCGGGTTCCATGCAGACCGTCAACGGTCCGATGGTGACCATCAACACGATCATGGCCGAAGCTCTCGACTACATGGCAACCGAACTCGAAACGGCAGTTGCCGACGGTGCCGATTTCGACACCGCGGTTCAGAACCTGCTGACCGACATCATCACCAACCACGGTGCCGTCGTCTTCAACGGTGACGGCTACTCGGAAAACTGGCAGATCGAAGCGGAGGCACGCGGCCTGCCCAACCTACGGACCACGTTGGACGCTTTGCCCGAACTCATCTCCGAATCCGCTTTGGAGCTCTTCGACAAGTACAACGTCTTCAACCATCGAGAGATGCACAGCCGCTACGAGGTCGGCCTCGAGCAGTACGCGCTGAGTATCGGCGTCGAGGCACGCCTTGCGGTTGAAATCGGCACGACGCTGATCCTGCCCGCCGCAGTCCGCCATCAGACCGAGATCGCGCAGAACTTCGTTGCATTGAAGGCTGCCGGCCTCGAACCGGATTCAGCGCCGCTGACCGAGGTTTCCGAACCGGTGACCGCTCTTCGGGCAGCACTTGCCGCTTTGCGCGCGGCGATCAAGGAAATTCCCCACGACTCGCCGCTCGAGGCAGCCACGCATGCGCAGGAGGCTTTGATGCCGGCCATGGCGGATGTTCGCACCGCTGCGGATCTCCTGGAAACCATGGTTGCGGACGACCACTGGCCACTTCCCACCTATCAGGAAATGCTCTACATCCTCTGACGACAAAGAATATGGCCTGCAACCGAATTCCGGTTGCAGGCCATATTGTTATGCCATATTTTTATTCTCCGGGCATTCTCATCTCCAGGAGCTGAGCCTCACCGGTTGTCGCGGGGTCCGGCCGGTCGCGCGAATCCGACGACGACATCTTCATGCCCGTCAGGTCGGTCTGCATATAGATCACGTTGTAGCGATCCCACGTTGTAGCGACAAACTCGAGCGTGTTGCCGGTTCGAGAGGTCCACGGGTGCATGAACCCGCCGTACAGACTCGGCAGGGTATATCCGCTCAGAAGGGTCTGCGTGCCACTCCACGGCCCCTCGGGATGATCGGCCTGCCGAATCACCAGACTGCCGTCCGCGCTGGTGTACATCGCGACGTACTTGTCGAGATAGTCGTTCCACTGCACCGCGAGTTCACTGACCGGGGCCTTGATGACCTGCACCGCGTCGTCGGAGTTCGCACTCCAACCCGAACCGTCCCAATACGTGTAGGCAAGGGGGTTTCGCAGTTCTGCACCGAGGACACGCGCCAAAACTGCCTTACCGAAGCGTCCCGACGGGGTGCCGTACTCGTAGATATAGCCGTCGCCACCGTCGACGAACGCGCTCTGCTGAAAGTTCTCGTTGATCGAGGACACTGCCGGAATTCCCGGGATGTCGAGGCCAGGAGTGTTGGCGCGTACCGTCGCGGGCTCGATGTCCCAGTTCTCGCCGTTATCCGTCGAGTAGGCCAGCGCCGAGTAGTTGGTTGTCCAGGCGCCCGGCTCGTCCCACGTACGAACCGACATGAACCGGATGTATTGCACACCGCCGTAGGAGATGCCGGCCGTCGGGATCGTGGTGAACTCGAACGGGATGCCGAATCCCGGGATGATCTCCTTGGAGTGATTCGGAAGGTCCTTGGGTGAACTGTCGATCCGAAGCCGGTCCTGGAAATCGGTGTTACTACTGCGGAAGAGCACATTGCTGCGCCAGTCGTCGCCGTCGACCTCGCAGTCGCCGACAGTGTCACCGAATGCCATCAACACGTTGTGGTCAGCTCCGGAAAGCCCGTTGTCCCACATGATTCCGAGGTCTGTACCCGAGACGTTGAACCGGTTGATCGTGTCGTTCGGGCTGCCAGGGCCGGTCACCATTTCGATTGCCTTGGTCCGGCCGGTCAATACGGGCAATGCGCCGTTCGGTGCGCCCGTGATCCAGGGCAAAGAATTGACCAGCGATCCCGTGCCGGCAGAGCCCGAGAGGGAACCCGTCATCGAACCCGTCAGCGAGCCAAGCGAACCGGTACCGCCTGCCCCACACGGTCCACCTATCGCCGATGCCGCTGGGGCTGACGCGATGGTTGCCGCAATCGTGACTACACCTATGGACAACAACGCTGACACAGACCGTTTCGAGCGCACACGCATCCCCTCTGTCTATTTGTTCGCTCCGCCAGCAAACCACCAGCGCAGTGTTAACAGAGTGAAAGAAGAGCAAATCGTTATAAAACGGTCACTTGATTTCCCGGAAAAACCCGGTGTGGCGGATTTCACCTTCGCCCAACGGATGCCGGATTGGGCAACAAAGGCGCCTACTATGTAACGGAAATGTAAAAAAGTACTCACAATGTCAGGTAGGTGAGCGGTGTCCGTACGTGACCGCGTAGCGCAGATTTATGATCAGGTGTTGGTTCGCAATGCAGGTGAGCCGGAGTTCCACCAGGCTGCAGCCGAAGTTTTCGAATCTCTCCACGTCGTACTCGAGCGCCACCCGCGCTACGCCGACGCCGGGCTGATCGAGCGCCTGTGCGAGCCGGAACGCCAGATCATCTTCCGCGTGCCGTGGACCGACGACAACGGCAATGTTCACGTCAACCGTGGCTTCCGCGTCCAGTACAACAGCGCACTCGGCCCGTACAAGGGCGGCCTGCGGTTCCACCCCAGTGTCAACCTGGGCATCGTGAAGTTCCTCGGCTTCGAGCAGATCTTCAAGAACTCCCTCACCGGCCTGCCCATCGGCGGCGGCAAGGGTGGATCGGACTTCGATCCCAAGGGCCGCACCGACGCAGAGGTCATGCGTTTCTGTCAGTCCTTCATGACGGAACTGCAGCGCCACATCGGTGAATACACCGACGTTCCGGCCGGCGACATCGGCGTCGGTGGCCGCGAGATCGGTTACCTGTTCGGCCAGTACAAGCGACTGACCAACACCTACGAGTCCGGCGTTCTCACCGGCAAGGGCATCACCTGGGGCGGGTCTCAGGTCCGCACCGAGGCCACCGGCTACGGCGTTGCGTACTTCGTCGCCGAAATGCTCAAGGCCAAGGGCGAAGACCTCGAGGGCAAGAACGTCGTGATCTCCGGATCCGGCAACGTCGCCATCTACGCGATCCAGAAGATCCACAAGCTCGGCGGCGTCGCGATCGCCTGCTCCGACTCCTCGGGGTACATCGTGGACAAGAAGGGCATCGACCTCGACCTCCTCAAGGAGATCAAGGAAGTTCGCCGCGGCCGCATCAGCGAGTACGCCGACGCCGTTCCGCACGCACAGTTCATCGCCGGCGGTTCCATCTGGGACGTGCCGTGCGACGTTGCACTCCCCTGCGCAACCCAGAACGAGCTCGATGAAGACGCCGCAAAGACCTTGATCGCCAACGGCGTTCAGGCTGTTGCCGAAGGCGCGAACATGCCCACCACCCCCGGTGGCATCGCACTCTTCCGCGACTCCAACGTCGCGTTTGCTCCAGGTAAGGCAGCAAACGCCGGTGGCGTCGCCACCTCGGCTCTCGAAATGCAGCAGAACGCGTCACGCGATTCCTGGAGCTTCGAGTACACCGACGAGCGTCTCGCCCGCATCATGCGTGGCATCCACAGCCGCACCATCAACACGGCTGCCGAGTACGGCAAGCCTGGCGACTACGTGCACGGCGCGAACATCGCCGGCTTCGTCAAGGTCGCCGACGCCATGATCTCGCTGGGCGTTATCTAAGAAGTACCGTCCAACCGGCAAAGGACGCCTCCACTGTGTGGGGGCGTCCTTTGCGTTGATGAAACAGTGTTGCTGGATCAGCGTTGACGAATCAGCGTTGCCGGCTCAGTTAAGTCGGTGGTTCGGTTGTGTCGTCGGCGGCGGCTTTCTTTGCCGCCTCACGCATTTCGATACCGTCGGATACCCAGTCCCCGATTTCCCGGGTCACGTCGCGGACTGCACCGGCGATGATCATCGCGATGGATCCGACGTGCGTAGCCGCCGATTCCGTCAATTCCTGGACGGTGTCTTTGCGACGTTCAAATTTCCCGACCATCACGTGTGCGCCTCTCAGGCTACGGTTCTCTGGCGTTCGACAATAACACCGGTAAGACTCTGTGACTTGATCATTCCAGGCGGCAAGGCAAACTTGAAGATCTTGCCCCATACCGATCCGATCTGCTTCCAGAAGCCACCCGTGTTGTACGGCAAACCGTACTGCGCGCACAGTGCCTCGACCTCAGGCGCAATCTGCGGGTACCGATGTGCCGGCAGGTCCGGGAACAGATGATGTTCGATCTGGTGGGACAAGTTGCCGGACATGATGTGGAACAACGGACTGCCTTGGATGTTGGCACTGCCGAGCATCTGACGGACATACCACTGCCCCCGAGTCTCCTCGGCCGTCTCGTCCTCTGTGAAACTCTGTACGCCGGTGGGGAAATGGCCGCAGAAGATGATCGAGTAGGTCCATACGTTCCGGACCAGATTTGCGGTGACATTTCCTGCCAGAGTGGTGGCGAACAGCGGTCCGGTAAGAGCCGGGAAGATAACGTAGTCCTTGAGGACCTGCTTGCCTGCCTTCTTCCACCAACCCTTGATCAGCGGTTTGACGTCGTACCATTTCCGCTTGCCGGCGAGGACATTCTCGATCTCCAGATCATGCATCATGACGCCCCACTCGAAGAGCATCATCAGGGCAAACGCCCATACCGGATTACCGAGGTAATAGGGGTTCCATTTTTGGGCTGGGTCGATACGCAGAATGCCGTATCCGATATCCCGGTCTTTGCCCAGAATATTTGTGTAGGTGTGATGCATGTAGTTGTGCGAGTGACGCCACTGGTCCGACGGACACACCGTATCCCATTCGAACACTTCGGAATTGAGGCCTGGTTCACGCATCCAGTCGTACTGACCGTGCATGACGTTGTGCCCGATCTCCATGTTGTCCAGGATCTTCGAGATACTCAGCGCGCCCACCGCTGCGAGCCACACCGGCGGCAGGAAGCCAAGGTACATCAGACCTCGGCCGGCAACCTCGAAACCACGCTGCGCCTTGATGATCCGATAAATGTATTCGCGGTCCTCGGCGCCGAGCGATGCGACCGTGCGATCCCGGATCGCATCCAACTCACGGCCGATTTCCTCGACCTGGTCGTAGGTGAGTACTACCGGAGCGTCGGGGTTCTTATCAGGTCCGTTGCCCAGGAAAGGGAGTGTAGAAAGGGAAAGTCCAAACATGACAGTCTCCAAAAAGTGTTGGTGTCTTCGCTCAGATATCCACGGCGACGTCGCCGACGGGTGCGCTGACACAGAGTTGGATCTTCTTGTCGGGTTCGTCGTCGGTCTCACCGGTGCGAATGTTGCGTGTTCGGCCGAGCTTCTTGACGGAGGTACACGAGAAGCAGATGCCCATCCGGCAGCCGTATTCCGGACTCAGCCCCGCGGCTTCCGCCTGTTCGAGGAGGGTTTTGCCTGAGTTTTCGGCCGCCACTCCACTTTTCGTGAACGACACTTCGCCGCCTGCGTCGCCGGGTTCAGCTGCGGCGGGTGCAAACTCCTCGGTATGGAGCAGGTGCTCGATGTCGAGTTCACGAAAGACCTCGCGCACACCGTGCATCAGCCCGGGTGGCCCGCAGAGGTACGCCTGCGCATCGGCCGTTTCCGGATCGGCAATCCAGGGCGCGACCGCGCTCAGGTGCGTGTTGTCGAAGAAACCGTCCAGGTCTCCCCCACCGGATTCGGTGTACACGAGTACCAGTTTCACATTCCGATGCTGCTCAGCGATGCCCTTCAACGCGTGGAGATACGACACATCCTTCTTGGTGTTCACGTAATGCAGGAACACGATCTCGCCGCGATGTTCTGCGTCGACGAGGGTGCGCAGCATCGACATCACCGGGGTGATTCCACTGCCACCGCTGATCAGGAGTATGTGGGAGGGCCGTTCGATGGGGAGCGTAAAAACACCGTCGGCCTGCGACAAGCTGACTACAAGTCCCGGTTCGGCATGCGCGTTCAAATACTGCGACACCAGCCCACCGGGATGAGCTTTCACGGTGAGTTCGATAAGGCCATCACGGCTGGACGCAGAACCAGCCGGTGAGTAGCAGCGGGTATGACGCACCCCGTCGATCACGACGCCTACCTGGACGAACTGTCCGGCAGAGAATCCGCGCCACTGGCGCGTCGGACGCAGGGTCAATGTCACTGAATCAGCGGTCGGATGGTCGACCGCTACGACCTGCGCGCGAATGTCGCGCACCGTCGCCATGGGATTGACGAGTTCGAGGTACCGATCGATCTGATGCGGAGCAGCCATGGCTTCGATCAGGGCCAGCCCGCGTCTGGCCAGAGTCTTGGAGGTTGATGCCATTGTCAGCCACTCCTTCCAGGTTGCATAATTTCAGTGTACAAATGTTCACTGATAATAGTGTGACAGGTGCACACAGGTATATGTCAAGATGAATGTGACGTGAGTTACGCGATCCACAGAAAGAGTCCACCGTGCCGATATCTACACTCGTACATCGTGACCAAGGCTGAGCCGGAAAATCGCGCAGCCAAGAAGGAGCGCACACGCCAAGCGCTGCTCGATACCGCGATGGATCTCCTCGCCGACCGGAGTTTTGCCGGCATCAGCCTCCGCGAAGTGGCCCGCGAGGCGGGCATCGTCCCCACGGCCTTCTATCGGCACTTCGCCTCGATGGAAGACCTCGGAGTCGTCCTGGTCGAGGAGAGCATGCGCATGCTTCGGCAAATGTTGCGCGACGCCAGGCGCGACCCCAGCCCCAAGAACGCCGGAACCTCACTCGATATCCTTGTCCGCCAGGTTCATTCACACGAGCGCGAGTTTCGCTTCCTCTGCCGCGAACGCTACGGCGGCATCAGCGAGATACGACGCGCCATCAACACCGAGATGCGATTGTTCGTCAGCGAACTCACCGTCGACCTCTCCCGAATGGCTGGGCTGGAAAACTGGCGACACGACGATCTTGAAATTGCGGCCGACCTGATCGTCGGCGTGATGTTCACCGCCGTCGTGGCACTGCTCGACGCAGGCTCGCCGGGATATCCCAGCGAAGATGCTGTAATCGCGCGGGCCGAAAAGCAGTTGCGGCTGATCATTCTGGGTATGGCTACCTGGGATCCCTCTCGAACCTAGAAACAGAGTCGAACACTACGAACTCGTACACGAGGCGTAGTTCCGGTCAGTAGTGGATCCGGAACCCGCCGATGAATGTCAGGGTGTTGCCGTCAGGATCGCTGATGCTCGACAACTGCACACCTTTGTTTGCATCCACCACCGCATCCAGCGTCAGTCCTCGCGCACCGATCGCCTCACGGTGCGTCGTGAGGTCGTCCACGGCAAAATTGAGCAGCGCCAGACCCGCACGGCGAGTGTCCACCGTGACCTGTACCCATCCGGTGTCAGTCACACGCCATTCTGCCAAGTTCACCATCGGGCGATTGTCAGGCCCGCGTCCGAACAGACTCGAGTACCACTGCACTGCCTCTGTCAGATCTCGAACGGGGACAACAGCGAGAACATGATCGATCGACATAAGTTTGTACCTCTCGACGTAAAAAATGGCGCTCGTACTCAGATACTGACCTGACAGACCGGGCTAAGTCATCGGCGAATTGTTTCTCTTATCGCAGCGTTCTCGACATTCCAACGCAGCACACACCTGTTCTGCCGCGATCCGTGAGACCCTCGACGCATGAGCGATGTCATCATCATCGGTTCCGGATTCGCCGGATTATGGGCCGCGCTCGGCGCTGCTCGGCGGCTCGACGAACTCGGGATACCGGCCGGGCAGGTGTCGATCACGGTGCTCAGTGCCCAGCCCTTCCACGACATCCGGGTGCGCAACTACGAGGCCGATCTCAGCGCCTGCCGCATCCCGCTGGCCGATGTCCTCAACCCGGCCGGGATCGCCTATGTCACCGCGGAGGTGACCGCAATCGACACCGGTGCGCGGACCGTCTCCGCAAACGTCGGTGGTCAGTCGCAGACGTACGGCTACGACCGCCTCGTTCTGGCGGCAGGTAGCCGTGTAGCCCGACCCGATATCCCGGGTCTGACGGAGTTCGGGTTCGACGTCGATACCTACGACGGCGCAATGAAACTCGACGCTCATTTGACCCTGCTGGCCGAAGGACCCGTCACACCCGCCGCGGCGACCGTGGTGGTGGTCGGGGCCGGCCTGACGGGCATCGAAACCGCCTGCGAGTTGCCAGGCCGGCTCACTGCCCTGTTCGGCGCCGACGTGACCTCGCGCGTGGTGCTGGTGGACCACAACCCCAACGTCGGATCGGATATGGGTGCGTCGGCGAGGCCGGTCATCGAAGCGGCATTGTCCAACACCGGAGTCGAGACACTGACCGGGATGAGTGTGACCACGGTGGACCAGGGCGGGGTCACGCTGTCTTCGGATGAGATGGTGCCCGCCGCGACGGTCATCTGGTGCGCCGGCATGAAGGCAAACCCGTTGACCGCGCAATTCCCGGTCGAACGTGATCGGCTCGGACGGCTCCCGGTCGACGACTATCTCCAGGTGATCGGCGTACCAGGCGTATTCGCTGCCGGCGACGTCGCCACCGCGAAGATGGATAATCAGCATCAGTCGGTGATGTCCTGCCAGCACAGCCGGCCGATGGGCCGCTACGCCGGGTACAACGTGATCGGTGATCTGCTCGGCAATCCGATGCTGGCCCTCCGCATCCCGTGGTATGTCACGGTTTTGGACCTAGGCCCGGCAGGTGCGGTCTACACCGAAGGCTGGGATCGGCAAGTTGTGGCGACCGGCGCACAGGCCAAAGCCACCAAGAACACCATCAACACCCAACGCATCTATCCGCCGTTGACCCGCGATCGGGCCGCCCTACTGACCGCCGCCGCACCAGAACTACAGACACGGCCGGCCCGCGGACACCAGTAGTCTGCCTTTCGCACACCTTCCCCCAAACGTATCGCCTGCTGAGGCGACCGCCGGTCATCAATTCAGCCCGAAGTGTGGTGTGGATCCGGAGTTGCCTCGTACGGTGGCACCATGTCCTCCACGAATACGTTTCGGATTCCTGTCGGCGACCTGACATTCGACGTCCTGATTTCCGGTCCGGACGACGGCGTCCCGCTTCTTGCCTTGCATGGATTCCCCGAAAGCGCCGCGTCCTGGGGCAAAGTGACTCCCCTACTGACGGCCGCCGGATTTCGCGTCATAGCGCCGCATCAGCGCGGGTATTCCCCCGATGCCCGTCCCTCCGGCGTCGACGCCTATCGCATCGAGCACCTTGTTGCCGATACCGTCGGCCTGCTCGACGCCCTGGGGTTGCCCGACGCTCATCTTGTCGGCCACGACTGGGGATCCGCAGTGGCCTGGCAGGTTGCGGGACGGCATCCACAGCGAATTCGCAGCCTGACCGCAATCTCGGTTCCCCACCCCACCGCTTTCGGTTGGGCGCTGCGCGAAGACCAGGATCAAAAGGAACGCTCGACGTACATCCGACTGCTCCGCCAGGAAGGGAAGGCCGAAAAGGTGTTGTCGGAGGACAACTTCCGACGATTGCGGGCGATGTTCGACGGCCAGATCGATCCCGAGTTCGCCGACGAACATATTCGCATCCTCAGTGGCGATGGAGCATTGACCGGCGCATTGAACTGGTATCGCGCCATGACTCGCGATTTCGGAGACATAGCCCCCACCACTGTTCCGACGACGTACGTCTGGAGTACGGCCGACACCGCACTCGGCCGCGCCGCAGCAGAACGATGCGGTGAATTCGTGGATGCGCCGTACGAATTTGTGGTTCTGGAGGGCGGCAGTCACTGGGTACCCGAGGAACGCGCCGAGGAACTGGCGGACGCGATAATCCGGCGAGCGGGAGCCTGATCCGACCTACACCTGAGCTTCTATGTAGGTTGTCATACATATACTGACTGCCTACTACACCGATTTCACCGTCAGGAGCTTGTCGTGACCACAACCGTTGCACCCCCGCATCCGTTTGATGCCGCAGTCGACCTGGAATCCATTACGCCGGGTCTCTCGACCGGGCACACCAGTACCGCATACAACAACATGGTCGGCCCGTTCGGCGGAATCACCTCGGCCACGTTGCTGGCCTCGGTTCAGAGGCACCCCGAGTGCCTAGGTGAACCACTGTCGCTGACGGTCAATTTTGCGGGCCCGATCGCCGAAGGCCAGTTCGAGATCACTGCGCGTCCGGTGCGCACCAACCGAACGACACAGCATTGGTGGATCGAACTCGCTCAGAACGGCACCGTGGCGACTACCGCAACAGCTGTGTTCGGCCTCCGCCGCGATACCTGGGACTCCACGGAAATCGAGATGCCCGCGGTGCCGGCTGCAGAAGATGTTCCCGCGCAACCGTTCCCCGAGTTCATCGCTTGGGCTCAGAATTACGAAATGCGGTTTATCGAGGGCGCAATCCCCGATCTGGAATCCGGCGAGCATCCCGACTCCGTCTCGACTCTCTGGGTTCGCGACAGCCCGCCGCGCGCGCTTGATTTCTTCTCGCTGACCTCGTTGTGCGATGTGTTCTTTCCGCGAGTGTTCCTGCGCCGCGGCAAGATGGCTCCCGCTGGAACCGTATCGCTGACGATCTACTTCCATGCCGACGCCGCAGCGCTGGCCCGGCAGTCCGATCGCTCCGTCCTCGGAACCGCACGCACCCAGCGTTTCGGTAACGGTTACTTCGATCAGAGCGCCGAATTATGGGGCAGTGACGGCGAACTGCTGGCCACCACTCACCAATTGGTCTACTTCAAGGACTAACAGCCTCCGCACTGTCGCCTTCGGGCGCCTTGACCAGCGACAAGGCAGCCAGACCCACAGCAAGAACCACCAACAGTCCGACGATGCCGGCGCGATCGGCACCGAACATCCACGCAAACAGGCCGAACAGTGTCGGCGCAAGAAACGATACTGCTCGGCCTGTGGTCGCATACAGACCAAAAAGCTGACCTTCACGACCGGGCGGAGTGATGCGCGCCAGGAACGTTCGAGCGGACGATTGTGCCGGCCCGACAAACAAGCACAGCGCGAGTCCGAAGATCCAGAACATCACCGGCCCGGACACCGCGATCAAGATTGCACCGACCACGATCATCGACGCGAGCGATACGGTGATGACCTGCTTGGGCCCGATCCGGTCGTCGAATCGCCCTGCCACCAAGGCGCCGATGGCCGAAATAACGTTGGCCGCAACGCCGAACAACAGTACGTCCGCAGCACTGATGCCGTACACATTCACGGCAAGGACAGCACCGAAAGTGAACACCCCGGCGAGTCCGTCGCGGAACAAGGCGCTCGCGATCAAGTACCAGATAGTGCGACGGTCGACGATCCACAGTTCGCGCAAGTCGCGCCACAGCACGCGGTAGGAATCGAGGAACCCCGCCTTTGCCGCACCCGGATCTGCGTCGGGCGTAGGCAACTCGGGCACCTTGAAGAACACCGGGATCGCGAAGACGGCAAACCATACCGCCGCAAGCAGTGCCACCATCCGGATGTTCAGGCCGCCGTCGGTGGTCAATCCCAGAAAACCTCGCGTGTCGCCGTCACCGACGATGAACCCGAAGTAGCAGAGCAACAACAGAACAATTCCACCGAAATAACCCATGGCCCAGCCGAACCCGGACACGCGGCCCAAGTTCTCCGGCGTCGACACCTGCCGCATCATGGCGTTGTACGGAACTCCGGCCAGTTCGAAGATCACCGAACCGATGGCGAGGAGCACAAGCCCCAGCCACAGATACCGATAGTTGTCCTCGACGAAGTACAACCCAGCCATCGACAGAACGGTGATGCCGGTGAGGATCGCCAACGACCACTTGCGCTTGCCTGACGCGTCGAACCGTTGTCCGGTGACGGGAGCAAGAATCGCGATGAAGAATCCGGCGATTCCGAGTGCCCAACTGAGCCATGTTGTGGCCGACACCGAGCCGGGTAGATCGTCGCCCACTGCGTCGGTGAGGTAAACGGAGAAGACAAAAGTCAAGATCACCGCGTTGAATGCTGCAGATCCCCAGTCCCACAGCCCCCACGCAACCACCTGACTCTTGGTCGCCGCGGCGCCTATCCCTGCGGGCGGTTCCGCCTGCGTACTTGTCGACTCTGCGCTCATGATCGCGAGCCTATTCGAGCGAGAGGGACAAAACAGTGCAAACTTTTCAGGGTATGCACTTGGTTGCATATGGAACGAGGTGCATACATACTTCACTCATGGCACTCGAACACGCGCTCCTCACCTCGCTGACCGAGCAGGAGGCGTCGGGCTACGACCTGACCCGTCGATTCGACAAGTCGATCGGGTTCTTCCACAGCGCGACGCACCAGCAGATCTACCGCGTACTCAAGCGGATGGACGAAGCCGGGTGGCTCGAGGTGGAAACCGTCGCTCAGGACGGGCGCCCGGACAAGAAGGTGTATCGGGTCTCCGGAGCCGGCCGCGCCGAGCTGACGCGCTGGATAGCCGAACCGTCCGAACCCAGCCATCTGCGTAATGAACTGGCCGTGAAGATCCGCGCCGCCGGTAGCGCAGACATCCCCGCACTTCGAGACGAAGTCGCTCGCCACCGCGACGGCCACGCCTCCCGACTCGACGTCTACCGACTTATCGAGAAACGCGACTTCCCCAATCCCACAGCTCTCTCCGGATCACCCCTGCATCAGTATCTCGTTCTGCGCGGCGGCATCCGCGTCGAAGAGGGCTTTGTCGACTGGTGCCAGGAAATTCTGGACGCCCTACCCCCTGCCGACAACAACTCAGCCGACAACAACTCCGCTGCCAGCAACTCGGAAGGACACCCGCAGCCATGACCACTCCGCAGTTCCCCCTCCTGTTCGAACCCCTCGACCTCGGGTTCACCACACTGAAGAACCGCGTAGTCATGGGTTCGATCCACACCGGTCTCGAAGACCGGGCCAAAGACATCGACAAACTTGCCGAGTACTTTGCCGAACGCGCGCGCGGCGGCGTCGGATTGATCGTCACCGGCGGCTACGCCCCCAACCGCACCGGCTGGCTCCTTCCGTTCGGAGCCAAGCTGACCAACAAGATCGAGGCGCGCCGCCATCGCCGGATCACCAAGGCAGTACACGACGCAGGTGGCAAGATCGCATTGCAGATCCTGCACGCCGGTCGGTACAGCTACCAACCGTTCAGTGTGTCGGCGTCGTCGATCAAAGCGCCGATCAACCCGTTCCGGCCACGGCGGCTCACTGATCGTGGGGTGCGCTGGCAGATCCGCAACTACGTCCGTTGCGCCAAGCTCGCTCAATCCGCCGGATACGACGGCGTCGAAATCATGGGCGGCGAAGGCTATTTCATCAACCAGTTCCTGTGCGAGCGCACGAACAAGCGTAAAGATCAATGGGGCGGTAGCTCCGAAAACCGTCGACGCATGGCCGTCGAGATCGTCAGACGTACCCGCCGCGCCGTCGGCCCGAACTTCATCGTCGTGTTCCGCCTGTCTATGGCCGATCTGGTCGAAGGCGGTCAGACATGGGATGAAATCGTCACTCTGGCACAGGAAATCGAAGCTGCGGGCGCCACGATCATCAACACCGACATCGGCTGGCACGAGTCACGGGTGCCCACTATCGTGACCTCCGTACCCCGCGCCGCCTTTGTCGACATCACCGGCAAACTCGAAAAGCACGTCAGCATTCCGGTGGTCGCATCCAACCGGATCAACATGCCCGAGACGGCTGAGGAAATTCTCACCCGCGGCGACGCGCAATTGATCTCCATGGCCCGCCCGATGCTGGCCGATCCCGACTGGGCAAACAAAGCACAACGCGGAGCACCAGACGAGATCAATACCTGCATCGCCTGCAACCAGGCCTGCCTCGACCACGCCTTTGTGCGCAAACATGTGTCCTGCCTGCTCAATCCACGCGCGGGACGCGAGACGACGCTCGTTCTCTCCGCCACCCGCCGCAGCAAGAATCTTGCTGTTGTCGGCGGCGGACCTGCCGGTCTCTCTGCAGCGTTGAATCTCGCACAACGCGGCCACACAGTCACCCTGTTCGAGGCGTCGGACACGATCGGCGGCCAGTTCGGGATCGCGCAGTTGATCCCGGGCAAGGAAGAGTTCACCGAAACCATCCGGTACTACACCAGGCAACTCGACCTTGCCGGCGTCGACGTCAAGCTCGAAACACGCGTGACTCCAGCCGATCTCATCGGATCCTTCGACGAGGTAGTGGTCGCCACCGGAGTGACGCCGCGAGTCCCGAACATCCCCGGCATCGAGAATCCGAAGGTACTGACGTACGCCGAGGTGGTCCGCGAGGGCAAGCCCGTCGGCAAGACCGTCGCTGTGATCGGAGCCGGGGGTATCGGCGTCGACGTCAGCGAATTCCTCACTCACCCAACATCACCCACCTTGCACCTGAAGGAATGGAAGCAGGAGTGGGGCGTCACGGAACCCGAGATGGCACCGGGAGCGCTCACCACACCCATCCCGGAGCTTTCGGAGCGTGAGGTCTACCTCCTGCAGCGCAAGCCCGGACGCATCGGAGCCGGCCTCGGCAAGACAACCGGCTGGGTCCACCGCGCCGCGTTGAAGAACAAGGGTGTGCATGAACTCTCCGGCGTGAACTACGAACGGATCGACGACGCCGGCCTGCACATCACCTTCGGCGAGAAGCACGAGAAGCCTCGCCTCCTCGAGGTCGACACCATCGTGATCTGCGCCGGACAGGAATCCGTGCGCGATCTCGTCGACGAGCTGACCGTTGCCGGCATGGTGACCCACATCATCGGCGGGGCAGACGTAGCCGGCGAACTCGATGCAAAACGTGCCATCGAACAGGGCACACGACTGGCCGCGAAGATCTGACCGACTACGCTGACTGATCGTGAGCCTGCCGACACCCACCACCACAGCCCGCGCCGTCGTGACCGGTGCCTCCTCCGGAATCGGAGAGGCACTGGCCACTGATCTGGCCTCCCGCGGACACTCCCTGATCCTGGTCGCACGACGCGGCGACGTCATGGAGGGTCTTGCCGAGACACTTCGCGCCAAGCACGGCGTCGACGTCGAGGTCCGTGCCTGCGATCTCTCGGACAGCGCGGCCCGTGCCGTCCTGGTCGAGGAACTGGGCACGCGTGAGATCAGCATCCTGTGCAACAACGCCGGTATCGCCACCTTCGGGCCGGTAGCCGAGCTCGACCCGAGCTACGAGCGCGCACAGGTCGAACTCAACGCCGTCGCGGTGCACGATCTCACCCTGGCCGTTCTGCCCGGAATGGTCGAGCGCAAGTCCGGCGGCATCCTGATGGTCGGATCGGCCGCCGGAAACATGCCGATTCCCAACAATGCGACCTACGCCGCCACCAAG
The DNA here is from genome assembly GCF_003023755.1 of Rhodococcus sp. AD45-ID. Taxonomy (NCBI): domain Bacteria; kingdom Bacillati; phylum Actinomycetota; class Actinomycetes; order Mycobacteriales; family Nocardiaceae; genus Rhodococcus; species Rhodococcus sp. AD45-ID. Next base: position 238,718 of record NZ_PYHL01000002.1, on the reverse strand, counting down.
GCCTTCGTGAACACGTTCGCGGAATCCCTGCGCGGGGAACTCAAAGGCAGCGGCGTCAACGTCACTCTCCTCGCCCCCGGACCGGTTCGCACCGAGACCCCGGACCCCGCCGAGGCCTCGATCGTCGACAAGCTGGTCCCGGACTTCTTCTGGATCTCGAGCGAGTACACGGCCAAGGTCTCCCTCGACGGTCTGGCCGAGAACAAGATGCGCGTTGTCCCGGGCATCCTGAGCAAGGCGATGTCCGTCGCCGGCGGTTACACCCCGCGCGCAGTTGTCGCGCCAATCGTTGGCACGTTCTACAAGAAGCTCGGCGGCTGAGTCATCCGAACTTCTCGCTCGTTGGCTGTAGGGGCAATCCTTCTCACGACCGGAGGGTTGCCCTTACTGCTACCCACCACGGCAAACGCGTGCTCGTGTGTTTCCTTCGAGTCGCCGCAAGAGGCAGTGAGTGTCTCCAGCACCATCTTCCTCGGCACGCCCACCGAGAAATCCTCGGACGGGTTCGAGGACACCTATCTGTTCGACGTCAGTCGCGTCTACAAGGGTGATGTCTCGTCCGTGACGTCGGTGGGAACACTCGCAAACGGGAATGGTTGCGGCACAAGCTACGTACTCGGTACCGAACGACTGATGTTCCTGTCGGCACCCTACGACGTCGACGCCGAATACGAGGGATACAGCTGCGCCCCCTATACCGGAACCGATTTCGACGTCCAGGCAACAGTTGAATCCGTCTACGGCGCAGGTTATGTTCCGGAAGCCGGCGGTACTCCGTCTATCGGCGTCTATATCGACAAAACAGCGGTCGTTGGCGGTGTCGCGGCGGTTGCGCTGCTGGCGGCGCTCGGTTTGTTCGGCTGGAAGCGACGACGAACGACATAAAGGGACGCCGTCAAACTCAGTCATATCCCCGTCAAATACCCGTCAAGACAAGGTCCACCGGCACTTTTCCGGAGTAGATCTGTTGGTAGCCCCGCACCGAGCGGGTCACCCTCAGGAGATCGACGTGACGCTTCTCGACATCTTCCCGTCCCTACGCAGCGCGATGACACCGCGCTTGGATCCGGCTTTGTGGCCCATCAGCACTCGCCACGATCAGAGCGGACGCATCTGCATCGGCGACGTCTCCCTCGAAGAGATCGCCGACCAGTACGGAACCCCCACCTATGTCGTCGACGAGGCCGACGTGCGCCACCGCTGCCGGATGTATCGCGAGATCTTCCCCGACGCGGAAATCGTGTACGCGGGCAAGGCTCTCATGATTCGAGCGATGGCAAAATGGGTCTCCGACGAGGGGCTCGGGGTAGACGTCTGCTCGGCCGGCGAACTCACCATCGCACTGACAGCGGGTGTGGACCCGGCACGAATCATCCTGCACGGCAACGCCAAATCTGTCGCAGAGCTGAGAGTAGCCGTCAACGCGGGTGTCGGGCGGATAGTTCTCGACTCCCACAGCGAAGCACTACGACTGGCCTCGGTCTGCACCCAGCCGCAGAAAGTACTGATCCGAGTCACGCCCGGTATCGACATTCACGGACACAAGGCAGTGGCCACCGGCATCGTCGACCAGAAGTTCGGCCTGCCGGCATTCTCCGAAGAATTGGATCGTGCGGTTGCCGCCGTCAGCGCAGCGCCTCACCTCCAACTTATCGGCCTCCATTGCCATCTCGGTTCGCAGATCACCGATCCCGAACATTTCCGCTCCGGGATCAATACGATGATCGCGCAAATGGACGACATACGTCGTTCTCACGGGATCATCCTCACCGAACTCGATCTCGGGGGCGGGCACGGAATCCCGTACGTCCCCGGTGACGCGCAACTCGACCTGACTCGACTGGCAATTGTCATCGACGAATCACTCGATGACGCCTGCACCCGAAATCGCTTTCCTCGCCCCGAAATCGTCCTCGAACCCGGCCGGGCCATCGCCGCTCGGGCCGGTGTCACGCTGTACCGCGTGGCGAACATCAAGACCATCAGCGGCGGCAGGACATTTGTCTCCGTCGACGGCGGCATGAGCGACAATCCGCGAGTGTCGTTGTACAACAGTCGCTACGACGTCGAATTGGTCAACCGACATTCGAATGCGCCGCTCGAGGAAGTGACCGTCGTGGGGCGGCATTGCGAATCGGGAGACGAAATTTCCGTCGGCATACAACTTCCCGCAGACCTTCACGAGGGCGATCTGTTGGGAGTGCCGTGTACCGGCGCCTATCACCACAGCATGGCATCCACCTACAACAGTGTGTGCCGTCCGCCGGTGATTGCCGTGCTCGGTGGCGTCGCACGACCATTGATCCGACGCGAATCGATCAACGACCTACTCGCCCGCGAGGTCGGCATCTGACACTCGCGGGCGTCGAATCGTCAGCGCCTACGGCGGCTACCGGTTCCGAAGATACTGCGCGAGATTTCCCGACCGGCAGCAGATGCCGCCGATTTGAGGAAGCTCTTGACCGCAGAATTGCCGAGAATCTGCTCGGCGATGTTGGGACCCTCCGGCTCGACCGGTGGCGGCGGCGGAAACTGCGACAGATCCGGTAACGGCGGCAGATCCAGCGACGGGTCTGCCGTTGGCGCCCCGGCCACCTTGGCCGTCAGCCTCTCGTACGCCGATTCGCGATCGATCGTCTGACCGTACTTCTGGTGGAGCGGACTCGACGCCGCCGCGGCTGTGATGGCGTCGTTGCCGATCGTGTCCATCAGGGAGCGAGGCGGACGAATCTTGGTCCAGGCCACCGGTGTCGGCGCACCCTTCTCCGAGAGGACGGTCACGATGGCCTCGCCGGTTCCCAACGACGTGAGTGCCTTCTCGAGGTCGTAATGCTCCGTCTTCGGGTACGTGCGGACCGTCTTGTTGAGCGCCTTCTGATCGTCCGGAGTGAACGCACGCAGAGCGTGCTGCACCCTGGCTCCCAGTTGCGACAAAACAGAATTGGGGATGTCGGTGGGCAACTGCGTGCAGAAGAACACACCGACACCCTTGGAGCGAATCAACTTCACGGTCTGCTCGACTTGCTGAAGGAAAGCCTTCGACGCGTCGGCGAACAACAGATGGGCCTCGTCGAAGATGAAGACCAACTTGGGTTTCTCCAAGTCCCCTTCTTCCGGCAGGGTCTGGAACAGGTCGGCCAGCACCCACATCAGGAACGTGGAGAACATCGCCGGACGCGCGGCCTGCGCGCCGAGTTCGAAGAGTGTGATGACGCCGGCGCCACCGACAACCCGCAGCAGGTCCTCGGTTTCGAGTTCCGGTTCACCGAAGAAGGTGTCACCACCGTCGGCCTCGAGATTGACCAGCGAGCGCAGGATGACCCCAGCCGTGGCCGTTGACACGCCGCCGATTCCCTTCAGATCTGCCTTGCCTTCGGCACTGGTGAGGTGCGCGATGACCGAACGCAAGTCCTTGAGATCCAACAACGCCAGGCCCTGAGTATCCGCCCAGTGGAAAATCAATCCGAGCGTGGACTCCTGAGTCTCGTTGAGCCCCAGCACCTTACTGAGCAGGATCGGCCCGAAACTCGTGATGGTGGCGCGGACCGGAATCCCGATCCCGCCGGTTCCCAGCGACAGAAATTCGACGGGCATACCGGACGGAGTCCAGGAGTCGTCACCCGTCTCGATTGCCCGAGCGGTGATCTTGTCGTTGCTCTCCCCCGCTTTGGACAATCCCGAGAGATCACCCTTCACATCCGCCATCACGACGGGCACACCCGCGGCGGAGAGCTGTTCCGCGATGCCCTGCAACGTCTTGGTCTTGCCCGTACCGGTTGCACCGGCAATCAAGCCGTGACGGTTGACGGTGGCCAAGGGAATACGCACCCGGGCTGCCGGATCTGCCACTCCGTCGACAACAATCGACCCCAGCTCCAGCGCCCGCCCCTCCGACGAATAGCCCGCGGCGATCTCGGCTGCAGCACCCGATGGAGCCGGGGGCGTGGCTGCGCCTTGCGCAGCAGCACTCTCTGCGGCGAGAGCCTCACGCTCAGCGTCCTCAGCGGCCTGTGCGGCCTCGGCCGCAACCCGAGCAGCTTCGGCAGCAGCGGCCTTGGCCACTTTCGCCTTCTCGGCCGGCGTCAGTGAAACAGCGCCGTCCTTGGGATCCACGGTCATACAAGGCCCTCCTCATTTGCACTACAAAAGAAGATCTACGCGCGTCGAGATGTCACCGCAGACCTTATCCTTCCGGCCGCGCCCACTACTGTGTTCCTGGTGCAGGACAAATTGGTATGGATCGATTGTGAAATGACCGGGCTGCGGCTGGAGTCGGACAAACTCATCGAGATTGCGGCTCTGGTAACCGACAGCGAATTGAACATCTTGGGCGAAGGCGTGGACATCGTCATCCACGCCGACGACGACGCGCTGGCCGCAATGCCGGACGTCGTGAAGAAGATGCACGCCAAATCGGGTCTGACCGAAGAAGTTCGCAAGTCGACGGTCACGCTTGCCGAGGCAGAAAAGGAGGTGCTCGCCTACATCCGTGAGCACGTGCCCGTCGCCGGCACCGCTCCCCTGGCGGGCAATTCCATTGCCACCGACCGCGGATTCATCTCGCGGGACATGAGCGCGCTGGACACCTACCTGCACTACCGGATGATCGACGTCAGCTCCATCAAGGAGCTCTCGCGTCGCTGGTACCCGCGAATCTACTTCGGCCAGCCCGAAAAAGGCCTCGCGCACCGCGCCCTGGCCGACATCAAGGAATCCATCCGCGAACTCAAGTACTACCGCAGTACCGCATTTGTCCCCGCTCCCGGACCGTCCAGCGCAGAGATCGCAGCCGTCGTAGAGGGCCTCGGGCCTGCCTGACCTGCCGATTGGCATCCTGGCCAACTTTCAGGCTAGTATCTTCTACGTCAAAGCAACCGGGTCAAACCGGTCGCCGAGGCAATGGTGGGCGTAGTTCAGTTGGTAGAGCACCAGGTTGTGATCCTGGCTGTCGCGGGTTCGAGTCCCGTCGCTCACCCAAAGGGAACCCCCGGAAATGTCGAAAGATATTTCCGGGGGTTCTTTTGGTTGGGTCCGCAAACACCACTGCGAACGAAAATGCCCCCAACCGATCGGCTGGGGGCATTCTGACGTTTCAGTACTTCAGGGACGCACTCAGACGTCCGCGTTACCGGCCTTCCACACGTTCCACGGGATGTTCCAGTCCCCCAGGCCGTCGGTGCCCGAAAGCGTGCCACCGACGGTGTTCTTCACGATGACGATGTCGCCGCGTTTGGTGTTGTCGTACACCCACTTGGCATTGGCGGGGCTCAGGTTGAGGCAGCCGTGACTGGTGTTGGAGTAACCCTGCTGCCCGACAGACCACGGCGCTGAATGGAAGAAGATGCCGCTGTAGGACATTCGCGTCGCCCAGTCGACCGGAGTCTTGTATCCGTCAGCGGAAGTGACAGGCACTCCGTACGTCGAGGAGTCCATGACCAAGTTCGCGAACCTGTCACCGATGATGTAGACACCGTTGTCGGTGGGGGTGCTGTCCTTACCCATCGACGTGGGCATGGTCATGACAGTCTCACCGTTAACCTGGAAAGTGACCTGTTTCGTGTTGTCGTCGGCAACGGCAATCACGGAATCACCGATGTCGAAGGATGTCTTGGCGTCCTCCTGGCCGAAGACGCCTTTGCCCAGATCGCGGCCGTAGACGTTGACCTTGACGTCAACCTTGGTGCCCGGCGCCCAGTACGCCTCCGGACGCCACCGAACCTCGCGGTTGTTGACCCAGTAGAAAGCACCTTCGACAGCCGGCGTCGTCGTGACGGTGATCGACTCTTCGGCAGCCTTGCGATCCGGAATGTTCTCGTCGAACTGCACGGCGATCGGCTGGCCGATACCGACCACGGAACCCTCGCCGGGCATAACGTACGGCTTGGTGAGGTTGCCGGGCGCGCTGGTCGTGAACGACGTCACCGTGGTGCTGGCGCCGCCCAATCCGTAGGCCTGGGCCTCGATCTTGTACTTGCGGTTGTAGCCGAGGGGTTCAGCGGTCACCCACGACGCTCCGTCGGCCGCGAGGGTGCCGGCAACGGTCTTACCGTCGGCGTTGACCATCCGAACGTCGGACAGGCTGCCGTCGGCAACGTCGATGCGGACCGGATCGCCCGGGGAGAAACCGATTGCGCCGTCAGCGACGGTGGAGGTGACTTTCGGCTTGATGAGCTCGGTCAACGGGTTGGAGTCGATCGGCGCGGCGCCCTCGTTGTCCACGGCAGCCCCACTGGACGTGCACGCGGTCACCAGAACCAACGCTCCCAACGACACGGCGGCCATGGCGGCGCCCCTCGAGATTCGGCCTGTCCCTCCACGCACGGACATGCCCCACCACTGACGACTCATTTGTTCGACTCCGCTTCACATGTTAACGACCAGCAATTGCGCCAGGTCAATGATGCCAGGCACAGTCGTTACTCACGGTCATGAAAACCCCGTCGAAGAGTAACGTTCGAATATCAATCGTTTCGTACCGATTGGAATGTTACCGATTTCGGTCAATGTCACAGAAACCACCCGTCCAACGACGGCCCACCAGGCGATTTGCTCCCGACGGAACGGTTCGGCTAATGTTCTGTCTCGCAAGAGCGAGCGCCTATAGCTCAGTTGGTAGAGCAAGTGACTCTTAATCACTGGGTCCGGGGTTCGAGTCCCTGTGGGCGCACTTGCAAAGATCCCCATCGTGGAAACACGGTGGGGATCTTTTTTGTGTCCGGGCGGCGAATACACTCCAGCGAACCCGACAAAATGGAGCGAGCCATGACTGATCTGCCCGATTCGGAAGTCGCATTTGCCGGTGTCGTCGGTCAAGCCGAACTGATCCGCAGCGGCCAACTGTCGGCTCGTGAATTGACCGAACATGCACTCAGACGTATCGAACGCCTCAATCCCACACTCAACGCCTTCACCCGCGTCCTCGCCGACGAAGCGATCGCCGAAGCCACCCGACTCGACGAGCGCCAGGCCTCCGGCGACCCTGTCGGTCTCCTGCACGGCGTGCCCATCGCGATCAAGGACGAGAACGACGTAGCCGGAACACCCACCACCTACGGCGGTGCTGCAGTCACTCGGATCGCGAATTCGGACTCCGAGGTGGTACGACGCTTACGCGACGCCGGAGCAGTCATCATCGGAAAAACCACGATGCCGGAGTTCGGCATCTGGCCGTTCACCGAGACCGCCGCGCACGGCTACACCCGAAATCCCTGGAACACAACAGTATCCACGGGAGGATCGAGTGGCGGCACGGCAGCAGCTGTCGCGTCGGGCATGGTTGCCGCAGGAATCGGCGGCGACGGCGGCGGTTCCATCCGGCTTCCGTCGGCATTCTGCGGATTGTTCGGACTGAAAGCGCAACGCGGCCGAGTAAGCACCGCACCGAACGGCAACCTGTGGCGCAGCCTCGGGACGCTCGGCCCGCTTACCCGCTCGGTCGAGGACAGCGCACTCGTCTACGACGCCATTATCGGCACCACACCGGTGGACGACTACCGAGCCGAACCACTCGGGGCCCGCTTCACCGAAGGTGCGGTGTCCCCGCTGCACCCCCTCCGTATTGCCGTGTCCACCCGCTGCCCCGTGCGCGGCGTCACGCCGGCGCCCGAAGTGGTTGCCGGGGTTCGTGCGGTCGCAGAAATGTTGAGCGCGTTGGGGCACCACGTCGACGAACATGATCCCCGATACCCCGATGCAACGGCGTCGTTCCTCCCCCAGGTACTCGGCGGCGTACGCGACGAAGCTTTGCGCGTCGATCGGCCCGATCTTCTCGAAAAGCGAACTCGCGCACTGTCTTCGATCGGAAGAATCGCGTCGCCCCGGCGCGTCGGCCGGGCGGCGTACCGGCGTGGCCAACGGATCGCGCACACCGTCAACCAAGTTTTCGACACGTATGACATAGTGCTGATGCCGACCACACCCGCCTTGCCGCGGCGGATCGGTCAACTCGAGGGCACAGGACTGCTGTCCGCCGTCCGCAAGGCTTTGCCGATCGCGGCGTACTGCTCGATCTGGAATGTGTGCGGCAATCCGGCGGCGGCCGTTCCGGCGGGATTTTCGACCGACGGGCTCCCCCTCAGCGTCCAACTGGTGTCGCGACCGAACGGCGAGCTGACAATTTTGTCGCTCGCACATCAGCTGGAGGGTCGGATCGGGTGGACGAATTCCCGTCCGCCGCAGGCCTGAAAGACACGTGCGATGTAACTGCCGTCACGATTACGACGACGCGTTTTGCAAACTGAGGAGCCCGTCGGCTAGTGTTCTGTCTCGCAAGAGCGAGCGCCTATAGCTCAGTTGGTAGAGCAAGTGACTCTTAATCACTGGGTCCGGGGTTCGAGTCCCTGTGGGCGCACTTGCAAGAAGGCCCCCATCTCATCGAGATGGGGGCCTTCTTCATGTCCGACGCCGTTCGGTGATCAGCGAATGATCTTGCGAATGACCAGGAGTCCGACAACGGATCCCACGGCGATCAACGCGTACTTCACGTTCGGCTCGTTGAGCTTGGCGAGCACCGTCTTCTTGGTGTTCTCGACCAGCCGCTTCGGGTTGGTCCGTACCGTCAGTTCGTCGAGTGTGCTCGCGAGCTGGTTACGCGCCTTCTCGATCTCGCGCTCGATGCTCTCGGTGTCCCTGGGCACGTGTCCTCCAACTTGTCTGTGTGCTGTCGCTTGATGTTCGTTGCCGCTACGTCCGTGCAGACGCAAGGCGTCGACACCTGGTTCTACCGTAGAGGAGCAGATTGCCCGCGCGCCCACCTGGCGCGCAATTTCTCGACTAACCTCGATTCCCGTGACCGAGAACAGTAGATTGTCTGCCGGCGATATCGCGCCGGATTTCACGCTCCCCGACGCCGAAGGCAACGAAGTTTCGTTGCACGACTACCGAGGCCGCAAGGTCATCGTGTACTTCTACCCGGCGGCCAGCACGCCGGGCTGCACCAAGCAGGCCTGCGACTTCCGCGACAACCTCGCCGAATTGAACGGGGCGGGCCTCGACGTCATCGGTATCTCGCCGGACAAGCCCGCCAAGCTCGCCAAGTTCCGCGACAACGAGGAGCTGACCTTTCCGCTGCTCTCCGATCCGGACAAGGCGACGCTGGAGGCCTGGGGCGCGTTCGGCGAGAAGAAGATGTACGGCAAGACCGTCCAGGGTGTCATCCGATCCACCTTCCTCGTCGACGAAGAGGGAAAGATCGAGGTTGCCCAGTACAACGTCCGGGCCACCGGTCACGTCGCCAAGTTGCGACGCGACCTGTCCGTCTAGCTACTCGAACCGGCTCGAGACTCGAACCGACTCAAAAACAGGGCTTCCGCGTACGCGAGATTCTCGATCTCCGACGGGTCGACGCTCTCGTTCGGGGCATGGATGCGGCACTGCGGTTCCTCGACGCCGATCAACGCGATCTCCGCGTCGGGGAACTGCTCCGCCAGCGCGCTACACAGGGGAATCGAGCCTCCCTGTCCGGCAAATCCGACTTCGGCGCCGTACGCCGCACTCAGAGCCGCTGTGAGCTGCTTGAATCCCGGCCCACCCGTGGAAGCACCGAACGGCATTCCCGTCGCCTCCGGGTCCACGCTCACCCGCACGCCCCACGGCGCCGCAGCCAGCAGATGCCCGATCAGCAAGTCCTGGGCCTCGGCGGGATCCGTGCCGGGTGGAACGCGCAGGTTCAACCGTGCGGAAGCTCGTGGCGTAATTGCCGCAGCCGAGCCGACCACGGGCGGGCAGTCGATCCCCAAGATCGTGAGCGCCGGCCGCGCCCACACCTGGTCGGCCACAGAACCCGAGCCGACCAGATCGACCCCTTCGAGGACTCCCGCATCGCCGCGGAATTGTGTGTCGTCGTACTCGACGCCATTCCAGTGCTGATCGCTGACAAGACCGTCGACGGTGGTGTTGCCTTCTTCGTCGTGCAGGGTTGCCAGCATCTGCACCAACGCGGTCATCGCGTCGGGCGCCGGGCCGCCGAACACCCCGGAGTGCACCTCACCTTCGAGCGCCGAGACGTGGACGACCACATTGGCGATACCGCGCAATGACGTCGTGATCGTGGGCTCCCCCACTGCGGTGTTGCCGGTATCGGCGATCAGCATGACATCGGCGTCGAACAGTTCGGGGCGCTGCCGCAGCAGGTCTTCGAGGCCTCCGGTGCCCATCTCCTCCGAGCCTTCGGCGACGATTCGCAGGTTGACAGCCGGCGCCTGCCCGGCTGCTGCGAGCGCTCGGAGTGCGGTCAGGTGCATGACGAGGTTGCCCTTGCAATCCGACGCGCCTCGCCCGTACCACCGTCCGTCGCGCTCGGTCAGCGTGAAAGGTGGCGAATTCCAAAGCTCTTCGTCTCCGGGCGGTTGAACGTCGTAGTGGCAGTACAGGAGAACGGTCGGGGCATCCGCTGGGCCAGGCCGAAATCCGATTACCGCAGCGGAACCGTCCGACGTCTCGACCGCCTCGGCGTCCGCAAATCCCTGTTCGCGGAACGCGCCAACCACCCAGGCGGCAGCTGCCGCACATTCTTCCGGCGGGAATTGCCGCGCATCCGCGACCGACCGCAACGCAACCAACCGCGTCAGATCCTCGTGCGCGCGGGGCATGAGCTCGCGTACTGCGGCTCGCAACTGTTCGGCCATTTTGGTCTCCTTTTCTCGCCGACTCCAGTGTGCCCGAATCACCGATGAGCAACCCTCTCCTGCAGCGCACCTTCGGTCCCCTAGTATCGAAGAGTGGCAACGTCGTCGGATTTCCAGCAGTCGGTCGGGTGATCTTTCGGTGAGCCCGGATATTCCACAAGCGCCAAATTCTGCTGCAGATGCCGATAGCCTCGAATCTGTGCAGCCCTCTACCCGCAACCGCGTACGCCGTCGGCCGGACCCCGCACTCGAAAATTCTCAGAGCGACGCACCTCAGGAACTGCTTCCACGCAAACGTCCGACGCAGGAACGAAGCCAGCGCAAGTTCGATGCTCTTCTCGCCGCCTCTCGCGAACTTCTCACCGACGTCGGTTTCGAATCGTTCACGTGCGAAGAGGTCGCGGCGCGCGCTGACGTTCCCATCGGGACGCTGTATCAGTTCTTCGCCAACAAGTACGTCATCGTGTGCGAATTGAACCGTCAGGACCTCGTGGGGGTGCAACACGAACTGGCGCAGTTCGGCGGTGAGGTACCGTCACTCGATTGGCTGCGGTTCCTCAACAGTTTTGTCGACCACATGGCCGGACTCTGGACGTCCGATCCGTCGCGCCGCGAGGTGTGGTTGGCAATGCAGTCCACGCCGTCCACGCGGGCAACCGGTGTCATTCACGAGAAGCAGTTCGCGGAAACCGTCGCCAAGATGCTAGGTCCGCTCACACCGCGCTCACCGCGGGATCGCCGCATGATGATGGCGGAAGTGCTTGTGCACGTGGTGTATTCGATGCTGAATTTCTCCGTGCAGGACGGCCAGAGCCACGCCGACGCCGTAGTGGAACTCAAGCGTCTGATGGGTGCGTATCTTCTGGTGGCGGAGAAGGAATCTCGATTGAAGGGCCGCGGCACAGCCGACTACGAGGGCTGACGCCAGCTCGACCCTAAGTCGATTCGATCACGGCAAATGCGCCGGCCATGTCTCCGTCGTGCGTCAGCGAAATGTGAATCTTCACGTCGGTGAGGTGTTTCGCGACGTCGCCCCGCAATCTGATGCTGGGCCGCCCCCACGCGTCGGAGACGACTTCGATTTGATTGTGGATCATCTCCCCCAGCACCGGCGGGCTGGCGAAGAGAGCAGTGGACCACGCTTTGATCACTGCTTCCTTCGCCGCCCACCGGGCCGCGAAATGTCTTGCCGGATCGGAACTCCGAGTATTGGAATCCCGACGCTCACCCGGTGTGAAGTTGTCGAGCATAGCCGTTCCCGGCCGTTTCAGTTGCTCGGCGAACTCCGACACCGTGACGAGGTCGAAACCGATACCCAGAACTCCCATCCTGCGATTATCTACTTGCAGCCAGGCAGATTCGAGCGGTAACGCTGATCTTCACCCAGGCGTGCGTTCTCGCTGAGGAGAACATCCGCTTCGAGCTGACGCGACGCCTTTGCGGGCGTTCCGTCGGCGCCGAGACGACGATCGGCGGGACGCTCGTACAGGCTGTCGCCACCGCACATCGCCTTGGCGAGGCGACGCTGACCGTCGATGGTGCGCTGCTGTGCGGCTGCAACATAGTCCGCACGCTTGTCGGCGGGCACCGACTCGACAAATGCCTGCGGGTGAACGACGGCGATCAGTCCGGAGACGTGACCGAAGCCCAGGCTGGTCAGCAGGCCGGCGCGCAGCGGGAGCTGCTCACCGAACTTGAGCGGCTGACGTGCCCACACGAGGTGCTCGAACTCGGCCATCTTGTCGTCGACGCAGTCGAGGCTGCGGTTCGGCGGGATGACGCCCTGGCTGAGCACCTGGCACAGACCGATCAGCTGGAAGGCAGCTGCGCCGCCCTTGGCGTGGCCGGTCAGGCTCTTCTGCGACACCACGAACATCGGAGCACCGTCACTGCGACCCAAAGCCCCGGCGAGACGCTCGTGCAGTTCTGCCTCGTTGGGATCGTTTGCCGCGGTGGACGTGTCGTGCTTGGAGATGACCGCGATGTCGTCCGCGCTGACGCCGAGGGCGTTGAGCGAGAGTGCGAGCTGCGAATCCGCTCCGCCGCGTCCGGCACCCAGTGCGCCGATTCCCGGAGCCGGGATCGACGTGTGGACACCGTCTGCGAACGATCCGGCCCAGGCGACAACGCCGAGAACGGGCAAGCCCATTTCCAGTGCCAGGTCACCGCGAGCGAGCAGGATCGTGCCACCACCGGCGGACTCGACGAAGCCGCCGCGCCGGCGATCGTTTGCCCGCGAGAAGCGGCGATCCTCGATGCCCTTGGCGTGCATGTCCGACGTCTTGGCCGTGGCCGACATGTCACCGAAGCCGATGATGCCTTCCGCGCTCAGGTCGTCGAATCCACCGGCAACAACCAACTGGGCCTTGCCCAATCGGATCTTGTCGACGCCCTCTTCGACGGACACGGCTGCCGTTGCGCAGGCCGCGACGGGGTGAACCATCGCGCCGTAGCCACCGACGTACGACTGAACGACGTGCGCCGCAATAACATTCGGCAGAGCTTCCTGCAGGATGTCGTTGGGACGGTTCTCGCCGAGCAGCGTGTCGATGTACAGGCTCCTCATGGACGTCATGCCGCCCATGCCGGTGCCCTGCGTGTTCGCCACCAGGCTCGGGTGAACCCAACGCAGCAGTTCGCTCGGAGTGAAGCCGCCCGTGAGGAATGCGTCCACGGTCGCAACGATGTTCCACAGTCCGACGCGGTCGACCGAATCGGCCATGTCGGCGGGGATGCCCCACTTCGTGACGTCGAAGTTGGTCGGAATCTGGCCGCCGACACTGCGGGTCAGCTTCATCTTGCGCGGAACACGGATCTCGGTGCCGGCGCGGCGCGTGACCGTCCAGTCACCGGACTCGGCCGAAACCGACGCCACTGTGTTCTCGGGATCGGATTCGACGAAGGCCTGAGCCTCTGCCTCGCTGCCGACCACGAAGCTCAGATCCTTGTCCAGGAACACGGAGGTGAGCAGCGGTGCGGTGTTGTCGATCATCTGGCCTTCGTCGACGTAGCGACGGATGCCGCACCGCTCGACAACTGCGTCGTGGTACTTGTCGGCGATTTCCGCCTCTGGCACCAGATCGCCGGATTCGACGTCGTACCAACCCGGCTTGGGGTCGTTCTCCCAGACGATCAGTCCGGTGTTCCACGCCAATTCGAGAACGCCTGCGGCAGAGAGCTGCTCGTCGACCTCCATCTCGAAGCGGGTACGCGAGGAACCGTAGGGGCCGAGCTCTCCGGCGCCCACGATGACCACGAGGTCCGCGGGAGTGACATCGAGTTCGGGCCAGCTCGGAGCCTTGATCGAGGCATCGATGCGTGCCGGTGCGGACAGCGCGAGGATGGTGTTCTCGTCGACTGCTTCGTCGACTGCCTCGGCGATCTCTGCAGTCGCGGCGGCTTCCTTGGCGAGGGCGCCCAGGTCGAGGTTCGCCTCCGCAAGTCCACCGGTCAGGTCGACCTCGAGCGGAGCCTTGGCTGCGCTACGACGCGACTGCGCGGTAGCCGTCTTCAGCAGTTCGGTTGCCATTTCCTGGGTGGACCAGGTACGGACACCGGCAGCTTCGACAGCGTCGACGATCGGATCGTTGTGACCCATCAGACCGGTTCCGCGGACCCAGCCGATGACGGCGTGTGCCAACGTGACTCGCTCGGCCCAGTTGCGCTCGGCCTTCCAGCGGTTGACCACGGCGATCAGCGAAGCCTTGGCCTCACCGTATGCACCGTCACCACCGAACGTTCCGCGGTTCGGCGAACCGGGCAGGACCACGTGCAGATGCGTGTCGACGTCGCTGTCGTAACCGATCTTCGACAGACCACCGATCAGGCGCTCCACCGACCACAGCAGCACGCGCATTTCCATTTCGGCGCGAGCGCCGGCGTCGGAGAGTTCTCCGCCGACGCGAGGAGCCGCGAACGGGAAGAGCATCGTCGGCGTCATAGCCGGCTTGATCAGCTTCTTTGCGCCACCGGCATTTTCGGTGGCCTCGTTGCCGATCCAGTCGATCAGTGCGTCGACGTCGGTGTACGACGCCATGTTGGCAGGAACCACCCAGAGAGCGGCACCGGCACGAGCGTTCTCGCGGTACAGGTCACGGTAGAAGCCGAGACGCGAGCCGTCGAGACGTGACGTGGTGACGAATACCGTTGCGCCACCGGCCAGGAGCTTGCCCGTGACCGCTGCTGCGATCGAACCCTTGCTGGCTCCGGTCACGACTGCGACCTCGCCGGCCCACTCAGGTGCGTCGGATTCTGCAGTCACGGCCGCATCAGCGATGCGGGTGTAGACCTCGGCCAGCGTCGTGCGACCTTCGTCGGTGGCGCGGGTGGCCCACCACTTTGCCTGTGCGGCAACGGTGGAACCGGCACCGATGAAGTTCTCGACCGACAGAGTCTCACTGCCGAGCCAGATGCGAGCGAGATCCTCACGCGCACTTGCCCAACGGTCGTCGAGCAGTACCGCCTTCTGAGCGTCGAATGCCGGAGCAACCAGACGCGGCCAGTCGGAACCGAGTTCAGCCGAGACCAGGTCGACCAGTTCGGTGTCCTCGACCGTTGCTGCCGGAGCCTCTTCGCTGAGTCCGAGCTGCTCGAGCACGAGGCGGGCGGCCGAAGCCAGAACGCCGTTGCGGCCCGTGATGTTCTCGGTGAACTCACCCAGAGCGGCTGCGTCGACGGTTCCACCGCCGCCACCACCGGTTGCCGGCAGCGAAACGCTGGTGCCGCGAGCGGAGGCAACCGAAGCAACGGCGCTGTCGATGACGGCGTCGACTGCTACTGCGTCGGCCAGAGCGCCGGAGGTCAGGCCGCCGAGGTCGCCGCCGCGGATGCTGGCACCGTCACGGGTACCGAGCGCTACCGCTGCGGTGACGTGGTGCGCCCAACCGTCGCCGAGTTCCCAGACCTTCTTGACACGATCGGCGATGTAGCCGGGACGCTTGCCCGAGGGGCCGAAGACCTTACGCAGGTGATCATTGATCGAATCGGAAAGTACCGGTCCGAACGGCTTGTACGTACGGGCCAGCTTGTCGACAGTGGCTGCGAGCGAGCCCATGTCGGCATCCGCCGCACCGTCGATGGCACCGAGCGACAACTCGGATCCGAGGTCGACCAGAAGCTGGTTACGACGTGAGGACACACCGTCGCACAGTGCCTCGATCGTGTCGGCGGGGCCGACCTGATCGGGACGCAGCTTGGTCCACAGGCTGATCAGAACCTTGGTGGCGTCTGGCGCCTTGAAGGTGATGTCGTCCGGACGCGGTCCGCCCGAGGAGGCAGCCGGAGCGGCAGCAACCGGTGCGGCAGCGGCAGCCGCCGGAGTGGCAGCGGGTGCTTCCGCCTCGTCGTCATCGTCGGCAGCGGCCGGATCGACATCCGTGCCGTAAACGATCGCAGCTTCACGCTCGATGTTCAGGACCTCGACCGGGTAGCCGAAGCGGCCCGGAAGCTTGAGGGTCTGCGATGCGAGATTCGCGACGGTCGGGGCAGCGCCGAGGCCGACCTCGACAAAGCGCTCGACACCGAGTCCACCTTCGGACTCGTCACTGAACAGCAGATCCTGGGTCTCGATCCAGCGGACCGGGCTGGCGAACTGCCACGCCAGCAGCTCGATCAGGATGATCCGGGACAGTTCGTGGCTGCGCGTTGCGTAGCTGTCGAAGTCAGCAAGGACTTCCTGCAGCTGCTCCGACGGCACCAGGTCGGCGATTTCCTGAACGAAGTCGCGGCTCAGCGAGAAGAGCCTCGGAACGAGGTTCGGGATGTAGCGGCCGATAAGGATGTCCGGATCGATGTCGTGCGGGAGCAAGTCCTGCAGGCATACGCGGAAGTCCGCCACGCCGCCACGAAGGACGGTGGAGTGGAACGGCACGTCGATGCCGGGAACCTGGATGTAGGCGCGCTTGCCACCGAATTCCGCACGGAGACGATCGATCTCGACCTCGAGTGCGTCGAGGCCGGCAACGGATCCGGCGATGGCGTACTGGCTGCCGCGCAGGTTCAGGTTGACGATTTCGAGGAACTCACCGGACGCCTCGGCAACACCGGCGACAAAGTCCTGCACGTCGTCGTCGGACACACCGATCTGCGACGGGCGGATGGCAGCCATGCGGTAGTCGGAACGGCCCGCTGCGTCACGGGGAACCAACTGGTGCATCGCGGATCCGCGCTGGAAGACAACCTCGAGAAGTGCTTCGAGCGGGAAGACCTCGGCAACAGCGGCGAGTGCGTTGTACTCACCCACCGAGTGACCGGCGAGGAACGAGCCTTCGATGAAGGTGCCGGACTCGCGCAGTTCGGCAACCTGGGCTACACCGAGAACAGCCATCGCGACCTGGGTGAACTGCGTCAGGTGCAGAACACCGTCCGGGTGCTTGTGCTCGACGCCGCGGGCCTTGACGGTGACCGGGTTGTCGCGCACCACAGCAAGAATCGAGAATCCGAGCGCCTTGCGGGTGTGCTTGTCCGCACGCTCCCAGACGTCGCGCGCAGCCTTCGAGCGAGCGCGGGCGTCTAGGCCCATGCCCGGACGCTGGATGCCCTGGCCGGGGAAGGCGTAGATCGTCTTCGGTGCAGCAGTGCGTCCCGTGGCAACCATGACCAGGTCACCATCGATCCGGCAACCGACCTCGACGATCTCGGCACCCTGATCGATACCGATGCGATCGACGCGGACGTCGATCTCGGCGCCGGGGCGGACCATTCCGAGGAAACGAGCGGTCCACGCGGTCAGGCGACGCGGCGGCGTGCGGGTCTCGCTGGGGTCGACTGCGGTGACTACCTGCTGCGCAGCGGCGGAGAGCCACATGCCGTGCACGATCGGGGTTCCGAGACCGGCCAGCAGAGCGGCGTTGTCGGAGGTGTGAATCGGGTTGTGGTCACCGGAAACCTGAGCGAACGCACCCATGCTGACCGGCGCGAGGATCTTCGCGTCACGGCGACGACGACGCGAGGTGTCGACAGCCGCATCGCTGATCGATCCACCGGCGCGAGCCGGGTCGGCGAGTTCGCCAGCGCCGGTGCGTCCGCGGATCGCGAAACGCTCACTCATGGTGACGACTGCGGGGGCGTCGAGGCCCTCGCCGAGCATGGCACCGACCTCGACCTTGACCTCGACGACGCGACCGAGGTCGGTGTCGAGAACCGAGGCGACCTCGGCATTGACCACGAGAATGCTTGTCTCGGAGGGCAGCTCACCGACAAAGTCGACGGTGTGGTCGAGGTGGACCAGGTCGAGCATGCCTTCGATAACGGAAAGACTATCGAGCTTGGCTGCGCCGAGGACTGCGAACACTGCAGGCCAGCATGCTCCGACGACGACGTCCGGAACAGCCTTGCCGCTGACACTGAGCGTGGCGGGCAGACCCGAACCGGTGACACCGGCGTGATCGGCGATGCGATCGGGAACCCACGCGACGTTGAGGCGGGCCTTGCCGTTCTTGACTGTCGGCAGTTCCTGTCCTGCAGCAACTGCCAACAGTGCGGACATCGCGGCTTCAGCGTCGGCCTCGGTGACGACCGGGGCGCCGCCGTCGACAACGGAGCTGGGAATGGTGATCGTGATGTCGACCGACTTGTCTGCCACCAGCGGAACCGAGAGCAGGACGTGAGTCTCGTCGACAACCGTCAGGCTCGATCCGGTCGAGGCGTGAACAGCCTTGTCAACGGACTCGGCACTCCACTCTTCGAGGTCGCCGAGACGACGTACCGGGTTCTGGGTCAGGCGGCCGGCCCACTGGAGATCCGGTGCCGACAGAACGGCGTCGAGCAGACCGGGAGCGGAATCCTGGTGGCGACGGCTCGCGAGGACAACCGGAGTGGTTCCGGCAGCAACCAATTCGTCGTACGTGGCCTTCTCGAAACGATCGAGCAGGTCACCGACGGGCTCGTCGACACGCGTGATGCCGGCAACGGCAACGGTGCCGGGGATGACGCACACCTGATCTGCGGTGTACCGCGGATCGTGTGCCTGCCACAGGGAGTCACTGCGCCACCAGCGGCGCACGTCACCGTCGACGACGGGAACGAAGTTGACCGGCTTGCCCGGCGTCTTGCACAGCGAGATGAAGAACGAGACGTCTGCGGGATGCAGAACCGTGCTCGTGTAGTCCGGGTACGACGCCTGCAGTGCGCAAATCGCAGCTTCGGGACGCTCGAGGGTCTCGGCATCGCCGAACAGGGTCGGGATGGGGCCGCGGTCGACGGGGTGCAGACGAGCCTCGGTGCGCTGGAGCATCTCGCCGAAGCGAGCACGCCAGGTGATGTCGAGCCACGGGCTCGTCGTTGCCTCGGCGATAGCGTCCTGAAGGTCTGCGCCACAGTCGAATTCCTTGGCCGCGTCGATACCGACGGTCAGCTCGAGGTAACGACGCAGCCACTGCGCGTACGTCATGGTCTCGATGTCACCGAAGTACGGCTTGGCGGTGACGTCGAGTGCTGCGATGATCTCGTCGCGGCGCTCGGCAACGGCGTCGGCATCGCCGGCGACCTCGTCGAGGAGGCGTCCGGTGCGCGACGCAGCGTTGTCGATCTCGTGGATGTCGGCACCGAGCTGGCTACGGCCCGAAGCCATTCCACCTTCGGCAGTGCCCGCACCTACCCAGTCCGGAGTACCCGGTGTGTCGACGAGGAGCTGCTTGACCTCGGGAGACGTGGTGGCCTCCAGCGTCGCCATGGCTGCCGTGCCGACGAGGATGCCGTCGACGGGCATTGCCGGGAAGCCGGCTCCGACAGACCAGCGGCCGGTCAGGTAATCGGCTGCGCGCTCGGGTGTTCCGATGCCGCCGCCGACGCAGATGATCAGGTTCGAACGCGTACGCAGCTCGGCGTACGTGTCGAGGAGCAGGTCGTCGAGGTCTTCCCACGAGTGGTGTCCACCGGCGCGGCCACCTTCGATGTGAACGATGACGGGGAAGTTCGGAACCTCGTTGGCAATGCGGATCACGGAACGGATCTGCGCCACGGTGCCCGGCTTGAATGCGATGTTGGTGATGCCGATCTCGGACAGCTCTTCGATAAGCGCAACGGCCTCTTCGAGTTCCGGGATACCGGCGGTGACGATAACGCCGTCGATGGGAGCACCGGCAGTACGAGCGCGCTGCACGAGGCGCTTGCCACCGAGCTGCAGCTTCCACAGGTACGGATCGAGGAACAGCGAGTTGAACTGGACCGCGCGGCCCGGCTCGAGGAGCATCTTCAGTTCCGCGACACGGTCTTCGAAGATCTCTTCGGTGACCTGTCCGCCACCGGCAAGCTCGGCCCAGTGACCGGCATTGGCAGCAGCGGCAACGATCTTGGCGTCAACCGTGGTCGGAGTCATGCCGGCCAACAGGATCGGTGAGCGACCCGTGAGCTTCGTGAAGGCCGTCTCGACGCCGATGCGGCCGCCGGGAAGCGCTACAGGCTTGGGCGCGAATTCGGACCACGAAGGTGAGACCTCAGGCGCAGCACCGGGGGTGAGCAAGTTGCGATGTCCACCGCGGGTGGACGCGGCGATGATGCCAACACCCTGCCCACGCAGCGAGGACGACGTCATACGGGTCAGCTGGTCGCTGGGTCCGAGATCGAGAATCCACTGCGCGCCGGCGTCGATGGCACCATTCACTGCCTGCACCCAGTTGACCGGGTCGACCAGAATGGCCTGCGCAAGTGCGCTGGCGCGATCTGCGTCGAGGCCGCAGCGCGCTGCCCAGCTGCCGACCAGGTCGACTGCGTCGGCGAGCGCCGGGTGGTGGAAACCGATTTCGGTGTCGAGGGCGTCGAAGGTGGGAGCGAAGACCGAACCGCCACGCTTCTTTCCATCACGCTCGCGGGCTTCGTTCGCCTCGAGCTGCTCGCAATGTTCCTGCACGCGGGCCAGCTGAGCGGGCGGTCCGGCGAGGACAACACGGCGGCGTCCGTTGCGAATAGCGAGGACTGCTGCACGATTGTCCGTCGTGGTCTCGGCAAGTTCGGCGACAATCGCGGCGAGGCGCTCGGGATCGACGTTGGACACGGCGACCATCGGCTTGCCCGACGCGCTCGCGATGATGCCGCGACGACGGCCGACCAGGCTGGCTGCGGCGCCGACGAGCTGAGCAACAGCAAGAAGCTCGCCGTCGTCGTTGCCACCAGCTGCAACTGCAGCAGTCGCGAGCACGCCCTGCGAATGTCCGATGACGGACACGGGCGGATGCGCTGCAATATCGAGACCCTGCGCAGTCAGCGCACGCAACGCCGCAAGTTGCGTGAGGAAGACGCCGGGGAGCGAAACGGGTGCTGCGGTGAGTGCTGCAGCAGAGGGACCTGCCGGCTTCTCACCTTCTTCTTCGTCAACGATCTCGGCTTCGAGAATCCACGCGACCGGATCGAATCCGATCGGGCGCACCACCACAAGATCCTGCGCGAGCGGAGCGAGGCGCGCTGCTGCGTCGTTGACCAAGTCGGTGAGAATCGGCTCGAGGCCGTTGTCGCGGCTGAGTTCTTCGAGCGTGCTGAGCCACGGGGCGCCCTGTCCACCGAAGGCAAGGGCGTACGGCAATCCGTTGTTCAGTGAATCGACGAGGGCACCTTTACTGTTCGTGCGGGAGGCTCCCCCGTCGACGCCGACGCGGCGTCCATCCTTCGAGTCGCGTCCGTTTCCTGTAGGTGTCGTGTCATCGATCGTCACGCGTACGTCCTCTCCTGGTCACCTCTGCGGCGAGGTGGGAATTGTGGGTCTGCCCGGGGCGCACGTTCTGCAACTCGACCGAAAGAATCGGCATGTCTGCGCCTGCCGTGCACGTTAAGGCTGACACAGGATCATGAGGATTTCCTCACGTTTGCTGACGGCTCGAAATACAGGACTTTCCACGCGGTGATCTTCCTCACGGGATGTCGAGAAAGTGACTCGCGAGTAGGTCGCAAACGCGCTGCCAGGGACTGTTACTCCGATTTCCACAAACCTGAGGAACTCCTCATATTTATCGTTACCAAATCGTTACCCTCTTGACGGTTGGCCCATCGCGTGCCTTTCACCCCAAAACCTGTCGGACTCGCGCGCTAGGTTCAGCGCGTCCGATCGGACAACTTTCTCGGGGGGAGAAATCATGGGTACCGACACCACAAAAATCGTCATCGACTTCATCGCACGCGAGCTGCCACAGTCCGCGTGGCCGCACTGGACCGACGGGTGGGCACACGAGGCCGAAGCAGCCATCCTCGACGCGGCCTTCTCGGCCCGCGCCGCGTACGGAACACCCACGACGGGCGTGCGGGCCGTCATCACGCGGTGGCGTCACCACCGCCAGTCAGACGCACCACTGGACAACCTCTCCGCTCTGGCAGCCTTTGCGGAGCGCGGCGACGAACTGGCCGTCATTCTCGGTAACCGTCAGCGGGTGCCGGGCAACTACTCCACCAAAGCGGAGGCTGCCGCACTGGGCGCCGCATCACTGGTTGCCGTCGGATGCACCGGAAGTGCAGATATCGGCAACACCGACGCGCATCGAGCGGCAATCATGTCGGTTCCAGGGTTCGGAGCGCGCACATTCGACATGCTGCTGTTCCTGTCCGGCACACTCACACCCGATTCGGTGGAACTACTGACTCGTTTTGCCACCGAGGCAGCCGGTAGCGCCGAACCGTTGGGCGGCGTGGAGGCTACATCACTGCTCGCTGCAGTGGCTGCAGAATTGGATGTCCCCGCAACAACTCTCACGCACGCAGCGTGGCGGTACCAACGCACCGCCGAACAACCACGGCGACCGGCAAAATCGGACCCGGTTCCAGCCATGTGAGGGCCGTGTCCGCCGGCGGGTCGGCAATCGCGTATCCTGTGAATTCCGCGCGCGAGTGGCGGAATTGGCAGACGCGCTGGATTTAGGTTCCAGTGTCTCAGGACGTGGGGGTTCAAGTCCCCCCTCGCGCACAACGCAGAGCCCCATCGAGATCGTTTCGGTGGGGCTCTGTTTTTTGGCGCTTTTTGGCATCTACGACACCGTGTCGGAGATCGCAGGGCGCGGCACTATAGCTCTGCGGTACCGTCGTAGTGTGTCGAAGAAGCCTACAAAAAGCCGACCTGCGCTGATCCTGCTGGTTCTTGTGTCAGCAGCGGTCTGCTTGTCGCTCGGCTGGTGGCAGTGGGAGCGCTTCGAAGCTGTGGGCGGCAGCGGGCAGAACCTCGGCTATGCGTTGCAGTGGCCACTGTTCGCCGCGTTTGTGGTGTACGCATATCGCAAGTTCGTTCAGCTCGAGGATGCCGATCCGGACGAGGTCGAAGCCGAGGAAGCCGCAGCGGAGCCGCGTGAGATTCCGGCCGATCTGCTGCCGCAACGCCCCCGGGCACAGTTCGGCGACGCGGAACTCGATGCCGATGACCCCGAAGCACGCCAAATGCTCGAATACAACGACTACCTTGCGCAGCTCGCCGCTCGCGAGCCCGATAGGAGCACTACGTGAGTACCGGCCCGGAAGCGAGCACCGCTACCACCTCAGACAAGGCCACCAAGGCGCAGGCCGAGAAGCAGAAGAAAGTTGCTTCTGCGCTTGTTCGCTACCGCGTTCTGGCGTGGATCACCGGCCTGTGGCTGCTGTTCCTGACCGGTGAGATGGTCTACAAGTACCTCATCCTGGAAAACTCCGCGGATGCTCCGTCGTGGCTGTTCTACATCGGCCAGATTCACGGGCTGTTCTACATGCTGTACCTGGTGTTCACAGTCGACCTGGCTATCAAGGCCCGCTGGAAGGCAGGCACGACGGTTGCCACGGCACTGGCCGGCACCATTCCGTTCCTGTCGTTTGTGTTCGAACACAAGCGGACTATCCAGGTCAAGAGCGACTACAACCTCTGATTCTCCGTAAAGCAAAGGCCCTGAACGTCATTCACGTTCAGGGCCTTTTCTCGTGTGTGCGATCAGTCGGCCAGTGCCGCCAGTGCGGGCACCAGCTGCACCAGCGCTCTCCCGCGATGCGAGGCCGCGTCCTTCTCGGCCGGAGTCAGTTCCGCCGCCGAGCGGGTGTCACCGTCTGGGCGGAAGATCGGGTCGTAACCGAATCCGCCGTCGCCTGCCGGTTCCGAGCCGATGACGCCGCGCCATTCACCGCGGACCACGGTCTCGTCGCCGCCGGGGATCACCAGCGCGCAGGCCGAGACAAAGGCCGCGCCGCGCCGTTCGTCGGGCACGTCACCCAACTGAGCGAGCACCAGCGCAGTGTTGGCGCCGTCGTTTCCGTGGGTACCGGACCAGCGGGCAGACA
This sequence comes from Rhodococcus sp. AD45-ID, assembly GCF_003023755.1. NCBI lineage: Bacteria > Bacillati > Actinomycetota > Actinomycetes > Mycobacteriales > Nocardiaceae > Rhodococcus > Rhodococcus sp. AD45-ID. Next base: position 214,881 of record NZ_PYHL01000002.1, on the reverse strand, counting down.
ACACGCCGGGCATCCCGTTCAGCGCATCAATCTCGACACCGGAATCGTCTGCGATACACGGCATTCCGGTGGCAGCGGCTCCGTCACGAGCCTTCGCGAGCGCATTTTCTTCGAATGTCGCACCGGTCTCGGGCGCTTCCGGAAACGGCGGCACCTCATCGAGCCCGACCAGTTCGATTCCGCTCACACCGGCCGCGTCGAGAACGCGATGGAGTTCCTTCAGCTTCTTGGCATTTCTACTTGCTACCAGTACTCGTACGCTCACAGCTCAGGCACCGAACTTCTTCTTGGGTTCCGGGTTCTTGGGTTCGGGCAACACACCCGGATACGGCTCCGCCAATGCCTGACGCTGGATCTCGAACAGCTGCTCACAGCCCGCCAGCGCGGAGTCGAGAAGCTTGTCCAGGGTCGAGCGCGGGAACGTGGCACCTTCGCCGGTGCCCTGGATTTCCACCAAGGTGCCGGTATCGGTGGCGACGACGTTCATGTCGACCTCGGCACGCGAATCCTCTTCGTACGGCAGATCGAGGCGCACTCGTCCGTCGACGACGCCGACGCTGACGGCCGCGATGCCGCACGAGATGGGCTGAGGGTCGCTCAGCAGATTGGCAGCGCGAAGATACGTCACCGCGTCGACGAGAGCTACGTACGCCCCCGTCACGGCGGCGGTACGGGTGCCACCATCTGCCTGCAGGACGTCGCAGTCCAGAGCAATGGTGTTCTCGCCGATGGCCGCGAGGTCGATGCAGGCCCGAAGGGATCGACCGATGAGCCGGCTGATCTCCTGGGTGCGGCCACCGACCTTGCCCTTGACGGATTCACGTCCACTGCGGGTATGCGTAGCTGCGGGCAGCATCGCATATTCGGCGGTGAGCCAACCGAGCCCGGAACCCTTGCGCCACCGCGGAACACCCTCTTCGACGCTGGCCGTGCACATTACTCGGGTGTTTCCGAACTCGACCAGAACCGAGCCGGCTGGATGGCTGGTGAACCCGCGGGTGATCTTGATCGGGCGAAGTTCGTCGTCCGCCCTGCCGTCTTCTCGTGTAGTCACCTTCGTGAGCCTAGCGTCCCACCCCAGGCAACACGTCAGATGTCGTAGACGCTTCCCGCGGACACAGCGTGAACCGGCCCTGCGAACTCGGATTTCGCTTCGGCGATGACGTCCTCCCTGGACGTCCACGGCGGGATGTGGGTGAGGAGTAGTTCCTTCACTCCGGCCAACGTCGCGATCCGGCCGGCTTCCTTGCCGGACAGGTGAATACCTTCCGGCCGATCAGGACTGTCCGTCCACGACGCCTCGGAAAGGAGGATGTCGGCTCCACGAGCAAGCTCGACGACGTTGTCACACATTCCGGTATCGCCGGTGTACACGAGAATCCTTCCGTCGGCGTCCGTGATCCGGAATCCGTACGCCTCGGGCGGATGATTCATGCGGCTTGCCACGACGGTCAGTTCACCGAAGGTGACGGGTTCGTTCTCCGCCCACAACTTCAGATCGATGGTGTCGGAAATATCGTCCATCTCCCCCGCGCACTCGGCGGACGACGTTCCGATCCTGCACGCCGTGTCTGTCGGGCCGTACACCAACGCTCGCCCCTCGGGGCGGTTCGGATGATAGCGACGCCACACGAGCAGGCTCGGCATGTCGAGGCAGTGATCGGCGTGCAGATGTGAGAGCAGAATCGTTGCGTCCCCTGGGTCCGCGTACCGCTGCAGAGCCCCGAGCACTCCGGGACCGAAATCTATGACGAGCGGCGGGGTACCCGGCGCTGTGAGCAGGTAACCCGAAGCCGGTGAATCCGGCCCCGAGACGCTGCCGGAACACCCCAGGACGGTCATGCGCATAAGGTCATGCTGCCACGTCGACCCATTAACAAAAAAGCTCCCGGTCGTTTTGGCGAGTCGAAGTCACACCGCCGGTGGGGTGTGACCCACGTCCGATCAGAAAGTTGCTGGTCGGGCAGGTGTTGTAGCGCCGGCGCGGTTCGCTCGATCACCGGAGGAGAGTGCCCACGCCGCTACGACGCCGCCGACCGCACCGAACAAATGCCCCTGCCACGAGACACCCGGCGTGCTGGGCACCACGCCCCACAGGACTCCGCCGTAGATCACGAAGACAACAACGCCGATCAGAATCTGGCCGAAACTCCGGGTGAAGAATCCACGCGTCAACAGGTAGGTCACCCACCCGAAGATCAGCACCGACGCCCCGACGTGATTGGTATTCGCTCCGGCAACGAGCCACGTTCCGACCCCGCCGATCACCCAGATGATTCCGGTCGCAGCCAACCCTCTCGATATACCAGACACCAGAACGAGATAGCCGAGTATCAGTACGGGGATGGTGTTCGCGATCAAGTGTGCCCAGTCGTCGTGCAACACGGGTGCAAACAGGATGCCCCACAAACCGTCGAGCGTTCGCGGTGAGACTCCGGCGTTCTGGACGTTCTGACCGGAAATGACGTCGATGATCTCGATGACGTACAGCGCTAGTACAAATCCGCCGACCAGCACCGCGGACTGCTTCCACACCGACGGCGGTTTCGGCGCGGGAACCGGTGCCCGTGAACCGAAATCAGGACTGTTGAAATCCATCGTCATCGCGTGCGTCCTCACAGTAGATGTGTCTACTTCGAGGTTACCGGCGCTCGCCGGGCTAGACGAAAGCCGACGGGAACAGGTCTCGGTAACTCGGGATCCCCGCCACCGATGTCGCGTCGAGAATCGCCTTGACGATCGCGCGTTCCACGACCTGGGCGGCGGCCGCACAGACAGCGTCGAGGATCGGCAGATCCGCCGGGAACGCCGCCGGTACGTCGATCGCCGATTCCGGCGTGTGCGTTCCGGTAGCGAGCGCAAAGATCGTGTCGCCGTCCAACGGCGAATGGGCCGGACGGATTGCCCGGGCCAAACCGTCGTGACCGGCAACTGCAACGCGTCGGCACCCGGCTTTGGTCAGGGCCGCGTCGGTAGCGACGACGCCGATGGTGGTGTTGAGCACTGTCCCTTTGGCACCGATTGCGTTGGCTGCGTCGAGCTCGCACGGAATCGGCATGCCGATCCCGAAGGACGCCTCCCCCTCGGACCCGACGCCCCACGGCAGACCGGTACGCGGATCGAAGACCGAGCCGACCGGGTTTGCCACGATCAGGGCCGACACAGTTGTCCCCTTGGCCGGTCCGTCTGTGATCACGACGCTGGCAGTTCCGACGCCGCCTTTGATCCCACCGGCACGGGCACCGACACCGGCGCCCACTGTTCCGGTCGCACATTCACGCGACGCGGATTCTGCTGCCAGATATCCGAAATCGGCGTCAGGTCGAATCTTCCAGTCCCCGACCGGAAGATCGAAGATGACGGCGCCCGGCACGATCGGCACCACCTGGCCAGGCAGGCCCATCGCGATTCCGTGGCCGTGTTCCTCGAGCCAGCGCATGACACCGTCGGCGGCAGCGAGGCCGTACGCACTTCCACCGCTCAGGAGCACGGCATTGACCTGCTGAACCGAATGGCTCGGGTCGAGGAGATCGGTTTCGCGAGTACCCGGCCCGCCGCCCCGAACATCAACTCCCGCAACCACTCCCGCCGGGGCCAGCACAACGGTGCATCCCGTCGCGGCCCCCGCCCCCAGAGCAGCGTCGTCGTCGAGCCGATGATGATGACCGACAGTCAAACCGGCGATGTCGGTCAACGAATCCGTGGGGCCGGGCGCCGTGGTGATCACGGCATGAGCGCCTGAACGAGCGAATCCTGCATCCACGTCAACCAGTGATAGACATCAAGATGCGGTGCTCGCGGATCATCCGGATCCAAACTTTCCGGAGTGTCTGCGTCGATACCGAGATTGGTGCCGAGAGCCAGACGAACGTCGTTGAGCGCGGACAGCCACGCGTCGGCCTGCTCCTGGGTCAGGAGGATCTTGCCGCCGTCTGCGGGAAGCGAGGCCAGCAAAACCCTGCCGGCAGCCTTCTTCGCGTCGATGATCTCGGGTTCGTGCAAACTCCGCAGCGCTCCGTTGACATTGGCGCCGGCGTCGTCGAGATCATCGGAATCCGGGGAGGCCTTACTGGGGTCGGTTCGCTGAAAATCTGGGAGCAACCGCGCCAGAACCGGATTGTCGGGCGATTCCGAATTACCGGTTCGAAGACCGGTGAGCGCCGCCAACTCGTCCTGCGGTGCGCCGGACTCACGATCTTCCAGCAGTCCGATCACCGACTCTACGAGCGAACTCAGGACGGTCACCTCATGAGCGTCCATCTCGGATTTGAACTTCACTCCGGAAAGCGAGTTCTTCTTGATCCACGTCCGCACGCGTCGGACTCCCCTCTTGTGATCGGATCGAACTTGTCGAAGGTGAGCGAGCCCTAGGTGTCGTCGCGCTGCATCGTGGCCCACAGTCCCGCCGCGTGCAGACGCCGAACATCGGCTTCCATCTTGTCGCGCGAACCACTGGACACGACGGCCTTGCCCTCCGAATGCACCTTCATCATCAAATCGGTGGCCTTGGCCTTGCTGTACCCGAACAGTTTCTGGAACACGTAGGTCACGTAGTGCATCAGATTGACCGGATCGTCCCAGACGATCGTCACCCAAGGCCTGTCAACAGCTTCGATGATTGCAACAGCCTCCGACTGCTCCGGGACCGCGCGCGGCGCAGAGGCAGTTGTGGAAACAGTCGCAGAGCCGAAAACCATGTCTCCAGGGTACGGCGCGATCCGAGGTGACAACACCCACCCTCGTGGTCTCCCGCCTAGAGTTATGTGCGTGCCTACGCAAATCTCCGACACCCGTGACGCCGCCGCGAGTACCGCTCTGCTCACCGACCAGTACGAGCTCACCATGCTCTCTGCCGCGCTTGCCGACGGATCTGCTTTCCGTACCTGCAGTTTCGAAGTATTCGCGCGCAGACTTCCCGACGGGAGGCGTTACGGAATCGTCGCCGGTACGGAGCGATTGCTCGACGCTCTCGAGCACTTCCGTTTCGGGGAACCCGAACTGGCGATCGTCTCGAAGTTCCTGGACGACACCACCGTCGAGTGGCTGCGCAATTACCGGTTCTCCGGCGACATCGACGGTTACCGCGAAGGCGACTTCTACTTTCCTGGCTCGCCGATCCTCTCCGTCCGCGGATCGTTTGCCGAATGCGTGTTGCTCGAGACACTGGCCCTCTCGATCCTCAACCACGACAGCGCGATTGCGTCAGCTGCGGCCCGCATGGTCAGTGCCGCAGACGGTCGACGGCTCATCGAAATGGGCTCACGCCGGACCCATGAGCAAGCCGCAGTCGCGTCGTCCCGCGCCGCGTACCTCGCCGGATTCGACGCCACGTCCAATCTCGAAGCTGTCCGCCGCCACGACGTTCCCGGCGCGGGTACCAGCGCCCACGCCTTCACCCTCCTGCACACCACCGACAACGGAACCGACGAGGCCGCGGCCTTCCGCGCGCAGGTCGACGTACTCGGTGTCTCGACCACATTGCTGGTCGACACCTACGACATCACCGAAGGCGTGAAAACCGCTATCGCCGTAGCCGGAACCGAGCTTGGCGGGGTGCGTATCGACTCCGGAGACCTCGGGGTGGTCACCCGCCAGGTGCGTCGACAACTCGACGACCTCGGCGCCACCAAGACCCGCATCGTCGTCTCCGGCGACCTCGACGAATATGCCATCGCAGCGCTGCGCGCCGAACCCGTCGACACGTACGGCGTCGGCACGTCGCTCGTCATCGGCTCCGGTGCTCCGACGGCCGGCATGGTCTACAAACTTGTCGAGGTGGACGGAATTCCTGTCGAGAAGCGCAGTACCAACAAAGCGTCGCGCGGCGGAGCGAAGAAGGCACTGCGCATCGCTCGCCAGACCGGAACACTGGTCGAGGAAGTGATATATCCCGCCGACGCGCCCTCGCCGTTCGCCGCCGCGGACGGCGCGACCGAGCTGATGATTCCGTTGGTACGCGGCGGCAAGACCGTCGACGGCGTCCCCACATTGGAAGAGAGCCGAGCAGTCGTGAAAGCCGGGCTGCTCAGCCTCCCGTGGGAGGGCCTCAAGCTCTCACGCGGAGATTCCGCGGTACCGGTCCGATTTGTCGGTGGAGGTCACTGATGACTGCACGTGCATTGATCGTGGTGGACGTCCAGAACGACTTCTGTGAGGGCGGCGCTCTAGCCGTCGACGGCGGCGCTGCCGTAGCTGCGGCGATCAACACCTTCGTCGACTCTCACGAGTACGACGCCGTCGCAGCGACCCGCGATTTCCACATCGATCCCGGTGCTCACTTCTCGGAAAACCCCGATTACGTCGACACGTGGCCGGTGCACTGTGTGGTCGGAACCTCGGGCGCCGACTTCCACCCGGCTTTCGATGCATCGATCGCCGGATCTGCCGTGTTCTCCAAAGGTGCGTACAGCGCCGCGTACTCCGGGTTCGAAGGGTTTTCCGAGGACGGCACGACCCTCGAGGAGTGGTTGCGGGCACACGACATCACCGACGTCGACGTCATCGGCATTGCCACCGATCACTGCGTGAGGGCCACGGCACTCGACGCGGTCCGCGCCGGCTTTGCCACCACAGTCCTCCTGCCACTCACTGCGGGTGTGGCAACCGCCACGATCGAAGCGGCTTTGACGCAGATGCGCGAGCACGGAGTGCAGCTCAGCGGCCGTGACGAACATGCGCCTTCGAGTGGCGTCGATATTTCTGACGTAGGTATCCACTAACCTGCTTCAGTGGCCGATGAACTTCCGAATGTCCCCGAACTGCTTCGCACGGCGGTGCAGGCGCTGGGCGGTGCCGAGCGGACCAGCCAGCTCACGATGGCGTCGGCGGTAGCGCATTCGATCGATACCGGTGAGCATCTTGCCGTCCAGGCCGGCACCGGTACGGGTAAGTCGCTGGCCTATCTGGTGCCGAGCCTGCGCCATGCCGTCGAGTCCGGTCGCACCGTCGTCGTGTCGACGGCCACCATCGCCCTGCAGCGGCAGTTGGTCGATCGTGATCTCCCCCGCCTGGCCGATGCACTGAAGAAGCCACTCGGGCGTCGCGCGGAATTCGCAATCCTCAAGGGCCGCAACAACTACCTGTGCATGAACAAGATCCACACCGGCGCCTCCGAGCAGCCACCGGAGGACGAACTGTTCGATCCGTTCACAGTCTCGCGCCTGGGCCGTGAAGTGGTGCGCTTGACCGAGTGGTCGTCGGACACCGACACGGGCGACCGCGACGAACTGGTGCCAGGCGTGTCCGATCAGGCGTGGCGGCAGGTCAGTGTGACGTCCCGCGAATGCATCGGGAAGAACCAGTGCCCGGTCGGCGAGGACTGCTTTGCCGAACGCGCCCGCGTCGAGGCGTCGAAGGCAGACGTCGTGGTCACCAACCACGCCCTACTCGCGATCGACGCCATTACAGGCATCCAGATTCTGCCCGAGCACGACGTCGTGGTCATCGACGAAGCCCACGAACTGGTCGACCGCGTGACCGGGGTCGCGACAGACGAGCTCACCGCGGCCGCTATCAGTGCAGCCGCTCGTCGCTGCGGCAAGATCGTCGAAGAACAGGACGCCGATCGTCTCGAGGCCGCCGGCGAAGGCTGGGCCGGACTCCTCGAAGAACTTCGCCCCGGACGCTGGGACGGGCTTCCCGACGGCGCTGCTCCCGCGCTCGCAGCCATCCGCGATGCCGCGTGGGCCCTGCGCACAGCCATCGGCCCGGCCAAGCCCGGCATGATGGCAGCCGATCCCGAAGCAGCGGCCGCCCGCAATGCGGCACTCTCCTCGGTGGAAGACATTCACGACAGCGCCGTACGAGTCCTCACTGCTTTCGACGAACCAGATCCCGCCCAGCGCAAAGATGTGGTCTGGCTCTCGTCCGACGAGTTCCGCGGATCGGTCCGCCGCTCCGTCCGGATGGCCCCGCTGTCCGTCGGCGGTTTGCTGCGCTCACGCCTGTTCGCGGAATCCACTGTGGTGTTGACGTCCGCAACACTCACCGTCGGAGGTTCCTTCGACGGTCTTGCGATCAACTGGGGACTACCCGCGCAGTCGTCGGTTCGCCCCGATTCCGGAACTGCAATCGGAAGCGAAGCCCCTTCCGATGCCAACGCATTTCGTTGGAACTCGGTCGACGTCGGATCGCCGTTCGACCATGCGAAAGCCGGAATCATCTACATTGCCCGCCACCTGCCCACACCCGGCCGGGACGGCTTGTCCCCGGTCTACCTCGACGAAATCGCCGAACTCGTCGAGGCTGCGGGTGGGCGCACCCTCGGACTGTTCTCGTCGATGCGCGCCGCCAAAGCCGCATCCGAAGCCATGCGTGATCGCCTCGACACACCGATCCTGTGCCAGGGCGACGACGCCACCGGCACCCTCGTCAAGGCCTTCGCCAAGGATGAACCCACATCACTGTTCGGGACACTGTCCCTATGGCAAGGCGTCGACGTTCCCGGCCCGTCGCTGTCCCTGGTGATCTTGGACCGCATTCCATTTCCGCGGCCGGACGATCCGCTGCTGATGGCTCGTCAACAGGCCATCGAGGCACACGGCGGAAACGGCTTCCTCAGCGTCTCGGCCAACCATGCAGCGCTGCTCCTCGCCCAGGGAGTGGGCAGACTGTTGCGTAGCGTCGACGACAAAGGTGTTGTGGCCGTACTGGATCCGCGTCTTGCAACAGCCCGGTATGCCGGATACCTGCGGGCGTCATTGCCACCGTTCTGGGAGACGACCAAGCCCGAGGTCGTCCGCAAAGCGCTGACCCGTATCCGCGATTCGCGGCCCTGACGCACTTCTGCCCCGGACCTTGTCGACAAGGTCCGGGGCAGAAAGTGGGTTTACACAGCCGGGGTCGTGACCAATCCCAGCTCTGATGCGTTCACCAGCAGACGGTGATGCGGAAGAACCCGAACCGTGTAGCCGACCGATCCCGAAACCGGAAGCGCTACTTCGGCTTCGAAGATCTCGATGCCGTCTTCCGAACCGAAATGCGTCATCGGGAAGGTGACCACATCGGTCAGTTCCTCACCCGGAGTGACGCGTCCGATGACTGCTTGCACCTCGACGTCGGACACCGACAAATCACCGAGACGAACCTGAGCCTTCAGCGAGAGAGTCGCACCGATTTCCGGGGTATCCGGCAACCCGGAACCGTCAACCTGCACAACGCTCACGGACGGCCACTGCGATTCGATCCGCCGACGGAACTCGGCAACCTCACGCGCTCCGGCGTAGTTGTCCGCCACCACAGCCCGAGCAGATTCTGCCGACGGCGCGTAGTACTGCACTGCATAGTCACGAACCATGCGTGACGCCAACACCTTCGGGCCCAGATTCTCGAGTGTGTGGCGAACCTTCTCGACCCACCGCGTCGGCAGGTCGGCAGCGTCACGGTCGTAGAACGTGGGTAGCACCGCGTGTTCGAGCAATTCGTAGAGCGCGCTCGCTTCGAGATCGTCACGGCGAACGTCGTCGAGGACGCCGTCGGCGGTCGGGATTGCCCAGCCGTTCTCACCGTCGTACATCTCGTCCCACCATCCGTCACGGATGGAGAGGTTGAGTCCGCCGTTCAGTGCAGACTTCATACCGGAAGTTCCACACGCCTCGAGCGGGCGCAGCGGATTGTTCAGCCACACATCGCAACCCCAGTACAGGTAGCGGGCCATCGACATGTCGTAATCCGGCAGGAAGACGATGCGATGACGGACGTCCGCCTCGTCGGCGAACCGCACCACCTGCTGAATGAGCGCCTTGCCACCGTCGTCGGCGGGATGCGACTTTCCGGCCACCACCAACTGCACTGGCCGCTTTTCGTCGAGGAGCATCGCGCGCAGTCGATCGGGGTCGCGCAGCATCAGGGTGAGTCGCTTGTACGTCGGCACGCGCCTGGCAAACCCGACAGTCAACACATTCGGGTCGAAAACTCCACTGGTCCAACCCAGTTCGGCTTCGGTGGCGCCGCGCTCGAGCCACGACGCCTTCACACGTCGACGCACTTCGTTGACGAGTTTGCCGCGCAAGTCGTTGCGCGTTTCCCAGAGTTCGGTGGCGGACAGCTCGTGCAAGCGCTCCCAGCCGCGCGATTCCTCGAGCTGCTCCTGTCCGACGATCCGGCGGGCGACGTTCATCCATTCCGGCGCCGCCCAGGTGGGCGCATGGACACCGTTGGTCACCGAGCCGATCGGAACCTCGTCAGCGTCGAATCCCGGCCAGAGACCGTTGAACATGTCGCGACTGACGATGCCGTGCAGCTTCGACACACCGTTGGCACGCTGGCCCAGTCGAAGGCCCATGTGCGCCATGTTGAAGATCGACGGATCCGATTCGCGGCCCATGCCGACGATGCGATCGACCGTCAGGCCGGGAAGAAGCGTCGATTCGTTCTCGCCGTTGGAACCGCCGAAGTAGTGGCGAACCAGATCTGCCGGGAAGCGGTCGATTCCGGCGGGCACCGGAGTGTGGGTCGTGAAGACGGTACCGGCGCGTACAGCCGCCAACGCCGAATCGAAATCCAGCCCGCTGGTGGTGACAAGTTCACGAATTCGTTCGATACCGAGGAAACCGGCGTGGCCCTCGTTCATGTGGAACACCTCGGGATCGGGCAATCCGTATGCCGCGGTGTACGCCCGAACCGCACGTACGCCACCGATACCCGCAAGGATTTCCTGCTTGATGCGGTGATCCTGATCGCCGCCGTACAGACGGTCGGTCACGCCGCGGAGATCGGGATCGTTCTCAGCGATGTCCGAATCGAGGAGAAGCAGGGGCACCCGGCCGACCTGCGCGATCCACACCCGCGACCGGAGAACTCGCCCACCGGGCATCGCGACGTGGATCACTACCGGCGATCCGTCGTCGGACGACGGGCCGGCATCCGTCAGCAAACGCAGAGGCAACCCCTGCGGATCGTGGGGTGGGTAGTGCTCGGCCTGCCACCCGTCGGCTGTCAGGGACTGGCGGAAGTAGCCGGATCGATAGAGCAGTCCGACACCGATCAGCGGCAGTCCCAGATCCGATGCGGCCTTGAGATGATCGCCGGCCAGAATTCCCAGGCCACCCGAGTAGTTCGGCAGGACTTCGCTGACGCCGAATTCCATGGAGAAGTACGCAATTCCCCCAGCCAGCGACACCCCCTTTGCCTGCTGCGACTGGTACCAGCGCGGAGTGCTCAGGTAGCTGTCGAGATCGGCGGCCGCGGTGTCGAGGTCAGCGAGGAAGTCGTCGTCGCTGCTGAGCTCGTCGAGTCGGGCGGGATCGACCTCTCCGAGCATTCGAACCGGATCGAACTGAACTGCTTGCCAGAGTTCAGGGTCCAGGCGCGAGAACAGATCCTGAGTCTCGGGATGCCAGGACCAACGCAAGTTGGTGGACAAGGGGCCGAGCGCTGCAAGGCGCTCCGGAAGGTGGGCTCGGACAGTGAACCGACGCAAGGCTTTCACCCCGCGAACCCTAGTCGAGTTGAACCACCGTGTCCGCTGGAGCGACGACAAGGCGCTGTACCCACTACGGTTGAACTCGGCCACACCAGTAACACTCCACCATCAGAAATGGAGCTTCCCGTGACAGGACGCCTCGGTATCGACGACGTGGTACCCGCGATCTCGGGTAACTATCCAGCCAAGGCCGTAGTGGGTGAAGTGTTTCCCGTACACGCCACGGTATGGCGAGAGGGCCACGACGCAGTTGCGGCCACCCTCACCGTGCGCGGACCCCGCGGAACCAAACCGATACGCATCCAGATGGACCCGGGCAGCGAACCGGACACCGTCGACGCTGTATTCGTTCCGTCCACCGAGGGACTCTGGACGTTCCGGATCGAAGCGTGGAGTGATCCCGTCGCAACCTGGAAGCACGCCGTCGAAGCCAAACTGTCCGTCGGGCAAGGCCCGGCAGAGCTAGCCAACGACCTCGAGATCGGCGCGCGACTCTTCGAGCGCGCCGCCCAGGAACAGCCCCGCGCCAACCGCTCGAAGTTGGAGGCGGTGACGGCGTCGCTGCGCAGCACCGCGCCGGTGACAGCCCGGGTCGCCCCGGCATTTGCGTCGGACGTCGCCGAGTTGCTCCGCGCGCATCCCCTGCGCGAGTTGGTCACCAAGGGCGAACCGCACAACGTGCTGGTCGACCGCAACCGAGCACTTTTCGGTTCGTGGTACGAGTTCTTCCCCCGCTCCACCGGCGGCTGGGACGAGAACGGGGTGCCGAAGCACGGCACGTTCAAGACCGCGTCGGAGGATCTACCGCGCATTGCCGCAATGGGTTTCGATGTTGTCTACCTGCCGCCGATTCACCCGATCGGTGAGATAAATCGCAAGGGCCGCAACAACACGCTCACTCCCGAACCCGGGGATGTCGGATCGCCATGGGCCATCGGCTCCGCCGAAGGTGGGCACGACGCAGTCCATCCGAAACTCGGAACGCTCAAGGATTTCAAGGCGTTCGTGTCGCGGGCACGCAAACTCGACCTCGAAGTGGCACTCGACCTCGCACTGCAATGTGCACCCGATCATCCTTGGGCAGCAAAGCATCCCGAGTGGTTCACTGTTCTGCCCGACGGCACCATCGCCTACGCGGAGAACCCGCCCAAGAAGTACCAGGACATCTATCCGATCAACTTCGACATCGACCCGGACGGGTTGGACAAGGAAATCCTGCGCGTCGTTCGCCACTGGATCAACGCGGGGGTCAAGATCTTTCGCGTCGACAACCCCCACACCAAGCCGCCCAACTTCTGGGAAAAGCTGATCTCCGAAGTCAAGAAATCCGATCCGGACGTTCTCTTCCTGGCCGAGGCGTTCACCCGGCCGGCCCGCATGTACGGCCTGGCCCGACGCGGCTTCACACAGTCGTACACGTACTTCACGTGGCGCGTCGCAAAGTGGGAACTGACGGAATTCGGCAACGAACTCGCAGCCAAAGCCGACGAGGCGCGCCCCAATCTCTTCGTGAACACCCCGGACATCCTGCACGAGTCGCTACAGCACGGCGGACCCGGAATGTTCGCGCTGCGGGCAGCTCTCGCCGCAACACTCGCGCCGACGTGGGGCGTCTACTCGGGGTACGAACTCTACGAGCACCAGGCGGTGCGTCCCGGTAGCGAAGAGTATCTGGACTCGGAGAAGTACGAACTACGTCCGCGCCGGTTCGCGGAAGCCGCTGCGCGCGGCGAATCCCTCGAACCCTGGATCACCACGCTGAACCGCATCCGCCGCGCGCACCCCGCTCTGCAACAACTCCGCAACCTGCATTTCCACCACATCGACAACGACGCGATCATCGCCTACTCGAAGTTCGATCCGATCACCGGCGACGCCGTACTCACCGTCATCAACCTCAATCCGTTTGCCGCGGAAGAGGGAACGATCTGGCTGGACATGCCGGCACTCGGGCGCGAATGGCACGACCACATGAGCGTGCTCGACGAAGTGAGCGGCGAGCAATATCAGTGGGGCCAAGCAAATTTCGTTCGCCTAGAGCCGTGGCGGTCCGTCGCCCACATTCTTGCGCTACCGCCAGTTCCCTACCCCGCCAGAACTTCCCTGGCATACCGCGGAGGTAAATGATGGTCGCCGAACTGCCTGCCGGGGTTGCTCCAGCGCCCCACGATCTGGAATTGCTTGCCCGCGGCGAACACCACGATCCGCACAGCGTCCTCGGCGCGCACGCACACCCCGACGGAACAGTGCTGCGTACCCTTCGGCCACACGCCGAGTCTGTCAACGCCGTCATCGGCGGAAAGGTCTTTCCCCTCCACCACATTTCGGGTGGGGTCTTCGCCGCACTGGTCCCCTACCCGGAACTCATGGACTACCGGTACTCGGTCACCTACCCGGGTGGGCATACCGTCGTTGTTGCCGATCCGTACCGATTCCTCCCCACGCTCGGCGAACTTGATCTCCACCTCTTCGGTGAGGGTCGGCACGAACGCCTGTGGGATATTCTCGGCGCCCACCCGCGCAGCTACGAGACGCCGGACGGAGTAGTCGAGGGAACCTCGTTTGCGGTGTGGGCACCCGCCGCCCGGGGAGTCACCGTCATCGGCGACTTCGACGGCTGGGGTGGGCAATTCGCGCCCATGCGCGTCCTCGGTTCGACAGGAGTCTGGGAACTGTTCCTGCCCGGAATCACAGCAGGTGAACTGTACAAGTTCCGCGTCCACGGGCGAGACGGTTCGGTAGCGGACAAGGCCGACCCGATGGCCTTCGCCACCGAAGTACCGCCGGCGACGGCGTCACGCGTGAGTACCAGTTCCCACATCTGGCACGACGCCGACTGGCTCGAGGCCCGCGCGCACGTCGACCCAGCGCAGTCACCGATGAGTGTGTACGAAGTGCATCTCGGATCCTGGCGCCCTGGCCTCGACTACCGGCAGATGGCCGAGCAACTCGCGCAGTACGTCACCGAAACCGGGTTCACACACGTCGAATTGCTCCCAGTCGCCGAGCACCCGTTCGGCGGTTCCTGGGGATATCAGGTCACGTCGTACTACGCTCCGACGGCACGATTCGGGACACCCGACGATTTCCGCTGGTTTGTCGATCACCTCCATGCCGCCGGCATCGGTGTTCTCGTCGACTGGGTTCCCGCTCACTTCCCCAAGGACGAGTGGGCACTGGCCCGCTTCGACGGCACACCGCTCTACGAACATGCCGATCCGCAGCGCGGCGAGCAGTTGGACTGGGGTACATACGTATTCGACTTCGGTCGACGCGAGGTCCGCAACTTCCTCGTCGCCAACGCGCTGTTCTGGCTCGACGAATTCCACATCGACGGCCTACGCGTCGATGCTGTCGCATCGATGCTCTACCTGGATTACTCCCGCCCGGAAGGTGGCTGGACTCCCAACATTCACGGTGGCCGAGAGAACCTGGAAGCAGTTGCGTTCCTTCAGGAGATGAATGCCACCGTCCACAAGAAGCACCGTGGCGTTGTCACCGTTGCGGAGGAATCAACCGCGTGGCCTGGAGTCACCCGCGCGACCAATGTGGGCGGCCTCGGATTCAACATGAAATGGAACATGGGGTGGATGCACGACACCCTGGGATTCCTGGGCCGCGACCCCGTCCACCGCACGTACCACCATCACGAGATCACCTTCTCGCTGATGTACGCGTGGAGCGAGAACTACCTACTGCCCATAAGCCACGACGAGGTCGTCCACGGCAAGGGAACCTTGTGGACACGTATGCCCGGCAACGATTTCGCGAAAGCCGCGGGGCTTCGCGCTCTCCTCGCCTACATGTGGGCGCACCCGGGTAAGCAGCTTCTGTTCATGGGCCAAGAATTCGGCCAGACGGCCGAGTGGTCCGAAGAACGAGGCCTCGACTGGTGGCAACTCGACGACCCGAACACCGGCAATCTCCACCGCGGCGCGATGCAGCTGGTCAGCGATCTCAACTCTGCATACCGCCGGCATCCGGCAATGTGGACCCTGGACACCTCGCCTGGCGGGTACTCGTGGATCGACGCCAACGACACCGAGAACAACGTCCTGAGTTTTCTGCGTTACGGTACTGACGGCTCGATTGTCGCCTGCCTCTTCAACTTCTCGGGCAGCGAACACTCGAGCTACCGCGTCGGGCTACCGGAGCCCGGCCGATGGGTGGAAATCCTCAACACCGATGCGCAGGCGTACGGCGGCTCGGGGGTGGGCAACCTCGGTGCGGTCACAGCGACGTCGCAGTCGTGGCACGGTCGGCCGGCGTCAGCTCAGGTCGCACTTCCCGCCA
This sequence comes from Rhodococcus sp. AD45-ID, assembly GCF_003023755.1. Classification (NCBI taxonomy): domain Bacteria; kingdom Bacillati; phylum Actinomycetota; class Actinomycetes; order Mycobacteriales; family Nocardiaceae; genus Rhodococcus; species Rhodococcus sp. AD45-ID. The sequence continues at coordinate 199,166 of NZ_PYHL01000002.1, read as the reverse complement.
ACGGTGCGATATGGATCAGTCTGGAGCGTTGATGGTGGGCCGGCGAGCAGCACTAGTCACTTCGTCGTTGTTGGCAACTGCTGCCGTGTTGTCCGGCTGTTCGCAGACCTCCAGTGGCCAGGCCGTCTCGATCTACCACGACCCCTTCCGCGTTGCCGGCCTCGACGCGTCGTCCGGTCCTAGTGGCCTGCGACCCGGTGCGCCCGACGCCGAACGCGACATCGTCGGCACCGACGGCGGTTCCATCGACGCACTCGCCGCCAACGCGATCACCGACATCGAAACCTTTTGGAACACGCAGTATCCGACACTGTTCAACGAACCGTTCCAACCCGTCGACACGCTGATCTCGTGGGATCCCACCGAATCGAACGGCCCGGACTTCTGCGAGGAGACCACAGAAGACCTCATCAACGCCGGCTACTGCAGCCTCGACCACACCATCGGGTGGGATCGCGAACTTCTCCTTCCCGAGGTGCAGGAAAAGTTCGGGGACGTCGCCGTCGCGTTCATCTTCGCGCACGAGTACGGCCATGCCGTCCAGCGCAAAGCCGGAATCGTCAAAGGTGGGTCCGAATCGGCCCTGGTGCGTGAACAACAGGCCGACTGCTTCGGTGGTGCGTTCCTGCGGCACGTTGCCGAGGACAAGGCAGCACACTTCACCATGAACACATCCGACGGCCTGAACAAGGTGCTCGCCTCTGCGGTCGCTATCCGTGACGACGATCCCAACGATCCCGACTCACACCACGGTTCCGCGTTCGAACGCGTCACCGCAACACAGATCGGGTTCACCGACGGCGCGTCCGCCTGCACGCGTATCGACCAGGAAGAAATCGAATCCCGGCGGGCTGAACTGCCCCAGCAATTCGACTCCGAAGGCGATTCAGGAGAACTTCCCGTCACCGAGGAAACGCTGCAGGAGTTCCTCACGACATTCCAGTCGGTCTTCGAATTGGAGAATCCGCCGACAGTCACATTCACCGGCGCGGACACCGGATGCGCCGACGCCGTCGCTACCGAACCGGTCTCGTTCTGCCCCTCGACCAACACCATCGGCATCAATGTCGACGAGTTGGCGGAACGCGGAACACCGGGACGGGTCGGTCGACGCGAATTGATGCAGACCGACATCACCGGCGACTACAACGCATACGTACTGCTCGCGTCGCGGTACACCCTCGCGATGCAGCAGCAACGTGGTCAGGCACTCGACACACCACAGACCGCGCTGCGGGCGGCGTGCTTGGCCGGAGTGATCACAGCCGCACTGAGCCCCTCCAATGCAGCCGAGTCCGGAGCACAGGTCACCCTGTCGCCCGGCGACCTCGACGAGGCCGTCTCCGGCTTGTTGACGGACGGGTTGGCTGCCAGTGACGTCAACGGCGACACCGTCCCGAGCGGCTTCGCCCGGGTCGACGCCTTCCGTACCGGTGTGTTGGGTGGGCAGGTGTCCTGCGACAGCCGCTATACGGAGTAGCGGCCGTAGTAGGCCTAGTAGAGCGCTGCCGCCAGTTTGCGGCGGGCTGCCATCACCATGGGCTCGGCGGGATCGAACAATTCGAAGAGTTCGAGCAGACGCGTCCGCGCCGCGGCCTTGTCGTCACCTGCACTGCGTGACACGACGCCGATGAGGCGAGCAAAAGCTGCTTCCGGTTGCTGTCCGGCCATCTCCAGGTCCGCTGCCGCGAACTGCAGTTCGGCATTCGACGGATCTGCGTCGGCTGCCGCCACGGCGTCGGGTTCGGTGTTCTGGGCACGCGCCATGAACTTGACCTGGCGAACAGCGTTGAGGGCCTCGGCGTTGGTCGGCTCGGCGTCGAGAATCACCTGGTATGCCGCAATGGCACCGTCGAGATCACCGGCGTCGAGGGCGGTTTCGGCAGCAACGAATCGTGGATCTTCCACTTCTGGTTCGTCGCGCTCAGCAGTCGGAACGGGCCCGCTGAGCTTTCCGGCGGTAGCTTGCAGAACGGCAGCAAACCATTGAGTCAACTGCTCTTCGGGCTGCGCGCCCTGGAAATCTGCCAACGGCTGACCGGCGGCAACGGCAACAACCGTCGGCACCGACTGGATTCCGAAGGCCTGCGCGATCTGGGGGCTGACATCGACGTCGACGTTCGCAAGAATCCACTGACCACCTGCCTGCGCGGCCAATCGCTCCAGCACCTCGGTGAAGACGACAGACGGCTCGTACGCGCGCCCACCGAGGTTGACGATCACGGGCACCTGGCTCGACTTGACCAGAACTTCGGCCTCGAAGTTCGCTTCCGTCACCTCTACGACGGACCCGTTTGCAGCAGAAACGGCCCCATCGCCGCTGGGATTACGCGGAGGTGGGGCCGTGGCCCGCTCTTTGAGAGCGGACAAGTCGACTGCGCCGCTCATAGCGGCTGCAACTGCTGACGAACGCGCTGGGGGCCTGGATCCTGGTCGAGTCACAAGTCCCAGTTTGTCACGAGTTGCCGGAACCTTCGAAGAGGCCTACTTCACTTAAGCGAGCGCGGGGTCCGCAGCGGCTGTGTTCACCTTGGACAGTTCCGCCAACTTGCCTGTGCGCGCGGCCCACGCTTCGAAAACAATCGTGCCGAACGGCGGGATGCTGGCAAACAGTGCCCAGAACGTGGTGACCAGGTTCCACTTCAACTGCTTTGCAGTCCAGAGCGCAACCAGGATGTAGATGACGAACACAGCACCGTGGAAGGGACCGAAGATCTTGACGCCTGCCACCATTCCCTCTTCGGGGATGTACTTGAAGGCCATTCCGACCAACAGTCCGAGCCATGTGAAGGCCTCGAGGACGGCAATGAAACGGAACCGCTTTGCGGTGGTACTGAGATCGAAGACGTTCGCCATGAACCCCATTGTGCCCGAACAACTACGACGCCCCGTAGTGGTGTGAGGAATACCACGAGGCGTCGTAGAGCGAACTGAGGTGTTCAGGTGTATTTAGACTCTCAGGCCTTGGGCACGCGGACGATCAGTGCGTCGCCCTGCCCGCCGCCGCCGCACAGTGCGGCCGCGCCGATGCCGCCGCCGCGGCGCGCCAACTCGAGTGCCAGGTGCAGCGCGATCCGGGCACCGGACATCCCGAGGGGATGCCCGACGGCGATGGCGCCGCCGTTGACGTTCACCTTCGCCGGGTCGAGGCCGAGCTCACGCGTGGAGGCGATACCGACGGCCGCGAACGCCTCGTTGATCTCGACGAGATCGAGATCGGCGGGCGCGATGCCTTCCTTCGCGCAGGCCTTCGCGATGGCCCGCGCCGGCTGGGACTGCAGGGTCGAATCGGGGCCCGCGACCACACCGTGGGCACCGATCTCCGCGATCCACGCCACACCGAGTTCTTCGGCCTTGGCCTTGCTCATCACGACCACGGCGGCGGCGCCGTCGGAGATCGGGGAGGCGGAGCCGGCGGTGATGGTGCCGTCCTTGCTGAACGCGGGACGCAGTTTGCCGAGGGATTCGACGGTGGTGTCGGCGCGGATGCCCTCGTCCTGCGCGAAGACGATCGGATCGCCCTTGCGCTGCGGGATCGAGACGGGGACGACCTCGTTGTCGAAGAGGCCGTCCTTCCAGGCGCGGGCGGCGTTCTGGTGTGAGGCCGCGGCAAACGCGTCCTGCTCCGCGCGGGTGATGTGGGTGTCGTCCTGCTGGTTGACCTGTTCGGTGAGCAGGCCCATCGCCTGGTCGGTGAAGATGTCGTGCAGGCCGTCGTACGCCATGTGGTCGCGCATCGTGACGTCGCCGTACTTGAACCCTTCGCGGCTTTTTTCGAGCATGTGCGGTGCGCGGGACATCGATTCCTGCCCGCCGGCGACGACGACGTCGAATTCGCCGGCGCGGATCAGCTGATCGGCCAGGGCGATGGCGTCGACACCGGAGAGGCAGACCTTGTTGATGCTCAGGGCGGGAACGCTCATCGGGATGCCCGCGGCGACGGCGGCCTGGCGGGCCGGCATCTGGCCGGCGCCGGCGGTGAGGACCTGACCCATGATGACGTACTCGACCTGCTCCGGGGCGACACCGGCCTTCTCGAGGGCGCCCTTGATGGCGATGCCACCGAGATCGGACCCGGACAGGTCCTTCAACGAACCCATGAGTCGACCCATCGGGGTACGGGCTCCGGCAACAATCACAGAACTGGTCACGATTTCCTCCGGCTGCAAAAAGAGACATAGTCTTCGGGCGCACGTGGTATACGAGCCAAGTCACATCCCGACGTGTACTACTTAAACGGTAGCGCTACCGTGAACGGTATGACACAGACCTCCCCCAGTCCCGCTCTCGCAGCGCTGTCCTCCGACCTCGTCGTCGCCATCGACCACGTCGGAATTGCCGTTCCCGACCTCGATGTCGCCATCGCGTGGTACACCCAACACCTGGGCATGGTCTCGACTCACGAAGAGATCAACGAAGCACAGGGCGTGCGCGAAGCCATGCTCTCCGTCGTCGGTGCGCCCGCCGGCTCCACGGCCGTTCAGTTGCTCGCACCGCTCGACGAGAACTCGACTATCGCCAAGTTCATCGACCGCAGCGGCCCCGGACTGCAGCAGCTCGCGTACCGCGTCACCGACATCGAAGCTATTTCCGACGAGCTCCGTGCACGCGGCGTCCGGTTGCTCTACGACGCACCGAGGCGCGGCACCGCGAACTCACGCATCAACTTCATCCACCCGAAGGACGCCGGCGGTGTACTCGTCGAACTGGTCGAACCGGCCGCGTCGCACTAGTAGGCCCGACTCCTGCAGATATGCCAGGTAGATTGTCGCCATGGCATACGAGCAGGACCGCGGTTCCATTCAACTTCCGTTTCAGATCGCACGGAAGGGATACGACCGCGACGAGGTACGCAACTACTTCGAGCGATTCGACGTAGAACTGCGTGTGACGGCTGCGGATCGCGATGCCGCAGCCGCGCAAGCCCGTGACCTTGCCAAGCAGTTGGACGATGCCCGCGACGACATCGACGATCTCCGTAAGGACGTCGACCGCCTGTCCGTTCCACCCACCACTGCGGAGGGCATGAGCGATCGCATCAGCCGCATGCTCCGACTGGCGTCCGACGAAGCATCCGAGGTTCGCGCGAAGGCCGAGGCCGACGCAGCAGAGATGACCTCCATCGCCGAACAGGACGGCGCCCGCCTACGCGGGCACTACGAGTCGTTGATCGCGGAGCTCGACGACCGCCGCAACGCCATGGAAACCATGCACGAGCAGACCATGTTGCAGGCCAAGACCGAAGCGGCGCGCATCGTCGAAGCCGCGCAGGCCGAGCGCGACCGTCTGGCCGCCGAATCCGAGGCGAAGCGAACTCAAATTCGCGAAGATTTCGACATCTCGATGGCGGAACGACGCGCCAAGGTTGTTGCCGCAGTCGACGAACTCGAAGCATCAAGCAAGGCAGAAGCCGAACGACGATTGACCGACGCCACGCGCGAAGCGCAGCGTCGTCTACAGGCTGCGACAGATCAGTCCGAGCGAAAGATCGCTCACGCCAAGGAACTTGCCGAAGAACTGCGCGTTCTACGTGGACGCATCCTTGCGCAACTCCTGGGAATCCGAGGTCAGCTCGATTCGGTGCCCGCGATGCTCGCCTCCGTCAACCGTGAGAGCGAATTGCTCGACGCTCCGACCACTCCGCCGTCCTCGGAATTCACCGACGACGAGTACGAGGAAACGAGCTACACAGAATCCGAACCGGAAACTGACGACTCGGATGACATCGAAGACACCAACACAGCCGAAATCGACACCCGCGAGGTCGAACAGCGGGCGCAGTCCCGAAACTGATCCGTCACGACCACCTTCTGGTCAGGCCGCGGGTGCCGCGGCCTGACCAGCATCCGGTATGCCAATGCCGACGCTCCGCGGCCCCACCGGGCTCCGACGGCCACGTCACCACATGCGCAACTCCCGGCCTGATGTCGTGGTCACAGCCGGGGCATCGATAGAACTTCGTGGCATTGGCTCCCGGAATCGGCCGAACCATGTACAGCTCGCCGCCCGGACCGGGCTCCTCCCGGACCACTGCCCCGCCAAAAAGCACACCACGCGGTTCATCCGAAGCCGGACCTCGTCGACTGTCAGTACGACGAGATTGTTTCGGCATCGGTTTCCGGCGAGGCATTAGAAAAGCCGGAACTCGGTGCTCTCGGTCCCGCGTAACGCCTCGTAGTCGAGGACAAGGCAGCGAATCCCGCGGTCGGTTGCCAAAGTCTTGGCCTGCGGCTTGATCTGTTGCGCCGCAAACACTCCCGTTACCGGAGCGAGCAGCGGATCACGGTTGAGCAATTCGAGATAGCGCGTCAGCTGCTCGACACCGTCGATCTCCCCGCGACGCTTGATCTCGACGGCAACCGAAGCACCATCGGCATCACGAACCAGAAGATCGACCGGCCCGATAGCCGTCATGTATTCGCGTCGTACCAAGGTGTAGCCCTTACCCAGCGTTTCGACATGCTCTGCGAGAAGCTCTTGCAGGTGCGCCTCGACGCCGTCCTTGATCAAACCAGGATCGATACCGAGTTCGTACGACGAATCATGTTCGACCTCTTCGAGGGTGATCCGCAGCTCTTCGCCGGCCTTGTTGGTCACGACCCACAGAATGTCGTCGCTGTCACCGGTGGTCTCGACCAACCAGCACGGCGGACTCATCCAGTTGAGCGGCTTATACGCCCGGTCATCGGCATGGATGCTGACGGAACCGTCCGCTTTGACCAACAGAAGGCGTCTGGCGGTAGGGAGATGGGAAGTCAATCGACCTACGTAGTCGACACGGCAACGAGCAATAACTAAGCGCACTGCACCACCCTAAGGGATCGGTGCGACTAGTCTCGACACACTATGCAGCCCAGCAATGTCCCGAGCGCGCCCCTAGGGTCGTGGCTGCTCGGATCCACAGACGAGAGTCCCCGCCGACGACGCATTCGCGTCCAGGCCCTCCTCACTGCTCCGCTCCTGGTCACCAATCTGATCGGGTCCGCACTGGCCGTCGTTCTCATCGGAGTTGTTGTTCCAGGCCCGAGCATCATGCGATCGGAGTTCGCGTGGATCAACTTCATCGCAGTGCCGATATTCACTGGGTGTGTCTTCGTCGTCGGGTTGCTCTGGGGAACTACACGCCTCATCCATGATCTTCGGTGGGCAACGGACAACGTCCCGCCGACACCTGAGAATCAGCGTGCCGCGCTGCGTGGACCATGGCGATTGACCCGCGTTCAAGCCATCCTGTGGACGGTGGCATTGGCCACGTTCACCACGATGTACGGGATCGTCGACGCCAACACCATCCCGAAAGTGTTGTTCACCATAGCTTTCAGCGGAATCACGACCTGCGCGTTCTGCTATCTCCTCAGCGAGTTCGCACTTCGTCCCATCGCAGCCCGCGCCCTCGAATCCGGGACACCCCGCAAATCCGCGGTGCTCGGCATCACGGGGCGCACCATCCTGGTCTGGATGCTCGGCAGTGGAGTCCCTGTCACCGGTCTGATGTTGATCGCGATCTTCAGCTTCATCCGTCCAGCCTCTGGGCAGGCTCTCGCAATCGCCATCCTCGTAATCGGCGGAATCACTCTGTGCGTCGGACTCGGGCTGACCTATATCAACATTCGATCGGCTGCGGCGCCGATCCGATCCGTTCGGCGAGGTATGGAGCAAGTCACCCGCGGCGATCTGAGTGCTCACGTCGTTGTCTACGACGGTACCGAATTGGGCTTGCTCCAAACCGGTTTCAATCGTATGGCGGAAGGACTTCGGGAGCGTGAACGCATTCGCGACCTGTTCGGACGACACGTCGGGCATGAGGTTGCAGCCAACGCGATGCGTCAGAATCCCGAACTCGGCGGCGAGGAACGTGACGTATCCGTTCTCTTCGTCGACGTGATCGGTTCCACCACGATCGCCTCGACAAACACTCCCACCGCCGTTGTCGCACTCCTCAACAGGTTCTTCGACGTCATCGTCGACGAGGTCGACGGACATGGCGGATTTGTCAACAAGTTCGAGGGCGACGCAGCCCTTGCCATCTTCGGTGCGCCGAACCGGATCGACGACCACGCGGGCAGCGCACTAGCAGCTGCCAGACAGATCCAGATCCGTCTGTGCGCCGAAGTGCCTGAAATCAATGCCGGCATCGGCGTCGCGTCAGGTATCGCAGTTGCCGGAAATGTCGGTGCGCGTGAAAGATTCGAGTACACCGTGATCGGTGATCCTGTGAACGAGGCAGCCCGTCTCTCCGAGGTGGCCAAGACCGTACCGGGAAATCTGGCAGCGTCAGGCCGCGCTGTTGCGGCGGCACACAACAGCGAAGCCGACCAGTGGCGGATCACCGACAGCATCACACTGCGCGGTCGCCTCGAAGAGACAGAACTTGCGATTCCTCGTGAGCCGGCGGAAGGCCTCGTATCAACCCCTGTTCCGCCGACGGACTGAATCCGGTTACGAGCCGAAAATGTCCCCCAGTTGATTCAGTATCGACGTTGACGGATCGGGTTCTGGGGATACCGGGCTGACCGTACTGTCACCACTGGCGATGTTGAACTGACCGACGGTGGACACCGACTTCGCGGGTGTCACACCGAGGCAGGTGTAAATACCGCTACCGCCATTCGAGCTCGGCCAGATCTTGGCTCCCGACGACGGGTTGTCGTTGCCGAACGACACCTTCGAGTACTTCACGCTCACATCCGGAATGTCGCCACACGTCTTGATCCCGGAGAACTTCTCGATGAAACCGATAGTCGTGCTCTTCAGTCCACCGAATGCGGCTGGAGTGGACCATGACCCCATCTTTGTGACCACTCCGGTGGAATCATTGGTAATCGTTCCCGACCATGTTGTTGCCGTCGCCGACGAACCCGACTTCATGATGTCGAAGGAATATGCCGTTCCGCGCGAATAGGGAACATCAATCGCACACGTGACACCATTGCCCCCGTCAGCGCCCGACCGACATTCCGAAGACAGCGGCACACCACCGGCACCGAACAATGAGAAACGGACACCGGCGGTGCCGTTCGGGGTCTCCACAGCAACCGTGTAGTGGAAACTGTCGATCGTTTCAACCGGCGTGCGGGGAGTCACGTCGTAGGAGATGAAATGCTGCGGGTTGCCAGCGGGTATCGACGACGCCCCAGGCGCGGCAGCACTCGCCACCCCGACGATTTGAGAAACAATTTCAGAATTCTCGAATATTTCCAGCGGATTCAGACATAGAAGTACATTCGACTGTTCTATTTGCAATTAATGAATAGATATATCCGAATTCTTACATTCGATTACAAAACTACAATTGTCTTTATGTGAGCTTTATGTTTTGGGTGAAACGAGAAAAGCCCCCCAACATTGTTGGGGGGCTTTCTCAAGTTGTGTTCGGCGGTGTCCTACTCTCCCACACCCTGTCGAGTGCAGTACCATCGGCGCTGAAGGGCTTAGCTTCCGGGTTCGGAATGGGACCGGGCGTTTCCCCTTCGCTATGACCGCCGTAACTCTATGAAACTGTCACAGTAACTAACCGTGAACCAGATCCTCCACACACCCACCGACAAGTGTCGGTGAATGATGGGGAATCGAATTCAAGGTATCTGTGTGTTGTTTCAGATACCGCACAGTGGACGCGTAGCTTCTTTGTGGTAAGTCCTCGGCCTATTAGTACCAGTCACCTGCATACATTACTGTACTTCCAGTTCTGGCCTATCAACCCGGTGGTCTGCCGGGGGCCTTACCCCCTCGAGGGGGTGAGAAACCTCATCTTGGAACAGGCTTCCCGCTTAGATGCTTTCAGCGGTTATCCCTTCCGAACGTAGCTAACCAGCGGTGCTCCTGGCGGAACAACTGGCACACCAGAGGTTCGTCCGTCCCGGTCCTCTCGTACTAGGGACAGCCTTCCTCAAGTTTCTTACGCGCGCGGCGGATAGAGACCGAACTGTCTCACGACGTTCTAAACCCAGCTCGCGTGCCGCTTTAATGGGCGAACAGCCCAACCCTTGGGACCTACTCCAGCCCCAGGATGCGACGAGCCGACATCGAGGTGCCAAACCATCCCGTCGATATGGACTCTTGGGGAAGATCAGCCTGTTATCCCCGGGGTACCTTTTATCCGTTGAGCGACACCGCTTCCACTTGCCGGTGCCGGATCACTAGTCCCGACTTTCGTCCCTGCTCGACCTGTCAGTCTCACAGTCAAGCTCCCTTGTGCACTTGCACTCGACACCTGATTGCCAACCAGGCTGAGGGAACCTTTGGGCGCCTCCGTTACATTTTGGGAGGCAACCGCCCCAGTTAAACTACCCACCAGGCACTGTCCCTGAACCAGATCATGGTCCGAGGTTAGAGGTCCAATTCGATCAGAGTGGTATTTCAACAACGACTCCACGATAACTGGCGTCACCGTTTCACAGTCTCCCACCTATCCTACACAAACCGAACCGAACACCAATACCAAGCTGTAGTGAAGGTCCCGGGGTCTTTTCGTCCTGCCGCGCGTAACGAGCATCTTTACTCGTAATGCAATTTCGCCGAGTCTACGGTTGAGACAGCTGAGAAGTCGTTACGCCATTCGTGCAGGTCGGAACTTACCCGACAAGGAATTTCGCTACCTTAGGATGGTTATAGTTACCACCGCCGTTTACTGGGGCTTAAATTCTCAGCTTCGCTCCCGAAGGAACTAACCGGTCCTCTTAACCTTCCAGCACCGGGCAGGCGTCAGTCCGTATACATCGTCTTACGACTTCGCACGGACCTGTGTTTTTAGTAAACAGTCGCTTCTCACTGGTCTCTGCGGCCCCACCCAGCTCAGACAGTAAATGTCGTCACCAGACAGGGCCCCCCTTCTCCCGAAGTTACGGGGGCATTTTGCCGAGTTCCTTAACCATAGTTATCTCGATCGCCTTAGTATTCTCTACCTGACCACCTGTGTCGGTTTGGGGTACGGGCCGTGTGAAAGCTCGCTAGAGGCTTTTCTCGGCAGCATAGGATCACTGAATTCGCCTCAATCGGCTACGCATCACGTCTCAGGCTTAATGTGACCCGGATTTGCCTAGGTCACGCCCTACACGCTTACACCGGTATTACCACTGACCGGCCCAGCTACCTTCCTGCGTCACCCCATCGCTTGGCTACTACCAGATCAGGTCCCGTGCATCCACCAACTCGAGACCCGAAGGTCTTCTCGTGGCTTCAGGACGGTTAGTATCACTGATTCACCATGGGCGCGTTCACACGGGTACGGGAATATCAACCCGTTGTCCATCGGCTACGCCTGTCGGCCTCGTCTTAGGTCCCGACTCACCCTGGGCGGATTAACCTGGCCCAGGAACCCTTGGTCATTCGGCGGACGAGTTTCTCACTCGTCTTTCGCTACTCATGCCTGCATTCTCACTCGTGTGGCCTCCACGGCTAGGTCACCCTGCCGCTTCCATGGCCACACGACGCTCCCCTACCCATCCACACACCTGCCCAACACTCCGCAGAGTGAAGGGGGGCTATTGCGTGAATGCCGCAGCTTCGGTGGTGTACTTGAGCCCCGCTACATTGTCGGCGCAGGATCACTTGACCAGTGAGCTATTACGCACTCTTTCAAGGGTGGCTGCTTCTAAGCCAACCTCCTGGTTGTCTTCGCGACCCCACATCCTTTTCCACTTAGTACACGCTTAGGGACCTTAGCT